>NZ_JBFUBB010000001.1:0-1181308 GCF_056405975.1 Polaromonas sp. P1_E12 | reverse complement strand
TGTCACTTCAGAGGCAAATGACCGAAGCTGATCCACCATGGTGTTGATGGTGTTCTTGAGCTCCAGAATCTCGCCCTTCACGTCCACCGTGATCTTCTTGGAGAGGTCACCGGCCGCCACGGCGGTCGTCACCTCGGCAATGTTCCGCACCTGTGCCGTCAGGTTGGAGCCCATGGAGTTGACCGAATCGGTCAAATCCTTCCAGGTGCCGGCCACGCCCTGCACGTCGGCCTGCCCGCCCAGCTTTCCTTCGGTACCCACCTCGCGCGCCACACGCGTCACCTCGGCCGAGAAGGTTCCGAGCTGCTCCACCATCTTGTTGATGATCATGGCCGTACGCAGGAACTCACCTTCCAGCGCCTTGCCTTCTGCTTCGAGGGCCATGCTCTTGGACAGATCGCCCTGGGCGACGGCACCAATCACACGCGCCACCTCGCTGGTCGGATGAACCAGATCCGCTATCAGGGAATTGATGGATTCGGCAGAGTCGCGCCAAAAGCCGGAGGCATCGGGCACAAATGCGCGCTCTTTCAGGCGGCCCTCCTTTCCGACCACCCGGCTCAATCGCTCCAGCTCCCGCGCCATCCGGACATTCTCGGAAACCACATCGTTAAATGCATCTGCAACCTTGCCCGGTACACCCGTCCAGTCCTGCGGCAACGACGCATGCACATCGCCCTTCTTAAGGTCGGTCAACGCTGCGAGAATAATTTTTGTCTGATCCGCTGCCGTATCGGCGTCATCAAGCACGGTATTAATCGCGACAGCATTTTCCAGCCAGAAGCCGGATAATTTTTCTTCCGGCAGACGGCGACTCACTCGCGCTGTAGAGCGGGATTTGGCAGCAAGTCCCTTGCAGCGGCTGGTGGTCGCCGCCGTCATAGCCGACAGCTGATTGAATTCAGCGGCGATCTTTCCGTAGACGCCTTCCCACTCCGTCGGCAGTGTGACTGCGAGTTCGCCCCGCCGTAGTGCGCTGAGGGATTTGAGAATGAACTTGAGTTCGGTGTCGCGCTCCACCACGGCCAGCTTGGCTAGTGCCTCCATATCATTCATCCTGTATTGAAGGTAACGTTTTGTAGAAACGGCTGACGAGATTACTCGCGAACATTCAGAATGACAACACAAAGCCCTCACTATTTACCGAAGGGCGCGGCAATCTGCAGCATGCCTGTCACAACCTTTCATCTGTAGGTTTTGGCTTACATACCCCTCCGTTCTAACGCTGTATATTTTGAAGTTACGCCTTGAAAATATCGCAGCAAGATGTATTCAAAAAGCGGCGCGGCCCTGCAGCCAACCCTGCAGTTTTCTGGAGCATTTTCGACGGCACGATCACCATGAATGTTCAATTCCACAGCACATCAATCCAGGAAACGGCATTGGAAAGATGCGTGACGGAGGCGGCGCAATACGCACTCCTGCGGCGGCTCGCTCCCGTGATCCGTCACAATATGGCGGGTACGCTGCAACCGATTGCCATGGTTGCGGCCATGCTGGAAAGGCGACTCCAAAAAACAGACACAGATCCGGAAACGCTGCTGCGAAATGCACGCGACATCGTGGCGCTGTCCAAAGAGGCAGCTGCATCCTGTGTTGATTTGATGGGCTGGCTTGCCCCCCGGGAAAACAAGTCAGTCAAAGCCGGAAAAGGCATTGCGGAGTGTCTGGGCATGGTGGCAACCCAGCTCTCGTTCAAGGGCATTTCCATTGTCGACAACACCAGCCAGGTCGATGTCGAGCTGTCCCAGTCGGCGCTGCGCAATGTGTTAACTGCCGCGATCATTACCCTGACCGACACGGCCACCGGACCCAGGGCACTGCTCATGGAAACTGAATTCACCGATGGTTTCTTTTCCGTTCAGGCTTCATTGAATGAGCCGAATGCGTCCGCGCCTGCGCGGGTGCCTGAGAAGTCGTCGTATCGGCAACTTGAATGGCATGACCTGGAAGCATTGGCGCTGCGGGAAGCCGTGCGTCTGACTCGTACGGAAAATCGGATTGCGCTGCTATTTGAAACATCCCCAACAACGCCGGACCGGCTGGCCGAAGTGGCACAAGCCTGACCAAATCCTTTTGGGCTCCCGCTTCCTCCCTTCCTCCTTCTTTTCGGCGATAAATGTAGGACGATGGAGCATATGACCCAATTGCCTGTTTTCCACTGGCACACTGAGACCATGAGCAGCTTTCAAACCCTCGTGGTCGCCTGTTGCCTGGCATTCGGCACATCCCTGCTGCCGGTTGCCGCGCAAGCGCAGCAAGCTCCCGCTGTTTCGGCGGAACCCCACGCTGCTGCCCTGCTAGAAAAGCATGTGGCATTGGCCGGGCAGCTTTCGCAGAACGCCTTCCACAGGCCGCTTTTTCTGGAGTCTTCAGAAGGCACCAACACGGTCAGTGGAAGTGCATATGCTGTACTGAATTCCCCTTTCAATACGGTTAGCGCCACGTTCAAAAGTCCCAATCGCTGGTGCGAAATGCTGATGCTCCACATCAACACCAAATACTGCCACGCCAGTTCGGACAGCAGCCCCAGCACTCTGAAAATGAACATCGGCAAAAAAACCGCGCAGCAGCTGGAGGACGCATTCGCGTTGCAATTCAACTATCGGCTGACCGCCAGTTCTTCCGACTATCTGGGTGCCCAACTCAACGCCGACAAAGGTCCGCTGGGAACCAGCAACTACCGAATCGAATTGCAGGCAGTTGCACTACCTGGTGGAAAAACCTTCATCCATTTGGGTTATTCCTATGGCTACGGCATCACCAGCCGCCTGGCCATGCAGGGCTACCTTGCCACCGTGGGCAATGGAAAAGTGGGATTCACCCAAATACGGCAAGACCAGAACATGACGCATGTAGGCGGAATGCGCGGCGCGGTAGAGCGCAACACCATGCGTTACTACCTGGCGATCGAAGCCTACCTCGCCGCTGTGGACAAACCAGCCGCGCAGCAACTTGAAGCGCGCATGCTGCATTGGTTTGATGCCACGGAACAGTACGCACGGCAGCTTCATGAGGTAGACAAGAACACTTATCTCACCATGAAAAGGGCTGAGTACCAGCGGCAGCAGGCCGCCCTGTAAGCTATTGCGCTGAGTGCCCGCGCGAGCTGGAGCTGTGTTTAAACCGCCTGCGGTGGCACGTTTGTCGCCGGCTCGCGGATCGGTAGCGTCGGCTCCAGCGGTGGATCATTGACCTCAGGGGGCGTGCCTGGCGCAGGAGGAATAATCACCGGCGGCACCTCGGTGGGAACATGGATGCCAGGGGTGCCGGGACTGGGTTCCGGAACGGGAACATGAAGTCGCATAGGATGCTCCGGGGCCAGGGAGTTATCTGATCCAGCGTGGCAAGTGCGAACCGGCGCGGCGACGCAACTGTGATCGCAGCATGATCATGGCCAAGGCGCCGGCGGCGGCGGCCATCAATGCCGAACGGCACGGGTATTCCGCGACCTGGGTTCGAAAAGAACCCATAAGAGGGGCCCGCTTGTCGCCGGCCCGGACTGCCGGCGGCCGGGTCACCTGGGCGTCGGACGGAAAACCGCCTGTTCCATGGACTTGCTCCGCCAATACTGCCTCTTCGGCGGACGGAAAAATATCTTCCGACAACTTGCGTTGACCTGCACCGGAACGGTAAACAGGGTCCTCTGTGGACTGGCCGATTAACACTGCAGATTCGTTCATGCCGTCCTCCTTCAGGCTCGCTGGAGCGCGGATTCGTCATTCGCAACCTGGTCCAGTTTTTGGCTTTGAGTCACGCAGTAAGCAAGCAGGCAGTCAATTTCAGTCGATTTGTCAAATACCGCATCGACACCCAACTCCGCACAGCGCCTGCGCATTTCGGGTGTTGCGTAGTTACTGAATACCACTATTTTTTGAAGCGGCCTGCGGGCGCGGCAAGCCTGCAACACCCCGAGACCGCTACCTTTCTTGAGAAAGAGGTCGACGATGGCCAGATCCCATTGCGCGTCGTTGCGCGTCAACCACTCTGCCCCCTGCTCTTCAGAATCAGACGTGCCAACCGCTTCCACCGGAGCGAGTTCTTCCAGCGTACTGATCAGGTTTTCGCGGATGGTCGGGTTGTCCTCTACGACATAGGTTTTCATTTTTGGCAACGTCATCGGCGTATCCCCGTCTGTAACTGGGCATGGATGTCTTTCATGGCTGCAAATTTAAGCGAAGCGTCTTCCGGTTTCTGCCGGAGGGACGAGCATGCCCGTGTAGGAGAAAAGGCCAGCGCGCCGCCAAAGGCGCCTGAAACCTGACGTCCACAGGAACGCTTTGCACACGCTAAAACGGTAAGCCATGTCTTACGCAAGGAGAAGAAAGGCCTTACAGGGTGCACCGGCATCCGGCTACCGGATATGGATCTGCCGGCCCGTATGGTCTATGCACCAGACAACGACACCGGGACACAACCGGTGGAGCGCAAACCACACGGGGAATCACCATGAAACTGATGGGCGGACTTTTGGCAGGCATGGCAGCAGGATTGCTCACCGCCTGGCGAATTCATGCAAGCCCCCGGGGTATCGACCTCGTCCATGCATTTCTCACCGCGCTTGTCTGCGCAGCAAGCCTGTTTTTGTGTTCAATGCTGTTGCCCGATGGCCTTGCCGACGCACTTCAGGAACTCATGGGCTGGTGCCTGGCCGGCACCGTTGCCGCACTGGCACTGCTGGCCTGCGTGAAGGGGCTGGAAGGTTTACTCGATACGTGACGGCCATATTTGCGCCGGCCAAACCGCCGGCCCGCCTGCGACAGAAAGCTCCAGGTGCACTCTCATTTCACCGCCCCCGACGCCCTCTTTTAAGAAGAAAGATTTTTCATGCCGCCATCCAAGCGCAACGCTATCAACCCTGGCCGAAATGCGGAAGGTGCAAAAGACAAAAAGTCGCAGCTTGAGGGGTTCTCCACCGGCCCGGCCGCGGCCCTGACCACCAACCAGGGCCTGCAGATTCCGGACAACCATAACTCGCTGAAGGCGGGCGTGCGCGGCCCTACCCTGCTGGAGGATTTCATCCTTCGCGAAAAAATCACCCATTTCGACCACGAACGCATTCCGGAACGCGCTGTCCACGCGCGAGGCTCCGCTGCACATGGGTACTTCAAACCCTACAAGTCGATGGTGCAATACACCAGCGCTGCCTTTCTCCAGGACCCGGACGTGGAAACGCCGGTATTTGTGCGGTTTTCTACCGTGGCCGGCTCCAGGGGCTCGGCGGATACTGTGCGTGACGTGCGCGGGTTTGCCGTGAAGTTTTACACCTCCGAGGGAAATTACGACCTTGTCGGCAACAACATTCCCGTTTTCTTTATCCAGGATGCCATCAAGTTTCCGGACCTGATCCATGCGGTCAAGCCGGAGCCGCACCATGAAATGCCCCAGGCGGCCAGTGCCCACGACACGTTCTGGGATTTTGCTTCGCTGATGCCTGAAACTACACACATGCTGATGTGGGCCATGTCAGACCGCGCCATACCGCGCAGCCTCCGCATGATGGAGGGCTTCGGTGTCCATGCATTCCGTTTTATCAATGCCCGCGGCGATTCGCACTTTGTGAAGTTTCACTGGAAACCCAAGCTCGGCGTTCACGGACTGGCATGGGATGAAGCCCAGAAGATTGCCGGCAAAGACGCTGACTTTCACCGGCGCGACCTGTGGGAGGCTATCGAAAGCGGCAATTTTCCCGAATGGGAGCTGGGCGTTCAAATCGTGGACGAAGGCAAGGAGGACGAGCTGGGGTTCGACATCCTGGACCCGACCAAACTGATTCCGGAAGAACAGGTGCCCGTGCAGATCATCGGGAAGATGGTGTTGAACCGTAATCCCGACAATTTCTTTGCTGAAACCGAGCAGGTGGCATTCCACCCCGGCCACCTGGTGCCGGGCATCGATTTTTCCAATGACCCTCTGCTGCAGGGCCGCCTTTTTTCCTATACGGACACGCAGCTGTCACGCCTGGGCGGCGCCAATTTCCACGAGATTCCGATCAACCGCGCCGTCTGCCCGATGCACAACTTCCAGCGGGACGGCATGCACCGCCAGGCGATCAGCAAAGGACGGGTAGCGTATGAGCCCAATACGCTGGGCAATGGGACAGAGTTCAGGATCGATGGCGGAGCGCATGGCTTCCAGTCATACCCAGAACAGGTAGAGCCACCCAAAATCAGGCGCCGCAGCCCTTCATTCGACGACCATTTCTCCCAGGCGGCACTGTTCTGGAACAGCCAGAGCGCGGTGGAAAAAGACCATATCGTTGCGGCATTCCGGTTTGAGCTCTCCAAGGTGGAGGTCCCTGAAATACGCCAGCGCATGGTGGACAACCTGGCCCATGTGGACCTGAAACTGGCAACCCGTGTGGCAACCCCGCTGGGCATCAATCCGCCGGATCCCAAGGCTGCATCCGGCCGGCTGGGTTTCCGGGACTACCGCATCACCAGCAAGATCGAGGAAGACCCGGCATTGCGCATGGTGGGCCGCACCGGCGGCAGCGTCAAGACACGCAAAGTGGCCATCCTGGTAGCGGACGGCGTCGAAGCCGCAGCCCTCAAGCGCATCCAGCAAGACCTCCTGGACGCCGGTGCGCTGTGCAAACTCGTCGCGCCGCACCTGGGCACGGTCAGCACCTCGTCCGGCCGGCAGCTTGCGGTGGACCATACTTTCACGAATATGCCCTCCGTGATGTTCGACGCGGTGCTGATCCCCGGGGGAGGCGACAGCATAGGCACCCTGGCCGCCATGGGCGAAGCTGTGCATTTCGTGCTGGAGGCCTACAAGCATTGCAAAACGATTTGCGCCATCAACGACGGCGCCCAGCTGTTAAGCACCCTGGGTTTCAGTCTGGGCAAAGACCCGGAGCTGATCCACGTGCCGACGCCGGGAGTCCTGATAGCCGATGCACGCAAAGTGACTGAGGGGCAGGTTTCCCAAGACTTCATGGCAGCCATCGCCCAGCATCGCCACTGGGACCGGCTGAATGTCGACGCCATCCCGGCGTGAGACTTCGAAGCCCGTTCAGGGACTCAGCGTGAGCCGGTGCACGTAGGTTGACGGGTTCATCTGCAACGGCCGGTATTGCACTGCGGCCCAGCGATCCTTCATGTCGCGATAGCGCCCGGAAAACACCAGGCCGCTTTGCCCCGTCTGGTAAATGAAGCGTGAATTCTCCAGGTCTGCGAGGTCATACACGGCCCGCAAAGAAGCGGCCTGCCGGTTGGCGAAAGGCGTCGCGTCCCCGGTCGCCCAGTACTGCCCCACGTTGACGGTAAAGGTATCGCCACCGGTGGGAACACGGACATCAAAGAACTTAGCGAGCCAGGGCACGTTGCCAAATGGCTTGTGGGCAGACAGCGCGAAGTGCGCCCTGCCCCAGCTCCAGGCCTCTACGTCGTTCCCATAGGCTGCCTGGAGGCGATCCAGCGCCCGGTTCAGCGCAGCAGCAGACTGCGCCGCACAACCAGCGGTGCCGCACCATCCGGTGTCGTTACTCTCGAGAATGTCTTCCAGCGTGCTCCTGAAATGGCGCTTGCCGTAAAGGGCCTTGAACGTGGGCTCACCCAGTTTTGCACCGATGGTGCCCCGTGTCAGCTCGTCTACCCAGGCGGCAAACACCAGAGGTTCCGCCTGGTCGGCGCGCATGGTCCCGTCAAATCCCGCCATCTTGCGGCGTACTGCTTCTGCCAACGGATGGGCGAAAGACTGCGACAGCGTTTCCTGCAGGAAAGGCAAGAGCCGCACCGTGGCCGCCGAGTACTGGTCACCCTGTATTTTTTGCATGGACTCCATGGTGTGCCTGGGTGTGGCAGCCAGCAACTGTTCAATGCGGTTGTAGCGGTAAGGCACGGTCCAGTCCTGCCCGATGAAGAAGGGATAAGCAGGTGGCGTAATGCGCTGGTTCGCCGTAGACCACCAGCCCTTGGCCTCAATCGCCGGATTGGCGGCCTCGGGCGTCTGCGCATAAGGCACCCAGCCTGCCCAGTCGTAGCGCGCCTCCCACCCGGGGGACGGCGCGGTCCCGAGGATGTCGTTATCGGGTTTTCGCAGCGGTACCTTGCCGACCGCCTTGAAACCGGTTTGGCCGAAGACATCCGCGGTCACGACGTTTTGCATGGGCGAGTGATAGGCCGAAAATGCCGCAAGCAACTCCTGGGCAGACTGTGCCCGGTTGGCGCGCAGGCCTGCCAGCACGGTCTGGTTGTCGGCATCCAGGGCACTCCAGTGCAACGCGATCACATATTTGCGGATATCAAGCAGGTCGGCGTGCGACTTCTGGACATCGCTGAGAACGGGGCCGTGGCGGCTTTCTCGCACATTGAGCACCACATCGGGTTGACCCTTCACCTTGATCGTCTCGCTACGAACCTTGAAGTCCTCCCAGGCCGTGTCGGCGTTTGCGCCGCCAGCATGGGGTACGCGGTACTGCTGCGCATTGGCAGGATTAATCTGCTCCAGGTACAAATCCTGCACATCCGGGGCGGTGTTGGTGAAGCCCCAGGCCACCTTCCCGGTATGCCCCATCACCACAAAGGGCAAGCCGGGCAATGTCGCGCCGATCACGTCCAGCGCCGGCGCGCTACCGCCGTTCGCTGTCTTGCCTTCGGATGCCTGCAGCCGCGCGAAATACCAGACAGCCGGCGCAGACAGCCCCAGATGCGGGTCGTTGGCGAGCAGCGGCTTGCCGCTGTCGGTGTGGGAGCCCGCCACCACCCAGTTATTGGAGCCTTTGCCCCCTACGTTACCGAGTGCCAAGGCCCAATCGTTGATGTTCGAAGCCAGGGCTGCGACGTCCAGTGGTCGATTTTCAGCCTCAAATAGCCTCCTAGACCTTGACTGACGGGCGCTGGAAGCTATCTTTTTAGTAGCATCCGGGAGGTCGGACCGGTAAACGCCCAAGCCCGCATACAGCTTGGAAAAGTCCACTTTCGAGGCAGGCTGTTCGCCTGGGTAAGGCGGAAACAACTGCTGGAGTTCTGCGGGCTTCAGCAGCCGGGCCGCCGACAGGCGCGCGAACTCGGTGCCCCAGTTGCCGCCGAGGTCCAGCGCCATCATCAGCGACCATGCGACGCTGTCAGTGGGAGACCAGGCTTTGCCGGAAAGGCCTCCAGGTTTGACGCCCACGATATGGAACTCGGGAGACAGCGCCTGCGAAGAGCCTTGATAAAAAGCATTGATGCCGTCGCTGTAGGCCTGCATCGCATCGCGCCCCTCGGCCGGAAGGTTCTGCCATTGGCGCTCGGCGGCCTGCACAACACCCAGGGTGCGCAGCAACTTGTCGGTGTCAAGTGTGGCCGGGCCAAACACCTCGGACAGCTCACCGTGCATAACCCGCCGGTTGAACTCCAGCTGCCAGCCACGCTCCTGTGCATGGACATAACCAAGGGCAAACCAGGCGTCGTGGGGCGACTGGGCCTTGATGTGGGTGACATCCGCGGTGTCACGGGCAACCGATACGGGGCCACGCAAGCCCGCTGCCTGGAGTTCACCGTCGAGTGTCGGGAAGGTCCGGTAAATATAGAAACCCGCCACGGTGGTTGCGATCAGCAGCAACACCAGCAGCGCAGCAGAAATGCGTTTGAACCAGACCATCATGTTCCATCGGGTGATACGGATAGCGCAGCCAGGTGCCCATGGCGATGAGCAGTTGGCATGCCAGGCAGAACCTGGTCGGCCCTGCCGGAAAGACGCTATTTTGTTTGAAGATGGACTTTGCCGTCAGCAAACTTGAAACTGACGGTAGGCACCGTGAAGTCTTCAAAGGGAGCGCCCAGAGCAATCTCACCCTCTTGCAGCAACACACATTCCTGTCGGCGCAATGCCACGACAGCTGCGCTGTCGGAAAATCGCACCCAGGTGCCGTAACTGCTGACATCTTCAAGGTAAAACTTGCCGGCACGCCATTCAATTCTGGCGTGCCTGCGGGAAACGCGCGGATCTTGAACCACAAATTGCGCGTCGTGGTCTCGCCCCAGGAAAATCGGCAGCTCACCCGAGGCGAACTCGGTATTGATGTCCAGCCAGCACAACTCGATCGACGCCAGAGCCAGGGGCTGCGGGGCCGAGTGCGCCGTCAGGCTGGAAGGTACGGTAAATGATTCGGTCATGACTTCTGCCTGCCATTCGATGCGGTGGACCAGGCAGGCTTCGGTGCGGCCACGAATGTCCATGGCGCCAAGATTTCGGGAGCGTACGAGTGTGTCGGCTGGCAGCTTTTCGATGACGGCTTCGGTCGCGAGTATCTGGTCCGGGCCGGACAGATCGCTCAACCGGGAGGCCACATTGACGGCGTCGCCGAAGCAATCGCCGTCCTGCTCGACAATTTCACCCCGTGCCACACCCAGCTGCAGCCGCATCTTGAGGTGCTCGGGCCAGTTCCGGATACGGTCGCGGTGAACCCGCTGCAGCTCGGTTACGGCGTCAACGGCGTCTGCGTTGTCTGGAAACACCACCAGCACACCGTCGCCCAGGTATTTCACAACGTGGCCGCGATAGGCCACGCTGACCTTGCCTATCCACTGCGTCAAACGTGTGATGGCCTGAGTTGCCTTGGCATTGCCCAGCGATTCAAAAACCCCGGTGCTTCCGGTGAGATCGGCAAAAACGACGGTGACTTCTGCCATAGGGTCTATGTAACTGCTTGTAGCTATCTTGCGCAATTAAAACATAAGCATGATTACGACAAGAAGAAATTGCGTGCCAAGACCCGCAACTGTAACTAAATGTTTTAATCTTCCATCCATCGGCAGCGTTGAACCAGGCGGCTCAAGCCACGGCGGCTTTTAGCTGAATGGCCTTGAATTCCAGAAATTCTTCAAAACCATAAACGCCGTTTTCGCGGCCATTACCCGATTGTTTGTAGCCACCAAACGGCGCCTGACCGTTGAAAGGTCCGCCATTGATATCCACCTGTCCCGTGCGCAAGCGGCGCGCCACTTTCATGGCCCGTTCGTCGGTGCCGCCCCACACCGCACCGCCAAGACCGTAAATGGTGCTATTGGCAATCGACACCGCCTCGTCCTCATCGTTGTAGGAAATAACGACCAGGACCGGGCCGAAAATTTCTTCCTGTGCCAGTGTGTCTGTCGCCTTGATACCCAGGATGGTGGGTTGGACAAAATAGCCCTGCGCAAAATCAGGCGCCTCAGCACCGCCGGCAATCACATCCGCACCTTCTTCAATGCCGGTTCGGATAAAACCGAGGACGCGGTCACGCTGGGCTGCACTGACCAGCGGTCCGAGTTTGCTGGTTTCCACCAGGCTGGGGCCGATACTGAATTTCGCGACAGCTGCCTGTGCGAGCGCCTTGGCTTCCTCGTAGCGCCCGGCCGGCACCAGCATGCGGGTGTGGGCCGAACAGGTCTGGCCGCTGTTGAGCATGCAGGCCGATACAGTGCCTTTGACCGCAGCTTCGAAATTTGCATCTTCCAGGATGACACTGGCCGACTTCCCGCCGAGCTCGAGCGCTACCCGCTTGACCGACTGGCTGGCCAGTTCGCTCACACGTTTGCCTGCCCGGGTAGAGCCGGTAAAGCTCAGCATGTCGACTTCGGGATGCGTTGCCAGCACCTCGCCCACCACGGGGCCTACACCGTTGACCAGGTTGAACACACCGGGCGGCAGGCCGGCCTCATGAATGATTTCAGCCAGGATCATGGCGTTGACCGGGGCGATTTCGCTGGGCTTGAGCACCACGGTGCAACCTGCCGCCATGGCGGGGGCGATCTTGAGTGTGATCTGGCTGAGCGGGAAATTCCAGGGCGTGATGCACCCCACGACACCGATCGGCTCGCGTACCACGAGCGAGTTGCCGACCTGCTTTTCCCATTCGAACTGGCGGGCCACCTTGGCAAAGTTTCCCCAGTGCCATGCGGGCCCTCCTACCTGGACGGCCCGGGCCATCTTCAGGGGCATGCCCACCTCGCGCGCAATGGCCACGGCCAGGTCTTCGATGCGGGCCTTGATGCCGGCGGCCACCTTATCCAGGTAAGCAGCGCGCGTCTCGACGGGCAACGTAGACCATCCGTCAAACGCAGCCCGGGCCGCCAATACCGCAGCTTCTGCTTCCCCGACCGTACCGGACGGCACGGTTGCCATCACCTCTTCGGTACTGGAATCATGGACAGGAAGGGTCTCCGAAGACTGGGCTTTGACCCATTGTCCGTTGATGTAATGCGCGGGATAGGCGGTCATTGTGGTGTTCATGTTGGGTCTGGCTGGGGCTGAAAAGTTGAGCGAATGGTGGAAGGGTGACTTTTGTCTACAGCTGAAACTTAATGTAAGTCTAAAGATTTAAACACTGTTCAATACCAGAATCGACTTGACATCTAGTTACTAACTCCTTGATTCATTTGTTGTTTTGCGTTAACCATTTCACACAAAACGTCTTGCAAATGAACCGCCGCAGTCTTAATCTAACAGAACAAACCGTTCCTCGGGAACGTGAACAAATACCCTACGGATGCCCGGTAGAAAGTTGTGAGACACATGCGCTGGTTAAAACCGAATCTGAAAAGCAGTTTCATGGCTTTGCTGGGCACTGGTGAAGTCACTGCTTCCGTTCTGGAAGACCGCACCGAAGAAATCCGCCAATTCATCCTGGATGAGCTTGGCGAGTTTGGTGAAAAGCACTACCCCAAGATCACGCGCCGCGTGCGCTACGCCCAAGACGTTCAAGGCCTGTGGTACACCCGCGGCGACATCATGGCGGTGCTTGCTGCCATGCATGGCGAAACAGTTGCCCGCGAAAAAGTCAGCCGTATCAGCGACAAATTCAAGGGCATGCTGCCGCGCGGCCTCAGTTCCCGGTCCAGCCCCCTGACAACCTGACCTTCCAGCTTTCAGTTTTTTCGCTTTTTCCGCCTGTTTTTTCCGTTTTCTTCCTGGCCTCCAAGGCTATTTTTAAACCAGCTTCGTGCTGGTTTTTTTTTGCCCTGAACATCGCCGCCGGCAGTCAAGCTCAGCCAGGGCCAGCGTTTTAACGCCGGTTAGTGCTGGTGGCCCCAGAGCAGGAAGGCATCCCGGTCTTCTACCACCAAGGTGGTTTTGCAGCCCACCGGCAGCAGCACCTTGGTCGGCACGTGGCCGAACGGCAGGCCGGTCAACACGTGTGCCTTCACCTGCCCTTGAAGCCAGGCGATGGCGGTATCCAGCTTGAAGCCCTTGTCATTCGGCGCCAGCTTGTAGTTGGTGAACTGGCCAAAAACGATCGCCTTCTGCTGCGCCAGAATGCCGGCTTGCAACAGCTGCGTGAGCATGCGCTCCACCCGATAAGGGTGTTCGCCGACATCCTCAACAAACAGGATGCCGCCTTTGACGGCCGGCAGATAAGGCGTTCCCACCAGCGCAGACAGGATGGCGAGGTTACCACCCCAGAATACTGCGTCTTTAATGGTGAATCCGGCTCCAGCCTTTGCACCACGAGCGGAAGAAGCTATTAAATTCATAGCAGACTTGGGCAACTGCCAGCCGGTGCCTTCGCCCTGCCCCGTGATCAGGTCGTCAAAGCAGGCTTCCATGATGTCGTCAGGTGCTTCCGCGCCAAAGTCATCTAACGAAGGACCTGCCCAGGTCATCGCGCCGGTTTTGGCCAGCAAGGCCATCTGAAAGGCCGTGAAGTCGCTCAGGCCCACAAAACGCGTGCCTCCGGCAGCAGCTTTGGCGACCGCCTTGTAGTTGATCTTCGGCAGGATGCGGGTGAGGCCGTAGCCGCCGCGGGAGATCAGGGCGATGTCGGCCCCACTGGCTGCCGCACGGTGAATAGAGGCAAGCCGGGTTTCGTCGTCGCCGGCAAAACGCTGATGCTGCGCCAGTGCGTCGGTATCGATTTCAACTTCATGCCCCTGGGACTCGAGGCGCTTCACGCCACGCTTGAAACCTGCTTTGTCGCGCACCGCGCTGGAAGGGGAATAGATGTAGATATGTTTTTTCACGGATGCAAGTATCCCATCCCGCGAAGGACTTCGCCCCTTCCCTGCCGCGGATAGCAGCAGGTATAAACGGGTCAACCATGTTCCTTTACCTGCTTGACCTCTTCGGCGTTGCCGTGTTTTCAGTGAGTGGCGCACTGGCGGCAGGACGCCTGCAGCTTGATTTGCTGGGCGTGCTGGTCCTGGCCTCGCTGACGGCCATCGGCGGAGGCACCCTGCGGGACTTGCTAATGAACCGGCACCCGGTGTTCTGGATGGCCGACCCCACCTACCTGCTGGTGATCTGCGCGGCGGCACTGGGCACAGTGCTTTATGTGCAGCTCCTGCCGATTCCTGCGCAGGCCCTGCTGGTGGCCGATGCCTTCGGCCTGGCCCTGTTTGCCCTTTCAGGTGCGCAGCTGGCCGAGGCAGCGCGGCTGTCGCCCATCATCGTGGTGTTGATGGGCACCATGACCGGTGTGGCCGGCGGCGTGATGCGCGACATCTGCAGCAACCAGATCCCCCTGCTGCTGCGCCAGGACATTTATGCCAGCGCGGCGATTGCCGGAATTGTGCTGTACCTGGCTCTGAAGACGCTGGGCCTGAAACCCTCCTGGGCGTTCAGTATCGGGCTGGTGGCCGTGGCAGCGCTGCGGCTGAGCGCTATCTTCCTGGGCTGGCACTTGCCGGTCTTCAAGCTGGCGGGCTGAAAAAACGCGCGGCTTGCTGCGCAATCGGCTCACCGTGCTCTTGCACAAAGTGGCCGGCCCGCGGCAGCATCACGGGCTCGCCGCAACCGCGGATCAGGGCTTGCAGTTCTTTCATAACGGGCGGGCCCAGCACCGGGTCTTGCGCACCCACCACCATCCATGTCCGGCCGGTCCAGTCGTTGTGCCAGAAGGCGCGCGCCTGGCGTGAAATGGCCGCGCCGTCAGCATCAGGTGCATCCGGCACCATGGGCGGGAACGCGCGCAGCGCGGCGCGATGCCCTTTGTCCGGGAACGGCGCGTTGTAGGCCGCGCACTCTGCGGGGCTCATCTGCAGGTTGCCGCGCGCAAAAAGGCGCGCCACATCAAACTCGGGGTTCCTGGCGCACATCTCGCGCCAGGCCACAAAGCCTGCAGGCAATGGAGCATCCCCGGTGCCCAGCATGGTGTTCATGACCAGCAGGCCTTTGTAGCGATGCTGCGCGGCCATCGGCAGCGTCAGGCCCAGCAAGCCGCCCCAATCCTGCACCACCAGCACTACGTTCTGCAGATCCAGTTTTTCCACCAACTCGAGCAGTATCTGGCGATGGGCGCTGAAGCTATGAAAGCTGTCCTTCTTGGGCTTGTCACTTTTGCCAAACCCGACCATGTCCGGGGCAACAACGCGGTGCCCGGCTTGCAGCAGCGGCGGGATCATCTTGCGATAAAGATAGCTCCAGGCCGGGTTGCCGTGCAGGCACAGAAAGGTCAGGCCGCCTCCTTCGCCCTTGTTCCCACTGTCGCCTTCGTCGAGGTAATGCATGCGCAGCCCCTGCAGCGCCGGCAGGTCGCTCACATAACGGGGCTGCCAGGGGTAGCCCGGCAGGGCCTCAAACGCGACGTCGGGCGTGCGCAATGCATCGTCACGCAGCGGATGGGCCAGCCGTGATGCCTCGCGCTGCTCATCCCTGCGCCGGCGAAAAAACTCCTGCAGCAGTGCGCTGCATTCCGCAGCCAGCACCCCGCCCTGCAGGTGGGTCTGGTGGTTCAGCCGGGACTCGGAAAACAGGTCGATGACCGAGCCGGCGGCGCCGGTCTTGGGATCGGTCGCGCCGAACACCACGCGTTTGAGCCGGGCATGCAGCATGGCGCCGCTGCACATGGCGCAAGGTTCCAGCGTCACAAACAGTTCGCAATCGTCCAGCCGATAGTTACCCAGCGCCTGGGCCGCCGCACGCAACGCCACGATCTCGGCATGTGCTGTCGGGTCGTGCCCGTCCACCGGGGCGTTACGGCCCGTGGCAATGATCTCGCCACGCCGCACCACCACTGCGCCCACAGGCACTTCACCCGACCCGGCTGCCTGACGGGCCTGCGCAAGCGCCTGCTGCATGAAGATGATGTCATTCATTTGCTATTATTTTCATAGCTGCTTGCGCTCGTCCTGCAAGGGCCATAGCCTGTTTCTTATTGAATTACTTGTCGTCCTGCGACGGCCGGGGCTGCTGCATCAGGCTTTCCACGGACTGTTTGACCTGCTGCTGCACTTGCCGGCTTTGTTCTTGCGGCGTGGCGCCGCCAGAGACTGCAGGCACGCCGGCCGCCGGTGGGCCGGCCAGTTGGCTGCCCAGCTGCTTCTTGACCAGGAACCCCACGATGGCCAACACGACCAACAAGCTCACGATGCTGAACATGGCGCGCATTTCAGGCCTCCGTTGACGTGTTGCTTGTGCCGGCCATGCCCAGGCGGGCCATCCAGTTGGCCAGGCCGCGCTCGTTTTCATTGCCGGCCGCGTAAATGGCCTTCATCGCTGCGTGGGACTCGGGCCTGTGCTGGTTGATCTTGACCTTGCATTGCAGATCGGTCACCTGCAATTCAAAGGCCACAATGCCGGCCAGCATTTTGTGGGCAAACTCTTCGCCCAGGCCACGCCATTGCTCGGCGTAAGGTGGCTCATGGTCGCCAATCAGCTTTTTAAGCAGGCGGTCTTTTGCCAGGGGATCTTCGATCAGCGTGGCCTGCACGGTGCAATGCACGGCCAGGTAGTTCCAGGTCGGCACCCGCGCCAGATCCGGGTAGACCTTGGGCGACAGGTAGGCATGAGGCCCGAGAAAGGTGGCCACGGCCTGCGGTCGTGCCTGCAGGTAGCGCCAGTGCGCATTGGGCTTGGCCACATGACCCAGCAGCACCAGCTGATCGCCGCGATCTTCCAGATGCAAGGGCAAATGCGTGACATACGGAAGACCAGCGTCATCGACACTGATCAAGCTGGCAAAGGGGTGTTCCTGGATCAGCGCCGCAGCCTTTGCGCGGTCGCCTTTGAATTGGGGCGGCATGTACATGGGCTGAAGCATAGGCCAAAAAACGGATTTGGCGGCGGCTTGATCAGCCGGAAATTTCCCCGGAATCTGTTACCGCGGGCTCAGGGGCGCAATGGCCAGCGGGCCAGTGGAACGTGCAGCGTCTGGCCGATCAGGCTGCGCACAAGGATAAACTCGCCGGCCGTCCAGATGATGGGCTCGACCACTTGTTCGGCCACCGCGCGGTCGTCATAGAGCAAAGTGACATGGGGCGTGTAGGCCGGTTTCGCCCAGCGCCCCAGCCCGGCCTTGGTCATCTCAATGCCCAGCGCCCGCTGGAACGCCATCAGGTCGGCAAGGCCAGCGTCACCGCGCAGGACAAAAGGCCGGTTGCGCGGAGAACTGGAGAAACTTGCGGCCCGGTCAAAGGTGACAGAGAACGGCTGCGATTTGACCGCAGCGGCAGCTTGGCCCGCCATATCGACAACGCCTTGGGGCAGGCCCGCGTAATCGCCCAGATGGTGGAGCGTGATGTGAAAGCGCCCGGTTTTCAGCGGTGCACCATGCAGGCCGTGTTCTGTCTGCAATTGCCGGGCACACTGCGCAATACGCTCGGCGGTCTCAGCATCAGGAAAGAGCGCGAAAAACAGCCGGTCCGTCGGCGCCGGCGTGTCATCAAAGCCGGGTAATGCGGATTGCCCGGACATGGGTCTCAGCTCCTCATTCCCACTCAATCGTAGCCGGCGGCTTGCTGCTCACGTCGTAGGTCACGCGGTTGATGCCGCGCACTTCATTAATGATGCGGCCCGAGACCTTTTTGAGCAGCGCGTAAGGCAGCTCGGCCCAGTCGGCCGTCATGAAGTCGCTGGTTTGCACCGCGCGCAGGGCCACCACGTAGTCGTAAGTCCGGCCGTCGCCCATCACGCCCACGCTTTTCACCGGCAAAAACACAGTGAAAGCCTGGCTGGTGAGGTCGTACCAGGTTTTACCCGTCGCGGCATCCTTGAAGTTGCGCAGCTCTTCGATGAAGATCGCATCGGCACGGCGCAAGAGGTCTGCATACTCCTTCTTGACTTCGCCCAGGATGCGCACGCCCAGGCCGGGGCCGGGAAATGGATGGCGGTACACCATGTCGTGCGGCAACCCGAGAGCGACGCCCAGTTCGCGGACTTCATCCTTGAACAACTCGCGCAAAGGCTCGAGAAGCTTGAGACCCAATTGCTCAGGCAGACCGCCGACGTTGTGATGGCTCTTGATGGTGACGGCTTTTTTGCTTTTGGCGCCGCCGGATTCGATCACGTCGGGGTAAATCGTGCCCTGGGCCAGCCATTTGGCGCCCTTGTGGCCGCCGGTGCCGGCCTTGAGCCGGGCCGCTTCGGCCTTGAACACCTCAACGAACTCGCGGCCGATAATCTTGCGCTTGGCTTCGGGTTCGCTGACGCCTGCCAGGTGGCCGAGGAACTGGTCGCTTGCATCGACACGGATCACGTTGGCGTGCAGCTTGCCGACAAACATCTCCATGACCATGTCGCCCTCGTTCAGGCGAAGCAGGCCGTGATCGACGAACACGCAGGTCAGTTGGTCGCCGATAGCGCGGTGGATCAGCGCCGCAGCCACTGAGGAGTCAACACCACCGGAAAGGCCCAGGATGACTTCCTCGTCACCCACTTGCGCGCGGATTTTCTCGACCGCCTCGCTGATGTAATCGCCCATGACCCAGTCCTGGCGGGTGCCGCAAATGCCCAGCACGAAGCGTTTGAGGATGGCGTTGCCCTGCTTGGTGTGCGTGACTTCGGGGTGAAATTGCACCGCGTAAAAACGGCGGTCTTCATCGGCCATGCCGGCGATGGGGCAGGAATCGGTCGAGGCCATGAGCTTGAAGCCCGGCGGCATTTCGGTGACCTTGTCGCCGTGGCTCATCCAGACGTCGAGCATGCCCTGGCCTTCGGGCGTGGTGTAGTCGGCGATATCCTTGAGCAGGGCGGTGTGGCCGCGGGCCCGCACGTCGGCGGAGCCAAACTCGCGTTTGTGGCCGCCTTCGACCTTGCCGCCCAGCTGGTGCGCCATGGCCTGCATGCCGTAGCAGATGCCCAGCACCGGCAAGCCCAATTCAAACACCGCTTGCGGCGCCTTGTCGGTGGTTTCTTCGTAGATGCTGGCGTGGCTGCCGGACAGGATGATGCCCTTGAGCGTGCCGTCTTTGGCGTATTCGCGGACCCAGTCGTCGCTGACGTCACAGGGATGAACTTCGCAAAATACATGGGCGTCGCGCACGCGGCGGGCGATCAGCTGGGTGACCTGGGAGCCGAAATCAAGAATGAGTATTTTCTGGTGCTGCATTGAATTAATCAGTCGCTGCCAACGGCCTTAAAAGAAGAATCAATTTTCCGACGGGCCGCCCCTAGGAAAATTAGCCCCCTTGGGGGGCAGCGCAGTACACGAAGTGACAAGCGTGGGGGCCCTAATCAGCCCGGTAGTTCGGCGCTTCCTTGGTAATCTGCACGTCGTGGACATGGCTTTCGCGGATGCCGGCGGAGGTGATCTCCACGAACTCGGCCTTGTCTCGCATGTCCTCGATGGTGGGGCAACCGCAGTAGCCCATGCTGGCCCGCAGACCGCCGGCCATCTGGAACACGATGGCGACCATGGAGCCCTTGTAGGGCACGCGGCCTTCAATGCCTTCGGGGACCAGCTTGTCGGCGTTCGGGTTGCCGGTGCTGGACTCCTGGAAATAACGGTCTGCGCTGCCTTGCTGCATGGCGCCAATGCTGCCCATGCCGCGGTAGCTCTTGTAGCTGCGGCCCTGGAACAGGATCACTTCACCCGGCGCTTCTTCGGTGCCGGCGAACATGCCACCCATCATCACCGTGTTGGCGCCCGCCGCGATGGCCTTGGCGATATCGCCGCTGTAGCGGATGCCGCCGTCTCCGATCAACGGAACGCCGGTGCCGCGCAAAGCCGTGGCGACGTTGTCGATGGCCATGATCTGCGGCACGCCCACACCCGCAACGATGCGGGTGGTGCAGATGCTGCCGGGGCCGATGCCGACCTTGACGCCGTCGGCGCCGGCTTCCACCAGTGCCAGCGCCGCAGCGCCGGTGGCGATGTTGCCGCCAATCACATCAACTTTGGGGTAGTTCTGCTTGACCCAGCGGACCCGGTCGAGCACGCCTTTGCTGTGGCCGTGGGCGGTGTCCACCACAATGGCGTCGACGCCGGCTTTGACCAGCGCCTCGACGCGTTCTTCGGTACCCTCACCCACCCCGACAGCGGCACCCACGCGCAGCTTGCCGTGCAAGTCACGCGCGGCATTCGGAAAGGTTGTCTGTTTGGTGATGTCCTTGACGGTGATCAGGCCCTTGAGCTCGAAATCGTCGTTGATCAGCAGCACACGCTCGAGGCGGTGTTTGTTCAACAAGGCCTTGGCGTCGGCCAATGAAGCGGTTTCAGAAATGGTGATCAGGCGCTCGCGCGGTGTCATGATGGTGCTGACCGGCACATCCATGCGGGATTCGAAGCGCATGTCGCGCCCCGTGACGATGCCGACGACCTTGCCCCCATCAATCACGGGAAAGCCGGAAATGCCGAGTTGCTCGCTGAGTGCCATGACCTGGCGCACAGTATGCGTGGGGGTGATGACCACCGGATCGCGCAGCACACCGCTCTCGTAGCGCTTGACCTTTGCAACCTCGGCGGCCTGCTGCTGGGGCGTCAGGTTTTTGTGAACAATACCTATGCCGCCTTCCTGCGCAATGGCAATGGCAAGCCGGGCTTCGGTGACCGTATCCATCGCTGCCGACACAAGCGGCAGATTCAGGCGGATATTTCGGGAGAACTGGGTGGAAAGTGAAGTGTCCTTGGGCAGGACCTGGGAGAACGCTGGCACCAACAATACGTCGTCGAAGGTGAGCGCTTTGCCGAGTAGGCGCATAGGGATGGCTCCAAAAACACGATTGTACCCTTGTCGTCACACGCCGTCGGTACTTACCCCTAGCATCCCTTCACGGCCTTCGCCCCTGTGTGCCAAGTGGTTGTAAAAAAGCCGCTTTACCCTTCAGCCGCAAGAAAACCGGACGGCACGGCGCTACACTGGTGAAATGCACTTCAAATCCGTTTTTCGCCCCCTCCTGCTGGCGCTCGCCTGCGGGTCATTTTCGCTGACAGCGTTCGCCCAATGGCAGTGGATCGACAAAGATGGCCGCAAGGTCTACAGCGACCGTTCGCCGCCCGCCGAAATCCTGGAAAAAAACATCCTGAAGCGACCGGGTGGCATGGCGCGAACGGCAGCGGCCCCTGATCCCGCCCCAAGTGCAGCCGATCCGGCTGCCCCGGCAGCGTCTGCGCCCGCCGGTAAAGCCAGTGCGCCCAAGCTGTTGTCCGGCAAGGACAAGGACCTTGAGGCCAAGAAGAAGCAGGCTGAGACAGAAGAAGCCGCCAAGAAGAAGGCCGAGGAAGAGAAAATAGCCAAAGCCAAGGCCGAAAATTGTGACAATGCAAAGCGCAACATGGCGACATTGCAATCGGGCGTACGCATCACTGCCGTCAATGGCAAAGGTGAACGGGAAGCTATGGACGATACGAAGCGCGCAGCCGAAGTCAAGCGCGTCCAGGAAGCCATTGATAGCAGCTGCAAATAACAAGCAGCTTCTGCGATGTTCGCCAAACATCGCTGGCGGCCACGGCTAATATCCGGCTTTCGCCCCCGCTCTTTTTTTAGCGAACAGCCCGGCGCTTTTGGCGCCCTGYCGGCTGAAACGTTCGCGGCGCGCAACCTTTGGATCCACCCGAAGACCGCGGTAGACCTCAACCCTGTCATGGTCATGCAGCGCATGCCCCAGGGTGGTTTTACGGCCCCAGATACCGACGACCGGGTGGCCGCCCTGCCGCAACTCCGGGAATTCATCAAAAAGCCCGGCCGCAGCAAGCGCCTGCGCCACCGTTGTGCCCGCCGCCAGCTCCAGCACCCACTCGCGAACCTGCCGCGGCGCCGCTGAATAGACCAAGGTGACTTTGAGCGGCGCGCCGCCCTCAGGCTTCGCCATAAACGTCTTCAGCCCTTTTGACAAAGGCATCCACCAGGCTTCCCGCTATTTTTTCGAAGACGGGACCGACCAGCGCCGCCAGCGCGGCATTGTCAAAGTCATAACGCAGCGTGAAATCCACCTTGCAGGCTCTTTCATCGGCCTTGCCGACAGGCGTGAAATCCCAGTGGCCGTCGAGCTTTGAAAACGGGCCGTCGACCAGTTTCAGGCTGACCTTCCGGTTTTTTTCGTGTGTGTTGCGGGTGGTGAAGCTTTGCGTCAGCCCGGCCAGCGAGATGCCGACCTTCGCTGTCATGCCGCGCGCGTCTTCCTCCAGCACAGCGGCCTGGTCACACCATGGGAGAAACTCGGGATACCTGGCGACATCAGTGACCAGCCCAAACATTTCGGCGGCGCTGTACCAGATTAAAACGGACTTGTGAACGGTTTTCATACAATCGAGGGCTGGGCGCAATTGTATTAGCCACTTCGCGGGCACTGTACTTTTCAGATTTCGCCCTTACCTTTTATCCATGGCCACCAAAGAAGCATCCTCCTCCAAAAAAACGGCCGCAACGCCCTCTGCCAATCTCTCACCCAAGGCAGCGGCGGCCGCCGTGCGCATTGCCGACAATAAAAAGGCGCTTTTCAATTACCAGATTGAAGAGCGCTTTGAGGCGGGCATGGTGCTTGAAGGCTGGGAAGTGAAGTCCCTGCGCGAAGGCAAGGTCCAGCTTACCGACGGCTATGTCGTTATTCGCAACGGCGAACTCTTCATCATCGGCTGCCAGATCAACCCGCTGGGCACGGCGTCCACTCATGTGCGTCCCGACTCGGTGCGCACCAAGAAGCTGTTGATGCACAAGGAAGAGATCCGCCGCCTGATCGGAAAGGTCGAGCAAAAAGGTTTCACGCTGGTGCCGCTGAACATGCACTGGAAAGCCGGCAAGGTGAAATGCGAGATCGGCCTGGCCAAGGGCAAGGGTGAGCACGACAAGCGCGACACCATCAAGGACCGTGAAGGCAAGCGCGAGGTCGAGCGCGCGATGAAGTCCCGCAACCGCTAGGGCTTGCTCCAAAACGCGGCGTCCGCCGCTTGCCCTTCTCCGGGAATCGTGGAAGTATGTTTCGAGTAAGCCCGGGTCTGCCGGTGTTTATGCTTGTGCAGCCATCCGCTGTTATTCACCGGAGCTTTTCCATGAAATTCCTGACGACCGCCTTGTTGACCGCCGCCCTGCTGGGCGGCTGCGCCTCCACGACATCAAAACATCCCGCCACCGTCGCCGATGGCGTGCTGGTCGGGCCCAACGGCATGACGCTTTACACCTTCGACCGCGACACCGCCGGTAGCGGCAAGTCGGTCTGTAATAGCCAATGCGCGGCCAACTGGCCGCCCCTGGTGCCCACTGCGACAGCCCAGCCGCTGGGCGACTACACCATCATCACCCGTGATGATGGCAGCCGGCAGTGGGCGATAAAGGGCAAGCCGCTGTACTACTGGGTCAAGGACGCCAAGCCCGGGGACAAGACCGGCGACAACGTCATGAATGCCTGGCGCGTCGCCCGTCCCTGAGCAAACGACTCAGAGCCCGCGCAGCGGGTGTTCGTCCGCCGTCCAGGGGCTGGCGAAAAAAGCCTGGGTCATTTCCGGCTTCACGTCTTCGATGCGCGCGGGCATCCACTGCGGCTTGTAGTCCTTGTCAACGGCCAGCGCGCGTATGCCTTCTACCGTTTCGCTGGCTGCGCCGGGACGCAGGTGAAAGCATTGGTACACCATGTCGCGCTCCATGCGCAGGTCGTCGGCCAATGTCATGGTGCGGGCGCGGCGGATTTGCTCCAGTGTCACATGCAGCATCAGCGGTGAACGTTTGCGCAGCGTGGCGGCGGTCTTCAGCGCCCAAGGGTCGGTTGAAGCTTCCAGCGCATCCACGATGTGTTTGACCCGTGCCAGTGAAAAATAGGCATCAAGATGGCCGCTAACCGAA
Organism: Polaromonas sp. P1_E12; assembly: GCF_056405975.1. Lineage (NCBI taxonomy): Bacteria > Pseudomonadati > Pseudomonadota > Betaproteobacteria > Burkholderiales > Comamonadaceae > Polaromonas > Polaromonas sp. P1_E12. Next base: position 1,157,411 of record NZ_JBFUBB010000001.1, on the reverse strand, counting down.
ACAGGACGGGCGCTACCAGCTATCAATTCAGTAGCAATCCACTGCTTAGCCCCAGCGGCTGATGCGAAAGCCCGGCCGCCCAGGGCTTCCCAAAGTGCCGGCAGGCGGGCGGCTTCCAGCTTGACGTCCGCCAGACCGTAGCCGATGGCTTCATCTGCACCGATCACGTCACCCGTGAGTGCCAGGTACTCGCCGGCGTGGCCCGGGCAGCGGCTCAGGAAGTAGCCACCGCCGACGTCCGGAAACAGGCCGATGTTTGTTTCCGGCATGGCCATTTTGGTGTGCTCGGTGACGACGCGCACCTTGGCGCCCTGGCTGATTCCCATACCGCCGCCCATGACCACGCCGTCCATAAAGGCGATGTAGGGCTTGGGATAGTTGTGGATCAAGTGGTTGAGCGCGTATTCCTCGGTGAAGAAGTCCTCCAGCGCGGAATCGCCCGCGAACACCGCCTGATGGAAAAAGCGGATGTCGCCGCCCGCGCAAAAACCGCCGAAGAGGCTCTCGGGCGTGCCGGGCTGGCCCTTTTTGTTGGTGCCGCGTATCGCCACCACATGAACCTCAGGGTCGTCGCGCCAGTCCAGCAAGGCGGCGGACAGGTCGCGGATCATGGCCAGCGACAACGCATTGAGCGCCTTGGGACGGTTCAGGGTGATGAGCCCGGCGCTGCCGCGACGCTCGACCAGCACATCGTTTCCACTGACAGTATTCATGCCCGCTGCCTCCATCCGACCAGTTCATTGACCACCAGCGCACCTATAACCAGCGCGCCGCCTGTCAGCACGCTCGCGCCGGGCACCTCACCCGCGCCGAACCAGGCCAGCAAAATACCAAAAATCACTTCCAGCAGCGCCAGCAGGGCGACTTCCGGCGCCTTGAGAACGCCGGCGCACATCACCGACAGCACGCACGGGATGGCCAACTGAACCAGGCCCAGCAAGGCCAGCAGGCCGACGTCATGTGGCGTGGCGGAAAACGGGAACGACAAGGGCAAGGTGGCCAACGATGAGATCACCGCCCCCACCAGCACGGCAGGCACCAGGTCGATGTTCTTGCCGTGGGCACGGCTGTGCTGCACCACCGTCCAGTTGCTGGCGCTCGCCAGCGGCACCATCAGGGCTACCAGCGTGCCGCCCAGGTGACTGGAAAGGTCCATCTGCCCGCCGTACATCCACGCAATACCGGCGCCCGCCATGGCAATGGCCAGCCAGGTGCGGCCGGGAATGCGGTGACCGATAAACGCGCGCGCCAGCAAAGCCGTGATGAAGGGGCTGACCGCCATCGTCACCAGCACATTGGCCACCGTGGTGAGCGTCAGCGCCACCATGAAAGCCGTGAACATCACGCTCCAGCAAAAGCCGGAAATCCAGAGTGCCGAGCCGCCGTTGCGGATTTTGGTGAACACCGCCCCGCCCTGCCACAGCGGCAAGATCACCAGCAAAGAGACCACGGTGAAAAAGCTGCGCCAGAACGTGACTTCAAAACTGCGGGCCGATTCGAGGTGACGCGTGACCACACCCGCAATCGACCACATCATGGTCACGAAGATCATCAAAAAAACAGCTTTGGAATGCGTGAGTTTCATAGGCTTGTTATCAATTCAGGCGGCTATGCGTACACAAAAAAGTTAAAAAGGCCGCTGGAGTTTGCACACACAGCGGCCTGGTTTCCAGCGATTCACCCCGCAACCCGGTGGGTCCCTGTCCCATTCCAGCAGGGGCCGCGGGACCGGCTTTGCCGGACCGCAGGCGCAGCGGCCCCCTCGGGGGGCAGCGCATTACACGAAGTGAAAAGCGTGGGGGCTCATTAAGACCTGCCTGCGCGCTTGCGATCGCTCTCTTTGAGGTGGCGCTTGCGCAGGCGAACCGACTTGGGCGTGATTTCAACCAGCTCGTCGTCCTCGATGAACTCAACGCCGTATTCGAGCGTGAGTTCGATCGGCGGCGTGATCTTGATCGCGTCTTCCTTGCCACTGACGCGGAAGTTGGTCAGCTGCTTGGTACGCGTGGCGTTCACCACCAGGTCGTTGTCGCGGCTGTGGATGCCGACGATCATGCCTTCATACACCGGGTCATTGGCACGCACAAACATGCGGCCGCGGTCGTCCAGCTTGCCCAGGGCGTAGGTGAAGATCTCACCGTCGTCCATCGAGATCAGCACACCGTTTTTACGGCCGCCGATTTCGCCCTTGTGCGCTTCGTAGCTGTCGAAGATGTTGGAGATCAGGCCGGAACCACGCGTCAGGTTCAGGAACTCGTTGGTAAAGCCGATCAGGCCACGCGCCGGGATGCGGTACTCAAGGCGCACACGGCCTCGGCCGTCCGGCTCCATGTTCACCAGTTCGCCCTTGCGCTCGCCCAGTGCCTGCATCACGCCACCCTGGTGCTGATCTTCGATGTCGGCCGTGACCAGCTCAATAGGCTCGTGCTTTTCACCGTTGACGTCCTTCATCACGACGCGCGGCTTGGACACCGCCATTTCGAAGCCTTCGCGGCGCATGTTTTCCAGCAGGATGGTCAGGTGCAACTCGCCGCGGCCCATGACTTCAAAGATGCCTTCTTCGTCGGTCTCGCTGACGCGCAGGGCCACGTTGTGCTGCAGTTCTTTTTGCAGGCGGTCCCAGATCTGGCGGCTGGTGACGTACTTGCCTTCGCGGCCGGCCAGAGGGCTGGTGTTGACGCAGAAATTCATGGTCAGAGTCGGTTCATCGACCTTGAGCATGGGCAGCGGCGCGGGGTTGGTCGGGTCGGTGATCGTCACGCCGATACCGATGTCGGTCAGGCCATTGATCAACACGATCTCGCCGGGGCCGGCTTCCGTGGCCTGCACGCGTTCCAGGCCCTGGAATGTCAGCACCTGGTTGACGCGGCCTTTGACGGCCTTGCCGTCCGGGCCTTCCATGACCACCACATCCATCATGGGCCTGATCGTGCCCTGGCTGATACGGCCGACGCCGATGCGGCCGACGAAGGTCGAGAAATCGAGAGCGGAAATCTGCAATTGCAGCGGCGCAGCGGGGTCGCCCTTTTGCGCAGGCACATGCTTGAGGATGGTATTGAAGAGCGCCGACATGTCGGGGCCCCACTGCTCGTTCGGCGGGCCTTCTTCGAGTGACGACCAGCCGTTGATGCCGGAGGCGTACACCACGGGGAAATCGAGCTGCTCGTCGGTGGCGCCCAGCTTGTCGAACAGGTCGAAAGCGGCGTTGATGACCTTGTCGGGGTTGGCGCCCGGCTTGTCGACCTTGTTGACCACCACGATGGGCTTGAGGCCCAGGGCAAGTGCCTTCTTGGTCACGAAGCGCGTCTGGGGCATGGGGCCTTCCTGCGCATCGATCAGCAGCACCACGCCGTCGACCATGGACAGCGCGCGCTCCACTTCACCGCCGAAGTCGGCGTGGCCCGGGGTGTCGACGATGTTGATGTGCGTGCCTTCCCAGGTCACGGCGCAGTTCTTGGCCAGGATGGTGATGCCGCGTTCTTTTTCGATGGCGTTGTTGTCCATCACGGTGTCGACCACTTTTTCGTGCTCGGCGAAGGTGCCGGACTGACGCAGCAGCTGGTCAACCATGGTGGTTTTGCCATGGTCAACGTGGGCGATGATGGCGATATTGCGGATTTGGTTATGGCTCATGGTTGGCTTTCAGGAAGACTCGAAACGGTACGGGGTTAATGTTGGAAAGAAGAAGCCGCAACGCCTGTGGGCGTGGCAGCGAAATCGGGTGTGGAGCGTTCAGCCGGCGTTCTGGCGGCTTGCAAAATGTCCTGTATTTCAATCGGGCTCAGCAAACGCTGCGGAATCAATTCGTCGGCCGTGACATGGGCCGAGCCCAGGAACGCCGGCGGCTCGGTGCCATAGACCTGCACCAGCGGCGCATCGGCGCCCCACTGCCCGGGTTCGCCCCGGCGGCGCAAACCACTTAAAAACCGCCCTGCATTGTCGGCGTCCAATGTGACAGACGGGTACGCCGACACCAGCGACTGCGCCGGCAGCAGGCAGGCTTCGCGCTCGGGCTCGGTCATGGCTTCCAGGGCAGGCAAAGTCACGCACTGCTGCGCCGTGTAGCCGCCGGTCTCCAGCCGCCTGAGCGATCCGAGATGCGCGCCGCAGCCAATGGCTTCGCCAATGTCTTCACCGAGCGTGCGGATGTACGTTCCCTTGCTGCAGGTTACTATGATTTTGATAGCTGCTTGCGCACGACTGTCCTGGGTTGCAGCCATATTCAGCTTGAAAATCGTGATGTGGCGCGCTTCCCGCTCCACCTCTTGCCCCTTGCGGGCGTACTCATACAGCGCTTTGCCGTCTTTCTTGAGCGCCGAGTACATGGGCGGAACCTGTGCTTGCGGGCCAGTGAAACGTTCCGTCAGTGACTCCAGCAAGGCCGGCGTGATTTCGGGCACGGGCCGGGTCTCAATCACGTCGCCTTCGGCGTCGGCCGTGGTGGTTTTCTGGCCCAGCAGCAGCACCGCTTCGTACGTCTTGTCGGCGTCGAGCTGGATCTGGCTGAACTTGGTGGCCGCGCCAAAACACAACGGCAACACGCCGGTGGCCAGCGGATCGAGCGTGCCTGTGTGACCGGCCTTGTCGGCGCGCAGCAGCCATTTGGCCTTCTGCAAGGCCTGATTGCTCGACAGGCCCAGCGGCTTGTCGAGCAGCAGCACGCCGTGCACGGGACGTCGCTGGATTTTCTGGCGATGAGAAGAGGTTTGCGTCATAAATTCCGACAGGCTCAACGCACGGGCTGGCCCGGGCGCGTCGTTGGCACCGTTGTCCCTGAACCTGTCATCAAGGGGAACGGCGCGAACTCAGTCGTCTTGCGCGCGGGAGGAAACCGCCTTGGCAATCAAGGCGTTCATGTCGGCCGCACGTTCGGTCGTGCGGTCGAAGTGGAAATGCAGCGTCGGCACGGTGTGCGTCATCAACCGCTTGAAGAGGCCATTGCGAAGGAAACCGGCGGCCTGGTTGAGCGCTTCTTCGCACTCTTTCGGGTCACCGACAAGCACACTGAAAAACACTTTCGCATGCGCATAGTCGGCCGTCACCTCGACGGCCTGCACGGTCACCATCCCGACCCGCGGGTCTTTAAGTTCGCGCGCGATCAGCTCCGTCAGATCGCGCTGGATCTGATCGGCGACGCGAAAACCGCGATTCGGGGTGGATGATTTTTTACGCATGTCAAAAAATGGTGAGGTCTGCGGAAAGGCTGGCAGCCAGGGGCTGCCGGCCAGCCGGGATCAGACTTCCAGTGTCCGCGCCACTTCCCTGATTTCAAAGAATTCCAGAATGTCGCCAACCTGGATATCGTTGTAGTTCTTGATGTTCAAACCGCACTCGAAGCCTTCCTTGACTTCCTTGGCGTCGTCCTTGAAGCGCTTGAGCGAGTCGAGTTCGCCCGTGAAGACGACCACGTTCTCGCGCAGAAGGCGCAGGCGCGCGGTGCGGCGAACCACCCCGGCGGTGACCATACAGCCGGCGATCGAGCCGATCTTGCTGACCTTGAACACCTGGCGAATCTCGGCATTGCCGATGACTTCTTCCTTCTTGTCCGGTGTCAGCATGCCCGACATCGCGGCGCGAAGTTCGTCCACAGCGTCATAAATGATGTTGTAGTAGCGAATGTCCACGCCGTTGTTTTCGGCCTGCTTGCGGGCCTGGGCATCGGCGCGGGTGTTGAACCCGATCACCACGGCCTTGGAGGCGATCGCCAGGTTGACGTCGGACTCGGAAATGCCGCCGACACCGGAGTACACGAGCTGGACCTTGACCTCTTCGGTCGAAAGCTTCAGCAGCGACTGGGCCAGCGCTTCCTGCGAGCCTTGCACATCGGCCTTGATGATGATGGGCAACATCTTGACTTCGCCGGCGCCGATATCGGAGAACATGTTCTCCAGCTTGGCGGCCTGTTGCTTGGCCAGCTTGGTATTGCGGAACTTGCCGGCACGGTAGGTGGAGATCTCACGGGCACGGCGCTCGTCGAGCATGACCATGAATTCATCACCGGCTTGCGGCACTTCCGTCAGACCCTGAATTTCCACGGGAATCGACGGGCCTGCCGTTTTGATCGGCTTGCCGTTTTCGTCCAGCATGGCGCGCACGCGGCCATAGGTCGAACCGGCCAGCACCACGTCGCCGGCTTTCAGCGTTCCCGCCTGAATCAGCACGGTCGCCACGGGGCCACGGCCCTTGTCGAGGCGGGCTTCGATCACCAGGCCCTTGGCCAGTGCATCCACCGGCGCCTTGAGTTCAAGCACTTCTGCCTGCAGCAGCACCTGTTCGAGCAAGGCATCGACACCGGCGCCGGTATGGGCAGAGACGCCGACAAACGGAACGTCGCCGCCGAACTCTTCGGGAATCACTTCTTCGGTGACCAGCTCGCCCTTGACGCGCTCCATGTTGATACCAGGCTTGTCGATCTTGTTGATCGCCACCACGATGGGAACACCGGCCGCCTTGGCATGCTTGATGGCTTCCTTGGTCTGCGGCATCACGCCGTCGTCGGCCGCCACCACCAGAATCACGATGTCGGTCGCCTGGGCGCCGCGGGCACGCATGGCGGTAAACGCCTCGTGGCCCGGGGTATCCAGGAAGGACACCATGCCGCGCGGGGTTTCCACGTGATAGGCACCAATGTGCTGGGTGATGCCGCCCGCTTCGCCGGAGGCCACTTTGGCGCGGCGGATGTAATCGAGCAGTGAGGTCTTGCCATGGTCGACGTGACCCATGACCGTCACAACCGGCGCACGCGGCAACAACTCGGCCTGCTGGCCTTGCACGTCTTCGTCGGCAAAGGCTTCCGGGTCGTCCAGCGAAGCCGTCACGGCCTTGTGGCCCATTTCTTCCACCACAATCATGGCGGTGTCCTGGTCCAGCGGCTGGTTGATGGTGACCATCTGGCCAAGCTTCATCAGGTGCTTGATCACTTCCGATGACTTCACGCTCATCTTGTGCGCGAGTTCGGCCACGGTGATCGTCTCAGGCACGTGCACTTCAATGACCTTGAATTCGGTCGGCGCCACGAAGGTGGATTCCGGACGTGCTTCACGGTCATTGCGGCGGCCACGCGGGCCGCCACGGAAATTGCCACGGCCGGGCACAACGGGTGCGCCACGGCTTGGAATGCCCTTCTTCTTGGCGGCGTCGTCCTTCCATGTCGAAGACAGGTTCTCCGACTTGACTTCCTTCTTGCCAGCGGCACCAGGGGCACCCGCAGCGGCCGGCGCACCCGGTTTGGCCGCGGCACCCGGCGCGCCGGCCGGCTTGTGCAGCGTGCCCTTGATGGCGGCTTTGGGATCGACGTGGGGCACCAGAACGCGCTTGGGCGCGGACATCATGGCGCGAATGCCGGCAGCTTCTGCTTCAGCCTTGCGGCGGCGGTCCTGGAGCTCTTGCGCCTTCGCCGCGTCGGCCTGGAATTCGGCGGTGGCTTTGGCCTTGGCAGTTGCAGCGGCAGCCGCGGCATCGGCAGCCTTCGTGGCCTGTACGGCCGCAGCGGTTTCAGCGGCCTTGGTGGCTTCGGCCGTTACCGGTGCAGCGTCCTTGGCTTTTCCGGCCGGCTTGGCCTTTTTGACCACAGCCTCGGCAGCCGCGGCGGCCGCCTGGGCGGTTTGCTCGGCGGCCAGGCGCTCCTGCTCGCGCGCAGCATCCTTGGCGTCCTGCTCTTCGCGAAGACGGCGTTTTTCAGCAAGCTCCTGCTCCTGGCGGCGCAGCAGTTCTGCGTGGCGGCTGGCTTCTTCTTCGCGGCGAATCAGCTCGGCATCGTCAATGACGGGAGGTGCCGGCGGAGCGGCCACTTCAGGCTGCACTTCTTCCGCAGGCTGGTCGGAGCCGTCGTCACGCTTGATAAAGGTACGCTTTTTACGCACTTCCACCTGGATGGTGCGTGCCTTGCCGGTGGCATCGGCCTGCTTGATCTCGCTGGTGGATTTTTTCACCAGGGTGATCTTCTTGCGCTCGGCCGTGACGGTGCCATGGCTGGCCTGCAGATAGCCGAGAAGCTTCTGCTTGTCCGCTTCGGACAAGGGGTCGCTGGCTTGCGCCTTGGCGACACCCGCGCTGGTCAATTGCTCGATCAGGGTGGCGGGAGATTTATTGAGTTCAGCTGCGAATTCAGCGACGGTAGTGGTACTGGACATATGTTTTTTTCCTGCTGGCCTCCATGATCATTGCTCTTGGGCCGCTGCAGGTGCAGGGGTGTCAGCGGCAGCGGGTTCATCGGTAAACCAATGGGCGCGTGCGGTCATGATCAGGGCTTTGGCTTCGTCCGAAGACTGGCCGGTGATATCGGTAAGTTCGTCCACGGCCAGATCGGCCAGGTCGTCGCGGGTATGGATACCCGCTTCTGTCAGTTTGGCGATCAGCTCTGGCGTGAGGCCTTCGACGTCGCGCAGGTTCTGCGACACGCCTTCGGCATTTTCTTCCTTGGCGATTTCCATCGTCAAGAGCGCATCTTTGGCGCGCGTGCGCAGCTCATTGACGGTGTCTTCGTCGAAGGACTCGATCTCCAGCATTTCCTGCAGCGGCACATAGGCCACTTCTTCGAGACTGGTGAAGCCTTCGGAGATCAGGATGTCGGCGATTTCCTCGTCCACGTCGAGCTTTTCCATGAACAGCTTGCGGCTGGAATCGGTCTCGGTGGCCTGCTTTTGCGCAGACTCATCGGCCGTCATGATGTTGATCTTCCAGCCGGTCAGCTCGGCGGCAAGGCGCACGTTCTGGCCGCCGCGGCCGATCGAAATCGCCAGGTTTTCTTCGTCGACGACGACATCCATGGCGTGACGCTCTTCGTCGACCACGATGGACGACACGTTGGCCGGGGCCAATGCACCAATCACGAACTGGGCCGGGTCTTCGCTCCACAGCACGATGTCCACGCGCTCGCCGGCGAGTTCGTTGGTCACGCCGTTGACGCGGGTGCCGCGAACGCCGACGCAGGTGCCGATCGGGTCGACACGCTTGTCATGCGACAGCACGGCGATCTTGGCGCGGGAACCGGGGTCACGGGCGCAGGATTTGATCTCCAGCAGGCCTTGTTCGATTTCAGGGACTTCCTGGCGGAACAGCTCGATCATGTACTCGGGCGCGGTGCGCGAGAGGATGATGGGCGCGCCGCGCAAGGTCGTGTCCACTTCCATGATCATGGCGCGAACGCGGTCGCCGGAGCGCAGATTTTCCTTCGGGATCATGTCGGAACGGCGCAGGCGGCCTTCCACACGGCCGGATTCGACGATGATGTCGCCCTTGTCCATGCGTTTGACGGTGCCGACAAAAATCTTGTCGCCGCGCGACATGAAGTCGTTGAGAAGCATTTCGCGCTCGGCGTCGCGGATTTTCTGCAGAATGACCTGCTTGGCCGCTTGCGCGCCAATACGGCCGATCGGCAGGCTTTCCACCGGCTTTTCGATGTAGTCGCCTTCTTCGATGTCGGCGATTTCGTCGCGTGCGTCGCTGACCAGCTCTTCGGCTTCAGGGTTCTGCAAGCCGGCTTCGTCAGGCACCACCAGCCAGCGGCGGAAGGTTTCGTAATTGCCGCTGTCACGGTCGACGGCTACGCGGATGTCCACTTCGCCTTCGTAGACCTTCTTGGTGGCCGAGGCGAGCGCGAGCTCGACGGCGCCAAAAACGACGTCACGTTCCACATTCTTTTCACGCGAGATGGCATCAACCAACATCAACAGTTCGCGATTCATTTCACAAGCCTGCCTTTCTTCATTTCTTGAAATTAATTCTCTGCGGAGGGCTCGGCACCAGGCGTTATTTTGGGTTTACGCCCCTTGAAATCAACCACGGGCGCGAGGCGCGCCTGTTGAATCTCATCGAGGGTAAAACCCAACGCCTGCAGCGGTGCGGGAACCTTCTTCTTACTGACCTTCTGGCCGGGTTTGACGGCCGGCTCGTCGCTCCACACGATCTGCCAGCCTGCCACGCCGTCCGCGGCCACGACACGCTCGAGCGTGCCGCGAAACTTCTTGCGGCTGGCCGCGACGGTAGAACCGGCGCTGGCAGCCACGCCAATGGGAGCCTTGAGGGTGATGTCGATCAACTCACCGGCAAAACGCTCAAAATCTTTTTCGTTGCGCAAGGGCCTGTCGATGCCGGGGGAACTGACTTCCAGCCGCGCATATTCGGCGCCTTCGACTTCCAGGACAAACTGGAGCTGGCGGGTGACTTTTTCGCAGTCCTCGGCATTGATGAACTGTTCGGCACCCTTGACGTAGGGCATGTCGATCGTGACGCGCAGCAAACCACCGCCGGTGCGTTCGATCTCGACCAGCTCGTAGCCCAGCCCTGTCACAGTTTGCTCAATCGTCTCTTGCAATGCCATTCAGTCTCTTAAACCCGCTCTAAATCCGTATGTTCAAAAACAAACGCCCAAAAAAAATGGGCGGTGAAAACCCGCCCATTTGGTCGTGAAGCTCTTATTGTAACGTGCTGCGCTCTTCGATGCAAACAATTTCCGTGCCTGACGCACTAGAGAACGCCTGCATCGCCGATGTAAATCCTTCTGGTTACGCCCCCGCCCTGCTCATTGGAACAGGCCTGATGGGCGGGCTAGGGCACATTCCTTTCGGTTAACCATTCCGGCGTCACCACTAGAAAGAAGCAGAGTGAAAACGGATGCATCGCTGCGTGAAAGTCCAAATGACACCTCCTCCTCACGCTTCCTTGAAAAAGATTTATGAATCCAATAAAATCAATTAAATCATATGAGTTTTTAATTTAGTTAAAGTAATTTATGAAGATTTTTTGTGATCTCTACCGGGCCGTGGAGATGCACAACGTTCAAGCCGCAGTGACCAGAACCCGTGTATATGGATGCCGCGGCGTATCCAGCACTTCGCTCAGTGAGCCTGACTCCAGCACGTCGCCGTCCTTCATCACCATGACCTCGTGGGCCATGGCGCGGATCACGTCGACGTCATGCGTGATCAGCAAATAACTCAGGCCACGCTCGCGCTGCAATCTTTGCAGCAGTCCCAGCACCTGTTTCTGGATGGTCACGTCCAGCGCGCTGGTGGGCTCATCCAGTACCAGCAGGCTGGGGTTGACGATCAGCGCGCGCGCAATGGCCAGCCGCTGGCGCTGCCCGCCTGAAAATTCGTGTGGATAGCGTTGTAGCAAACCCGGAAACTGGGCCTCGGTCATACCGACATCGGCCAAGGCCTGCAGCGCCCGTTCGCGCCGCCCGGCCGGAGCCAGCTTGGGCTCATGCACCGTCAGGCCCTCCTCCACAATGGCTTCAACGGTCATGCGGGGTGACAGGGAAGAAAACGGGTCCTGAAACACCACCTGAACGGCGCGGCGGATGGCTTTGTTGCGTGCCGCATCCCGGCTCCAGGCCTGGCCCGCCGCCTGCAGCTGCCCTGAAAAAGGCAGCAAGCCCAGGCTGGCCAGCGCCAGGGTGGATTTTCCGGATCCCGACTCACCGATCACGCCCAGCGTTTTGCCCGGGGGGATATGAAAGCTGGCGTCTTTGACCGCCACAAATTCGGCTTTTTTAAACCATCCGCGTATGCCTGGAATGGAGACCGGATACCCCACACGCAGGCTTTCCGCGCGCATGGCCGGCGCCGCGCCCGCTTGCGCGCCGGTGCCGGCCGCCAGCCCGTCCCGCTGGGGCTTGCTGTCGATCAGTTTGCGCGTGTAGGGGTGCTGGGGCCGGGCGAAAACCTCCGCCACGGCGCCCTGCTCCACGATGTGGCCGTTTTCCATCACCGCCACGCGGTCGGCAAACTTGCGCACGAGGTTCAGGTCGTGGGTGATCATCAGCACCGCCATGCCGTTGCGCTGCTGCAGCTCGCCGAGCAGGTCCAGGATCTGGCCGCGCAGGGTGACGTCCAGCGCCGTGGTGGGTTCGTCGGCCAGCAGCAATCTGGGCTGGCAAGCCAGCGCCATGGCAATCATGGCCCGCTGCCGCTGGCCGCCCGAAAGCTGGTGCGGGAAAGAGTTTGCGCGTCTCTCAGGCTCGGTGATGCCCGTATCTGCTAGCAATTTGATAGCTTCTTGCGCACATTCTGCGGGGGTCAAACCCTGTTTTAGCTGAAGAACTTCGGCAATCTGGTTGCCAACGCTGAACAGGGGGTTCAGTGCTGTCATGGGCTCCTGAAAGATCATGGCGATGTCACGGCCGCGAATCCCCCGCAAGGACTGTTCCGGCAAGGACAGCAAATCCACGGGCGCCCTGGGCGGCGCACCGCTGGCAGCCCGATCTGCCGCATCGATGCCGGTAAAAACAGCCTTGCCACCGACCACGGCGTTTTGCGCCAGCCGTAGCAGGCTCAGCGCCGTCACCGTCTTGCCCGAACCCGATTCGCCCACCAGCGCAAGCTTTTCGCCAGGTGCGATGGAAAAATCGATGCCGTGGACAACGGATTTTCCTGCGAATGAAATCTGCAGGTTTTTGACATCAAGGAGCGGTGGTGTCATCAGTCGGCCTTCCTGGGATCCAGGGCATCGCGCAAGGCGTCGCCCATGAAAGTGAGGAGCAGCAGCGTGATCACCAGCACCGCGAAGGTAGACAGCGATATCCACCACGCATCGATGCTGTTCTTGCCTTGCGACAGCAATTCACCGAGCGAAGGCGTGCCCGGCGGCACCCCCAGCCCCAGGAAGTCCAGCGAAGTCAGCGCCAGAATCGCGCCGCTCATGCGAAACGGCAGGAAAGTCACCACAGGCGTCAGGCTGTTGGGCAGGATGTGGCGCCAGATGATGCTCAGGTTACCGACGCCCAGCGCACGCGCGGCGCGCACGTAGTCCATCTGCCGGTTGCGCAGGAACTCGGCGCGCACATAGTCTGACAACCCCATCCATCCGAACAGGCTGAGCAGGATCAGCAACAGCGCCACACTGGGCGCGAAAACGGCGCTGAAGATGATCAGCAGATAGAGCTCCGGCACGGAGCCCCAGATTTCGATGAAACGCTGGAACAACAAATCGGTCTTGCCACCGAAATAGCCCTGTAGCGCCCCCGTCAGCATGCCGAGCAGCACACCGGTGACCGTCAGCGCCAGCGCAAACAATACGCTGACCCGAAAGCCGTAAATCAGCTGGGCGAGCAGGTCGCGGCCCCGGTCGTCGGTGCCCAGCAGGTTGGCGCGCGTCGGCTTCGAGGGGTTGGGCTCTTTCGCAAAATAATTGAGTGTGTTGGGCCCATAGGGGTTGAGCGTGTACAGCGCGAAGTTGCTGCCACGCGCCAGCCGTTCCTGAATATAAGGATCGAGGTAATCCGTGGTCGTGTCGAAATCACCGCCAAAGGTTTTTTCGCTGTAGTCCTTCACCATGGGGAAGTAATAACCGCCTTCATAACGCACCAGCAGCGGCCGGTCGTTCGACACCAGCTCGGCAAACAGGCTCAGCACCACCAGCGTGCAAAACACCACCAGGCTGTAAAACCCCAGCTTGTTGCGCCGGAACCGCCTCCACGCACGCCGCGCGGGCGAGTTGGAAACGTACTTTTCTTGTACAGCGTCGCCGCGGACCGGGCTTTGCCCGTCCGCAGGAGGCGTCCCCTCGGGGGGAAGGCCGCCGGAGGTGGCTTCAGGGGGGTTAATCGAACCGTACACGCGGATCCACCCAGACATAAGACAAATCGGAAATCAGCTTGGTGAACAAGCCGATCAAGGTAAATAAGTAGAGCGTGCCCAACACCACCGGGTAGTCGCGCCGGATGATGCTTTCATAGCTGAGCAGCCCCATGCCATCCAGCGAGAACAGGGTTTCGATCAGCAGCGCACCGGTGTAGAACGAGCTGATAAAGGCCGCCGGGAAGCCGGTGATGAGGGGGATCAGCGCATTGCGGAAAATATGCTTCCACAGCACCTGGCGCTCACCCAGGCCCTTGGCGCGGGCCGTCAGCACGTATTGCTTGCGGATTTCCTCCAGGAAGGAGTTCTTGGTCAGCATGGCCGTAACTGCGAAGCTGCCCAGCACCATGGCCGTGACCGGCAAGGTGATATGCCAGAGGTAATCGGTGATGCGCGCACCCCAGCTCAAAGTCTCCCAATTGGGCGAGGTCAGGCCGCGCAACGGAAACCACTGCAACTGGCCGCCGAAGATCACCAGCAGCGCGACACCCAGCACAAAGCCGGGAATGGCATAGCCGGTCAGCACCAGCAATGTTGTGACGAAATCGAAACGCGAGCCGGCACGCACCGCCTTGGCGACGCCCAGTGGCACAGCCACCAGGTAGCTGATGAAAAAGGTCCACAAACCCAGGCTGATGGAAACCGGGAGCTTTTCCTTGACCAGTTGCCAGACCTCCTTGTTGTGGAAGAAGCTTCTGCCAAGGTCAAAGCTCAAAAACTGCTTGAGCATCAGGTAAAAGCGCTCGGGCGCCGGCTTGTCGAAACCATAGAGCGCCTTGATCTGCTCGACGCGTTTCGGGTCGACGCCCTGCCCACCCCGGTAGCTCAGGCCGCCACCCTCGGCGCCGCCTCCACCGCTGGGGCCGGCCTTGGCCTCGGCCATGTATTGCTCCACCGGCCCGCCCGGCACGAACTGCGTCACCACAAAGGTGATCAGCAACACCCCGAACAAAGTCGGGATCATCAAAAGACAGCGTTTGAGAATGTAGGCAAACATGGTCGATCAGCCCCTCTCAAATCCAGCAGGCGCAGCGGAACTGGCTTCGCCAGGCCGCAAGCGCCGCCCCCTACAAGGGGGGAAGGCGCTACGCGAAGCGAGCGTCCGACGGGGGTGTTCAATTTGCTCGACGGGGGTATTCATTGCTTGGCCCACCAGGTATCGATGATCCAGGTCTCGCCTGGCGCATAGGGTGGCATCTGGCCCGGCATGGCAAGGCGGCGTGCGTTATAGACCACGCGATGGGTGCCGGCCGTCCATTCCGGCAGCAGGTAGTGGCTGTGCGCCACGATGCGTTCCAATGCACGGCAGGCGGGCAACAACTCGGCCTTGGTTTTGGCGCTGGTCATTTTGGTGATCATGGCATCAATCGCGGGATTGGCGGCTCCGCTGAAGTTACCCGACTCCTCAGTGGCGGCGGCCTTGCTACCGAACATGTCGGCGAACTCCTGACCCGGGTTGTTGGTGCCACCGTAGGCGATGGAGATGATGTCGAACTCGAATTTATCGAGGCGCTGCTGGTAGAGCGCGAAGTCGACCTGCCGGAAGTTGAGCTGGATGCCGAGCTTTTCGAGGGCGCGTATCCAGGGCGAAATCGTGCGCACACCGCCCTCGTTGCTATCCAGGTATTCCAGCACCATAGCCTCGCCTTTGGCGTTGCGCAGCTTGCCGTCCCGAACCTCCCAGCCGGCTTCCTTCAGGAGCACCTGGGCACGGCGCAAATTGGCGCGCAGCGAGGAGTCGCCGTCAGTACGCGCCGGCACGTACATGGTGCCGAATGCCGCTGTGGGGATGTCCTTGCGCCAGGGTTCCATCAAAGCCAGCTCTTCGGGCTTCGGCAGTCCGGTGGCCTGGCAATCGGTGTTTCCGAACAAGCCGGTCACGCGCTGGTAGGCGTTGTAAAACAACTGGCGGTTCATCCACTCGTAGTCGATCGCCAGTCCCAGAGCTTCCCGCACGCGCGGGTCCTTGAGCTTTTCACGCCGGGTATTGAGCACATAGCTCTGGAAACCCGTGGGCAGGCTGTGCTTGAATTCCCCCTTGACGAGTTCACCGTTGTCAAAACGTTTGCCCGTCAGGCGCCGCGCCCAGTCGCCGGCCGAGAAGAACCGCATGATGTCGAACTCGCCGGCCTTGAGCGCCTCAAGCCTGGCAGTGTTGTCCTTGTAAATCTTGACGGTGACGGTGTCGAAATTCTCGGTGCCTACCCGCACATTGAGCTTCTCACCCCAGTAGGTCTTGTCGCGTACATAGCTGATGTCTTTGCCGAAGATCACCGGGCCGATGCGGTAAGGCCCGCTGCCAATGGGGATGTCGGTCACGACCTCATTGAAGGGCTTGGCCTTACCGGTGGCGTCCATGCCCCACTTGCGGCTGAACACCGCCATGCCGCCCACTTTCAACGGCAGTTCGCGGTTCGGCTTCCTGAAACGAAAGCGCACCGTCCGCTCGTCCACCACCTCGCAGGCTGCGACGTCTTCGAACACGGTCTTGTAGGACGGCGAGGTATGCGGGCCCATCAGGGTGTCAAAACTGTATTTGACGTCGGCCGCCAGCACCGGGTCGCCGTTGTGAAAGCGCGCTTCCTTGCGCAGGCGGAAGGTGGCCGTGAGCCCGTCAGCCGACACCTCGACGTCTTCGGCCAGCAGCCCGTAGCCTGAGGCGGTTTCGTCCATCGCCCCCGTCAGCAGCGTGTCGAACATGAAGCTCGACAAATAGGCCGGCGCCGAGCCTTTGATCGTGAAGGGGTTGTATTTGTCGAAGGTTGAGTAACGCAGGTTGCTGACCAGGCGCAGGTCCCCGCCTTTGGGTGCTGCCGGGTTGACATAGTCGAAGTGGGAAAACCCCGCGGGGTACTTGAGATCTCCCCAGAGCGCATAGCCGTGCGCGGCCCATGACGGTGATGAAAGACCCAGCAGGACCCAAACCAGCAAACTTCGCATGCGACAATTCTGCACTACTTAAGCTGGCAAGATTCCGGCGCGCAGACGTTGCGCCCTTGTCCCTTGCCCCCCCTTCCCCCGCGAACTACCTACTCTGGAGCACCTGCATGGCCACCAACACCGGATTCCTCACTGGCAAAAAACTGTTGATCACGGGGGTCCTCTCGAACCGGTCCATCGCCTACGGCATCGCCAAGGCCTGCCATGCCCAGGGCGCCGAGCTGGCTTTCGGCTATGTCGGCGAGCGCTTCAAGGACCGCATCACCGAGTTTGCTGCCGACTTTGACTCCAAGCTGATTTTTGACTGCGACGTGGGCGACGACGCACAGATCGACAAGATGTTTGCCGACCTCTCCAAAACCTGGCCGACGTTTGACGGCTTTGTGCACAGCATCGGCTTTGCGCCGCGCGAGGCGATCGCCGGCGACTTCCTGGAAGGCCTGTCGCGCGAGGGCTTCAAGATCGCCCACGACATCAGCGCCTACAGCTTCCCGGCGATGGCCAAGGCGGCCCTGCCCTACCTCAACAAAAAGTCCGCACTGCTCACGCTGACCTACCTGGGCGCCGTGCGCACCGTGCCCAACTACAACACCATGGGCCTGGCCAAAGCCAGCCTGGAAGCCTCGGTGCGCTACCTGGCCGAATCGCTGGGCCCCAAGGGCATGCGCGTCAACGGCATCAGCGCCGGCCCGATCAAAACCCTGGCTGCCAGCGGCATCAAGGGCTTCGGCAAGATTTTGAGCGTGGTTGCCGAAGCCTCGCCAATCCGCCGCAATGTGACGATTGAAGACGTCGGCAACGTCGCCGCCTTTTTGTTGAGCGACCTGGCCGCAGGCGTGAGCGCCGAGATCACCTATGTGGACGGCGGCTTCAGCCACGTGGTCGGCGGTATTGCCGAGCCGGCAGCCGAAGCCTGAAGGCTTTCGCGCCCGGCTGGCTTGCCGGGCGGCGCGCACATGCGGCAAGTTGCACTCTTGTCTCGCATGGCGCGCTATGAAATAGATAGCTGCTCGCGCATGACCCTATTGGTCTGGAGGCCAAATATGTGCACGAAAGACGGCTTCCAGGTGCTGCAAAGCCGTTTTTTTGAGGCAAGACGGGGCAGCAAGACAGCCAAATTCGATCAAATCAGGCCTGAAAATAACAATAAAGCAGGCTCTAGCCTAATAGCCGCCAGCGCGAGCAGCTATAAAAATCATAGCGCCTTGCCGCATCCAGTATCCCGCACACACCCAATTCCGCACCGCGTCTGGATCAAGGTTCAGCCCTGGGTCCAGTAGTCATAGCGCCAGACCGTTTCAAAGCCCGCCCGCCGGTAAAGCGCCCGCGCCGCGGCATTGCCTTCTTCCACCTGCAGGAATACACGCTCAATGCCCCGCTGCATGGCCGCTTCGGCCATCGCGGCCAGTACCCGGCCTGCCAACCCCTTGCCGCGATGTGCCGGGTCGGTTCGCATGCCGTGGACACTGGACCACCCGTGGCTGAACGCCGCCGCGCCAGCCGCAATGGCCTTGCCGCCTTCGCGCACGCTGGCAAACACTGAATCGCGTCCGCGGCCGAGCGACCTGACGCGGCTGGCACCGTCCACAGGATCAAAACCCTCGGCCAGGAACAACGCGGCCCAGGCCTCGTCCGGCGTGTTGGCTGTTTCAGCCAGCGCCTGCGCCGACACAGCGCGCATGGACTTGACCTGCGCCACTTCCACCAGCACCGGTTTGCCTGCCGTGTAGCCACGCGCGCCCAGTTCGCGGCGCAAGGCATCAAAGCAGGCCTCATTGGCCAGCCGGAAGACCGCCCGCTTGCCGCGCGCACGGTACAGCCCTTCAATGCGATCGATCACGCCGTCGGCGGGCGGCTGATGCAGCAGGGGCACGGCACTTTTGGCCCGGCTGACCGTTCCGCTGTCGAAGGGCAGAAGCCAGCCCTCAATTTCAAGCTGCTCCTCGGGCGAGACAGCCGCCACGGTGGCGCGCTCGATATTTTCAATGTCGCTGGAAGTCATGGTGTCAGTAAAAATGCCGGGCTGGCTGGCCCAAGGGAATCAAACAGCAATGAATACAGGCCGGGAATACCGGCCCCAGGGGTACGGGCGAAGTGGCAGATTATTGCGTCCGCCAGGGTCCGGGAATACAGGATCCGGGGGTTCCAGGAAGAGCTAGGAAGAACTAGGAAGAACTAGGAAGAGCGCCCATCGAAATTCGTCACCTTGATGGTGTCCAGATCGATTCCCTCGAGGCAGCGGACGTTGATAGCTGCAATGCGATTACCGGCCGGGTCCGTTCCTTCGCCATAGGGATGAATGCCACAGGTGGGACAAAAACGGTGGCTGATCACATGCTTGTTGAACTGATAGTTGCTGGCATTTTCGTCGGGGGTCAGCAAACGGAGCTGGTCATGCGGCACAAACCACAGCAGCGCCCCTTTGCGCTGGCAGATGGAGCAGTTGCAGGCCAGGGCGCTGCTCGGCTGGCCGTCGACCTCAAACGCGACTTTTCCACAATGGCAACTCCCTCTGGAAGTCTTTTTTTCTGTCATAAGTTGATTCCTCTCATGGCCATTGCAGCCTTCATGGTTGACGGGGTTGCGCGGGCAACACAGGCGCCCACAGAACGCTTGCACCGCGCAAATTTGAACTATAAACTGTACATTCATACAGTTATAAGTCAAGAAAAAACAGGGAGGCCCATGCGGCAACACATCACCCGCTCCGGCGAGCGGGCCAACACGGTCTTTTTTCGCCTCAAAACGCTTCACTGGCTGCTGGCACTCGCCGGCTTGCTGGCACCAGCGCTTCCGGTGCTTTCGGCATCCGCAGCTGCGCAAGCGCCGCCGCTGATGCTCGCCAAGGTGTACCAACCCGGCGTCTCCCTTCAGGATTATTGGGTCAGCGAAAAATTCGACGGCGTGCGCGGCTACTGGGACGGAGAACAGCTGCTCACGCGCGGGGGTGAACGCATCGCCGCGCCGGCCTGGTTTACCGCAGGCTGGCCCAAAACACCCCTGGACGGCGAGCTGTGGGCGGGCCGTGGCCAGTTTGCCAGGGCGGTGTCTACCGTGCGCCAGCAAACCCCGGACGACGCTGCCTGGCGGGCCATGCGCTTCATGGTGTTTGATTTGCCCGCGCAAGGCGGCCCGTTCAGCGAGCGGATCCCGGCCCTCAATGGCGTGGTGAGCCGCATCGACCAGCCCTGGGTGCAGGCCGTGGCGCAATCGAAGGTGGCAAGCCACGCCGCCTTGCAGGCGTTACTGGCCACCACCGTGAAGCGCGGCGGCGAAGGCCTGATGCTGCACCGCGGCGCGTCTTTCTACAAAAGCGCACGCAACGACGACCTGCTCAAGGTCAAGACCCACGAAGACACCGAAGCCCGCGTGGTGGCGCATGTTCCCGGCAAGGGAAAGTACGCCGGCATGCTGGGCGCGCTGCTGGTGGAAATGCCCGGTGCCGACGGCAAACCAGGGCGGCGCTTCAAGCTGGGCACCGGGCTCAACGATGAGCAGCGCCAGAATCCACCGCCCGTCGGCAGCACCGTCACCTACCGCTTTCGCGGACTCAATGACAGTGGCCTGCCCCGGTTTGCCAGCTTCATGCGGGTACGGGAAGACCAGCGGCTTTAAAGGTGGGCCTGCAAGCCGGCGCGCCGCCGGCAACCAACGTGAGTCGGCCTTGCGCCCAACGCACCTGGTGGGAAAAATGGCCTGTGGCGCCCCCTAGTCATGCGCCCCCAGCTACAAAAAATATAGCAAACGCTCCGGGGAGGCGGCCTTATTTTTTCTGGCTCGCCAGCAGGCCGAGGCCTGTGTAGCCCAGGCTGGCGATGACGAAGAACCAGCCCACCCACTTGAGGAAGGATGATCCGCCGGCTTCCTGCGCAAACCCCACCTGGCTCGGGTTATTTGGCATGTAGTAGATGCTCACCGGCTTGCCCGCCGCGAAATCCTTCAGCACGGCCTCAGGGAACGAGCGCTTGATCACCATGGGTTGCCCGGCTTCGGTGCGGAATTTGAGCTCTGCCGTGTAGATGGTTTGGCCGCTGCGGGAAAAACTCTTGTACTCCTTGATCGGCTCGACCACCGCCGTCTTGCCGCTGGCCATAAGGAGCCGCAACTCGCTGTCTCCGCTGGCCTGCACGCGCAGGAACACTGCGCCGACGATGACGCCGAGCACTCCGAAGAGAATCGTCTTGAACATGCCGCCTCCCAATAAATATGGGAGGGACTATAGCAAACGAAAGTACCCGTTTATTCCTGCCTAGCGTTTGACGCAATCCGCGTAGTAGCGCGTCTTGCCCTTGGCATCCACCTGTTCCACAAGGCCGTGGATGTCTGTTTCAAAGCCTGGGCACTGGGCGTTGAACTCGCGCGAGAACTTCAGGTAGTCCACGATTTTCCGGTTGAACACCTCGCCCGGTATCAGGAGCGGAATGCCCGGCGGGTACGGCGTGACCAGGCCCACGGTGATGCGGCCTTCCAGGTGGTCGATTTCAACCCGTTCCGTCGTGCGATGGGCAATGTGGGCGTAGGCGTCGCTGGGTTTCATGGCGGGGGCCAGGTCGCTCAGATAGACCTCTGTGGTCAGGCGAGCGATGTCGTACTTGGCATACAGCGTATGGATATGCTGGCACAGGTCGGCCAGGCCCATGCGCTCGTATTTGGGGTACTTCTGGCAGAACTCCGGAAGGATCCGCCACATCGGCTGGTTCTTGTCGTAGTCGTCCTTGAACTGCTGCAGCGCCGTCAGCAGCGTGTTCCAGCGGCCCTTGGTGATGCCGATGGTGAACATGATGAAGAAGCTGTAGAGGCCGGTCTTCTCGACGATCACGCCGTGCTCGGCCAGAAATTTGGTCACGATGCTGGCCGGGATGCCGGTTTTGGCAAACTTGCCGTTCAGGTCAAGGCCGGGCGTGACGATGGTGGACTTGATCGGATCCAGCATGTTGAAACCGGTGGCCATCTGGCCAAAGCCGTGCCAGTTGTTGGCGCCGTTTTTGGCCGTCTTGGCACTGCGGGATTCACCCTTGATGATCCAGTCCTGCGATTCGCCAATGCCCTCTTCGACGAGCTTGTCCGGCCCCCAGACCTTGAACCACCAGTCGGTGCCGTATTCCTCGTCGATCTTGCGCATGGCGCGGCGGAAGTCCAGCGCCTCGGCAATGCTTTCCTCAACCAGTGCCGTGCCGCCGGGAGGCTCCATCATGGCAGCGGCCACGTCGCAGCTGGCGATGATGCTGTATTGCGGCGAGGTTGACGTATGCATCAGGTAGGCCTCGTTGAAGAGGTGCCTGTCGAGTTTGGTGTTCTGCGAATCCTGCACCAGCACGTGGCTGGCCTGGCTGATGCCGGCCAGCAGCTTGTGGATGGACTGCGTGGCGTACACCACCGCATTTTTTGGCCGCACTCGGCTCTTGCCCATGGCGTGGTAGCTGCCGTAGAAGGGGTGGAAGGCGGCGTGCGGCAGCCAGGCCTCGTCAAAGTGCAGGTTGTCGATGTAGCCGTCCAGCATGCCCTTGATGGTTTCGGTGTTGTAGAGCACGCCGTCGTAGGTGGACTGCGTCAGCGTCAGCACACGCGGCTTGACCTTGCTGCTGTCCACACCCTTGAGCAACGGATTGGCGTCGATCTTGGCGCGGATGGCTTCCGGTTCAAACTCGCTCTGCGGAATCGGCCCGATGATGCCGAAATGATTGCGCGTCGGCTTCAGGAACACCGGAATCGCACCCGTCATGATGATGGAATGCAGGATGGACTTGTGGCAATTGCGGTCAACGACCACCACGTCACCGGGCGCCACTGTGTGGTGCCACACCATCTTGTTGCTGGTCGAGGTGCCGTTGGTCACGAAGAAACAGTGGTCGGCATTGAAGATGCGCGCGGCATTGCGCTCGCTGGCGCCGATCGCGCCGTCGTGGTCCAGCAACTGGCCTAGCTCTTCCACCGCGTTGCAGACGTCGGCGCGCAGCATGTTCTCGCCAAAAAACTGGTGGAACATCTGGCCGACCGGGCTTTTCAGGAAAGCAACGCCGCCCGAGTGGCCCGGGCAGTGCCAGGAATAGGAACCGTCTTCGGCATAGTCGAGCAGTGCCTTGAAAAACGGCGGCTGCACGCCTTCCAGGTAGCTCTTGGCCTCCCGCAGGATGTGGCGCGCCACGAACTCGGGCGTGTCCTCAAACATGTGGATGAAGCCGTGCAGTTCACGCAGGATGTCGTTGGGGATGTGGCGCGAGGTCTTGGTCTCGCCATAGACGTAAATCGGCACATCCAGGTTCTTGCGGCGTACTTCCTCGATAAAGGTGCGCAGGTTGAGCACGGCCGGGTCGAGGTCGGGGCCCGGCGAAAACTCTTCGTCATCAATCGACAAAATGAAGGCGCTAGCCCGGCTTTGCTGCTGGGCGAACTGCGAGAGGTCACCGTAACTGGTCACCCCCAGGACCTCGAAGCCCTCGGTTTCAATGGCCTGGGCCAGCGCTCGAATACCCAGTCCGGAAGTGTTTTCGGAGCGGAAGTCTTCGTCAATGATGACAATGGGAAAACGGAATTTCATGGCTTGGGCTGGAGTTCATGGTCGCCCTGAACCTGTCGGAGGGCATGGGAAACGCTCAGAGGGCATAGACAGGTTGAGCCCGGGCGGTGAGAGGAAGCTTTTTCCAAGCAGCGAAGTGTAAGGACATATTGTTGCGCTACGCTTGTCTTGGGGTCTAATTGCCCCAAAATGTAGCGGATGACCGACAAAAGGAGGATGCATGAGTGAATCGACTATTTGGTGGCTGCTGGCGGGGGCCGCAGTGGCGGTGGAGCTGGCCACGGGAACGTTTTACCTGCTGATGGTGGCTTTGGGCATTGCAGCGGCGGCCATTGCCGCGCATTTGGGCGCCTCGACGTCCATGCAGCTTATTGCAGCGGCCGTCGTGGGCTCGGCCACCGTGAGCATTTGCCACCTTGTTCGCAGCCGCGGGCCCAGGGAGCTGCCGGCAGGCACCAACCCGGACGTCAACATGGATGTCGGCGAAACCGTGCAGGTGGACGCCTGGCAGGCGGACGGCACGGCGCAGGTCCGCTACCGCGGCGCGCAATGGGCTGTGGTTCAGGCGGAAGGCGGAACACCTTCTGCTGGAACCCACCGCATCCGGGAAGTCATTGGCAGCAAATTAATCGTAGAAAAAACCTGAGGGAGTCAGCATGTCGTCTTATGTAGCACTGGTCATTTTTATCGTCGCGATGATCTTCGTCATCCGCGCCATCAAGGTCGTACCCCAGCAAAACGCCTGGGTGAAGGAGCGCCTCGGAAAATACGCGGGCACATTGACCCCCGGCCTGAACTGGCTGATTCCCTTTGTCGACCGCGTCGCCTACAAGCACAGCCTGAAAGAAATCCCGCTCGACGTCCCCAGCCAGGTTTGTATTACCCGCGACAACACGCAGCTGCAGGTCGACGGCATCCTGTATTTCCAGGTCACGGACCCGATGCGGGCCAGCTACGGCTCATCCAACTACATCGTGGCCGTCACACAACTGGCCCAAACCTCGCTCCGCTCGGTGATCGGCAAACTGGAGCTCGACAAAACCTTTGAAGAGCGCGACATCATCAATGCGCAGGTCGTTGCCGCCATTGACGAAGCCGCCCTGAACTGGGGCGTAAAGGTGCTGCGCTATGAAATCAAGGATTTGACGCCGCCCAAGGAAATCCTGCACGCCATGCAGTCGCAAATCACTGCCGAGCGGGAAAAACGCGCGCTGATCGCCGCCTCTGAAGGCCGCCGCCAGGAGCAGATCAATATTGCCACCGGTGAGCGCGAGGCATTCATTGCCCGCTCCGAAGGGGAAAAGCTGGCCGCCATCAACAACGCCCAGGGCGAAGCCGCCGCCATCATGGCTGTGGCCGACGCCAACGCCAAAGCCATTGAGCTGGTGGCCGCTGCCATCCGCCAACCTGGCGGTGAACAAGCCGTGCAGCTCAAGGTTGCGCAGCAGGCGGTAGAGGCCTACTCGAAGGTGGCGAAGGACGCCAAAACGACATTGGTCGTGCCCAGCAACATGACTGAAGTCGGTGCGCTCATCAGCTCGGCCATGAAAATGGTGCAGGCCAACAAGGTATAACGACGGGCTTTTCGCAGGCAAGACCATGAGCGCAAAAAACGTACTGGGCACGGATTTGGTGCCCTGCTCCTATGACCCGCTGACCGGCTATTTTCGGGACGGTTGCTGCAACACGGATGCGTCGGATGCGGGGTCCCACCTGGTATGCGTTCGCGTCACGCGTGAATTTCTGGCTTTTTCCGCCAGCCGCGGCAACGATCTTTCCACGCCGCAGCCTGTGTACCGCTTTGCGGGCCTTCAGCCGAATGACCGCTGGTGCCTGTGTGCCAACCGGTGGCGCGAAGCGCTGGAGGCCGGCTTTGCACCGCCTGTCGTGCTGGAGTCGACGCACAGCAAGGCGCTGGAATTCGTCTCCCTGGCCCAGCTGGAAAAGCACCGGTTCCAGGACGCACTCCACTGAGCCTGTTGCGCTTCGGGTGCAATTCCTGCCTCCGTCTGTTCGCAGCACTGCTATAATCGAAGGCTTCGCGGAAGGGTGGATGAGCGGTTTAAGTCACACGCCTGGAAAGCGTGCGTAGGGTTAAACCTACCGCGGGTTCGAATCCCGCCTCTTCCGCCAAACAGTCTCGTCGCCGTGAGTTTCCACACGGTGGCAAAAACTCCTAAAAGCCCAGCTTGCTGGGCTTTTTTGTGCCCGCTCCACTTTCGGCGCCTCATTTCCGGTCTTCCCGGGTTTTTGCCGGGCAAAAAAAAGCCACCTTGCGGTGGCTTTTTTGTTTGCGGTGAACGATTAGTTCAGAGCAGACTTCTTGCCGTCTTTGTAGACGTACAGGGTGATAGCGGGGTTCTTCAGTTCGCCATTGGGTTCAAAAGCGATCGTGGTGGTCACGCCCTTGAAATTGGTTTTAATCAGCTCAGGGGTGTAAACCTTTGGATCCCAGGATCCGGCGCGCTTCATGGCATCAACCAGAACGAAGGTCGCGTCATAGGTGTACGGGCTGTAAACCTGGAACTGCTTCGGATACTTGGCTTCGTAGCGCTTCATCCAGGCTTCGCCGCCTGGCATTTTGGCCAGCGATGCGCCGCCTTCAGCGCAAACCACGTTGCCGATGGTCTTGGCGCCTGCAGTCAGCTTGGCAAGTTCTGCGGTGCAGATGCCGTCGCCGCCGAAGTACTTGACGTTGCCCATGCCGAGTTGTTCCATCTGGCGCAGCATTGGGCCGCCTTGTGGGTCCATGCCGCCGAAGAAGATCGCGTCAGGTGCTTTGGCCTTGATGGCGGTCAGGATGGCCATGAAGTCGGTAGCCTTGTCGGTGGTGAACTGCTCGTCAACCACGGTCATGCCTTTTGCCAGGGCCGTTTTCTTGAACACTTCAGCAACGCCCTGGCCGTAAGCCGTACGGTCGTCAATGATGGCGACTTTCTTCAGCTTCAGCGTGTCGGCAGCATAAAAAGCCAGGCCAGCGCCAAGGGCGTTGTCATTGGCAATGATGCGGTAGGTGGTTTTGTAGCCTGGCTTGGTCAGGTTGGGGTTGGTTGCAGCGCCCGTGACGTGGGGAATGCCGCAATCGTTGTAGACCTTGGAAGCGGGAATGGTGGTTCCGGAATTCAGGTGGCCGACCACGCCGGCGACTTTGGAGTCGCACAGCTTTTGTGCAGCGGCGGTGCCCTGTTTTGGATCAGCGGCGTCATCTTCAGCAACAATTTCAAACTTGACCTTTTTGCCGCCGATGACCACGTTTTGCGCGTTCAGGTCTTCGATGGCCATGCGCACGCCGTTTTCATTGTCTTTGCCGTAATGGGCTTGCGAGCCGGACAGCGGCGCCACGTGACCGATCTTGATCACTGCGTCTTGGGCAGAGGCAAAACCCGCTACTGCAGCGAGAGCAGCCACTACTGTCAGTTTTAATTTCATTTGCATAAAAAACACTCCGATTAGGAAATTACCGTTAAAGGTTGAGAACAATTTTTTTACTCAACGGGGCCGAACATAACGCAATTTCCGGGCCCGCACCATAGCAACGTCCCTAGGTTAAATTCCGATAAGGGGGTTTACCCGGGGAGCAGATTGCCTTATGTGAACTTGTGTTTCAAGGGTTGGGCACAGCGAAAAAGCATCTGTGCAGACAGCCGCTCGCGCATCCTATGCGTCCGTGTTTGGCGGTGCCGCTTCGTGCTTCAAAGCCTGGCTCACAGATTGACGGACAACGTCCTCAATTTCTTCGCGCAGACGTGGAACCAGGGTTTGCGTGTGCTCCAGGATAAGTTGCCCTACGACCTCCCGCAAACGCCGCTCAAGAACCAGGTTCACCCGCTGCAGCACGCGTTGCACCATCTGCTCCTGAAGCTCTGCAGAAGCGGTAGACGGCGGCACCGGCAAACCAGTCCTGGCTGGTTCAGGCGGCGCAGCCGGCATCGGTGCAGGCATGGGCCGCACGACTTCCGTCAGCGTCGGCACAAACCGCGGCGGTGCGGGCGGGCGGTTCATGCGCCCTCCCCGGCCGTCGCAAGGTCATGGCGTTTCATGGCATAGCCCCTGTCGGTGTAGTGCTTCCACCGGCTTCGCGCTGCAAGACGGTCATCGTCGGCCTGCGCCACAACTTCGATAAAACGTTCGAAGCGTTCAAATTCGGCGGGAATGCCATGCCCCAGATTGACCAGTACGCCGTAATGCGGGCAGTCCTTGAGCGACTCGGCCAGCACCACCGGCGTTGCCGCCAATGTACTTTGGGGGGCGCCCGCACGGCAATGCGGCACAAATTCCGCAGGCGAAAAACTCCAGATCAACTGGTCCAGTTCCGCCAGCACCGCCGCATCCCCCGTCACCACAACGCTGGCGCCGCTCAGGTAGGCCTTGCGAAGTAACCGGCAGCTGTAGGCCAGCTTGTCCGGCACATTGAAGTGAAAGGCGATTTCGGTCATGCCCGGGTTTTGGATGCGGATTTGCGCCTGGAAACTGTTTTGGCTTTTTTGCCCGATGCTTGGGCCGAAGTCCCTGCCCTGGCAGGCACCACCTGGTCCAGCAGGTAGTCCAGCAGTAGCGGCACCGGCCTGCCGGTCGCACCTTTGGCGGCTCCGCCTTTCCAGGCCGTACCGGCAATGTCCAGGTGCGCCCATGGAAAACTGGCTGTAAACCGCTGCAGGAACTTGGCCGCGGTCACCGCACCCGCGGCACGCCCCGCCACGTTGGCGACATCTGCAAAATTGGTCTTGAGTCCTTCGGCATAATCGTCATCCAGTGGCATCCTCCAGCACAGGTCCAGGGACGATTCGCCTGCCGTCGACAACGCCTCGGCCAAGGTGTCGTCGCTGGAGAAAAGCCCGCTGCGCACGCCGCCCAGGGCAATCACGCAGGCGCCGGTCAGCGTCGCGATGTCCACCACCGCCCGGGGCTTGAAGCGCTCAGCGTAGGTCAATGCGTCGCAGAGCACCAGCCGCCCTTCGGCGTCGGTGTTCAGGATCTCAATGGTCTGCCCGCTCATGCTGGTCACCACATCGCCGGGCTTGATGGCGCGGCTGCCCGGCATGTTTTCGCAAGCGGGAATCAGGCCTACCACATTGAGCGCCGGCCGCAGCTCTGCCAGCGCCCGGAAGGTGCCCAGAACGCCGGCGGCACCGCACATGTCGAACTTCATCTCGTCCATTTCGGCCGCGGGCTTGATGGAGATGCCGCCCGTGTCAAAGGTGATGCCTTTGCCAACGAGTACGACGGGCGCCTCGGCCCTGGCCGCCCCCTCATAGCGCAGAACGATAAAACGTAACGGCTCGGCCGAACCCTGCGCCACGGCCATGAAGGAGCCCATACCGAGTTTGGCGACCTCTTTGGGGCCCAACACCTCCACCTTGATGCCGCGCAGCTTGCCCAGTTCCCTGGCAGCGCCGGCCAGAAGCGTCGGTGTCGCGTGGTTGGCCGGACGGTTCGCCCACTCCTTGGCAAATTCAATGCCCTTGATCAGCGCTGCGCCTTTGTCAATGCCGGGTCGCGCGATTTGGGCACTTGCGGCGTCATTCACGGCAACCACCACCCGTTGCAACCTGCCGGGGCCGGCTTTTGTGTTCTTGGCGGCTTTGGACTTGGTGGTAGCGTAGGTATAAGTGGCATCACCGCAAGCGACCACGGCCGCGCGCACGGCTTCAGCTCGAAGACCGCCCACGGCACCGAAGCAAATGGTCAGGTGCTGCACGTTCGCAGCCTTCAGGGCGCCCAGGCCGGCACTGACGGCGGTACGAACGTTTTTGGCGCTGGCATCCCCGACGCCCGCCAATACGACCCGCCTGGCAGTGATGCCGGGGGCGCGGTACGTGCTCAGGAGCTTGCCCGGCTTGGCCTCAAAGTCCCCCGACTTGATCGCCAGCGATGCGAGCACAGAAAGAGGGTCATTGCCGGAGCCCGGATCCTGGGGTACGAGAACCAGCAGCGCGTCGGTTTTTTCACTGCAAATACGGGTGGGTGTCAGTGTTTTGAGTTCAAAGTCCATAATTCAGGGTCTGGTAAATAAACCAAAGTAAAACAAAAAATAAAACGAAGCCAAGGCAGATATTCAGTCAATGTTATTCCAATCCACGATTCGCAAAGAGCTGGCACGCAGTTTTGGGGCCACGCTGGTGGTCCTGGTCACCATCGTGATGACCATTGTTCTGATCCGCACCCTGGGCCAGGCATCGCGCGGTTTCATCAATCCGCAGGACGTCATGCTGTTCATGGCCTACTCGGCGCTGGGACGCCTGCCGACCATCCTCACGCTGTCGCTGTTTATTGCGATGGTCAGTACCTTGTCGCGCATGTACCGCGACAGCGAAATGGTGGTGTGGTTCACCAGCGGTCAGGGCCTGTCGGGTTTTCTGCGGCCGCTTTTCCGTTTTGCATGGCCTGTCCTGCTGGTCATCACGCTGATGGCTCTTTTTGTTTGGCCCTGGACCAACCAGCAAACCAAAGACATGCAAAGCCGCTATGAGCAGCGCGGCGACCTTGACCGCATTGCCCCTGGCCAGTTCCAGGAATCCTCCAGCGGCAACCGGGTTTTCTTCATCGACCGCGACCTGGCGGGCGAGCGCTCCAGCAACAACGTCTTCATCGCTGCGACCGAAAAGGGCAAGAGTTCCATCACCACGGCCCGCTCGGGCCGCATCGAGGCCAGAGGTGACGCGCAGTTCCTCATGCTCGAAAACGGCCAGCGCCTGGAAAACGTGATCGGGCAATCGGCGCTCAAAATCAGCGACTTCGAAGAGTACGGCACCAAAACCGGCGATAACAATCCGCTGACCGAAAACGCACCGGAAGCCAAACTGCTGTCCACCCGCTCCCTGATCAAGGCGCCGACCCGCGGCAACCTCAGCGAGCTGGCGTGGCGGCTGGGGCTGGCGCTGGCATCCATCAATTTTGTCGTGCTGGCGGTGGCCCTGGCCAGCGTGAATCCGCGCGGTGGCCGCAGCGGCAACATGATCTTTGTGCTGCTGACGTTTGTGGTCTACAACAACCTGGTCAACCTCGGACAAAGCTGGATTTTTGTGGGCCTCATCAGTTTCAGCAACTTCCTGCTGGCGCTGCATGGCGGCGTCCTGCTGCTGGCCCTGGCCTGGCTATCCAAGCGGCAGTTCAACTGGACGCTGCGGCCCGCCCGGCGCATCAACCGTACACCGCTGGCCGTACGTGACAGTGAAAGCCACGCATGAAAACCATACGCCGCCTGATCTACGGTGAAGTGCTGGCTGCCATCGCCCTGGTGGCACTGGGCTTCCTGGCCCTGTTCTTCTTTTTTGACCTGGTCGATGAACTGCAATACCTCGGCAAGAGCAGCGGCATCAACGCAGCCGATATCTACCAGATCAGGCACGCATTGTTGTATGTAGGCCTGCTGATTCCCAATCATTTGTACGAGCTGCTGCCGATCTCCGTCCTGATCGGCACCATCTTTGTGATGGCCCGGCTGGCACAGAGCTCCGAATACACCATCCTGCGCACCAGCGGACTCGGCCCCTGGCGCGCGCTGAAGTTGCTGCTGGTCCTGGGGGCGCTGTTCGTGGTGTTCAGTTTCGCCGTGGGCGATTATGTGGCGCCTGCCAGCGAACGGGCCGCACAGCTGCTCAAGGCGCGCTACCAGAACAAGATCACCATCGGCCAAACCGGTGCCTGGCTGAAGGAAAAGCAGGCCTACAACACCTTTGTGGTCAATGTGAGGGCGCTTACTCCCGACAACGAAATGCAGGGTGTGCAGATTTTCGAGTTCAACAACAAGGGATTGATCGTCTCCACCACACAGGCGCCGCTGGCAGCGTTCACCGCCGGCGATGCCTGGGAATTGAACCAGGCCACGCGCGCAGAGTTTGATGTTCCAGCCGGCGCCAGCAGCGCCGCCAAACCCGGAGGCAGCGCCAAGGTCAACCGCACAGTGCTAAAGAGCTTTCGCTGGCCTACCGAAATCAGCGCTGAAATGGTTTCGGTGGCGCTGCTCAAGCCTGAGCGCATGGGCACCATTGACCTGTTCAATTACGTCCGTCACCTGGACGCCAATGGGCAGACCGCGCAACGCTATGAAATAGAGTTCTGGAAAAAAGTCTTTTACCCGCTCAGCTGCCTGGTGATGGTGATTCTGGCGCTGCCTTTTGCCTACCTTCACTTTCGCTCCGGCGGCATCGCCGGCTACGTGTTCGCCGGTGTGATGATCGGCATCAGCTTCTTCCTGCTCAACAACGTGTTCGGCTATATCGGCAACCTGCGAAACTGGCAGCCCTGGCTTGCGGCTGCCACGCCAGGCCTGCTTTATATGGCCGTCTCGCTGGGCGCGTTTGGCTGGCTGGTGCTCAGGCGTTAACGGACGCTACCGTTCATGACGTCCCTGGCCCATACGCCGCGCGGCATCATCCTGCTTGCCCATGGCTCGCGCGACCCGCAGTGGCGCGACCCCATTGAGGCGGTTGCCGCTCAAGTCCGTCTCCGCGAGCCCGGCACCCCTGTCAGTTGCGCCTACCTGGAGCTCTGCCCACCTTCATTGCCTGAAGCCGCTACAAATTTAATAGCTTCTGGCGCCCGCCATATAAGGGTGTTTCCGCTTTTCTTTGGTATAGGCAAGCACGCCCGGGAAGACTTGCCGCTGCTGGTCGAACGCGTCAGGTTGGCACATCCAGGCGTAGAAGTCGAGCTTCTGCCTGCAGCCGGGGAATACCGCGAATTGACCGCACTTATGGCCAGCATTGCCTTGTCATAACCGTGGAGGCATGGCGCATCGGTACGGCGGTTGGGCTCCTCTTTAGCGTAAAACAGGCATAATAAAACCAATAATTAGCCTGAATTCGATATGAACCTTCACCAATTCCGCTTCGTCCAGGAGGCCATCCGGCGCAACCTGAACCTGACAGAGACCGCCAAGGCCCTGCACACCTCGCAGCCCGGCGTATCCAAGGCCATCATCGAGCTTGAAGAGGAACTCGGCGTCGAAATCTTTGCACGGCACGGCAAACGCCTCAAGCGCGTGACGGAACCCGGGGAACACGTCCTCAAAAGCATTGAACTCATCATGCGCGAAGTCGGCAACCTGCGCCGCATTGGCGAGCAGTTTTCTGCCCAGGACAGCGGCACCCTCTCCATTGCCACCACCCATACGCAAGCCCGTTATGTGCTTCCGCAGCCCGTTGCCAAGCTGCGTGAAGCCTTTCCCAAAGTCAATGTCAGCCTGCACCAGGGCTCTCCCGACCAGGTGGCGCGCATGGTGCTTGATGAGGTGGCCGAAATCGGCATCGCGACCGAATCATTGACGCAGTACGAAGACCTGGTGACCCTGCCCTGCTACGAATGGCAGCACATGCTGGTCATTCCTGTTGACCATCCGTTGGCCAAAAAAGACAACATCACGCTGGAAGACCTGGCGCAAGAACCCCTGATCACTTACCACCCGTCTTTCACCGGCCGTACCAAGATCGACCTGGCGTTTGCCGCCAAGCGCCTGCAGCCGCGCATTGCGCTCGAGGCGATTGACTCCGACGTCATCAAGACCTATGTGCGCCTGGGACTGGGCGTGGGCATCGTCGCAGAAATGGCCATCAAGGAAGACGGCACCAACAGCGACCTGATTGCCATCGCGGCCGGCCCGCTGTTCGGTATCAACGTAGCCCGCGTGGCCTTTAAGCGCAGCGCCTACCTTCGCAATTTCGTCTATAAATTCGCCGAACTGCTCAGCGACAAGCTGGACCGCGCCCTGATCACCAAGGCCATGGCTGGCCGTGTCAATGACTATGAGGTTTGACTCCCCCCCGTGGCGGGCTTCGCCCGCCTCCCCCTCAGGGGGCGCCGCAAGCGGCCCGGCAAAGCCGGTTCCGCCGCGGCCGCTTGCAAAAGAAACACATCCAGCCCAATCATGACCATGATCCTCGAACGAACTCCAGATCTCAAAACCAAGCTGCCCGCTGTCGGCACCACCATCTTCACGGTGATGTCCACACTGGCTGCTGAAAAAGGCGCTGTCAACCTGGGCCAGGGATTTCCTGATTTTGAGTGTGACCCACAGTTGGTCAACGCCGTCACGGACGCGATGACAAAAGGCCTGAACCAGTACCCGCCCATGACGGGCGTTCCGGCGCTGCGCGAAGCCATCTCAGCCAAGGTGGCCAAACTTTACGGTCACCGCTACGACGCCAACACCGAGATCACCATTACCGCGGGCGCCACGCAGGCCATCATCACGGCCATCCTGGCTGTCGTTCACCCCGGCGACGAGGTCATCGTGCTGGAGCCCTGCTACGACAGCTACGTGCCCAACATCGAGCTGGCCGGTGGCGTCGTGGTGCGCGTTCCCCTCACGCCCGGTACCTTCCGGCCCGACTTCGACAAAATTTCCGCAGCGATCACATCCAGGACACGGGCGATCATCGTCAACTCGCCCCACAACCCGAGCGCCACGGTATGGACCGAGGCCGACATGCTCACGCTGCAGGACATTCTGGCGCCCACTGACGTCCTGCTGATCAGCGACGAAGTCTATGAGCACATGGTGTTCGATGCGGCCCAGGGACGCATCCATCAAAGCGCCGCACGTTTTCCCGGCCTTGCCGCGCGTGCGTTCATTGTCAGCAGCTTTGGCAAGACTTACCACGTCACCGGCTGGAAGGTCGGCTACGTGGCCGCACCCGCAGCACTGACCACCGAGTTCCGCAAGGTGCACCAGTTCAACGTCTTCACCGTGAATACCCCTGTGCAATACGGGCTTGCCGCGTACATGGCCGATGCGCAGCCTTACCTGGACCTGCCGGCCTTCTACCAGCGCAAGCGCGACCTCTTTCGCGAAGGCCTTGCCAAAACCCGCTTCAAGCTGTTGCCCAGCGAAGGCAGCTACTTCCAGTGCGTGGACATCTCCGACGTGAGTGACCTGGACGAAGCCGGGTTCTGCAAATGGCTGACCACTGAAATCGGCGTGGCGGCGATTCCCCTGTCGGCGTTTTACGGCAACGGCTTTGACCAGCGCGTGGTGCGGTTCTGTTTTGCCAAAAAAGACGAAACATTGAACACGGCGCTGCAGCGCCTGGCCAAGTTGTAAACGCGGCAAGCCTCGCATGTAAGCCAAGGCTGTCAGTATTTGCCGACGGCTGGACAGGCGTTCATCCTGCTTGTTTGCGCCCCGCACCGGGAAAGAATCACTTCACATAACAAGGAGTGCTTCAAATGTCCCTATCCCTTATCCTGCTGATCGTTCTTATTCTTATCCTGGTCGGCGCTTTGCCTACCTGGGGCCACAGCCGCAGCTGGGGTTACGGGCCCAGCGGGGGTGTCGGCCTGGTGGTGTTGATCCTGGTCATCCTGCTGCTGATGGGACGCATCTAGTCCGCACCTTCCGTTGGTGATTCACCAGGAAAAATGGCCTTGCATTGCAAGGCCATTTTTTTGCGCTCCCATCTCACAAGCCTGTTTCAACTATTCAGTTGCTGCCACGCTTTTTAGCGGCGGCATAACAAGCCTTCGGCAGTTGTTAGCCTTCGCCGAAAGGTCTGGACTCAGCTATTGAGCTGAGCCCAGACCTTTTCTAACCGCTTAATGCTGACCGGCTGCGGTGTGCGCAGCTCCTGCGCAAAAAAGCTCACACGCAGCTCTTCCAGCAACCAGCGGAATTCCTGCATGCGCGCATCCACCGCGCCTTTTCGCTCAGCCACCAGCCGCCAGTAACGCTGCTCCTGCGGTCGCAACTCGGTCATCCGTGCGGCATCACGTGCCGGGTCGGCGCGCCATTTTTCCAGCCGCAACGTGATGGCCTTGAGGTAGCGTGCGAAATGCTGCAGTTGCCCATAAGGTGTGGCCGTCAGAAAGCGCTTGGGTACGAGGCGCTGCAGTTGCTGGGCGGCATCTGCCGCGGCTTCGGCGGCATTTTTCGTGTCCTTGATCTTGCGTTGGGCCACAGCGAACTCGGTCAGGATGCCGGCAGCCAGCCGGGCCACCTCGCTGGCAATCAAGGTCAGGCGCCCTCGCCCATCGTCGATGCGTTTTTTGAACTCGGCTTCGTGCGTCGGCAACGGGTCGAGCAAAAAGGCACGGTCCAGCGCCACTTCGATGATCTGCTCGCGCAATTCCTCCAGCGTACCGCCGCCAGAGTTGTCGGCGGCACGGCCCACCAGCATGTAGCTGGTGGCCGTTTTCTGAAGTTCAGGCAGGTTCTTTTCCAGGTACTTCAGCGCATCCTTGATTTGCAGGGAGAACAGCCGGCGCAAGCCGGCGCGGTGCTTCGCGGCCGCCACGTCGGGTTCGTCAAACACCTCGATCGTCACCGCATCGCCCAAATCAATGAGCGCCGGAAACCCTATCAGCGTCTGCGAACCCTTGCGGATTTCCATCAGCTCCGGCAACTCGCCAAAGCTCCAGCTGGTGTAGCGCTCCGGCGCTCTGGGTGCTATCTTTTCAGGAGCTGCTTGCGCACGTCCTGATTGGGCCGGAGGCCGATTTGATACTGAATTTTCGGTGGATACCGTCTTTTCGGCCTCAGACTCGGGTGCTTTTGCCAGGTTTTTGAGTCCCGCCAGCGCCTGGAAGGCACCCCGTGCCTGCGAGCCCAGTTCGCCCTTGAGCGCGCCCAGGTTGCGGCCCGCGCCCAGCTGGCGCCCGTGCTCGTCGACCACGCGGAAGTTCATGAACAGGTGCGGGGGCAGCATATCCAGCTTCATGTCATTGCGCTTGACGTCCAGCGAGGTCGCATCGCGCACCAGCTTGAGCACCGCATCGGTCAGCGAGCCGCTGCCGAACACCTCGGGTTGCAACAGTTGCTCCGTCATACGCGTGGCCGTCTCGGGCAAGGGCACCAGCCGCGAGCGCGGGCGCTGGTGCAGCGTCTTGATCAGCGCCTGCACCTTGTCCTTGAGCATGCCCGGCACCAGCCACTCGCAGCGCTCTTCATTGACCTGGTTGAGAGCGAACAGCGGCACATCCACCGTCACGCCATCGCGCGCGTCGCCGGGTTCGTGCAGGTAAGTGACCCAGCAATCCACACCACCCATTCGCAGTGTCTTGGGAAACGACTGCGTAGTGATGCCGGCAGCCTCATGCCGCATCAGTTCTTCACGCGTCAAGAGCAGGAGCTGCGGCTGCTTTTTGACTTCCTCCTTGTACCAATGTTCGCAACTTGCACCACTGTGTACGTCAGCCGGGAGTTGCTGGTCATAAAAAGCGTAGATCAGTTCCTCGTCCACCAGCACGTCCTGGCGCCTGGCTTTGTGTTCCAGATCCTGCACCTGCTGGATCAGCTTCAGGTTCGCCGCGAGGAAAGGCAGCTTGGTGTCCCAGTTCCCGGCCACCAGTGCTTCACGGATGAATATCTCGCGCGCCGTGACCGGGTCGACACGGCCGAAATTGACGCGCCGCCCGTTATAGACCACCAGGCCGTAAAGCGTGGCACGCTCCAGCGCCGTCACCTGCGCAGCCTTTTTCTCCCAGTGCGGGTCCAGCAGCTGCTTGGCTAAAAGATGCCCAGCCACCTGTTCTATCCAGGCCGGGTCAATGTTGGCAATGCCACGGCCAAAAAGGCGTGTGGTTTCCACCAGCTCGGCCACCACAATCCAGCGGCCCGGCTTTTTGCTCAGGCGTGCGCCGGGGTGGCGGTAGAACTTGATGCCGCGTGCACCCAGGTACCAGTCTTCCTCGTCGCTCTTGCAGCCGATGTTGCCGAGCAGGCCGCACAGCATCGATAAATGAAGCTGCTCATAGCTGGCAGGCTTGTCGTTCAGGACCCATTTCTGTTCGCCCACAACCGTATGCAGCTGCGAATGGATGTCGCGCCATTCACGCACGCGGCGGATATTGACGTAGTTCTCGCGCAGCAGGTTCTCATACTGGCGGTTTGACAGTTTATGGTCGGTGCCGTGGCCGCCACGCGCGTCGCCCAGCCATTTCCACAGCTTCAGGTAACCACTGAACTCGCTCTTCTCATCATCGAACTTGGCATGCTGCTGGTCGGCTTGGGCCTGTTTGTCCATGGGGCGGTCGCGCACATCCTGCACACTGAGCGCACTGGCGATCACCAGTACCTCGTCGAGCGCGTTGCGGTCCTTGGCTTCCAGAATCATGCGGCCCACGCGGGGGTCCAGCGGCAGTTTGGCCAGCGTGCGGCCGACGCCGGTGAGCTCGTTGTCTTCGTCCACCGCGCCCAGCTCGGCCAGCAGCTGGTAGCCGTCGGCAATGGCGCGGCGCTGCGGCGGCTCGATAAAGGCAAACTCTTCCACATTGCCCAGGTGCAGCGCCTTCATGCGCAAAATCACCGAAGCCAGCGAACTGCGCAGGATTTCAGGGTCTGTGAAAGGCTGGCGGCCCTGGAAGTCCTTTTCGTCGTAAAGGCGTATGCAAATGCCATCGGCCACCCGGCCGCAGCGGCCTGCACGCTGGTTGGCCGCGGCCTGCGACACCGGCTCCACCATGAGCTGCTCGACCTTGTTGCGAAAGCTGTAGCGCTTGACGCGCGCCGTGCCCGCATCCACCACGTAGCGAATGCCCGGAACAGTCAGCGAGGTTTCGGCCACGTTGGTGGCCAGCACGATGCGCCGCCCACTGTGGCCGTCAAAAATGCGGTCCTGCTCGGCCTGGCTCAGGCGCGCGAACAGCGGCAGCACCTCGGCGTTGCGCGTCAGCGGCTGGTGCGCCAGGTGCTTGCGCAAGTGGTCAGCCGCCTCGCGGATCTCGCGCTCTCCGGGCAGGAAAACCAGGATGTCGCCTGCGCTGTGCGGGCTCAGCCAGAGCTCGTCGACTGCGTCAGCAATTGCATCGTTCAGGTCGTGCTCGCGTGACTCCTCAAACGGCCGGTAGCGCTGTTCGACGGGAAACATGCGGCCCGACACCATGATGACCGGCGCCGGAATTTTTGACCCCCACGCTCCGCGCTGCGCGTCGTCGCTGCCCCCCGAGGGGGCGTCGCCCGGCTTGGGGCGGCCCGGCGCCGGGGCGGCAGAAGCAAAGTAATCCGCAAACCGCTGCGCATCAATCGTCGCCGAGGTGATGACCACCTTGAGGTCGGGCCGGCGCGGCAGCAGCTGGCGCAGGTAGCCCAGCAGAAAGTCGATGTTCAGGCTGCGCTCATGGGCCTCGTCGATGATGATGGTGTCGTAGGCCTTGAGCAGCGGGTCGGTCTGCGTCTCGGCCAGCAAAATACCGTCGGTCATCAGCTTGACGGAGGCGTCGCGGCTCAGACGGTCCTGGAAGCGCACCTTGTAGCCCACCACGTCGCCCAGCGGCGTTTTCAACTCCTCCGCGATGCGCTTGGCCACGCTGGACGCGGCAATACGGCGCGGCTGGGTATGGCCTATCAGGCGGCCCTGTCCGGCCGGGTAATTGAGCTTGCCGCGCCCCATGGCCAGCGCAATCTTGGGCAGTTGGGTGGTTTTACCCGAGCCAGTTTCGCCACAGACAATGATGACCTGGTGGGCCGCCATGGCGGCGGTGATTTCGTCGCGTTTGCCCGAAACGGGCAGCGACTCTGGAAAGGTAATGGCGAGGGGAGACAAGGATGGAGGCGAAGAAAAAGGCAAGCAGAGCAGGATAAAAGCGGCAGCAGCGCTGCCAGAGCGCTCAATTATCGGGTGTTCCAGCCCGCAGCGGACCGGCTATGGTTATGGCGCCGCGATCAGGCCGCCAGCACAGGCAAGTCGACGGCTTCCCCACTGGTCTCGTCAAACCACGCAATGCGGCTCGGGTAGCTCAGCGCGGTGCGCGACATGCCTCGCCCTATGCTCACTGCCGAAGAGGCGCGCGCATCGGATTTGGAGACCCGCAGCACGCCAAGGCCGACCTCGGCAACCCAGCGCGTCTGCTGGTTCCCTACCAAATCACCCTCCAGTGTGGTGTTAAGCACCACCGGCCGCGCCAGGGCGGCCTGGACCCTGCGCGCCAGGTGGATCAGCTGGCCGCTGTCATGGCAATTGCGCATCAGCAGCAAAAACCCGTTCTCTTCCAGGCGCCCCATTTCCACATGCGCGGGTACGGTGCGGCGCAACCGGCCGGCACATACAAACAGTGCGTGGTTGGCGGCCGCATGGCCATAGAGCTTTTCCAGCACATAAAGATTGGCCACCGACACCACAATCACGCCCAGCGGCACGGGTTCATCGCGGTAACGCCTGAAGGCCGCCTCCAGCATGTTGCCGGTTTCGCTGTGCGAGCGCATGCGTGTGACCGGGTCGTAGCTGGGGCCGTGTGCCATGGCCCGGTTCAACTCGATCAGGTAGGAATAACGGGTCCAGAGCACAGCCGCCATGGTGGCCAGATAACACGTGCCGGCGACAGCGGTCACCGCGTGCACCTGCCACGGCACATGGGCACGGTCCAGTGCCACCCAGCTCAGCCCCGCAATGGCCACCAGCATGAAGGAGACGCCCGAGACGGCCACCCAGGCCAGGCGATCCCCCCGCACGGCGCTGCGAAGACTGAGCGCCATTGCCACCAGCCCCAGAAAACACGCCACCGCCAGGCTCAGCGCCAGGGCGTGGCGCGGGCTCAATGCCCAGCCAGCCGCGATACTCAGAAGAGCCAGGCTCGCCAACCAGGTCAAGGCGCGCCGGGCCGAGTCCGGATTGCGCAGGATGCCAAGAATGGAAAACAGCAGGTAAGCCAGTAGCGCAGAGACCACGCTGGCCACATGGGCCAGGAAACGGTCCAGAAGATCGGCGTTCTCGATCGGCAATCCGCCCAGGAAGGCCACCACAAAAAACGTCGAGGCGATTGCCGAGACAGCCGCATTGACGGCAATGCGCCGCAGGGACCGGATATAGGCAAATGCTGAACCGGCCAGCATCAGGCTGGCTGACCCGAAATAGCAGCCCCAAAACCCGATCGCGTATTTGTCCATGAACCCGAACCATACCCCGCCGCCCCTCATTAAGCAAACCCTCAAATGCAGTACGCCGGCAAAAAGCACACCCTCGCCAAAGCCGGCATTTGCATCCCTCAGGCCGGCTGTGTCTCCCTTACACTCACTGAACTTTTTCCGTTTACCGGGGAAACAGCGCCCAGGGAGACCGCTTGCCACCTTCCGCGCCGTCCCCGGCTGCCCTTGACCCGCCACAACCGATCCCGAAAGCGCGCCCATGTCTGCCGTCTTCAATTTCACCTTTGTGCCCTGGTTCCGTTCAGTCGCACCCTACATACACACCCACCGCGGTAAAACGTTCGTCGTAGGCATTGCAGGCGAAGCGATTGCGGCGGGCAAGCTCCAGCACATTGCCCAGGACCTGGCACTGATCCAGAGCATGGGCGTGAAGATCGTGCTGGTGCACGGCTTTCGCCCGCAGGTCAACGAGCAGCTCAAGGCCAAGGGGCACGCCGCAAAATATTCGCACGGCATGCGTATCACGGACGAAGTCGCGCTCGACTGTGCCCAGGAAGCCGCCGGCCAGCTGCGCTATGAGATTGAGGCGGCCTTCAGCCAGGGCCTGCCCAACACCCCCATGGCCGGCTCCACGGTACGGGTGATTTCGGGCAATTTCATCACCGCGCGGCCGGTCGGCATCCTCGACGGTGTGGACTTCAAACACTCGGGCCTGGTGCGCAAGGTGGACACCGCCGCCATCGGCCGTGTGCTGGATTTCGGCGCCATGGTGCTGCTCTCGCCTTTCGGCTTCTCACCCACCGGCGAAGCCTTCAATCTGACCATGGAAGAAGTCGCCACCTCGGTGGCCATCGCCATGCAGGCCGACAAGCTGATTTTCCTGAGCGAAATTCCCGGCATACGCATCCACCACGACCAGCCGGAAAGCGAAGACAACCCCATCGACACCGAGCTGCCGCTGGCCGCCGCCGAAAAACTGCTGGCCACCCTGCCCAACGGCGAACGTCCCACCGACACCGCGTTTTACCTGCAGCACTGCGTCAAGGCCTGCAAGGCCGGCGTGGAACGCAGCCACATCCTGCCCTTCGCGGTAGACGGCGCGCTGCTCCTGGAAATCTATGTGCACGACGGCATCGGCACCATGGTGATCGACGAAAAACTCGAAGAACTTCGCGAAGCCACGGAAGACGACGTGGGCGGCATCCTGCAGCTGATCGAGCCTTTTGAAAATGACGGCACGCTCGTCAAGCGCAGCCGCACCGAAATCGAGCGTGACGCCGCCAACTACAGCATCATCGAACACGACGGCGTAATCTTTGCCTGTGCGGCGCTTTACCCCTACCCCGAAGCCAAAACGGCTGAAATGGCGGCGCTCACCGTGTCGCCGCAAAGCCAGGGCCAGGGTGACGGCGAGAAAATCCTCAAGCGTATAGAGCAACGCGCCCGCGCCGCCGGCCTGCAAAGCATCTTTGTGCTGACCACCCGCACCATGCACTGGTTCATCAAGCGCGGCTTCGTGCAGGTAGACCCGGACTGGTTGCCCGAAGGCCGCAAGCGCAAATACAACTGGGACCGCAAGAGCCAGGTGCTGGTCAAGAAGTTGTCATAGGGGCTTTCCCCTTGAACGGTTTTTCTTTAGCATCCGGTGACTCCCGTCCCATCTACACAGGAAACCCCAGCATGCTCCAGCTCCGCCCCAACTGCGAATGCTGCAACCGCGACCTGCCCGCCGAGTCGCCCGACGCCCGCATCTGCACCTTTGAATGCACGTTCTGTGTTGACTGCGTCACCACCAAGCTCAAAGGGGTCTGCCCCAACTGCGGCGGTGAATTCACCACGCGGCCGCGCCGCCCGGCCGACATGCTGGCCAAGTACCCGCCTTCGAAAGAGCGTGTTTTTAAACCTCAGGGTTGCGGAGCCGCACCATGAACACCGCCACCCTGCTGCTTTTTTCCATCGTGGCACTGGTGGCTATTGCCACGCCCGGCCCCACCGTCCTGCTGGCGCTGGCCAATGGTTCGCGCTACGGCGTGCGCCGCTCCGTGCCCGGCATGCTGGGGGCCGTGGTGTCCGACTTTGTGCTGGTAGGCGCCGTAGCTCTCGGTCTGGGTGCGCTGCTGGCGGCCTCCGAGTTCTGGTTCTCGGTGCTCAAGTGGGCAGGCGCGGTCTACCTGGCCTGGTTGGGCATTCGCCTGCTGCGCTCACGCGGCGGATTTGAAATCCCCGCCGAAGGCACTGCCGGCACGCAACACGGCAGCCGCGCAATTTTCATGAAGTCCTTCCTGGTGGCCGTGACCAACCCCAAGGGTTACCTCTTTTGCTCAGCCCTGCTCCCGCAGTTCATTGACCCGGCTGCGGCCCAGGCACCGCAATACCTCGCCATTTCGCTGGTATTCGCCGGCATCGATTTTTCCGTCATGTTCGGCTATGCCTTCATAGGCGCACGCGCAATACGCCTGCTCAAGGCCTCGGCCACACGCTGGATAGACCGCGCTTGCGGCGGCGCGCTGCTGGCGCTGGCGGGCTCGCTGGCGTTCTACCGCCGGGCAAACAGCTAGGGTCGCACGGCCCCGCTATGTGCGCTGGCGCACGGACTTTTCAGGCAAGACCTGTACACTGCCGGAGTCTTTGCAAAGACTTCACTTATCCCCGGCCAGGATTCTGGAAGCGCCGCCCATAGTCGGCGCTTCGCAGGGTCGTCGTTACTTTTACAGAAACATGGCCCATGTCACCTATTACCAGCCTGAGCGTTCTTGACGCCATTGCCAAAGCCGATGGCATAGAGGTCAAGCGCCAGGAAGCACTGCTCAAGACAGGCGCATTGCAGACGGCCATCCTGACGAGCGAAAATTTCTCGATCATCGCAACCGACGAAAAAGGCATCATCCAGCTCTTCAACGTCGGTGCCGAACGCATGCTGGGTTATATGGCGGCTGAAGTCGTCAACAAGATCAACCCCAGCGACATCCATGATCCGCAGGAAGTGATGGCCCGGGCCCAGGCGCTGAGCCTGGAGCTCGCCACCACCATCACGCCCGGCTTCGAGGCGCTGGCATTCAAGGCCTCGCGCGGCATTGAAGACATTTACGAGCTGACCTATATCTGTAAAGACGGCAGCCGCTTTCCGGCCATCGTGTCCATCACCGCATTGCGCGACGATTTCGGCACCATCATCGGCTACCTGCTGATCGGCACCGACAACTCGGTACGCAAGCAGGTCGAAGTGGCCTTGAAGGAAGCGATGGCCGTGGCCGAGAAGGCCAACCTCGCCAAATCGGACTTCCTGTCCAGCATGAGCCACGAGTTGCGCACACCGCTCAGCGCCATCCTCGGATTTGCGCAGCTGATCGAATCCGGCACGCCGCAACCCACGCCCTCGCAAAAACGCAGTGTGGACCAGATCCTCCAGGCCGGCTGGTATCTGCTGGAATTGATCAACGAAATCCTGGACCTGGCATTGATCGAGTCCGGCAAGCTGTCGCTGTCGCTGGAACCTGTGTCGCTGGCCGAGGTCATGCTTGAATGCGAGACCCTGATCGAGTCACAGGCCGGCAAGCGCGGCATTACCGTGACCTTTCCAAAATTCCCTGTGCCCTGCTTCGTGAATGCCGACCGCACCCGGCTCAAGCAGGTACTAATCAACCTGCTGTCGAACGCGATCAAGTACAACACCAGTAGTGGAACGGTCTTGATCAACTGCGTGGATCTGCCGCAAAAGCGCATCCGTATCTGCATTGAGGACACGGGTGAAGGCCTG
Source organism: Polaromonas sp. P1_E12 (assembly GCF_056405975.1). NCBI lineage: Bacteria > Pseudomonadati > Pseudomonadota > Betaproteobacteria > Burkholderiales > Comamonadaceae > Polaromonas > Polaromonas sp. P1_E12. The sequence continues at coordinate 1,113,822 of NZ_JBFUBB010000001.1, read as the reverse complement.
AACCCTGCCAAGATCGACCAGCTTTTTCAGCCCTTCAACCGCCTGGGCCAGCAAGCCACCACCGAACAAGGTACGGGCATTGGGCTGGTGATGACCAAACGCCTGATCGAGCTGATGGGTGGCGTCATCGGCGTCGAGAGCGTTGTCGGAAAAGGCAGTGTGTTCTGGATTGAAATGGACGTGACCGACGAAATTGCATTGCGAACAGAGCTGGCAGCCCTGGCACCGATCCTGCAAAGCCAGGTGGCTACCGATCCACGTGCCCATACACTTCTGTACGTAGAAGACAACCCGGCCAACCTGATGCTGGTGGAAGACCTCATCGCGCGCCGCTCCGACATCCGGCTGCTGTCGGCCCGTGACGGCATCAGCGGCATCGCGATGGCCAAGGCCTCGCAGCCGGACATCATCCTGATGGACATCAACCTGCCGGGCATCAGCGGCATCAAGGCGGTACAGATTCTGTGTGCCGATCCGTTGACAGCACACATTCCGGTGGTGGCGCTCAGCGCCAATGCCATACCCCGTGACATTGAAAAAGGCATGGAAGCCGGCTTCTTTCGCTACCTCACCAAGCCCATCAGGATCAATGAATTCATGGACACCCTGGACCTGGCGCTGGCATTTTCCAAAACAAAGTCCATGCAGGCCTCCGTGCCGGAAAAAACCGCATGAACACCGAATTCGACATCCTGAACGGCAGCATCCTGGTGGTGGACGACCAGCCCGTCAATGTGCAGTTACTCGAACAGCTGCTGGCAGGCGCCGGCTATACCCAGGTCAGGTCCACCATGAATTCGCTGGAGGTAGCCGCGCTGCACGCAGAGCACCGCTACGACCTGATCCTGCTCGACCTGAAAATGCCCGGCATGGACGGCTTCCAGGTGATGGAAGCACTCAAGGAAGACCAGCACGACAAATACCTCTCTGTCATCGTGCTGACCGCGGAGCCGGCCCACAAGCTGCGCGCCTTGCAGGCCGGCGCCAAGGATTTCATCAGCAAACCGTTTGACCTGGTCGAAGTCAAGACGCGCATCCACAATGCGCTGGAAGTGCGCCTGCTGTATAAAAAGCTGGAAAACTACAGCAAGCTGCTGGAGCTGGCCATGCAGCAGAGCACCGCAGAAACCGACGAAGCGCGAAGCCGCTAATAGCGTCTGGCTGGACCAGGCGGCCAGGCCCATCCCTCTAGTCTGCGGCCCGCATTTACTGCTTGAGCTTTTCAAGCAGGAAGTCGATGAACAAGCGCACCCGCAAGGGCACGTGCCGGCCGTGCGGGTATAGCAATGAAAACGGCCGTGACCGCCCCACAAAGGGCTGCAACACCTCTTGCAGCCGGCCCTGGCGCAAGTCTTCTTCGACGATAAAACGGTAAGTCTGCAGCAGGCCCGCGCCATGCCGGGCCAGCGTCACCCCACCCAGCAGGTCTTCCGAGCAGCAGTACCCACCGCTGGTAGCCACCTCCAGTTCCTTGCCCGCCTGGCTGAACAGCCACGGGATTTTCTGACCACTGCTGGGCAACAAAAACTGGATGCAGTCATGCTGCTGCAAGGCCTCCAGCGAGGTTGGGGTTCCCGCCTGCTGCAGGTACGAGGGCGCGGCCACCACCACCAACGCGGCATCTTCGAGCTTGCGCGCGACCAGACTGGAGTCGGGCTGCGCGCGCCCGCGTATGGCCAGGTCGTAGCCCTCGTCGGCAAAGTTGACATTGCGGTTGCTCAGGTTGACCTCAACCTGCACCGCTGGATGAAGAGCCCGAAAAGCCGGCAGCAGAGGCAGCACGCGGTAGTGCCCGTAAGGCGTGGGCAGGCTGATGCGCAGCACGCCGGCAGGCACCAATTGCTGGCCCGTGGCTTCGCGCTCGGCCTCCACCAGCTGCCCCAGGGCCTGCCGCGCCTGCTCAAAATAAGCGCGACCGGCCTCGGTCAGCCGTATCTGCCGCGTCGTGCGCGTGAAGAGCCGCACGCCCAGCCTTTCCTCCAGACGCGACACCGAGCGGCTCACAGCGGCAGGCGTGAGGCCGGCACTGGTTGCCGCCGCCGTGAAGCTGCTGAGCTCTGCCGCAAGGCAAAAAAGCTCAATACTTCCCAGCTGAAGATCATCAAATTGACGGTTCATGGTTTTGATTTTCTGTGGATTATCTATTACGCCATGTAACTTATGAAGTTAACCAACATCCATTTATCTCTCCAAACATCATCAATAGCATGAGGCCTTCCCAACTAATTTGATCAAGGAACCCATGAAACTGTTTTTCTCTCCTGGCGCCTGCTCACTGGCTCCCCACATTGTTCTGAAGGAAACCCGGCAGGCCTTCAAGCTTGAAAAAGTTGATACAGGCACCCACACCACCGCAGACGGGGCCGACTACTACGCCATCAACCCCAAGGGTGCCGTGCCGCTGCTGGAGCTCGAGAGCGGCGAGCGCCTGACCGAAGGCCCCGTCATCGCCCAATACATTGCCGACAAGGCAGGCCGCGCCGACCTGCTTCCGGCCGCCGGCAGCATGGACCGCTACCGCGTGATGGAGTGGCAGAACTACATCACCTCGGAGCTCCACAAAACCTTCACGCCGCTCTTCAACCCGGACCTGGACAGCAGCGCCAAGAAAACCCTGGCCAGCGTTCTGCGCAAAAAATACGAATGGGTTAACACCCAGCTGCAGTCCAAAGACTATTTGCTCGGCAAGTCCTTCACCGTGGCCGATGCCTACCTGTTTGCCGTCACAGGCTGGGCCAAGTACGTGTCGCTGGACCTGGCGGACCTGAAGCACCTGCAGGATTTCCTGGCACGCGTGGCCGGCCGGCCCGCCGTGCGCGAGGCCCTGAAGGCCGAAGGGCTGCTGGCATGAGCCGCTGGAAAACCACGGCCCTGACCCAGAGGTTGGGCCTGGCAGCGCCGATTGTGCAAGGTCCCTTCGGCGGCGGACTTTCCTCGGTGGCGCTGACCGCGGCGGTCTGCGAAAGCGGTGGGCTGGGCTCGTTTGGCGTGCATCACCTGACAGGCGCGCAAATTGAAGAAACGGCGCAGGCCATACGCCTGAAAACAAAACGGCCTTTCGCCTTGAACCTGTGGGTGCCGCATGAGAACAGCGAGGATCCGCCACTCACAGACCCGCAGTTCGAGCAGCATCTGGCGTTGCTTGCGCCCTACTTCAAGGAACTCGGTGAACCCCTGCCGACCCGGCCCGAGCGTTTCAGCCCGCGCTACGAAGATCAGGTGCAGGGCCTGCTGGCAGCGCGCCCCGCAGTGTTCAGTTTTGTGTTCGGCATTCCGTCGCCGGACATCCTGCGCCAATGCAGGGCGCTTGATATCGTGACACTGGGCGCCGCCACAACGCCTGAAGAGGCGATAGCGCTCGACAGCGCCGGCGTCGACATGGTGGTGGCAACCGGCTTTGAGGCTGGTGGGCACCGCGTGTCCTTTCTCCGCCCGGCCGACAACTCGCTCACCGGCACACTGGCGCTGATTCCGCAGGTGGTCGACGCGATCAAGGCCCCGGTCATTGCCGCAGGCGGCATTGCGGATGGGCGCGGTATTGCAGCGGCCCTGGCGCTGGGCGCCCAGGGCGTGCAGATTGGCACGGCTTTCCTGGCGTGCGTTGAGTCATCCGCCAGCGACATCCACCGCCAAAAGTTATTCAGCCCCGACGCCAGGTACACAGCCCTCACCCGTGCCTTCAGCGGGCGGCTGGCGCGCGGCATTGAAAACCGTTTCATGAACGAGTTGAAGGTGCATGAAGGCCACATTGCGCCCTACCCGGTCCAGAACTGGCTGACAGGCCAGATGAAGCCGGCGGCCATTGCCCAGAGCAGAACAGACTTGATGTCGCTTTGGTCCGGTCAGGCCGCACCGCTGCTCAGGCACCGGGATGCAAGCTCGCTGATGCAGGCGCTGCAGCAGCAAACTGACGACGCGCTAAAGCGGGTTGCCGGGTCAGTCTGACCCTCAAGCAGGATTTGTCTGATGACAGTGCATGATGATGGATTGACTGAAGGTGCCTGATTGAGGTGCGGTCACCTCAATGAAAATCGCGGCTCGATGTGCCCAGCCGCCCCAGCAGCGGCGTGAGGTCTTCGAGCCGGTGCGCCACCAGGTTGCGCACCGCGCCGTAACCTTTGGCGCTGCCGCGTTCTTCACTGCGCTGCTCTTCACTACGCTGCCATGTACCGTACACCGCCAGCAGCCGGGCATGCAGCACCTCGCCGCGTTGCGCCTCGCGCAGTGATTTCCAGATGATCACATTGACCGGCCCGGTTTCGTCTTCGAGCGTGACGAAGATGGTGCCCTTGGCGGTTTGCGGCTGCTGGCGCACGGTGACGATGCCGCAGCCGGCCACCTCTTCACCGTCGGGCAAGGCATTAAGCTCGCTGGCGCTCAGCAGGCCCCTGCGTGACAGCCGTTCCCGCAGCAAGGCCACCGGGTGGCGCCGCAGCGTGAGGCCGGTGGCCTGGTAGTCGAACAGGATGTTTTCGCCCTCGGGTGTGTCGGGCAAGGCCAGCGGCGTTTCGTGCGTGGGCACCGATTTGAGCAGGCGTGGCGCCAGTTTGATGGCCGAAGCCTCCCAGACCTGCTGGCGCCGGTGTCCGGCCAGCGGCAGCAGGGCATCGGCGGCGGCCAGCGCGTTGATTTCGAGCGTACCCAGCTGGGCGCGCGACACCAGGTCTTCCGTCGAAGTGAAAGACGCTTGCGCCCGCGCCTCCACCAGCCGCAGTGCAGCTTCTTTGCGCAAACCGGCCACCAGGCGCAGGCCCAGGCGCACCGCCGGCTGCGTATCCGCAGGCAGCACACCCTGCGGCTCCAGCGTGCAGTCCCATTCACTGTGCATGACGTCCACTGCGCGCACCTCCACCTGGTGGCGGACAGCGTCCTGCACCAGCTGGGACGGCGTGTAAAAGCCCATGGGCTGCGAATTGACCATGGCCGCCAGAAAGCAGGCCGGCTCGTGGCGCTTGAGCCAGCAGCTCACGTAGACCAGCTTGGCAAAGCTGGCGGCATGGCTTTCCGGAAAGCCGTAGTCGCCGAAGCCCAATATCTGACTGAAGATGCGCTCTGAAAATTCGGCGCTGTAGCCGTTTTTGACCATGGCATTGACGAGGCGGCCATGAAACCGGTCTACCCCGCCCTTGCGCTTCCAGGCCGCCATGGAGCGGCGCAGGTCGTCGGCCTCCCCGGGTGTGAAGTCAGCGGCGATCATCGCGATCTGCATCACCTGCTCCTGGAAGATCGGGATGCCCAGCGTGCGTTCCAGGGCCGGGTTCAGCGCCGGGTATTCCGGCACGACGTCTTCGCCCCGCCGCTTTTTATCGCGTGCCTTCAGGTACGGGTGCACCATGCCGCCCTGGATGGGCCCCGGCCGCACGATAGCGACTTCCACCACCAGGTCGTAGTAATTGCGCGGCTGCAAACGCGGCAGCATGGACATCTGGGCCCGGCTTTCAATCTGGAAAACACCCACCGTGTCGGCTTCGCAGATCATGTCGTAGGTGGGTGTGTCGTCCGGCTCGATCTGGTGCATCTCCAACTGGCTGCCCCGCGTCTGGTTCACCAGCGCCAGGCAGCGCCGTATGGCCGACAGCATGCCCAGCGCCAGCACATCCACTTTCAACAGGCCCATGGCCTCCAGGTCGTCTTTGTCCCACTGGATGATGCGGCGGTCTTCCATCGAGGCCGGCTGCACCGGCACCAGCCGCGTGAGCTTGCCCTGGGTCAGGACAAAGCCGCCGACATGCTGGCTCAGGTGACGCGGAAAGCCAATAAGCTGCGCCGACAGGTCAAACCATTGCAGCACCGGCCCTTCTCGGCCCTCCAGCCCGGCTTCCTTAAGTTTTTCCTGCAGCACCTCGCTGCCGTCAAACCAGAAATGCTCTTTGGCGAACAGGTCAATCAGTTCAGGCGCCATTGCCAGCGCCTTGCCCACATCGCGGATCGCGCTGCGCGGCCGGTAGCTGATGACGGTGGCGGCAATGGCGGCGCGGTCGTGGCCGTATTTGCCGTAGATGTACTGGATGACTTCTTCACGCCGTTCATGTTCGAAGTCCACGTCGATGTCGGGCGGTTCACTGCGCTCGCGGCTGATAAAACGCTCAAACAGCAGCTTGCTTTCCGCCGGGTTGACAGCCGTGACGCCCAGGCAAAAACACACCACCGAATTGGCCGCCGAGCCACGTCCCTGGCAAAGGATTTCCTTTTCTCTCGCAAACCGCACGATGTCGTGCACGGTGATGAAGAACATCTCGTATTCAAGTTCCTCGATCAGCGCCAGTTCGAAACCCAGCTGCCGCCTGATCTTGTGGGGAATGTGATACGGATAGCGTGTATGGGCGCCCTGCCAGGTCAGCCGCCGCAGCCACCGCGAAGGCGTTTCGGCCGCCGGCACCATGTCTTCCTGCGGGTAGCGGTACAGGTTGCGGATCTCATCGAGATTGAAATTGCACCGCGCCGCCACTTCCAGCGTGGCACGCAACAGGCTGGCGGGGTAAATCTCGGCCAGGCGCATGCGCGGCCGCAAATGTGCCTCGGCATTGGGCTGCAGCGCAAAGCCGCATTCGTGCACCGGTTTGCCCAGCTTGATGGCGGTCATCACATCGTGCAGCGGCTTGCGTGAGCGCTTGTGCATCAGCACATGGCCGGCCGCCACCAGCCGTATGCCGGTGCGCTGCGCCACCTCCTGCAGCTGCTGCAGGCGCAGCGCGTCGTCCAGGCCCTGCAGCAGCTCCACCGCCAGCCAGGCATTGATGCCAAAAAGTCCTGCAGCCCAGGCGCAATGAGCGCAAAGCGCTTCTGTATTGATAGCACTCGCACCTGCTTCATGCAGGGGCGCGAGCAAAATTTCGCAATCCCCCAGCCGGGAGAAATCCGTTTCGCCCAGCGCGACGCGGTAGCTGCCTTTTTCCACCACGTCACCGGCCTTGCGCGCTTCGGTGATGAACTCGCACAGGTTGCCCCAGCCTGCCGCGTTGTGCGGCAGCACCACCAGCCTGAAGGCATCGGGCGCCTGCACCAAAAATTCCGCGCCCGGCAGCAGCTTGAGGCCCATCTCTTTTGCCACCTCATGCGCCCTGACCACCCCGGCCACCGAACATTCGTCGGTGATGGCCAGCGCCTTGTAGCCCAGCTCGGAAGCGCGTTCGGCCAGTTCCTGCGCGTGCGAGGCGCCACGCTGGAAGCTGAAGTTGCTCAGCGCGTGCAGTTCGGCGTAATCGGGAAGTGCGTAGGCAGGCATGCGGGCCTCAGGCAAAAAAGCCGTGCAAATACCAGGTGCGCTGCCTGCCGGCCTGGGCGGCGGAGCCCAGCCTTTCGCTGTAAACCCACAGCAAGCTGCCCTGCTGGCTGCGGTAGATGTAGTAGTCGCGAAACGCCCACGGCTTTTCACACAGGCCCGGCTCAGCGTTGCGGTTTTCGTGATCGGCCAGCAGCCATTCGGCAGCCTCCAGCCGCTGCGGCCCGGCCAGGCGCGTCAGCTTGCCCTGGTACACCGGGCTGTTGCCTGCAGCTTGCAGCTTCAGCGGCTCGGGCAGCAGCCAGGCAGGGTACAAGGCTTCAACCCGGGCATCCGGAAAAGCATGCGAAGTGGTTTTTCTTAAGCCTTTTAGAGCCCTGGCGCGCACTGGTTGTGCGCAAGCAGCTATCGATTTAATAGCGCTTCGGGCGCTCACCCAGCGCTGCATCAGCTCGGGCCGGTGGTCGGTGCAAGGTTGCCAGGCTTGCACATTGGCATCGCCCAGGCGGGCGCTCAACCGCTCGAGCAGCTCCACCACGCTGTCGCCCTGCCGGCGCGTTTCCATCAACAGGCTGCCGGTGGCGGCTGCCGAATCGGCCAGCAGCTCGGTGGCCAGCGACTGCAGCGTCAGGCTGTGCACCGGCGCCGGCAGCTTTTGCTGCGCCAGGTGCTCTGAGATGAGGCGTGCCATGTGACGCAGGTCTTGTGCAGGCTGGGCGGTGCGAATCTCGAGCTCGCCGGTCGGAGGCACATCGCGGCGTTTATCCAGGTGCCAGATGATTTTCAGGGCGCAGAGCCCGCTCTGCCGCCCCAGCAGCCAGGCGTGCAGGTGAACCAGCAGGCGCTCAACGCCCGCCATCAGCGCGGGCCCATGAGTGACCAGTGCGTTGAGCTCCAGTTTTTCCTCAAAGTGTTCGGGCAGCACTTGCCACGCGTAGTCGTCGGCGACGGTGCCGCGGGCACGGTCCAGCGCCTCCAGCAGCTCGGCGCCAAAACGCCGCGCCACGCCGTCACGCGGCAGGAGCAGCAGGTCGTCCCAGCTGCGGCAGCCAATGCGCTCCAGCACAGCGAGGTGCGGGCGGGCGGCCGTCAGCGTGTGCATGGGCAGGTCGGCCACGCGTTTTTTCATCGCGCCGGCCTGGCCTTGCTGCATCCGAAGCCGTAGTCTTAACCGCCCGAGCGCTATCAAAGATGTAGCACCTTGCGCACGTTCTATAAGGGCAACAGCCTGATTTGATTCAAAAAACAGCTCAATTTTCTGCGCCAGCAGCTGCATCAGCCACGCCAGCCCGCCAAACAGGCGCAGGCTGCCCGTCACGTCCATCAGCACCGCTTCGTCGACCAGCGCGACGCGCGGCGTGAAGCCCAGCGCCAGGCTGGCCACCGCTTGTTGCACGGCGGCGGCGTCCTGGGTCCATGACTGCACCGCGTCAGTGGTGATCGAGATGCGCAATGCGATCCAGCAACGCATGGATGGGGCTCCGGGGTGAAGTAACAGGCAGCGACACCAGCGACGGCAGCAGGATGGGGGCAAGCTCTTCCCGCTTTTGCCGGGCCCTGTCGCGACTGGCTGCCAGCAGCGCTGACAGCCGGGCGGGCCGGGTGTCGAGCAGCACCGGCGCAGCCAGTGGCGGGCCGCGGCGCTTGAGCACGTGGACCAGCAGATTGCCGCCCTCCTGCACAGCGCCTTCCAGCAGCAGGCGCAGCGGCGCGGGTGACGATTCGTGTTGGGCCCGCAGCGGCCGGAACACAAACAGCAGCTTGTGGTGCGCATGCGCGGCAATCTGCAGGCGGCGCAGGTGGGCACTGCGCGCATCCGGCAGCCAGGCCAGCACGGCGGTCACGTCAGCGCACTGCAGCGCCTCTCGCGTGGCCCAGAGCAGCGAAGGCGCGTCACCGGGCTTGCCGTGAATGCTGATGAGCCGCCGCATGTCGATCTGGCGCGCGCCCAGCGCCGGGCCAAATGGCAGATAAGGCGCACCGACCAGCGCCGTCAGTTGCGCGCCAGGCTCATCCGGTGCGGCGGGCTGGTTGAGGGCCCGGGCCAGACCGGGCGCCAGCAAACCCCATTCCTGCTGGCCCGCCTGCGGCAGCAGCAGTTCAACCAGTGCGCCCTGCGGCCAGCCTCCTCCTGGCAAGGCCAGGTCGAGCGCCGCATAACCTGTGGCCACCGTCTGCACACTCGCGCTGCCCAGTTCGCCGGCCCGCCAAACCTGGGCATTCAGGGCGTCGGCAAAGTCCGGCAAAGCGCTGGGCATTGCGGTAAGGGTGGGCATGGAAGGTGGTCCGGATCAAGCTGGATGTACTGTATTTATGTACAGTATATGATCGATTCGACGCCCTGCCAACCTGCATGAAACCCGGGTACCCCAGTCGAGAATTATTCACCCCGGAGCCACCGGGAAAACCGGCACCTCCCTGCAAATCAGGATGCAGCGCGCTTGCCGGCGGTACCGCTGTTCTCGCGCGTCTAGAGTTTGGGCGGGAGTGGCCGGCCCACGTTGTGGGCGCCCTTGTCGGCCGCCTCCCAATACGCCTTGTCCAGCGTGCCGGGGTGGTTCTTGACCGGGGTGCCGACCGGCACATTGCCAGGGCGCTGAACGCCCTCCACCGAATAGGTTTTCAGCTTGGGCTTCTCGGTGGTGGAGGGGTTGAGCTCATGAAACTCGTGCGCCACCTTTGAAGGGTTTTGGGGAGACAACTTTTGGCCACGAACACTCGCCAGCGTTTCAATGTGCGTCATGCACCGCGTCGTGTAGGGGTCGGGTGCCTCACCGAACAGGTGAAACACGCCGTGCTGCTGACGTTCGCTCGTCATCTGCTTGAGCTTCCAGAGCTCGAACACCGACACCTTTGCGCGCATCGCCTCCTTGGAGTCATAGCGGTATTCCCGTCCCTTCTTGCGATCGCTTTCTGGGGCCGGACGCGCCAGGAAGCGGTCCCTGTGCTCGGTCGGTGTATGGCTGCCATAGGCCAGGTTCGAGTAAGGCTTGGACTCGTCTATGCCGGTCAGCTGGTTCACGGCGCCAAACTTTGGCAAATCTGTACGGGGTGGGCCACTGCCCATCCGGAAATCTTCGTAATGACCCCACGAACCCCGTCCGTATTTGACGGTCATGTGTTCCGGCTGTTGTGGATTCGTCGTGTTTCTCCACGTGGAGAACTTGACCGGCACCACCGGCTGGTTTCCCAGGAAATAGGCACTGGCAGCGGCGCCGGCACTCGCCAGGACCGGGAAGCCAAAGCGCGATAACACCCTTCCTGCTGCCATGGGGACCATCCTTGTGCCGCAGCGCGGCAATGTTGATGAGCTGACCTTCCGGTAAAACCGACGACTGGATATTCAGTCTAGTCATGGCGCGCGGCTGGCGCCATCCCCTTTTTCAGGTGAAAAATTACATGCTTCGGCTATGGGTGCGTCGCTGCGGCCCTCAAGCTCGCAGGATGAGCTGGCCGGGGGCAATGCGCCGCCAAACTGGCGATGTGGTCGATTCAGCGCTTGCGCGCCTGGCGTGCGATCAGCAGCAAGCCCACGACCGCAATAGCCACAAAACACAGGAAAGACCAGTTGGCAATCGAGCCGCCCAGAAAGGTCCAGTCGATCTTGGTGCAGTCGCCGCTGCCCTTGAAGATCATGGGAATGGCGCGTTTGAGCGGAAAGGTTTCAATCATTCCGTAAAAGTCGCGGCCGCAAGAGGCAATTTCAGGCGGATACCACTGCAGGAAACTTTGGCGCGCCGCCACAAAAGCACCAAAACCCGAGAGCAGCACCATCAGGCCTGAACCGGCGATCAGCAGGCCCCGGCTTTTGGCGATGGCCGTCACGCCCGCCACCACCGCCACCAGCACCAGCGCATACCGCTGCACGATGCACATCGGGCAAGGCTCCAGGCCCACCACATGCTGCAGGTACAGGCCAAAGGCCAGCATGGCCACGCAGGCCACGGCGATCAGCGCCAGCACGCGGCGCGGCATGGCGTCGAAATACGTCAAAAACATCAGGGAGCCCTCTTTTTTCTGGATGAATTATGAATTGTCCAGGGGTTCGGGCGTTTGGTGCCGGATAAGTTCCCTTCGGCGATACATGCAGGGCAGATTCTTCGCCGCCTTACCCATCCCTGTCGCTCCCGCCCCCTGGTCCCCTCTCGCCCTAATTTGCCAGCGTTTGTCCTACAGATGGGCCACCCCGGCGGGCGTAGATTTTCAGGACGTCAGTTTTTTTGAAGATCCCAGAAAGGACCCCATGATGGAAATACACCGCGGACGACTCATCGACCATATTCACCTGCGCGCCCATGACCTCGCGGCCAGCAAGCGCTTTTACCGCGCCGTGCTGAAGTCACTGAACAAGGAAAGTGCCATCCAGGAAGCCGACGATCATTTTTCCGGCGACGAGTTGTGGATAGACCAAGCCGACGGACCTACCTCGCACGTTCATCTGGCTTTCCGGGCCAAAGACCACGCAGAAGTCAAAGCCTTCTACGAAGCCGCCCTGGCCGCAGGCGGCACCGACAACGGCGCGCCGGGTGAACGCAAATACCACCCCGGCTACTACGCCGCCTTTGTGCTGGATCCGGACGGCAACAACATCGAAGCGGTGTACCACGGGCCTTTTGTGGCGTCGGCTGAATCAGTGGTGATCAGGCCCGCTGAATAGATACAACCAGGCTGGGCGAAGGGTTGCGGCTGGCGGCAAAATGCGCCGTGGAATGATTTCCAAGTCTTTTGCTTCAAGGAGCCGCCATGTGCCGCAACATCAAGACTTTATTCAACTTCGAGCCGCCGGCCACGGAACTGGAAATCCGTGACGCCTCGTTGCAGTTTGTGAGAAAGCTCAGCGGGTTCAACGTGCCGTCCAAGGCGAACGAGGCCGCGTTCGATCGTGCCGTGGAAGAGGTGGCGGCCTCGGCACGGGTTCTCATCCGCACACTGGTGACCAACGCCGAGCCGCGCAACCGTGAGGTGGAAGCAGAACGGGCGCGTGCCAGGTCGGCGCTGAGGTTTGGCACGAGCCAGTAGCCGCCCTCCCCCAAGTCGGCCTCGCCCAACGAAAGCGCTTGACGACATCAAAAGGCCGAGCTTGACTTGCTTCAGCTGCGGCGGACACTTCCATGGTTGAAATCCCCGCCATGCGCAACAAGGCAGCCCAGCCCTTGCAGTGTTTCCTCCACGGCAATGTCCAGCGGCGTGTGCGGCTCCGCGCCGAGCATCGCCACCAGGGCGGCGTTGTCCATGCGTACCGGCGTGTTCCAGAGGTAGCGCATCTGGCGCAGCTCGCGCAGGGTCTCAACAAAGGGCGCGGCCAGCGTCACCGCCCACCAGGGAAAGGATTTGATAGACGGCTGAGGGCCACCGCGGCGTGCGACGACACGGCAGATCGCTTCAGCCAGCTGGCGGCCGTCGGCGTCCCACTGGCCGTTCATATGGAAGGTTGCAAATGCAGGCAGAACGTCGCGCCGTGCCAGCAAGGCGACCATGGTACGCGCCACATCCGGCAAATAGGCCCATTGGTGACCGACGCCAGGCTTGCCTGGGAGCTTCACACTGCGTACCGGAACACCCGGCCGAACCAGGCCTTGCGAGAACCAGCTGTTCCCGGCACCCGACCCGAAAAAATCCCCCGCGCGCACGATGATCACCCGGCAGCCGCCCTGGCCGCTGTCGCTGGTCGCATCCTTGAGCCGCTGCTCGAGCTGCACGCGAATCGCACCTTTGGCAGTTTGCGGGTGTTGCGGTGAATCCTCCCGGAGGCTGGGAAATGCGTCTGGCCCGTAGTTGTAGACCGTGCCCGGCAGCACGATGGTCGCGCCCTGCGCCCGGGCGGCCGCAATCGTGTTGTCCAGCATAGGCAGCACCAGCTCGCCCCAGCGACGATAGCCGGGCGGATTGACTGCGTGAACTATCACGCCGCAGCCTTGTGCTGCAGCCATGACGTCGCCGGGATTCATCGCATCGCCACGCAGCCAGGTGATGCCGCCACGTTGCTCGCCCGGCCGCGGCTCGCCACGCCTAAGCGCGCGAACCTGCCAGCCTGCCGCCTCCAGTTGCCGCGCGACTTCCCCGCCGATGCCACCGGTTGCGCCCAGCACCAGTGCTGTGTTTGATTTGTCTTGTTTGCTGCTCATGTCAATTTCCCAAAAAAGTTGTCATGGGGAAATTCTGGGCCCCGGGACATCAAAATGGAATTGACTAAAGCAGGGTAACGGCTATACATTTTTGTATGGAAGAAGATGCTGGCTGGGAGCTTTACCGTTCGTTTTTAGGGGTGCTGCACGAGGGTTCGCTCTCAGGTGCGGCACGGTCTTTGGGGGTGGCACAGCCTACGGTCGGACGCCATGTCGCCTCCCTCGAAAAGTCGCTCGGCCTGGCGTTGTTCACGCGCTCACAAACCGGTTTTGCGCCGACCGAAGCCGCGCTGGGACTGCGGCCCTTCGCCGAAGAAATGGCCAGCGCCGCAGCCGCCCTGCGCCGCGCCGCCGAAAGCCAGGGTGACGGTGTGCGCGGCACGGTGCGGGTCACGGTGAGCGAAGTCATCGGTGTTGAAGTGCTGCCGCCCATCGTCGCGCAACTGCAACGCACGCACCCGGGCCTGACCATCGAACTGGTGCTGACCAACCGCGTGCAGGACCTGCTGCAACGCGAAGCCGACATTGCCGTGCGCATGACACAGCCCAAGCAGGACCTGTTGATCGCTCGCAGCGTGGGCGAAGTGGAACTGGGTCTCTACGCACGCCGCGATTACCTGGATGCGCGCGGCACGCCGCAGTCGTCAACGGACCTGGCGCAGCATGCGCTGATCGGGTTTGACGAAGAGACACCCTTCCTGCGTTCGGCGCGCAAAGCCTTGCCCGCATGGAAGCGGGCGGCGTTTTCCACGCGTACCGACAGCGACCTCGCGCAACTGGCACTGATACGTGCCGGCGCCGGCATTGGCGTGTGCCAGTCAGCGCTGGCGGCGCGTGACCCCGCCCTGGTGCGGATTCTGCCTGGCGAGTGGTCCTTCAAACTCGAAACCTGGCTGACCATGCACGAAGACCTGCGTCACAGCCCGCGTTGCCGTGTAACCTTCGATGCATTCGTCGAAGGTTTGAAGCAACATATTGGTTGACGTCGGGCAAGATTCGATCTGCATTACCGGCTGCCTGCACACACCCGCAACTACCCTTCCACAAACACCCTCGCCTTGCGCGGTGTCACGACGGCATGTCAATAAACAGTTTTTCAAATTTGGCGTGCAGTGCAATTTGCAAGCGGCCGCGGTATTCTGCGGTATTGCGGGATATATCAAAGTTAGGTTACCGATGTTTGGTCGAATCGATCTGAAGTTTCTCAAACAACCACAGCTAACCGACTGGCGGTTCGTAGGTTGTTATCCTGGCCTTCACTACACCGTCTATCCACAGTACGCCTTTCGCGTGCCTGATTCTGAAGAAACCATAAGGATCACGCGCGCGCCGAAACTGCAAGGGGACAACGGACTGAGATTTTGGCTTTCAGCCGAGTGGGCGCAAGGGTGGAATGGTCGCGAGCAGTTCATGTCTTCCTATGTCGCGAGTGCTGCATTTGAGGTTATTTCTGAAGCCGAGTTCAATACGTTGGTCGCAGCACAGTCCGGGGAGTTGCTGGTTGCACAGCCGCTGCCCCTGCATTCCCAACAGGGCTTCGTTGGCGCACTGGTCTTGTATTCGATGAAAACCGACTTGATCGTTTCTCTGTTCGCCGAGTACGAGGATGAATTCATTCATTTCTACTGGGACACAACCTCCTAAGGTCTTCGCCATGCATGCCGCGCATGCCTAACACGTACCATCCCCTTCGTCGCGCGCGGCCTGACTCCAACTTTAACTCTCCACAAATACCCTCGCCTTGCGCGGCGTCACCACCAGCATGTCGCCTTCGCGCAAGCCCATCTCGGCAAACTGCTGCGAGGTCATCTGGGCTTCGATGATCGAGTCGCCCGAGACGTTGCCCTTTTGTTCGTAGCCTTCGGCGGGAATCAGTTCCAGCCGCGCGATCGGGCCGATCACGATGGCGCGTTCCAGGTGGGCGACGATGCCTTCGGCGCCCGGTGCATAACGCTGCACGTCCAGGTCGTGCGGGCGCACATAGGCAAAGGCCTTGGCGTCCTGCGCGCCGGCGTGTTCGGGTGAGTTGAGCCGCAGGCCTTCAAGCTGCACTTCGCCTTCGTGCGCGCGGCCGTGGAACAGGTTCACGTCACCGAGAAAGCCGTACACAAACGGGCTGGCCGGGTGGTCCCACACCTCTTGCGGGGATCCGATCTGCTCGACCTTGCCCTGGTTCATCAGCACCACACGGTCGGCGACTTCCAGCGCTTCTTCCTGGTCATGCGTCACAAAAATGCTGGTGACATGCAGGTCGTCGTGCAGGCGGCGCAGCCAGCGGCGCAGCTCTTTGCGCACCTTGGCGTCGAGTGCGCCGAAGGGCTCGTCGAGCAGCAGCACTTTGGGCTCTACCGCCAGCGCGCGGGCCAGGGCAATGCGCTGGCGCTGCCCGCCTGAAAGCTGCGACGGAAAGCGCTCGGCCAGCCAGTCAAGCTGCACGAGGTTGAGCAGCGAATGCACTTTTTCCTTGATCTGCGCATCGCTGGGCCGCTGGCCGCGCGGTTTGACGCGCAGGCCGAAGGCCACGTTTTCAAAGACGGTCATGTGGCGGAACAAGGCGTAATGCTGGAACACGAAGCCGACCTGGCGCTCACGCACATGCACCTCGGTGGTGTCTTCGCCGCTGAAGAGGATGCTGCCGCGGTCAGCGGTTTCCAGCCCGGCAATGATGCGCAGCAGCGTGGTCTTGCCGCAGCCCGAGGGGCCAAGCAAGGCGACCAGTTCGCCGGATTGAATGTCCAGGCTGACGTCGCCCAGTGCCTGGAAGTCGCCAAAATGTTTGCTGACGTTGCGGATTTCGATGCTCATGATGTTTTCCTTTAGCGAGCGGCTGCCACGGCGGCCCCGTCAACGGGACTCTGCGGGCGCTCAGGCGGCAAATCGGCCGCGGCTTTCATTTCTGCTTCGTGGCGCCATTCGGCCACCGACTTGATGACCAGCGTGACCAGCGCGAGGATGGCCAGCAGCGATGCCACGGCGAATGCAGCCACCGACTGGTATTCGTTGTACAGAATTTCCACATGCAGCGGCAACGTGTTGGTCTGCCCGCGGATGTGGCCCGACACCACCGACACCGCGCCAAACTCTCCCATGGCCCGTGCGTTGCACAAAATCACGCCATACACCAGGCCCCATTTGATGTTGGGCAGGGTCACATGCCAGAAAGTCTGCCAGCCGGTAGCGCCCAGCACGATGGCGGCCTGCTCTTCGTCGTTGCCCTGCGCCTGCATCAGCGGAATCAGCTCACGCGCGATGAACGGAAACGTCACGAACACGGTGGCCAGCACAATGCCGGGCACGGCAAAGATGATCTTGATGTCATGCGCCAGCAGCCACGGCCCGAACCAGCCCTGCGCACCGAAGATCAGCACGTAGATCAGGCCAGCCACCACGGGCGACACGGAAAACGGCAAGTCAACCAGCGTCGTCAATACCGATTTGCCGCGGAATTCGTACTTGGCAATCGCCCAGGCCGCGGCCACGCCAAACACCAGGTTCAGCGGCACGGCAATCGCCGCGGCAATCAAGGTGAGCTTGATGGCCGACCAGGCGTCGGGCTCCTGCAGCGCGGCAATGTAGGCGCCAAAGCCCTTGCGCAGGCCTTCGGTGAACACGGCGGCCAGCGGCAGGATCAAAAACAGGAACACAAACAGCAACGCCACCGTGATCAAGGTGTAGCGCACCCAGCGTGCTTCGGTGGTGCCGGCGGTGACACGGCGTTTAATGGAGGAGGAAGCAGTCGAGCGCAGCGAAGGGCCGCCCCGAGCAAGCTCAGCCCCCTCGGGGGGCAGCGCAGTACGCGAAGCGACAAGCGTGGGGGCCTGTTTCATGCTGGGGCTCCCGCGTTTCGGCGCTGCCAGGCCTGCAGGCCGTTAATGACCAGCAGCAGCACAAACGACACCAGCAGCATGACCACCGCCACGGCAGTTGCGCCGGCGTAGTCGTATTGCTCCAGCTTGCCAATGATGATGAGCGGCGTGATTTCAGAAATCATGGGCATGTTGCCCGCGATGAAGATGACCGAGCCGTATTCGCCGATCGCCCTTGCGAACGCCATGGCAAAGCCAGTCAGCAAGGCAGGCGTGATGTGCGGCAGGATGACCTTGGTGAAAATCTGCAGGCGCGTGGCGCCCAGCGAGGTGGCGGCTTCTTCGAGTTCTTTCTCGGCGTCTTCCAGCACCGGCTGCACCGTGCGCACCACAAACGGCAGGCCGATGAAAATCAAAGCGATCACCACCCCAGCCGGCGTAAATGCCAACTTGATGCCCATGGGTTCGAGGTACTGACCGATCCAGCCGTTGCCGGCCAGTAAAGCCGTGAGCGAAATACCGGCCACAGCGGTCGGCAAGGCAAACGGCAGGTCCACCAGCGCATCGACGATTTTTTTGCCCGGGAATTTGTAGCGCACCAGCACCCAGGCCAGCAGCAGGCCAAACACCAGGTTCACGAGCGCAGCGATCAGCGATGCCCCAAACGTGAGTCGGTAAGACGCCAGCACGCGTGGCGATGTCACCGCGGTGACGAACTGGTCCCAGCTCAGCGTGAACGTTTTGAAAAACAGCGCGGAGATCGGGATCAGCACGATCAGGCTCAGGTACAGCACGGTGTAGCCCAGCGTGAGGCGGAAACCGGGCAGCACGCGCTTTGCGGCGCGTTTGCTACCCGCAGGAACACCCGGCACCACCGCGGAAGGCGGTGCCACAGAAGACAAGGCAGTCATGGTGGTGCGGTCTACTTGACGGTGTACAGCTTGTCGAACTGGCCGCCGTCGTTGAAGTGCACTTTTTGTGCTTCACCGAGGCTGCCAAAGACGTCTTGCACCGTGAAGAGCTGCAGCGGCTTGAAGGTGCTGGCGTATTTTTTCAGGATGGCCTGTGAGCGCGGACGCAATGCATGGCGTGCGGCGATTTCCTGGCCTTCGTCTGAATAGAGGTAGTTCAGGTAGGCCTTGGCCAGATCGGCCGTGCCCTTCTTGGCCACGGTGCGCTCTACCACCGCCACCGGGTTTTCCGCCACGATGCTGATGGACGGGTAGACCGCGTCCACCTTGCCTTCGCCAAACTCCTTGTTCACCGACAACACTTCGGACTCAAACGTAATCAGCACGTCGCCAATATTGCGTTGCAGGAACACGGTGGTCGCGTCGCGCCCGCCCTTGCCCAGCACCGGCACGTTTTTGTAGAGCTTGCCGACGAACTCGGCGGCCTGCGCATCGGTGGCGCCCTTCTTCTTCGCGTAACCCCAAGCGGCCAGATAGGCGTAGCGGCCATTGCCGCCGGTTTTCGGGTTCACCAGAATCACCTGGATGCCGGGCTTGACGAGGTCGTCCCAGTCCTTGATGCCCTTGGGGTTGCCATTGCGCACCAGGAACAGCATGGTCGACGTGGTGGGCGATGCATTGTCCGGAAACTTCTTCGTCCAGTCTTTGGCGACCACGCCGGCGCCGGCCAGGAAGTCGACGTCGGTCGAGGTGTTCATGGTCACCACATCAGCATCCAGGCCGTCGGCTACCGAGCGTGCGATGGCGCTGGAGCCGCCGTGCGACTGGTCAATCTTGATGTCTTTGCCTGCGGTCTTTTTGTAGTGGGCAATGAAAGCGGCGTTGTATTCCTTGTAAAACTCGCGCGCCACGTCATACGAGCCATTGAGAAGCGTTTGTGCCGAAGCCGTGCCGGAGAACGAAGCGCCCGCGGCCAGTGCCAGCGTTGCAAGCGCGATTTTTATTTTTGAAGAAGTCATGCCGTTTCCAGGGATCCAAAAGAAGAAGACGAAGAATTTGCCGAAGAAGAAAAGTCAAGACGGGGCGCCGTCAGCGATGCATCACCTGCCAGCGACTGCAACAGCGCAATGCCCAGCGGCCATTCGCCGTGGCCCGACTCCACATTGATGTGGCCGGCGTCCTGCATGCGCACAAATTCGCTGCCCCAGGCGCGGGCATAGGCACCGGCCAGGCGCACCGGGCAATACGGGTCGTTGCTGCTGGCCACCAGCACGCTGCGGTAAGGCAGCTTCTGGTAGGGCACGGGCGCAAAGTCGCTCAGCACGGCGCGGCGCTCCGGGTCTGCCGGCGCCACCAGCAAGGCGCCGTGAATACGCTCTGCCGCCTCAGGCGGCAAGTGCGCCGTGGCAATGCAGCCCAGGCTGTGCGCCACGATGACGACCGGCTCGTCCTGCAGCACGATGGTGTTGGCCAGCGACGCGACCCAGGCCTTGCGCGAAGGCGTGATCCAGTCGTCCTGGCGCACGCGCACCGCATTGCTCAGGCGTTCGGCCCACAGGCTTTGCCAGTGGCCGGGGCCCGAGTCACGCCAGCCAGGGACGATGATGAAACGCACTTCGCGTGAACCCGTCTGATTACTTGTTGGGTTGCGGCGTGACGCGCAGGTACGGCTTGATGGCCTTGAAGCCCTTGGGGAAACGCTGGGCAAGTTCAGCCGGGTCTTGCAGGCTGGGCACGATGATCACGTCGTCGCCGTCTTTCCAGTTCACCGGCGTGGCCACCTTGTAGCCGTCGGTCAGCTGCAGCGAGTCGATGACGCGCAGGATCTCGTCGAAGTTGCGGCCCGTGCTGGCGGGGTAGGTAAACGTGGTGCGGATGGCCTTTTTCGGGTCAATGATGAACACGCTGCGCACGGTGGCCGTGGGGCCGGTGCTCAGGGCGTTCGGGTGAATCATGTCGTACAGGTTGGCCACCTTGCGGTCGGCATCGGCCAGGATGGGGAAATTCACCGTGGTGTTTTGCGTCTCGTTGATGTCGTTGACCCACTTGCCGTGGGATTCCAGCGCATCCACGCTGATGGCGATGGGTTTGACGTTGCGTTTGGCAAATTCACCGCCCAGGGCCGCGGTTTTGCCCAGTTCGGTGGTGCAGACGGGTGTGAAATCTGCTGGGTGCGAAAACAGCACCACCCAGGAATCGCCTGCCCACTGGTGAAAGGAAATCTTGCCGGCGGTGGAGTCCTGGGTGAAATCGGGGGCGGTGTCGCCGAGTCTGAGAGTGGTCATGCTGTGCTCCTTGATTGCTGATCAAAGCATTGTGGGGAGCAAGCGTTAAAACTCAAAAGAATATATCGCTCTTAATTTATCTCAATAATCGAATAACGATTCGAGGAATTGGTGTTTTCGGTGCTATGTTTTTGATAGCCTCTGGCGCATGCTGTTATTGGGCTAGCGGCTATTTCTGTGCTAGATAGCCGTGCCGGAACCCGCCTGGCAGCATCAAAACACAGCCCAACCATCCTCGCCCAGGGTGTTTTTGAGGCATTTTCAAGTATAAAAACGGCCTCCAGCCCAATAACAACATGCGCGAGCAGCTATGTTATTGATAGCAATTCGGCACAGAGTTCTTGTGGCACCGCCCTGCACCGGCAAGCCTTCCCGGCAATTGGCAGCTCAGGCCGGTGAACCCGACAGCTCCGTCTTCAGGTGCGCCAGAAAGGCCTGCGCCGCCCGCGACAGCGTGCGGCCCGTCGCCGTTTGCACTTCCACATTGCGCAAATCCAGGCCACGGTCACGCAGGCGTATGCACGCAAACTCGCCGCGCTGGACCTTGTAGCGGACCGATATTTCGCCCGCAATGGTGACGCTTTCCGGGTAATGGCGCAAAAAGTCGTTCAGGCTGGTGATGTAGTTGCTGGTCAGCACCGGCGACACGGTCAGGCCCTGCAGGCTGCAGGCGATGTCAAACAGCTGGCGCACGGTGGTGTTTGCTTCCGGCAGCACGATCGGGTAGACCAGAAGCTGCTTCAGGTTGATCTGTTTGAACTGGGTCAGCGGGTGGTCAAAGCGCATGGCCGCCATCACCGGCGACGGCTGCACGTGCTCTACCTGGATGCCGCTTTCGGGAGTCCGGCTCATGGTGAGGCCGATGTCGGCATCCCCATGCAGGACGCGGCGTGAGCATTCCGCCGGGGGGTGCGCACCCAGGTGAAACTGGATGCCAGGATGCTTCTTCATGAAGTCGCTGATGACCTTGGGCAGGAACTCCATTGCAAAACCTTCGGTGCAGGCCAGGCGCACCCGCCCGCGCTGCATGCCTTGCAGCGCCTGGATCTCATGCACCACACGCTCCGAGTCGTGTGCCGATTTGAGCGCGTGCACGGCCAGCATCTCCCCGGCGGCGCTGGGCACCATGCCCCTGGGACGACGGTCAAAAAGCGTTGCACCCAGCAGGTCTTCCAGGTGCGCTATGTGGCGGCTAATGGCAGACCCCGCCACATTCAGGCGCTGGGAGGCTTCGCTGATGGAGCCGCAGCGCACGACCTCCAGGAAGTAGCGCAGCGCGGTGTCCTGCAATTGACGGGCAACCTGGGGAGAAAGGGTCATGGGCGTCGGGTGGTGGCGGAGCGGCCAGGGCATGGGCAGCCAGAGCATTGCCGAATTGGCAACGCAATCATACATATTCTCTAATGCATGGAATGGTCTTTCGGTCTGGTTCTTGCGCAGAATGAGCCGTCTCCACTCCCCACGCCATGACGAAGGACTTTTATGAAGCAATTTTTCACCACGATGGTGCGTCAAAGTTTTGTGCTTGCGGCCTTTGGTGCCGGCCTGACTGCAGCCCATGCCGGCAAAGCCAACGACACCCTGGTTTACGCCTCGGACAGCGAGGTTGAAAACGTCAGCCCGTACCACAACAACATGCGTGAAGGCGTGATCCTGGCCAACCTGGCCTGGGACACACTGGTCTACCGTGACCCCAAAACCGGTGAGTTCAAACCCCAGCTGGCCACCGCCTGGAAATGGGAATCCGCCACCGCGTTGCTGGTCACCCTGCGCCAGGGTGTCACCTTCCACAACGGTGACAAGTTCAGTGCCGACGATGTGGCCTACACCTTCAATGTGGTCACGGCGCCGGAGGCCAAAATCGCCACGCGCCAGAACACGGGCTGGATCAAAAACGTCGAAAAGCTCGGCGACTACCAGGTCCGCATCAATTTGAAGGCGCCGTTTCCGGCCGCGATGGACTACCTGGCCGGGCCCACGCCGATCTACCCCGCCGCTTACATGAAGAAGGTGGGCCTGGAGGGCTACAGCAAGGCGCCCATTGGCACCGGCGCCTACAAGATCACCGCCGTGGTGCCAGGCCAGGGCGTGACCATGGTGAAGAACACGGCCTACTTCAAGGACAGCCCGGCCGGCCAGCCGAATATCGGCACGGTGAAGTTTGTAGTGATCCGCGACCCGGAAGCGCGCGTGGCCCAGCTGATGACGGGCGCGGTGGACTGGATCTGGCGCGTGCCTTCCGACCAGGCCGAGTCGCTCAAGTCCAGGCCCAACACCACCGTGCTGAGCGGTGAAACCATGCGCGTGGGTTTCATGTCGATCAACAGCAACGGCACCACGCCGGAAGCCCTGCCCTTCAAGGACATCCGCGTACGCCAGGCCGTCAACCACGCCATCAACCGCAAGGGCCTGGCCGACAGCCTGGTGCGCGGCGGCAGCCAGCCGGTGTATTCGCCGTGCTTTCGCACCCAGTTCGGCTGCGAAACCGAAAAAGAGGTGAAGTACACCTACGACCCGGCCAAGGCCAAGGCACTTCTGGCGGCCGCGGGTTACCCCAACGGCTTCGACACCGACCTGTGGGCTTACCGCGAGCGTGAATATGCCGAAGCCATGGTGGGCGACCTGCGCAAGGTGGGCATACGCGCACGCCTGCATTTTGTGCAGTACCCGGTGCTGCGCACCGAAATCTACTCGGGCCGCGCGCCGCTGACCTTCCAGTCCTGGGGATCGTTTTCCATCAACGATGCGTCCGCGTTTGTCGGCAACTACTTTGAAGGCGGCCCGGACGACACGGCCAAAGACCCGCAGGTGATTGCACTGCTGAAAACCGCCGACAGCACGGTTGACAAGACCGAGCGCAAGAAGAAATATGCGCAGGCCCTGCAGCGCATCAGCGAGCAGGCCTACATGGCGCCCATGTTCTCCTACTCCACCAACTACGCCTTCACGCCGGACCTCAAATTCACGGCGCATGCGGACGAGCTGCCACGCTTCATCCAGGCCAGCTGGAAGTAGCCACGACGGCCCAGCCTTGCGCCGCATGGCTGGGCTGACCCGCGCAGTCCGCTAACGCAACAACCGGGGCATTCCCATGCTGCAATACATATTCCGCCGCTTTCTGGTGGCCCTGAGCGTCATGCTCACGGTGGCCGTCGTCAGTTTCATGCTGCTGCACCTTTCCGGCGACCTGGCGGCCTCCATCGCCGGTGCCGAGGCCAACGCCGCAGCCGTCGAGGAAGTGCGCGTCCAGTACGGCCTGAACCGCCCCATCACCACCCAGTTTTTTGACTGGCTGTGGGGCGCGCTGCACCTGGACTTCGGGCGTTCGTTCTTCTTCCAGAACACCGTGATGGAACTCATCGGCGAGCGCCTGCCCATCACGCTCAAGCTGGGTGCCGTGTCCCTGCTGCTGGCGGTGTCGGTGGCGATTCCGCTGGGCGTGCTGGCCGCCGTCTACCGCGACACCTGGATAGACCGGCTGGCCTTGATGGTGGCGGTGGTCGGCCAGGCCATGCCCAACTTCTGGTTTGCGCTGACGCTGATCCTGCTCTTCGCTGTCGGGCTGCACTGGTTGCCCGTTGCGGGCAACACCACCTGGCAGCACTTTGTGTTGCCGGCCATTGCGCTGGGCTACTACGCCATGCCGTCGCTGATGCGCCTGACGCGCGCAGGCATGCTCGACGTGCTGGGCGCGGACTACATCCGCACTGCGCGCGCCAAGGGCCTGAGCCCGGCACTCGTGGTGTTCAAGCACGCCTTGCGCAACGCCATCATTCCGGTTGTCGCCCTTGCGGCCGTGGAGCTGGGCTTCATGCTGGGCGGCTCGGTCGTCATTGAATCGGTCTATTCCATGCAGGGCCTGGGCCAGCTCGCCTGGGACTCCATTTCGCGCAACGACTACCCCGTGGTGCAGGCCGTGGTGCTGATCATCGCCGTGTTCTACATCGGGCTGACATTCCTGGCCGATGTCTTCAACGCCGCGCTCGACCCCCGCATGCGCACACGCTAGGACATCACCATGAACGCACCTTCCCTGACCGTTTCCGCCGCGCCGGCGCTGCCGCTGCCGCCCGTCCCCGCCTGGCGCCGCAGCCTGCGGCGTGTGCTGGGCCACCGCGGCATGACGCTGGGCAGCATCCTGCTGGGCCTGGCCGTGGTGGCCGCCCTGTTCGCGCCCTGGCTCAGCCCGCATGACCCGTATGCGCAAGACGTGACCCAGCGCCTGATCCCGCCGTTCTGGCACGACAAGGGCAGCTGGGAACACGTCTTCGGCACCGACAAGCTCGGCCGCGACTACCTGAGCCGCCTTTTGTACGGCGCCCGCGTATCGCTGGGCATCGGGCTGGTCGCGGCACTGGTGTCCGGGCTGATCGGCACCACCATGGGCGTGCTGGCGGGCTATTTCGGCGGCCGCGTCGACGCCGTGGTCAGCTACATCATCACCACCCGGCTGGCCATGCCGGTGGTGCTGGTGGCGCTGGCCACAGCTTCCCTCATCGGCGGTTCGTTGCAGGTGGTCATCATCCTGCTGGGCCTGTTGCTGTGGGACCGCTTCGCCATCGTCACGCGCTCGGCCACGCAGCAGCTGCGCGACGCCGAATTCATCGCCGCCGCCAAGGCGCTCGGCGCGTCCACGCCCTACATCCTGGTGCGCGAACTGCTGCCCAACCTGATGGGCCCGCTGACCGTGGTGGCCACGCTCGAGATGGCGCACGCGATCCTGCTGGAATCCACCCTCTCCTTCCTGGGCCTGGGCGTGCAACCGCCCACGCCGTCGTGGGGGCTGATGGTGGCCGAAGGCAAGGCCTACATGTTCTTCCAGCCCTGGGTCATCCTGGTGCCCGGCGTGGTGCTGGCCCTGCTGGTGCTGGCCATCAACCTGGTGGGCGACGGCCTGCGTGACCTGACCGCGCCCGACGGCCGCAACTGAAAGGGAACCCCCATGGACATTTTGCTGGACGTGAAAAACCTGCGCGTCGACCTGCCGACACCGGGCGGCATGCTGCACGCCGTGCGCGGCATCGACTTCCAGGTGCGGCGCGGGGAAATGCTGTGCCTGGTCGGCGAGTCCGGCTGTGGCAAGTCGATGACGTCGCTTGCGCTGATGGGCCTGCTGCCGCGCAAGGCCGTGCGCACCGCCGACCACATCCGCTTCGGCGGTGTGGACCTGCAGGGACTGCCCGAGCGGGAAATGTCCGCGCTGCGCGGCTCGCGCATGGCGATGATTTTCCAGGAGCCGATGACGGCGCTGAACCCGTCGTACACGCTGGGCGACCAGCTGTGCGAGGCGCTGCGCGCACACCGCAAGGTCAGCATGGCCGAGGCGCGTGAGCGTGCGCTGTACCTGCTCGAACGCGCGGGCGTTCCGCAGGCCGCAGACCGTTTGCGGCAGTACCCGCACCAGCTATCGGGCGGCCTGCGCCAGCGCGTGGTGATTGCCATGGCCCTGATGTGCGAGCCGGACCTGATCATTGCCGACGAACCCACCACCGCGCTGGACGTCACCATCCAGGCGCAGATCCTTAGACTGATCCGTGAGCTGCAAAAAGAGTTCGGCACCGCGGTGGTCTTCATCACACACGACCTCGGCGTGGTGGCGCGCATCGCAGACCGCGTGGCCGTGATGTATGCGGGCGAGGTGGTGGAAACCGCGCCGGTGGCCGAACTGTTCGCCCACCCCGCACATCCCTACACCCGCGGGCTGCTCAACTGCATTCCGGTGCGCGGCAAGACCCTGCCCGGCAGCCGCCTGCAGGCGATCCCCGGCGTGGTGCCCAGCCTGGTGGGCAA
This sequence comes from Polaromonas sp. P1_E12, assembly GCF_056405975.1. Taxonomy (NCBI): domain Bacteria; kingdom Pseudomonadati; phylum Pseudomonadota; class Betaproteobacteria; order Burkholderiales; family Comamonadaceae; genus Polaromonas; species Polaromonas sp. P1_E12. The sequence goes on along the minus strand of NZ_JBFUBB010000001.1, from coordinate 1,087,683 downwards.
GGTAGAGGGCTGTGCCTTTGCCAACCGCTGCAGCCAGGTACAGGCAGGCTGCGCCGCCACCCCGCCCTATGTGGCGCTGGACGCGGAGCATGCCGTGCGCTGCGTCGCGGCTTCACCCTTGCTGGCGGAGGCCGCATGAACCCCACCACCCCTTTGGCAACGCCCCCCGGCGGCAGCGAAGACATTGCGCTGGAGCTGTGCGCACTCAGCCGCGTCTTCAAACTCAAGCGCGGGCTGTTCACAGCGCCCGGTGAAATCAGGGCGGTGAATAACGTCTCCCTGCGCATCCGCAAGGGCGAAACCCTGGGCCTGGTCGGGGAGTCCGGCTGCGGCAAAAGCACCCTGGCCAAGATGCTGCTCGGGTTGCTGCCGCCCACCTCCGGCAATGTGCTGGTCAACGGCAAGGAAGTCGACAGCAGCCAACGCCGCGCCCTGGCGCGCCACATCCAGCCGATTTTTCAGGACCCGTATTCATCACTGAACCCACGCCGCACGGTGGCAGGCATTGTCGGGGTGCCCCTGGCCCTGCACAAAGTGGGCACTGCACAGGAACAGCAGCGCAAGGTGCGCGAGATGCTCGACCTGGTCGGCATGCCCGAGCGCACGCACAGCCAGTACCCCAACCAGCTTTCGGGTGGGCAGCGCCAGCGCGTGGCGATTGCGCGGGCACTGGTGCTGCGCCCCGACATCCTGATCTGCGACGAACCGACATCGGCGCTCGACGTGTCGGTGCAGGCGCAAATCCTGAACCTGCTGATGGACCTGAAGGCCGAGTTCGGGCTGACCTACTTCTTTATCAGCCACGACCTGGGTGTGGTCGAACACCTGGTGGACCGCGTGGCCGTGATGCACCGCGGTGCCATCGTTGAGCTGGGCACGCGCGAACAGGTCTTTGCCCGGCCCGAGCACCCCTACACCCGCATGCTGCTGGCCTCGGCCCTCACGCCCGAGCCCGGGCTGGGCGTGCCGGACATTGCCGCCGAAGCCATCGCCTGACGTTTTACCTCTCCATTTCAACCGCGCAATTTCCCTTCAATTTCAAGGACCTCTCATGAGCCGTACCCAAGCCGTGGCCCAGACCCTCGCCTGTTTCGACGACGGGCGTTTCCAGCAAACGCTGGACCGACGCGTTGCCTACAAAACCGAAAGCCAGGACGCCGCCAGCGGCCCCATCCTGCACGCCTATCTGCAGGACGAAATCACGCCCAAGCTCAAGGAGCTGGGTTTTGCCTGCCGCATCGTCGACAACCCGGTGCCGGGCAAAAGCCCTTTCCTGCTGGCCGAGCGCATCGAGCCCGGCGCCGCTTTCACCGTGCTGACCTACGGCCATGGCGACGTGGTGCGCGGCTACGACGCCCAGTGGCGCGAAGGCCTGAGCCCCTGGAAGATCGTGGTGGACGGCAACCGCTGGTACGGCCGCGGCACCGCCGACAACAAGGGGCAGCACACCATCAACCTGACCGCGCTGGAACAGGTGCTGGCCGTGCGCAGCGGGCGCCTGGGCTACAACGTGAAGATCATCCTGGAAATGGGTGAAGAAGACGGCTCGCCCGGCCTGAACGAAGTGTGTGCCCTGCACCGCGATGCGCTGGCGGCCGACCTGTTCCTGGCCTCCGACGGCCCGCGTGTGTCGGCTTCGCGCGCCACGCTGTTTCTCGGCTCGCGCGGCGTTTTCAACTTCGACCTGCACCTCAAGCTGCGCGACGGCGGCCACCATTCGGGCAACTGGGGCGGCCTTTTGCGCAACCCCGGCATCCGCCTGGCCCATGCGATTGCCAGCCTGGTGGACGCGCGCGGCCGCATCCTGGTGCCCGGCCTGCTGCCCACCGCCATTCCGGCCAGCGTGCGCACCGCGCTGCAGGACATCGAGGTCGGCGGTGGCCCGAACGATCCCGAGATCGATCCCGACTGGGGCGAGCCGGGCCTCTCGCCGGCCGAGCGCGTGATCGGCTGGAACAGCCTGGAGGTGCTGGCCTTCACCACCGGCAACCCGGCCATGCCAGTGCATGCCATTCCGGCCGAGGCACGCGCGCACTGCCACATGCGTTATGTGGTGGGCAGCGACCCGGCGAGTTTTCTGGCGCACATCCGCAAGCACCTGCTGGCCCACGGCTTTGACGATGTGGAAGTGCGCGGCACCGACGTGAACATGGCCGCCACCCGCCTGGACCCCGACAACGCCTGGGTGCGCTGGGGCATGGCTTCCATCGAGCGCAGCACCGGCCGCCGCCCGGCCCTGCTGCCCAACCTCGGCGGCTCGCTGCCGAACGACGTGTTTTCTGAAACGCTGGGCCTGCCCACGCTGTGGGTGCCGCATTCGTACCCCGCCTGCTCCCAGCACGCCCCCAATGAACACATCCTGGTGGACACCACCCGTGAGTCGCTGCAGATCATGGCCGGCATGTTCTGGGACCTGGCCGAAGAAGGCGCCGGCGTGATGGAGGAATGCGCATGAGTGCCGCGATGACCACCGCGATGACCGCCGTACAAGCGCCAGGCTGCGCCGCCACCGAATGGCTGGCCGGCCAGCGCCCCGCCATGCAGGCGGCCCTGGCCACGCTGGTCGACATCGACTCCAGCAGCCACGACAAGCCGGGCACCGACCGCGTGGCCCAGGCCATGGCAGGCTGGCTGCAAACCGCGGGCATCAGCGCCGAACACCGCGGTGATGTCGCCGAGGGCGACGTGCTGCTGGCCCGACTGCCGGGCGCGCAACCTGCGGCAGCGCCGGTGGTGCTAATGGGCCACCGCGACACCGTGTTCCCCACCGGCACCGTGGCCCAACGCCCCTGGCGCGTGGACGGCGAGCGCGGCTACGGCCCCGGCGTGTCCGACATGAAGTCCGGCCTGGTGCTGCAATGCTTTGTGATGATGGCGCTGCAGAAGCTGCCGCTGCTGCCCTTCCCTGTGCTGGGCCTTTTCACGGCCGACGAAGAAATCGGCTCGCAAAACGGGCGCATCGCCATCGAAAACCACGCGCGCGGCGCGCGGGCGGTCTTCAACTCCGAACCCGGCCGCGTCAGCGGCAACCTCGTCACCGAGCGCAAGGGCGGCGCCACCTTTTTGATTGAAGTCACCGGCCGCGCCGCCCACTCGGGCATGAACCACGCCGACGGCGCCAGCGCCATCGGTGCCCTGGCGCAGCTGGTCACCGCCTTGCATGCCTTGACCGACTACAGCTGCGGCATCACCACCAATGTCGGCCTGATCAGCGGCGGCATGTCGACCAACACCGTAGCGCCCGCCGCGCAGGCCAAGCTCGACGTGCGCTTTCGCACCCTGCCCGAACGCCAGGCGGTGTTCGCCAGCATCCACGCCCTGGCCGCCGCGCCCGGCGTGCCGGGCACCACCATCCGCATCACACAGATGTCGGAGTCGCTGCCCCTGGAGCCCGAAGCCAGCAGCGACCTGATGCAGCGCTACAAAACGAGTGCGGCCGAAGTCGGCTTCGACGTTGCCGGAGAAGCCACGGGCGGTTGTTCCGACGCGGGCTTCACCGCCTCGCTGGGCATTCCCACGCTGTGCGGCGTTGGCCCAGTGGGCGCCAAGGCGCATACCGATAACGAATACTGCTGTCTCGATACGTTGGTGCCGCGTGCGCAGGCGCTGGTCAAAACGGTGTTGAGCCTGGCGGCTTGAACTGGCTGGCCGCGGCGATGTGACAAGCAACGGGTCAGCGCAAGCGCTCCTGTTTTTATAGCTTCTCGCGCTTTCCCCAATTGGCTTGCAGGCATATTTCTCATGAAGAATTGGGCTTTCAGTGGCTGACTACCGGCCCCGCCACCGTTAAGGATGGGCATTGAGGCAACTGCCCACGACTGGTTGTAAGTAACGTAGAGATGGAGTGATCCCCTCTGGTCAGACTTCAGCGCAACCCAACAAGGTGATCAAAGATTTGGTGGCGACCTAACGGCGGACGCCATTTTCTTCTGCGTTCAATTCTCTCGAAAAGGCGCCGTCTGCTCTGAGCGGCCGCGGTGTGGACTGTTCATGCTCAGTTGTTGTGACGTAGGTAAATTTTCACCCTCGCGTGTGGGTTACCTCTGCTCAGTCGGCGCCAAGCCGCTTGATTAAAACGTTTGCTGGACTTCCTCTGCGTCAACTAATGAAAACGACTTGTGGCGGCCAGACGACGAGTGCGATTTGATTTGGTTTGCCGGAGCCGTTCAACATAAACTGGCAGTGGCTACCAATAAATAACGAATGGGCAGGGAGTGTATGACTCAGGCAGAAGCAGCTGTGGCGAAGGAGACGCCAGCGCGCGCACAAAGAACCAATAAGACAAGTTGTATTGCCGCTGTTTGTGTCGCCAATGTGTCTACTTGCGCTGCAGCCTTCGGTTTGCTTGCCCTACGCCCGTTCGCCCGTTTTCATCGGGGGACCATCTACTCGGCCAATCCGGGTTTTCGGCTTGGGTGATGGCTTTCACCACCGTAACCAAACTCGAAACCATCGTGCCCATCGCCGCGGCGCGTGAGACAAACTTTAGAAAACTCGTGGGCCAGGGCTATATCTCCGGCCATGCCACGCAAGACAAAACCCATGAGCGCATGGACGCTGGGCCGTTGCCGACATTCACAAAGCCGATGCCCTTGTCTTCCAGCGTGACTTCGGCCGTGACCTGTGCGTCCTCAGGCACGACGATCATAAAAGCTTGTGCTTCGGTGACGCCGCCGCCTGTGGTGTGGATGGCAAGTTGCTAAACCACAGCCGAGGTCAAACTCAAAACCTTTCTCTACACCCGCTATGGCACCGTGCAAGCCCAAGTTAATCACGTGACAGCCGACGCGGTTTCAGTCCGGTGGAGCGCTCCACACTAGGGGCAGATTTCAGCGATTCACATCTAAAAATTACGAAGAACTCCGCAATGACAATCGGCATTAAAAAGAAGAAGCCAAAAATATTGGGCATACCAGCCGGAGTGATTGTTGGCCTATGTGTATTGGGATATGTCGTTTCACTAAATGGAGTTCATGACGAAATGATCGTATTTCCTCTAATATTTTTTCCAATGCTTGCCACCATTGGTGTTGCTGCGATCGCAAATTTGGCATTCTGGTTTGCAACCGGAAGCACACCAAATAAAGACTCGCCTGGCTCGCCGACAAACGATGAACGTTTGTTAGAGGCCGCGCAACGCCCTGATCGTTTCTGGCTTGTGGCGTGCTATCGCTACCTTCAGCCCATCACGATGGTCGGCGCGGGGTACATAGCAATCTGTCCAGTTATCGGTGTTGTTATTTTGAAGTAATAGATTTGGAGAATGAGTTTCCCAAGAGTCTATTCGCGTCGATACGGCTAGTGTTGATTCAATCGTAGACGTTGCCGCAGAGGAATCGAGGTCAATAGGTGTGACACCGTAAAAGAATTCAAATTTCAGGTATGTGCATGATCAACCTTTAAGAGTTACCGTTTAATACCAATAAATCACGGGGAGAAATAATGAACAAATCCATATCAAATCTCTTATTGCTTAGGCAACTGCCCATGTGGCTAACCTTTAGCATCTTGGTCTCTTTGGTCGCTCCGGTCTTTGCGGTGGACGCTCAGCAACTAACGCCCCCAACCAAGAGTCGGCCACCGGCGGGCACGCCCTTACCTCCCGCTAATCCTGATATTGCCAAAACATGGCAACCGGAAGTTCGACAAACCGTCGAGGGCGCCATTGCGCTTTTTGGTGCAGAACGCCGTCAAGCGGAAGATCTACCAAGTATTGCTGAGATTGGGCGCGTGCTTGGTGCTGAACTGGTACCGCTCACTCTTGCAAAAGGAATTCCAGACGTCTATGCCGCAGCTTGGCGTATCCGCGGGCTTTCAGTGAGCCCGCCGTGGCCCATTGATACAGAGTTTCGCTTTGGCGACCCACGCAAAGGTGGTCCCCTATTGTGGAAATCGTTTCGATACAGTAGCCGCCCCAAAGCATACAGCTACGTCCTGGATATTCCCTTTGAAACCCAAAAATTCTGTCTAGATCCCTACGAGTTGGCCATCTACTTCGGTGCTGATTTTTCCGGAATGGATGGAGGACCACATAACACCACTCATTACCCGCCCAAGTACGAGTGGGAAATGTTCGCCCGTGCCAAGTCAGGTCTGTACTTCTCCAACAAAGGGTTCCACATCTATGTGGACACCAATGTGGTTGATGGGCAGCTTATCGACGCGCGTTGCGTGAAAGTTCTTTCAATTTCAAGCCAAAGATTTTCTGAGAAAGGCGCCAAATGACGACGCTCAATGCCAATGCACTAGCCAACCTGCGCGCCTCCAGCAGCGGCGTACCCGCCTTCTTTGTAATGCAGCTTGAGGGACTATTGAACAACCCCGCCATGACATCGCTTGAAGGGTTGCGCCAGGAACTCAATGCCGGAACGGCTACTATTCGATTACCTGTTCCAGGCGAGGTGATTCCCGCCGGCGCGCATGCTTTTTACGACAACAACAATAGCATGGTCATACAGGCTCAGTATCTACAGCGCTACTCCCAGCTACCTCAGGCGATTGACGACATCGCTCATGAGTTTCGACACCATGAGTTGAAACGTGATCGAGACGACGCCTATCGAATGCTGCAAAACCCCTCCAATTCTTTGTCTATCCGAGCGGATGAATTCCTAAAAGCAATGCTCGATGATGAAACAGCAAGCCGCCTAGCAGGCTACAGGGCCTTGAAGGAGCTGCCTACTGAGTACGCAGGGCAAGCACAGCGCCTGCTAGCTACAAATGAGTTGTACCGAAAATTCGCGGAGTTGGAAGCGTCAGGTAAAACGGATGCCCAGCTTATTGATGAATCACGCAACGTCATGGCCGGCTATGACAGTCGACGATATATCGACAGCTTTTTGAGTGAAGTAAAAACCAGGTTAGCGTTAGATATCGATGAGGTTCAGGCGCTACGCACCCAGTTGAATACGACTTATCCCAACGTACTGGGATATACCGAAACCGAGGAGTATTTCGCCGACGGTAGTAGCCAATACACCATTGAGCATTCTGACGGCTCCACTGAAAAATGGGTTTATGACGCAGCAGGAAAGCTTTACTCTTCACCGGATTATTCCCTTGCGGACTGGATGCTTTCTTCGTTGAAAGACTTGTCATCCGAATTGAATACGTTTTTTCTATCGGCCCGCAACCTAATCATCCGCCGTGACCCCTTAGTTCTGGACCTGGACGGCGACGGCCTAGAACTCTCAGCCGCCAGCGGTTCCACTCTCTTCGACCACAACGCCGACGGCATAAAAACCGGCACCGGCTGGGCCCGGCCAGACGACGGTCTCCTCGTGCGTGACCTCAACGGCAACGGTACCATAGACACTGGCCGGGAGCTCTTTGGCGTAGACACCATCAAGAGCAACAACACACTGGCCACTGACGGCTTCGATGCCTTGCGTGACCTGGACGCCAACGGCGATGGCTTTATCACCAGTGCAGATGCTGCATTTGGCGAACTCAAGATTTGGCAGGACGCCAACCAGGACGGCATTACCCAAAGCGGCGAGCTCAAAACCCTGACCGAGCTCAACATCACCAGCATTGGGGTCAACGGCAGCAGCGCCGGCCCACAAGCGGGGCAAGTGATTAACAACAACACCGTGGCCCTGAGCGCCACCTTTACCCAGAATGGCCAGACGCATACCGTCGGTGCGATCGACCTCGAGACCAATAACTTCTTCACCGAGTTCCCACCCGAAGTGGTGGACGAAGCCGGCAACCCCGTTCCCATCACCGAGCAAGCCCGGGCATTGCCGCAGATGAATGGTTCTGGAATGGTGCGCAACATGCAAGCCGCAGCCAGCATTGACGGTGATTTTGCGACAGCGTTGCAAACCTATGCAGAAACTACCACGCGTACTGGGCAGCGCGGGCAGCTTGATGAGTTGATCAAGAAGTGGTCTGAAACGTCGAGTTTCGCGCCGAGCATGTTGAGCACCGGTGGAGTCAACATCGTCTACACCATGCCTGCAGGCGTGTCGGTAGCGCATTTCATCACCATGATCGAGGTGCTTGAAAAATTTAACGGTAGCCGTTTCTATGGTGACCAGAACGGCGGGCCAAGGCCCGCAGGCTACGCGATCCAAGCTGTGACGGAACCCAGCACAGGCAACATCACCTATACCTATATCGTCAGCCCCCCAGCCCAGCAGGTCGCGTTGCTTCAGCAGGCCTACGACGCATTGAAAGAAAGTGTGTACTCCGCACTTGTTGTTCAGACGCGGTTGAAGCCCTACCTCGACAGCATTGAGCTGGCGATTGATGAGACCGGCGTTCATTTCGATACCACCGCTGCGCAGGCCATGGCCAACACCCGGGCTGTGAGTGACACGTACAACACAGCCATCGACCTGGTTGAGTTGCACAAGTACGCCTCCGCCACGGTTAAAGCAGTGGGCTGGGAACCTTATTTCACGCTTCAGAGCATTCTTGAAAACAACACCAGCACGCCTGAAATTCAGGCCATGCTTGCGGCGGAGCATGTTGCCGTACTGGGAAGCGGCGATACCAACCACGCGGTGCAGGACAACGCAAACTGGGCGGTGGTTGGCAGTGCCGGCGCCAACGTGATTTCTGGCGGCGGTGGCAACGACGAGTTGTATGGCGGCGCCGGCAATGACACCATCAATGGCGGTGCGGGCGTTAACCTGCTGGATGGCGGTGACGGTGACGACGTGCTGTACGCCGACCAAACCTCTACCTCCAACACCCTGATCGGCGGTGCCGGTAATGACACGCTGAGCGCGTTTTACTATGGCCCGAACAACAACGTGTTTGAAGGCGGAACCGGTGATGACAACATCGTCGGCACGTGCTTTACAGACACCTACAAATTCAACCTGGGCGACGGCCACGACACCATCCAGGAAAATCAGTCAATCAGCCCAACGCCAGTCGACAAGTTGATCTTTGGTGCAGGCATACTGGTCAGCGACATCAGCAGCTACCGGGTGGGCAACGACATGGTCTTTGCCCATGTCAATGGCACCGACAAGATTACGGTGACAGGCTGGTTTGCCGACATCGGCTACCAGATCGAGCGGGTCGAGTTTGCTGACGGGACGGTGTGGAACTCGGCTGACCTGACGGTTGCAGGCCTGATCGTCACCGGCACGGCCGGCGACGACGTCATGACCGGCACCCCCATGGGCGATACCTTGCTTGGCATGGGCGGTAACGACACCATTACCGGTGCTGCCGGCACAAACATTCTGGACGGTGGTGATGGCGACGACGTGCTGTACGGAGAGCAAAACTCCACATCCAACACCCTGATTGGCGGTGCGGGGAATGACACGATGAGTGTCTTCTACTATGGCCCCGGCAACAATGTATTTGAGGGCGGTACGGGCAACGACACCATCACTGGCGGCTGCTTTGTGGACACCTACAAATTCAATCTGGGTGATGGCCAAGACACCATCACCGAGAACCAGTCGACGGGCCCCACACCAATCGACAAGCTGGTCTTTGGCGCCAACATACAGGCTGGCGACATCAGCAGCTACCGGGTAGGTAACGACATGGTCTTTGCCCATGTCAATGGCACCGACAAGATTACGGTCATCGGCTGGTTTGCCAATTCCGGTTACCAGATCGAACGGGTCGAATTTTCGGATGGAACAATCTGGAATTCGGCCGACCTGACGACTGCGGGACTCATCGTGACCGGCACCACCGGTGACGACGTCATGACCGGCACGGTCATGGATGACATTCTTCACGGTGGCGCCGGCAACGACGACATCCGCGGGGGCGCAGGCGTGAACATCCTCGACGGCGGTGACGGCGATGACGTGCTGTACGGCGAGCAAAGCTCCACCTCCAACACCCTGATTGGCGGCGCAGGCAATGACACCTTGAGTGCCTTCTACTACGGCCCGAACAACAACGTGTTTGAGGGTGGCACAGGCGACGACACCATCAGCGGTACGTGCTTTACAGACACCTACAAGTTCAACCTGGGCGATGGGCAGGACACCATCACCGAGAACCAGTCCAACTTCAGGCCGACTGACACGCTGGTGTTTGGCGCGGACATTCTGGTTGCAGACATCAGCTTCGTTCGCGTGGGCAACGACATGGTGTTCAGCCACGCCAATGGCACCGACAAGATCACCGTCAAGGGTTGGTATGCCGATTCGGGTTACCAGATCGAGCGGGTCGAGTTTGCTGACGGTACTGTGTGGCTGGAGCCGGCCCTGACCTCGGCCGGGCTGGAAGTTACCGGTACGGCCGGTAACGATGTGATGACCGGCACGGTCATGAACGACATCATTCACGGTAGCGCCGGCAACGACGACATCCGCGGGGGCGCAGGCGTGAACATCCTGGACGGGGGCGACGGCGACGACGTGCTGTATGGCGAGCAAAGCTCAACCTCCAACACCCTGATTGGCGGCGCAGGCAATGACACCTTGAGTGCCTTCTACTACGGCCCGAACAACAACGTGTTTGAGGGTGGCACAGGCGACGACACCATCAGCGGTACGTGCTTTACAGACACCTACAAGTTCAACCTGGGCGACGGGCAGGACACCATCACCGAGAACCAGTCCAACTTCAGGCCGACCGACACGCTGGTGTTTGGCGCGGGCATTCTGGTTAGTGATATCAGCTTGGGTAGGTCAGGCAATGACATGATCTTCCGCCATGCCAACGGCACCGACAAAATTACGGTGACAGGCTGGTTTGCCGATGCCGGCTACCAGATCGAACAGGTCGCGTTCGCCGATGGCACGGTCTGGGATTCTGCCTATATGGCCAGTATGTCCGGCCTGACCCTGACGGGAACCGGCACTTTGCAGGGATCACAGTACGACGATGTACTGACCGGCATGGGCGCACTGGGACACCTGATCGGCGGCGCCGGCAACGACCTGCTGACAGTTCCGCACAACACCGGCACGATTGGTGCGAACACCTATGAAGGCGGCACAGGCGACGATACGCTCATTGGCAGTTACGCGGGCGATACCTATGTCTTCAACCTGGGTGATGGCCACGACACCATCACTGATGATGTGCGCTTTTACCCCAATGCGGCTGCGCCAGATTATTTTGCTGCACATCCGGATGACGAAGGCTACCGGGACACGCTGGTGTTCGGCGCAGGCATTACCCAGCAAGACGTAACCGTCTCGCGCACCGGCAATGACGCCGTCTTCACGCTCAATAACGGCGCTGACAGCATCACCATCAAGGACTGGTTTGACGGCACCATTTTCAGCAGGCTGGAGAGAATTTCTTTTGCCGACGGCACGATATGGACGGGTGCGGCTGTGACGGCGGCAGCGTTGACCGTGACTGGCACAGCCGCAGACGACACGCTGGGCGGCACAAGCGCAGCAGACGTGTTCGACGGCCAGGCCGGAGACGATGCCTTGTACGGCGGCGAAGGTAACGACGTCTACCTGTACAGCCGGGGTGATGGTTCCGACACCATCATCGATTACGACGAGACGGCGGGCAACCTGGACACCCTGCGTTTCGACGGCACCGTGCTGGCTGGCGACGTGACCACCAGTCGCGACCAGCAGAACTTGTACCTCAGCATTCAGGGCACCACGGACCGAATCACTTTAGCGAACTGGTTTCTCGAGGACGCACGCAAGGTCGAACGCGTCCAATTCGCTGACGGCACGGTGTGGGATCAGCAGGCCCTTGCCGCTACATCTGCGTATGTGGGCACCGAAGGCCTGGACGTCATTACCGGAGGGGCCGGCAGCAACACCTTCAACAGCGCAGGCGGAGACGACTACATCTTCGACACTGCCGGCGGCAACGACGTGTACCTGTACAAGCGCGGAGACGGTTCAGATCACCTCTACGACCTGGACGCCACGGCCGGCAACATCGACACCGTGCGTTTCGACGCCAGTGTGCTGGCTGGAGACGTCACCGTCACCCGCGACCAGGACAACCTGTACCTGAACATCTCCGGCGGCACTGACCGCATCCAGCTCAGGAACTGGTTCAACGGCGACCAGTTCAAGATCGAGCAGGTCCAGTTCGCCGACGGCACCGTGTGGGACTCGCAAACCCTGGCCGCCTCGGCCACCGTCATTGCACTCAATGTCGTCGGTACAGCCGGCGACGACTACCTGTCGGGTGACCTCGGCAACGACACCCTGCAAGGACTGCAGGGAGACGATGTGCTTTACGGCCGCGAAGGCAACGATGTTTACCTGTACAGCCGGGGTGACGGATCCGACACCACCGTTGAATACGACGAGACGGCAGGCAACACGGACACGTTCCGCTTTGACAGCACGGTGCTGGCCAGCGACGTGACCACCAGCCGCGACCAGCAGCACCTCTATCTCAATATCGCAGGAACAAACGACCGCATCACGCTGGGCAACTGGTTCCTCGACAGCGCGTACAGGATCGAGCGCGTTGAGTTCGCCGATGGCACGGTCTGGGATCAGGCCGCCCTGGCCACCACGTCTACCTACGTGGGCACTGCCGGTGACGACTTCCTGCTGGGCTCCAATGGCAACGATGTTTTGCGCGGTGACGGCGGTAATGACACCCTTTACGGCGGGGTCGGGCTCGATGTGCTGGAAGGCGGCGCGGGCAATGACTATTTCAACGGAGGCGCTGGAGCCGACACCCTGAGCGGAGGCACTGGTGACGACAAATTCTTCCTGGCTCGCGGCTATGGAAGTGACACCATTGAGGAAGACGACGCCACGGCCGGCAACGTGGACATTGCCCAGTTTGATGCCGGTATCGCCGCGGACCAGCTCTGGTTCCGTGAGGTCAACAACGACCTTGAGGTCAGCATCATCGGCACCGACGACAAATTCATGGTCAGCAACTGGTACTTGGACAGCCAGTACCATGTCGAGCAGTTCAAGACCAGCGGCGGGCTGACGTTGCTCAACACCCAGGTGCAAAACCTCGTGCAAGCCATGGCATCGTTCAGCCCGCCGGCAGCAGGTGAGACCACCTTGCCTGCCAGCTACCAGAACAGTCTGGCGCCGGTGATTGCTGCCAACTGGCAGTAAATAGCGTTGAATCACATTGCTCGCTGAAATCGCCCGACGGCTTCCGCCCGGTTGCCGTCGGCCGTGAATCCCGGCGGGCCCGGGCGCTATTATTTTTGTAGCTGCTGGCGCTTATCCCTGTTGGCTTGCAGCCATTTTTTTCGTGAAAAAACAAGCTTTCGGGGCGCTATTTCCGGCCTCAACATGCACCCGCAGGTCCCAAATCGCCTGTTTTTTGCCGTTTTGACAGCTTTTCTGACTATCAAAACTGCCTTCAGCCCAATAAGGACAAGCGCAAACAGCTATTAAATTAATAGCACATTACTTGCACTCGCGGCCGGCTAATCCGCCAGGCCAGGCCATCAAACCAGCTCTTCACCCCGCATCCGCTCCCCCAGGAAGTCCAGAAAGCTCCGGACCGCCGGAATCTGCCCGCGCCGTGAAGTGAACACCGCATGCGCCACGCCGGGGCGAAGCGCCCAGCCTGGCAGCACAGGCACCAGCAACTGCGCCTGCTGCTCTACCGCGCTCAGGGATTCGGGCAAAAAACTCATGCCGGTGCCGGCCAGCACGGCCAGCTTCAGGGTTTGCAGGTCGTCGGCCACATAACGCGGCTGGTGCTGCAGCACAAACTCCTTTCCGTCGGGGCCCATCAGCGTCCACGACGCCCGGCCGTCCACCCAGGACATGGCGACGGTGTCGAGCTTGTGCAGGTCTTCCGGTTTTTCAGGCGTGCCCTGGCGCCTCAGCAAATCCGGGCTGGCCAGCAGGCGCCCGGAGCCCGCGCCCAGGTTTTTCACGATCAGGCTGCCGCTGTCTTCCAGCGTGGGGCGCACGCGCAGGGCAATGTCGATGCCCTCTTCCACCAGGTCAATCACCCGGTTGGTGACGCGCATGTCGACTTTCACATGCGGGTGAAGCGCCATATAGCGCGGCACCAGGTAGCCCACCGTGCTTTGTGCCAGCGTCACCGGGCAGGTGATGCGCAGGGTGCCGCGCGGCTCGACCTGCATTTGCGCCACGGCTTCCGATGCGGCCAGCGCCTCGTCGCGCATGGCGCCGCAGTGGCGCAGGTAAATCTCGCCGACCTCGGTCAGTGAAAGCTTGCGGGTGGTGCGCTGCAGCAGCCGCGCGCCCAGCCGCGCCTCCAGCTCGGCCACGCGGCGCGACAGGCGCGACTTGGGCAAACCCAGCGCCCGGCCGGCGGCGGCAAAGCCGCCCCGCTCCACCACTTCGGCGAAGTACAGCATGTCATTGAGGTCTTGCATGGGAAAAGTCCTTTCGTCGCCTTTACTCGCCTTGCGCCAGGTGCGATGGCGCCAGATCGAAGGCATTTTGTGATTTTGCGGTGTTTATTGTCTCATCAGTAGAACGATAAGTCGCATTATTGCCAACTTATCAAACACTCGACTCATCCGCACAATCTATCCCATGGCTGCGGTTCAAGGTGAACACGGCCTGAAAACCGGTTTATCCCACCCGATCAATCACTTCAATTCAAGGAATTCACCATGACCAAGCTTCTTCACATCGACTCCAGCATCCTTGGCGGCAACTCGGTTTCCCGCCAGCTCACGGCCCAGATCGTGGCCTCATGGCGCGCCGCCAACCCCGGCACCGAAGTCAGCTACCTCGATCTGGCAGCCGACACACCTTCCCACCTCTCCGCCGAATCACTCGGCTTCCGCATGCCTGCCGGCACCGCCCTGAGCGACGTGCAAAAGCGCGAAAACGCCGTGTCTGAAGCGCTGGTGACGCAATTCCTGGCCGCCGACGTGATCGTTGTGGGTGCACCGCTCTACAACTTCGCGATTCCCACCCAGCTCAAGGCCTGGATCGACCGCGTTGCGCAAGTCGGCCGCACCTTCAAGTACACCGACAAAGGCCCTGTGGGCCTGGCCGGCGGCAAGACGGTGATCGTGGCGTCCGCCCGCGGCGGTGTGTATTCAACCAGCGACGCGATGACAGCCCTGGAACACCAGGAGAGCTACCTGAAAGTGGTGTTCGGCTTCTTCGGCATCACCGACGTGCGTTTTGTGCGCGCCGAAGGCCTGGCCATGGGCGAAGCCGCCAAGGCCGCAGCACTGGAAGCCGCGCAGATTGAAATCGTGACCCACACGCAAAAGTCCGCCAACCAGGAAAAAGCCGCACTGGCTGCCTGAGCCACAGGCGTCCGGCACCCATGCCGGAACGCCGTACGGAAAAAAGCCCGCAACTGCGGGCTTTTTCGTTTTCGCCAACATCATCGGCCTGATGCACACGGCCCGACACGTTGCGCCGTGCAGCGTCATGGAGGAGCGTGTTCAACCCTCACCGCCACGGGGCCGGGGCGCCGCATGGCGTCCAGCCCTGAATCAAGCCGCCCGAGCCGAACCAGGCCGTCTGAAAAAGCGAAGTCCTTGTGATAAATCGCCAGATTGCCCCACGGAGCGTAATAACCGAGATCGCCGGTGGAGGGCTTGTGCCCCACCGGCGCACCCTTCGTTGACAGCGCACGCGGCAAATCAGCGACTTTTTCCGTGGCCGCGTAGTCTTTCAGGACCAGGTTCAGCGGAAGCAGTGCCGCAAAATCTCTGGCGCTGTCATTGCTGTCAAGTGTTGCCGTCGCAATGACGATGCCATCCACGCTCATCTGAATTTTCATCACGGGGTCCTTCCTGCGGGGTGTCGGGTCAGATGGTTGTTGGGAAACTGCCCGAGTGTCGCCGCCCGCAGCAGCGAGACTACTCGCGCAAAGCAGTGGAAGCATCAGCGAGGCGCAAAACCTCCGTCTGCGCGCGGCGAAGTGAAAGGCGGTCTCGCGTTCGACGCAGACGCCGCTCACCACATTGATGATCGCCCGAACCGCCATCAGGCGCCGGTCTGCACCAGGTGCTTGCCGAAGAACGCAGTCAGCTTGCCCCACGGAATCATCGTCACCCGGTCATACAGATCCACGTGGCCGGCGCCCGGAACAATAAACAACTCCTTCGGTTCAGCGGCCCGCTTGTAGGCGTCTTCGCTGAATTCTTTCGAGTGCGCCTGGTCGCCCGTGATGAACAACATGGGGCGAGGCGAGATCGTCTCGATGTCATTGAACGGGTAAAAGTTCATGAACTTGACGTTGCTGGCCAGGGTCGGGTGCGTGGTGGTTCGCGGCGATCCGCCCGTGGGCGTGTATTCGCCTCGCGGTGTGCGGTAGAAGTCGTAAAACTCGCGCTGGATGGGGTGCGTGTCCGCCGTCAGTTGATGCACGGTGCCACTGGTGTACTGGATCGCACCGCCTTTGAATTCCACATCGCGCTGCTCGGCGGCGGCGGCAATGATCTGCTTGCGCTGCTCGAGCGTCTGCGAATGATTGAGGGCGTCGCGGTTGGCCGCGCCCATGTCGTACATGCTCACTGTGGCGATGGCTTTCATGCGCGGGTCAATCTTCGCCGCACTGATGACAAAACTGCCACTGCCGCAAATCCCGATGGCGCCGATCTGCTGCCTGTCGACAAACGCCTGGCTACCGAGGTAATCCACT
Source organism: Polaromonas sp. P1_E12 (assembly GCF_056405975.1). Taxonomy (NCBI): domain Bacteria; kingdom Pseudomonadati; phylum Pseudomonadota; class Betaproteobacteria; order Burkholderiales; family Comamonadaceae; genus Polaromonas; species Polaromonas sp. P1_E12. Next base: position 1,071,192 of record NZ_JBFUBB010000001.1, on the reverse strand, counting down.
GCAGCGCTGAAGTTCTCGGCGTACAGGTCCGGCGCAACGGCATTGCGCGGCTGGCCGTCGCTGCCGCCCCAGAAAGCGAGATCCAGGGACATGGCCACAAAGCCCTGCTCCGCCATCTTGGTGGCGTACAGGTTCGCGCTTTGCTCCTTCACCGCACCCATGGGGTGGCCCACAACGATGGCCGGGTTGCGTTTTTTCCGGTCAAGCGTTTTGGGAATGAAAAGATTCGCCGCGACGTTCATCCGGTACTGATTCCTGAAAGTCACCTTCTGCACGGTCACCTTGTCGCTCTTGTAAAAGTTATCGGCACCACCGGGCCTGCCTGGTATGGCCGGCGTATCCGCCGCAAAGGCAGCTCCTCCAACGGTCGAAAGCATGCCGGCCGCAGCCACGCCTGTTCCAGTCATTCTCAAAAACTCACGGCGGCCGGAGGCGTCGCTGGACAGTTCGACCGCTGCGCGGCCGTCGTTCTCTGATGGTGTTTTCATGGTCGATGTTCCTCTTTGGTTGGGTCAGAAGGCACTACGCGTGACGGTTGCCCTTGTTCGACGTGGTCCGTGTTCCGTTCGCAGTTCCTGAAGTTTGCCAAGTACCTTTAACATTGACTAGGTAATGAATTCTTAATGAATTTGTTAGCATAGCTAATCAGTAGCCCACGAAACAGAGACCCGCAATGCCTCGACGCAATCTCAACGACCTCTTGGCCTTCGTCACCGTGGCGCGCCAGGGCAGCTTCACCCGGGCCGCCGCCACGCTGGGTGTGACCCCGTCAGCGCTGAGCCAGGCCATCCGGGGGCTGGAAGAAGGCTTGAAGATCCGGCTGCTCACACGCACCACACGCAGCGTCGCCACAACGTCCGCGGGCGAGCGGCTGATGAAGGCGATCGGCCACCGCTTTGACGAAATTGAGTCTGAACTCGACGCATTGACCGACCTGCGCGACAAACCTGCAGGCACCGTGCGCATCACGTGTGGCGACCACGTGCTGCAAAGCACCCTGCTGCCCAAGCTCGCGCCACTGCTTCGCGAGTATCCGGACATCAAGCTGGAGTTCGACGTGAACTATGGTTTTCGCGACATCGTGGCCGACCGTTTTGATGCCGGCGTACGCTTGGGAAACACGATCGACAAAGACATGATCGCCTTGCCCATCGGCCCGCCGCTGCGCATGGCAGTAGCGGCTTCACCCGGTTATTTTGCGGTCCATTCCATCCCCAAAACACCGCACGACCTCACCGCACATCACTGCATCAACCAGCGCATGCCTACTTCCGGCGGGTTGTACGTCTGGGACTTTGAGCGCCGCGGCCGCCAGGTCAATGTCCGTGTGGATGGCCCGCTGATCTTTAACACGACAACGCCGCAGGTCGACGCGGCACTGGCGGGGTTGGGCATCGCATTGCTGCCGGAAGACGAACTGACGGCGCACATTGAAGCCGGGCGGCTGGTGCGCGTTCTGCAGGACTGGTGCCCAAAATTTTCCGGCTACCACCTGTACTATCCCAGCAGACGCCAGCCTTCACCGGCCTTTTCGCTGGTGGTGAAAGCGTTGCGGGTGAGTGGATCCGATAGATAAGATGGTTGGCGCCCTCGTGTGGCGAAGCCGAACAGACTTAAAAGTAATTAACAAACGACGAATAGGTAGTTCGCTTTGCACGGCGGCACTCCTACATTTATAGGCTGACCGGCGCCCCAGGACGCAGATGAGAAAGATGAAGATGACAGCGACTTTGACTCCGAACGACCGTGCCGATGCATCGGCAGCAACGCATACCCAATCCTCCATCGAGATCCGGCCTTTTGACGCCCCGCTGGGCGCCGAGGTGCTGGGCATGGATTTGTCCACGCCGCTCACCACAGCTGACTTCAGCCGCATCCACCGCGCACACCTGGACCACCACGTTCTGGTCTTTCGCGACCAGCGCATCACGCCGCAGCAACATGTTGATTTCAGCCGCCGCTTTGGGCCGCTGCAAATCCATGTGTTGAAAAACTTCCAGTTGCAAAACCACCCTGAAATCCTGATCGTCTCCAACATCAAGGAAAACGGCGAACCCATCGGCCTGGGCGACGCCGGCCATTTCTGGCACTCTGACCTGTCATACAAAGACAAGCCCAGCCTGGGCTCATTGCTGCATGCCCAGGAGCTGCCCTCCGAAGGCGGCGACACCCTCTTCGCCAACCAGCACACCGCCTGGGACACCCTGCCCGCCGCGCTAAAAACAGCCGTTGAAGGCCTGCGTGCCGAACACACCTACCTCGCCAAATACGAAGAGCTGCGCAGCCGCAACCCATGGCGGCCCAAGCTCACACAAGAGCAGGTTGAAGAGGTCAAGCCGGTGGTTCACCCGGTGGTGCGCACCCACCCCGAAAACGGCCGCAAGGCGCTTTTTGTCAGCGAGCATTTCACCACCCGCATCCTGGGCATACCCGAGGACGAAAGCAAAGCGCTGCTGGGCGAACTGTTCGAACACACCTCACGCCCCGAACTCATCTACCGCCACCAGTGGCAACCACACGACATGGTGTTCTGGGACAACCGCTCAGTCACCCACCTGGCAGCAGGCACCCCCGACCACCTGCGCCGCAAGCTCTACCGCACCACCATCGAAGGCGACGCCCCGTTTTAAACGAGAGCTTGCGTCCGGTATTCGGATTGCGGTTTTAGGTATTCGGGTTTCAGGTATTCCTTGCCCCCACCCCTTCTGTATGCGCCGAGGAGCGGAGGTCCAGACGGATCAGGGATCGCGATTGTCTGAGCCGAAGGCGAGTTCGAGCGAGACCCCGGCTGGACCGAGCACCGCAGGTTGCCCGCAGCGCAGCGAAGGGACGCAGACAGCAGGGTCGCCTTTTCTTTGGTGACTTTCTTTTGGCGAAGCAAAAGAAAGTTACTTGCCGCCGGGCAACCCCGGCCAGCCGCCCTCAGCAAAAAGCATGACGCTCAGGCGTGCTTCTTAACCCACCCCACATAAGCATCCACCCACCCCTGCAAAAACTTGCGGCTGCCTTCACTGATGCTGCCATCAGCGTCGTACAAACCTTCCTTGTTGTGGACAAAAGCCTCAGGCTGCCCCAGCGTAGGCACATTCAGGTAAGCCAGGATATTGCGCAGATGCTGCTGGGCAAGCGCAGTACCAATCGCGCCAACCGATGCCCCGATCACGCCGGCAGGCTTGCCGTCCCATGCGCTCTGGCCGTAAGGGCGTGAGGCATGGTCAATGGCATTTTTCAGCACACCGGGAATCGAGCGGTTGTATTCGGGCGTGACAAACAGCAGGCCCTGCGCCGCCTTGATCTCGCCCTTGAGCCGCTTCACCTCTGCCGACGGATTCCCGTCGTCGTCCTGGTTGTAGGGCGGCAGGTCGTCAATGCGCACATGGGTAAAGCTGAAGTCCGCGGGAAACAGCTTTTCAAGCGCACTGGCGAGTTTTTTGTTGAACGAATCCTTGCGGATGCTGCCGACGACGACGGCGATGTTGTATTGGGCCATGGGGTTCTCCAGGAAGGTGAGGATGAAAGGGTTTGATCAGCGAATGCGCGAATTCGCAAAAGGCATTCCCGGTTTTAAATCAATTCACCGCCGCGCGCTGTAGGACTTCAGGACAGAAATACCCCAAGGTTCCGCAGCGCTGCCCGCTTCCCGTCAACACGCCAGGCCGCCTCTGCGCAAAACCAGACAGCACCCCAACAGCCGACTGCCCGGGATGCAGCAACAAAGCAACCCGGACGCCCTGAAAACCCCGAAATCACCCCTGAATCAGCCCGAAATCACTGGCACGGATGCTGCGATGTTGAGCCTGTCAACCACTCACTCCTCACGCCATGAATATCACTCGCTTCCTCGGTCTCACAGCTTTGTCGTTTGGCCTCCTGTCCACTCAAGGCCATGCCGCACCCCCACCTGAACGAACCGAAATCCGCTACCAGGGCTGGGCCGGCCAGGTCACCTGGATCGAGTTGGCCGAAGACCTGGGCTACCTTGCGCCGCTCAAAGCCAAATGGGTGGGCAACACCATCAGCGGCCCGCAAGACATCCAGAGCGTGGTCACCGGCGATGTCGACCTGGGTGGCGCCTTCAACGGCGCGGTCGTGAAGTTGCTGGCCAAGAAAGCGCCGATCAAGGCGGTGCTGGGCTACTACGGGGTGGACGAGAACACCTGGAGCGGCTACTACGTCAAGGAAGACAGCCCGATCAAATCCGCACGCGACCTGATCGGCAAAAAAGTTGCGGTGAACACGCTGGGCGCACACCACGAGTTCATGGTCCGCGAATACCTGGAACGCGCCAAAGTCAGCGACGCAGACGCCAAGCAGGTCACCCTGGTGGTCACGCCCCCGGTGACTGGAGAGCAGGCGCTGCGCCAGGGCCATGTGGAAGTCACCACCCTGGGCGGTGTGCTGCGCGACAAGGCGCGGGAGCGCGGCGGCATACGCCCGCTCTTCACAGACCGGGACCTGTATGGCAACTTCACGGCGGGCTCCATCGTTCTGCACAACAAGTTCATCGAGCAGAACCCCAACACCAGCCGCCACCTGGTGTCGGCCTTGGCGCGTTCGATCGAATGGGCGCGCAACACACCGCCGGCCGAGGTTCGGGCACGCTTCGTGAAAATCATTGACGGCCGCAAGCGCGCCGAAAGCGCAGACACCATCCAGTACTGGAAAAGCACCGGCGTGGCGGGCACAGGCGGCGTGATCAAGGACAAGGAGCTGCAGATCTGGATCGACTGGCTGGTCAAGGACGGCTTGCTCAAACCCGGCCAGGTCAAGCCCACAGACCTGTACACCAACGCCTTCAACCCTTATTCCAATACCTCCAACAGCGGCGACAAGCTGGCGGCCGCCAAATGAGCGCCGCAAAAATCCGCTTTGAAAACGTCAGCAAGGAGTTCACCGTTCGCGCGGACGACGGTGGTGCGGCCAAACGATTTGTGGCCGTGCACGACGTGACGCTGGACGTGCGTCCGGGCGAATTCCTGGTGCTGGTCGGGCCCAGCGGCTGCGGCAAGTCCACCCTGCTTGACCTGCTGGCCGGTTTGGCGCTGCCCACCAGTGGCCGCGTGCTGATTGACGGCCAACCCATTACCGGCCCGGCACGCGACCGCGGCGTGGTGTTCCAGCAATACGCCCTCTTCCCCTGGCTCAGCGCGCTCGACAACGTGGCCTTTGGCCTGGAGGTGGCGGGCGTGGGCAAGCGCGCCCGGCGCGAGAAGGCCGCGCACTACCTGGAGCTGGTGGGCCTGACCGATTTTTCCAACCGCTTTCCGCATGAACTTTCCGGCGGCATGAAGCAGCGCGTGGCCATTGCGCGCAGCCTGGCTTACGAGCCGCAGGTGCTGCTGATGGACGAGCCCTTTGCCGCGCTCGATGCGCAGACACGCGAAACGCTGCAGGAAGAGCTGGTCGAAATCTGGCAACGCACCGGCAAGACGATTGTGTTCATCACACATGGCATCGACGAAGCCGTGGTGCTGGGCCAGCGCGTGGCCATCATGACCACCCGGCCGGGCCGCATCAAACAGATCGTGGACATCCCCGAATCCTTGCGCAGCGGCACCGACGACGTGCGCTCGCTGCCGCTGTTTGGCGAATTGCGCCACGAAATCTGGTCGCAGCTGCATGACGAGGTGGCATCCGCCCGCCGCGAGCGCCGCGCCCGTATTTCCTCACAACCCATCCTCAAGGAAATCGCCCATGTCTGATATTGCCCTGAACGCGGGCGCCGCACCGCTTACCCTTCACACGCCGCCGCTCTGGAAACGCCTGCAGGCACAAGTTGCCAACGCCACCTGGCGCTCCGGCCTGATCGTGGCGCTGGCCCTGCTGTGGGAATTGGCGCCGCGCCTGGGCCTCACCGACCCGACCTTCCTGCCGCCGCTCAGCGAGGTGCTTGCCGCCGGCTGGGCATTGGCACTGAACGGCCAGCTGTGGGAGCACACCTCCATCAGCCTGGCCCGTTCGCTCGGCGGCTTGCTGCTGGCCATCGTGTTCGCGATTCCGCTGGGGCTGGCCATCGGCTGGTACCGGCGCCTGGGCAACACGCTCAATCCGCTGATTGAGCTGTTGCGCAATACCGCGCCGCTGGCATTGCTGCCGGTCTTCCTGCTGCTGCTGGGCATTGGCGAGGTGTCCAAGGTCTCCATCGTGGTGTATTCGTGCGCCTGGCCCCTGTTGCTCAACACCATCTCGGCCGTGCGGCAGGTGGATCCGCTGCTCGTGAAATCGGCCCGCACCATGGGCGTGACACCGCGCCAGCTGTTCCTGAAGGTCATCCTGCCGGCTTCCGTGCCGACCATCTTCGTGGGCATACGCCTGGCTGCGGCTTCGGCCATGCTGGTGCTGATCGCCGCCGAGATGGTGGGTGCCAAGGCCGGGCTGGGCTACCTGATCATCTACGCCCAGTTCAGTTTCCTGATTGCCGACATGTACTTCGGGATCATCGCCATCACCGCCATCGGGGTCACGCTGAACTTCGCGCTGCAGGCGCTGGAGCGTCACTTCACGGCGTGGAAGCCTGCTTCCACCCACAGCTGACTCCTTTACCCACAGAAAGACATCCCTCATGACTCAACGCAAACTTCGCCTGGGCGCATTCATCATGGCCACGGGCCACCACATCGCGTCCTGGCGGCATCCCGGCTCCCAGGTCGATTCGGGCGTCAATATCGACCACTACATTGAGGTGGCCAAAACCGCCGAGCGCGGCCTGTTCGACCAGGTGTTTGTGGCCGACAGCCCGGGCGTCGCATTCCACGGTACCGACGAAGCCTTTAGCCGGCAGGGCCGCGTGTCCTACTTCGAACCGGTCACGCTGTGGGCGGCCTTATCGGCTGTGACAAAACACATCGGCTTCGTGGCCACGGCTTCCACCACTTATGAAGACCCCTTCCTGCTGGCGCGCAAGTTCGCCTCGCTGGACCACATCAGCAAGGGCCGCGCGGCCTGGAACGTGGTGACCACGGGCGCCGACAACGTCTACGGCAATTTCGGGCTCGACAAACACCCCGACCCCGAGGTGCGTTATGAGCAGGCCCATGAGTTCATCGACGTGGTGAAGGGCCTGTGGGACAGCTTCGAAGACGACGCCTTCATCCGCAACCCCGAAACAGGCAGCTACTTTGACCCGGCAAAGCTGCACGAGATCAACCACCACGGCAAATACTTCAAGGTGCAGGGTCCGCTGAACCTCGAGCGGCCGCCGCAAGGCTACCCCGTCATCGTGCAGGCCGGTTCTTCCGAACCTGGGCGCGAACTCGCGGCGGCCACCGCCGAAGCCATCTTCACGGCCTGGACCAGCCTGGCGGAAGCGCAGGCCTTCTACCGCGACGTGAAAGGCCGCCTGGCCAAGTACGGCCGTCGGCCTGAGCAGTTGCTGATCCTGCCTGGCATCTCGCCCGTGATCGGCTGCACGCAGGCCGAAGCTGAAGCCAAGTGGGCCGAGCTGCAAAAGCTCATTCACCCTTCAGTGGGGTTGAACACCATTGCTCAATTCTGGCCCGGCGAAGACCTCACGAAGTGGGACCTGGACGCCCCGCCGCCCTACATTCCCGAACCGCCCAAGGGCCAGAACAGCCGCGCTCACGTGGTGCTGGAGCTGGCGCGGCGCGACAAGCTCACCGTGCGCCAACTCTATGAATACCTGGCGGGTGCACGCGGCCACTGGGTGGTGGTGGGCACACCAGAGACCATCGCGGACAAGATCCAGGAGTGGTTTGAAAACGGCGCCGCCGACGGCTTCAACGTGATGCCGCCGGTGCTGCCCGAGTCGCTCAACGATTTTGTGGACCTGGTGATCCCAGAGCTGCAGCGCCGCGGTATTTTCCGCACCGAATACGAAGGCAGCACGCTGCGCGAAAACCTCGGCCTGGACCGGCCCGTCAACCAGTTCGCCGTCAAGGCCCAAAAGGTGGCGTGATGGGAAGCCGCGACCTCAACTTCACCGCCCTCGCGAACGCGGCCGGCGCCCGGCAGCACGATGCCGACGTGCTGGTCATAGGCGGCGGCCCTGCCGGGACCTGGGCCGCCATCAGCGCCGCAGCACAGGGCGCCAAGGTGGTGCTGGCCGACAAGGGCTACTGCGGCACCTCGGGCGCCACGGCGCCTTCGGGCACAGGCGTCTGGTACGTGGAGCCGCAAGGCACGCAGCGCGAAGACGCCAAAGCCAGCCGCTACGACAAGGGCGGGCAACTGGCCGAACACGCGTGGATGGACCGCGTGCTTGAGCAGACCTACGCCAACATGCAGCAACTGGCCGAATGGGGCTACCCCTTCCCGATTGGCGAAGACGGCGAGCAGCGCCGCACCTCGCTGCAAGGCCCCGAGTACATGCGCCTGATGCGCAAGCGCGCCAAAGAGGCAGGCGTGCGCATCCTCGACCACAGCCCGGCGCTGGAACTGCTGGTGGACGAACAAGGCACCGTGTGCGGCGCCACCGGCCAGCAGCGCCAGACGCTGGAGCCCTGGGTGGTGCGGGCCGGCGCCGTGGTGATTGCCACCGGCGGCTGCGCTTTCTTAAGCCGCGCACTGGGCTGCAATGTGCTGACCGGCGACGGCCACCTGATGGCCGCCGAGGCGGGTGCCGATTTTTCGGGCATGGAGTTTTCCAATGCCTACGGCCTGGGTGCGGCCTTTGCCTCGGTCACCAAGTCGCTGTTCTACCAATGGGCCACCTTCTACTACGAAGACGGCAGCGTGATTGAAGGCGCAGGCTCGGCTTTCGGCCGCAGCCTGATTGCCAAAACATTGCAGACCCAGCGTGTGTTCGGCCGTTTGGATAAAGCCGACGACCAGGTGAAAGCCTGGATGCGCACCGCCCAACCCAACTTCTTTTTGCCCTTCGACCGCGCAGGCATAGACCCTTTTACCCAGCGCTTCCCCGTGACCTTGCGGCTGGAGGGCACGGTGCGCGGCACCGGTGGCCTGCGCATTACGGGCCGCGACTGCGCGACTTCAGTGCCAGGCCTTTATGCCGCCGGGGACGCCGCCACACGTGAGCTGATCTGCGGCGCCTTTACCGGCGGCGGCAGCCACAACGCGGCCTGGGCCTTGTCGTCCGGGTTCTGGGCCGGTGCGGGCGCAGCGGGCTTCGCACGCTCCAACGGGCACAGCGCCGCACGCGCGGTGCTGCGCGCCGGCGGCGTGGGCCTGCAGGGCACGGGCAGCGAACACATCGACAGCGAAGTCCTGATCCGGGCCGTGCAGGCCGAAGTGTTTCCATATGAGCGCAACTGGTTCCGCGCTGGTGATGTGCTCGAAGACTCACTGTCGCGGCTTGATGCGTTGTGGATTCGCCTGCGCCAGGCCGCACCGGCCGACAGGCAACAGGCGGTTCGCACACGCGAAGCCGCCGCGCTGCTGGCCCATTCGCGCTGGATGTACCGCAGCGCCCTCGCCCGCAACGAAACGCGGGGCATGCACCGGCGCCAGGAGCACGCCGCGCCCGACCCCACGCAACGGCACCGCCTCATCAGCAACGGGCTCGACGAAATCCGGGTCAACCAGGAAGTGGTCGCATGATCGAGCTCATCAGCGCTTCGCAATGCACCGGCTGCAACATCTGCGTGACGGCCTGCCCCACCAACGTCTTCGACGCCGTGCCCGGCGGCCCGCCGGTCATCGCGCGCCAGGGTGACTGCCAGACCTGCTTCATGTGCGAGCTGTACTGCCCGGAAGACGCGCTGTTTGTCGCGCCCAGCGCCGATGAGTCCGTGCAGGTGAACGAAGAAGCCCTGCGCCACGGCGCCCTGCTCGGCAGCTACCGCAAAGCCGTGGGCTGGGGCGGCGGCCGCAAGTCGACAGCTTCGGACGACCACAGCTACCACCTGCTGCAGAGAGCCTGAGCCTCAACCCATCGCCACCATATGCTATCTATTTGATAGCTGGTGGCGCGCATTTTCATTGGCCTAACGGCCGTTTTGATTGCTCAAAATGCATCAAGACGGCCATTTTTTCGCTCGAAAGCACAAAAAAGCCGGCGCGAAGCCGGCAAAAATGGCCGGCCGCACTGGCAGCACGGCCATGCCACACGAAAGATCAATCCATCAGGCAGCCACGGCCTCGGCAGGCACCACCGGTTGGGCGGCCTTCGGTGGCTGCGCCTGGCCACCATGCACGCGTGAGCGGCGGCCGTCCACGCTGATCGGTACGTCGCCGGCCAGCGTGACGCGGCGCACGATGCGCTTCTGGTCGCCGTAGTCGTTGATGGCGTAGTGCTGGGTGGCGCGGTTGTCCCAGATCACCACATCGCCCTGGATCCAGCGCCAGCGCACGGTGTTTTCAAGGCGGGTCACATGGCTTTGCAGCACCGACAGCAGGTGCTGCGAATCGGTGCTGGAATAACCCACCAGCTTTTTGGCGAAGTGGCCGAGCACCAGCGTGCGCTCGCGCGTTTCGGGGTGCACGCGCACCACCGGGTGCTCGGCTTCATGCAATGTGCGGGTGAAAACCTCGCGGTAATGCCGCAGGCCTTCGCTCGACACTTCGTCTTCGCTGCGTGAGGCGGCGTAGTCGTAATCGTTGCCATGAATCACCCAGAGCTTTTCGGCCAGCTCGCGCAGCGCGGGCGGCAGGCCCTGGTAAGCCAGCGCCGTGTTGGCCCACACCGTGTCGCCGCCGGCGGGCGGGATCACCACGCCGCGCAGCACCGATATCTTGGGCGGGGCCACGGCGAAGGTCACGTCGGTGTGCCAGGAGTTGGCACGCCCGCCGTGTTCCGAGTCCAGCTCAAGGATGAAACCCGTGCCCTGGCGCACCGGCACCGTGGGGTGCGGCACCGGCTCGCCCAGGCGCTTGGCAAACGCCTCCTGTGATGCGTCGTCCAGATGCTGCTGGCCGCGAAAGAACAGCACCTTGTGCTTGAGCAGCGCCTGGTTCAGCGCGGTGATGGTGGCGCCTGGCAGGTCGGCAGACAGGCGCAGGCCGCGCACCTCGGCGCCAATGCGGCCGGCGACCGGGTGAATATCCACGGGCAATGTTGTCATGAAGAAGCTCCTTGTATCGTTGATAAAACGGGCGGCAGAAATGACGCTGCTGACAAGCTTCTACGCATGACTTGTGCCAGTGAAAACCGGGCACCGTACGGCTTTTTTTCAATCTCTTGCTGCAATCGAAGCAGCCGGGCAGGAGTGGGTGAGGGAAAGTGTTCAACGGCTGCTGTGAATACAGCACCCACCTGCAGTTACTGTGACAACGAAGCGGTTTGATCTTCTGCCACGTCATCAGCCTGCGCAGGTCGGTCGAGCAAACCATGGCGCTTGAGCAAGGTTCGCAGCACGTTGCGCGAAAGGCCCAGCAAGTTGGCCGTCTGCACCTGGTTGCCATGGCAGAAGTCGAAGGCCGTCCTCACCAGCGTGGCCTCGACAGTTTCAAACAGTTCAGGTTCGGCCTGGTTCATGCGTTGCAGCAGCACCACGCGCAAACTGTCGGGTGCAGCACCCTGCGTCGCTTCTGTTGAAACCTCTGCTACGGAAGCGGGTGCCGGCAATGCGGCCGGAGCCGCGCGGGACGCCAGGCGCGCAGAGCGGTGGATGCCCTGCAGGTCCGCGACATGCAGCGTTGCGGCCGGCGCGACGATGAGCGCGTAGTGGATGACGTTTTCCAGCTCGCGGATATTGCCGGGCCAGTCATGGGCCAGCAGGGCCTGCTCCGCCTCGGGCGAAATGCTGGCATCCCTGATGCCCAGGCGCGCGGCGTAGCTCGCCAGGAAATGTCGCGCCAACGGCAGGATGTCGCCGGGCCGCTCAAACAGCGGGCGCAGCTCCAGCGTGGCAACACTCAGGCGGTAGTAAAGGTCGGCGCGAAAGTGGCTGGCGTTCACCGCGTCGCGCAGGTCGACGTTGGTTGCGGCAATCAGGCGCACGTCCAGCGCAATCGGCTTGCGCGAACCGATGCGCACCACCTGGCGCTCCTGCAGCACGCGCAACAGCTTGACTTGCAGGCTCAGCGACAGGTCACCAATTTCGTCAAGGAACAGCGTGCCGCCGTCGGCCGCCTCAAACCAGCCGGCGCGGGCGTGCGCAGCGCCGGTGAAAGCGCCGGTTTCATGGCCAAACAGTTCGGCATCGATCAGCGATTCGCTGAAAGCACCGCAATTGACCGCCACAAAAGGCCCGCTGCGTCCGCTGCCCTGGTGGATCCGGCGCGCCAGCAATTCCTTGCCGGTACCGGTTTCACCAATGATCAGGACCGTGGCTTCGGTCGGCGCGACCTGGTCGACGCGCTCCAGCAAGGCCAGCGAGCCGGGGTCTTCGAACACCAGCGCCTTGGCGCGAATCGACAAGGCGCCGGCATTGGGAAGGGTCAGCAACCGGCTCATGCCTTGCGCTCCGCCTGGCTACGCTCAGAACCCGGGCAGCACAGCGCCCTTGAACTCGGCCTGCACGTACTTGCGGATTTCTTCCGAGTGGTAGGCCTTGACCAGCTTGGCTACCCACGGCTTGTCTTTGTCCTGCTCACGCACGGCCAGCAGATTCACATACGGTGACTTGGCGGCTTCCTGGGCAATCGCGTCCTTCGGGTTCAGCCCGGCGGAGAGCGCGTAGTTGGTGTTGACGGCCGAGGCGTCCAGGTCGTCCAGCGAGCGCGGCAGCTGTGCGGCATCGAGCTCCACAAACTTCAGTTTCTTCGGGTTCTCGATCACGTCGAGCGGCGTGGCTTTCAGGCCTGCGTCGGGCTTGAGCTTGATCAGGCCCTTGTCCTGCAGCACCAGCAGCACACGGCCGCCATTGGTCGGGTCATTGGGGATACCGAAACGGGCACCCTCCTTCAACTCGGTCAGGCTTTTGACCTTTTTTGAATAGAGGCCGATCGGGAAGTTGACGGTGTAGCCGACGTTGACGATCTTGTAGCCGCGGTCCTTGACCTGCTGGTCGAGGAAAGGCTTGTGCTGGTAGCTGTTGCCATCCAGGTCGCCGGCGGCCAGCGCGGCGTTGGGCTGGATGTAGTCGCTGAACTCGACGATCTGGATCTTCAGGCCGTCTTTTTCAGCGATCTTTTTGACCTGCTCAAAAATCTGCGCGTGCGGACCGGCGGTGACGCCGATCTTCAGCGGCTTGTCTTGCGCCAGCACGGCGCCGGTGAACGAGGCGGCCAGCGCGAGTGCGACGGCGGACTGGATGAAGATGCGTTTTTTCATGGTGTTTCCTTTTTTTGAAGATGAATGAATTTGTTTTTTTGCCCTGAAGGTCAATTTCAGGGCCATTTTTAAGAAGTAAATCGGGCTCCAGCCCAATGGGGTCGTGCGTTAGCAGCTATCAAAACCGTAGCAATCAACATCGCCGCGCATGGCTGTCGTGGATGGAAGGGGTCATCTGTGGCTCAACCTGCGCACAGCCCAATCGCCCAGGCTTTGCACCGCCTGTACAAACAGGATGAGCACGAGCACCACGGCCAGCATCACCTCGGGCAAAAAGCGCTGGTAGCCGTAACGTATGCCCAGGTCGCCCAGCCCGCCGCCGCCAATGGCGCCGGCCATGGCCGAATAACCCGTGAGGCTCACGAAGGTGATGGTCAGGCCCGCGACGATGCCGGGCAGCGCCTCGGGCAGTAGCACCTTGAAGACGATCTGCCGTGTGGTCGCGCCCATGGCCAGCGCGGCTTCGATCAGCCCGTGGTCGACTTCGCGCAGCGAGGTTTCCACCAGCCGCGCAATGAACGGCGCGGCCGCGATGGTGAGCGGCACCACGGCCGCTGCCGTGCCGATGGAAGAACCGGTGATGAAACGCGTCAGCGGAATGATGGCCACCAGCAAAATGATGAAGGGCGTGGAACGCACCGCATTGACAAGGCCGCCGACGACGCGGTTCACACCAGCGTTCTGCAGCACGCCGCCCTCGTCCGTCAGGCGCAAAAACACCCCGAGCGGAATACCGATAAGCGCGCCGACCGCACCCGAGATGCCGACCATGACGATGGTCTCCCACAACGAGCTGACAAAGAGCTCGAGCAGGGCTTGTGAGAAGTTACTGAACATGAGCCAGGCCTCCTGGTAAATCCGCGCCGACCTGGTCTACATGCACACCGGCGCCGCGCAAATGCGCCACCGCCGCGTTGAGCTGCTCGCGTGCGCCGCGCGCAAACACTGCCAGCGAGCCGAAGGGCTTGCCCTGAATCTCATCGACCTGCCCGTGCACGATGGAGAGATCTATGCCGAAGCGGCGAATCACGTCCGACAACAGCGGACGATCCGATTCGTCGCCCGCAAAGGCCAGCCGGAGCAGCTGCCCTTCTTCGGGGTGCTCGGCGCTCATCAATGTGCGTATGCGCGCCAGCACGCTGTCGGGCAAATCCTGCGGCACGATCTCGGCGATCAGGCTGCGCGTGGTTTCGTGTTGGGGGCGCGTGAAAACATCGATCACCGGGCCGCTTTCGACAATGCGGCCGGCGTCGATCACCGCCACGCGGTCGGCCACCTGCTTGATCACCTGCATCTGGTGCGTGATCAACACGATGGTGAGGCCGAATTCCTTGTTGATCTGGCGCAGCAGGCCGAGGATGGAGCGCGTGGTTTCCGGGTCCAGCGCCGAAGTAGCTTCATCCGACAGCAACACCTTGGGCCGGTTGGCCAGCGCGCGCGCAATGCCCACACGCTGCTTTTGCCCGCCGCTGATCTGTGCCGGGTAGCGGTCTGCCAGGGCGCTCAGGCCGACCAGGTCCAGCAAGGGCTCAACACGCGCCTTGATGTCCGCTGCCGACAAACCCGCAATCTCCAGCGGTAAGGCCACGTTGCCGTACACGGTGCGCGACGACAGCAAGTTGAAGTGCTGAAAGATGATGCCGATGTCGCGCCGGGCTACACGCAGTGCTTCGCCGTTCAGCGAAGTCAGTTCCCGGCCGCCCACCAAGACCTGGCCGGCCGTCGGCCGGTTCAGCAGGTTGACCACGCGCACCAGCGAGCTTTTGCCCGCACCGCTGCGGCCGATGATGCCGTAGACCTCGCCCTGGTTGATGTGAAGGTCGACGCCCCGCAGTGCTTCGACCGGGCCGCTGGGGCCCTTGTAGGTTTGAAAAATACCTTTGAGCTCGATCATGAAAATTCGCTAAACCTTGTCGCCCCTCACGGTTCTTGTGAAAACGTGTGAGGCTCTTTTTTGAACAGGACGCGAATTTAGCCGAGCTTTCCCCAAACTCAAAAGAATATTAAATAGACTAGTTAGATCATTAATTAGCTATAGAACCCGATTTACAGGCATTTACGCATTTTTCAGCCAAAACTTGATCATTTATACCCGGATGATATAAACTCCTCATTTGACCCGGACAAAATTAACCGTAAATGACTTTATGACCTCTACCATGATCGCCACGTCCCGCAGCCTGACGGCCTTCGCCGGTTTCCAGCGCATTGCCTCAGGCCCGCGCCGCGAGCTGCTCGTGCAGTTGCGCGCTACGCCCCAGCCAGCCGACATCCTGCTTCGCATATTCAACGATGCCAACGGGGAACGCCTGGACCTTGACCTGCGGCCCGACGCCGTGGACGCGCCCGACGACACGCCGCTCGACCCTCCCGCCGCCGAACACGAAGCACCGGTAACGCGTCCTGTGGGGCGCCCCCGGCTGGGGGTGGTTGCGCGTGAAGTCACCTTGCTGCCGCGGCACTGGGAATGGCTGAGCCGCCAATCCGGCGGTGCTTCGGTTGCGCTGCGCAAGCTGGTGGAAGAGGCGAGCAAGGCCAACGAGGCACGCGACGCGGTACGGGTCTCCCGCGAAGCCGCTTACCGCTTCATGGCGGAAATCGCAGGCGACCTGCCCGGCTTCGAAGAAGCCACCCGCGCCCTGTTTGCCGGCGACCGACTGCGTTTTGCTACCCTGGTCGAGCCCTGGCCTGAGGACGTGCGAACCTACCTGGCGGCACTGGCCGCAGCCAGTTGGAGCGCCGCATGAAGCCGCCGGATCTTTCCGCCCTTGATCACCGGCTTGAAACCGAAGTGCGTGAGGGCGACGTGCGCACGGCGGGCGAAATCGCGGCGCCACCGATTTCCGTAGCAGATCCGGTCCCGCCGCTGGCAACACAGCCCGCGGCGGCGAAACCCGCTTCGCACGGCCGCCCCGCATTGAGCGACGGGGTGCCGATGTGGAAGACCTTTGCCGCCTTCCTCGGCCCCATGCTGCTCAGCAACATCCTGCAGTCGCTGTCGGGCACGCTGAACAACGTGTATGTCGGCCAGATGATCGGCGTCGGCGCACTGGCGGCGGTGTCCAGTTTCTTCCCCATCCTGTTTTTCTTCATTGCCTTCACCATCGGCCTGGGCGCTGGCGCCTCCGTGCTGATTGGCCAGGCCTGGGGAGCGCGCGACACCGGCAAGGTCAAGGCGATTGCGGGCACCACCCTCAGCGTCGGCCTGATTTTTGGTTTGCTCGTCGCGCTGTTCGGCGGTATCTTTACCGGGCCCTTGCTCAGGGCACTGGGCACACCGGCCGACATCCTGCCGGACGCCACGCTCTATGCCCGCATCATGATGATTGCAGGGCCCGGCCTCTTCGTCTACCTGCTGGCCACCGCCATGCTGCGCGGCGTGGGCGATACGGTCAATCCGCTCTACACGCTGGGCATCTCGACCCTGGTGGGCCTCGCCGTTACACCGGCGCTGATCCGCGGATGGTTCGGCCTGCCGCAGCTGGGGGTGGCCAGCGGTGCAGTGGCTTCGGTGCTGTCGATGGTGACGGCCACGGCCTGGCTGGCCTTCAGGCTGCGGCGCATCCACAGTCCCTTGGCACCTGATGCGGAATTTGTACGCCACATGCGCATCAACGGCAGCATCCTCAAGACCGTGCTCAAGATCGGCGTGCCCACCGGCGTGCAGATGATTGTCATTGCGCTGGCTGAAGTCGCCCTGCTCTCGCTGGTCAACAGCTATGGATCCAACGCCACAGCGGCCTACGGCGCCGTCAACCAGGTGGTGGCGTATGTGCAGTTCCCGGCGATTTCGATTGCCATCACCGCTTCGATCCTGGGTGCGCAGGCGATCGGCGCGGGCCGCACCGACAAGCTGGGCACCATCGTGCGCACCGGTTTGCTGATGAACCTGGTGCTGACCGGCTCACTCGTGCTGCTGGGCTATTTGTTCTCGCGCCACCTGATGGGCTTTTTCATCACCAGCGAACCGGTGATTGAGGTGGCGCAGACGCTGCTGCACATCATGCTGTGGAGCAGCGTCATTTTCGGCATGGCCTCGGTGCTCTCGGGCATCATGCGCGCCAGCGGGTCGGTGCTGGTGCCCACGGGAATCGCCATCTCCTGCATCGCGCTGGTGGAGGTGCCCGTCGCCTGGCTCATGAGCCACCGCATCGGCATCAACGGCATCTGGGTGGCCTACCCGGTCACCTTCATCGCCATGCTGGGTCTGCAAACGGCTTATTACCGGCTGGTCTGGAAGAAGAAGTCGATCAGGCGCCTGGTCTGAGCCCGTCATTTCCTGATTGATCCACACCATGACACACACACACCGCAACGCCACCGTCGACATCGCCAGGGGCATCGGAATCATCCTGGTGGTGCTCGGGCACAACAGCCTGGTACTGGAAAACAAGGGCGAGCTTTTCCGGGTGATTTACGCGTTTCACCTGCCGCTGTTCTTTTTCCTCTCCGGCCTGTTCCTGAAAGATTCCGATTCCTTGCGCAAGTTTGCGCTGTCGCGGGCCGATGCGCTTCTCAAGCCCTACTTTGTGGTGCTGGGGCTGGTGGGCATCCTGATGGCGCTTGATTCCGACATGGTTCCCACCGCCGACACAAGCGCCTCTGATTATTTTTTCGGCGTGTTGTATGCCACCGCACCCACCATTGCGTGGGCGCCGCTCTGGTTTTTGCCGCACCTCTTTGTCGCGTCGGTGGTGGCCATGGCCATCCTGCGCGCCACCAGGGCCGTTGAACACCGCGCACGCTGGGTTTTTCTGGCCGCCTCGATGCTGCTGGCCGCGGGCATCCGCTGGATTGGGAGCTTCTGGCAAATCGACACGGCCAGCCTGCATTTCATGGGCCTCGCCCGCTTGCCAGGGCTGCCCTGGAGCCTCGATTTGACCTTCATCAGCTCAGCCTGCCTGCTGTTCGGGTTTCTGCTGCGCGAACAGGTCATGGCCGTGAATTTCAACGCCATCAGGCTGCTTGCCGCGGCCATTGCCTTTGCGGCGTTGCATTACCACTTCAACGAGACCATGGACCTGAACCTGCGCATCTACGGCGAGCCGCTCATTGCGACACTGCAGGCTGCGCTGGGCATTTACATGGTGCTTTGCATCTCTGCACTGCTGGCGCGGTATCCGCGGCTGCAGCGCCCATTGACCTACATAGGCTCCGGCAGCCTGCTCATCCTGGTGTTTCATCCCGTCGCGCAGGGGCGGGCCTTCCTGCTGCTTTCCCGCTTCAGCCACAACGACTATCTGGTTGGAGCGGCAAGCCTGGCTGCGGGCATCGCGTTGCCGCTGCTCGTGCTGGAAATTGCGAAACGCCAGCGGTACCTGGCCGCATGGTTGCTGCCGCGCAAGTTCGGGCCCCCAGTCCAGCAAGCGGCCGCAACCAGGTCGCCATAACCACGTGACCCGGGCTGCTTGCCCTTGAGTGTGATCACCACGTCCACCCGGCGTTTACGCGCACGCCCTTCTTCAGTGGCGTTGTCGGCCACCGGCTGCGACTTTCCATAGCCTTTCACCGCCAGGCCTGCGGGAGGCGCTACGATAGCTTCTCCCGGGAGATGTTTCATGAACGAGGAACTTTCACGTCTGGCAGCTGCGATCAACGTTAGCGAACCGCAGCATGAACCGCTTCGCCTTGCCTTTGGGCTGGCCTGCGCACAACGCGCAGAACACCTGCTCGAAAACCCGGAAGCCATCCGTTGCCTGGCGGTCCTTCGGTCTTTCGTCGAAGGAAAATCAGACCGCCCCGCCCTGGCGCAGGCGGCACAGGAAATTGCAGCGGTTGCCAATAGCCACAGGGGCTCCAACTCCATTGATGGCTCGGCCCACGCAGCGGTTTCGGCCACCTATGCCGTGGCCAATGCCCTTGCCGGCCGTGCCCTGCAAGCTGCAGGCTACGCGGCATATGCGGCTGTCTATGGTTATGGCGGCTATGCAGTCACTGACCCATCGGCTTTTGAAGGGGAGTTCGCCTGGCAGGTTGAAAAATTCAAGAGCCTCGCCCACACCTTCACGGCGCATTGCGCGCAGGATCCGCATTTCATAGAATCGGCTCGCAACCTGTCTCCCTGAGATGGGCCGCTCATACAAAAAAAGTTTGGCATGGTCCACGACAATGCCGCCCCGGGAGGACGTCATGCTTCGCTACATCGCAGCCGGTTCCATCAGTGGTTACCAGCGGTATGTCTCGCCCCACAAAGGCTATTGCTGCGCCCATCGCGCACATACGGGGCATTCCTCGTGCTCCGAGTTTGCCCGCAAGATCGTGCTGCGGTATGGCGTGATTGCCTTGTTTCGCGCGCTGCCCCGCCAACTGCAACGGTGCCGCAATGCCTATGCAGTCCTGCTGGCCGCTGCGATCGCCGCAGCGGCAGCCCCGGAACAAGACCCGAAAAAAAAGAAGGACGAGAATTCATGCGGCGACTCTTGCAGTCCGACCGACTGCATTGACCTGGACTGCGGTAGCTGCGATTTTTGACGCATCAGCGACGCCGGCTCCATGGCTTTAACATAGCGGCTCCCATTACCACCAGTTCTGCCGGAGCCCCCATGCAACTTATCGGAATGCTCGACTCGCCCTACGTTCGCCGCGTAGCCATTTCCCTGCAACTCCTCGGCCTGCGCTTTGAACACCAGTCGATCTCGGTGTTCAGCACCTTCGAAAAATTCCGGCAGATCAACCCGGTTGTCAAAGCGCCCTCTCTTGTGTGTGACGACGGCACGGTGCTGATGGACTCCACCTTGATCATCGACTACGCCGAGGCGCTGGCCGCCCAGCAGGCGCCACCCAAAAGCCTGATGCCGGCGGCCATCGCCGAACGCCAGCAGGCGCTGCGCGTGATTGGCCTGGCCATGGCCGCCTGTGAAAAAAGCGTGCAAATCATCTATGAACGCAACCTGCGCCCCGCTGAAAAGTTGCACCAGCCCTGGGTATCACGCGTGACGGGCCAGTTGCTGGCGGCCTATGGCGAGCTGGAATCAGAACTCCAGCGCAAACCGCTGACTGCGACCAGCGGCACCATGGGTCAAGACGGTGTGACCGTGGGCATTACCTGGCACTTCACGCAAGCCATGATTCCGGAGGTAGTGAACGCCGCCGACTACCCGGCCCTGTGTGAATTCTCTGCCCGGGCTGAGCAACTGCCTGAGTTCATGGCAGCACCGCACGGGGACAGTATTTATCGCCAGGAATAGACTTCATACGCCTGGCAAGCCTTGATATCAGGGGCGCATGTTTGAGACACATCAACCCAATATAAGGAGTTCCCATGAAGCCACGGATTACGGTCATCACTGTCGGCGTTGATGATCTGGAAAGATCGCTTCGCTTCTACCGCGATGGCCTTGGCCTTCAGACAGAAGGCATTATTGGTGCCGAGCTCGAACATGGCGCCGTGGCATTCTTCGACTTGCAGGCGGGCCTGAAGCTCGCCCTCTGGCCGCGCAAAAGCATTTCCCATGATTCGGGTGTTCCGCTGGAGAATGCCAGCGTAACCGAATTCACACTGGGCCATAACGTCTCTTCAAAGGCAGAAGTTGATGCCGTCATGGCGCAAGCCAAAAAAGCGGGCGCCGTAATCACCCAGGAAGCACATGACACCGCCTGGGGCGGCTACGCTGGCTACTTTCAGGATCCAGACCGGCATCTGTGGGAGGCGGTATGGAACCCCCAGTGGTCAGCCGGCGATTGAAGCGTAGCGCATACCAAAAATACAAATCATCCATCCCATGACTACACACAAAATCCAGGCCCTGCTGTTTGATCTCGGCGGCGTGCTGATCGATGTCGATTTCAACCGCGTGCTTGAGCACTGGCAGCCGATTTCCCGCTTGTCCCTTGAAGAACTGAAAGCCACCTTCAGCGCCGATCTGCCTTATCAGCAGCATGAACGCGGTGAAATCACGGCAGCGCAATACTTCGCGCACCTGGCCGCGAACCTGGAGTTGCAGGATGATCCGGTGCGCATCGCCGAAGGATGGAACGCCATTTTCGGCGGCGAAATCACCGAGACTTTCAGCCTGGTGCAGGAAGCCCGTGCCCATCTTCCGTGCTACGTTTTTTCCAACACGAACGCCGCGCACCAGGTGGCGTGGACAGCGCTCTACCCCCGCCTGGCGCAGTCATTCGAGCGAATTTTTGTGTCGTCTGAAATAGGTTATCGCAAGCCCGAGCGCCGGGCCTTTGAATACGTCGCTGACGCGATGGGCGTCCCCCTGAACGCCATCCTGTTCTTTGACGACCATCCCGACAACGTCGAAGGCGCAAGGGCCGCCGGGCTGCAGGCGGTCCATGTGCGGGGGCCGGCGGATGTCAGGGCTGCGCTTCAAACCATAGGTTGTGTGAAATAGGTATTTTTCCAAGGCAAACAACGAGCGGCTTTTAATCCGCTCCGTTTGCACCGCGACGCGAATCACGGCAACTAGAATCAAGCGTAGTCCGCGCACCATTAAAATTCATAGCATGAAACTTAAACTCATCGCACCTGCCCTTCTCCTTGTCGTACTTTCCGGATGCGCTAATTACAAGCCTGTCCCGGAAGGCTATACCGGCCCCGTCGCAACCGTCGCTGACAGCGGCTTTGCAGAAGACGGCAGCAAGGCGCAGCTTTTCGTGCTTGATGGCGTGGATGGCAACCGCATTGCAAACAGCTTCGGGGCAAGCGCCAGCGCCAGCCACGGACGGGGCTTCGCATTGACCACGTCAATCGTCGAAAGGCAAGTTCCGGCAAAACCAATGAAAGTCTCCCTGCGCGCCAGCCACACCACGGCAGCACCCATACAAGCCATCGCGAGCCAGATGGCGGGAACCTTCTTTTCGGTTGAAGGCGTGGTGGATTTCACGCCGCAGCCCAATGGAAAGTACGTGGTGAAAGGTGAGCTCAAGAAAGAGTCCTCTTCGGTATGGATTGAAGACGCCGACACCCAGCTTCCTGTCACTGAGAAAATCGTCAAAAAATAGGCAGTTAGGGCCGCTCGTCGGCAGTGGACTCGCCGGCCGTAGGCCGCTAGGATGGCTGCATGGTCACAGAACCCGAGCCAGCTCCAGGCCCCACCCCGGAGCTTTCCGAAGAAAAGGTCAACGAGGCACACGACGCCTGGTGCCGGACCTACGTGCACGTCTGGGCCGACCTCTCAAAAGGCGTCTACGACAAGGACGCGGTGGAAAAAGCAGCCGACGAGCATTGGCAGCGCAGCCCGAAATCCAGCCCGGTGATGGTGGCCACGACGGAGTTCACCAAGACCACCAAGGCGGCGCCACCGCCCGCTGCTATTCCGAGCAATTAAAGTCGTAAACATACCGATCTGCGCGCGGCTTGGTGCACGCGAAGCAAAGACACCAGCAGCCGGTTAGGACTGGTCACGCTGCGGCTGGCGGAAATTGGCAGACAGAGAGGTTTTTTTACGGCCTCAACGTTTGCGATGAGAGGCGTGACCCGGCTTGCCGGAGCATATCCTCTCGATTGAAGGGTTGGACGTCTGGATCACTGGGATCCATGATCTACGAACACGCCGAAGCCAGCTAATTGACGCTGAAGCGAAAGTGCGCCGTCTATTCCGAAGAAAACCACAGCATTCAGGCCCGCGCGTTTCGCAGCTTCAACATTTTCGGCTCGATCGTCCAGAAACAACACGTTGCTTGCATGGCAGCCAAGTTTTGCAATCGTTTTCTCAAAGAATTCAGGCTTCGGCTTGGCTGCACCCAGGAAGCACGAGTAGAACTCACCGTCGAACAAGGACTGGTAGTCCAGAGTTTCAGACATGTGCTTCGCGCGAAGGGATTGCTGGTTGCTTGCCACGTGGCACCCAAAGCCGGCGCGGCGCAGAGCTTGAACTGTTTGCATGACATCGGCGTGCACTTCGATAGCGTGAAGTGCATTCAGTGTTTCCGAAACCATGGCAGCGCGTTTCCACTTGGCTAGTTTCTCTTCAAGTCGTTCCACGAAGCCCGTTGTTGATTCGAGAACCTCGGTTTCGGCTTCCAGTATGTCGTTCACAAGTGCTTCAGCTTGCATCTCATTTTCGAGTTCAAGCAGGGACTTGAGGGCAGCGTGCCAGCCTCTCGTCGGGTACTGGAGAACGCCGTCGGCATCGAAGAGAATGTTTTCTATGGCCATTGGAGAACTCGCAGATGCTGCAGAACGGGGAGACGCTCAACGTTTGACTTAAGCGGTGCGCCGTAGGCACGCCCGCTTGAAGGAAGGGTTAGACGCTTTGTGCGACAAGGCGAACCATGCCTCTCATTCCAGCCTCGCGACGGACGTTGAACCCGTTTGACTGGAGGCTAGCGACTAAGTGCTCAGGTGACAACCGGAGCTTTCGGTAGTTACTGACCCGAGCTTGCCAACCTTCCGGTGTGCGCTGGTGAAGAATGTCGTGGACTATGACAGTCTCGGGCTCATACTCAAGGAAGCAGGTAAGGATGCGAGTGTCGTCGCTCCTTACGTGGATGAAGCGCTGGTCTCCGATGAGAGGAAGCGAGTAGTCTCGGAACGAGACTACGAACATGCCACCGGGCGACAGTTCGACGGAAGCCCTTTCAATGAGGCTCTCGACGGCACTGAGTTCAGGCAAATGGGTGATCGTGTCTCCCATGCACAGGATCGCGGACGGCGCTTCTGTAATGTGGCTTTGAAATGCCAGCAAGTCATCGTTGACCGCCTGAATAGGCAGGTTGCCACCAAGTTCCGCAAGCGAACGCAGAAGTTCAGCCGAAGTGTCGATTGACGTTACTCGCGCGCCTCTTTGCGCGAGTGGGATGGAATGCATGCCAAAGCCTGCACCAAGATCGAGAACGACGGCCCCGTGGGTGAGCGGTAGGTTCAACGCTTCAATCTCGGCGGTACCAGCCTGCAGCGCTGCCTCAGAACCGCCAGCCATCCAAACGTAGATTGGGCTGAGGTGGTTTGCGTAGTGTTCGGCGATGGTGGTCATGCGGTCAGTTGACAGCGTTTAACGTTGGAGTTCAGCGGCTGCCGGAGGCAGTCCGCTGCAATGACGGGTTATGCGTCATCGCGCAGTGTGCGAGCCGATGCTTGAGGAATTGCGTTGTCATTCCTTGCCTATGTCTTTGATGGGCAGTGTGAATCGATCGGCCGCTTTACCCCACTGAACATGCCAAGTATTGCCCGCTTCCTGATCGAGAAGAATGAAGGTGTAGATATTGCTCGTAGGGTACAGAGTGAAACGCCCGGCCTTTCCGACAGAGGCAAGTGGGTCAGGATTCAGCGGCTCAATGAATCTGTGATCCTTATCTCCCCATTGCACTTGCCAGATTCTCCCGTCGCGCGTGTCCAGCTTCAAGAGAGTGAATACATTTTTGGTGCCGAACAACCGGTAAGGCGCGTCCGGGTTTTGCGTTGGTTCAAGGCGGACTTCCTGCGCAAGCACATGGGACGCGAAAAGCAACAATGTTGCAGCGATAGCCATTAGGCGTTTCATAGCAGATGCCTCCAAGGTGATTCATCTGACCCATATGTTTGATCATGACGCATAACGCAATTTATACCGCATATGGGTGCGATATAACGTGGCAACTCCACCCACAAAACCTGCTTCCATTGCCCGCTCCATATGACTTTCCTGCTCCATTAAATATAGCGACAAACCCGGCGCCATCATGACTGACCAATGCCAGATTTCCACCCGTTCACGTCAATGCAATTAGGTCGATCAGCTAAAAAATCATCTTCTCTGGAAGACGGTAGCAGCCATTTTCCGCGGATGCGACTATCTGTCGCAGCGCTCATTAGAACTCTTGTTTACGACTTTAGTTACACGAAATAGCTGCGCCCTAGCCCACCTGCAGTTGGTGCTCATAACACCACATCCAGCTCTCGCCGGGCTCGAAGGACTGGATCACCGCGTGCCCGGTCGCCGCATGGTGTTTACTGGCGTGTTTGTTTTTTGAGTCGTCACAGCAGCCGATATGGCCGCAGTGCACGCACATTCTCAAATGCATCCAGGTGTCGCCCATCGCCAGGCACTCTTCGCAGCCACTTGAATTGGGTGAATGCATCTCGGCAGGAACGTGGGTGCAGGGTTTGATACGCATACAAAGCTCCAGTCAGGCAGCAACCGCCGTGCGCTCCATCGCCGCCAGGTGCTGGTGGATCATGGCTACCACTGCAGCGCCCTCGCCTATTGCGCCGCCCACGCGTTTGACAGAGCCGCTGCGCACATCGCCAATGGCAAAAAGGCCCGGAATATTCGTTTCCAGCGGCGCGGGTTTGTAGTCGGAATGCTTGCAGGTGACGGCCTCCCCGGTGCGGACAAAGCCGTGTGCATCAATGGCTGCGCCGCAACTTGTCAGCCAGCTGGTTTCCGGATCGGCACCGACAAACAGGAACACGTTGCGCACATCCGCCGCGTGTTCGGTGCCGCTCTTGCGGTTGCGCCAGGTCACACCGGAAAGGCCTGTTCCGCCATTGCCGTCGCCATCATCATCGCCGTGCAGCTTCACCACCTCGGTGTGCGGCAGCAGCTCGATGTTGGGCGCGGCTTCAATGCGGTCTATGAGGTAGCGCGACATGCTGGCGGCCAGGCTGGGGCCGCGCACCAGCATGTTGACCTTGGCCGCATGCTGCGACAAAAACACCGCCGCCTGGCCGGCCGAATTGCCGCCGCCCACCAGCACCACATCGGTCTGGCTGCACATTTTTGCTTCCAGCGCAGAAGCCCAATACCAGACACCGCGGCCTTCAAATTCTTCCAGGCGCGGGACTTCGGGCCGGCGGTAGCGGGCACCGCTCGCCACCACCACGGTCTTGGCGCGCAGCTTGCGGCCGTCAGTCAGCTTCACCTGCAACTCGCCCTTGATGGCCTTGTGGGCGCAGTCCAGCGACTGGGCCTGCGCGGGGATCAGCATTTCCACACCAAACTTTTGCGCCTGCACATACGCACGGCCGGCCAGCGCCTGGCCCGAAATGCCGGTAGGAAAACCCAGGTAGTTTTCAATGCGCGCACTGGCGCCGGCCTGCCCGCCGTAAGCACGGCAGTCGAGCACCAGCACATGCAGGCCTTCCGAGGCGGCGTACACCGCCGTGGCCAGCCCGGCGGGCCCGGCGCCGACCACGATCACGTCAAACAGCTCGTCGTGTTCTTCCGTGTCGACCATGCCGATGCAGCGCGCGAGCTGGTTCTCGTCGGGGTTCACCAGCACCGAGCCATCCGGGCACACCGCCAGCACGTCACCAGCAGCCACGCCGTATTGCTCCATCAGCGCGGCGGCGCCCGCGTCCTGGGCGATGTCCACCACATGGTTGGGTTCGCCATTGCGGTTCAAAAAGCTTTGCAGACGCACCACACCGGCAGAGTTGGGCTGGCCGATCAGCACCGGGCCGCTGGCGCCGGCTTCGATCAAGGCCACACGCCGCAGAATGAGCGCGCGCACCAGCCGCTCGCCCAGGTCGGCTTCGGCAATGATGAGCGCGCGCAGCTGGCCGGGTGGCACCAGCAGGGCTTCGACATCTTCCTCGGCATGGCCGTCGACCAGCGCGTTCTGGCCAGACAGCTGGCCAACCTCGGCCAGAAACTGGCCCGGCCCCTGGTTGACGATGGGCACCACATGGCCGAGGCCGTCGCGCTGGGTGATGGTGACCGAACCCTTGAGCATCACAAACATGCCGGGGCCGGGCTCACCGGCGGCAAACAGCCTCTCGCCTTTCTTGAACTGCAACACCTTGCCGAAGCGCTGGATGCGTGCAATTTCAGCGGCGCTGAGCACCGGAAACATCTGGTGGTGCCGGCTGGTGTCGGCAGCCAGCGGGGATTGGGCTGGGGTGTGGGTTGCGTTGTCGGCCATCAAAATACTCCGTTAAGCCTGTTGCCTGCGGCTTGTGCGCGCGGGTTTTGGCATCAGTCAGACGATGCCATTAAACGACGAATTGGATGTCGAATCCTCCTGCAGCAGTCGGAATTTCGGCGCAAGAGAACAAATCCGGCCATCTTGGGCTAGCAGGCCTGTACGCTCATGGCTGCACCCCTCGCTTATCAACGAACACCATGCCCCTTCCCCCAGACTCCGGCCTTCCGCCCGACGCAGCGCCAGCCAGGCAGCTGCGCTGGGGCCGCTGGGTATGGCTGGCCCTGTGGAGTGGCCTTGTCACGGCGGCGTATGGCGTTTACAGCGGCGCCCTGCAGATTCCCACGCACATCAATCCGTGGGCGCCACTGGAAGTGACGGCACCGCCCAACATGCTGACCTTTTACAAACTGTCACGCGCCCGCAACGACCCGGCGCGCTGCCTGGCCGCGCTGGCAAGCACCGGCATGCAGTACGACGAATTGCCCGACCGCAGCACGGGCGACGGCTGCGGTTTCAGCAATGCGGTGCGGCTGCGCTCGGCGCCCGTGCGCATAGGCGCGGCCCTGCCGCTCAGTTGCCCCATGGCGCTGTCGTTCTTCATGTGGGAAAGAAATGCGCTGCAGCCGGCGGCGCAGCTGCATTTTGGCCAGCGCGTGGCGGGCATTGACCACCTGGGCAGTTATGCCTGCCGCAACATCAACAGCGGCGAAGGCGCGCCGCCCAATGCACCGGCCCGTTCCCGCAGCCGCCATGCCACTGCCAATGCGCTGGACATTTCCGCCTTCACACTGGCCAGCGGCAAGCGCGTCACGGTGCTGAAACACTGGCCCGACGAAGACGACACCACACCGCCCGGGCCCGAGGCACTGCTGCTGCGCGACGCCCACAAAGGGGCCTGCAAATACTTCAAGGGCGTGCTGGGCCCTGACTACAACGCCGCGCACAAGGACCATTTCCACCTGGAGACCGGCGGCTACACCATGTGCAAGTGATTTGCCTCAAAGAACTTTCAAGAAAAAAAGGCCTGCAGACCAATAAGGTCGGGCGCAAGCAGCTATGTTTTTAATAGCACTTGGCCGCACGCAAACCGTGACTCACCAGCCGTGCAAACGGCTCCAGGTTGCCAGCTCACCGCTTTCAGCTAGCGCATGGTATTCCGGATACTGCGCGCCAGTAGCGCAGGCGTGGTTGGGCAAGATGCGCAGCTGTGTGCCAATGGGAAAGCGCGCGGCAATGTCCGTGTCCGGCGCGCCTTCGCGAGACAGGATGCCGTGCTCCTGGTTGGCACCGCTGAGGACATATCCCGGCAGCACCGTGCCATCCGTGCTGCAAACCTGGCCGTAGCCAAAGTCATGCTGCTGCTTTTGCGTGCCGCGGTCGCGGCTCATGGCCATCCAGCCGGCGTCCACAATTGCCCAGCCTTTTTCGGGCTGGTGGCCGATCACGGTGGTCAGCACGCTGAGCGCGATGTCGTCTGCCCCGCACACGCCGATGTTGTGCATCACCAGGTCAAAAAACACATACACACCGGCGCGCACTTCCGTGACGCCCTGGAGCTGCGCAGCTGACAGCGCCGTCGGCGTGGAGCCCACGCTGACAACCGCGCACGGAAAGCCCGCGGCGCGTACGCGTTCGGCAGCTTCCACACAGGCGGCGCGCTCCTGCTCGGCCATGGCCACCAGCGCTTCGGGGGTGTTGAGGTCGTAGCTCGAACCTGCATGCGTCATCACGCCGCCCAGCTGCATGCCGCCTTCGTGCAACGTGCGGGCAACGTCCAGCAAAGCGGCCTCGCCGGGCTTGATGCCGGAGCGGTGGCCGTCGCTGTCGATTTCTATCCAGACTTCAAACTTTTCACTGTGCTCACGGCCGAACGCGGCAATGGCGGCGGCCGACGCCACGCTGTCGGTGATGATTTTCAAATCGCAGCCCTGGCGCCGCAGGGCCAGCACCTGCGGCAGCTTGGTAACGACCATGCCGACGGCATAGAGGATGTCGGTGAAACCGTCGGCATAAAACTGCGCGGCTTCCTTGAGTGTGGAGACGGTAATGCCCTGCGCACCCGCGGCCACCTGCGCACGCGCGACGGGTGTGCACTTGCTGGTTTTGACGTGGGGCCGGAAACGCACGCTTAGCGCGTCCATGCGCTGCTGCATGCGCGCGATGTTGCGCTGCATGCGCGGCATATCAATCAACGCGGCGGGCGTGTCGAGTGTGGCCAGGGGGTTGGGCTGGTTGGTGGTCAAGGGAATCTCCAGAACGGTAAAGGCGTCAAACAATTCACCAGGGCCAGGCAATGCTTTGGCCCTTGCCGGCAAGGCGCGCGCGCTGCTCCAGCAGGCGGGCGACCGTGAGGTCTTGCAAGGCGATGCCGGTCATGTCGAACAAGGTGATATCGCCGGGGCCGCGCACAAAGGAAGCCTTGCCCGACAGCACATCGCCGATTTCAGTGCAGGCGGTTTCGGGCGCCCATTGCAGTTCGCCGATGCTGCGCGACTGGGCGGCATCGTCCACAAACACGCGCGCCGTGGCGAGCAAACCTTCGGGCAGCTCGCGTTTGCCTTTGGTGTCGCTGCCCACGGCATTGATGTGGGTGCCGGGCTGAAGAGCAGCCAGCTCGAACAGCGGGCCCTTGCCGGTGGTGGCCGTGATCACCACATCGCTTTGGGCCACGGCGGCATTCACGTCTGCCGCATGCGAGATGTCGCATGGGCCACCCGCAAACATCGCTTCAAACGCGGCCTTCGGGCCACCACTGGCCGTGGCGTAAAACACCTGGCGCAGCCCGGGCAGCTGGCGAAGGGCAAAGCGCAGTTGCGCCTGCGCCTGCACGCCGGTGCCGAAGACGCACACCGTGCGGCTGTCTGGCCGCGCCAGTTCCAGGCCCAGGCCACCCGCGGCGCCGGTGCGCTCGGTGGTGACGGCGTTGCCATCGATCAGGCAGGTCGGCCGGCCGGTGGCGGGGTCAATCAGCATGATGGTGGCCTGGTGGGCGTCGGCACCCCGCGCGAGGTTGCCAGGCCAGAAACCGGCCGCCTTAAAGCCCAGCAGCGACTGCGCACCCACGTCACCCGACTTGATGCCGAACACGCCACCGGTGGCCAGCCTTTCACGCACCAGGGAGAACACGCGGCCCTCCTCCTGGCTGTGGAGCACAAAGGCTTCGCGCGTGGCCGCAAGGACATCGGCGGGCAGCAGCAGGGATTCGACCGCGTGTTTGTCCAGCAGCAGGAGTTGGGCATCAGCCGGCCTGCTTGCCTTTGACGGCAGGGAACTGGCAGGATGGGGCATGGGTGGCTGCGCGAGGTGTGTCGTCATCTGGAAATATTATCTATTGTCAGACAATTTGTCAAATCAACGATTCACCTCCCCATCAGTTATTGCAGGAGACCCCATGCCCGCCAACCCGCACGCCCCTTGTGACGAAGGCATCATCCGCGCCCAGGGTGGCGACTGCGGCAAAACGGCGCACCCCAAGCTGGCGCTGGCGGCCACGGTGCTGGGCTCTTCCATGGCGTTTATCGACGGCTCGGTCGTCAACATCGCCCTGCCCGCCATCCAGCGTGACCTGGCCGGTGACTCGGCCAGCGGGCTGGCCGCGATGCAGTGGGTCATCAACGCTTACCTGCTGGCGCTGGGCTCTCTGGTGCTGGTGGGCGGCTCGCTGGGCGACAGGTTTGGCCGCCGCAAGATCTTCATCCTGGGCATCGCCATTTTTACGGCTGCCTCAGTGGCCTGCGGTTTTGCGCCTGGCCCGCTGGCGTTGATTGCCGCGCGCGCCGTGCAGGGCGTGGGCGCGGCGCTGCTGGTGCCGGCCAGCCTGGCCATCATCGGCAATGTGTTTGAGGGCGAAGCGCGCGGCAAGGCGATTGGCACCTGGGCCGCCTGGGCCGCGATTACCGGTGCGGCAGGGCCGGTGCTGGGCGGCTGGCTGGTCGATGCCGTGTCGTGGCGGTCCATCTTCTTTTTGAACGTGCCCATGGCGGTGGCCACCGTGTGGCTGGCGCTGTACGCCGTGCCCGACAGCCGCGACCCCGAGGCACCGCAGCAGCTCGACTGGCTGGGCGTGCTGCTGGTGGCCGGCGGCCTGGGCGCGCTGACTTACGGCCTCACGCTGGCGCCCGAGCGCGGCTGGCAGGCCCTCAGCGTGCTGGGCCCGTTTGCAGCGGGCGTGGTTCTGCTGGTGGCGTTTGTCTACGCGCAGGCGCGCACGCGTGCACCCATGATGCCGCTGGGCCTTTTCAAGTCGCGCGACTTTGTCGGCACGAATTTGCTGACGCTGCTCTTGTACTTTGCGCTCAGCGGTGCGCTGTTCTTTTTGCCCTTTGTGCTGATTGGCGCTTTTAAATATTCCACCACCGCTGCGGGCGCCACGCTGCTGCCGCTGTCGTTGCTGCTGGGCTTTTTGTCACCTGCCACCGCTAAATTCACAGAGCGCTTCGGCGCACGGCGCATGCTGATGGCCGGCCCGGCCGTGGCGGCTGCGGGCTTTGCACTGCTGGCCCTGCCCGGCGTGGGCTGGTCTTACTGGGCGGGTTTCTTTCCGGCCATGGTGGTGATGGGCCTGGGCATGACGATTGCCGTGGCGCCCCTCACCACCACGGTGATGAACGCCGTGCCTTCTACCCACGCAGGCATCGCCTCCGGCATCAACAACGCCGTGGCGCGCGTGGCCGGCCTGCTGGCAGTGGCGGTGCTGGGCGTGGTGTTTGCCGCCAGCCTGGGCGGGCCGCTGCAGGCCGCTTCACCTGAGGTGCTGGTGGCCGCGTTTCGTTGGGTGGTGCTGGGCTGCGTGCTGTGCGCGCTGGGGGCATCGGCCTGTGCGCTGCTGTTTCTGGCGCCTGTGCAGCAACCAGGGCCAAATTCTTGAGCAAATAGTGGCTGTAGCCCAATAGGAACTTGCCCGAGCAGCTATATTTTTCATAGCAGCCTCTTGGGCCAGGCAGGTGCGGAAGGCAATGCGGCTAACACCCACCACCCAAATACAGCCTTGAAGAAGGCCCGAGGCTTAAACTTGGGGCTTCAGACGGCAGCGCACCGCCTCACCGCACGCGCCCTGCGCGCGGCCCTCCCCCTCTTCTCTCCTTCACACTTTCCCCATGCCCTTTAGCTCACTCGGTTTTACGCCCTCGCTTTTGCCGCTGCTGCTGCGCGCCCTGGAGGAAAAAGGCTACACCGCGCCCACCCCCATCCAGTCCGCCGCCATTCCGGCCATTCTTGAAGGGCGCGACGTGCTCGGCTCTGCCCAGACGGGCTCCGGCAAGACGGCGGCTTTTTCGCTGCCGCTGCTGCAACAGCTGGTCAATTCACAAGCCACTAACACCGGTCAGCACCGGCCCGTGCGCGCGCTGATTCTTGTACCCACACGCGAACTCGCCGCGCAGGTCGGTGAGGCCATCGTCAGTTTTGCCAAATACCTGCCGAAGCGGATCAAGGTCGCCATCGTGTTTGGCGGCGTGTCGATCAACCCGCAGATGATGAACCTGCGCGGCGGCGCCGACATCGTGGTCGCCACGCCGGGCCGCCTGCTGGACCTGATTGACCACAACGCATTGACACTGGGCAACACCGGCACCCTGGTGCTCGACGAAGCGGACCGCCTGCTGGACCTGGGCTTTGGCGAAGAACTCAACCGCATCCTGGCGCTGCTGCCAGCCAAACGCCAAACGCTATTTTTCTCAGCCACCTTCCCGCCCGCCATAGAAGCGCTGGCAGCCAGCCTGCTGCGCAACCCGCGGCGCATTGAGGTGGAGGCCGTGGTGCAGGCCGTGCCCGACATCACCCAGCGCGCCATCGAAGTCGACGCCCCCCGCCGCACCCAACTGCTGCGCCACCTGGTGCAGACCGAAAAGTGGGAACGCGTGCTGGTCTTCGTTGCCACCAAACACGCCGCCGAAATCGTGGCCGACAAGCTGCGCAAAGTAGACATCGAAGCCGAACCCTTCCACGGCGAACTCAGCCAGGGCAAACGCACCCAGGTGCTGCAGGACTTCAAGATCAAGGCCGTGCAGGTGGTGGTCGCCACAGATGTCGCCGCACGCGGCATCGACATTGCGCAAATGCCGGTAGTGGTGAACTACGACTTGCCGCGCTCAGTGACCGACTACACCCACCGCATAGGCCGCACCGGCCGCGCCGGTGAATCGGGTATTGCCGTGAGTTTTGTGAGTGCAGCGACTGAGGCGCATTTCAAGCTGATCGAAAAGCGCCTGGGCATCAAGGTGGCGCGTGAGCAAGTCGTGGGGTTTGAGCGGGTGGAAGTTGCGGTGATGAATCCAGCCGATCCTGCGGGGACCGGTGGGATCAAGGGGAAGCGGCCTAGCAAGAAGGACAAGTTGCGGGCTGCGGCTGGCTCTGCCAAGGGTGAGTGAGGTCTAGTCTGTTTGGAGGAGAGACGACTTGTACAAACCTCTTACTATGCGAGCTTGTATATCGCCGGTGATCTGAATCGGCTCCGAGATTGCTACAACTGAGAAGAATATGGAAATTGATGTCACAGCGTTAGTGCCCATGGTGACGCTTATTGCCGCACTACTGGCGGGGGCGATAGCCGGGCTAACCTTAATCGTTAACAAAGAAAACAAGATATCGGAATTTCGACAAGCTTGGATTGATGGGCTACGCGAAGACTTGGCAAATTTCTTGTCAGCCAGTAGAACTTGCACTCGCGCTGTTCAAGAAATTCGATTTAGCTGGAGCAAGGAAGAGAAGAATCCACTTCCTATCGACGAATCCACGACAACAAAACTGCGGCACCAGGCAGCCGAATGCTCATACCGAATCAGGCTTCGGTTAAATCAAAAAAAGCAGCCCCATATAGAGCTAGAGCGGCTCATGACATCGAGCACCACTTTGGTAAGTCAATACTTTAACGGTAGTTCGCAAGACGTGAATGCGGTTTTGGAGGGGATTGATTGCACCGCAACTCAAGCGCGGGAGGTGCTAAAAACCGAATGGGAACGAGTTAAAAAAGGTGAGTTAGCGTACCGTGCTGCAAAGTGGTTTGCAGTCTCGCTTGTATTAATTACCGCAGCGCTAATTTTCAAAATCGGGACAAGCAAACCGTCCCTCGGGACGGCAGTTATAAGCGGCGCGTCTTCGGCTCAGCCCATTTCTTCAACTCCAATAGTTGTTTTTCCGTCATCCACTTCAGTACCCCCGCCAGTCGGGATTCAGACACGATAACCAAGCACGCGTTTTAAGAAATATTACGAGGCCGTTTGGAACTGCTAGCCGCTCGATAGTAATACTGGGCCGCCACGTTAGTTAGGTTTCGCAGCGCGATTTGAAGAGGCCTTTAGGTTCTGACACCCTCATGGAACACTAAGCATCTGGTCTCAGCGCCTCACGCTCCCTCTTAGCCCGCAGAACACGGAATCGCCAGCGCACAAGACCAATCGCGTAGCTGATGTAGTAACCCGCCAGCAGCCCAAAAACAGCGAGCGTAAGCGAACTGCGTGCGAAGTCGCCCATTCCGTGTTGCACTGTCGGTTCTGCGGTGTAGATCTCAAACAAGCGATAGGCGATGCGCCCGACGAACAGTAACGAAAGCGCGATGCCCAGGTGAGCGTTGGGCGTGTAGAACAGGCCCTGGGGTGTTGGTTCAAAGCGCGTCTTGCTCAATCCGAAAACACCGAGCAATGCGCCTAGGCCCAGGCCACCGGCCAGCCACCCAAGCCGTTCGGGGTGTTCATGCGCGGCGAAGCCAAGCAAAACAAGCAGGACGGGAAAGATGGCCAGAGTGATCCAGGGGCGGATCCTCGACAGGCGTTGCCGCCCGACCATGCGGCGAAAGCGCGCATAGACGCGCCACGCGATCAGAGGAAGAAGCACAAGCAATGTGATGGTGGAAGGGCTCGGCGCTTGCATGGTGTGGGTCTTCAGGTAGCGAACAATGGGCACAGGCGGCAGAAATTGCCTGACACGGTGCTTTCGGAACTATCGATGGAGAAACGAGGTTTGGAGAAACCGCATACCCGCCAGTATCTGCTGAACCCTCTCACCCGACAGCGTCCCGATATGCGCACCCAGATGTGTTTTGTACACGGAAGACACCTGAGACACAACCACCACGCTTTGCTTCTCCAGACTCCCCTCACCGGGCTCCAGCAAGACATTACCTGGCTCGGTCGCGCGGTTCAGGTTGGAGGTCAGCGCACAGACAACAACGGTGCTGATGCGGGAGCGGTTGAACAGGTCGTCTTGCACAACGACATGGGGATGCGGGGAGCCGGGGATGGAGCCACGTGAGGGATCAGCTTCTATCCAGAACACATCGCCCTGCCTGATGGTTTCGGGGAAAGGGCCTTGTGGGGCTTCTGGGCTTCTATCCATGGACAGCCGAGCTTCCACTCCCTCCCGCCCTGGCCTCCAGTTCAGCCCAGGGAATATTGCAATAGCTTTCGGACTCCGGCCAGTCCTTTGGATCCAGGTCAAGGTCTATCGTCTCGCCAGCTTCCAGCACCTCGCCGGAGAAATTCTTGCTGATGACCCAGTCTGCCCTGGGCGCCTTGACCATGACCAGTGAGGACCTGGGCACAAAGCGGCTTTTCAGAGGTGCGTCCCCCTGAAGCGCCAGGTCCTGGCTCTCGTGGTCAAAGAGCGTGAAAACCTTGTTGTCTACGGTACGCAGGAAATAGATGAATCCACCGTGTTCCTGCTCCTGGAACCGCTTGGCTTCGATGAAGACATAGTGCTCCTCGGCAACCAGCGCTGCATCGATATCGGCCTGCAACTCCGGACGATAGTCCTTCCAACCGGAAATCCATCGAACGCTGGAGACAACCGCAAAGACGGCGGTGAGCAATATTGCGATTCCCCAAATCCAGATTGCGGCAGGGCTGTGCATGCCGAAATCAGCATCGAACAGTTTGCGTGCAAGCCAGGCGAAGCCCAACCAGATGACGACGGCGGCTAGCAAGCTCGAGGCCCACATCACCAGCGCATTCTCGATACCCTCCTTCCAGCGACGTGCCGCTGTGGGTGCCTTCGCAAGCGTCTCCCGCAGGAAGGTTTTCTCAGCCTCGGTCGCAGGGCGCTGAACTATGCGACTAGGCATGGGAAGGATTCAATGCACAGCCCCACGCCGGCAATAAGCGGTTAGAGGTCAAGGGGTCGCTCCTGCATCGATCAATAGTTTTGATATCTTGCCATGACCGGCTTGACGCGCCTGGGCCAAAGCGGTGTCGCCCCACTTCGAAACTTCATTGAGACTCGCACCCGCTTTGACAAGAAGTTTCACGGCACGAATGTGGCCACGGCTGCTTGCCTGCATCAGAGGGGTCTGCATGTCTCCATCCCGGTTGTTCACGTCGCCGCCTGCACCCAGAAGAAGTTGCAGTATTTCCGTCCGGCCGTGATAGGCGGCGAATGTCATAAACGTTGGGGATGCCCGGCTGTCCTTGAGCAGGTTGGGATCAATCTTGCCGGCAATCAGCGCTTTGACTTGCACTACATTGTTGCGCTCAATGGCTCGCATCATTAAATCGTAGTTGTCGGCTGCAGCAACCACGGATGCGAAAAACAGGCCGAACAGAAAAAACACGAATCGCTGCAGGCGCTTTTGACTACCGCTCCATCTGGTCAACATTTTCTGCTTTCGGGAATCAATCTTGAATGGGCCCTCTTGCGGGAGCGGCTTCTCTAGGGTTGAGCGCTTTTCGGCACATCGGGCTTGGGCACTTCCTTCACCCGCACATAATATTCACGAAGATGAAGACTCTCCGAGTTGTCTTCGCCGCCTGCGTACACCCACAGCATGTCTGGGCTTATGAAGTTATAGACAACGATGGTGTCCCTGCCGGTCACTGGCGCAACGGTTTTGATTGCAACCGAATCCGAAGCAACGCCCAGGACACGGTACGGATGGGTTTCGCGAAAACCTGTCAGTGGCCTCTTTCGGCCCTCCTGCGTTTTCGTCTCCAGGTCCGGCAGCTCGGAAGTCATGGCATCTGCCGTAAAGGTCAGGGTCATATGACCCATGAGCTGCGAAAGAAACAGGGCCGTCTTGCTGTCAAGCTTTGCGCGCTCGTTATTGAAGCGCATGCTGATCTCGGAGTCAGACTTCCACTGGCCGACAAGATTCGGGTCTGCATACGCTGAGGTGGCAACTGCGGCCATCAGCAAGAGTGCAAAGAGTCTGCGCATGCTTATTCGACGTCAGCGAAGTCGTCATCACCCTCATTGCGCGCACGGGGCACCTTGACGCCGCCCTTGGCCACCACTTCCACATAGAACTGCGGTGCACCGTCTTTCACAATCTCGTCAATCGACTTGATGAGGTCTGCCACCGGTACCTCCGAAGCAGCGGCGTCACTCGCGCCAGACTTGCAGTCAAAGTCCCAGTAGTCCAAGCCCTTGGGCAGGGCTTTGGCGCGTTCGCGCTTGAGGTATTTGCGGATGTCGTGTTTGGCGGCATCGAGCAGGCGGTCGCGATTTTTGCCTTCGATGTTGAGCTGGTAGGTTTTTTTCATGAGTACTTCTGATCTAAAAAGTGGCGCGCTGCGGCCACGGTGTACTACCGATTATCGGGCCGTGGCCGGGCAAGCCGAAAAGTCATAGGCAAAAGCGGCGTCACCAGCAACAATCTGCGCGGCATGGCGTTTGCATGGGTACCCATGTCAGCTTGTTCAACCCCACGTCCCTCACCTGGCAGGGGCACAAGGAGATTCCGATGATCTATGGTTTGACGTACTTGGGTGTGATCCACACCGCCATCAGCCTGGTGGCCGTTGCGGCTGCCGTGATTGCCTTCTTTCGCGACAAGGAAATCATCGCCGCGTCCACACTGGGCAAGGTGTATATCTGGACCACCGTGCTCACCTGCCTCACCGGCTTTGGCATCTTCCAGCACGGCGGCTTCGGCAAGCCGCATGCGCTAGGCATCATCACCTTGCTGGTGCTGGGCATTGCCTGGGTGGCGGGCACCACCAAGGTGCTGGGCCGTGCCTCGCCGTATGTTCAAACGCTGGGCTATTCGATCACCTTTTTGTTCCACATGATCCCGGCCATCACAGAGACATCAACGCGCCTGCCCTTGGGTGCGCCACTGTTGCCCAACGCCGATGCGCCCGCGCTCAAAGCCGCCACGGGCGTGCTTTTGCTTCTTTACATCATTGGGGCGGCGCTGCAGGTGCGGCGCATACGTGCGCGCCATGCGGCGCTTGACGTCGCGGCTGTGCCGGGGTCTGCTGCCGCCGGTTAATGGGCCAGTTAATGGGTAAGGGGCGACAAATTCAGCCGGGCCAGACGACCAGCAAATAGCGGCAGGCGCTGCGCCCCAGGGTTTTAAAAGCCACGGGGCGGTCAACGCCGAAGTCCAGGCAGTCGCCGGGCTCGAGCTTGAAAATTTCGTCGCCGTATTCAACGCGCAAGCCGCCTTCAACCAGCCAGAGGCGCTGCCGGTAGGGCTGGCCGCTCCATCGCGGGTAAGCCACCCTGGCCGACCGCGGCAACTCGACCTCCACCATCTCGACGCCGTGGTCGGGCCCGCGCTCTGCCACCTGGC
The DNA here is from genome assembly GCF_056405975.1 of Polaromonas sp. P1_E12. Lineage (NCBI taxonomy): Bacteria > Pseudomonadati > Pseudomonadota > Betaproteobacteria > Burkholderiales > Comamonadaceae > Polaromonas > Polaromonas sp. P1_E12. The sequence continues at coordinate 1,032,760 of NZ_JBFUBB010000001.1, read as the reverse complement.
GCCGCAGGTAGCCGGCTTCCGGGTCGCGCCACACGGACTGCCCCGCCTTCTTCCGCAGCCTGCGGCCGGTTTCTTCTTCCTTGTCTTCGGTGAGCAGCTGCGCCAGCGGCACACCCAGGCCGGCCGCGAGGCGGCCAAGGATCACAGCGGTCGGGCTGCTTTCGACGCGCTCCACCTTTGAGATCATGGCTTTGCTGACGCCCGACACCTCGGCCAGTTGCGCCAGGCTCAGGCTCCGGGCCTGGCGCAATGCCAGCAGCCGCGACGCGATCAGGGCGTCAATCGTCATGGGGTGCCTTCCGGGAAATACGACAAATACGGGAAATACATTCGTCTATCATAGGGGATAAATAATCTCTTATAGTAGACGATCTATTTGCGCCACATTGACCCCACACGGCCCCCAACACGAACACCCCTGCGAAAGGACTTCCCATGCATCTCGTCGAATGCAATGAAGAACGCCATGCCGGCCAGATCCTGGCCATCTTCAACGAGGCGATCGTCAACTCGACGGCGCTGTATGACTACAAACCACGCGCACCTGAAAGCATGGTGACCTGGTTTGCTACCAAGCGTGCCAACGGCTTTCCTGTGATCGGGATGGAAGACGGCAGCGGCAAGCTGCTGGGTTTTGCGAGCTACGGCACCTTCCGCGCGTTTCCGGCGTACAAGTACACGGTCGAGCATTCGGTTTATGTGGAGAAAGACAGCCGTGGCCTGGGCCTGGGGCGCAAGCTGCTGGAGGCGATTGTGGCCAGGGCTGAAGCGCAAGGCATGCACCTGCTGGTGGGCGCGATTGACCTGGACAACGCTGTGAGCATTGCACTTCACAAGCGCCTGGGCTTTGAGCACAGCGGCACGATCAAACAGGCGGCTTTCAAGTTTGGCCGCTGGCTGGACCTGGCGTTTTTGCAGAAGACGTTGGTGACGCCGCTTCAGCCTGTTGACGGTTAAGTCTGCTGGCTGGTCAACACCTTGTCGATAGCCTCATGCAAATGCTGCAGCCCAAACGACACATCACAAAACACGCCGTTGACATAAAACGCCGGCGTTGAGCGCACGCCCAGGTGGCGGCCGCTTTGCATGTGCTCCTGCACGCGCTGCAGGTAGACGTGATCGTTCATTTCGTTCTGGTAGCGGGCCATGTCCAGGCCGGCCTGAGCGGCATAGTCGAGCAGGTGCTTGTCTTTGAGGTGGTGCTGGTTGGTAAACAGCAACTCGTACATGGGCCAGAACTTGTGTTGCGCGCCGGCGGCTTCTGCCGCTTCGGCGGCCAGCTCGGCATGGGGGTGCACTTCGCGCAGCGGAAAGTGCCGGAAGACAAAACGCAGCTGGCGCCCGAAGTGCGGCAGCATCACCTTTAGGGCGCCATAGGCCTGAAAGCAGGACGGGCATTCGAAGTCGCCGTATTCCACGACAGTGACCGGGGCCGACGCCGGGCCATGGATATGGTCGATGGCATCGTCGGGTTCGAGAAACGGGTCGGGTTGGGACGAGGCGGCCATGAAAATCACCTTTAGCTGTGTGTTCAGACATTGAAAAATGTCTTCAGCACAGTATGCGCCCGGGTGTGCGCAGTGATCAAGGAGCCGTACGGCCCCATCGGCGTTGTGGGTAGCCGTGAATAGCCAGGTAGAGGCCGGCGGTTGCCGGCCCGTGGTTCAGCTTCAGGCCTGGTTGGCGGCGTTTTCGAGGGCTTCGTCGAGTGCCTTGCACGAGGGCGAGCACACGGCCTGGGACTTGCCCAGCACTTTACGGGTGCCCATCAGGGAGCGGGCGCGGTGCTTGCCGCACATGAAACACGACATCGTGGCAGCGCCAAATGACGTGGTGGCAGCAAACGGTGAGCCCGACACCTTGGACTTGTAGCGCAGGCCGTCAGCGAGTACGGCGGTTTTGGCGTCAGCTCTTGCCATGGTTGGGGTCTTCCTTCAGTTGGGGGTTGATGGGTTTCATGGCCTTTTCAATGGCCTCTTTGGCCTTCAGCTCGGCAGCGAGCGAGGCGTCCAGCGCAGACCGGCACAGGCCCGCATACTGGTAATTGACGTTTTCATACAGCTCTGCCGCAGCCGGGTGCGTGTCGAGCAGCGCGCCCAGCGCCATGCCGGGTTCCACATCGCCCAGTTCGTTGACCAGGTGCAGCACCACGGAGCGGTACTGCTCGGCACCCACCGGCACCGCGCTGTGCTCAAGCCGTTCCAGCAGCTCGGCCAGTACGTGGGTGACCGTGAGGTCGGTTTTGTGGGGATGGGGTTGGGTGGCGTTCATGCAGTGAATTTGGGGCTTCCTTCCCCTAAATCAAGCACTTTGCGGACCAGGTAACCGCCTTGCGGCGATTGCTGGCCCCCTTTCGGGCTAGCCTGGATCAGCCCTGCGCGCTATATTTTTTATAGCTGCTCGCGCTTGTCTGCTGTGGGTTGGAGGCCTATTTTACCTCTAAACGGCAGGCCCGGAAGCTTTCCCCGGGCTTCCAGAGGCCATTTGGCGTGCCTGCAGGTGTTACCAAACGTCTTTTGAACGCTGTTTAATGGATGAAAAGTAGCTGCAGACCAATGCTGGTAAGCGCAAGTAGCTCCTGATTTGATAGCACCCGAAATATCGCGCAGAGCGTCTACGGTACTTTTCACCCTCCATCGGGCAACCCTTTTGCCGCCAGATGGGCCACCAGCAGCTTTGCCGCCGCCGACAAACCCGCCTCATCCCGAAAGCAGATGGCAAAGCGCCGCTGGGCCCAGGGGTCGGCGAGCGGCATCACACGCAGGCCATAGGTGGCGGCATAAGGCTCAGCCACCTCGCGCGGCACCACGCTGATGGCCAGGTTGGCGCGGACCACACGCAAGGCGGCCTCGAAGTTGGACACGATGACGCGGTGAACAACGACCTTGCCCTTGAGCGCCGCAGCCCGCAAGAGCAGCACCTGCACAGCGCTGTGCGCGGGAAGGCTGACATGCTCGAAGTCGAGCGTCTGCTCAAAGTGCAGGGTTTTCTCGCCTGCCAGCGGGTGCGACGGGTGGGTCACGATGGCCAGGTGATCGGTGCGGTAGCTGCGCGACTGCAGGCCGCTCAGGTCGGCGGCGTCCCAGCAGATGCCGACCGAGGCCACGCCCTCCTTGATGCCGCGAATCACATCGGGGCTGACGCGCTCTTCCATGTCGACCTGGATGTCGTGGTGCGCCGGCTCCTGCAAAAAAGCCGCCACATCGTCGGCCAGGGACTCGGCCATGACAGAAGCCGTGGCCAGGATGCGCACCTGGCCGCGCACGCCCTGGGCATAGGCGGCCATGTCGCGTTCAATGCGCTCGGCGCTGGCCAGCATGGTGCGCGCGTGCTCCAGCAGGCTTTCGCCAGCAGGTGTGGGCTCCACACCGCGGCGGCGCCGCACCAGCAGCGGCGTGCCGACGGTGTCTTCGAGCTGGGCCAGCCGCTTGCTGATGGCCGAGCCGACGATGTTGGCCTGCTCGGCCGCGCGGGCAATGCTGCGCGCATCACACACTGCCGCGAACAGCCGCAGCGTGGTCATGTCGAGGTCTCTCATGGGCGGCTCCTGGGTACACGTACAACTCGCCTGGAAAAGCGGCGCAGATTTGATATTCCCAAGCGGAACGTCAGTGCTTCCAAAATTGACCAATCAAACCCTTTGGGAAATTCTAAACTGCAGCTGCACCCCGAAAATGAACAGACGACAACGGAGACCACAGTGAACCTGCCTTCAAGGCCTGCCCTCCCCCGGCAGGCAACGATTCGTGAAGTCGGCCCGCGTGACGGCCTGCAAAGCATTGCCGCCGTGATGCCGACCGCGCACAAGCTGGAGTGGATCCAGTCGGCCTACGACGCCGGCCAGCGCGAAATCGAGGTTGGCTCGTTTGTGCCGGCGCGCCTGCTGCCGCAGCTGGCCGACACCGCCGAGCTGGTGGCCTTTGCCAAAACACTGCCCGGCCTGGTCACGTCGGTGCTGGTGCCCAACCTCAAGGGTGCCGAACGCGCCATCGAATCCGGCGCCGACCTGATGCTGCTGCCGATTTCGGCCAGCCACGCCCACAGCCTGGCCAACCTGCGCAAGACGCCCGATGAGGTGGTCGAAGAAATCGCCCGCATCCGCGACCTGCGTGATGCATCGGGCTCGCCCATCGTGATTGAAGTCGGCATGAGCACCGCCTTTGGTTGCACGCTGCAGGGCCGGGTCGAGCCGTCCGAGGTGCTGCGGCTGCTGCGCGCCGTGCTGGACGCCGGTGCCGACCGCGTGGGCCTGGCAGACACCGTGGGCTACGCCGACCCGGAAATGGTTCGCCTGCTGTTTGAGCAGGCTTTTGAGGTGGCCGGTGAGCGACTCAACTGCGGCCACTTTCATGACACCCGCGGCCTTGGCATGGCCAACGTGTATGCCGCGCTGCAAACCGGCGTGACGCGCTTTGACGCTTGCCTGGCCGGCATAGGCGGCTGCCCGCATGCGCCCGGCGCCAGCGGCAACGTGGCCACTGAAGACCTTGCCTATATGCTGGCCAGCATGGGTATCGAAACTGGCATTGACTTTGACAAATTGATGGCGCTGCGCACCCGGGTGGCGGGCTGGCTTGAAGGCGAAACGCTGCACGGCACGCTGTGGCGCGCGGGCCTGCCCAAAACCATGCGCGCATCTGCTGCCCCCGCTGCAGCTTGAACTTTTCCCCCGGAACACCTGCATGCAAACTATCCCCGAAGCCGCCACCCCACAGCCGCTGGCCGGCCTGCGCGTGGTGGAGTTCACCCACATGGTCATGGGCCCCACCTGCGGCATGGTGCTGGCGGACATGGGCGCCGAAGTCATCAAGGTCGAGCCCATCGACGGCGACCGGACCCGCCGCCTGCTGGGTGCCGGCTCGGGTTTCTTTCCGCTCTTCAATCGCAACAAGAAAAGCATCGGCATTGACCTGCACGACCCGGTGGGCGCCGAAGTGGCGCGCAAGCTCTGCGCCAGCGCCGACGTGGTGGCCGAAAACTTCAAGCCCGGCACCATGGCCAAGTACGGCCTGGACTACACCGCGCTCAGCGCCGTCAACCCGCGCATCATCTACATCAGCCACAAAGGCTTTTTGCCCGGCCCCTATGACCACCGCACCGCGCTTGACGAGGTGGTGCAGATGATGGGGGGCCTGGCCTACATGACGGGCCGGCCCGGCGACCCGCTGCGCGCCGGCACCAGCGTGAACGACATCATGGGCGGGCTCTTCGGTGCCATCGGGGCGCTGGGCGCGCTGATCCAGCGAGGCATTAGCGGCAAGGGCATGGAAGTGCAGTCGGCACTGTATGAAAACAATGTCTTCCTGATGGGCCAGCACATGCTGCAGTACGCCATGACAGGCAAACACCCGGCCCCCATGCCCGCGCGCGACAACCCCTGGGCGGTGTACGACGTGTTCACGGTCAGGGACGGTGAACAGATCTTCCTGGCGGCCGTGAGCGACGCGCAGTGGCAGATCTTTTGCACCGTGCTGGGCTTTCCCGACCTCAAGGCCGACCCGGCGCTGGCCACCAACAACCAGCGCGTGGCGGTGCGCCCCGCGTTGCTCAAGGATCTGGCGACGCGGCTGGCCCCGCGCAGCGCTACCGAGCTTTCAGCCGTGATGGAAAAAGCCGGCTTGCCGTTTGCCCCCATCCGCAGGCCCGAAGACCTGTTCGACGACGAACATTTGCTGGCCACCGGCGGCCTGGCCGATGTGCGCCTGCCCGATGGCCCCAAGGCCGGCCAGATGGTAAAAACCACCCTATTCCCCATCACCATGCAGGGGGAGCGCCTGGGGGTTCGCCTGCACCCGCCCACGCTGGGCGAACACACCCGCGAGTTGCTGGCAGGCCTGGGTTACAGCACGGGTGAAATGGATGACCTGCACCGGCAAGCGGCCGTCAGTTGAGGCAGTGAGTTGAACCTGCCAGCCGATTTGCGCGACTCACGACAATGAAGGAGACAAAATGACCCCGAAGATGAAGATGATCCGCAGTACCGATACCTCAGCCTTGAGCAACAAACCCGCAACCCGGCGCCAGGCCCTCTGGGGACTGGGCGCCCTTTTTGCCGGTGGCGCCTTCCTGGCTTCGCCGCGCAGATTGATGGCCCAGACCACCGACAAGGTGGTGCGCTTCATCCTGCCGGTGGGCGCCGGTTCGGGCGTGGACACCATCGTGCGAGCGGCCAGTGTTGCGCTGGGCAAGGCGCTGGGCAACCCGGTGGTGATTGAAAACCAGCCCGGCGCAGGCGGCATTGTCGGCACGTCCGCGCTTGTGAAGGCTGCCCCCGACGGCATGACGCTGAGCGTGGTGTCCAACAACCACGTGATCTACCCCAGCGTCTACAAGTCGCTGCCGTTCGACCCGGTGGCCGACATCACGCCCATCACCGTCATTGGCACCACGCCGATGGTGCTGGTGGTGAACCCCGCCAAACTGCCGGCCACCAACGTGAAAGAGCTGGTCGCCCTGCTCAAGGCCAAACCCGACGCCTACAACTATGCGTCGTCGGGCAACGGCACCATCCTGCACCTGGCTGCGCAGATGTTTCTGGACGAAGCACAGGTCAAGGCCAAACACATTCCCTACAAGGGCGTGGGCCCCATGGTTGCCGACATGATCGGCGGGCAGGTGGACATGGGCGTGCTGGCGCTCCCTGCCGTGCAGGCGCACCTGAAGAGCGGCGCCTTGCGCGCCATCGGTGTGGGCGGCAGCGCCCGTTCACCCGCGGCGCCCGACATTCCGACCATTGCGGAACAAGGCCTGCCCAACTACAACATGGAAGGCTGGTTCGCGGTGATAGGCCCCGCGAAGCTGCCGGCGGCCGACGTCAAACGCATCCACGACGCGGTGGTTGCCGCCTATGCCACGCCCGAAGTGAAGGAAGCCATGCTCAAGCAGGGCAACACCATCAACCCCGGCAGCCCGGAAGCCGCCGCGCAGTACTTTCGCAGCGAACTGGTGAAGTACGCGCAGCTGGTGAAAAAGGCGGGCGTCGAACTGCAGTAAGGCACACGCACGGGCGGCCGCCCTGCTGTTCATCACAACGGGACGGCCCTGGATTGCTATGGTTTTAATAGCTGCTTGCGCCCGTCAATAAAGCGCCAGGCAGCAATTTGGCAATCAACCCGCCCGGGACGGCCTACAGCTTGGCAATGGACACCTCGGTCGACTTGACCAGTGCCACCACTTCACTGCCGACAGCCAGTTCGAGCTGGTCGACCGACCGCGTGGTGATGACCGACGTGACGATGCCCCATGGGGTTTCAACGTCGAGTTCAGACACCACGTCACCGCGGATGATTTCCTTGATTTTTCCGCGGAACTGGTTGCGGACATTGATGGCTTGGATGGACATAAAAATTTTCCTGAAACTGGTTTAAAACTCGTTGCGCTGAAATTCAGCGAATTCAATGGCGCAGGCCTTACACAGCGGCCTGCAAACCCCGCGCACCGGGACGGGCGTCAGACGCTACATCGCACCCGCGAAAAATGCACCGGCTCAAAGCCTGTCGTGGCCGCCATGCGGAAGCTTTCGGCCAGCAGGGTCAGCACCGCATCGTCCAGACGCACGGTGATCTCGGGGCCGACTTCGTAGCGCTTGTCGGCCGACTGCGGCACCTGCGAATCGGTGGCATACACACCGGGCAGGATGTGGCGGGCCGCCAGCGCCTGCAGCACCGGGCGCAAGGCGTAGTCCAGCGCCAGCATGTGGTGCGGGCTGCCGCCGGTGGCCAGCGGCAGCACGGTTTTTTCCTTCAGCGCCGTTTGCGGCAGCAAATCCAGCAGCACCTTGAGCAGGCCGCTGTAAGCCGCCTTGTACACCGGCGTGGCCACCACGATGGCGCGCGCACGGGCAATCTGGTCAATCGCCTTGACGATCGCCGGATGACCCCACTCAGCCAGCAGCAAAGCCTGAGCCGGCAGCTCACGGATGTTCAGCCGATCGACCACCAGGCCACCCCGCAGGGCCAGCCTGTCGCTGACGGAGTCGAGCAGTGCGGCGGAGCGGGACTGTTCGGAAGGGCTGCCGGCAATAAGCAGCACGGATTGTTGTACGGACATTATTTAAAGTTCTTCCTGATTTGCCTTAAGTGCCAAGCGGCGTGTGCCAGTTATCTCATTCCAGTGCCGGCGCGGAACCGGCTTCGCCGGGCCGCAGCGGGCGCCCCCTCGGGGGGAGGCGGCCGCAGGCCGCTTCGGGGGGTTACTTCCTTGTATAGATCTGATCGAACGAGCCGCCGTCTGCGAAATGCTCTTTATCAGCCTTGGCCCAGCCGCCGAAGGCCTGGTCGATGGTGAACAGGTTCAGCTTGGGAAACTGCTTGGCGTACTTGGCAATGGCTTTCTGCGAAACAGCGGGGCGGTAGAAGTTCTTGCCGGCGATGTCCTGGCCTTCTTCAGAGTAGAGGTACTTCAGGTATTCCTCGGCCACGGCGCGGGTGCCCTTCTTGTCGACGTTTTTGTCGACCACGGCGACGGCGGGCTCGGCCAGGATGCTCAGCGACGGCACGACCACGTCGAACTTGGCGCCGAATTCTTTTTCGAGCAGGTAGGCTTCGTTTTCCCAGGCGATCAGCACGTCGCCCTGGGCACGCTGGGCAAAGGTGATGGTGGAGCCGCGCGCTCCGGTGTCCAGCACGGAGACATTGCCGTACAGCTTGGCAACGAACTCTTTGGCCTTGGCATCGCTGCCGTATTTGCGCTTGGCGAATTCCCAGGCGGCCAGGTAGTTCCAGCGGGCGCCGCCCGAGGTCTTGGGGTTGGGCGTGATCACGGTGATGCCGGGCTTGATCAGGTCGTCCCAGTCCTTGATGCCTTTGGGGTTGCCCTGGCGCACGGCCAGCACGATGGTCGAGGTGTAGGGCGACGAGTTGTGCGGGAGTTTCTTTTGCCAGTCGGCCGACAACCAGCCGCCGTTTTTGACCAACGCGTCGGTGTCGCCGGCCAGGGCCAGGGTGGCCACGTCGGCGTCCAGGCCGTCAATGATGGAGCGGGCCTGCTTGCCGGAGCCGCCGTGCGACTGCTTGATCGTCACATCCTGGCCGGTCTTGGCTTTCCAGTATTTGCTGAAGGCCGCGTTGTATTCGACGTAAAGCTCACGGGTTGGGTCATACGAGACGTTGAGCAGCGTGACGGGCGCTTGCTGGGCCTGGGCGGTCAGCAGTGACCCTGCCAGCGTCAAACCCAAACCGGCCGCCACGGCAGTGCGGGCGGAAACATTGATAAAGTTGCGGCGTGAAGTCATGGTTGCTCTCTTTTCCAAAAAATTGCGTGTAAATGCGAACAAAATGGATTCTGGAAGCAGACCTTAGAAACTGGAACGAATAAAAAATCAGTTCTTTATTCCACAAACATCCTTAGACACCTTAGCCCTACGAAAGAACTACCCCATGGCACGCCTCGTCAAATGCATCAAACTCGGTAAAGAAGCCGAAGGCCTGGACTTTCCGCCCTATCCCGGCCCGCTGGGCAAGCGCCTTTGGGAAGAAGTCAGCAAGGAAGCCTGGGCGGAGTGGATGAAGCAGCAAACCATGCTGGTCAACGAAAACCGCCTGAACCTGGCCGATGCCCGCGCCCGCCAGTACCTGGCGCGCCAGATGGAAAAACACTTCTTCGGCGACGGCGCCGATGCCGTCCAAGGCTACGTTCCCCCGACTCAATAAGGCCCCCACGCTTGTCGCTTCGCGTACTGCGCTGCCCCCCGAGGGGGCCGCTGCGCCTGCGGCCCGGCAAAGCCGGTTCCGCGGCCCCGGCTGGCCTGAAACCGGGGACCACACGCCTGTCACTAACAATGAAACTTGCATTGGTCGGCCATGGCTGAGGTGATCGAGTGGCTGGACGACGGCACAGCCGGCGGCAGCCCCTACAGCCCGCGCTTTGGCGACCGCTACCGCAGCGAGCTGGGCGGCCTGGACCAGGCTAAAGAAGTCTTCCTCAAGGGCTGCGGCCTGCCCGAAGCCTGGGCTGGCCAGCCACAATGGACTGTTCTTGAAACCGGCTTCGGCCTGGGCCTGAATTTCCTCGTGACTTGGGCCGCCTGGAAGGCCGACCCACAGCGCCCTGGCCTGCTGCATTTCGTCTCGACGGAAGCCTTTCCGGCCAGCGCCGAAGACGTATTGCGCAGCGCCCGAACCCACCCTGAACTACTTCCCTTCGCCGAACAGCTGCAGCGCCAGCTGTGGGGCCTGCTGCCGGGCTTTCACCGGCTGGTGTTTGAAGGCGGCCAAGTCTTGCTGACGCTGTGCATCGGCGACGCCAAGGCCATGCTGCGCGAACAATCGTTTGAGGCAGATTCGGTCTACCTGGACGGTTTCAGCCCGCAGCGCAATCCGGACATCTGGGACGTGCACACCTTCAAGGCGGTGGCCCGCTGCTGCCGGCGCGGCACGCGAATCGCCACCTGGACGATTGCACGCAGCGTGCGCGACGCCTTGGCGCAATGCGGATTTGTGGTCAACAAGGTGCCGGGCATTCCGCCCAAACGCGACAACCTGCAGGGTGAGTTCAACCCGGCGTGGGAACCTAAAAAAGCGCAGCCCTCGCCCGCTCGCCGGCTGCCCGGGCGCTGCGTGGTGATTGGCGCCGGCCTGGCCGGCGCGGCTGTGGCGGCCAGCCTGGCGCGTCGCGGCTGGCAGGTCGTGGTGCTGGACGCAGCCGAAGAGCCCGCCACCGGGGCGTCCGGCCTGCCCGCCGGCTTGCTGGCGCCGCATGTCTCGCCCGACGACAACCCGCTCTCGCGCCTGTCGCGCCATGGCATTCGCGCCACGCTGCAGCAGGCCGAGGCAATGCTGCAGGCCGGCGACTGGGGCCGCACCGGCGTACTGGAGCATGCGGTGGAGCACCCGCGCAAACAGCCCGAGGCCTGGCAAACGGACTGGGCCGACGCCGCTGGGGACTGGACAGGGCCAGCCGACGCTGCCCAGCTCAGGCAATGCGGCCTGCCGCCGGATACGCCCGCGTTGTGGCATGCGCGGGCGGGCTGGATCCGGCCGGCCGCCCTGGTCGACGCCTGGCTGGCTGGGCCGGGTGTGCAATCGCACGGCCGATCAGTGGTGAGCCGCCTGAACCAGGCCTCGGGCCAGTGGCAGGTTCTGGATGCGCAGGGCCGGGAGTTGGCCCGCGCCGAACTCGTGGTGCTGGCGGCCGGTTATGCCAGCCTCGAACTGGCTGCCGGCGCCGCAACGAACAAGGCTGGTGACCTTGCACTGCAGGCCATCCGGGGCCAAGTGAGCTGGGGCCTGCATGAGCCCGGCGCGGCCAGCGCACTGCCGCCCTTTCCCGTGAACGGCCATGGCAGCCTGGTGCCCGCGGTGCCCCTGCCCAGCAAGGCCGGCGGCCTGGCCTGGGTCATGGGCTCCAGCTTTGAACGCGACAACACCCAGGCCGAAACGCGGCCCCAGGACGACCAGCACAATTTCAGCCGGCTGCAAACCCTGCTGCCGCAAACCGCCCGTGCACTGGCCGCACAGTTTGAGCCCGGGAAGGTTCAGTCCTGGGCGGGTGTGCGCTGTGCCACGCCCAGCCGCTTGCCCGCACTGGGCCCGCTGGAAGAAAGCCCGGGCCTGTGGGTGTGCAGCGGCATGGGCTCGCGCGGGCTGACGTTTGCCGCGCTTTGCGGGGAATTGCTGGCGGCGAAGCTGCACGCCGAACCTTTGCCGATTGAACAGCGGCTGGCGGAGGCGCTGATGCCGCAGCATGCCCTGCCCGCGCTGATCGTCAATATTTGAGATTTTTAAGCCAAACAGGGCTGAAACCAAGGGGGAACGGGCGCAAGCAGCTATCAAATAGATAGCATTCAGGGCGTAATGAGCGCCTTCACTCCACGCTGCGCAGCAGGCGTTTGAGCTTTCCGGGGTGCAGGGGTTTGCGCAGGCTGCCGCGCGCGCCGCCGAACCATCCGCGCACGGTGTCCAGCGGGGAGAGACGGTTGCCGGTCAAAATCAGATAGGCGATGGCAGGGCGCGATGCCTCCACCCGCTTGACCATTTCCCAGGGCTCAATGTCGGGGAGCTCCATGTCGAGAATCACCAGCTTGTAAAGATGCGTGTCAATCAGCTTGAGCGCTTCGGTGCCGGTGGTCGCCTCGTCTATCTTCACGAAACCGGCCATGGCCAGCCTGGCACGCAGGTAAAGACGCGCGTCGCGATCAGCATCCACCACCAACACTTGAGGGCGCTCCGGCAGGGGCTCCGGGGCTTCCAGCGGCGCCGGCGCGGTAGGCGCCTGCGAATCAAAGTCGAGATCGAGGTCCAGCAGCGCGGTGGATTCGGACAGCAGGTCGAGATCCAGGTCCTTCTCACCACGCGTTTTGCCCGGCGGCAGAGCCTGCGCGGCCTGCCGCCGTTCAGCGGCCAGCAATTCGTCCATGCCGTCAATCACGGCGGTCCACTGCAGCGGGCGTGGAATCACCAGGCGCGCCCTGGCCGGCGGGTTGTCGCCGATCCAGATCAGAGTGAAGTCGTCATTCGCGGGGTTGGCCAGCTCCAGCGCAGCTTCCCAGCTGTCGCCGTCAATCAGCGCCATCAAGGCCTCTTCGGGCGCGTCGGGCGTCCAGGGGGTGTAGGCGATAGGTCGTGTTTCGGAAATGCGAAACACCGCGTTCAGGGCATGACGCTCAACGTCATCAAACCCGAACACTTTTACAAAAACCCGCTTGACAGCCTCACCACCCGTATTCGTCATTGCGCCCGATTATGGGGGGATCGCCGGGGAGGCTTCAAGGAATTCAGCGCCTGCGTTGTCAAAACGTCACTTCATGGCCGCGGCGGGCCTGCGGGCCTTGACATACGCATCGCTTGGCAAATAGGCCTTGCCGTCGGCATAGCGCCATTGCACCATGGTGCCCTTGTGGCCGCGCAGGTCCAGCCTGCCCACATAGGCGCCCATGGTGGACTGGTGGTCAATGGCGCGGAATTCGGCGGGGCCGAAAGGCGTGGAGAATTTCAGGCCACGCAGCGCCACCACCAGCTTTTCGTTGTCGGTGGAATTGGCCCTGCGGATGGCGGCAAAAATCGCCTGCATGGTGGCGTAGCCCACCGCCGAACCGACTTTGGGATATTCATTGAAGCGGCGATAGTAGTTGGCGGCAAAGCTGGCATGCTCGCGGGAGTCGATCTGGTCCCACGGATAGCCGGTGACGATCCAGCCTTTCGGCGTATCGTCTTTCAGCGCATCCAGGTACTCGGGTTCCCCCGAAAGCATCGACACCACCGGCATACGGGAAAAAATGCCGCGCTGGTTGCCCTCACGAACCAGCCTGGCCAGGTCGGCGCCGAAAGTCGCGTTGAAGATCGCCTCGGGTTTTGCCTGCATGGCCGCCTGCAGCGTCGGGCCGGCTTCTATCTTGCCCAGGGCCGGCCACTGGTAACTCACAAACTCGACGTCCGGGCGCCTGGCTTTCAGCAACTCCTTGAATACAGTGACTGCGCTCTGGCCGTATTCGTAATTGGGGGCAATCGTGGCCCAGCGTTTGGCCGGCAACCTGGCTGCCTCTTCGACCAGCATGGCCGCCTGCATATAAGTACTAGGCCGCAGGCGGAAGGTGTAGCGGTTGCCTTGCTCCCAGACAATGGCGTCGGCCAGCGATTCGCTGGCGATAAACACCCGCCGGCTGGCCTGGGCATGGCCGGCCAGCGCCAGCCCGACGCTAGAGTAAAACCCTCCCGCCAGCACATCCACCCTTTCCTTTGAGGTCAGCTCGACGGCCTGGCGCAGGGCTTCTTCGGGTTTGCCGGCGTCATCGCGCGAGATGACTTCGATCTTGCGCCCCAGCAGACCACCAGCCACATTGATTTCCTCGACCGCAAGCTGCCAGCCTTGCCGGTAAGGCTGGGCGAACTGGGGAATGGCGGAGTAGCTGTTGATTTCGCCGATCTTGATGGGAGGCTTCGGGCTGCCCTGGGCGAGCGTCACCGCCGTGGCGCAGGCCAGAAACAAACCGCCCATCAGGGCGGACTTCATCAATTTCACGGGTTTTCTCCAAAAATGGGCAATTCGGTTCGTGCGGCAAGCCCAAAACCGGGCAGCTCATCCGAAAGAGCAGGGACTGTACCAGCGCTTTGTGACGGGTCGGCTGGTGAACGGCCAACCTGAATGCAAGCCTTATGCCGCCAACACGAAAAAACCGTTCGAAACCCGCATATTTATTGGCGAATAAGCTTATCTGCATAACGGCAGAACAAATGTGTAGTTTGTTTTTATAAGTCGCGCACTTACATTCTCCCGCTATGCATGAATTTGCCTTTGTATTTGCTGGTTTTGCCGTCGGCCTCGTCGTCGGTTTGACAGGGGTGGGCGGCGGCTCGCTGATGACGCCGCTGCTGATCTTCTTTTTCGGCGTCAAACCGCACCTGGCCATCGGTACCGACTTGCTGTTTGCCGCCTTTACCAAGATGGGCGGCACCGTCAGCCTGGCCCGCGCCCGTGTGGTCGACTGGAAAATCGTCGGGCAAACTGCAGCCGGCAGCATTCCGGCTGCCTTGGCGACCTTGTATATGTTGCAGCGCATGGGCCCCGCCAACCCGGCTACGCAAGCCATCATGACCACCACCCTCGGCCTGGCGTTACTGCTGACGGCCGGCGCCACGGCCTACAAGGTGCTGCGCGGCAAGGCCGCCCCGACCACCATCGCGCCCGAACTCATAGGCCAGGCCACGCGTGCGCGCCACTGGTCGCTGCCGCTGCTGTTTGGTGCGGTCATCGGCACGCTGGTCACTTTGACGTCAGTCGGCGCGGGCGCCATCGGCGTGATCGTGCTGATGCTGCTCTACCCCACCCTGCCGCTGCCGCGCATCGTGGCGGCCGACATCGCCCATGCCGTGCCCCTGACGCTGGTGGCCGGCCTGGGCCATGCCTCCATCGGTTCGGTAGACTGGCCTTTGCTCATCAAGCTGCTGGCAGGCTCCCTGCCCGGCATCTGGCTCGGTTCGCACCTGGTGCACAAAACGCCAGACCGCGTGATCCGCTCGCTGTTGTCCGTGCTGCTGGCCTATGCCGGCGTGAAACTGATTTCGATCTGACCCTCTCCTTATAAAAATCCCACGACGTTTGAATCCCGACAGCCATGTACCAATACACAGAATTTGACCGCGAGTTTGTCAAGGCCCGCGCCAACCAGTACCGTGACCAGCTGACCCGCTGGCAGGCAGGCCAGTTGCCTGAAGACGAATTTCGCCCCTTGCGCCTGCAAAACGGCTGGTATGTACAGCGCTATGCGCCCATGCTGCGCGTGGCGGTGCCTTATGGCGAGCTCTCCAGCGCGCAAGTGCGCGTGCTGGCCAAAATCGCCCGCGAGTACGACCAGCCCAACGCCGCGCTGTTCAACGAAGCCCAGTCCAAACAGGACAAGCTCGGCCCCGTGAACCTGAAAAACGGCCTGTCGGTCAGCTCCAAGCTGACCACCGGCTACGCCCACTTCACGACGCGCCAGAACATTCAGTACAACTGGATCCCGCTCGACAAATCCGCCGAGGTAATGGACCTGCTGGCCAGTGTCAGCATGCACGGCATCCAGACCAGCGGCAATTGCATCCGCAACATCACCAGCGACGAGCGCGCGGGCATCGCCGTCGACGAAATTGCCGACCCGCGTCCCTTCGGCGAAATCTTGCGCCAGTGGAGCACGCTGCACCCCGAGTTCGCCTTCCTGCCGCGCAAGTTCAAGATCGCCATCAGCGGCGCCCGCGAAGACCGCGCCGCCACCGCCTGGCACGACGTCGGCCTGCATCTGATCCGCAACGCCGAAGGCGAGCTGGGCTTCAAGGTGCTGGTGGGCGGCGGCATGGGCCGCACGCCGGTGATCGGCACGGTGATCCGCGAGTTCCTGCCCTGGAACCAGATCATGAATTACCTGGAAGCCGTGGTGCGCGTGTACAACCGCTATGGCCGCCGCGACAACATCTACAAAGCCCGCATCAAGATTCTGGTGAAAGCCGAAGGCCAGCGCTACATTGACGACGTCGAGGCCGAATACAAGCAGATCCTGGAACACGATGGCGCGCCGCACACCATCACGCAGGAAGAACTCGACCGCGTGACAGCCTGCTTTGTGCCGCCTGCGCTCAATTGCGACCGCAAGAGCGCCGATACAAAAATTGCCAACATCCTGCGCGCCGCCGCCGAAGACGACGTGGAGTTCGGCCGCTGGCTGCAGCGCAATGTGGCCCCGCACCAGAACCCCGACCTGCGCGCCGTGACGCTGTCGTTCAAGCGCCTGGGCCAGGCGCCCGGCGACGCGACGGCCGACCAGCTCGACATCGCCGCCGATCTGGCCGACCAGTTCAGCGCCGGTGAAGTGCGCGTCACGCACGACCAGAACCTGCTGCTGCCCTGGGTGCGTTGCGACGAGCTGCCCGAACTCTGGCGCGCCGCCCGCAAGGCCGGTTTTGCCAAGCCCAATATCCACCTGCTGACCGACATGATCGCCTGCCCCGGCGGTGATTTCTGCTCGCTGGCCAATGCGCGCTCCATCCCGATTGCCGAAGCCATCACCGAGCGCTACCAGGACATGGACGAGCTGCACGACCTGGGCGAGATCGACCTGCACATCAGCGGCTGCATCAACTCCTGCGGCCACCACCACAGCGGCCATATCGGCATCCTGGGCGTAGACAAGGACGGCCTTGAGTGGTACCAGGTGTCGTTGGGCGGCTCCGATGGTTCCACGCTGAGCGGCGCCTCGGTGCCTGGCAAGGTGGTGGGCCCTTCGTTCACCGGCGCCGAAGTGCCGGAAGTCATTGAAGCAGTGCTCGACACCTATCGCCAGCTGCGCGAAGACGGCGAAACGTTCATTGCGACTTTCCGCCGCGTCGGCATCGAACCCTACAAGGCCGCCGCCAAGAATGCGCGCTTTGCCCCCAACACCGTCGCGCACTGAACACTGGAAAGGAAATCACGATGAAATTACTGCCTTTCAGCGAACAAAGCGGCGCCGAACAACCCGGTACCCTGGTCCTTGCGAACGATGCCGATCCATTCGAGATCACACTCGACGGCATCGCGCGCATTGACCTGCACTTCCCGAAGTTCACCGATGGCCGCGCCTACAGCCAGGCCTTCCTGCTGCGCCGCCGCCGCGAGTTCAAGGGTGAAATCCGCGCCACCGGCGACGTACTGGTGGACCAGCTCGCCCAGATGGAGCGCAGCGGCTTTGACACTGCCGTGCTGCGTGCTGACCAGGACATGGCCGTTGCCCAACGTGTGTTGAGCAGCTACCCCGGCTACAAAGCAGGCAAATACCAGGGCGATGCGGTAGACGTGCAACCCCACTTCAAGGAGGCGGCTGCCGCCTGAACACCATGAGCCTCGACCTTGCAAAAATCAACGCAGAACTCGGCCACAACGCACAGGGCCTGGTGGGCTGGGCCGTGGGACTGGGCCGGCCTGCCATCGTCACCACCAATTTCCGCCCCTTCGAGGCGGTGATACTGCACATGGTGACGCGCGCCAATCCCCGCGTTCCCGTGGTCTGGATGGACAACGGCTACAACACCGAGGCCACTTACCAGTTCGCCGACGAAGTGACCAAGCTGCTCAAGCTGGACCTGCATATTTACCTGCCGCGCCGCTCCCGTGCGCACCGCGAGGCGGTGGAAGGCCTGACCCCGGCGCTGGACGATCCACGCCATGCTGCCTTCACCGAAGAAGTCAAACTCGAGCCATTTGCCCGCGCCCTGCGTGAAACCGCGCCCCAGGTCTGGTTCACGGCCTTGCGCGCCACCGACACCGCGGTACGCGCCCAGATGGACCCGGTCAGCGTCAACCCCGACGGACTGATCAAGGTCGCGCCGCTCCTGCACTGGTCGTCCAAGGACCTTTACCAGTACTGTGAGATCAACGGCCTGCCCAACAATTTTGACTATGTGGACCCCACCAAGGGCGAAGACAACCGCGAATGCGGCCTGCACCTTGCGCACTGACTGACCTATGAACGCCCGCACACCATCCCACCTGCTGCCAGCCGACCCGGCGATCTCCATCGCGCGGCTGTCCAACTCCCATCTCGATGCGCTGGAAGAGGAAACCATCTTCATCCTGCGCGAAGTAGCCGCCGCCTTTGAGCGCCCGGCCCTGCTGTTTTCGGGCGGCAAGGATTCGCTGGTGATGCTCAAGTGCGCGGAAAAGGCCTTCGGCGTGGGCCGCATCCCCTACCCGCTCCTGATGATCGACACCGGCCACAACTTCCACGAAGTGACCGACTTCCGTGACTTCCGCGCAAAAGAACTGGGCGCCGAGCTGATCGTGCGCAATGTCGAAGACTCGATGAAACGCGGCACGGTGCGCCTGGCCCACCCAGGCGAATCGCGCAATGTGCACCAGTCGGTCACGCTGCTTGAGGCGATTGACGAATTCCGCTTTGACGCCCTGATTGGCGGCGCGCGCCGCGACGAGGAAAAAGCCCGCGCCAAGGAGCGCATCTTTTCGCACCGCGACAGCTTCGGCCAATGGCAACCCAAGGCCCAGCGCCCTGAGCTCTGGACGCTGTTCAACACCCGGCTGCAGCCCGGCGAGCACTTCCGGGTGTTCCCGATCTCCAACTGGACCGAACTCGACGTGTGGCAGTACATCGAACGGGAGCAAATCGCACTGCCTTCGCTCTACTACGCGCACCAGCGCAAGGTGGTCGAACGCAAGGGCCTGCTGGTACCGGTGACGGACCTCACCCCGGCACGCGACGGGGAGCAGATCGTTGAAAAGACCGTGCGTTTCCGCACCGTCGGCGACATCACCTGCACCTGCCCGGTCGACAGCCCGGCCGCCACGGCCGCCGAGATCGTGATCGAAACGCTGGCCGCCGACGTGAGCGAGCGCGGCGCAACGCGCATGGACGACAAGACCTCCGACGCTTCGATGGAAAAGCGCAAGAAAGACGGGTATTTTTAGTTCTCCCCCGGACAGGCTTCGCCTGCTCCCCCCAGGGGGCGGCGCCTGCGGACCGGCACAGCCGGACCCGCGGCCCCCACTGATAAAGACCTTGCCACCATTTTTGAGACTGAGATGACCACAAGTACCCACACTACTGATTTGATAGCTGACGGCGCACAGCCAGAAACGGTTGCAGGCCAAAATGACCTGAAACCTGCGTTGAAATTCATCACCTGCGGTTCGGTCGACGACGGCAAAAGCACTCTGATCGGCCGCCTGCTGGTGGACAGCAAGGCCGTGCTGCAGGACCACCTGGCCGGCGTGCAGCGCCAGGGTGAAACCGACCTGGCATTGCTGACGGACGGCCTTTCGGCCGAGCGCGAGCAGGGCATCACCATTGACGTGGCCTACCGCTATTTCGCCACTGAAAGCCGCAAATTCATCATCGGCGATGCCCCTGGGCATGAGCAATACACCCGCAACATGGTGACGGCCGCCTCCAGTGCCGACGCCGCCGTCGTGCTGGTGGATGCGACCAAGCTCGACTGGAAAAACCCCGCGCTGGAGCTGCTGCAGCAAACCCGCCGCCATTCGCTGCTGGTCAACCTGCTGCGCGTGCCGTCCATCGTGTTCGCCGTGAACAAGCTCGACGCCGTGGAAGACCCAACGCTGGCTTTCAGGAACATTCAAGCAGCGCTGGCAACATTCGCCCGGGCCGCGAAAATCCCGGTGAAAGCGACCGTTCCCGTGTCTGCCCTCAAGGGCTTTAACGTGGTGGACGCCCAGCCCGGCTGGTGCGGTTATGAAGGCTTGTCGCTGCTGCAGTTGCTGGAACACCTGCCCGTCACGCCGGCCGAGACCACCGAAGCCTTTGCCTTCCCGGTGCAATGGGTTGAAAAGTTTTCGTCCTCATCCGATACCTCCCAGGGCCGGCGTGTCTTCTGGGGCCGCGTTGCCTCGGGCGGCGTACAGCCGGGCCAGAGCGTGACCATACTCCCCAGCGGCAAGACGGCCGTGGTGGCCCAGGTGCTGGACCATGCCCGCCAGCCCAAGGCCATCCTGGCCGGCCACAGTGCAGGCATCGTGCTGGACCGGGAAGTCGATGTGTCGCGCGGCGACTGGCTGCTGGCCACGGATACCTTTGAGCCCTCACGGGATATCTCGGCCACCGTGGCCTGGATGGACGATGAGCCGCTGGTCGCCGGGCGCATCTACTGGGCGCTGCACGGCCACCGCTGGGTCAAGGCCAAGGTCAAACGCATCGTTCACAAGCTCGATGTCAACACCCTCGCCGAAGAAGACGCCAGCGAGCTGCCGCCCAATGCCATCGGCCACATCGAGCTGAGCCTGCAGGAACCGCTGGCCACCCTGCCCTATGCCCGTTCGCGCATGCTGGGCTCGCTGGTCCTGGTGGACACCGCCTCAAACAAGACTTCAGGTGCCGTGCTGGTCCTTTGACCGGGATCCAAGCCCCGCGCCCTTCAACGACTTAACCCTGCTCACGGAATCCTCTTAAAATTGAGGGTTTCCACCGATTAGCCCCAAATAACATGACTCACATCGTCTCCGAATCGTGCATCCGCTGCAAATACACCGACTGTGTGGATGTCTGCCCCGTGGATTGCTTCCGGGAAGGCCCCAACATGCTGGTGATCGATCCGGACGAATGCATCGACTGCGCCGTCTGCATCCCCGAATGCCCGGTCAATGCCATCTACGCCGAGGAAGACGTGCCGGCCGACCAGGTGGCATTCATCCAGCTCAATGTGGAATTGAGCCGTGCCGCGGGCTGGAAAAGCATCACCAAGCGCAAGGATGCCCTGCCCGACGCCGAGGAATGGAAAGACAAGACGGGCAAACTGTCCGAATTGGTCCGCTAAGCCCTACTAAGCCGGTTCATCCGGCTATTCGGCTTATCCGGCCTGAAGCCACCGGCATCTCGCCCTCCCCGGGCCGCCACGCGCTTTGCAAAGCGCCCCAGGAACCATGGAACCCCAACTGAACCAAGAAGTGATCAATACCGCAGCGCAGCACGACGGTCCCATCGAAACCGATGCGGTGATTGTGGGCGCCGGGCCTGTCGGCCTGTTCCAGGTGTTTGAGTTGGGGCTGCTTGAGATCAAGGCCCATGTGATCGACTCGCTGGCCTACCCGGGCGGCCAATGCATTGAGCTTTACCCCGACAAGCCGATTTACGACATTCCGGCCGTGCCCGTCTGCACCGGCAAAGAGCTCACCGACAACCTGCTCAAGCAGATCGAGCCCTTTGGTGCGACCTTTCATTTCGGCCAGGAAGTCAGCGTGGTTGAAAAGCAGCAGGACGGCCGCTTCTTCGTCGAGACCTCCAAAGGCACGCGCTTTCTGACCAAAACGATTTTTATCGCGGCAGGTGTGGGTGCCTTCCAGCCCAAGCTGCTGCGCGTCGAAGGCCTGGAGAAGTTCGACGACAGCCAGCTGTTCTACCGCGTGAAAAGCCCGGCCGACTTTGCCGGAAAAAACCTGGTGATTGTGGGCGGCGGTGATTCGGCGCTTGACTGGACGCTGAACTTTGTCGCCGAAGGCCCGAACAAGGCCGAGAGCGTGATCCTGATTCACCGCCGCGACGGCTTCCAGGCGGCGCCTGCCAGCGTGGCCAAAATGCGCGAGCTTTGCGATGCCTACGAAATGCAGTTCATCGTGGGCCAGATCACCGGCTACGAAGAAAAAGAAGGCAAGTTGACCGGTGCCAAGGTCACGGGTTCCGACGGCGTCACGCGCGTGGTGCCGCTGGACGTGCTGCTGGTGTTCTTCGGCCTGTCACCCAAGCTGGGGCCGATCGCCAACTGGGGCCTGGACATCGAGCGCAAACAGCTCAAGGTGGATACCGAGAAGTTTTCCACCAATGTTCCGGGTATCTTTGCCGTGGGCGACATCAACACCTATCCCGGCAAGAAGAAGCTGATTCTGAGCGGCTTCCATGAGTGCGCGCTGGCAGCCTTTGGCGCGGCTCCCTTGATCTTCCCGGACAAGAAGATCCACCTCCAATACACCACGACCAGCCCGAAACTGCACAAGGTGCTGGGCGTTGAATCTCCGGTGTTTGACGACTGAGCCGAGCTGGCTCGCTTCCACCTGAAAGCCCGCCGCGTGCGGGCTTTTTGTTGCCTGTACGGCTTACGCAATAGGCCCGCCCGGAATCGCCCTACAATTTGGCTGGCGTCTACACAGGCGCTTTCGCTGGGGGTGTTGCTGCAATTCGTCGTGCGAGTTGCGGCGGCTGAGAAAGTCCCTTTGAACCTGATTTGAGGTAATCCTCGCGCAGGGAAGCATGTTCCGGATGCCCGCTGTTCTTGCGGGCTTCAAGCAGGCCGACCTGGCATCGATGATCGGAACTGCTGATGACCACGACTTCTACTTCTGCTGCCGCCGGCAACACCGCGCTTGCGCCGTTGCCCTCCAGCGACCGCCTGTTCGGCTGGAGCGACCATGCCGCACTGTGGCTCAGCCTCGGGGTGGGCCTGCTGGTCATGCAGATCGGCGCCTACCTGGTACCGGCCGTTGGCACCCAGACAGCCTTGACGGTAATCGTCTGCGGCTCGGTACTTGGCGCCGGCTTGCTGGCCTGGACGGCCAGGATCGGCTGCGACAGTGGGCTTTCCAGCGCCGGGCTGATGCATGCCACCTACGGCAGCAGCTTTGCGCGCCTGCCGGTGCTGCTCAACATTGTGCAGCTCATCGGCTGGACCACGTTTGAGCTTGTGGTGATGCGCGACGGAACAGTGGCTATTGCGCGCCAGTCCGGCAACTTTGCAGGTGCCTTCTGGCCGCTTCTGGCCACTTTGCTGTGGGGCGCGGTGCTGCTGGCGCTGCTGTCGGGCTCCATGGTCAAGCTGGTGCGCAAATTCATAGGCCGCTACGGCTTGCCACTGGTCATCGCCTCGTTGCTGTGGCTGAGCTGGCAATTCCTGGCCAAGGCCAATGCCCAGGGCCTGAGCGCGCTGTGGATGCGGCCAGGCGAAGACGGCATGAGCACGCTGTCCGCACTCGACCTGGTGATCGCAATGCCGGTGTCGTGGTTACCCCTCGTGGCCGATTTCGCGCGCCATGGACGCGATGGCAAAGCCGCGCTGCGCGGCACCTGGATGGGCTACGCCGTCGCCAATATCTGGTGCTATGCGCTGGGCGTGCTGGTCGCCATCACCGCACCCAGCACCGACCTGGTCGCCGCATTGCTGCTGGCGCAAGGCGGCCTGATCGCGCTGGGGCTGATCCTGATCGACGAGGTCGACAACGCGTATGGCGATCTCTATTCGGGCTCGGTAGCCGGCCACAGCCTGAAACCTGCCTGGAGCGTGCGGCGCTGGGGCGTGGGGCTGGCACTGCTGTGCACCGCGCTGGCACTGGTGCTGCCCATGCACAGCCTGGAGCCTTTTTTGCTGATGCTCAGTTCGGTGTTTGTACCTTTGTATGGCGTGATCCTGGCACGGCTGGCCGGCACGGCCGATATCGCTTCGCTGGTAGCCGAACGCAAGGTGAACCCCAGCGCCGTCGCGATCTGGGTGCTGGGCATTGCCTGCTATCACCTGTGCGCCAAGTTCGCGCCGGATTGGGGAGCGGCTTTGCCAACACTGGTGCTGACCTTTGTGCTGGCACGCCTCACTCGCGCCGGAAATCCAAGCCCTAGCGCAGCAGCTTAAGCCGCATCGCGATGGGCGCGTGGCCGTGGTTCAGCGGTCCGCCACCGGCACCTGTACGCACCCGCGCACCGGCCTCCAGCGCCGCGCGCACATAGGCACGTGCGAGCTGCACGGCCTGCAGCAGTGGGTGCCCCAACGCCAGGTGCGCGGCAATCGCAGACGACAGCGTGCAACCGGTGCCGTGGGTATTGGGGCTGGGAATGCGAGGCCCGCGCATCCAGTGCAGTTCGCCACTTTGCGTGGCCAGTAAATCGCTGACCACATCGCCGGGCAAATGCCCGCCCTTGAGCAGCACGGCGCGGGCGCCCTGCGTCAGCAACTCCTGTGCGGCGGCCTGCATGGCCTGCTCATCGCCCAGCGGGCGGCCCACCAACAGCGAAGCTTCGTCGAGATTTGGGGTGACCACCATGGCACGCGGAAACAGCTCCCGCACCAGTACCGCAATGGCCGGGTTGTCGATCAGCACCGCGCCGCTGGTGGCGACCATGACAGGGTCCAGCACCACATTCTGCAACGCATGCCGATCGATCGCCTCGGCCACGGTCTGTACGATGTCGGGCGCGTGCAGCATGCCGATCTTCACCGCATCCGTACCTATGTCTTCGATGACAGCGTCGATCTGGTCGCGCAGCATCTGCGGCGGCACGCCATGGATGGCGCGAACGCCGCGCGTGTTCTGGGCCGTCAGCGCGGTGATGGCCGTCATGCCGTAGCAACCCAGCGCGGCAAAGGTCTTGAGGTCAGCCTGGATGCCGGCCCCGCCGCCGCTGTCGGAACCTGCAATGCTCAGCACGCGGGGGTATTCGTGGTCGAAAACGGTTTCAGTCATGGATGCGGTCATTCGTTTTCCGTGGCCTTCAGGAACACGCGCAAATTTAAGCAGCGGTGCCACTAGCGGCAAAATGCCCGGACATCATTTTGGGCAACGTCACGATCATATTTGTCCGTGGGTTGCCCATTGCGGTGCCTTACAGCGCCGCTAAGGACGTCCCGAGCCAGCGCACAGCGTGACGCATCGGTGCCATCTTCTTTTCCCCCGGAGAGCGATTTGGGCGGTTTTGGCGTGGGCGGGCTGTCAGCCTCCTTCTCCGGCACCAGGCGTGGTGGCGTTTGCTTGTTTTGCCCACGCAAGTATTCGGCTGAAGGTTTGGCTATTGGAGAGGGTGCTGGCTGAGGCGGCAGCTTCACTTCATCTGCCCTGGCCGCGCCGGCATCATCCTTTCGCGAAGAATAATGCGTTTGCCCCTTCGCATCTACCCACTTATAGACTTGCGCATGACTGGCTGACACAAATAGCAAAGGCACCAGGAAGGCGCCGAATATCCGCTGCTTGATGTTGGAGCTTTGCATGTTGTCCATGGTCCGGAAGTGATCAACTTTGAACTGGACAGGCGGATATAGTTGATCCGGTCCTGCTCGTTGGCTTGCGTGTCCGAAGATTTTCATGATCACGATGGTACTAGGTACCTACCCGGCGATTGATCACTCCGCGGCAGAACACGAGGCTGGAAATTACATTCGCAACGCCTGAAAAGACAAAAGGCCCGCACTTGCGTGCAGGCCCTTGAATTTATTGGCTCCTCAACCTGGGCTCGAACCAGGGACCTACGGATTAACAGTCCGGCGCTCTACCAACTGAGCTATTGAGGAATACAGCCTTAGATTATAGCGTCAATTTTCTGGCTTTTTGAGCTCGCGGCATTCTGCCAATGCCGTTTCTGCTGAATGGCGAGCGGCCGGCCCCGCACGGGCAAAAAGCACAAAGCCCTATTGGCCCCTGACCCTTGTTTGATATGCGCAAGCAGCTATCAAATCAATAGCATCTCTATGAATCACTGATCTCGGCAACGCGTTGGCCATGTCGCGGTAGCCTGCTCGGCTACCATTTGCGCATGTCCTTCACGGCCCACTGTTTTAATGGCTTTATGACTGTCCATTTTTAAACCATGGGTAAACTCCCGCGCCCCGTGCCCTGGCTTGCCGCCGGCGAAAACTTTCCCTCGCTGGATACCGCGTGGGGACCTCATGACCCGGCACCCGGTTTGCTGGCGGCTGGTGCAGCGCTGGATGTGCCGACCCTGGTCCATGCGTATTCGCAGGGCATTTTCCCCTGGTACAGCCTCGGCCAGCCCGTGCTCTGGTGGAGCCCTGACCCTCGCATGGTGCTGCAGACTCGCCACTTCAAGCTGCACCGGTCGCTGCGCAAAACGGTAGTTCGTTTTCAGGAACAGCCTCGCTGCGAAATCAGGTTCGACAGCGCCTTTGAGCGCGTCATCGACGCCTGCGCCAGCAAGCCGCGTTCCGGCCAACCCGGTACCTGGATTGTTCCTGACATGGTGCAGGCCTATACCGCTCTTCATGAGGCAGGCCATGCGCACAGCGTGGAGACCTGGATCGACGGCGAGCTGGCGGGTGGCCTGTATTGTGTGAATCTGGGCCGCATGGTGTTTGGCGAATCGATGTTTGCGCACCAGACCGATGCATCCAAAATCGCGCTGGCGGCACTGGTGGCTTTTTGCCGTGAACATCACATCACCATGATTGATTGCCAGCAAAATACCCATCACCTGGCGTCCCTGGGCGCGGGGGAAATCAGCCGGGCGGAATTTGTTGCCCACCTCGGGCAAAGCGTGGGTAAAACGGGACCCGGCTGGCGCTTTGAGCCCGTATACTGGAATCAGATACTGACGACGGGAACGAAGGGAACCCTGGACCTACCGTGACACATCTCAAAGACCTGCCACTGCAAACCTTGCAGTTCTACGCAACGGCGCCCTACCCGTGCAGCTATCTGCCGGGCAAGCAGGCCCGCTCGCAGGTTGCCACACCCAGCCACCTCATCCACAACGACGCTTATTCGGACCTGGTGACCAACGGCTTCCGGCGCAGCGGCATGTTCACCTACCGCCCCTACTGTGATGGGTGCCAGGCCTGCGTCCCGCTACGGGTGCCTGTTGGCAGCTTCAGCCCGAACAGCAGCCAGCGCCGCGCCTGGAAGCGGCACCAGACGCTGCAGGCCCGCATCCTCAAGCTCTGCTTCATGCCGGAGCACTACCAGCTCTACCTGCGTTACCAGAACGGCCGCCACGCAGGCGGCGGCATGGACCATGACAGCATTGACCAGTACACACAGTTTCTCCTGCAAAGCCGCGTGAATTCGCGCCTGGTTGAGTTTCGTGAAAGCCTGCCTGACGGCGAACCGGGCGCCCTGAAGATGGTGTCCATCCTTGATGTGCTGGAAGACGGCATTTCCGCGGTCTATACGTTTTATGAGCCGGATGGCCGCGCAAGCTACGGCAACTACAGCGTGCTGTGGCAGATCGAGCAGGCCCGGCGCCTCGATTTACCCTATGTGTACCTGGGCTACTGGATCGCGGAAAGCCCAAAAATGAATTACAAGGCCGGATTCAGGCCCAACGAAGTGCTGATCGACGGGCAGTGGGTGCTTTCCGCAGAGCCTGCGGTGGAAAATACAGGCAGGTCATCCGACCAGGCATAGGCATAGGCCAACCAGGCACCCCATCCAGCGCATCGGGATTTCACAGGGTAAAATTTGCAGCAGAAAGCCTGCAAATGAAAAAGCCCGACTCAGCCCTTCCCGCCACGCCGACCGTTCAGGTCATTGAAAGGATGTTCACGCTGCTCGAAATCCTGGCGAACCGCGAGGAAGCGCTTTCGCTCAAGGAAATCAGCGAGAAGTCGGGGCTCCACCCCTCTACCGCACATCGCATCCTGAACGATCTGGCCACGGGCCGTTTTGTGGATCGCCCCGCAGCGGGCAGCTACCGGCTGGGCATGCGACTGCTGGAGCTGGGCAACCTCGTCAAGGCCCGTCTGGACGTCCGCGACGCTGCGCTGCTGCCCATGCGCGAGTTGCACAAGCTCACACAGCAACCGGTCAACCTGAGCATGCGCCAGGGCGATGAAATCGTGTACGTGGAGCGAGCCTACAGTGAACGCTCCGGCATGCAGGTGGTACGGGCCATCGGGGGTCGTGCGCCGCTGCATTTGACGTCTGTGGGCAAACTGTTCCTCGCGTTTGACGACCCGCAGCGCCTGCGGACCTACGCGACGCGCACCGGCCTGCCGGGGCAGACACGCAACAGCATCACGCAGCTGCCAATTCTGGAACGCGAGCTTTCCAAAGCGCGCCAATACGGCATCGCACGCGACAACGAAGAACTGGAGTTGGGAGTGCGCTGCATGGCTGCAGGTATTTACGATGACCAGAACCAGCTGGTAGCGGGCTTGTCGATTTCGGCCCCGGCCGACCGGCTGGACGAACACTGGCTGCCCAAGCTGCAGGCGACTGCGAATGAGATTTCAGCCGCACTGGGCTACAAACCCAAGTAAAAATAGGCTGCAGCCCAATCAGGTCGGTCGCAAGCAGCTATCAATACAATAGCAGGCTGCGCACCTCGGGAATGCTCAGCCGTTCACCTGCTTGATGGAAGTGCTGACATTCACCTTGGGTTCGGCCACCGGATTCGACTCCACCCAGCGGCGTACACGTTCGGCATCACCCAAGCGGCTCAGCTTGCCGGCGGAATCCAGAAACACCATGATCAGTTTGCGGCCCGCGATTTTGGTCTGCATGACCAGGCACTGGCCGGCCTCAGAGATGTAGCCGGTTTTTTGCAGGCCGATATCCCAGTCGGGATTCTTCACCAGGCGATTTGTATTGTTGTATTGCAGCGTGCGGGTGCCGACAGCGACTTGATAACCCGTCGACGTGGAGAGCTCGCGCAGCATCGGGTCGCCATGTGCAGCGTTGACCAGCGTCGCCAGATCCTGCGCACTGGACTGATTGCGGCTGGAAAGGCCGGTGGGTTCTACATAGCTGGTGTCCGTCATGCCCAGCATTTTGGCCTTGGCGTTCATCAGGCTGACAAACGTGCCCATGCCACCGGGATAGGTACGGCCCAAGGCGTGCGCAGCGCGGTTCTCGCTGGACATCAGGGCCAGGTGGAGCAGTTCACCACGCGTGAGCGTGGTGCCGACCTTCAGGCGTGAACTGCTTCCCTTTTCGGTGTCAACGTCGTCCTGCGTGATCGTGATGAGCTCATCCATGGGCAGCTTGGCGCCGCTGACGATGACGCCGGTCATCAATTTGGTGAGGGATGCGATCGGCAACACAGCATGATCGTTCTTGCTGAACAGCACTTCACGTGTGTCCTGGTCGATCACCAGCGCAACGCTGGACTTCAGTTCAAGGGGATCTTGCGAGCCGTGCAAACCGGCAATCTGACCGAAGGATGGTTTGGCCGGAATGGACACGCGGATGATGCTTCTGCGTTTTGTACCTGCAACAAAACGTACGCTCTTGCGTGTGGAAATAACTTTTTGGGAAGCCGACGCCTTGGACGAGGCGTGCTGCTTTTTGACAATGGTTTTTTTGGCGGTTGCCGCATTCGCGGCTGGCACTGCAAAGGCGGCGATCAGGGCCATGAATCCAACGATTTTTAATGCGCGATTGAAAATCTGATGAGACATGATGGTCTTGCCTGCGTGGATTGCAATGAATGGGATGGCTGGAGTGTATACAAATAGAAAAAGTCACGCAATATCAAAAACTTGCGCGACTTTCCTAAAAATACAATCACTTTGTGACGTTTTTAACGCCTGAAGCCCCATCTGCACCCAGATTCAACGCTAAGTCATTGAATACAAAGGATTTTATTTTCCGAATTGTTACATCATCCCTGTGCCGCCACGCGGTCAGCTTTGCTTTGGAGCTTGTTCAACGCGCTCAAATAGGCTTTTGCCGATGCCACCACAATGTCGGGGTCGGCGCCCACACCATTCACCACCCGCCCGCTGTTCTGCAAGCGCACCGTGACTTCTCCCTGGCTTTCCGTCGACCCGCTGATGGCGTTCACGGAGTAAAGCACCATTTCCGCACCGCTTTTGACGTGTGACTCGATGGCTTTGAGGGAGGCATCAACAGGGCCGTTGCCGTCGGATTCGCCTTTGACTTCCTTGCCGGCCACAGTGAAAACGACGCTGGCCTGGGGACGTTCGCCGGTTTCGCTGTGTTGCGACAGGGACACAAAGCCGTACTGCTCGTTGTCGTGGGAAGCGCTTTCATCGCTCGCCAGCGCCAGGATGTCTTCGTCAAAGATCTCGCTCTTGCGGTCTGCGAGCTCCTTGAATTTTGCGAAGGCATTGTTGATGTCCGCTTCGCTTTCCATGGCCACGCCCAACTCCAGCAGGCGCTGTTTGAACGCATTGCGTCCACTCAGCTTGCCCAGCACGATCTTGTTGGCGCTCCAGCCCACGTCTTCGGCGCGCATGATTTCATAGGTGTCGCGCGCCTTGAGCACGCCGTCCTGGTGGATGCCCGAGGCATGCGCAAACGCATTGGCGCCGACCACGGCCTTGTTTGGTTGCACCACGAAGCCCGTGGTTTGGCTCACCATGCGGCTGGCGGCCAGGATGTGCTGCGTGTCTATACCGAGTTCGAGGCCAAAGTAATCTTTGCGGGTCTTCACAGCCATGACCACTTCTTCGAGCGAGCAATTTCCGGCACGCTCACCGAGTCCGTTGATGGTGCATTCCACCTGCCGCGCGCCGCCAATCTTCACACCGGCCAGAGAGTTGGCCACGGCCATGCCCAGGTCGTTATGACAGTGCACGGACCAGACAGCCTTGTCGCTGTTGGGTATGCGTTCGCGCAAATTTTTGATGAAATTGCCGTAGAGCTCGGGGATGGCGTAGCCCACGGTGTCCGGCACGTTGATAGTGGTCGCGCCTTCCTTGATCACGGCCTCCAGCACACGGCACAGGAAGTCCGGATCTGAACGATAACCGTCCTCAGGACTGAACTCGATATCACCCATCAGGTTTTTGGCAAAGCGCACGGAGAGCTTGGCCTGCTCGAATACCTGATCGGGTGTCATGCGCAGCTTTTTCTCCATGTGCAGGGCGCTGGTCGCCAGAAACAGGTGCAAACGTCCCGAGGCCGCGGGCTTCAGGGCCTCGGCGGCGCGTGAAATATCCCTGTCGTTGGCGCGTGCCAGCGAGCAGATGGTGGAGTCCCTCACCACCTCCGCAATAGCCTTCACGCATTCGAAATCACCATTGGAACTGGCGGCAAACCCGGCCTCGATCACATCAACCTTCAGGCGCTCCAGCTGGCGGGCAATCCGCAGTTTTTCGTCCTTGGTCATGGAGGCGCCGGGCGACTGCTCGCCGTCGCGCAGAGTGGTGTCGAAAATAATGAGTTTGTCAGTCATGGTGGGATTCCTGATGCGTTGGGCGCTCTGTGTTTTGAGGGATCTGAGCGGTTAACCCGTAATGGTAGCAACGCATGCAGGCTGGCTGGCCTTGCTGCGCTGCAGGCCCGAGACTATGGCCTTGAGCGATGCGGAGATGATGTTGCCATCCATACCGACGCCGAACAGCGTCTGGTCGTTGATCCGCAGTTCCAGGTAGGCCACGGCCTGCGCGCTCGCCCCCGCCCCGATGGCGTGCTCGTGGTAGTCCAGCACGCGAACCGTGTGGCCTGTCGCCGCAGCCAGTCCGGCCACGAAGGCATCAATGGGCCCGGTGCCTGTGCCCTCAACGGCGTGACGTCTGCCGCAAAGCTGAACCTCGGCCTTGATGTGGAAGGACTCGCCGCCGGCTTTTCCGGTTTCCTCAATCACCAGACGCTGCGGTGCGGCTACGGTCTGTACGCCGTATTCCTTCTCAAACAGCGCAAAGATGTCTTTGCCGGTCAACTCCTTGCCGGTCGCATCCATCACCGATTGCACCACCTGGCTGAACTCGATCTGCAATCGGCGCGGGAGCTCGAGGCCGAACTCGCTTTCCAGCAGGTAGGCGATGCCGCCCTTGCCTGACTGACTGTTGACGCGGATCACGGCCTCGTAGCTGCGGCCCAGGTCCTTGGGATCGATGGGCAGGTAGGGCATGTCCCATATATCGCCTTCTTTGCGTGCGGCAAAGGCTTTCTTGATGGCGTCCTGGTGGGAGCCCGAGAAAGAGGTGTAGACCAGATCGCCTGCATAAGGATGGCGGGGATGCACGGGCAACTGGTTGCAGTGCTCCACTGTGCGGCGTATCTCGTCGATTTCAGAGAAATCCAGTCCGGGCGACACGCCTTGGGTGTAGAGATTGAGCGCGATATTCACCAGGTCCACATTGCCGGTGCGCTCGCCGTTGCCGAAGAGACAGCCTTCAATCCGGTCGGCGCCCGCCATCAAGGCCAGCTCGCCGGCCGCGGTGCCTGTGCCGCGATCGTTGTGGGGATGAACCGAGATCACGATGGCGTCGCGCCGAGCCAGGTTGCGGTGCATCCACTCCATCATGTCGGCAAAAATATTCGGCGTGGAATGCTCCACCGTGGACGGCAGGTTGATGATGCATTTGCGCTCGGGCGTCGGCTGCCAGACCTCGGTCACGGCATCGACAACGCGCTTGGAAAACGCCAGCTCGGTGCCCGACCACATCTCGGGTGAGTACTGGAACGTCCATTGCGTTTCAGGCTGCGCCGCAGCCAGTTGCTGGAAGAGCCGCGCATTGTCGGTCGCGAGCTGGACAATCTCGTCCTCATTCATGCCCAGCACCACGCGGCGCATGACCGGCGCGGTGGCGTTGTAGAGGTGGACGATGGCTTTTTTGGCGCCCTTGAGCGACTCGAAAGTGCGGCGGATCAACGGCTCGCGCGCCTGGGTCAGCACCTGGATGGTGACATCATCGGGAATCAAATTACCGTCGATGAGCTGACGGAGAAAGTCGAATTCAATCTGGGACGCGGATGGAAAGCCCACCTCGATTTCCTTGAAGCCGATTTTCACCAGGGTGTGGAACATCCTGAGCTTGCGGGAAATATCCATTGGCTCGATCAACGCCTGGTTGCCATCCCGCAGGTCCACGCTGCACCAGATGGGCGCTTGCGTCAGCACGGCGTCGGGCCAAGTGCGGTCGGCCAGTCGAACTGGCGCGAAGGATTGGTATTTGCTGGAAGGTGTTTTCAACATGGTCATCTCGTCAACCCCAAAGATTACAAAAAAACCAGCAACCCAAAGAAAAACGGCCCGTTGCTGGTGCAAACGGGCCGTTGAATCAGGTGTACGCGTGCGCTACCGTCTCCGCCCGTTGGCAGATAGCAGTAGTGCTAGCGAAATTTGTTTCATACGGTCAATGTACCACAATTATTTGTGAAGGCCGCGCTCGTCGGGTTCGTCGGTGGACGTCGAGATCACGCTGGTCTGCTGGCCCTTGGCCTTACGCCAGCCGTACAGCACGTAGCCCGAAAAACCGTACAGCACAAACAGGCCGAACATCACGGTCGGTGGATGGATATTGATAACGGCGATCCCAAGCGCAATCAACACAATGGCCGCGAAAGGCACGCTGCGCTTCATTTGCACGTCCTTGAAGCTGTAGAACGGCACATTCGTGACCATAGTGAGGCCCGCATAGAGCGTGAGGCCGAAGGTCACCCAGCGCACTTCCAGTCCACTGACTCCCGCATCGGTCATCAGCCAGATAAAGCCGGCCACCAATGCCGCCGCGGCGGGCGACGGCAGACCCTGGAAGAAACGTTTGTCAACCACGGCCGTGTTCACATTGAAGCGAGCCAGACGCAACGCCGCGCAGGCGCAGTAAACAAAGGCGCCTATCCAGCCCCAGCGCCCCAGGCTGGTCAAGGCCCAGACGTAGGCGATCAACGCCGGTGCGGCGCCGAAAGACACCATGTCCGAGAGCGAATCCATCTGCTCGCCGAAAGCGCTTTGCGTGTTGGTCATCCGGGCGACGCGGCCGTCCAGGCTGTCGAGAATCATGGCGCAAAACACACCGATGGCGGCCTGGTCGAAGCGCCCGTTCATAGCCATGACGATGGCGTAAAAGCCGCCAAACAGGGCGGCCAGCGTGAATAAATTGGGCAATATGTAAATGCCCTTGCGTCGCTTGCGTATCACCACCGCTTCGGTAGGGAACGCCGAATCTTCACCATCATGCATAAAAACACTCCTGAGGCACAACTGGTGCGCGCAAACAGCTATCAAATTCATAGCATCTGTAGATGCCATCCAGAAGCCGGGCCTCCTTGAAGGAATAAGCCGTCGACTCAAGCCGCCAAGGATACCAAGATCGGCCCCGGCAGAAACCTTCACCTCATCCCATCCAGTCTGCCCTGGTCAGAAAAAAAGCCGCGCAGGACCTTTGCGCGGCTTTTTGCAGGACAAAGCCCTGACGGGCTTGGATCAGTTGCGGGTCTGGTCGACCAGCTTGTTTTTCGCGATCCAAGGCATCATGGCGCGCAGCTTTTCGCCCACGATTTCGATCTGGTGCTCGGAATTCAGGCGGCGGCGGCTCAGCAGGGTTGGCGCGCCGGCCTGGTTTTCCAGCAGGAAGCTCTTGGCATATTCACCCGTCTGGATGTCTTTCAGGCACTTGCGCATCGCGTCTTTCGTGGCCGAGGTCACGATGTTCGGGCCTGTCACGTATTCGCCATATTCTGCGTTGTTCGAGATCGAGTAGTTCATGTTGGCGATGCCGCCTTCATAGATCAGGTCAACGATCAACTTGAGCTCGTGCAGGCATTCGAAGTAGGCCATTTCGGGGGCGTAGCCGGCTTCCACCAGTGTTTCGAAGCCGGCCTTGATCAGCTCAACGGTGCCGCCGCACAGAACGGCCTGTTCGCCGAACAGGTCGGTTTCGGTTTCTTCGCGGAAGTTGGTTTCAATGATGCCGGCTTTGCCGCCGCCATTGGCCATGGCATAGCTCAGGGCCAGGTCGCGGGCCTTGCCGGACTTGTCCTGGTGCACTGCGACCAGGTGAGGCACACCGCCACCCTGGGCGTAGGTATTGCGCACCGTGTGGCCGGGTGCCTTGGGGGCGACCATCCAGACGTCAAGGTCGGCGCGCGGAATCACGGCGCCGTAGTGCACGTTGAAGCCGTGGGCAAACACCAGGGAAGCACCCTGCTTGATGTGGGGAGCCACGTCGTTCTTGTAAACCGCGCCGATCTGTTCATCGGGCAGCAGGATCATGACCACGTCAGCGGCCTTGACCGCGTCCGCGACTTCAGCGACCTTCAGGCCGGCCTTTTCGACCTTGGGCCAAGAAGCGCCGCCCTTGCGCAGGCCGACGACCACTTTCACGCCGCTGTCGTTCAGGTTTTGCGCGTGCGCGTGGCCCTGGCTACCGTAGCCGATGATGGCGACTGTTTTGCCCTTGATCAGGCTCAAATCACAATCTTTGTCGTAAAAAACTTTCATGTTTCTCTCCAGAATAGGTATTGGCGAAAATGCCCTTCGACAGGCTCAGGGCGAACGGTAAACGCATATCGCCAC
Organism: Polaromonas sp. P1_E12; assembly: GCF_056405975.1. NCBI lineage: Bacteria > Pseudomonadati > Pseudomonadota > Betaproteobacteria > Burkholderiales > Comamonadaceae > Polaromonas > Polaromonas sp. P1_E12. The sequence continues at coordinate 997,932 of NZ_JBFUBB010000001.1, read as the reverse complement.
TCAAAATCCGTTCGCGTTGAGCCTGTCGAAACGCGCGCACGGACGACTTAAATCAAACCCGCAAAATCCGCTCTCCACGGCCGATGCCGCTGGAGCCGGTTCGCACCGTCTCAAGGATCGCGCTGCGGTCTATGGCTTCCAGAAACGCATCGTTCTTGGACTGGTCCCCAGTCAGCTCGATGGTGTAGCTTTTCTCCGTCACGTCGATGATTCGCCCGCGGAATATATCAGCCATGCGCTTCATCTCTTCGCGCTCCTTGCCGACCGCGCGCACCTTGACCATCATGAGTTCACGCTCGGTGTAGGAGCCTTCGGTCAGGTCGACAACCTTGACCACTTCGATCAGGCGATTCAGGTGCTTGGTGATTTGTTCGATGACGTCGTCGGAACCGGTGGTCTGTATCGTCATGCGCGACAGGCTCGGGTCCTCCGTCGGGGCGACGGTCAGGCTTTCGATGTTGTAGCCGCGCGCCGAGAACAGGCCGACCACGCGGGAAAGAGCGCCCGGCTCGTTTTCCAGCAAAACTGCAATGATGTGTTTCATAAGAAGATTCCTCTTTTCGCTGCCCTCCCCTGCGCACGGTAATGCGCAGGCTCGGCAGACAATAGATTCGTCAGGTGACGGTGAATGAATGGGTGTGGTTGGCGTGGGGCCTAGAGGTCTTCCGACCCCAGCAGCATTTCGGTAATGCCCTTGCCGGCCTGTACCATCGGGAACACGTTTTCGGTCGGGTCCGTGCGGAAGTCCATGAACACCGTGCGGTCCTTGAGCTTGCGGGCTTCGCGAAGCGCCGGCTCCACGTCCTGCGGTTTTTCGATCAGCATGCCGACGTGACCATAGGCTTCGGCCAGCTTCACGAAATTGGGCAGCGCGTCCATGTAGCTGCTGCTGTAGCGGCCTTCATAGTCAATTTCCTGCCACTGGCGCACCATGCCCAGGTAACGGTTGTTGAGCGAGACAATCTTGATCGGGGTGTTGTACTGCAGGCAGGTGGAAAGCTCCTGGATGCACATCTGCACCGAGCCTTCGCCCGTGATGCAGAACACTTCCGAGTCGGGCTTGGCCAGCTTGATGCCCATGGCATAGGGAATACCGACGCCCATGGTGCCCAGGCCGCCTGAATTGATCCAGCGGCGCGGCTCGTCGAACTTGTAGTACTGCGCGGCCCACATCTGGTGCTGCCCCACGTCCGACGTGATGTAGGTATCCGCGTCTTTGGTCAGCTTCCAGAGCGTTTCGACTACATGCTGGGGCTTGATGACGTCGCCTTTGCCCATGCTGTACTTCATGCAGTCGCGTTTGCGCCAGCCTTCAATCGTGTCCCACCAACCGCCCAGCGCGTTCGCGTCAGGCTTGAGGCCGGATTCCTTGATCATGGCAATCAGTTCGGTCAGTACATCCTTCACGTCGCCCACGATTGGAATGTCGACCTTCACGCGCTTCGAAATGCTGGAAGGATCGATGTCGATGTGGATGATCTTGCGTTCGTTCTGCGCGAAATGCTTGGGGTTGCCAATCACGCGGTCATCAAAACGCGCACCTACCGCCAGCAACACGTCGCAATGCTGCATCGCGTTGTTGGCTTCTATGGTGCCATGCATACCCAGCATGCCGAGGAATTTTTTGTCGCTGGCCGGATAGGCGCCCAAGCCCATCAAGGTGTTGGTGCAGGGGTAGCCCAGCATGTCGACCAGCGTGCGCAGTTCTTGCGAGGCATTGCTGAGCAACACGCCGCCGCCGGTGTAGATATAGGGCCGTTTGGCCGCCAGCAGCAATTGCAGGGCCTTGCGGATCTGCCCGCCATGGCCTTTGCGCACCGGGTTGTAAGAGCGCATCTCAACGGTTTGCGGATAGCCGTTGTAAGGCACCTTGTTGAAGGACACGTCCTTGGGGATATCAACGACCACAGGGCCGGGCCGGCCGCTGCGGGCGATATGAAACGCCTTTTTCAGGGTTTCGGCCATGTGCCGCGCATCCTTGACCAGGAAGTTGTGCTTCACGATGGGCCGGGTGATACCGACGGTGTCGCATTCCTGGAAGGCATCCAGCCCGATGGCGTGGGTAGGAACCTGTCCCGTGATGATGACCATCGGGATGCTGTCCATGTAGGCGGTGGCAATGCCGGTCACGGCGTTGGTCACGCCCGGGCCGGAAGTGACCAGCGCCACGCCCACCTCGCCTGTGGCGCGAGCATAGCCGTCGGCTGCGTGCACAGCGGCCTGCTCATGACGCACCAGGATATGCTGGATCGAGTCCTGTTTGTAGACGGCGTCGTAGATATGCAGGACTGCACCGCCCGGATAACCCCACATGTATTTGACGCCTTCAGCCTGAAGGGACTTCATGAGGATTTCCGCGCCGCGGAGTTCTTGAGAATTTGTTTGTGCAGACGCAGCTGCCGCGGAAGCGATTTCCGCTTTGGAGATTTCCATGATGAACCTTTGTGAATTTCTCTAACGAAATACCTTGGGTGCCTCTTCGCCCACTCTTGTGAAGCAGCGTCGAGACTTGAGGCCAAAACCATGAGCGGAAACATAAACCGCCGAGTCATGACCCGTTTGCCTTTTGAATTGCAGGCCGTATTATGACATTTCGCGTTGCGCAATGGCTGCACGCGGTGAAAAATCGCAGCCGGGACCGGCCGGGATGCGATAATTTTCCAGCTGTATCCTTGGACACATGCCTTATCGGCATCGGCCCTGCGAGTACCCGCAGACCACCACCCTGTGCAGCGCTGGACGAACCGGAACCCCACACCGTTGGCAACTGAACAAGAACTCTCGGATTTCCTGAAAAGCGTTGAAAAACGGGCTTTCAAGCGCAGCATCTACCACGTGCGGGATGAAGAAGCGGCCCTTGACATCGTTCAGGACAGCATGATGAAGCTGGCCCAGCACTACGGCGACAAGCCTGCGGCCGAGCTACCCATGCTGTTCCAGCGCATCCTGGCCAACACCACGCTGGACTGGTTCCGCCGCCGCAAGACCCGGAACGCGCTTTTCTCCAACATGAGCGACTTTGAATCGCAGGGAGAAGACGGAGATTTCGATCTTCTGGAAACTTTAGAGAGCCTTACCAACTCAGAGGGTACAGAGAGCGCCCAGGATGCTACTGAGCGGGCGCAAATATTGCATGAGATCGAACTGCAGGTAAAGGAATTGCCGGGCCGTCAACGGGAAGCCTTTCTGATGCGTTACTGGGAGGAAATGGATGTCGCTGAAACAGCAGCCGCCATGGGCTGTTCGGAGGGCAGTGTCAAAACACATTGTTCCCGTGCAGTTCACGCCCTCAGCAAAGCCCTGAGTGCCAAAGGTATAAAACTATGACTAACTCACTACAAAAAAGAGCCGAAATCCTGCAGGACCGCTTTGGCCTGAAGACCGCGTCCTACCTGTCCGCAGGAGCTGCAGACCTGCCTTACGACATTTCCGAGCGCCTGCGCGCCGCACGCGCCCAAGCTGTTTCAAAACGTAAAGCCGCCAAAACACAAACCGCCACCAGCGTCGTCGGCGTTGGCACAAGTGCCGCCCTGTCATGGGGATCTGATGACGGCCTGAGCTGGTGGGCACGGATTGGTTCGGTCCTTCCCCTTGTTGCACTGGTTGTCGGCCTGCTGGCCATCAATTCGATCCAGAACGATAACCGCGCCCAGGAACTGGCAGAAGTCGATGTGGCGTTGCTTACGGACGAACTCCCGCCCGCTGCTTTTGCCGATCCGGGTTTTGTCCAGTACCTCAAAACCACACGCCAAGTCCCCACGGCCCAATGATCCCGCGCGCAATCTCCCGACGCGCCCCATCGGTCGATGGCCGCTCAATGCGGTTGAGGCTGCAATGGCTGTCGTTCGGGCTTGTGACGGCTACCCTGCTGGCCTGGCCCATTCTGGGCCTTGCACAGGCGCCTAAACCCGTAGCCCCAGCCAGCGCAGCTGTGAAGCCGCCTGCCGTTCCTGCCAAGCCCGTCGTGGCCAAACCGACCTGGGCCGAACTCACGCCCATGCAGCAGCAGGCGCTCAAACCGCTGGCTTCAAGCTGGGATACCGTCAGCGAGGCGCAAAAGCGCAAATGGCTGGAAATCTCCAAAAATTACCCCTCACTCGCACCGGAAGGGCAGGCTAACCTGCACAGCCGCATGAATGAATGGGTCACCTTGAGCCCCCAGCAGCGTGCGCAAGCCCGGCTGAACTTCGGCAAGACCAAAGAACTCTCCAAGCAGCTCACGCCTGAAGAGAAAAAAGCCAAGTGGGAGACCTACCAGGCCCTCAGCCCCGAAGAAAAGCAGAAGCTGGCCGCCAAGGCCAGTCCAAAGCCTACCGGAGCGGCAACAGCGGTGAAACCAGTGGCGCCGCAAAAGCTGGCGCCCGTGACACCGCATCCGGTCAAGGCAGCCAGCAAACCTGGCCCTAAAATCACGGCTTTGCAACCTGCCTCAGCTGCTACGCCCGCCGCGCCGTCCGCAAGCGGTGCCGCAACAAGCGCTACGCCCCAACGCTAAACGCTACCCGCAGCGGCTGGGCTTGGCCCATGCCTGCTGCCGTTCACTGTGGCCAACCTTTATCGCGACATCTTTGACAGTCACAGACACCCTCCCCATTCCGTCCATTCCCCGCCGCATGGCCTGCTGGATGTACGAAGGCATGCTGATGTTCGGCGTGGTTTTTCTGGCCGGTTACCTTTTCAGCACATTGAGCCAGACCCGAAATGCCCTGGACAATCGCCATGCCCTGCAGGCGTTCGTGTTTGTGATTTTCGGTATTTACTTCGTCTGGTTCTGGGCCAAAGGCCAGACCCTGGCCATGAAAACCTGGAACATCCGCGTAGTCGACGTCAACGGTGAACCCGTCACCCAGAAACGCGCCCTGCTGCGTTATGCGCTGAGCTGGCTCTGGTTTCTGCCACCCCTGGCCGTGAGCTGGGCAATGGCGCTGCCAGGACGGGAAGGCGCTGTACTGACGCTGGGATGGGTCGCCATCTGGGCCATCCTGGCGCGCTTTCATCCGCAAAAACAGTTTTGGCACGACGCCTGGGCAGGCACGCGGCTCATCACCTGGGTCGCACCCGAAAAACCCGGGCGCAAGGCCAAAAACAAGGCCGGTATCGCCAGTACTGCGCCCCATCAGCCCTAACATCAATGTGCCATAAAGCTGCGCGACAATGGCACCATGTCAGAACAAGTTCCGTTTCCCATGTCTGTGCCAGCGCCGCCATCTGATGCTGATGTCGCTCCTGCTGGCGCCACCTCCCGACTGGGCTCCAATGAGCCCGTCAACCCCCAAAAACACCGCAAGGGCCTGAGCCGCGTCTGGCACGCCACGGGCTATTCCGTTGCCGGCCTGCGCGCAGGCTGGCACGAAACCGCTTTTCGCCAGGAAGCGATCGCATCGATTGTGCTGATCCCCGCCGCTTTCTGGCTGGGCCGCAGTTGGGTCGAAACGGTGCTCCTGGCCGGCACGGTCATCCTCATCATGATCGTGGAACTTCTCAACACGGGCATTGAAACCGCCATCGACCGCATCGGCCCCGAATGGCATGACCTTTCCAAGCGCGCGAAGGACATGGGCAGCGCCGCCGTCCTGCTCAGCCTGCTGTTGTGCGCCGGTACATGGGCCCTGGCGCTGTTCCAGCGATTTGCCGCATGAATGCAAGCATCAACAAAGTGACCGATATCTCCAAACCCGCCTCCAAACCTGCTTTTTCCATCTGCGTTTATTGCGGATCCCGTCCCGGCAACCAGCCCGAATTCGCCGCCATTGCCGCCTTCGTCGGCACCTGGATAGGCAAGCGCGGCGGGCAACTGGTCTACGGCGGCGGCCGCAACGGCCTGATGGGCATCATGGCCGACGCTGCGCTGGCGGCCGGCGGGCGTGTTGTGGGAATCATCCCCAAGGCACTGGTAGAGAAAGAATGGGCCCACACCGGATGCACCGAGCTGCACATCGTGGAAAACATGCATGAGCGCAAATACCTGATGGCCGAGCATGCCGATGCGTTCCTGGCATTGCCTGGCGGCATCGGTACGCTGGAGGAGTTTTTTGAGGTATGGACCTGGCGCCAGCTTGGCTACCACGACAAACCGGTCGGCCTGCTCAACATGAACGGCTACTACGACGCCCTGCTGGCGTTCCTGGCCTCTTCGGTGAAAACCGGCTTCATGAATGACTGGCTGATGGACCTGATCCGCACCAGCAGCGACGCGGAATCACTGCTTGAAACGCTGGTACAGGCAGCCGGCATGACGCCAGGCAACACCCGCCTCGACCAAATCTGAGAACACCCCCGGGGTCCCCTCCCCATACCAGCCGGGGCCGCGGGACTGGCTTCGCCAGACCGCAGGCGCAGCGGCCCCCTCGGGGGGCAGGAAGCTACACGCAGTGAGCGACCGTGGGGGCCTATTTAAGCGTGGGGGCCTATCTAGACCGCCGCTTCGTCTTCTTCGCCCGTGCGGATGCGCACCACCCGCTCGACGCTGGTGATGAAAATCTTGCCGTCGCCGATCTTGCCGGTGCGCGCAGCACGCACGATGGCATCCACGCAGCGTTCCACGTCTTCGGTTTTCACCACGACCTCGACCTTGACCTTCGGCAGGAAATCGACGACATATTCGGCGCCACGGTACAGCTCGGTGTGGCCCTTCTGGCGGCCAAAGCCCTTGACTTCAGTGACGGTCAGGCCGGTAACACCGCATTCTGCGAGGGCCTCACGGACTTCTTCGAGTTTGAAGGGCTTGAGGACGGCGGTAATTTGTTTCACTGAATATCTCCATTCGTTCTAAATATCGTCAGCATAGGGCATCCTCTCCCAAACCCAGCAGGGGCCGCGGAACCGGCTTTGCCGGGCCGCAGGCGCAGCGGCCCCCTCGGGGGGCAGCGAACCACACGCAGTGGGGAGCGTGGGGGCCCTATTGCCGAAATTTGCTGGTAATAGGATAGCGCCAATCCTTGCCAAAGCTCCTGTGGGTGACCCTGATACCCACGGGCGCCTGGCGGCGTTTGTACTCGTTGATCCTGATCAGCTGGGCCACGCGCACGACCAGCGCGCGGTCAAACCCGGCAGCGGCGATGGCGTCCACGCCCTGATCGTTCTCCATGTAGCGCTCCAGGATGGCGTCCAGCACCTCGTAGGGCGGCAGGCTGTCCTGGTCGGTCTGGTCGGGCCGCAGCTCGGCGCTGGGCGGCCGCGTGATGATGCGCTCGGGAATCGGGTTGCTGCCCGTGCCGTACGGGTCGTTTTCGTTGCGCCAGCGCGCCAGGCGAAACACCGTGGTCTTCAGCAGGTCCTTGATGACCGCAAAGCCGCCGGCCATGTCGCCGTAGAGCGTGCAATAACCGGTCGCCATTTCGCTTTTGTTGCCGGTGGTCAGCACGATGGAGCCGAACTTGTTCGACAGCGCCATCAAAAACACGCCGCGGATACGCGCCTGGATGTTTTCCTCGGTGGTGTCTTCCTTCAGACCCTTGAACTCACCAGCCAGCGACGCCTTGAAGGCTTCGAACTCCGGCACGATGGAAATCTCGTCGTAGCGCACCTTCACGCGCTCAGCCATTTCGCGCGCATCAATCCAGGAGATGTCTGCCGTATAGGGCGAAGGCATCATCACCGCGCGCACCTTGTCGGCGCCCAGCGCATCCACCGCGATCGCCAAGACCAGGGCCGAATCAATGCCGCCCGACAGCCCCAGGATGGCACCGGGAAAACCGTTTTTACCGAGGTAGTCGCGCACGCCCAGCACCAGCGCGTCCCACAAGTCCGCCTCGTGGCTGCGTTCAGGCACCGTGCTTGCTATTAATTTAATAGCTGCTTGCGCTCGTCCCGCCTGAATTACAAACAGATTTTCCTTGAAACTTTCAGCCCTTCCGGCCAGGGCGCCATCGGCCTGCAGCGCAAAAGACGCCCCTTCAAAAACGATTTCGTCCTGCCCCCCCACCAGGTGCGCATAAATCAGCGGCAACCCGGTGGCTTGGGCCCGGACCTGCATCATCTGCTCACGTTCGCCGCCTTTGCCGACGTGAAACGGCGAGGCATTGATGACCGCCAGCAGTTCGGCACCCGCTTCCCTGGCCAGGCGTGCCGGCTCTTCAAACCAGGCGTCTTCGCAAATCAGCAGCCCGACGCTGACGGCGTCATCACCTTCCCCGGCCTGGAAGACGCAAGTGCCCTGCCCCGGCGTGAAATAGCGGCGTTCGTCAAACACCTGGTAATTCGGCAGTTCGCGCTTGGCATAGGTGTCGACGACGCGGCCCTCGCGCAGCACCCTGGCCGCATTGTGGCGCTGCTGCACTTCCACACTTTTGGTGCGCAGGCCCTTGCCGTTGTCGCCGTGGGTGGGCGTGCCCACCACCACTGTCAGGCCTTTTAACCCGGCCAGCTCGCGGGCCACCAGATTCACGGCATCATCACAGGCCTGGATGAACGATGGGCGCAAGAACAGGTCTTCTGCCGCATAGCCGCAAATGGCCAGCTCGGGCGTCAGCAGCAGCCGGGCACCGCCCTCATAGGCCGTGCGGGCAGCGTCGATGATCTTTTGCGCATTACCCGGCATATCGCCGACGCAATAGTTCAATTGGGCAACGCAGATTTTGAGTGGCATGTTGAAGTAGAACCCCGAAAACACGTGAAAAAGAACTCAAACGATTATGTCATTCGCGTGCTGAATTCACCGCTGGAGGTGAATGCGGCCGAGTGGAACGCCCTGCTGGCGGCGCAAAGCCCGGGCGGGCCCGCAAACCCCTTCATGCGCCATGAATACCTGGCCGCGCTGCACGAAAGCGGCAGCGCCACGCCCGAAACCGGCTGGACACCGCGTTTTGTCACCCTCTGGCAGGGCAAGGTGCTTGCAGGCGCCTGCGCGCTTTACCTCAAGGAGCATTCCTACGGTGAATACGTGTTCGACCACGCCTGGGCGAATGCCTACCAGCAGCATGGGCTTGAGTACTATCCCAAGGCACTGGTCGCCGTGCCCTTCACACCCGTACCCGGCGCCCGCCTGCTGGCCCGCACGGCCGAAGAACGCAGCTTGCTGATCAAGGCCCTGGTGGCCTGGTGCACCGAAGAAGACCTTTCATCCCTGCACCTGCTGTTCACGACCGATGAAGACGTGGTGGCGTGTGAAGAAGCTGGTTTAATGCTCCGCCACACAGTCCAATTCCACTGGACTGGACCACCTTCCAGCTACCGCAACTTCGACGACTTCCTGATGTCGCTCAGCCAGGAAAAACGCAAAAAGATCCGCCAGGAGCGCCGCAAGGTCGCCGAGGCGGGCATCACTTTCCGCTGGTCGCTGGGCAAGGGCATCAGCAACGCCGACTGGGATTTTTTCTACCGCTGCTACGAGCGTACTTATTACGAGCACGGCAACGCGCCTTACCTGAGCCGCGACTTCTTCCAGCGCATGCAGGACACCATGCCGGAGAACTGGCTGCTGTTTGTGGCGGAGCACAACGCCGACGGCCAGCGGCGGCCCGTCGCGACAAGCCTGATCGCCGTCAGTGCCCGTCCTGAAAGGGATCACGGCGACGAAAGTGCCGAAAACCAGTCCCTGGTTGCGTACGGCCGTTACTGGGGCGCCCTCGCCCGCGTCGACTGCCTGCACTTTGAAGCCTGCTACTACCAGCCGCTGCAGTGGTGCATTGAGCACGGCTACCACCGTTTCGAAGGCGGCGCGCAGGGCGAGCACAAAATGGCCCGCGCCCTGCTGCCCGTCAAAACCACCAGCGCTCACTGGCTGGCGCATCCTTCGTTTGCCGATGCGGTCGAGCGCTTCCTGGCGCGCGAAGGCGCCGGCATCGACAACTACATGGAAGACCTGGAACGCCGCAGCCCTTTCAGGCAAGCTGCGCCACGCACTTCGGCTTAGGCACTGGCTTGCATTAGCCGCAGGCGCTACGTTTTTCATAGCTGCTTGCGCTTACCCATATTGGGTTTCATGGACTTTTTCCATAAATATTCTGTGCAAAACACGCACTGGCCGCGCTCCCACCCATACCTGCAACCCCGTCATACCTGTCATCACACGGGCAAGCGTTATTTGCTATAAAGCCCGTTCAAAGGAATTTCCATGAGCAACAAAAACCGCGCCAACGAACGTACGTACACCGTCAACCTCGTCGAATGCCCAACCCTGACCGCCGACGAGCGCGCAGCGGCCGAACTGCGTTTTCGCATGGCACTTGAATTCGCCTTGGGCGGCCCCGAATATGTACTGCCTTCGCTTCAGGCCTACATGCTGACGCAAACGCTGCACGAAGGCCTGCCGCTGGAGAACGCCTCAGAGGCGGAAGAACAGGTCATCGCGCTCTGGCAACACGCCGAGACCGACGCGATTCTGGCGGCGATGCGGCCGCTGGGCGACAACCTGGACAACGCGCGCTTCGAGATCCTCCCGCTTTGACCCCCTGGGCCGCTTGGCCGGCGGCCCGCTTCGCAGGGCAACCACCGCCGCCTGCGGTGAACGCGGAAACGCCGTAACGCTATCGTATTGATAGCTGCTTGCGTCCGCCAGTATTGCGCCAACGGTTCATTTCCCTTAAGCCACAGCTTGATTTAAGCTCTGTCTTTCACGCCTGTTTTCGAACGGTTTTCAAGGCGCCGGCGGCCACCTTGCCGCCGGCTCAAACCGCTATTTCCCCATGAATGCTCTCGTGACTGCTACACCCGAAAACCCCGAAACGCAGACTGCCGACCCTGCGCCCCTGCTGGGCCGTCCGCATGCCCGGCGCCTGCGTGAGGTCTACCGCTCCGCCGGCTGGCCCTGCCAGGACCTGCTGGAGATCGAACTGCTGGCCACCGGCATGCTGCAGCGCGTGGCCGGCCCTGCAGGCCACGAAACCCTGCGCGTGACCGATGCCGGCGTGGCCTACCTGGCCACCGTGCTCGTGCGCAACCGCTCGGCGCTTTCAAAGCACGAGGCACTGGTCGAACAGGTGGCCTGCGAAATGGTGCGTGCCGGCCGCATCACCTGGCGCGGCCTGGGTTTGCGTGCCCAGCTGCCGCCCGAAGAAGAAGGCGGCAAGGCTCGCTGGTGCATCGCCCGGCCCGACGTGTTTTCCATCCGCAACACCACCGTGCAGGAATATGTCGAACCGATCGTGCACGAGATCAAGGTGCACCGCTCCGACCTGCTGGGCGACCTGCGCCGCCCCGAAAAACGCGCCGCCTACCTCGACCTGGGCGGCGAGTGCTGGTATGTGCTCGGTTGCGACGCCAAGGGCCGGCCGATCGGCGATGCCAGCGAGGTGCCGCTGGAATGCGGTGTGATGGTGCTGGACAACGCGCGCCTGGCCGTTGCCAGGGCCGCGCCGCGGCGCACGCGCCAGCAGCTGCCGCTGGGCGTATGGATGGCGCTGGCCAAGGCGACGCCGGTAGCCGGGCTCAACGACGACGAACAGGGAATGCTCGGCGACTGCGAAGCTTGAACGCAATCACGGCCGCGCGCTGAGCTTGGCGTGACAGCGGCGGCTACGGCAAACCCTAGTGCCGCAACCCGTCCTGCTCGGTTAATGTCTCCCTCACGGAGACAACAACAATGAAATCCCTCACCGGCCTGGACGCGACCTTTCTTTACCTTGAAACCCCCGAGATGCCCATGCATGTGGGCTCGCTCAACCTGTGCGAACTGCCGCAGGGCTTCAAGGGCAGCTTTCACAAGGCGGTCAAAGCGCACATCGCCAAACGCATGCACCTGGCGCCGGTATTCAGCCGCAAGCTGGTGTTCATGCCGCTGGATCTGGGCCACCCGCTGTGGGTGGATGCCGACGAGGTGGATATCGACTTTCACATCCGCCGCGCGGACTCCGCCAAAAAACGGGCGACGCCCATGACGCTGGCCGAGGTGCACAAGCTGTGCGCGCAACTGCACAGCGAGGTCATTGACCGCAATTTCCCGCTCTGGGAGTTTTATATTTTTGACCGCATCCAGCTGCCCGCATCGCAAGGCGGCAAGGTGGTGGCTGGGTTTTTCTCGAAGATTCACCATGCGGCGCTGGACGGCAAGGGCGGCGTGATGCTGGCCAATGCCCTGCTCGACTTCAGCCCGGTACCGCGCGAGGTGCCACCGCCCGACCCTGCCCGCCGCCGCAAAACCGAGGCCGACCTGAAGCTGGGCAAGATGATCGGTTCGGTGTTTTCGAGTTCGCTGGGCCAATTGGCCAAGCTCGCCAAGGCACTGCCGTCCGCGGCCAGCACTTTTGGCAGCACGCTGGCAAAACAATCCACCACCAGTTCGGCCACGGGCATCAAGCCCAAAATGCCGATGAAGCTGGCGCCACAAACACCATTCAATACCGGCATCACCACGGATCGTGTCTTTGTGACGGCCACCCTGCCGCTGGCTGAATGCAAGGCCATGGGCAAGGCGGTGGGCGGCTCATTCAATGACGTGGTGTTGTGGATCTGCTCAACAGCGCTGCGCAGCTACCTCACGCAGCACCACAGCCTGCCGAAAAAATCGCTGGTGGCGGCCATGCCGGTGTCACTGCGCGAAGCCGGCGCCACCGACGCCAGCAACCTGGGCAACCAGGTGAGCATGAGCCTGGTGGAGCTGGGCACGCAGCTGGCGCACCCGCTCAAGCGCATGAACGCCATCATGGCATCGACCGCCAAGGTAAAAACATCGATGCAAAGCCTGAAGGGCCTGCTGCCGACCGACTACCCTTCGCTGCTGGCGCCGTGGCTGGTGGGCGGCGCGGCCAAAATGGCGCTGAACGCCTACGGCAAAAGCGGCATCGCCAGCCGCCTGCCCATGGTAGCCAACCTGGCGATTTCCAACGTGCCGGGCCCGCCGGTGCCGCTGTACCTGGCCGGCGCGAAGTTCCTGACCTTCCACCCGCTGTCCATCGTCATGCATGGGCTGGCGCTCAACATCACCATCCAGACTTACGCCGGCCATGTGGATTTCGGCATCGTTGCCGACAAGAAGGCGCTGCCGCATGCGAAGGATTTGGCGAAAGCAATCGAGGAGGCCTTCACTCAGGCCCAAGCCTTGATGGTGAGCACGGCGCCTGTTGCACCCGCCGCCACGGCGCCCGCGCCGAAAAAGGGGGCAAAAAAGGTCTCAGTTAAAACCGCAGTGAAGGCCGCCCCGGTAAAAACCCGCAAAGCCGCTGTCACGAACGCGACGAAAACCACGGCGAAGCGCTCAAGTTAGAGGTGCCTCCCTCTGTAAAAACCTGTAAGCGCCTCCATACTCTTAGGGTCTAATAGCGCTGTTTTTGCAAATGCGAACGGGGTAAAAAAGGCGCCAATCAAGGCGCGCGACGACGCTCAGACCGGGCGTCTGAGCTAGGAGCGCAACGCCGAGTGGCGCCTTTTTTACCCCGTTCCCTACGGGTTGCGATCAAAAAGGCCCTGCGCGGCGTTGCAAAGCCTTGACGGGGTTCACCCCGCCTGCGTTTTGCGCCTTGCTCATGGCCTTTTTGACTCGCAACGCATCTTGCAAAAACAGCGCTATCAGACCCTAGTCAGAACTCCAACAAGACAATCAATGCTTCAAGCCATGGCAAGCCCGTCATCCAGGCGAAATCCGTCTTCATCCTCCCCTCAAGATCAAGCAGAAACGTCCCCGCACGATGTTCCGCCCAGCGCGTGGTTGCTGGCGCTTGAGTTGCGTGCATTCTGGGAATTCGGCGCATTGCTTCCCGCCTGGCCCTTGCTGGCCCGCGCGCCACGTGGCGACGGCCATGCGGTGATGGTGTTTCCGGGCCTGTCGGCCAATGACGCCACCACGGTGCCGCTGCGCCAATACCTGCAGTCGCTCAATTACAGGCCCTGGGGCTGGGAACAGGGCTTTAACTTCGGCCCGCGCGCCGGCGTGCTGGAAGAAGCCCGCGACAGCCTCGCTCGCACCTTCGACGCCACAGGCCGCAAGGTCAGCCTGATCGGCTGGAGCCTGGGCGGCGTGTATGCGCGCGAACTGGCCAAGGAGCTGCCGCACATGGTGCGCGGCGTGATCACGCTGGGCACGCCCTTCGCGGGCTCGCACAAGGCCACCAACGCCTGGCGCATCTATGAACTCACCAGCGGCCGCAACGTCGAGCGCGAATCCGAAAGCTACGATCTGCCGGCCGCCCCGCCTGTGCCGACCACCAGCATTTATTCGCGCAGCGACGGCGTGGTCGCCTGGCAGGCCAGCATCCAGGCAGCCAGTGCCACTCATCCGCAGACCGAAAACATCGAAGTGCTGGCCAGCCATATCGGCATGGGCGTGAACCCCAGCGCCTGGTGGGCCGTGGCCGACCGCCTGGCACAGCCGGAAGGCCAATGGAAGCCGTTTTCGCGCGAGGACAAGGGCAAGCTGCACGGCCTGGTGTTCCCGGACCCTGCGCGAAAAGCGTAAGGCTTCAACGTGGCGCCGGGCGGCGGCGCACACCGTCTCACCCAAGCATAAAAAAAGCGCCTGCAGACCACGCTGCACGCGCCTTTTTACGTTTCCCTCATCGCCACCGCTATACTTTTTATAGCTGCTTGCGCACGGCGTGTGCTAGTTACAGCACTAAAACGCTTAAATTTTCAGGCTTGGCGCCCGGGTCTCAAGCCTTGCCGGCCTTTGCATAGTTGGCAATGCCATCCGTGATCTCTTTTTTGGCCGCGTCCGGGCCTTCCCAGCCCAGCACCTTGACCCATTTGCCTTCTTCCAGGTCTTTGTAGTGCTCGAAGAAGTGCGCAATCGTCTTCAGGCGCAGCGGGTTCATGTCTTCAGGTTTTTGCCACTGGGTGTAGAGCGAGCATTTCTTGTCGATGGGCACCGCCAGCACCTTGCCGTCTTCACCGGCTTCGTCGGTCATCTTCAGGATGCCGATGGCGCGGCAGGTCACCACCACCCCGGGAATCAGGGGCACCGGGGTGATCACCAGCACGTCGACCGGGTCGCCGTCGCCGCTGATGGTCTTGGGCACGTAACCGTAATTGGTCGGGTAGTGCATGGACGTGCTCATGAAGCGGTCCACAAAAATCGCGCCGGACTCCTTGTCCACCTCGTATTTCACCGGGTCGGCATTCATCGGGATCTCGATGATGACGTTGAAGGATTCGGGAACGTTTTTGCCGGGGGAAACTTTATCGAGGGACATGGTCGCTTGAGTTCTTTATGGAAGGAAGAAGAAAGGAAGGGAAGAAAGGAGAAAAGAAGATTCTTAAAACACATGGGCTACCTGCGCAGCCGTGGCACAGGCCAACTGCTCGGTATTTACCCTCATTTTACTGATTCACACCTTACGGTTCTTAAAGTTGTCATGTTTTCACTGTAAATTGCGCGAGTTGGCCAATCGTCTTGTCTCTACGTAGACCAAGCAACGAGGAAGCAACGCAGCGGGGGTCAAGACACCATTTGCTAGCGTTGAAACCCCCTCCAAGCGAAAAACAACGTAGGAGATTTCTATGACAGGCAACTCAGCGCTTATTCTTGCGCTCGTCTGCGGGCTGGTCGCCGTGGGTTACGGCATCTGGGCTCGCAGCTGGATTCTTTCCCAGGATGCCGGCAATGCCCGCATGCAGGAAATTGCAGCCGCCATCCAGACCGGCGCCGCCGCCTACCTGGCACGGCAATACAAAACCATCGCCATGGTGGGCGTCGTCCTCACCGTACTGATCGGCTTTTTCCTTGACGGAAAAACCGCCATCGGCTTCGTCGTCGGCGCAGTGCTGTCAGGCGCTTGCGGCTTTATCGGCATGAACGTGTCGGTTCGCGCCAATGTGCGCACCGCCCAAGCCGCCACCAAAGGCATTGGCCCCGCGCTTGACGTCGCCTTTCGCGGCGGCGCCATCACGGGCATGCTGGTCGTGGGCCTGGGCCTTCTGGGCGTGACCGGCTTTTACTGGTTCCTGGTGGGCAATGGCAACTACACACCCGACCTCAAGCTGGCCAACCTGCTCAATCCGCTGATTGGTTTTGCTTTCGGCTCGTCGCTGATTTCCATCTTCGCCCGGCTGGGCGGCGGCATCTTCACCAAGGGCGCCGACGTCGGTGCCGACCTGGTGGGCAAGGTCGAAGCAGGTATTCCCGAAGACGACCCGCGCAACCCCGCCGTGATTGCCGACAACGTGGGCGACAACGTGGGTGACTGCGCCGGCATGGCCGCCGACCTGTTTGAAACCTACGCGGTCACGCTGATCGCCACCATGGTGCTGGGCGCCCTGCTGCTCTCAGGCGCGGGCGCCACTGCCGCGGTCTACCCGCTGGCGCTGGGCGGCGTGTCCATCATCGCCTCCATCATCGGCTGCTTCTTCGTCAAGGCCTCTCCCGGCATGAAGAACGTGATGCCGGCCCTGTACAAGGGTCTGGCGATTGCTGGCGTACTGTCGCTGATCGCTTTCTACTTCGTCACGATGTGGTTGATGCCCGACAACGCCGTCACGGCAAGCGGCACGCAGATACGCCTCTTCGGTGCCTGCGCGGTCGGCCTGATCCTGACCGGTGCGCTGTGCTGGGTTACCGAGTACTACACCGGCACGCAGTACAAGCCGGTGCAGCACATTGCACAGGCCTCCACCACCGGCCACGGCACCAACATCATTGCCGGCCTGGGCGTCTCCATGCGCTCGACCGCATGGCCGGTGATTTTTGTCTGTATCGCCATCCTGACGGCGTATTCGCTGGCGGGCCTGTACGGCATTGCGATTGCCGCCACCTCCATGCTGAGCATGGCGGGCATCGTGGTCGCACTGGACGCCTACGGCCCCATCACCGACAACGCCGGCGGCATCGCCGAGATGGCCGACATGCCCCCCGAGGTGCGGGCCGTTACCGACCCGCTGGACGCCGTGGGAAACACCACCAAGGCCGTGACCAAGGGCTATGCCATCGGCTCCGCCGGCCTGGCCGCGCTGGTGCTGTTTGCCGACTACACACACAAGCTGGAAGCCTACGGCAACGTGATCAGCTTCGACTTGAGCAATCCCAAGGTCATCGTCGGCCTCTTTATCGGTGGCCTGATTCCCTACCTGTTCGGCGCCATGGCGATGGAAGCCGTGGGCCGCGCAGCCGGCGCCGTGGTAGTTGAAGTGCGCCGCCAGTTCCGCGACATCAAGGGCATCATGGACGGCACGGGCAAGCCCGAGTACGACACCGCCGTGGACATGCTGACCACAGCCGCCATCAAGGAAATGATGATCCCCTCGCTGCTGCCCGTGGTCGTACCCATCGTGGTCGGCCTGGCGCTCGGTCCCCAGGCACTGGGTGGTCTGCTGATGGGAACCATCGTCACCGGCCTCTTCGTTGCCATCTCGATGTGCACCGGCGGCGGCGCCTGGGACAACGCCAAGAAGTACATTGAAGACGGCCATCACGGCGGCAAGGGTTCCGAGGCACACAAGGCCGCAGTGACCGGCGACACCGTGGGCGACCCCTACAAGGACACAGCCGGCCCGGCCGTGAACCCGCTGATCAAGATCATCAACATCGTGGCGCTGCTGATCGTGCCGCTGGTGATGAAGTTCCACGGCGGTGAAGCCGCGGCGGCCCCGGCAGCACCCATGGCCGCGCCCGCTGCCATGAGTGCACCGGCCGCCACACCGACTGCACCCGCCATGCCGGCCCCCGCGCCCACGCAGGCGCCCAATGCAGCGGCTACCCCAACGCCGGCCGCACCAGCGTCACGCTAGACCGCTCCGGCCCATGCAAAAAGCCCTGCATTGCAGGGCTTTTTCTTTGGGCGGTGAGGACGAAGCTGCAAAGGTTCGTTGACTCAGGCTGGCATCCACTGGCTGGAACCCGGCCCAGACAGCGCCAGATCCGGTGCGGCAGTCAGGCTTTCAAAGTACCTGATTTCGCGGAGTGCTTCGCTCAGTGTCATCTCTCCGGCATTCATCAGGCAGCCGGTCAGATACTCCGTCAAGGCGGTGTACTGCGCCAGCGTGGCCTTGGTTTCACTGTAAAGCCGCTCGCTCTGGGCTTCCATGATGCTGCGGGTTTCCTCGTCCGGCGGTGCCGTGCCGCCGTCCTTGAGGAGCGCGGCGTAATTCAGCCGGGTCTTGCGGTACATACCCATTTCAGCCACCGCATGGTGCAGCAGCCGCGTGACGCGGGTGATGTCATTGTGGGCGCCGCCCGTGGTTCCGTCTTCGCCGAAGAAGATCTCCTCGTTCGCCATGCCGCCCAGCAGCACCCTCACCTCATGCTCCATGTCACCCTTGGTCTGCAGCAGGTTGCTGTCCTGCTTGTGCAGTACAAAGCCGAGGGCATTGTTGCGGGGGTTGGCCTTCAATGAAATTTTGATGGTGGTCATGTCGGCCAGCAGCGCGTTCCAGTTGTCGCCGGCCAGCTTGCGCCGGTGCTGGAAATCCATCAGGAAGTGGCCCCACTCATGCACGGCGATGATGCGCCGGTCACGCTCGCGCTCTTTGGTGGTGTTGTCGTTGACATTGCCCACCAGCACACGCTCGGCGGCCTGCATCAGGGTATGCGCGCCTATCATCTGGCCCGCCTGCACCGCGATGATGCCGGCCTGGTTGACCATGGTTTCGAGGTCTGCCGGGCTGCAGCCTTCCGTCAGTTCGACAAAATGGCGCAGGTCCATGTCGGGCAGCACCTTGTCGGCACGCTGGCGCAGGTAGTGGCCAGTGATGGCCAGGCGCTCCTGCTGGTTGGGCATGCGGAAGTCGACCTTCATCTGGAAGCGGCGCAGCATGGCCTCGTCCATCTGCAGGTTGGCCGAATTAAAGTTGGACGCCACGATCCAGATGATTTCAGTATCCGATTTGGTCCGCACACCGTCCAGGATGGCCAGCAACATGTTCTGCGTATCGTCGTCATATTTGCGGTTGCCGCCGCGCCGCATGAAAAGGTCCTGCGCTTCATCAAGAAAGACGATGCAGCGTTTACGCCGCTTGGCCAGCGCCAGGATGCGCGACAAGGTGTTCGAGCCGCCGGCCACATAGCCAGTTTCAAGGTTGGCAGCTGAATGGAAAAGAATCGGCAGGTTCAGCTCTTTGGCGAGGTAGCTGGCCAGCTTGGTTTTGCCGGTACCCGCAGGGCCGCTGAACATCACGTTGAAAGGCTTGTTCACGCCATAAGCGGCGTACTCGAGGCGGCGCTCATATTGGTCGCGGATTTGCGCAACCTCGGCCTTGATGTCGTCCATGCCGACGAGGTCCGCCAAGTCGCCGCTGATCTGCCCCGGGGAAATGAACTTGAGGGATTTGCGCTGCCCGCCTGTCTGGTACCAGAGGAAGGCGATGAGCCCCAGCGTCAAGGTCGCTGATACCAGCGCGCTGGCACCGCCTTTCCAGGCATCCTGTTCGGATTGCGGACGTGCGTCACCGAAACGTTGCTCAAGGCGCGCCAGCATGTCCTTGCTCGCATCATCAAGCGCGCCCCGGGGCACGAAGGTGAGCTTGCCGCCCCAGGGCGCTGTGACGGCTTTGTCGGCCAGTATCTTGGTTTCCAAGTCCGAGGGGTAATAGGCGTACTGCCTGCCCTCCGATTCAATCAGCACAAAACGCTCGGAAACGGTCCACAAAATTGGCCGGTAAATGATGGTGATGCGCGTGACCGGATGGGCTTCGAGGAAGCTCAGGACCGACCCGCTTCCGAAGACGACCGGCAATGCGGTGTTGTAAGTCCAGGCCGCTTCAACTCCCGGCCCCGACGCGGCCATGGCCTTGACTTCCAGCGCCATTTTTTCCTGCCGCTCCAGGGTCGACCAGGCGTAATAAGCACTTGCCGGAATCATCAATGCCACGGCCAGAACGGCGAACTTCATGCCAAAGGCCTGGATCGACAACCAGTCGCGCAAACGGGCCACAAAGGCTTTGAACCAGGCCAGCAGGCTGGTGGTGGGCGCGTCGTCGCCGGGTGGGACATCGGCTGGGCTTTTGGTGGGATCAGTCATCGCGGTATGCGTCAAAAATGTGGACCCGCAGTTGCCGGCTGCCTGCCGCTGTCGTCACGCCAATACGGCCGGGCCGCTGCGTAACATGAGCACCGTTCCCTGCAGGAATTGGCAAGGTGCATGTGTAGGTTCAATCCTACATAAATGCCAATCCTGGCGCAGCAAAGGATTTGTAAATTGGCCGGGACACAACGCTGAGGCTGTGACAAACGCACGGTTTTGGGGAGCGTTACCTCGCGGACCGGCCTGCCCTCATGGCCCATTTCTGCCCGTGGGAGGAGGTAACCTCCGGCCAGGGGCAAATTCAGCACAATAGCGCCATGCAGCTCAACTACATCGCCAACACCTCCGTCGCATCTTCTTCAGGCAAAACCATCCCGATGATCGACCCGTCCGACGGGCAGGTGTTTGACGAGATCCAGCGCAGCAACGCGCACGACATTGACACTGCCGTGAAGAGCGCCCGGGAATGTCTGGAACTGGTGTGGGGCCGCTTCAGCGCCGCCGAGCGCGGGCGGCTGCTGATGCGGCTTTCCGCCAAGGTAGCCGAGCATGCCGAAGAACTGGCCATGATCGAGCAGCGCGACTGCGGCAAGCCCACCAAACAGGCACGCGCCGACGCGGCGGCCCTGGTGCGCTATTTCGAGTTTTACGCCGGCGCCTGCGACAAGCTGCACGGCGACACCATTCCCTACCTGGACGGCTACAGCGTGATGACCTGGCGCGAGCCACACGGCGTCACCGGCCATGTGATTCCGTGGAATTACCCGATGCAGATCTTCGGCCGCAGCGTGGGCGGCGCGCTGGCCGCAGGCAACGTCTGCGTGGTCAAGCCGGCAGAGGATGCCTGTCTGTCATTGATTCGCGTGGCGCAACTCGCGGCCGAAGTGGGTTTTCCGGCCGGCGCCATCAACATCGTGACCGGCTACGGCCATGAGGTCGGCAACGCGCTGGCCCGCCACAAGGGCATAGACCACATCAGCTTTACCGGCAGCCCCACGGTGGGCACGCTGATCCAGCAGGTGGCGGCCGAGCGCCATTGCCCCGTTACGCTGGAGCTGGGCGGTAAAAGTCCGCAAATCGTGTTTGCCGATGCCGACCTGGATGCCGCCATCCCGGCCATCATCAACGCCATCGTGCAAAACGCCGGGCAAACCTGCTCGGCCGGTTCGCGTCTGCTGGTGGAGCAGGCGATTTACGAACCCCTGCTGCTGCGCTTGGGCGAAGCCTTTGAAAACCTGCGCGTCGGCCCCGCCGCCATGGACCTGGACGTCGGCCCGTTGATCCGGCAAAACCAGCAGCAGCGCGTGTGGGACTTTTTAAGCGATGCGCAGGTTGCCAACATTCCCATGGTGGCTCAGGGCCAGATCGTCGACGAGGCGCCCGACACCGGGTTTTACCAGGCCCCCACCCTGCTGCGCGACGTGCCGGTGATGCACCGGCTGGCGCAGGAGGAAGTGTTTGGCCCGGTGCTGTGCGCGATGAGCTTCAAAAACGAGGATCACGCAGTGGAACTTGCCAATGCCACGCAGTTCGGCCTGGTCGCCGGCATCTGGACGCGCGATGGGGCACGCCAGTTCCGCATGGCCAAACGAGTCAAAAGCGGCCAGGTGTTCATCAACAACTACGGCGCCGGCGGTGGTGTGGAATTACCTTTCGGCGGCGTGAAGTCATCGGGCTACGGCCGTGAAAAAGGCTTTGAGGCCTTGCATGGCTTCACCACGCTGAAAACAGTGGCCATACGGCATGGTTAACCTGAGCTGAGCCGCGGCACCCAGCCAGGTTCACGACCCACCTGCAAGCCGCCACCATGGCGGCTCTGCGCTGTCAGCCTTTGATTTGCGCCGTCTTCACAACGCTTTCAGCTTTTGGCAAAAGCCGCGGGAAGAATGAAAGCTTGGGGGCGAGGAAAGTGGCGGCAAATAATTCACCGTTTCGCTGGCTGATCCAGCCGACACCGTTGAGCTGCACGTCATCACCCTTTCTCGTCACGGCGAATTCAAACCGCGCACCTTTTTCACCTGCAAATACCGAGGGCTCAACCTTGGTCATGCTGACGATGGAACCGTCGGCCGAATACATGATTTCGAAAAGATTGACCAGTTGGTCAAGTGGCATACCTGCCTGATAGGTTGGAACACGGGCGGCCTTCTGCCCGGCCGGCACACTGCCTGCAGGCCTGACCAGCAGTGCCTGGCCTGGCTTGATGGCCGCCCACAGGCGCAAATGGTCAAGCGTCAGCCCCTCCTGGGTCCACATGTCAAAAGGCTGCTTGGTGCCGGGAGGGGAAACCTTGTTCCAGGCGTCGGTCACCTTGACGGCCAGCCGGTTATTGACCAGTTGCTCACCTTCAACCTTGGTGATGGACATGCAGCCCGACAGGAAAGCGAAGGCAAGAAGGATCAGGAGTTTTTTCATGGTTTAAGTTCCGCAATGTAATTTTTAATAAGACCCGCATCCGCTGCCTCAGGCGCGACGGTGAGGTATTTTTCGAAGGCCTGTACGGCCGAGGCGGTGTCGGTCCGCTGCTTTTGCACCAGGCCGAGCGCCCTGAAAGCCTCGGCCGGAGCCTGTTCAAGAGCGGTCACGCGTGTCAGGTCGTTCAGGGACTCCTGAAGATCTTCCTTGCCTGCCCGCAACCGATACACCTCACCCCGCGCATACAGCGCCTGGCCATCTTCGGGATTGCGCGACAGCAGGCGATTGAACAGCACCAGGCTTTCTTCAAACTGGCCACGCCGGATTTCATCCTGCAGCCACCCGAAGCGGTGCCGGGACATAACCTGCTGATATTCCGCTGCACCCGTTTTACCGCCGCCGTCGCCTGCCAGGCGGAGCAGATCATCACGGCGCGTCTCCAGCGGGGGATGCGTCGCCATCATGGGACTGCGTTTGCCAACGTCTTCACCGCCCGTGATCTTGAGTTCGCCCAGCAGGTTGTCCCACACTTGCGCAGCCTGCCTGCCGTCGTAACCCGCCCGGGTCATGAGGCGCATGCCCAGACGATCAGCCCGCGTCTCGTGGTCCCGGGAAAAAGCGAAAGCGCCGGCCAGCGCACCAAGCTGGCCAATGGCGCCGACAAGGCCGAACATGCCGATGAACTGGGCAAAGGCGGCCCGGCTTCTCAGGTCCCGCAGGCGCTCCAGCGTGTGCCGTTCGATGTAGTGGCCGATTTCATGGCCCAGTACCGCAGCGAGTTGCGCCTCATTCTCCGCGCGCAGCAGCAAGCCGGTCCAGACCTGCATCATGCCGTTCGGCGCCATGCTGGCATTGAAGAGCGGCGTACGCACCACATGCACACGAATATCGGGGCAGTGGTCTCCCGCAAGACGGCATACCAAGTCTTGCAGATATTGGCTCAGTTGCGGGTCACGTACGGTAAATGGACTGCGCCGCAGGCGCGTTTCCTCGCGGTCCATCATTCCCCACAGGCCGCCCTCATCCGTTTCCAGCGCGGGGCGGGCAAAGCGCTCTGCGGGCAAAGGCGGGATGGAGGCAGCCGCAGGGTTCTCCTGGCCAAAGGCTGACAGGCCTGGCAACAGGGCGCCCATGCCCACGCAGTGCTTGCAGGCCGACCGCAAAAAAGCGCGGCGCCCGCCAGCCGGCATGCCCATCATCTGGCGACCGGAAAGCCCTTGAGAAGGGCTTCGATGGTTTCTTTGGCTGGCTCAGGTTCCCTCAGGTCACCTGAGGCCCGGCGCAAATCATTGAACCAGACAATCCGCCCGTTATTCAAATCGACCAGCGAGGCATAGCCAATCTGCGCGCCCCCGGCAATCCCAACGCCCAGCACAGCCATGGCGATCATCGCGGCCTTGCGCTCGCTGCTGGCATAGCTGTCGCGCATCCAGATGAACAGGGCGTAATCAGCCCCCGTCTTGTCCTTGAGAGGCTTGACGGCATCTCCGAGTGACCAGTTCAGGGCATCGTTCTTGGTGGGCAGCTTGAGTACACCACCAATCATGTGGTGCAGAAAAACAGATTGCGCGACAGCTCCGTGCAGGGAGTTGATGTCCGCGAGTTCGTCCATGTCTTTTTCTTCAAGCCCGATCACGTCAGAACCCAACTTGAGCTTGCTCGAAGCCAGACCGGACTTGACGTTTTTCTGGGCAGCCATGGTCCAGTCGGCCCTGGGCTCCTGCACGCCGCCGGCACCGATGGAAAAGAGCTCGAGGTCTGCGGGCACGACAACCAGCTTCGAGGCCGCTGCGCGTTCCGAGAATCCGGGTGCCAGGTTCTTGCTGGATTGTTGCGCGTGCGCTGTCCCCGCGAAAAGCACCAGCGCACACAAGGCTGCACCCGCACCGGTGCGGGCAAATTGATAACTCATGAAATCCCTCCCTTTTATAAAGCGCATTGTAGATGTAACTTCATGTTTCACGAATCCCGTCAAGCGAGAGAGACAGAGGGAAAACCCGCACCACCGTGATCAGCAACAATAAGCAATGGAAGCCGCACGCCACCGTACGGCAGCGTGCGCCGGCAGCAACCTTTACGAGAAAGACAAAATCATGCGGGTCAAGGACAAATCCATCATCGTGACCGGCTCCGGAGGCGGTATCGGGGAAGGCATCGCGCGGCGGCTGGCGGCCGAGGGCGCCAGGGTCATCGTCAACGACATCAATGTGGCGCTGGGCGAGAAAGTCGTCGCTGCCATCGTCAAGGCCGGCGGCACAGCTTCGTTCTTTGCCGCCGACGTCACAAAGTCCGCCGAGGTCAAGGCGCTGGTGGCTGCCGCTGTGCAGCGCTACGGCCGGCTCGACGTGATGGTCAGCAACGCCGGCTGGACGCACCGCAACCAGCCAGCACTTGATGTCAGCGAAGACGATTTCGACAAGTGCTACGCCATCAACGTCAAGAGCATTTACCTGGCTACCATCCACGCCACGCCGGTATTTCGCGAGCAAGGCGGGGGCAGTTTCATCAACATTGCGTCGACGGCGGGGGTACGCCCCCGTCCTGGCCTGACCTGGTACAACGGCTCCAAGGGGGCCGTCATCACGACCTCCAAGTCGCTGGCGGCCGAGCTCGGCCCCGATAACATCCGGGTTAATTGCATCAACCCGGTATTCAACCCCGACACAGGCCTCTCGGCCGAATTCGCGGGTGGCCCGCTGGATGAAGAACGCAAGGCGAAGTTTCGCGCGAGCATTCCGCTGGGACGT
Source organism: Polaromonas sp. P1_E12 (assembly GCF_056405975.1). Lineage (NCBI taxonomy): Bacteria > Pseudomonadati > Pseudomonadota > Betaproteobacteria > Burkholderiales > Comamonadaceae > Polaromonas > Polaromonas sp. P1_E12. The sequence continues at coordinate 972,947 of NZ_JBFUBB010000001.1, read as the reverse complement.
TTTTCGACCGCGCTGGATGTGGCCAATGCCGCGCTTTACCTGGCCAGCGACGAAGCGGACTTCATCAGCGGTGTATGCCTGGAAGTAGACGGCGCCCGGTGTGTGTAGAGCCCCCACGGTCGCTCACTTCGTGTAGCTCCCTGCCCCCCGAGGGGGCCGCCCGCCTGCGGCCCGGCAAAGCCAGTCCCGCGGCTCATGCTGGGTTTAAGAGTTCTGTGCGTAACCAGTGCGAGGTATTTCACCAATGGGTGCCGCGGAACCGGCTTTGCCGGGCCGCAGGCACCGTCCCCTGCAAGGGGAAAAGGGCTACACGAAGTGAGCCCGATAGGGGTGTGCCAATTTTTCGGCTTCGCCGGCCCCAGGCGCCGCCCCCTTGAGGGGGGAACGGGCTACACGAAGTGAGCCTGGACGGGGGTGAGCCAATCCCTCTTTGGGGATAAGGCCTGGTTTTAGTGCCCCAGCCGGGCCAATGGGGTAAATTCTCCCTTTGGGCTCCTCACGATGACGACCGACAAAATCATTCCGCTGGCAGATATTCGCTACGCAAGCCGCGTACCGCATATCCCTGCCCGGTTGTCTGCCCCGACGGGCCTGCTGAGCGACACGCTGGGCCGGCCGCTGCGGGATTTGCGCATCAGCGTGACGGATCGCTGCAATTTCCGCTGCAGCTACTGCATGCCGCGCGAGGTATTCGACAAGGACTACGCTTTCCTGCCGCAAACCTCGCTGCTGAGTTTTGAGGAAATCACGCGCCTGGCGAAGATTTTTGTGGCTCATGGGGTCGAGAAAATCCGGCTGACGGGCGGCGAGCCGCTGCTGCGCAAGCACCTGGAGATACTGATCGAAATGCTGGCGAAGCTGCAAACGCCGCAGGGCAAGCCGCTGGACATCACGCTGACCACCAACGCCTCGCTGCTCGCCAAAAAAGCCCAATCCCTCAAGGATGCTGGACTGCAGCGCGTCACCGTGAGCCTTGATGCGCTGGACGACACCATCTTCCGTCGCATGAACGATGTGGACTTTCCGGTAGCCGACGTGCTCAAGGGCATCGAAGTGGCGCAAAAGGTTGGCCTGGCGCCGCTCAAGGTCAACATGGTGGTCAAACGCGGCACCAACGACGCCGAGATCGTACCCATGGCCCGGCATTTCCGCCACAGCGGGGCGGTGTTGCGCTTCATCGAATACATGGACGTGGGCGCCACCAACGGCTGGCGCATGGACGAGGTCCTGCCTTCAGCCCAGGTGGTGGAACGCCTCAACGCCGAATTTCCCTTGGTAGCCATAGACCCCAACTACGCTGGTGAGACCGCCGAGCGCTGGCGTTATGCCGATGGCGCTGGCGAGATTGGCGTGATCAGCAGCGTGACCCAGGCTTTTTGCAGCGACTGCAACCGGGCAAGGCTATCGACCGAGGGCAAGCTGTTTTTATGCCTGTTTGCCAGCCAGGGCCAGGACTTGCGCGCCCTGCTGCGCGGCGGCTACGGCGACGACCAGATCGCGGCGGCTGTGGCCCATATCTGGCAAGGGCGCGATGACCGCTATTCGGAGTTGCGCGCTGCGATGCCCGCTGACACCAGCACACCCGATTCAAACAACGCCAAGCGCGTTGAGATGAGCTACATAGGCGGCTGATTTGACAACCCACGACCACAACACCATGCCCATCCACGCCGAAGCCATCACCGGCGTGATCCTCGCCGGTGGCCGTGGTTCGCGCATGGGCGGGGTCGACAAAGGCCTGCAGAACTTCAACGGCGTTCCTCTCGCCCTGCACACGCTGATGCGGCTGTCGCCCCAGGTCGGTGACGTGATGATCAATGCCAACCGCAACCTGTCCGCTTATGAATCATTCGGCGTTCCGGTGTGGCCCGACAGTACCGGGCTGGGCGAGTTTGCCGGGCCGCTGGCAGGATTCCTGACGGGCCTGGAGCGTTGTGAAACCCCTTACCTGTTGACTGTGCCCTGCGACACCCCGCTGTTTCCCGACGACCTGGTGGCACGGCTTGCCGAAGCACTTGCGCAGGACGGTGCTGACTTTGCCGTGGCGGCGGCGCCCGAAGAAGATGGGCAGCTCAGGCCCCAACCGGTGTTTTGCCTCATGGGTACCCACATGCTGGAAAGCCTGGTGCGCTTCACCCACAGTGGCGGCCGCAAGATAGACGCCTGGACGGCGCAGCACAAAACAGCCATCGTGCCGTTTGACAAACCCGGCGACGACAGCCGCAGCTTCTTCAACGCCAACACACTGGCCGAGCTGCACCAGCTGGAATCCCGCCAGCCGTGAAAACACTCGACCAGATTGCCGCGGAGCTGCAAGGCTACGACCCCCAGGCCCTGTCTGCCGACCAGGTATTGGACTTCCTGTCGCGGCTGGTTATGCCGGTGCAGGAGCAGCTCGAGTTGCCCTTGATGGAGGCTTTCGGGCGGGTGCTGGCCCAGGATGTGGTTTCGCCGTTTGACGTGCCGCCGCACGACAACTCTGCTATGGACGGTTATGCCTTCGATGGTGGGCAGTTGGCTGCAGGCAAGGCGCTCGAGCTGCAGGTGGCCGACGGAACAGCGCTGGCGGGCAAAGCCTGGCAAGGCAGCGCCGGGCCAGGCCAGTGCGTCAAGATCATGACCGGCGCCATCATGCCCTCCGGCCTGGACACCGTGGTGCCGCAGGAGTTTGTCACCCTGCACCAGGATGGCCAGGGCTCGCGCATCAGCATCCCGTCGGGTTTGCTCCGGCCCGGCGACAACCGCCGGCTGCGCGGCGAGGACCTCATGCAAGGCCGGCCGGCGCTATTAAAAGGTGAGCGTATTACGCCCGCCCGCCTTGGGCTTGCAGCCTCTTTGGGCCTTAAAACACTGGCCACCTGGCGGCCGCTGCGGGTGGCCTACTTCTCCACTGGCGATGAGATTTTGTCGCTGGGCGAAGCACCGCGCGAAGGCGCGGTGTATGACAGCAACCGCTACACCGTCTTCGGCATGCTCAGCCGGCTGGGCTGCGAGGTCATCGACATGGGCGTGGTGCGTGACGAGCCGGCGCTTCTGGAGGCCGCATTCAAACGCGCGGCAACCGAGGCCGACGCTGTCATCACCTCCGGCGGTGTCAGCGTGGGCGAAGCAGACTTCACCAAGGCCATGATGAAGAAGCTGGGCGACGTGGCTTTCTGGCGCATTGCGATGCGGCCAGGCCGGCCCATGGCCGTGGGACGGATTTCAATAGAGAAATCGACCTCTAACCCAATAGTTACAGGCGCAAGCAGCTATGAAAAAGATAGCACCCCACACTCATACCCAAATCCCAACCCCAACGGCGCCATCCTTTTTGGCTTGCCCGGCAATCCCGTTGCGGTGATGGTGACGTTCCTGGCCTTTGTGCGCCCCGCCCTGCTCCAGATGATGGGCGCCAGCGCCGCGCCGGCGCCGTTGCTCAAGGCACGCAGCCTGGAGCCCATTCGCAAGAAACCGGGGCGTACCGAATACCAGCGCGGCTGGGTATCCACCGCGCCCGACGGCTCCCTGGAGGTCCGGACCACCGGCAGCCAGGGCTCGGGCGTCTTGCGCTCCATGGCCGAGGCCAACGGCCTGATGGTGCTTCACCATGCGCAGGGCAATGTCGCTGCAGGGGACCCGGTTGACGTCCTCATGTTTGAGGGCGCCCTGTAAATCCCTTGAATGCACGGCGCTGGCAGACCCTAGTCGTTCCGGGTGCCCGTTAACGGGGGTAGGTCTTCGTAGCCGAAAAAATAGGGCACAACCCGAAAGCTCATCAGCAAGCCGCCGTTTTCCGGCGTTGCGTTCAGGCGTTCGTAGTCATGCGCGGCCAGGTGCTGTATTTTTGCGGCATCGCGCTGCCGGCTGAAAACATCATGACGCCACTGATAGACCTCACTGAGTTTTTCCTCGTAGGTGTAGTGGTGGTCGTTGTCGTTGTAATAGTCGTCAAACCGGTTGCCGCCCAGATAGATGGCATTGGAGCCTTCATACCCCGTTTTCTGGCTGGTGCGCTGGTCGGTGTTCAGAAAATAAGCCCAATCGCCCGGGACAAAGTTGCCGGCGGCAACACCGCCCACCATGCGCAAGACCTTGCCTGGCCGTTCAAGCTCCAGCGGATCAAAATCCGTTTCAAAACTCCACATACGGCCGGGTTCCAGGTCAACCAGCGGCTCACCATCGGCCAGTAATCGCCGCTCCACGCCTTGCGCCCTGCCCACGTCCTTCTTGACGCGGCGGAAGTAATCCAGTGCACCCTGGGCGAATACCACCTTGGTCGCGGCGTAGCAGCCTATCTCGTATTTCCCCTGCTCAAAAAACATGTCATTGAGGGCTTTGTGCAAAGGGGTACGAAGCTTGGGCGTTCCATTGATCCAATAGCGGGCATTCCACTTGGCAGGGCCACCCTCTGGCCAGCCCCATTCCAGCACCTCTGCCCAGATCACGGTGTTCTGGCGAATCCCGACATGGTCGGCCAATGCCTGCACATCGCAAGCCTTTCCCCTGAATTCGGTCAATCGGCCCGGGTGCAAAAGGGCCAACAGGATTTCTTTTTTGGAAACCGTCTTGAGCTTGCGTGTCTTGTTGTTTCTCACCGGCACCAGCACTACCTCGTCCTTGATCGCCAGCTCCGGGCGTTGCGCCAAAAACAGGGTGCTCACGGCCGCGCCTGAGCCCAGCAGGGAATACGTCATGGTGCCCCGCGGCTTGTCGACAGTTTCCTGAACCAGGCGGGCTGGAATGCCGAGCTGCTGGAGATATCGGAACATGTGGGGGCCGAGCCGCTCCAGCTGGGACGGTGAACAGAAGAACTGCACGCCATATGCGCCCGTTCCAGGCGCTTCCTGGGCTTGCGCAGAAGCCGTATGGGCCAGCGCAAGCAGGAACGGAATCAGGAGAAAAGAAGCAACTGTACGGATTCGGCCCGCTGGGTTTGCGGTCAAACCGGTTTTCTCATCAGCATGCCAGGGACCCGGCCTGGGGCACGCGGTTCCTCATGATCATTTCGCCACGTACTCCGGGTGTTCAAGGTGTTCATCGGGTTGCTCCCTGGCAATGGCCTTGTTGGCCCCTGGGACCGCCTTGCGGGCAAACAGCGTGTACATGGTGGGCACCACAAACACAGTGAGCAAAGTGCCCAGCGACATGCCCCCCACGATAACCCAGCCGATCTGCGTGCGGCTTTCGGCACCCGCGCCCTTGGCCAGGGCCAGCGGCAAGGCTCCCAGCACCATGGCACCAGTCGTCATCATGATGGGGCGAAGGCGCTGCGATGACGCCTTGACCAGCGCGTCGATCATTTCCATGCCCTGCCCGCGCAACTGGTTGGTGAACTCCACAATCAGGATGCCGTGCTTGGTGATCAGGCCAACCAGCGTGATCAGACCAATTTGGGAATACACATTGAGAGAGCCGCCCGACCATTTGAGTGCCAGCAAGGCCCCGATCATGGACAGCGGCACCGACAGCATGATGACCAGCGGATCGATAAAACTTTCAAACTGTGCGGCCAGCACCAGGAAAATAAACACCAGTGCCAATACAAACACAATGGCCAGGGCGCCCTGCGAGTTTCTGAACTCGCGCGAGGTGCCGTTCAGGTCGGTGCTGTAGCCGGTCTTGAGCACCTTGGCGGCGGTCTGGTCCATGAACTTGAGCGCTTCGCCCAGCGAATAGTCGCCCGCAAGGCTGGCCGTGATGGACACCGAGCGACGCTGGCCGAAATGGTTCAACTCGCGAGGTGACACGCTTTCACGCACCTTCACCAGTGCCGACAGCGGAATCATCGCGTCGTTGCGGCCCCGCACATAAATGCGGTCGATGTCTTCAGGCGTGGTGCGGCCGCTGGCTTCGGTCTGCACGATCACGTCGTACTGCTCGGCATCGCGCTTGTAGCGCGTCACGTTGCGCCCGCCCAGCAGGGTCTCGATGGCCTTCGCGACAACCTGGATGCTGACGCCGAGGTCGGCCGCCTTGTCCCGCTCCACCTCAATGCGCAGCTCTGGCTTGTTCAGCCGCAGGTCTACGTCGGGCGAGACGATGCCGGGGTTTTTGGCGATCTCTTCCAGCATCTGGCGCACCACGGTGTTCAGGTTCTGGTAACTGTCGGAGGTCTGGATCACAAAATTGAGCGGCCGTTCGCGAAAGCCCTGCCCGAGGGACGGCGGTGTGATCGGAAAGGCGGTAACACCGGGCAGTGCGTTGAATTTGGGCTGCAGCTCGCGTGCCATGTCGATGGTGGAGCGCGTACGCTTGTCCCAGTCGACTGTGCGGTACACCACGCTGGCCTGCGCCACCGTCGGGTTGCCCACGTTGGCAAAAATACGGTCGAACTCGGGAAAGGGTTCACCCATTTTTTCCAGCGCCCTGGCATAGCGGTTGGTGTAGTCCAGCGTGGCGCCGTCAGGGGCATTGACGTTGGCCAGAATTACCCCGCGGTCTTCAATGGGCGAAAGCTCCTGCTTCATGCTCGGGAACACCAGCGCGATGGCCAGGGCACTGAGCACCATCACGCCGATGACAAGCCAGCGGGCCTGCAAGGCCATGCCCTTGAGCCGCTGGGCAAGCGAGGGCCGGCCGGCAGCGCCTTCCTCCGCCGCGGGTACGTAACGTGTGGTGACGACCCAGCGCAGCACCGAGCCGTAACGGTCGGAAATCGACGTCAACGCCCGCTCCATGAACCGGTCAAAACGATTGGGCTTGGGATTGTGCTTGAGCAGTTGGGTGCACATCATGGGCGTCAGCGTCAGCGCCACAAAGCCCGACACCACCACCGCACCGGCAAGCGCCAGGGCAAACTCCACGAAGAGCCGCCCGGTGCGGCCCGGCGTAAACGCCAGCGGCGCATACACGGCTACCAGCGTGGCCGTCATGGTGACCACGGCAAAGCCGATCTCACGCGCGCCCTTGATGCCGGCCGAGAACGGGTCCATGCCCTCCTCAATGTGCCGGAAGATGTTTTCCAGCATCACGATGGCATCGTCCACCACCAGGCCGATAGCCAGAACCAGCGCCAGCAGGGTCAGCGTGTTGATGGTGAAGCCCGCCAGCGCCATCATGCCGAAGGTGCCGATCAGGCTCACCGGGATGGTGACGATGGGGATGATGGAGGCACGCAGGGTGCGCAGGAACACAAAGATCACCAGGGCCACCAGCACAATCGCCTCGGCGATGGTGTGGTACACGTTGTTCACGGAACGGTCGATGAACACCGAGTTGTCGTTGGCGACGTCAATCAGCATGTCGGACGGCAGGTCGGCCTTCAGCTTGGGGAAGGCCTCCCGCACACCCCTGGACAGGTCCAGCGGGTTGGCCGTTGCCTGGCGGATGACGCCGACTGCCACAGCGGAGCGGCCGTTGAGCCTGACCGCCGTGCGCTCGTCGGCCGCGCCCTCCTCCACGCGCGCGACGTCACGCACCTTGACGGAAAAGCCGTTCACATTCTTGATGACGATCTCGCGGAACTGCGCGGGCCTGACGAGGTCAGTCTGCGAGGTCACGCTGAATTCGCGCTGCTGGGACTCGATGCGGCCGGCCGGCAGCTCGAGGTTGCTGCGGCTGATGGCGTCTTCCACGTCCTGCGTGGTCAGCTTGTAGGAGGCAAGCTTGTCGGTATCCAGCCAGACGCGCATGGCGTACTTGCGCTCGCCAAAGACGCGCACGTCGGCCACGCCGGTCACGGTCTGCAGGCGCGGCTTGACGATGCGGTTGACCAGGTCGTTGATCTGCAGCGGCGTCAGTGAATCGCTGGAAAAAGCCACCTGGATGACCGGAAAGGCATCGGCCTCAACCTTGGCGATCACAGGCTCTTCAATCGCCTGAGGCAGCCGGTTGCGCACCCGCGACGTACGGTCGCGTACTTCAGCGGCAGCCGAGTCAGCGTCTTTTTCGAGCCTGAAACGCACGCTGATCTGCGCCTGGTCGGCACGGCTGATGGAGGTGATGACGTCGACAGCATCAATGCCTGCGATGGAATCTTCCAGCGGCTTGGTCACCTGCGTTTCTATGACCTCCGCGGATGCGCCTGCATAGCGCACGCTCACGGTCACAACGGGTTCATCGATCTTGGGATACTCACGCACCGAAAGGCGGTTGAAGCTCACCGCGCCAACCAGCACGATGAGGAGGGACAGCACGGTGGCAAAGACCGGGCGGCGTATGGAAACTTCAGCGAGTTGCATAAGGGCCTGTGGGGGCTATGGCGCGGCGGCCGCTCAAGCGGGGTCGCGCGCTGGCGGGCCGGCCGGGCGGCGTTCGGCTGGGGCCACGCTACGCACCGGCACCAGGGCTCCTGGGGCCTCCGACACCACCACGCCACAAGGGTTGGGGCCTGCCGGCGGCGCTTGCGGTGCGGCGGCCACAGCTTTGGCCGGCGTGGCCGCAGCCGCAGGGGCCGTTGCGGCAGCTGCCGCGGGCGCAGTACCGGCAGCGGCAGCTTTTGCGTTGCCCGCGCGGGCAGAAGCATTTGCGGCCAGATCCACCACGGCCACCACGGTGCCGTCACGCTGCACGCGCTGCTGGCCGGTCGCAACCACCACGTCGCCGGACTCCAGGCCTTCGAGGATCTCGACCTTGCCGGGGCTGCGCAGGCCGACCTTGACTTCCACGCGCTTGGTCGTGCGGGTCTGCTCGTTCGGGCCTTCCAGCAGCTTGATGACGAACTGCCGGCCGCCCTGCGGGACAATCGCTTCCTCGGGCACCACGCGCGCGTTCTCGCGCACGCCGAACACCGTGTTGACCCGGGCGAACATGCCGGGCCGCAGCTGCAGCTGGCGGTTGTCGATGCAGCCGCGGATGCCAATGGAGCGGCCATTGGCGTCGATCAGCGGGTCGATGGCCTGGATTTGCGCGTTGTATTTGCGCCCTGGCAAGGCGTCGATGTCGAGGACAGCTGTCTGGCCGCGCCTGACCTTGTTCTGGAAGCGTTCGGGCAGCCGGAAATCGACAAAGATGGCCTCGATGTCCTCGATGTTGACGATGTCCGCGCCGTCTTTCAGGTAGTCGCCCACGTTCACGAGCCGGATACCGGCGATGCCGTCAAATGGCGCGACGATCTTCAGCCGCGCGGCCGTGGCCTTGGCCAGCGACAGCTTGGCCTCGGCCACCTGCAGGTTGGCGGCGCTTTCATCGAGCGAGCGCTGGCTGATGAAGTTTTGCGCCACCAGTTCCTGGTTGCGCTTCTGGTTGGCCCGCGCGATCGACAGTTCGGCCTGGCTTTGCTGCACCTGCGCCAACGGCAACTGGTCGTCGAACTGCACCAGAACCTGGCCTTTGCGCACACGCTGGCCATCGGTGAAATTGAGCTGGGTGATGCGCCCGCTGACCTCGGGGCGCAAGACCACGCCGCGGCGCGAACGCAAACTGCCCACGGCCGAGGTGTCATCCGACAGTCTGGCGAGTTCCACCTTCGCGGCTTCCACGGTCACCGGTTTTCCAGCGGCGGCGCCGTTGGTGCCATTGCCGGCGCCCTGGCCCGTCGAGGCAACCGGAGAAGACTCGGCCGCACCGCCCTGCGCCTTGGGTTTTTGCAGCCACCAGGCAGCACCCGAGGCGACCGCTATGCCCGCTACCGCGACCGCTGTGTAAATTGCTTTTGATGCCATGGGGAGGAAAACTTGTTATACAAAGAGATACAAACTTCCAATGTAGCAGGACACCATGGCGCGCGCAGCCTTTTTCTGGCCTCTGCGCAGGGTGAGCGCGGTAGCTTTACAACGGCTTTACCAAACGGCGCGGGCGAGCAAAACGGTGCGGATGCTATGTACGCTTATGGTGCGTTCCGGAAGGCGCAGTTTTTTTGTGTGGGCCAAGGCTGTTTGGTGCGTGTTTTGCGCACATGTTCCCACCCCGGCTTCAGACTCCCTGACAGGTCTTTGTTACAAGCGGCCGAGCGCGCGTTCCACGCCTTTGTTGGCCAGTGCGTCGGCACGCTCGTTGCCGGGGTCACCGGCATGGCCCTTGACCCAACGCCAGTCGATTTTGTGGCCGCTGGAGACGACAAGGGCGTCCAGGCGCTGCCAGAGATCCACATTCTTGACCGGCGCCTTGGCCGCTGTACGCCAGCCCCGGGCTTTCCAGCCGTGAATCCACTCGGTAATGCCCTTGCGTACGTATTCGCTGTCCAGGTAAAGCGTCACGCTGCAGGGCCGCTTCAGCGCCGCCAGCGCCTCGATGACGGCAGTCATTTCCATGCGGTTGTTGGTAGTGCCAAGTTCGCCGCCAAATAGCTCTTTTTCGGTGCCGCCCATTGCCAGCAGCGCCCCCCAACCTCCGGGGCCGGGGTTTCCCTTGCATGCGCCGTCGGTATAGATCACGACGTGTTGTGGTTGTGGCGTTGTGCCTGTTGGTGTGTCGGTCATGCGTTACAAATGCTCCCGGGAAGCTCCAAAGAGCAGCCGGTGGTTAAAGAAAATCAGGCAGGCGGCTGAGAGCGGGATGATCGGGTGAGCGGCTCCTTGTTGGCTATCGCGGCGGGTGCCGTCGCCGGCGCCCTTCGCGCCTTCCAGGCGGGCTCAAGCAAGCGGACTCCCCGTACACGCTTGACCGCCGCGAGGAAATAAACAGCGCCAAAAATTGGCCACCAGCGTTCCCCCGCCGCATCCATCCACTCGAACCGGTCCAGCCAGGCCTGACTTGTGAGCGCCGGCCGGTAGCAGCCGAAGCGCCCCGACTCTACCTCAAAGTCCAGCAGCCTCAGCCAGTCGCGAAGGCGCCAGTAGCCGATGAACTCGCCTGTTTTGGGAAGAAACAGGTTGTCATACCCCCAACGCTGGTAGATGTGGCCGCGGCGCTGGCGCAGCCCCCACAAGCTGGTCGGGTTGAAGCCGCTGATGACCACCCGCCCTTCCGGAACAAGTACCCGGCTCACCTCGCGCAGGCTGGCATGCGGGTCGCTGCTAAGTTCGAGCGTGTGCGGCAATACCACCAGGTCCAGGCTGTTCTCCGGGAATGGAAGTGCTCCCGCATCGGTCAGGAGCGCCGCGCGCCGGGAACTTGCGGCCGTGCGGCCGCTCGTATCTGTAGCCGGGGACTTTCCGGGTTCAGATGGCGGCGGCAATGAATCCAGCGCCAGCCATTTGTGCGGCATGCGATTGGCTTGCAGGGCGTCGAGCTCCGGCAGGCCCAGTTGCAGGGCGTGGTAACCAAAAACGTCACCGACGGCCTGGTCAAAATGCGCGCGCTCCCAGTCCAGAAGATAGCCACCGGGAGGGGTCTTCAGCCAGTCCGTCAAACCTATAATTTCAGAGCTCATTGAGACCACTGTATGTATTTGATTCCCATTCCTGCCTTTGACGACAACTACCTCTGGTTGTTGCATGACGGCAGGCGCGCCCTGGTCGTGGACCCGGGAGATGCCGGGCCGGTGCAGCGCACCCTGGAGCAGCATGCGTTGCAACTGGAGTCGATTCTAGTCACGCATCACCATGCAGACCATACAGGCGGCGTAGATGCCCTTCGCGAGGCAACAGGTGCTCAGGTCTGGGGCCCGGCCACCGAACACATTCCGCGGCCATACACGCCCCTCAGCGGTGGCGACACAGCGAAAGCCCTTGGTCTTAATTTTCAGGTGATTGATGTACCTGGCCATACCGCAGGCCACATTGCTTTCTACACGCCCGAGGTGAACGGCAGGCCGCTGCTGTTTTGCGGCGACACGCTGTTCTCGGGAGGCTGCGGACGTTTGTTTGAGGGTACACCGGCGCAAATGCTGACCTCGCTCGACAAGCTGGCTGCGTTGCCCGGCAACACCGTCGTCTGTTGTACCCATGAATACACACTCAGCAATCTGCGCTTTGCCATGGCGGTCGAGCCGGAAAACATCGACCTGGCGGCGTATCAGGCGCAATGCGTTGCGCTTCGCACCCAGGAAAAGCCGACCTTGCCGACCTCTGTGGCCCAGGAATTGCTGATCAACCCCTTCTTGCGGACCCGCCAACCCACTATCATGGCTGCTGCCCGGCACTTTGATGCGTCGGCCCGAGACGACAACACCGTATTTGCCGCCATCCGGCAGTGGAAAAACCAATTCAAATGACGCCACACGACCGAACCACTGCAGCCGCTCCTCTTCCCAAACTCATCAATTTCCGTATTGTTCCGCTGGCGTTTCTGCTTGTGGCGACGCTGCTAGCGGGCTGCGCCACACAGCCACCCGGCATGCCGGGTGACCCGGTCCTCACAACAGGAACAAGCCCCACCGCCAAACCGCAAGTGCCGGGCGGCCCGCTTCAAGCCATCACACCAGGTCAGATCGGCTCTTACCAGATCGCCTCCACGGAACCTCCCAAGGAACTATGGGACCGTATTCGCCGCGGCTTCGCCATGCCCGACCTGCAAAATGAGCTGGTGACGGATCGCGAGCAGTGGTATGCCAGCCGGCCGGACTATATCCTGCGCATGACCGAGCGCTCCAGCAAATACCTTTTTCATATCGTTGAAGAACTCGAGCGCCGCCAGATGCCGACGGAACTGGCCCTGCTGCCGTTCATCGAAAGCGCTTTTAACCCGCAAGCCGTTTCCAGCGCCAAAGCCGCCGGCATGTGGCAGTTCATGCCGGCCACCGGTAAATATTTCGACCTGAAGCAAAATGCTTTCCGTGACGACCGGCGCGACGTACTGGCTTCCACCCGAGCAGCGCTGGACTACCTGCAAAAGCTGCATGGCATGTTTGGCGACTGGCATCTGGCGCTGGCGGCCTATAACTGGGGTGAAGGCAGTGTGGGCCGCGCCATTGCCAAAAACCAGAGAGCGGGACTGGGCACCAGCTACACCGACCTGAACATGCCGGCAGAAACCCGGCTCTATGTGCCCAAGCTGCAGGCCGTCAAGAACATTGTGGCCAATCCCCAGGCATTTCGCACCGAGCTGCCGTTGATCGAAAACCACCCTTATTTTCAGCAGGTGCTGATCACACGCGACATTGATGTGGCCCTGGCCGCACGCCTTGCCGACGTCAAGATTGAAGACTTCAAGGCACTGAACCCTTCGGCGCACCGCCCCGTCATCATTGCGGCGGGGACGCCCCAGATCCTGCTTCCCTGGGATAACGCTACGGTGTTCCAACGTAATTTCGAGGCCTACACCCAGGGGCAATACGCCAGCTGGACCGCCTGGTCAGCCCCCAGCACCATGAACCCGGCCGAAGCGGCGCGGCGTACCGGCATGAGTGAAGCCGATCTGCGCAGCGTCAACAACATACCGCCGCGCATGCTCATCAAGGCCGGTTCGACCTTGCTGGTGCCGCGTTCAGCCAAGGTTGAAAACGACGTTACCAGCCACGTTGCGGATACCGCGCAGGTCTCGTTCGCTCCTGAAGTCGTGACGCGCCGCACCACCGTCAAGGCCCGCAAGGGCGAATCGGTCGCGACCATTGCCAAGCGCTACGGCCTGAGCGCTGCCAGCGTTGCCGAATGGAACAATGTCAGCACTTCCAGCGCTTTCAAACTGGGCCATCAGGTGGTGGTTTTTCTTCCGGTCAAAAGCCACGCCTCCAAAAGCCAGGCCTCAGCCTCCAGCCGCAGTCGCGGCAGTTCCGCGAAAGTGACCAAACGCAGCAATACCAAGACGGTCGTCAAGTCCAAAAAACGTTGACGCTCCGGAGCACGCACTTCAGCAGTCACCAACTGCGGGCTGCTGCTACAGCTTGAACGAACCGCTGCCGAACAGCCCGATCAGGCCGATGACGATCAGGTAAATCGCCACGATGTAATTGAGCAGGCGCGGTATCAGCAGGATAAGGATCCCCGCGATGAGCGACACGATGGGGCCGATGCTGAGTGAAAGATTCATGGTGTGTCCTTGGAGTGAAGCCGGCTCGCCGCTGCTGCGCATGGCAGAAGCGGTGCAGGCAGCCACGACTTTAAGGAGCCGCCCGGCCACAGGCTGTAGGACGACAGGAAGAGTTGCGGTACAGGGAAAACGTCAGAGTTTTTCTGTCTCACCGGTGCGCGGCTGCCATTTCATGAGCCGCTTCTCCAGCTTGCCAACAATGCCGTCCAGCACGAGGGCGAACGCCGTCAGCACCACGATGCCGGCAAACACCGTGTTCACGTCAAACGTGCCCTCGGCCTGCAAAATCAGGTAGCCCACTCCGCGCGCCGACCCCAGGTATTCACCCACGACGGCTCCGACAAACGCCAGGCCCACAGAGGTATGCAGGCTGGAAAACACCCAGCTGGTCGCGCTTGGCAGGTACACCGTGCGCAACAGCTGGCGCTGGTTGGCGCCCAGCATGCGGGCATTCGCCAGCACCACCGGGCTGACCTCTTTCACACCCTGGTAAACATTGAAAAACACGATGAAAAATACCAGCGTGACCGCCAGCGCTACCTTGCTCCAGATGCCAAGGCCAAGCCACAGCGAGAAGATCGGCGCCAGAATCACCCGCGGCATCGAGTTGGCGGCTTTGATGTAAGGGTCCAGGATCGCGCTGGCCGTAGGGGCCAAGGCCAGCCACAGCCCGCAGGCCAGGCCCAGCGCCGTGCCTATGCCGAAGGCCAACACAGTTTCCAGCAGGGTGGTGCCCAGATGAAGGTAGATGTCGGCGTTGCCTGCCAGTCCATCGGGGAACAGGCCGCTCGGCCCGAAGCCAAAGGGCATGAACCAGCTCCATATCTTGCCGGCCACCTTGATCGGCTCGCCCAGGAAAAAAGCAATTTTCTGGTCGCGCGACGCCAGGTGCCAGCCGATCAGAATGAATACCAGCAAACCGACTTGCCATGCGCGGAGATTGCTTTCAGAGGGCTTGAGATGGCGCCACATGATCAGGCTGCCTTCTTGAGTTGCTGTGCATAGCCTTTAAGCACTTCATCGCGCAGCACGTCCCAGATCTGTTTGTGCAGCTCCACAAAACGCGGCTGGCTGCGCACCTCCGCCACGTCACGCGGGCGCGGCAGGTCAATCGCGAATTCGCCGATGGGATGCGTGCCGGGGCCAGCCGACAGCACCACCACCCTGTCGCTCATGGCAATGGCTTCGTCCAGATCGTGCGTGATGAACAGCACCGCCTTTTTCTTGGCAGCCCACAGGTCCAGCACTTCGTTTTCCATGAGCTGGCGTGTCTGAATATCCAGCGCACTGAACGGCTCGTCCATCAGGATGATGTCGGGGTCCAGTGCCAGCACCTGGGCCAGTGCGGTGCGTTTGCGCATGCCGCCCGAAAGCTGGTGCGGATAGCGGTCACCGAACTCGCCCAGGCCCACACGTTCCAGCCAGGCCTGCGCCTGGCGGCGGGCTTCATCGTCGGGAATGCCCCGGTATTGCAATCCCATCATCACATTGGCGATGGCGCTGCGCCATGGCATCAAAGCTTCGGTCTGGAACATGTAGCCGGCGCGGGTGTTGATGCCGCCCAGCGGCTGGCCAAACACCCGAACCTCGCCGGAAGACGGCTCCAGCAAACCGGCACCAATATTGAGCAACGTGGATTTACCGCACCCTGTAGGCCCGACAACCGAAACGAATTCACCGGCCCGTATGCGCAAGGTAGTGTCGCTCACCGCCGTATAACGCTGGCCCGCATCGTCGCGCGAGTGAAAGGTACAGCTGATGTTGATCAACTCCAGGGCGTAGGCGTCGTCGGGTTCTGGCATGGCGGGAGCTTACAGCAAGGTGCTTGCACGAGGCAGGTCAAAGAGGAGGGATTGGAGAGCACCGAACGATCAACGCGGGCATCCGTCTTCACCAGCAGGGGCCGCGGAACCGGCTTTGCCGGGCCGCAGGCGCAGCGCCCCCTCGGGGGGCAGCGAACCACACGCAGTGGGGAGCGTGGGGGCTCAAGCTTTGAATCGGTCCTTGGCCTTGCGCGCAAACTCGTTGGTATAGGTCTTGGCGATGTCGATCTTGTCGGCCTTGATGCTGGGGTCAAAGCTTGCCAGTGCCTTGAGCGCCGTGCGCGCGCCATCATCAGGAATGATGCCGTCAAGCGAGATCGACTCACGCACCTTGTTGAATGACGCAAGGTACAGCGCCCGGTCACCCAGCAGGTAGCTCTCGGGCACGGTCTTGATGATGTCACCGGGGCCTGCCGTCTGCAGCCATTTGAGCCCATGCACGATCGCATTGGCCAGTGCCTGGCAAGTGTTGGGATTTTTCTGGACGAACTCTATCGGGGCGTACAGGCAGGCCGCCGGCATGGAACCGCCAAAAACTTCGATCGTGCCCTTGAGGGTGCGCGTATCGCTGATGATCTTTACCTCGCCCTTTTGCTCGAGCATGGTCATGACCGGGTCGGTATTGCTCATGGCATCGATCTGCCCCGAACGCATCGCGGTCAGTGCGCCCGCCGCAGTGCCGACTCCGATAAAACTCACGTCGCCGGGTTTGAGGCCTGCGCGCGAAAGTACCAGGTTGGCCATCATGTTGGTGGACGACCCCGGCGCAGACACACCGATTCTCTTGCCCTTCAGGTCCGCGACCGTTTTGTAGTTGGGCATGTTTTTGGTCGAGACGCCAAAAGCGATTTGCGGCGCCCTGCCCTGCAGCACAAAAGCCTGGAACATCTGGTTTTTGGACTGAAGGTTGATGGTGTGCTCGAAAGCACCCGAGCAGACGTCGGCAGAGCCGCCCACCACGGCCTGCAGCGCGCGTGCGCCACCGGCGAAGTCGCTGATTTCAATGTCCAGGCCTTCGGCCTTGAAATACCCCAGTTGCTCGGAAATGGTGAGAGGCAGGTAATAGAACGCAGCCTTGCCGCCGACCGCCAGCGCAATTTTTGTTTTCTCGAGCCTGGGCTGCGCGCGAAGCACCGGCAATGCCAGCGTTGCTGCTGCCAGTGCGGTGCCACCGGCAAAAGCCCGGCGGGAAATCAGGGGTTGGCGATTCATGCAAGCCTCTCTCTTTTTTTGATGTCACAAGCTTATCGAGGCATAAAAAAACCCGCATCGGGGTGATCCCGTGCGGGTTTTTACCGAAGGTGATCGCGTTACCAGAGGTAACTTTCACACTCGCGACGCATGTGTCAACGAAAGCCGGAAAAAAGAATGACGATATTGATAAAAAGTGCACACGCCCAGATGGCCGAGCGGGCTTTGGCCAGGTCTGCGATGTACATCATGATGTAGGCAATGCGCAGCACGACAAAGAGCAATGCCAGGATGTCCAGCCGTGTCTGCCCCGCCTGCAGGATGTGCGCAATGATCACTGCGGCAAAGAAAAAGGGCAGTGCCTCAAATGTGTTGGCTTGTGCGGCGTTGGCCCGGGCACGCCAATCGGTTTGCTGCGCCAGCCAGCCTCGCGGGTTGTGGTTGTCATATCCACCATCGCGCCGCGGGGTGCTCATCGTGCCGTATTTGGCAATGGCGGCACACACAATGGGCAACAGGGCCGCAATCAGAACACACCAATAGGCGATGGTGAAGCGTGCGAATGTCATGGTGGGTTCCTTTCGTTATGGTCGCCCGCTGCGGGCATGAAGCTGTCAAGATAAAACTAAAAACACCGCCCTCACCTGCGGTCCACCAACGCGTGGGCAATGGTGCCCAAATCTACGTATTCAAGTTCGCTTCCCACCGGCACTCCGCGCGCCAGGCGCGTCACCTGGACGCCGCGGCTTTTCAGCGCTTGTGCAATCACGTGCGCAGTGGCTTCGCCTTCGGCCGTGAAATTGGTCGCCAGGATGACTTCCTGCACTTCGCGCGATGCAGGCGGCAACGCCTCGCCGCGCTCGTTCTTGGGCACCACGCGGTCAAACAGTTTTTGCAAGCCGATGTCGTTGGGGCCTATGCCGTCAAGCGGGCTCAGCTTGCCCATGAGCACAAAATAAAGGCCCTTGTAGGCCAGCGTGCGTTCAAGGGCAGCCTGGTCGGCCGGTGTTTCAACCACGCACAGCTTGCTGCGGTCACGCTGCGGGTTGGCGCAGGTAGTGCAAACCTCCTGCTCGGTCAGCGTGTTGCACAGGGTGCAATGCCGCACGCTGTTGACGGCGTGCTCCAGCGCACGGGCAATCTGCAGCGCGCCGGGCTTGTCGTGCTGCAGGAGATGGAACGCCATGCGCGCGGCCGACTTGGCGCCCACGCCCGGCAGCTTGCGCAGCGCCTGGGTCAAGCCTTCGAGAGCATTCGAATCAGCCATGTGGCAGCAGCGACCGAGCGTTGTACCCGCTTTCGCAAGCAGGGGCCGCGGAACCGGCTTTGCCGGGCCGCAGGCGCAGCGGCCCCTTTTCTCGTGCAAGGGGCAGGGAGCCGCCGCAGGCTCGCAGTGAGCGACCGTGGGGGCTCACAACTAAAACGGGAGTTTCATCCCGCCAGGGAGACCGGGCATCCCGGCCGTGAGCTTGCCCATTTTCTCGTTGCTCACTTCCTCGGCCTTGCGCACGGCGGCGTTGAACGCAGCGGCTACCAGGTCTTCCAGCATGTCCTTGTCGTCGGTCAGCAGGCTGGGGTCAATTTCGACGCGTTTGACATCGTGCTTGCAGGTCATGGTGACCTTCACCAGGCCGGCGCCGGCCTCAGCGGTGACTTCCACAAATGCCAGTTCTTCCTGGGCTTTCTTGAGGTTGTCCTGCATCGCCTGCGCCTGCTTCATGAGGCCCGCGAGTTGTCCTTTGTTAAACATGGTAGTTCCTTTAAAACTTGAAATCGAGGTGTGCTTTGCGTCTGAAATTGCGTCGAAATTGGGGGCAGAAATTGGTTTTAAAACCTGCCTTTGATCATATCGACTTCGCGGCCAGCGGCCGGATGCTGCCGGGGACAATTTTGGCGCCCCAGTCGCGAATCATGTCCTGCACAAACGGGTCGTTCTGGATCATTTCTTCGGCAGCGCGCTGCCGCTCGGCCTGTGCTGCCGCATTGCGGCGGGCCGGGGTGTCGGTGACAGGCCCCACTTCCACCGCGAGCCGCAAGGCCGCATCGCCGAGATGCGCCTGCAGTGCGGTTTGCAGCTTTTCACGCGCTGCCGCCTGGTTCAGCGACTCGCGTTCTACCCGAAGCGTCCACAGCCCATCGGCCTGGCTGCGCAGCTCCGACTGCAGGCCCAGCTCACGCGTCAGCGCCGCCACGGCTTCGGCGGCCACCAGCTGGTTGACAGTCTGGCTCCAGTCTTCGCCGTGCGGAACAGGCACCAGAGGCGCAACGGCAGCTGCTGGCGCGCCCGGCTGCGGGCGCTGCTGCGGCACTGGGCGCTCCGGCATCACCACAGGAGCCGCTACTGAATTGATAGCTGCTTGCGCACGTTCCGCTTGGGCTGCGGGCTGTTTTTTCTCAAAATCCTGAGAAGTGGGTGTTTCTTGCGGAACACGCGGCGCAGCAGGCACCGGCTCATCATGGGTAGGTTCGCGTGCAGCGGCAGGCGCCGGCGCCGCGCGCCGTTCAGGCAAAGCCACGGGCGCATGGGCCCGCGCCACCTCAGGCTGGGGCTTTTTTCCAGGCTCGGCGGCACCCCCCGCATGGGTGGTAGCCGAAGCCGACGGTTTGAAGGCTAGCAAGCGCAGCAGCACCATGGTCAGGCCCGCGTATTCGTCGGGCGCCAGGCCCAATTCACCGCGGCCATGCAGGCACAGGCTGTAAAGCAGCTGCGTTTCATCAGCGGGCAGCGCCTGGGCCAGCCGGGCCGTCTCCGCTATGTCCGGGTCGGCCCCGTCGTCACCCGCCCCCATCTCGGGTACGGCCTGCAACACCGCCATGCGTTGCAGCACCGTCGTCATTTCTTCCAGGGTGGAAGCCGCGCTCAAGCCGTTCAGCCGCAACGCTTCGGAGGTTTCGACCACGGTTTTGCCGTCGCCGCGCGCCAGGGCATCAAGCAGGCGGTAGACATAGCTGCGGTCCACGCTGCCCAGCATGGTGCGCACGCTGGCTTCTTCGAGCTTGCCGGAGCCAAAGGCAATGGCCTGGTCCGTCAGCGACAGGGCGTCACGCATGGAGCCGCGCGCCGCGCGGGCCAGCAGGCGCAGCGCCTGTTGCTCGGCCGGAACGTTTTCAACGCCCAGCACTTGCGTCAAATGCTCCAGCACCGTTTCGGGCGCCATGGGCCGCAGGTTGAACTGCAGGCAGCGCGACAGCACGGTAGCCGGTACTTTTTGCGGGTCAGTCGTGGCCAGTACAAACTTCAGGTATTCGGGGGGTTCTTCCAGCGTCTTGAGCATGGCGTTGAACGCCGTGTTCGTGAGCATGTGCACCTCGTCGATCATGAAGACCTTGAAGCGGCCGACGACAGGTTTGTAAACGGCCTGCTCGAGCAGTTGTGCGATTTCATCCACGCCGCGGTTGGACGCCGCGTCCAGCTCGGTGTAGTCGACAAAACGACCGCTGTCGATGTCGGTACAGGCCTGGCACACACCACACGGCGTGGCCGTGATGCCGCCCTGCCCGTCCGGGCCCACGCAATTGAGCGACTTGGCCAGAATCCGCGAAATCGTCGTCTTGCCCACGCCCCGCGTGCCGGTAAAAAGGTAGGCATGGTGCAAACGCTGAGTTGCAAGGGCATTGCCCAGTGCCTGCACCACATGCGACTGCCCCACCATTTCCGAGAAATTTTTGGGACGGTATTTGCGGGCAAGAACGAGATAGGACATCCGCCCATTCTAGAAGAAGCATGTGGCCCCCACGGTCGTTCGCTTCGCGTAACTCCCTGCCCCCCGAAGGGGGCCGCCCGCCTGCGGTCTGGCAAAGCCAGTCCCGCGGCTCATGCTGGGTTAAATAGCCCGCAGCCCGAATGGGGACTATTGCGGAGGGGTCATTCCCAAGTCACTTACAATCGAGGGTGACGGGCCTTCCCGCATGGTAAAGCGGCCAACCGGGTCAGGTGGGGAACCAAGCAGCCCTAACTGTGGAGTCAGTGCCGGGGTCAAGGCTCGTCACCTTATTCATCTCAAATCCGCGTTTCTTGCGGGTTTCTCGCGTAAAGCGGCTTTCCACTGTGTGGATCTGCCTCAAAGTGCGCCGCTGTTTCCGCGATTTTGTTGCCTCGATTACTAGCCAGGTAGCCAGCTTCTCGGCATAGGGATCGAGCTTGCTTGAGCTGGCCGCCACGGATACTTGGGCTCGCTCTCTTCCGACCGCAGATGCTTCTTTACTGTGTTGCGAGCCAGGCCTGTGCGCCTGGAAATTTAGCGGATGGACATCTGATCGCGCAGTGCCCAACGCCTGATGACATTCAATGTCGCCACGTCAATCACTCCTAAATTCCCCCTGCTTTTAAAACAAGCAGGGTAGTGCCTACGTGGGTCAGTTTTGGATGGAAATTACTGCGCTAAGTGGGTCAGATTTCGACGGAATTCAACAGACGCGTGTTTTGTGGAGATCTTTTCGAACGCCGGAACCTCGTATTGGCAATTTGGATAGAAGTGAGGTAACGAACAGAGGCTCAAGCCGATGGGGCGTTCAACGCTGTGGCCCAATCTCCAAGCGCAACAAACATCCGTTCACTGCACAATTCGGGTGCAGCAACACCATGCGCGACGAGGGCCTCCTTGATGATTTCTTCAGTGACCTTGCCCTTTGGTCCAGCAGTTAACGACCGAAGGGCAAACTCAAGGACCCACACAAGATCATGACCGTTTAACGTCAGCTTCGGGTCGATGACTTTGAAGTCGGCGCAATACTTGGCCACAGCATCTTTAGCTTCTTGCGTTTGAGCTTTTCCTAACCCGCACTGATCGAGATAGCTATCCGGATTTAATGAAACCACCCCGCCATTTATGCTCAGCGACTTGGTTGATCGGTGGATTTTTAAGTTCCAGGTTTCGTTAGCGAAAGCCGCATATCTAATTGATGCCAGCACCGCACAGACAACGTTTATGCTTTTGAAGAGAGCAGTAGCTTGGGCAGCGGTCCTAAGGCTTTCGTCACATCTTGCCTGGATAGCTAATCGTTTTAGGACCTGTGGTGACCAACAATATCCATCCATGCATCCGTAGTCGGTATACCAGATGTAGTCAGTGCTGAAATTGCAGCCCTTGAGAACGTCAATATCGGCGTCAATGATGCCTCGAAACCCGTCTTGCACATGTTGAGTTTCTACCTCACGAATACACGCGATGACTCGCTGCCGCGCACCTGTGGTCAACAAGCCATGCGCCTCTAATAACGCCGCTGGCAGTTCAATGGCATCAACTGGAATTACATCCAGCGTTCTGAGAGGACCATCGCAATGGTCTTCCCGCTGCAGTAATCGTAAGAATCTAGCATCTCGAGGGCCCTCCACAATCACATGCGGAATCTTCTCGAGATCCCAACGCGTCGCCAATTCGGCGACCTTCCGCCGAGGGATTTCAGCCATTCGTCTTGTCTCGCAGCGGAACAACGCTGTCACGATGAGTGGTAATCAACTCCATCGAATGCGAGGCTAACAAAAATTGGAGGGTGCCAGCCCGGTCAAGCCGCAAAAGACCGTCGACCAGCGTCCGCTGCCATTTGATGTTTAACGAGATCTCCGGCTCGTCCACGATAAAGACACCACCCGACTCATAGACCATGACGATGTTGCAAAACAGCAGTAACAGTTGCTGCTCGCCAGATGATAAGTCTTTCGGTTCAAGTAGCTCCCCGGCGCGATTCTTAACAAGAATTCCCTCGCCGAGGTTGAAGCTAGCCGTTTTATCGTACAAGAATTGATTAATCGTACTGATCAGTCCATCGATAACTAGATAGGCCGGTCGCAGCGTATTGGCTTGTTCCGTGAGACTTTCGACATACGGCGTAAGCACCTCAGAAGCCATCGATCGTTCGTGCTTCCTCACTTTTTCCAGCTGCACAACCAATGCTGCGAAATTGAGTTCCGCAGTCAGGCCGTACTGCTCAAACTTTGCGTATTCAGCCGCCAATGCTTCTAAATCTTGTTTAAGGCTTGCAATCGACCGACTCCGTACAGTCGCTGTGCTGACCGCCTTCGACGCCAATCTTCGGATCAGTCCTTGATAAATCGCATGCATGGAAGTGGAACTCTGACGGCTACGTCCCACGGCCATTCTTGAGAGCTGTCTCGAAGCGCTATTAATAGCGTCGTTGAGAGCTCTCTCCCTTCCTTTCGTAAGCAACACCTCTGTACGTAGGCTGCTACCTGCCCTTAACTCTGCGTCATAAACCGGCGAGGCATCAATCTGATCGGCACTAAAAATTCGGTCTGCGCTTAAATAAAACAGAGGTGGGACATGTTGCGCTAGCGCCTTGAGGAACGCCTCTTCACCTTCAAGCGGACTAGCTTCTCGTTGGAAAAACTCGAAGAGCGCGGTCTGCACTAAACGGTTCCTATCTCGAACCTTTAAAGAGGGATCGCTGAGAATTCTGTTGATTGAGTCCTGAGAGGGAAATTTTGTGGGAACCTCACGCGGCTGACCCTCTGGCGCCCATTCCCATCCACCAAGTAGCGTACTTGCGGCTCCTACGTTTTGCCTAATTTCTGCTCTAAACGGCCCTGATACGGTTTCTGGTGGGCGCTTAGCCGTAACCAAAATGTCCGAAGAGAGTTCAATTTCAATTGACTGAAACTTGATCTTCCCAACCGCCGTACGGTGACCCCGATTATTGGCTGGAGACAGCAGGTGAAAAATGATCTTGAGAACATTAGTCTTTCCGAGGCCGTTCTCTCCATAGAGTATTGCGAGCTTCCCCAGCAACCCGTTCGCGCTCGGTATGTCGTAGTCGTATAGGCCGAAGAGCCCTCGCAGGCGAACACTTCTAATCGTTGCCGAGACTGGCCGCTGCGCGGTCAATACAGCCGCCTTTGTACGGTTAGCTTCCATTGAAATCCTCCCTGCTGACGCCTTGAACTGGACTGTCAGTCGCAAGCTGGGTGAAGTGTGGCATAAATTGAAATGCCCTAGCTGGATTATTCTCAGGTGCAACCCTGATAGTACGAAATCGACCGGCTATGGACATAGCGGGAAGCCGCTGCCGATCAATGCGCCGGTGTCAACCGCTGCTCAACATACCGAAGCAGCCCCTCGCAGGCATCCTCCACCAGGTCGAGCACATGCTCAAACCCATCCTTGCCGCCGTAATAAGGATCAGGCACAACCGGGCTGTCATGCTTCAAGCAAAACTCCGTCAGCCTGCGCACTTTGCCGAGATGTTCGGCGGGACATTCCTCCTGGATCAAAGCCAGGTTGTCCCAGTCCATCGCCAAAATCAAATCGTGCTGCTCGAAATCCGAATCTGAAATCTGCCGAGCCCTCAAGTCTGAGAGGTCATAGCCGCGCCTGGATGCATGCGCCTGGGAGCGCTCGTCGGGTGGGTTGCCGGGGTGGTAGTTGTGGGTGCCGGCGGAGTCGACCTGGATTTGATGAGCCAAGCCGCGATCTTTGACCTTTTGTTGGAACACGCCGTGGGCCGTCGGGCTGCGGCAGATATTGCCCATGCAAACAAAGAGAATTGAATAGGGTTTCATGGGTTGAAGGTTGGGCCGGGATTCGCCTTGGAAGGCCCAAAGGACATGCGGCCTTGGGCTACCAGAACCATTTTAGGTTTGACGCTGCCCATCCAGCTGACAAAGCCACCACTAGGCCAGACGGCCCATAGCCACAGCCACCCCATCCGTATACAGTCCATTGACGGAGACAACCATGCAATGCTGATGACCTGCATAGGAGGCCCGCTTCACGGGCTGCAAGTAGGAATTGCCGACGATGCCCTGGTGTATGACGTGCAGGGCAGCAGGCCGCGCGTGCGTTATTTGCGGCAGGTTCCTTCGCAGTACTACGACCCGCGGGCCGGCCATGCCGACTCTGTGGCCTTTTTTGCGTTGAGTTCGTTGAGCGGGATGGAGGTGACCGATCTGATCATTGCCCACCTGGAAAGTTTTCAGCCCGTGCCGGTTGCGTCAAAGCCGGCCTGAGGGCTCCACATCCCGGAAAGCAGGCAGAGAAGTTAACCCGGCGCTAACCTGGCGCCATAGGCTGGGTGGCCTGCGCGCCTGGAGCTGTCGGGTGAGCGCGCTGCCCGCGCTCCTGCGTCAGTGCCAGATGAAGCTGGTGCAAGGCGCCCACACACTCCAGCACGGTGGACTGGACCAGTTCCGCGGCCTCGCCGGCCTGCGAGTTGGGTGCGGCCGCGAGTTTTTCACCGACGCTGTGCATGAGCCTGGCTTTGACGGCGCCAAACAGCGCGTCCCAGTCGGCGATCGCGATGTCCAGCGGGTGGTCGGGTGTGAGCGCTTCGAGCTGCCGCTCGGGAAGCGATGCGAGATGGGCGTCGTCAGCGCCCTCGCCGCCTCCTTTGGCCCAGTCGCGCAGAACATCCAGCGCAGCGGCACTGGTGGCGGGCAGCTCGCATCGGGACTCCTTCATGAGCTCGGGAGAGCTCAGCATGGTCAGCGCCGAGCGCGCCAGCAGCCTGATATTGGGAGGGGGTGAGGAAGCAAGCCGGATCATTTCAGAACCCTCGCTAAAGGAGTTGCATTGCGCTGCAACAGCGGTCGGGCGCTGCGTCTTCAAAGGTTCGCAATATCGCCGTACGCCCCTTTTTAGGCGGCCCAAGGCGATCCGTCCGTGCGGTAGCACACATCAACCGCAAAAGGTTTTCAGGTCGTGTCGCGGGCTGCCATTGAGCTGAAACAGGCAAACCGATGCTTTTGCCTGACAGGCAGGCCCCCGCCATCCCAAAGCCGCCCCTCAGTGCAGCAATTGGGTATAGGTTTTCCGGTCAGCCGCGTAACAGCTGCATGCCGCGGCTTCCAGGCCGCCGCGGTCAAGAACCTTCAATTCACCACGGTGGTATTCGATCAATCCACCGCGCTGCAACGCGCTGGCGGCCGACGTGATGCCGACGCGGCGCATGCCCAGCATGTAGGCCAGAAATTCGTGCGTCACATGAAAATTGTCGGAATGCGCGCGGTCCTGACTCATCAGCAGCCATCGGGCCAGGCGCTGGCTCGTCAGGTGAAAACGAAGGCAGGCGGCTGATGCGGACTGCTGCGCCATCAAGACATAAAGGTAGCGGTTCAGGCCGCGTTGCAACGAAGCGCTACGCGCCAGCTCGCGCCGGAACACGGCGGTGCTGATCCGCCAGGATGCCCCCGCGCCCTGCACCACCGCATGCACCGGCGCGGTGACAACGCCCAGCACCAGTTGCGCGCCCAGCATGCCTTCGCGGCCCACCATGCCAACCTCTACACCCGGGCTGCCCTCAACAAGGGCCACGAGGGAAATGAAGCTTTCGACCGGGAAATAGACGTAACGTGTGGGTTTGCCGGGTTCACACAGCACCTCGGCCAGCGACAACTCGACGGGCTCGCAGACGGCGAGCAGGCGCAGGCGGTCCTTGCGAGGGAGAAGCTCAATGAGGTGGTTTTCGACAGGGGCCAAAATGGCTCTCCGGTGTAAGAACCTGTTCACGATCTAAACGGGGCCGCGCAAGCACCTTCTCGGGATGGGATGCAAGGCGCGGTGCGCTGCCCATAGTGCAGCTATGGGCAAGCGCCGCAACGCCGCAGATCGCCCGAGAAGGCGCTTGCCCTCCGGGTTGGGGTGAAATCGGGCGATTGAGCCACCCAGACCCTTGCATGGGCATTAGCCCATGCGGCGGTCCTGCGCGGCCCACTCATCCCGATTGCACCCCAACGCGGCTCCGTTTAGATCGTGAATAGGTTCTATGGCCCCCGGGGAGTGCCGGGTCATGGACAAGGCCGCGCTACTGTCGTCAGTTCAATTCGGTGCCCCAGTATGCATGAGGTGCTGCCAAAGCCACCGTGTGCCAGCGCACACAGCGCACAACAGGCCGCACACCGGGATGCTAGGAGGCGAGTTTTTCGGGAAGCAAGCGGTCGTATTCTTTCTTGACCACGGCATAACACTCGCAGGTGCGCTGCTCCAGGCCCGGGCGGTCCAGCACCGTGATGCGGCCGCGCGAATAGCGGATCAAGCCAAGGTTTTGCAGCTTGGTCGCGCCTTCGGTCACGCCTTCGCGGCGCACGCCCAGCATGTTGGCGATCAGCTCCTGCGTCATCACCAGCTCATTGCTCTGCAACCGGTCAAGGCTGAGGAGCAGCCAGCGGCACAGCTGCTGGTCGAGCGAATGGTGACGGTTGCAGACGGCCGTTTGCGCCATCTGCGTGATCAGCGCCTGGGTGTAGCGCAGCAGCAGGTGCAGCACCGGCGCGCGCTTGAACTCGTCCTTGATCGCCTGTGCCTTGAGGCGAAAACCCTGGCCGGCGCTTTGCACGACGGCGCGGCTGGGTGTGGATTCCCCGCCCATGAAGAGGGAGATGCCCACGACACCTTCATGGCCGACCACGGCAATCTCGGCCGAAGAGCCGTTTTCCATCACATAAAGCAGCGAGACGATGGCCGTGGTGGGAAAGTACACATGGTCCAGCGTGGTGCCCGACTCATAAAGCACCTGACCCAGCGGCATGTCGACCCATTCCAGTTGCGGCAGCCAGCGCTGCCACTCTGCTTCCGGCAATGCGGCAAGCAGCTCGTTGTCTTTGGGGTTGGAAGAATGGGCCATCGAGACACTCCGGGGCGGATCTGGCTTCGAGTTGGGCCTCTGGCAGAGATCTCGCACCGTCTTCGAAGTATAGGCACTAACGGCCCCCCGGTATGTGCGCTACCGCACAAACGAAAGTTCCCCGGCAAAGTCTACCTCCAGGGCTTTTGTGGGCCTCGGTACTACCGGCTCACTTCTTCAACCGCCTCGGTGGTCTGCAATGCATGAATGGCGATTTGTGCCGACATGAGCGCCAGTGAGGCCAGCGGATAGGTGCCGCTGATGATGCCCCGGAAGGCGACTTCCGCGGCCACGGCGTCCTGGCCCAGGCCTTCGGTGGCGGCGATGATGCATTCTTCAATGCCGCCCAACCCGGCGTCGCCGAACAGGTCTTCACCTTCGTAGGTCACGCGGTATTCGTACTGGGTCTTGTCAAAAGAGTCGATGTTAAAACGGACGATCATGGCGGCTCCTCTCGCACAACTGCGAATGGTTCAAAAAATTTTGCTACAAAATCAATAGCTGCTTGCGCACAACCCTATTGGGCTAAAGGCCAAAATGACTCAAAACGCCCTGCCCGGCAACGCGCCCGCCAGCAAAGCAGGCCGTGAGCAGATAGCCGCCCGTGGGGGCTTCCCAGTCCAGCATTTCACCGGCGCAGAACACGGGCTGGGGCACTGCAGCCGCAGCACCCAGCTGTAGCTGTGCACTCAGGCCCTCAAACATCACGCCGCCCGCGGTGCTGATGGCTTCATCCATCGGCCTGGCCGCAGTAACGCGCACCGGCAGCGCCTTGATGCCGGCGGCCAGGCGCACCGGATCGGCGATGGCGTCCTTGCCCAGCAGTTCGTACAACATCGCGGCCTTGATGCCGTCGAGGTTCAGGCGGCTCTTGAGGTGACTGGACAGCGAGCGTGAGCCGCGCGGGTGGCGCACTTCCACCAGCACCTGCTCGGCGGTCTTGGCGGGCAGCAAATCGAGCAGGAAGGTGGCGCTGCCGTGTTTCGCAATCTCGTCGCGCAACAAGCTGGAGGCGGCATACACCAGGCTGCCTTCCACACCGGTGGCGGTGGCAATGAACTCGCCCTTGCGGCTAAAAGCTCGGCCGCGTGAATCGGTAAAGCTGATGGCGACGGACTTGAAAGGCTGGCCGGCAAAACGGCTGGCGAAGTGTTCAGTCCAGCCGGCCTTGGTCAAGGGACTTTTTCCGATGAGCTCCTGCAGGAATTCGCGGCGGGTCTCGCCGGCGTCGGCTGCCGCCTCTTCAAGCTGCGCCGGGCTGTCGGGCCGCGCCGCCACGTCGAAGCCGCAGTTGGACGGCAGCAGCGGCGCCACGGCCACGCCGCGCGCAGCCAGCAGCGGCACCCAGGCGCCATCAGAGCCCAGCCGCGCCCAGCTGCCGCCGCCCAAAGCCAGCACCACGGCGTCGGCTTGCGCCAGCACCTCGCCGGTGGGCGTTGAAAACTTCAGCGCGCCGTCATCGGCCCATCCCAGCCAGCGGTGCCGCATGGAAAACTGCACGCCGGCCTGGCGAAGGCGGTGCAACCACGCGCGCAGCAGCGGCGCGGCTTTCATGTCTTTGGGGAACACGCGGCCCGAACTGCCGATAAAGGTTTCCACGCCCAGCGCTTCAGCCCAGGCACGCAGCTCCGCCGGGCCAAACGCGGCCAGCAACGGCTGCAGCTGTGGAGCGCGCTCGCCATAGCGGCTCAGAAAGGCCTCGGGTGCTTCGGAATGCGTGAGGTTGAGCCCGCCCTTGCCGGCCAGCAAAAACTTGCGCCCCACCGAAGGCATGGCGTCATACACCTCGACCTTCACGGCCGCACCGGCAGCGGCCAGCACCTCGGCGGCCATCAGGCCGGCGGGTCCGCCGCCTATGACGGCAACACGCAGGGGGCCGGCAGGCGGCGGTTTCACGGGAGAGGCTGAATCGTTCAAAAGGTGTTCCGTCTGCTCGCGGAGGCGAGGTATGGTGAGATGGGAGAAATCAAGGCCAAACAGCAGCCGCTTTCCTGAAAGGCATCAAAGGTAGCGCTTCGCAGGCGAATGTGTTTGCTCTGTTTTTGATAGCTGCTTGCGCCCGATCCTATTGGCCTGCAGGGCTAAATCGCTTGAAAACAGGGGCCAGGTACAGGTTTGGCGCCGATTGGCGGCATGCGCCAATTATCACAGGCCGCACTTGCCAGCCCGCGCGGCGCATTGCACTACATGGGCGGCGCAAAACCATCGCGGCCGACGATGACACGCAGCGCGGTCGGCTTGCCGGCTTTTTCCTGCGCAGTGATCATCACCTTGGCACCCGGCACCAGCAAGGCGTTTTCATCGGCCTTGCCGGGCTTGAAGGACACCACCGGCACATCCGGCGGAACGATCACGGTTTTCTCGCCGTCCTTGTAACGCAGCGTGAGCTTCTGGCCGCCGGGTACCGACGTTGGCGCCGCGGCCAGGTCGGCCACGGTGGCGTTGGTCATGGTGCTGTCGGGCCGCAAGTCCCAGGGGCGGTGGCCTTCACCGGCGCCGCGCGCGGCTTCGGGGAACACCAGCACCTCCAGCGCCAGCTGGCTGCCGTCGGGCTGCGGCATGCCGGCGGTGCCGACGTAGCTGCCGGGCTTGATGTCGGCGAGCGACAGCGGGTACACCTCGGACACGTCCATCTCGGCCGGGCGCACCAGCGTGATCACTTCGCCGCTGCGTTCCCTGATGGTGAGGCTGGTCGCATCGACTTTTTCAATCGTCGCGCGCAGGCGCACCGTGGGGTTAGTCGGTGCCGGGGTTTGGGCCCATGCCAGTGGCAGGACGGCCAGGAAGGTTAGCGAGGCGGCAAGTTGCTTGAACATGGTTGTCTCTTTCTTCAGGTCGGCGAATAACATGGGGTAGAGCGCGGGCTGTGTGAGATCAATCCAGCTCGACAACAGTTCCCCGCCCCGTCAGGAAAGCTGCTTTCACCGGCGCGCCGGGGTAAATCAGCTGCACCGCCGCACGGTAGTCCTGCAGCTGCGCCACCAGCGCGGGCTGCAGCTCCGGCGCCACGGCGGATTTGTAGTCGAGCACCCACCAGTGTCCTTCGTGGCCGGCGTCCTTGCGCTGCACCAGGCGGTCCAGCCGCAAGTCTTTCCCGGCGTAGACAAGGCCGACTTCGTTGCCTTGCCAGGCCACGGCTTGCGGGCTCCAGGCCCAGGCGCCCTCACCCGCCAGAATGCGCCCGGCCAGGCCGGCGGCCTCGGCGGCTTGTGCCGGGCTCAGGCGAAACTCGCGCGCCGCGGCCTTCAGCTGTTCCGCCGACAGCGCACCGCCCCATTCCAGCAAGCGGTGCATGGCCTTGCCGATGCGTGCCTTGAGCGAATCTTCATCAACGCGCACCGCAGCAGGCTCGGAAATCGTCATGACCTCGGGCAGTTCAGGCAACTCGGGCAGGTAGAACACGCCCGCGTCGGCCGCATCGAGATGGGCGGCTGCAGACTCATCCGCGACCGGCGCAGGCAGCTCGCCCACCAGTGCGTGCAGGCGCTGCCACCAGCTCTCAGTCGTCCCACGGTGCGGCTCGATGGAGGAAATCACCAGCGTATGGCGGGCACGCGTCAGCGCCACATACAAGGCGTTGAGCTCTTCGCGCTTGCGGGCCGCCTGCTCGGCGGCCAGCGTTTCGGCGGCGCACGCGGGCGGGCGGCTTTCACTGACCAGGAAGACAAACTTGCGCGGCTCGGTCGCTTCGCCGGGCCAGTCGACCAGCACGCCCATGCTGTCGGCATTGCGCTCGACGGTGTCGGTGTCCAGCAGCAGAACGGCTTCGGCTTCAAGCCCCTTGGCGCCGTGGATGGTCAGCAGCCGGACCGCCTCGCTGCTGACAGCTGCCGGCGCCTGGGTGCCGCCGGCCTTGAGAGCGCGCACAAAACCATAAGGCGTGGCGTAACGCCCGCCGTCGAGTGCCAGCGACACACCGAGCAGCGCGCGCAGGTTGGCCAGCACCGCGCTGCGCTGGGCCGCCGGGGCGGCAGCGCCAAAGCGCGCCAGCACGTCGCCGTCGTCGTAAATGCCCTGCAGCGCATCGTGCGGCGGCAAACGGTCCAGCCAGCTTTTCCATTTGGTCAAAATGGGCCCCAGCCCTTTCAAATCGGGCGCAAGCAGCTCCTCTTTTTGTAGCAGGCCGTACCACGGCTGGTGGTGCTCGCGCTGCAGCAGCGCCAGCTGCACCAGGCAATCGTCAGCCAGCCCGAACAGCGGCGAGCGCAGCGCGCGTGCCAAGGAAAGGTCATGCTGCGGCGACACCAGCACGTCGAGCAGCGCCACCATGTCCTGCACTTCGCAGCAGTCAATCAGCTCGGTTTTCTCGCCCACCTGCGCAGGAATGTGCAGCGCGCGCAGCTCGTCCTGCAGCGGCAGCAGGCCTGCGCGTTTGCGCGAGAGAACCATCACGTCCTGGGGACGCAGTCCGGCGGCTACCTGTTCTGAAATCCAGGCAGCGGCCTGGCGCGCCTCGCGCGTGCGCAGGGTCTCCTCGGGCAGTTCGCGCGGCGTGGTCAGGCTGTCGCGCCAGCCGGCGGCCAGCGGCGAGACCTCTTCTTCGTCCTTGTTGCGTGCAATGGGCGGAAGCCGGCCCACGGCGCCGGCGAGGCCTGAAGCCGTGGTGTGTTCGCGAAAACCGTCATAGCCGTCGGCCTCCCGTGCCATGGCCATGGCCGAGTTGACGGTGTCGATCACGGCTTCAGCGTTGCGCCGCGTATGGTCGCAGCTGAGCAAGTCACCGCCCAGGCCGTGCACCACAAAAGCCTGCGCAGCGCGGAACACCTGCGGCTCGGCACGGCGGAAGCGGTAAATGCTTTGCTTCGGGTCACCCACCAGGAACACGCTGGGCGCCGTACCCGCACCCGAGTATCCGATGAGCCAGGCATACAGGGCCTGCCACTGCAGCGGGTTGGTGTCCTGGAATTCGTCAATCATCAGGTGGCGGATGCGCGCGTCCAGCCGCTCCTGCACCCAGCCCGACAACACCGGGTCGGCCAGCATCAGCAGCGCAGCGCGTTCGACGTCATTCATGTCGACCCAGCCGCGGTCGCGCTTCAAGGCGGTGAACTGGGCGATCAACACGCGCGTCAGGCGCGCCATGCGCTGCTGGTACAGCCAGGCATCGTGCTGCTGGCTGGCCGCCACCACGCGCAACACCAGGTCCTGGGCAATGCGCACCTGTTCGATGCCGACGATTTTTTCGCCGAACTTGCGCGGCGTGCCCTTCTCGGTCAGCAGGGCCGCGATAGCCGCCGGGAAGTCGCCGGCCGTCAGCGCCTGCTCCAGTTCCACGCCTTTGGCCGAGAAAGTCGGCGCGCTCGCACGGCCCAGCGCGATGGCGGCGTCCCTTAAGGTTTGCCGGTGAAAACGGTTGGTGCTGAGCAGCTCTTCGGGTTCATCCAGGCCGCCAAATTCAGTGAACTGAGCGCTGAAGGCTTGTACCGAGGCGTCGATCACCCCTTTTTCGTCGGCCAGTGTGAACTCGGTGCGCTTATCGAGCGCGGCCTGCAAGGCTTTGTCGGCCTGGAAGCGGCCATACGCCAGCACCACAGCCTCAAAGTCGGCCTTGAGCGACGCATCAGCCGCGACGGCCGCGTAAAACCGCCGCCACACCAGCGCGCGCGCTGGCGCGTCGTCTTCCAGCAGCTCATAGTTCACCGGCAGTTCCAGGCGCTGCAGCACCGCCACCGGTGCGCTGCGCAGCAGGGCTGCAAACCAGCTGTGGAAGGTGCGGATCTGCACCGAGCGGCCACTGGCCAGGATGGAGCGGTATAAATTTGATAGCTGCCCGCGCACGACCTGTGCGGACTGCAAGCCTTTTTGGCTTGAAAAATCGACCCTGACGCCGCGCATTTCCAGTTCGCGCTGCAGGGTCTCATCGTCGGCGTGGGCAAAGGCCTTGAGCCAGTCGTCCAGGCGCTCGCGCATTTCACCGGCGGCTTTTTTGGTGAAGGTGATCGCCAGGATCTCATGCGGCAGCACTTGCTGCCCGGGTGCGGCTGTGGCCCCGTCAAGCAAAGCCCGAACGATACGCGACACCAGCATCCAGGTCTTGCCGGCGCCGGCGCAGGCTTCCACCGCCACGCTGCGGCGCGGGTCGCAGGCGATGGCGTAGAACGCATCGGCGGAGAGCGGCTCGCCGTTGCATTCGTAGGCGGCGGAGTGAGCAATCTTCATAGCACGCCCCTCTCAACGAGCGCAGGTATCCCATACCAGCAGGGGCCGCGGAACCGGCTTTGCCGGGCCGCAGGCGCAGCGGCCCCCCCGGGGGGCAGCGAACCACACGCGGTGGGGAGCGTGGGGGCTCTATTCATCTAGATTCCAGAAGTCTTTGCGGCACAACCCTCTGGCTGAACAGTAATCGCAAGCCTTGCCCTCCCCCAACGCCGGCAGCACCGCACCGCGCGAGATACGCGCCATGTCGGTCAGGATGCTGTCGATGAGCTCGTCGCGCAGGCCGACGATGTCGGGTTGTTCATAGGTTTTGGTCGGCTCTTTTTCGCCGAGGTTGACGTAGGCCGCGGCCAGCGTGTCGTCGCTCATCAGGGCGGCATAAAACGCCAGTTGCGTGTCTTCCTGGCCGTTCTTGATGCGTTCGGCCGTGGTCGTGCGCGGCTCGGTCTTGTAGTCGATCACCAGGGCGTGTCCGTCGGGCTGACGGTCCACGCGGTCCAGCTGGCCGAGCAGCGTGAGCGTGCCGACAGGCACTTCGCGCCAGACTTCGGCTTCGTCGAATACTGCGCCCGTGGCTTCGTGGTCGGCCAGCCATTTCAGGTAGCCCTCGCGCACGCCGGGCCAGGCCGCGGCAAAGGGCAAAAACTCGCTGTCGCTGAGCGCCAGCTCTTGCGTGGCGCGCTCGGCTGCCATGTTTAGCATAGCTACCCGCGCTGGTAAATCGGGGGTTGGCGCCGCTTTGAGGGCTTCATGAAAATGCCGCAACAGGCTGTGCAGCCAGTTGCCGAAGTCGCGCTTGCCCAGCTCGCTTTCGAGTTCTTCGGGCTCCTGAAGCCTAAGCTGACGCAGCGCAAAAAAGCGGTAGGGGCAACGCCGCAGATCTTCATACGCGCTGGCCGAAAGACGGGTGACGGGCAAGGCCTCACCGGTCGGAAAAGGATGCGGCGTCGGCTGGGTGGCCACGGCGCGCTGGCTGCGCGGGTCAATGGCCATGCTCTGCGCCGCGTCTTCATCGTGGTCCAGCAGCAACTCCTGCACAAAGCCGCTGGGAATCAGGTGCTCGCCCGATTCACTGGTGCGCCAGAGCACGTCGAGATGCGGCATTTGCAGGGCATAGTGCCAGGCCTGGCGTTGGGCGGCGGCCAGCACTTCCCGGGGCGGCAGGCCCAGCAGCTCGCGCTGGCCGGGCGTCCAGGGGCCGGCAGGTTCTGGTGACACGGGCAAGCGGATTTCATCGCAACCGGGCAACACCACGGCCTGCATGGGCCGGCCCAGCAGCTGCGGCAGCGGCAAGATGACCACCTGTTCTGCCGGCGGATGCACGGGGGAAAACTTGCCGCCCTCCAGCGCCTGGTTGGCCCACTGCGTGAAGTCATGCAGCCGCATCACTGGCGATGCCTCGAATTCGGTCTCTGCGCCTTCATGCAGGCGCAGCACGTCCAGCACCGTTTGCCCCGCTTCGTCCTGCGCCAGCGCGTCCCACTGCCCGGCCGATTGCAAAAGGGCACGCAGGTCGCGCAGCCACATCGCCAGCGGGCGGGCCCGGCCGAAAGGGCTGCGCAATGCGTTCACTTCGCGCGCCAACGGCCCTGTTGCGGCAAACGCGGGCGGCAAGATGGCTTCTTCCGCAAAGTCCGGCAGGTCGCGCCAGGCGCGCACGCCGGTCTTGCGCAGTTCGGTCTCGGCGGCGGTGACCAGCACGGCGTCAAACGCGGGTGCGTTTTTCAGCCAGTCCAGCACGGCATCCGTCGATGCATCCCAAGGCATGGCGCGCAGCAGGCTCATCAGGGCGGCAGCGGCGCGTGTGGTCGAAAGCTTCCAGCCGGTTTCATCGCGCATGGCGATGCCGCGCTCAGCCAGCATGGCGCCGACACGCCGTGTGAGCTGCCGGTCCTGCGCAATCAGCGCGACCGGGCTGCGGCCCTGCGCCAAGTGCGCCAGCACGCAGGCGGCGGCACGGCCGGCTTCGTCTTCAGCGTCTTGCGCAATGTGCAGCGCGGGTGGTGCCGATGGCCCTTCGAGTGAGATGCACAGCGGGATGGAAACCGACCGGTCGCCGAAGTGCGCCTTGAGGGCTTCGGTAAGCGGGTCGGCCTGAAAGCCTTCCAGCACGGCGAACAGCTGCGGTTTCGCCTGGAAAAGGCGGTCTGTGGGATAGGCGGACGCCGCCGCCCAGGCCAGCGCGATGCGCCCCACAGCAGCTTCGAGGGCCAGCACCGGCGAGTCCAGGCCGGCACCCAGCGTCAGCGCCAGCCGCTCGCTCCAGGCGCGGCGCGCGGCCGGCACGACGGCTGCGGCCACACCGGCCAGGCTCCAGGCCGCTTCAACCAGCCTGCCGGCCAGCGCATCCTGCTGGGCGCCCAAGCCGGCGCGGCCCAGCAGTGACGCGGCCGTCAGCATGTCGACCGCCACATCCATGCGCAAATCGTCGCCCGAGGGCACATAAAGGCCCAACGTGCCGCCCAGGCCGCTAGCCCAGTTCATGGTGGTTTCAAAGCGAGGAACAAAAAACGTCTCGCCCGCCTGCGCAGCCCAGGCACGGCGCGCCTGCTGGATCAGCTGGGCATAGGGCAGCAGCACCACGGCTTCTGCGGGATGGACGCCGCGCGCCTGCATTGCTTCTGCAAGCCGGCCCATGGCCTGATGCCAGCACAGCGCATCAGGCGCAGACCATGCGGCATCAGAGGTTGGGACGGGTGGCATACAGAGGTTGGGGAAAAGAGGTTGGCAAGAAAGAAATGAGGCCGGAAGCCGCAAATTGAATAATCTCTATCGGGGCCATAGCCCCCGCGCGCCCGACCCGGCCACTTGCTTTCTGCCACAATGACTACAACTTTAGCCGTACCGTATCGTAACCATCCTAACCAGACAAAGGAGCCGCCATGGCGAGCGAACTGATCAAACATACCACCGATGCCACCTTCGAAGCCGACGTGCTGCAAGCCTCCAAACCCGTGCTGGTGGACTACTGGGCTGAATGGTGCGGTCCGTGCAAGATGATCGCGCCGATTCTGGACGAAGTGGCCACGGGTTACGACGGCCGTCTGCAGATCGCCAAGATGAACGTCGACGAAAATCGCGACATCCCTGCCAAATTCGGCATCCGCGGCATCCCCACCCTGATGCTGTTCAAGGATGGCCAGCTTGCCGCCACCAAGGTCGGCGCCATGAGCAAGGCCCAGCTGACCGCCTTCATCGACCAGCAACTGGCCTGAGGTTTTTCGCGCTGGAAGGGAAGCACGGCGCACCGCCACTTCCCGGCCGGCGCAGGTCTCCCGGCCGCTGGCCGGACGCAGGAAAAATACCCTGATTTCCTGCATGAATTTCCTGTCATAATGTGCTTAATTCACCAGACGGCACTCGCCGCCTGGTTCGAGTTCCCGGTTTGTAAGCCATCTTCTGCGGCTTCTTTTCAAACCTCCCCCATTTCCATCAATGAACTCCGCAAGGAGTAACTCCATGCACTTAAACGAACTCAAGGCACTGCACGTGTCTGAAGTCCTCAAGCAGGCCGAAGCCCTTGAGATCGAAAACGTTGGCCGTATGCGCAAGCAGGAGCTGATGTTCGCCATCATCAAAAAACGTGCAAAAACCGGCGAGACCATCGTGGCCGACGGCGTGCTGGAAGTGCTGCCCGACGGTTTCGGTTTCCTCCGTGCTCCGGATTCAAGCTACACGGCCAGCACCGACGACATCTACATCAGCCCCAGCCAGATTCGCCGCTTCAACCTGCACACCGGCGACATGATTGAAGGCGAAGTGCGCACCCCCAAGGATGGCGAGCGCTACTTTGCCCTGAACAAGCTGGACAAGGTCAACGACGGCCTGCCCGAAGACAACAAGCACAAGGTCATGTTCGAGAACTTGACGCCGTTGTTCCCGCGCGAGCAGTTCAAGCTCGAACGCGACATCAAGGGCGAAGAGAACCTGACCAGCCGCATCATCGACATCGTCGCGCCTATCGGCAAGGGCCAGCGCGCCCTGCTGGTCGCGCCGCCCAAGTCCGGCAAGACCGTGATGATGCAGAACATCGCCCATGCCATCACCGCCAACTACCCTGAAGTGGTCATGATGGTGCTGCTGGTGGACGAGCGCCCTGAAGAAGTGACCGAAATGCAGCGCAGCGTGCGCGGCGAAGTGATCTCCTCCACTTTTGACGAACCCGCCGCGCGCCACGTGCATGTGGCCGAAATGGTGATCGAACGCGCCAAGCGCCTGGTCGAACTCGGCAAGGACGTGGTCATTTTGCTGGACTCCATCACCCGCCTGGCCCGCGCCTACAACAACGTGTTGCCTTCATCGGGCAAAGTGCTGACCGGTGGTGTGGACGCCAACGCACTGCAGCGCCCCAAGCGCTTCTTCGGTGCGGCCCGCAACATTGAGGAAGGCGGCAGCCTGACCATCATCGGCACCGCGCTGGTCGACACCGGCAGCCGCATGGACGAAGTGATCTTTGAAGAATTCAAGGGCACCGGCAACTGCGAAATCCACCTGGACCGCCGCCTGTACGAAAAGCGCGTGTTCCCGGCAATTCACCTCAACCGCAGCGGTACCCGCAAGGAAGAGCTGTTACTTGCACCCGAAATCCTCCAAAAATCGCGAATTTTGCGTCAATTCATGTACAACATGGATGAAATCGAGTCCATGGAGCTGATGCTCAAGAACATGAAAGCCACGAAGAACAACCACGAGTTCTTCGACATGATGCGGCGCGGCGGCTAAAGCCGCCACGCCAATTGTTGCCCCCACGGTCGCTCACTTCGTGTAGCTTCCTGCCCCCCGAGGGGGCCGCTGCGCCTGCGGCCTGGCAAAGCCGGTTCTGCGGCCCCGGCTGGGTTAAGACCAGTTCCTTACCTCCTCTTAGCTCTGTCTTGGACACAAAATCGCCTCTCAGAAGGCCAAAAGTGCGCTAAGTACTTGATTTCATGCCATAATGTGTGGCTTAGCGGAAAGTGCCCAGGACTGGCTTGGTGTGGCTCCCGCAACGAATAAGGAAAGATCATGAAAGAAGGCATTCACCCCAATTACCGCGAAGTTTGTTTCCTGGACCTGTCCAACAACTTCAAGTTCGTCACCCGCTCCTGCGTGAACACCAAAGAAATGGTGAAGATGGACGACGGTCGCGAACTGCCCCTGTACAAGCTCGATACGTCCAGCGAATCGCACCCTTTCTACACCGGCACGCAAAAATCCGTGGACAACATGGGTGGCCGCGTCGAGAAATTCCGCAACCGTTTCGGCAAGACCGCAGCCAAAGAGGCCGCGCCCGAAGCTGCGAAGTAAGCTGCCGGATAAGCTGCGAAAAACTTTCGCCAGCCTGCAAAAAAGCAGCCTGAATTTCAGGCTGCTTTTTTTTCGGCAAAATTTGCCAGGTCACGCGATGTACCTCAGCCTGGTTTGACGCAGAATCACCCGTAGCCAAGGCTGAACGACCCGACAGCAGCCGCCCCCTTTCGATCCCTCAGATCTATCTATCCGATCCCCTACGTTTTGAACAAACCGTCTCCTGCCATCATTGCCCAGTCCGCTGTGCGCCGCCTGCCGCGACTCGCATTGCTCCTGTTTTGCGCAGCCTATGCGCTGCCGGGTTTTCTGGGGCGCGGCCCCTGGAAAAACGAAGACATTGCTGCGTTTGGCGTGATGCGTGAACTCGCCTCCATGGCGGGCAACTGGCTGCGTCCACAGCTGCTGGGCCAGGTCACGGAGTTCGATGCACTGGCACCGTATTGGCTGGGTGCCATCGCCATCAAGGTTTTCCCTTTTCTGGATCCGGCATGGGCTGTGCGCATTCCATTTGTGGCGCTGCTGGTGCTGACTATGCTGGCGACGTGGTACGCCGTTTACTACCTGGCGCGTAGCCCGCAAGCCCAGCCCGTCGCCTTTGCTTTCGGCGGCGAGGCCAGTCCGGTCGACTATGCCCGGGCTATCGCCGATACCGCCCTGCTGGCGCTGATCGCCAGTCTTGGCCTGGCGCAGCTCTCCCATGAAACCACGCCGGCCCTGGCCCAGCTCGGCTTCACGGCGCTGGCCTTTTACGCCATGGCGGCAAGCCCCTACCGCCCGGCCACCAAGATCCTGGGGCCGGCATTCGGCCTGCTGGTCGGGCTTGCAGGGCTGGCCCTGAGCGGCGCGCCCACACTGGCACTTCTGATTGGCATGGGCGGAGCGTTGGTGGAATGGACCCACATGCGCTGGGGCACCGGCCAGTCCGACCCTGCGGCCAGGCAGCAGTCATGGCACTGGGTGCTGCTGATCACCGGCATCACGCTGCTGGTAGCGCTGTTGGCCTATGGGCTGAACCTGTGGCGCTGGAGGATTCACCTGCCCGGTGCGGACGGTCAATCGGCCTTGAAAGACTGGCGCAGCCTGGGACGCCTGCTGCTGTGGTTTACCTGGCCGGCCTGGCCGCTGGCGATGTGGACACTTTACCGCTGGCGCAGGCAACTGGCCAGCCGCCATGTCGCCTTGCCATTGTGGTTCGCCGCGATGGCCGTGGCCGCCACGCTGACGACCACAGCCTCGGACCGCAGCCTGCTGCTGAGCCTGCCGCCGCTGGCAGCGCTGGCAGCCTTCGCGCTCCCCACACTCAAACGCAGCGTGGCCTCGTTGATTGACTGGTTCACACTGCTGTTTTTCACCGGCTGCGGCATCATCATCTGGGTGGTCTGGATTGCCATGCAGACCGGCGTTCCGCGTCAACCCGCAGCCAACGTCGCCAAACTCGCACCGGGGTTTGAACCCAGCTTCTCGTGGCTGGCATTCCTGGCCGCACTGCTGGCCACCTTGGCCTGGGCCTGGCTCGTCAAATGGCGCGCCGGCGCGCAGCGTGCGGCCATCTGGAAATCGCTGGTACTGCCTGCCGGCGGCGCCACCCTGTGCTGGCTGCTGCTGATGACACTCTGGCTACCGCTGCTCGACTACGCCCGCAGCCTTGCGCCCCTGTCGCGCCAGATCGCAAATCTCGTCGACAAAAGCGCCTGCGTTGAGATTTACGGCGTAGGCAGTGCGCAGGCCGCCGCGCTGCAGTACCACGGCGGGCTCGAGCTCCGGCAAGCCGGAACGCAGGCAAGCTGCCCCTACCTGATTGTGGATGTCGAGGCGCAGCCAACGCTCAGCCGCGTCGTTAATTTGCCCGATTGGGCCTTCCAGGCGACAGTGCGCCGCCCCACGGACAAGACTGAAAACGTCCTGCTGTTCAAGCGAGTGGGGCTTCCCCGCCCGAATTCAAGAACCAGCCCTTGAGCGAACTCAAGATCATCAGCCAGCACGCGGGCACCGTGCTCGTCGGGCAACTGGCCGTCATGGCCTTCGGTGTGGCCGACACGGTGATTGCAGGCCGCTACAGCGACGAGGCCCTGGCCGCGCTGTCGGTAGGGTCGGCGCTTTACATCAGTGTTTACGTCGGCCTGATCGGCATTGTTCAGGCGCTACTGCCCATCTGGGCCGAAATGATGGGCGCGCGCCGCCATGAGGCGGTAGGTGCTTCGCTGCGCCAAAGCATGTACCTGTGCGGTTTTATCGTGGTGGCGGGCATGGCAGCCATGCTCTTCCCCGGCCCCCTGCTGCGCTGGGCACAAGTGCCTGAACTGATGCGCGACGAGGTGCAGCATTACCTGGCGGTGCTGGCCTTTGCGTTCGCACCATCCCTGCTGTTTCGCATCTACAGCACCTTCAACCAGGCACTGGGCAAGCCGCTGTTGGTCACCTGGCTGCAGGTCGGCGCCCTGCTGGTCAAGATCCCCCTGTCTATCTGGCTGGTGGCCGGCGGTGCCGGCGTAGAACCCATGGGCGCTGTCGGCTGCGCATGGGCCACGCTGATTGTGAACTACCTCCTGCTGGCGCTGGCCATCCTGATGCTGCGCACACAGACGCTGTACCAGCCCTATCGCATCTGGCAACGCATGGAACGGCCGGACTGGCTGCAAATAGGTCACTTCGCCAGGCTCGGCGTTCCCGGCGGCCTGGCTTATCTGGTGGAAGTGACGTCGTTCACGCTGATGGCACTCTTCATCGCCCGCCTCGGCACCGTGGCCTCCGCAAGCCACCAGATTGCATCCAGCGTGGCTGCGGTTCTCTACATGATGCCGCTGTCCATGGCCATCGCGTGCAGTGCCCGTGTCTCGTTCTGGATAGGCGCAGGACGCCCGGATTACGCAAAACGCGTGGTGCTGCTGGGGCTGAAGCTCACAGGGCTTGCGGCGCTGACACTCGCGGCCTTGGTTTCAATGGCCGGCCCCGTGCTGGCAAGCTGGTACTCCGGCAACCCGGAAATTGTCGCGCTGGCCTCCGCTTTGCTGGTGTGGGTTGCGTTCTATCACGTCGCCGATGCAACACAGGCCCTGACGGCCTTTTTGCTTCGCTGCTACCGCATCACCATTGCGCCGCTGGCCCTTTATGGCGTGCTGCTCTGGGGACTTGGGCTTCTGGGGGGTTATCGTCTGGCTTACGACGGCATTGCAAGCCAGGCCGCGACGCAGTCCGCCAGCAGTTTCTGGGCGGCCAGCACGCTCGCCATTGGCCTCGTTGCGGCATGTTTTCTGGCCCTGTTGTGGCATGCGGTCAGGCGTAGCCTGAAGGTGACTCAACCGGTTTGAGTCCGGCGAACCCGCACGACGGGAAAAATGATGGAAAAGCAGGAGCCGTGCCCCGGTTCACTTTGAATGTTGAGTTCGGCACCGTGACGCTGGGCGACATGTTTGACGATAGCGAGGCCGAGGCCGGTGCCCCCGGTTTCACGCGATCGGCTGCGGTCGATGCGATAAAAACGTTCCGTCAGGCGCGGCAGGTGCTCAGGCGCGATACCCGGCCCGCTGTCCTTGACCTTGAACTCACCACGCCCGTCCGCCAGCAGCGTCCAGCTGACGCGGACCAGACCTCCCTCGGGCGTGTAGCGCACAGCATTGGTCACCAGATTGGACATCGCGCTATAAAGCTCGGTCTGAACCCCGGCAATTTCGGTGCCTGGCCCCTGGTCAAATTCCAGCTGGTGGCCCTGCGGCGCAATCACCAACGACAAGGCCCTTGCCTCCTGCTCTGATTGGGCCATCAGCGCACTGACGGTCATCCAGTCATTGGCACCCGGAAACGGGCTGCCTTCCAGCCGCGACAGGGTCAGCAGGTCATTCACCAGCGTTTGCATGCGCTGCGACTGCTGCGACATCAGCGCCAGGTAGCGGGCCCGCTCCGGCTCCTTGAGCGGCAGCGTCTGCAGGGTTTCGATAAAACCCGACAAGACCGTCAGCGGCGTGCGGATCTCATGCGACACATTGGCCACGAAATCGCGACGCATGGCTTCTGCCAGCTCCACGGCGGTGATGTCCCGCGACAGCAGCAGCTTGCGGTTTTTGCCATAGGAATGTACATGCACCGACAGCTTCACCGGACGGGCCGGCGTGCTGAAGTTGCCGGGGATCACCACGTCGTGCGAGAAATCACCCGCTGCCATATAAGCTTTGAAGGCCGGGTCACGCACCAGGTTGGCGATGTGCTGCAGCACGTCGCGCTGGGCGTCAAAGCCGAAGTGCTGGCTGGCCATCTGGTTGCACCACTCGATACGGCCTTGCGCGTCGAGCAGCACCACGCCGCTC
Source organism: Polaromonas sp. P1_E12 (assembly GCF_056405975.1). NCBI lineage: Bacteria > Pseudomonadati > Pseudomonadota > Betaproteobacteria > Burkholderiales > Comamonadaceae > Polaromonas > Polaromonas sp. P1_E12. Next base: position 929,845 of record NZ_JBFUBB010000001.1, on the reverse strand, counting down.
GGCGAGGCTTGCATGGCCGCCAGGAATTCATCGAGGCGCGCCTGGCTTTCCTGCAACTGTTGATCGCGATTCTTGAGCAGCCGGCGGGTCCGGTCCACGACCTCGCCCCATACACCGGGAAGGCTGGGGGCGCTGCCTGCCATCACGGCTGGCGCGTCGTTGTTCTGTTCGGTACGCAGCCAGCCCAACAGGCGGCCGATATAGACGCTGTCGATCACCAACCAGAGCATCGCCCCCACAGCCAAGCCTATGCCCAGTCCGAAGGTCAAGCCGTTTGCGGTGCGCGCCCAAAAGCCCAAACCGCCGCCGGCAAGCATGCAGGCAGCGAAAATAATCCAGCGGTTGATCATGCGCTGGATTGTGCCGCAGCAACCGGGTTGTTGGCGGCCATCGCCGTCAGCCGGTAACCGGCGCCGCGCACGGTTTCCACCATGGTGCCCGCTGCGCCCAAGGCCTCACGCAGGCGCTTGACGTGGACGTCAACGGTGCGCTCTTCAATGAACACGTGGTCGCCCCACACCTTGTCGAGCAGGGAACTGCGGCTGTGCACGCGTTCGGCGTGTTTCATCAGGTAATGCAGCAGCTTGAACTCGGTCGGGCCCAGCTTGAGCTCCTGGCCCAGGTAAGAGATGCGGTGCGTGGCGGCGTCCAGGACCAGCCCGCCCACCGTCACGCTGTCGTTCACCGATTCGGGCGCGCGGCGGCGCAGCACGGCGCGTATGCGCGCCAGAAGTTCCTGGGTAGAAAACGGCTTGGTGATGTAGTCGTCGGCGCCGGCATCCAGTCCGGCCACCTTGTCGGGTTCGTCACCGCGTGCCGTCAACATGAGTATGGGAATGCTCTTGGTACGCGCCTGCTTGCGCCAGTGGCGGGCCAGCGCCAGGCCGCTTTGCCCCGGCAGCATCCAGTCGAGCAGGATGGCATCGGGCAACACAGCGTCGAGTTCGCGCTGGGCCGACACACTGTCTTCCGCCACCACGGGGTCAAAGCCGCCATGCCGCAGGTTGACGGCAATCAGCTCGGCAATGGCCGGCTCGTCTTCAACAATCAATATGCGTGGCAGGTGTTTCATGATGAATATTCGTTCAAAGGCAAAGACACCGAAGCGCCCATGCGGAAAATCCCCCCGACAGTTGCAAGCTCTTCATACCAGCAGGGGCCGCGGGACTGGCTTCGCCAGACCGCAGGCGCAGCGGCCCCCTCGGGGGGGGCAGCGAAGTACACGAAGTGACGAGCGTGGGGGCTCATTTCACGGCGGATTCGATTTGTTCCATAGGAGTGTGCCGCACGTCGGCGCCCTTGACGATGTAGATGATGAATTCTGCGATGTTCTTGGCATGGTCGCCCACGCGCTCGATGGCCTTGGCCACAAACAGCAAATCCAGGCTCGGCGAAATCGTGCGGGGGTCTTCCATCATGTAGGTGATGAGCTTGCGTACAAAACCGTCGAATTCCTGGTCGATCTGGTCGTCTTCCTTGAGGATGGAAACCGCGACCGCGGTGTCCAGCCGGGCAAAAGCGTCCAGTGCCTTGCGCAGCAGGCCGGAGGCGAGCTCCGCCGCGATGCGCAGGTCGGACGAAGGCAGGGCCCGGGCCGAACCGCTTTCGATGATGGACTTGACCATGCGGGCAATCTTCTCGGCCTCGTCACCGGCACGCTCAAGGTTGGCCGTGGTCTTGGAAATCGCAATCAGCAGGCGCAGGTCGCGAGCCGTGGGCTGGCGCCGTGCAATGATGGACGACAGCTCGCGGTCGATGTCGATCTCCATCGCGTTGACGCGCGATTCGGTTTCGATCACCTGGTTGGCGCTTTCGGCGCTGAACTGGGACAGCGCATAGATAGCCAGGCGAATCTGCGATTCGACCAGGCCGCCGAGCTCCATGACGCGCGAGGACACGCCATTGAGTTCGCTGTCAAACTGGGTCGATAGGTGTTTATCAGGCATGTGTGCTCCCTAATCCGTATCAGCCGAAACGGCCGGTGATGTAGTCTTCGGTTTCTTTACGTTTTGGCTTGAAGAACAAGTCTTCGGTTGCGCCAAACTCAACCAGGTCGCCCAGGTACATATAGGCGGTGTAATCACTGCAGCGGGCAGCCTGCTGCATGTTGTGCGTCACGATGACCACCGTGTATTCGTTCTTGAGCTCGGCAATCAGTTCTTCCACCTTGGCGGTGGAAATAGGGTCCAGCGCGGAACAGGGCTCGTCCAGCAGCAATACTTCAGGCTTGATGGCGATGCCGCGGGCAATGCACAGGCGTTGCTGCTGGCCGCCCGAGAGGCTGGAGCCGCTCTGGTTCAGCTTGTCCTTGACTTCCGTCCACAGCGCGGCCTTGCGCAGGGCCCATTCAACGCGTTCATCCATATCCGAGGCGTTCAGGCTTTCGAACAACTTCACGCCGAAGGCGATGTTGTCGTAGATCGACATCGGGAACGGCGTCGGCTTCTGGAATACCATGCCGACCTTGGAGCGGATCAATGCCACGTCTTTTTTGGACGTCAGCAGGTTCTCGCCGTCGAACATGATTTCACCTTCGGCGCGCTGCTCGGGATAGAGCTCATACATGCGGTTGAAAATGCGCAGAAGCGTGGACTTGCCGCAGCCCGAGGGGCCGATGAAAGCAGTGACCTTCTTCTCGGGAATTTCCAGGTTGATGCTTTTGAGGGCGTGGAACTTGCCGTAATAGAAGTCGAGGTTCTTGACCGAAATTTTCGATTGTTCGCGTGATGCAGTAGGGGTATCCATCTGTGACCTTGTTGTGTTGTGTGGTCTAAAGGAAAGGCGTCAGCCTGTCAGTTTTTGGCGCGTGTCAGCACGCGCGCCAGGATGTTCAGGCCAAGCACGGCCATGGTGATCAGGAACACGCCTGCCCATGCCAGCTGCTGCCAGTTCTCATAAGGGCTCAGCGCAAACTTGAAGATCGTCACGGGCAGGCTGGCCATGGGCTGGCTCAGGTCAGACGTCCAGAACTGGTTGTTCAGCGCGGTGAAGAGCAACGGCGCTGTTTCACCGGCAATCCGCGCCACGGCCAGCAGAATGCCGGTCGTCACGCCGGCGCGTGCGGCGCGCAGCGTGATGCTGGTGATCACCTTCCACTTCGGCGCACCCAGGGCGTAAGCCGCTTCACGCAGGCCCGGCGGCACCAGCTGCAGCATGTTTTCCGTCGTGCGAATCACCACGGGAATAACGATCAGCGCCAGCGCCAGGACACCGGCCCAGCCCGAATAGGACTTGAACTGCGACACGACGACCGTGTAGACAAACAAGCCGATCACGATGGACGGCGCGGACAGCAGGATGTCGTTGACAAAGCGCGTCACAGACGCCAGCATGCCCTTGGTGTTGTACTCGGCCAGGTAGATGCCCGCCATGATGCCGATCGGCGTGCCCACAAACGTGGCCAGCAGCACCATGAGGAAGGAGCCGTAAATCGCGTTGGCGATACCGCCCTCTTCATTGGGTGCCGGCGTCATCTGCGTCAGCGTGGCCAGCGAAAGCCCGCCCACGCCCAGGCGTATGGTTTCCCACAAAATCCATGCCAGCCAGAACAGGCCGAAGGACATGGCCGCCAGGGAGAGGACCAACGCGATCCGGTTGACCCGCTTGCGGCTGGCGAACTTGGCCAGGCGCGCGTCGTGTGCCGCGGTACTCATGTTTTCACCCCTTCACTCTTTCGCAGTTGGGCCAGCAGCAGCTTGGACAGCGACAGCACGACAAACGTGATGAAGAACAGCACCAGGCCCAGGTAGATCAGCGCCGCCTGGTGCAGGCCCTCGCCGGCTTCAGCGAACTCGTTGGCCAGTGCCGACGTGATGCTGTTGGCGGCCTGAAAGAGGCTCAGCGAATCGAGCTGGTTGAAATTGCCGATGACGAAGGTCACCGCCATGGTTTCGCCCAGTGCACGGCCCAGGCCCAGCATGATGCCGCCCACCACACCGGCTTTGGTGTAGGGAAGCACGACCTTGGAGACAACTTCCCAGGTGGTGGAGCCCAGCCCATAGGCGGACTCCTTGAGCAGCACCGGCGTGACCTCGAACACGTCCCGCATCACCGAGGCGATGAAAGGAATGATCATGATCGCCAGGATGATGCCGGCCGACAAAATACCGATGCCCACAGGAGGGCCAGACACCAGCGCGCCCAGGTAAGGCACGCCGCTCAGCATGCTTTGCAGCGGCTGCTGCACGTAGGTGGCCAGGATGGGGCCGAACACCAGCAGGCCCCACATGCCGTAGACGATGGACGGCACGGCGGCGAGCAGCTCGATGGCGGTGCCCAGCGGCCTTTTGAGCCATGCGGGCGACAACTCGGTCAGGAACAGCGCAATGCCGAAGCTCACCGGCACCGCGATGAGCAGTGCGATCAGTGACGTGGCAATGGTGCCGTAAATCATGACCAGCCCGCCGTACTCGCCCTTGACAGGGTCCCAGACGCTGCTCGTCAGGAAGCCGAGGCCGTATTTGCTGATCGCCGGCCATGCCCCGATGACGAGGGAAACCAGGATACCGGCCAGCAGGGCCAGTGTCAGCCAGGCCGCGCCCTGCGCAGCCCAGCCGAAAAGCCGGTCTGCCAGGGGGCTTCTGCGCACAGTGCTGCCAGGAGGAGGATTGGTCATAGCGCGTCCGGTCGCTTTTGCCGGGTGGTCAAAAGCGGCCCGGCTAGCCGGAAGTGTAGAGGACACGTGAGAAACCCCTATGGTGTGTAACGACTGGGAAAAATCAGCTGGCTGTGCTTACTTGTAGGCAACCGTCTTGCCCGATGCGTCCTTGATGTCGCCCCAGGCTTTTTCGATGATGGTCTTCACAGCGGCTGGCATGGGCACGTAGTCCAGGTCGTCGGCGGTTTTGTCGCCGTTTTTGTAAGCCCACTCAAAGAACTTGAGCGAAGCGGCGGCCTGGGCAGGCTTGTCCTGGACTTTCTGCATCAGGATGAAAGTGGCGCCGGTGATGGGCCACGAATCCTTGCCGGGCTGCTCGGTCAGGATCTGGTAGAAGCTCTTGGACCATTCGGCACCCGCTGCAGCAGCCTTGAAGGCGCCATCTTCCGGCGACACGAAATTGCCGGCCGCATTCTTCAGCTGGGCAAAGGTCATCTTGTTCTGCTTGACGTAAGCGTATTCCACGTAGCCGATCGAGTTGGGCAGACGACCGACGAATGCCGCCACACCTTCATTGCCCTTGCCGCCTGCGCCCACTGGCCAGTTCACTGCGGTGCCCTCGCCCACTTTGGACTTCCACTCGGCATTCACCTTGCTCAGGTAATTGGTGAAGATAAAGCTGGTGCCGGAGCCGTCGGCACGGCGAACCGGTGCGATGGCGGCGTCAGGCAGGGGCAGCGTGGGGTTCAGGGCCTTGATGGCCGGATCGGTCCACTTGGTGATCTTGCCGAGGTAGATGTCGCCCAGCACCTGGCCGCTCAGCTTGAGCTGACCGGGGGTGATGCCCTTGATATTGACCACAGGAATGACGCCGCCGATCACCGTGGGGAATTGCATCAGGCCTTTTTTGGCCAGTTCTTCGTCTTTCAGGGGCGCATCGGAAGCGCCGAAATCGACGGTTTTGGCTTCAATCTGGCGCAAACCGGCGCCGGAACCCACCGACTGGTAATTGATCTTGACGCTGGTAGCCTTGTTGTAATCAGCGGCCCACTTGGAATACAGGGGGGCGGGGAAGCTGGCGCCGGCGCCTGTCACGTCCTGGGCTGCAGCCAGCGTGGCGAACGACGCGAGGGCAACGCCCATCACAGTAGTCAGGGAAGCTTTGAAAGTCAGGTTCATCAGAACACCTCTTGGGTTGGGATTGGTCGAAACTGGTTGGGATTGATCGGAAAGATGCGTCGACTGTAGGAATCTTGTGTGACAAGGATGTGACAAATATGACAGCCTCCCGGCGGGCTGCCGTCCCTCTATAGCGTCACAAAACCTTCAAATTACCGTCACGAATCTGTCACCGGGTTCTCCTACCCTTGGCCTCGTCTTAATCAGGATTAATCAGGAGAATCTTTCATGTTGAACCGCCGCTTTCTGGTCCTCGCCACCGCCGTTGCCGCCCTCGCCGGCTGCGCCACCACCTCCACCCCGGTGTCCGTGGCAGACACGATTGCCACCCAATCGCAGCTCAGCACCCTCAATGGCCTGGTAGCCAAAGCCGGGCTGACCGACACACTCAAGGGCACCGGCCCCTACACCGTGTTCGCGCCCACCAACGCGGCCTTCGCCAAAGTGCCAGCCAAAACCATGGACGAGCTCGCCAAAGACCCGGCCAAGCTCAAGGCGGTTCTGGCCTACCACCTCATTCCCGGCAAGGTAATGGCTGCCGACGTCAAAAACGGCAACGCCAAAACCGTCAATGGCGCCAATGTGGCGCTCTCCAAGGCCGGAGAATTCGTCACCATCGAGGACGCCATGGTCCAGACCGCCGACATTTCCGCCACCAATGGCGTCGTTCACATTGTGGACAGCGTGCTGATCCCACCCGCCAAGTAAGCCCACGGGTGCTGGAACGGGTCAAGCCGGAAGGTTTGACCCGTTTTTTATTGAATTTGTGCAATTTCGTGTTCCATCCCTTATGGAGCCAGCGCAAGCAGCTATTGTTTTAATAGCAATCCATGCACCGCGAGCCACCTCGCACCGGGGAACATCCATGCCAGCTCAAATGCCTTTACCTTTAGTCAGTCGCCGCCGGCTGCTGCGTCGCGCCGGCCTGGTCGCCGCAGCAATTACAAGCCCGGCCTGGGCTCAGCCCGGCAAGGGCGCCTCATCGCGCAGCGTTGTCGTGGCCCAGCCGGTTGATTTTTCCCAGGCGCAGCAGGATGTGTCCAAGGACTTCCTGATCGGCTCACGCGCCGCCTGGCAGGACATCAACTTGCGCGGCGGCGTCCGCGGCAGGCAGGTCCAGCACCTGGCGCTGGAAACGGACGGCACCCCCGCAAGCCTGCGCACGGCACTGGACTCGGTCAAGGACAACCCCCTCTGCATGGTGCTTTCCGGCAGTGTCGGCGACCAGGTTGCCAGCCAGATCGTGGCGCTGTCCCGCCAGGGCGGGCTGGGCATCCCCCACGCCGCCCCGTGGCTGCAAAACTCCAGCCTCGAAATCGACGACAAGACCTTTCCCATCTTCGCCGCGCGCCAGGAACAGATTGCCTATGCGCTCAAGAGCCTTTCGACCATGGGCCTCAAGGAGCTGGGTGCGATTTACGCCACAGCACAGGACCATGCCGCCTATCACACGGACGTCGAGCGCATCGCCCTGGACATGCAACTGAAGCTGCAGCCCTTCAAGGCAACAGACGACCTGCGTGCACTGGGTCAGAAACTCACGCCCCGTACACCCGCCGTGCTGCTTTTTGTGGGCGGAACGCCGGAGCTCGCCGAATTCACCCAGGGCCTGGAAAAGCAGGCTCGCCAGCGCTATGTCGTGGCATTGGCCGATGTGAACCTGCAAACCATGCTGCAGATGGGCGCGGCGCGCAACACGCCGGTCATCGCCACCCAGCCGGTGCCCCTGGTCAACGCCAGCCTTCCGGTGGTCAGAAGCTACCGTGAACGCTTTCGCGCCTCTTCGACGAGCCGCCCACGCCGCTGAGCCTGGCAGGATTCATTGCAGCACGCTACACCTACGAAGTGCTCAATGACGTCGATGGCCCCTTGAACCGCCAGAGCGTTCTTGCCGCCTTCCAGCGCCGCACAAAGTTCGACGTCGGCGGATTCAGCATCAGCTTCAACCCCCAGCGCAGAAGCGGCACCTACGTCACGCAAAGCATGATGACGGTCGATGGCCGATTGATCGGCTAGGCAGGGCCTGTGAACACTGTGTTTGCAAATACGGATGGGGTGAAAACGGCGCCACTCCGCGTTGCACTCCTCACCCAGACTCCCGGTCTGGGATTCGTCACGCGCCTTGATTGGCGCCGTTTTGACCCCATTCCCTCCGGGTTGCGATCAAAAAGGCCCTGCGCGGCGTTGCAAAGCCTTGACGGGGTTCACCCCGCCTGCGTTTTACGCCTTGCTCATGGCCTTTTTTGACTCGCAACGCATCTTGCAAACACAATGTTCACAGGCCCAGAAATGCTGATGCGAGTCCCGCGCGAATGCTATGGCAAGCCCTTAAACTCAGGTATGCAAAATGGAACGCTGCTCGCCGCTGTAGACCTCGGGTCCAACAGCTTTCGACTGGAAATCGGCCGCTTTGATGCCGGCCAGATTCACCGCACCGAATACCTCAAGGAAACCGTTCGCCAGGGCAACGGGCTGGATGCCGACCGCAACCTGACCCCGGAAGCCATGCAGCGAGGCTGGGACTGCCTGGCGCGCTTCGGCGAACGGCTGGCCGGTTTCAAGAAGTACCAGGTCCGCGCCGTCGCCACGCAGACCCTGCGCGAAGCGCGCAACCGCGAGGAATTCCTGGCGCGCGCCCACAAGATCCTCGGTTTTGCCATCGACGTCATCCCGGGCCGTGAAGAAGCCCGCCTCATTTACCAGGGCGTTGCTCACCTCCTGCCGCAGTCCGATGAACGCCGGCTGGTGGTGGACATAGGCGGGCGCTCCACCGAAATGATCCTCGGCAAGGGGCTGGACGCGCGCACCATGGAGTCCTACCGTGTCGGCAGCGTGGCATGGTCCATGAAGTATTTCCCCGACGGGCAGTTCACCCCACGTGCTTTCCAGACAGCGGAGGTCGCCGCCAAGGCAGTTCTCGACGAAGCCGTCAACATCTACCGCGCCGATGCGTGGGACACCGCCTATGGGTCTTCCGGCACGATTGGCGCCGTCAGCGACGTACTGACAGCTTCGGGCTGGCCCGCGGGTATGGTCACGCAAGAAGGCCTCGACTGGTTGCTGGACCGGCTGCTCAAGGCGCAAAGCGCCGACCGGCTCAAGCTCGACGGCATGAAGGACGACCGTCGCGCCGTCATAGGCGGCGGTGTGAGCGTGCTGAGGGCCGTGTTCGACCTGCTGGGCATCGCGCAAATGGAAGCCGCACAAGGCGCCTTGCGCCACGGTGTGCTCTATGACCTGGTGGACCGTGAGCAGGATTTGACCGATTTGCGCTCCACCACCGTGCAGCGCCTGGCCAGCAAATTCAATACCGACAACGCACAGGCCCAGCGCGTCAGCAAAGTCGCCAGGCAGTTGTTCGCAATGGCCAGTGCCGGCATGCCTCGCGCAGAGTCGGAGCGCTTCCAGCGCAAGCTGGAATGGGCCGCAGAGCTGCACGAGATCGGCAGCCAGATCTCGCACAGCGACTATCACAAGCATGGCGCCTACATCCTGGACAACGCCGACGCGCCGGGTTTTGCCCTGCCCGAACTGCATCGCCTGAGCCTTCTGGTGCTGGGCCACCGCGGCAAGCTGCGCAAGCTTGAAGTCAATTTCGAAGACCGCGTGTTCATCCAGCAACTGCTGTGCCTGCGCCTGGCCGTCATCCTCTGCCATGCCCGGCGCGACCCTGACCTGAAAGGCCTTCAGCTTGAGAGCAGCGCTGAACCCGGAAAGATTTTTGTACTGAACTGCCGCCCCGGCTGGGCGCAGGCCTTCCCGCAATCGGCCCATCTGCTGCAGGAAGAAGTTCTGGCGTGGCAAAAAACGCCGTGGACGCTGGTTGTGCCCGGCCCCTGAGCCGTTCCTTTCGCCCCGCTTCGCATGAGCACGGCCATCGCCGGGTTGTGGCTTGACCATTTTTGATGAAACCGTATAAACTGTATATACGGTTTATTTGACCGCACCCCAAAAAAGGATCAATCCATGGCTACCAGCAAAAAAGCAACTGCAAAACCCGCCGCACCGGCACCTACCGCGCCCAAGGCACCCGTGAAAACCGCCGCCAAGCCCACCCCGAAAAAGGCGTCCCCCGCCAAGGCCCCGACCGGCAAAGGCACGGTCAAGAAAGCCATCGTGAAAAAGGCCGGCGCCAAAAAGCCTGCGGCCAAACCGCAGGCCACCGCTAAGCCTGCCAAGCCCGCCAAAGCCGCAAAGCTGGAAAAGACCAAAAAGCCAAAATTGGTGCGCGACAGCTTCACCATTCCGAAAGCCGAATACGTGGTGTTGGACGACCTCAAGCAGCGCGCCGCCAAGCTCACCCGCCCCGCCAAGAAAAGCGAACTGCTGCGCGCAGGCATCAAGTTGCTAGCCAGCATTTCCGATGCGGCTTTCCTGACCGCGCTCGAGCAGGTTCCCGCCATCAAGACCGGCCGGCCCACGCTCGGCTCTTAAGCTATACCGAGGAATCTTCCCGCGCTCGCAAGAGCGCGGAGTTTTGCGCTTGTGTCCGGCTAGGCACTACTTGTCGCACCGCGCTGAAGCTCGGATAAAAACTCGGCCTCATGGGCCGGAGACCTGAAACAGCGACGAGGGATGATGTGAAACGACCCGCTTCGCATCTCGATGAACGCGAAGGCTCTTGTTTTGTTCGCCCCTCGTATTCCGCTCCATCTTGCCAAGGTTTCATTGACCGCAGTCCTCTCCGTCAGCCCGTCTGCCGTCAGCGCATATTCGTGCTCGCCAAGCACACCATCGCCGTCCTTTAATCCATTCCGAATGCGCAGTAGCGTGAAGACGATAGAGACAGCAACTGAGAGTAACGAGCCCAGGGATGCAGAGATCGCAAGTACGAGCACTTCGACTGGCTCTTGCGGAAGGCCTTTCGCAACCACCATGACGCCACCCACAACAACCGTCCAGAGCACCCAAGCCTTCAGCAAAGGACCTCGACGCGTCAAACGTGCAAAAACGGCCATGGTGATGTCCCTCTTCGCAAGATTCGTGTGGACGGAATGCATTTCTGGAGCGCCTAACGTTTGACATGAGGGGCGTCCAAGAGCGATAGCTCTTGGACGCCCCTCTCGATGGAAGGGTTAGGCCTCGGCATGAAGACAGAACTGACTTTCATTGCTTTTCCTCGATTGGCGCCGACTGAGAACTTGGGGGAGGGCGCTACTTCCAGATCAGGTGGCTCTCTAGTAGCTGCTCAAGCTCTTTGAATGGCAAGGTAAGGATGCGATGGTTTCTCGCAATCGACGGCTGCTAGGTCTCTTGGTCGTCAGGGTCCTCTTTTGAACTTCGTGGTGGTACACGGGCATCTGCAGATAGATACCTTTCTAGTGCAGGGCCGAAAAGTGGATAGAGAGCCCAGTAAACCAGGACTGGAGCAACCAATAGGCCGACTAGGAAGGGGGCAACACCGCCTCCTACAAGGCCGAGGAACATGCCTGGCGGCCCCCAAAAGGAGAGTGTTATCAAGACTGAAAGACCAAGGCGACCGACAACTTTGGCAAGCAGCCTATTTGTTGACGGTTCAGACTTCTGAACTGCAAGTGATGTGATCCAGATTGCACCGGCGCCTAGTACTAGCGAAGGCCAGTTAACGAATACGAATTTCAGAAAATCGCGCACAGAGGCCTAACGTAATGTATGCCGCAAAACCTGCGGTATAACCTGGCGCTTGCGATCTGGTCTATACATTCAAAACTCCTGCAGTCCGCTCGCATTCCGGGTTTCAAGGAAGAATACTGCAAATTCATGCAGTTATAAAAACGCCATGAAACCGCGCAGTTCTCCCTTGCAATCTGCCCTCCCGCTTGTCGAACCAGTTCCCCAAGTCAATCCTCATTTTTGACCAACCCAAGACTGCGGAGATTTGCCTCCAGCTCGGCGATGGTGCTCCACGGCAGGATCCGGGAGTTCGCCCGATCGTCTGGAGGGTTGGACGGCAGTTCATCAGACCACCCGCCGCAGCCGACCAGGGGAAGCAAAGGCCGCTTGTGCAGCCAGGCCAGGTGAACCTCGGATTTGGTGCCTGCGCGACCACCGATGACGATGCAGGCATCGCCGGCAAGCGCCATCAAGAGATTGCGTGCATCTCCCATGCCACAGGGGAGCACCACCGTGGCGGGCCAATCCGGCTCGGGCATCTGGTCTGGCGGCACTATGCTGAGCACCAGGCCGTTAGCCTGAATTGCGCGCTCCGCAGCAACTCGGGTTGCGGGACTGCCGCACCCGCTTACAACGGTAATGCCCAGTTTAGCGAGCGCTTCACCAGCTTGCCCGGCAAGCTCGTAGGCGCGAGAACCCGGCTCAGCGCTGCCGAGTAAACAGACTTGGGGCTTTCGATGAGAAACGATCATGGCAGGGGCGAGTTTACGATCTCACGTTTAACAGGAACCACGTGCCAGGCTTGCCAGTGCACGCAGCTCGACGGAATGGTCAGGTGTCTACGTCATTTTGAAGCAGTTGCTCGAGACGCCTTGGATAGTTGTTGAGAAAGTCCCGGGTGACAGCAAAGTGCTCTGTGTCTTCGAACGAGACCTCACTGACTCCCGACCCGTCGAACTGAATGATCTTCGCGTTTGGATAGGAAAGAAGTATCGGAGAGTGCGTTGCAATGATGAACTGCGAGTGATCCTCTACAAGCTGGTGAATGGCACTGAGTGCGGCGAGTTGGCGGCTGGGCGACAGAGCCGCTTCTGGCTCATCCAGGAGGTAGATGCCGTTGCCGCGTAGCTTGTTCAAAAGCACCGCCATGAAGGATTCACCGTGAGACTGCGTGTGCAAGGACTTGCCGCCGTAGCCTTCCAGGTAACCAGTTTCATCCATATAGCTCGCGACATTGAAGAAGCTTTCGGCGCGAAGGAAATACTCATCACGAGGTTTTGGAACACCGCGAGCCAGACGCAAGCAGTCGTGAAGTGCGGATAGTGAGCCTGCAGAGTGAAAGCGCACATTCTTTGTGCCGCCTTCAGCTCCGAAGCCAAGAGCAACTGCGATGCCTTCCATGACGGTCGACTTCCCCGACCCGTTCTCTCCGACAAAGAAGGTCACGTTTGGATGGAAGTCGATGTTGGCAATCTCGCGTACAGCGGGAATGCTGAACGGATAGGACTCGTAGTCAACAACCGCGTCTGGACGAATTGCCGCGTGAAGCAGGTAGGGCTTGGTGCGCTTGGTCATGCGAGCTGGACACCTAACGTTTGACTTGTGCGGCGTGCCGAAGGCGCGTTCGCTTCAAGGATGGGTCAGGCGCTGCCGTTTGCATGCTGAGATCTTGCCTGAAGGAGGACTGCGGCCGGCGGCGCCAGAAGAATGACGAGAAGCACAACAGGCCAGATATTACCGTCTTTGAATGCATACGCTTCGAGTAGCTCAGACCAGGCCTTGTGCTGAACGTAACGGCCAAAGCTGAACTCGAAGACCAGTGTGAGACACAACCAGGAAGCGCCAACGCAAAGACCTTGCAAGATTGTGATGCCGTGGCTGAGACGAACAAGGGCGAAAGACACAAGCATCACAAAAAGGGAAAGTAGCGCCCCGCTCATGACCAGACCAGTGGTCTTGCCAAGAACAGGAATCAGAACAATCTCGCGAAGCGCTCCGTTGGCAACGGCCAGGGCAAGTATGACCAGCCAGGCAACAAGCGGCTTGAGCAACGGCATGGAATTCCTTGCGGCGTAAGGTTTGACATGATGGGTTAGTGTCTTTCGTGGGCGAGGTACTTATGCCGGCCGCCGCTGGCGGGTCCGCTTGAAGGAAGGGTTGGGCCTCAGCGGACAACACATGGCATTCCCCTACGCACTGGCCTTGGGCCACCCAACGTTTGCCGCGCGACGAAGACTGGCTTTCACAACCTGGCGATGGAAGGGAGCGATGACCGACAAGTAGGTCCGGCCCAAAAGGTTGTGGCAGTGAACGACGGTTGACAGGATCAGTTGGTTACCGGTATTTGGCGGCGAGCCTGGCGTACAGAGAATTGACAACCGGAAGTCAAGATGATTGTCGTTCTCGCCCAAGACGACCTCTGTTTCGCTGGTGCCGAAGACCCTGAAGATGCTGATGCGAGGGGTCGCGGCGTCACTGGAGAGGGTTGCGAGGTGTTTGGCGGTCTTCAGACCAAGTCCCGCAACGATTGCATCCCGGAGGTTGGTGAGCGCTCCGATCCAGGATGGCTGCACCGAGAAGATGAATCGGGCCAGGACATCTGGATTCATGGAGGCGTCAGCAGGAAGTTGAATCGAAAACGCATCTGCGAGATTCACCGACTTGAACGCAGTCGCGACCGCAGACTGCGACGGGAGGGCAACCTGCTTTACTGGCGTGAATTTGCTTGGCATGGATGGACTTTCTGAGGCTTAACGTTTGAGCCCAGCCGCCTGCGCAGGCTGGCGAAGCCAGTCGTAGCAGGTCGGCTGGAGCGAAGGGTTAGGCATGTGGACGCATTTGAGATTCAAGTTCTCGCAGTCTTGCCTGAGTGGCCTTGGTACGGAACTCTGTCTTCTCAAACAGGTGGCCATCGGGCCAAATGAGCCCCGCTCGGACGGCGCGCCGCTTTAGCTCGACCAGCGCTTCAACATGCGACCACGCCCATAGGCGCCAGCGAGGAACCATGATCGACCACCACGACCATGCAAGCACGAAGCCAAGGACAAACAGCCCAAGCGAGGGAAGGAGGTCGGATGCAACGGGTTGCTGGTTGGCCTTGCCCGCCGACAGGAAGACGAACAACGCAATGGGCGTGAACATAAGTGGAATCACCGGAATGTTGACCCACAACGTTCCGAGAGCAATGGCCGCAGTCACGGAAACACGTTTCATACGAACATGCCTAACGTTTGACATGAGAGGAAGGGTTAGGCCGCTGCTCACTCACAACCGATCTCGCCAATGTGTTTCAGTGACGACCTGCATGGTGCTGCTTCCGGTTGCGGTCGCGGTGGCCCCTGAAACGACAACTCCACTGAAGTCTTTCGAGTATCGGACATAGATGGGGGTGTCAGCGAGCACCTCGATGTCAACCTTGCCAACCGTGTAGGTCGGCATGAACGCTATGGGAGCTTTGATTGAGACGGTGTACTTGCCAGCGGCCATTTTTAGGCAGATGGAGTCACCAACCCCAAGTTTTCCAACTCTTTCTTCGTCCACATAGACGAACGGCTTTTCGGGATTGAAGCGATGAAACGAGGTCTTGTTTCGATATACATATACGGAGCAGCCATCGGTTGCATCGCTCGCTTCGAGCTTCACCTTGGGCGCGGCTGATGCCGCAGAAGGCACGCCGGGTTGTGGCGTCGCGCATGCGGAGAGGAGAATGGCGATTGGAAGAACTAGGGTTGTGTTGTGCATGTAGAGCTCTCCTAAAAGATGATTGAGCGGCCTAACGTTTGACTTAAGCGGACCGCCGTAGGCGGGTCCGCTTGAAGGAAGGGTTAGGCCGCTGCATAAGCATGACCTCAGTCAGAACTTGAGCCAACGAGGACAACAGCTTCATTGGTTCCAGTGAACAGAAACGCGAAGTCCCAGAATACAGGATACGCAGGATGCCCGGCGCCGAGCCAGAACTGCTCTACTCGAACGGCGCTACGTGCTGCCGCCTCAGTCTCTTGTAAGAGAGCGGCGAGTAGTTCCGAGAAGCGGTCCGATTGCATGGCTTTCGGATCGGGTCCAGCTCCACTATCGCCGGCGTAGCTGATTGATGTCCTGACCTCTGATACCACTTCGACTGGCGTGACCGCCTCTATGCGACCGATGACTGCGGTACTGCCCAGGGCGGAGCGGATGAGTTGCTCAGATGACGCTCCTTCTGTCGGGGGCGTGGTGTAGCTGCGTAGGAAGACGCTGTAGTTCCAACCTGCGTCGTCGAGAAACTCAGCGACGGATGTTAGTGTGTGTTGGTTCATGCGCCTTGAGGCCTAACGTTGGAAATGACCGGCGGGCGATAGGCGGGCAAAGCCCGCACCGAGAACGTCCGTGTCGATTGACCTGTTAGGGCGCATATCTCAAATACCCTTCCACCCCATTCTGGAGGAAGCCGTTCTCAATGGGCACTCCATCGGTCGGGCTGAAATCAGGAGATAGAAGCAGTGCGTTGACCGGCCCTGATCCATTCAGCATTTCGTCGAATCCCCACTGTGGGTTGTTGATGAAATTCTGAGGCGACAGTAGCACGTACCGAAAGCCCATTCCTTCGAAACGCCCACCGTTCGGCACGGAAAAGAGAAAAGAGTCCGCGGTGAAGGTTGGTGTACGAAGATCTTCGTCGGCCAAGTAGTTCACCGTCGCAGGACCGATGGGCGTGACCTGCAGCGCCGCCACATCAAGGGGCTCTGTATGGGTGCCTCGTTTTAGACGGAGCAGATGCATTGCGCCCTAACGTAATGTATGCCGCAAAACCTGCCATATAACCTGGCGCTTGCAATCTAATCTGGACATCAGAAACTCCTGTAAGCCGCTTGCATTTTGGATTTCAAGACAATGTTCTGTAAATTTATACAGTTATAAAAATTCTATGAAACCCCGCAATCCTCCATTGCAGTCTGCCCGCCTGCTTGACCAGGCCCGGGAGCGGGTTCGGTATTTGCACTATAGCCTTGGCACCGGCAAAACTTACCTGTATTGGGTCCGTTTTTTTGTCCGCGGGCAGGCTTTGAGTGTGCTGCTGTTTCAGAGAACTTCAGGCGACTGCACAGTGACCACAACAGTCTGGTTAAGGCCGTCGCGGTCCCGGCTGCGAAGCCACCAGAGTGCACCCTTCTTGACCGGGCATTCGCTTTCCTGCAAGCTGAGCAGCTGCGCGATGGCCTGCCCCAGGTTGGGCTGGTGGCCCACCACCAGAATCGGCGACCTGGCCGACGGCCATTGCACCAGTTCCAGCAACTGTTCAACTGTGGCGTCGGGCGCCAACTCACTGCGGATTTTGTATTTGCGTCCCAGCGCCAGCGCCGTCTGCTCGCAGCGCCGTGCCGGGCTGACGAAAATGCGTGCGCCTTCGGGCAACTGACGGTCCAGCCAGTTGGCCATGCGGGCCGCCTGCTTCTCGCCCCTTGACGTCAACGAACGCTCAAGATCGCTGCCGCCCTGCGGGTCACCCTCGGGCCAGTCTTCTGCCTCTGCATGACGCCACAGGATGAGGTCCATGTCATTTTTCCTGGTGATGGGGGGCCGAATAGCGCGCCATCAAGGCAGCCTGCGCACCGTGACGCGGGGCATCGCCCTGCGGGTTCACGCGCACGTAGGTGCCGTCGGGCTGCAAATCCCAGGCGTCTCGCCCGTCATGCAGGTAGGCCACCAGGCACTCGTCGATGATGCGCTGGCGCAGCACCGGGTCGGTCACAGGCCAGGCCAGCTCCACCCGGCGCAGCATGTTCCGGTTCATCCAGTCGGCGCTGGAAAGCAACAAGGTTTCTTCTTCCGCACAGCGGAAGTAAAACACCCGAGAGTGCTCGAGGAAGCGGCCGATGATGGAGCGCACGCGGATGTTGTCCGTCACACCGGGCACCTGCGCCGGCAGCATGCAGGCGCCGCGCACAATCAGGTCTATCTTCACGCCGCGCTGCCCTGCCCTTACCAGTGCCAGCATCAGGTCTTCGTCGGTCAGCGCGTTCATCTTGGCCACGATGCGCGTGTCTTTGCCTTGCAGGGCGGCATCGCCCAGCGCATCGACTTTTTCGATCAGCTTGCGGTGCAGCTGGAACGGCGCCAGCAGCAAATGGTGCAGCTTGGGCAGGCGACTCTGGCTGGCCAGGTGCACAAACACATTGTCAATGTCGGCCGTCGTCAAGGGGTCGGCCGTCAGGTAGCTCAGGTCGGTATATAGGCGGGCCGTACGCGGGTTGTAGTTGCCGGTAGACAAGTGGGCATAGCGCACCAGGTGTTTGCCTTCGCGCCGCGTCACCAGCAACATCTTGGCGTGGGTTTTGAGGCCCACCACACCGTACACCACCTGCGCACCTATCGACTCCAGCATTTCCGCCCAGTTGATGTTGGCCTCTTCATCGAAGCGCGCCTTGAGCTCCACCACCACTGTCACTTCCTTGCCGCGGCGCACGGCTTCGCGCAGCAGCACCATCAGCTCCGAGTCGGTACCGGTGCGGTAAATGGTCTGCTTGATCGCCAGCACCTGCGGGTCGTTAACCGCTTCGCGCAGGAAGGCGAGCACGCCGTCAAAACTTTCAAAAGGCTGGTGAATGGAAACGTCGCCTTCCTTGAGCCGCTCAAAGAACGACTGGCCGGGCTGCAACTGGGTGGGGTAACACGCGCTGTAGCCGGGGAAGAGCAGTTTGGGGTCATTGACCAGGTCCACCAGCTGCGTCAGCCGCACCAGATTGACGGGGCCGTGAACACGGTACAGGGACGGCGTCGGCAGGTTGAATTGCCTGAGCAGGAAGCTGGCCAGGTATTCCGAACACCCTGCCGAAACCTCCAGCCGAACAGCCTGCCCGTAATGGCGTTGCTCCAGGCCCTGGCGCAAGGCCGTGCGCAGGTTCTTGACGTCGTCTTCATCCACGGCCAGGTCAGAATGCCGGGTGACGCGGAACTGCGAAAACTGCCCCACTTCGCGGCCGGCAAACAACTCGGCCAGGTGGGCACGGATCACGCTGGAGAGCGACACGAACAGCCGGCTCTTGTCCTTGCCGTGGGACGGCATATGAATCAGCCGCGGCAGCACACGCGGCACCTTGACGATGGCAATGTCGTTTTCGCGCCCGAACGCGTCGTGCCCGCCCAGCCGCACGATGAAGTTGAGCGACTTGTTCGCCACCTGCGGGAACGGGTGCGAAGGATCCAGCCCGACCGGGATCAACAACGGCCGCACTTCCCTTTCGAAATACTCTTTCACCCAGCGCCGCTGAGCCGTGTTGCGTTCGCCGTGCGAAACGATGCGTATGCCCTGCCGCTCAAAGGCCGGCAGCAGGTCGTCGTTGTAGAGCGAATACTGGCGCGCCACCATGTCGTGGGCCGCCGCAGAAAGTGCGGCGAAAGACTGCACCGAATACAGTGCTTTTTGTTCATTGGCCTGCGCCGCTGTCAGATGGGGCGCGGTCCGGACTTCAAAGAACTCGTCCAGGTTGGACGAGACAATGCAGAGAAACCTCAGCCGTTCCAGCAGCGGCACGTCCGCGCGCTTCGCCCAGTCCAGCACCCGCTCATTGAAGGCAAGAATGCTGTGGTCGCGGTCCAGGAACTGGACGGGTGGCGCGGCGGCGGCCACCGAGGCGGGTGAAGTGGGCATCAACAAGAGTGGTCTTTGTCATTAACAACAAGTCACAGTGTTGACGTGTTTCATGACAATGGCGTGACAGTACTTTTGACTGATGGTGCACCCGCCTGAAGGGGTACGCAAGCACTGCCCCTGTTATTGCCGGGGTTGGCCTGAGCGCTGTTCTTCCCGGCAGTTACGAGGAAAGACTCGAAAAGCTGCGCCGCATGGGCCCAGCTGAAGTCCAGCGCACGCAAACGGGCTTCATGGCGCGGCACAGCCAAAGCGCTGTAACAGGCCTGTTGCAAATCTTCATGCATGACACCGCCGTGACAACTTCCATCGGGCTTTCCAAGCACTTCCAGCGGGCCATCGACCGGGTAGGCCGCCACCGGTGTGCCGACTGCCATGGCTTCGAGCATCACCAGACCAAAAGTTTCTGACCGGCTGGGAAAGGCGAACACATCGGCGGCGGCATAAACCTTGGCCAGCTCATCTCGGGGCAGAACGCCCATCCAGCGGACCTGCGGATAACGCTCCTTGAGTGTCGCCTCCAGGGGCCCTACCCCGCAGACCACCTTGGTCCCCGGAATGTCCAGCTTGAGGAAAGCCTCGATGTTTTTCTCATACGACACCCGGCCCACAAACAGCGACACCGGCCGCACTACGGTCCCCATGGGCGGGTACAAGCGCGCTTGCGGCTCAAAGCCGAAAAGCTCCGTGTCCACGCCGTGCGTCCAGCTGCGCAGGTTCTGAAAGCCCCGCTTCTCCAGCATGCGCAACACGCCATGGGTAGGCACCATCACGCCCGACGAAGGCCTGTGAAAATGGCGGAACAGCGCGTAACCCCATGACAGCGGAATCTTCAATGCCGCATGAAGGATCTCAGGGAACTTGGTGTGAAACGCGGTGGTGAACTTCAGGCCGCGCTTGAGGCAGTAGCTGCGCGCAGCCCAGCCCAGCGGGCCTTCGGTGGCAATGTGAATGGCCTCGGGCGCAAAGGCATCGAGCTTTTCGGTCAAACCACGCTTTGGGCGCACCGCCAGGTCAATGCCGGCATAACCCGGGCAAGGCCGCGTCTTGAAAAGGCCAGGCTGGATCACTTCCACCTGGTGGCCCAATTCCTGAAGCTCGCGCACCAGTTCTACCAGGGTCGTGACGACACCATTGACCTGCGGTTGCCAAGCATCCGTGACCAGAGCGACTCTCATGCTGTCACCGTGGAAGCCATGTGGCCACGGCCTTGTGTTTCGTGCGCCGGTGCCCAGTGCACCAGTTCGAGCGAGCCGTCGAAGTTTTCCACCAGCGCAGTGCGGCTTTCCACCCAGTCGCCGTCGTTGCAGTACAGCACGCCGTTGATGTCGCGCATCTCGGCCCGGTGGATGTGCCCGCAAACCACGCCCTGGTGGCCGCGGCGGCGGGCTTCATTGGCCACGGCCTCTTCAAAGTCGGTGACGTAATTGAGCGCGCTCTTGACCTTTTGCTTCAAGTAGGCCGACAGCGACCAGTACGGCAGGCCCAGGCGGGCGCGCAGGCTGTTGAGGTGGCGGTTGAGTTTGAGTGTGAATTCATAGAGGTTGTCGCCCACATAGGCCAGCCACTTGGCGCACTGCACCACCGCGTCGAAGTAGTCGCCGTGGATGATCCACAACTGGCGACCGTCGGCGGTGGTGTGCACGGCTTCATCGATCACCTCGATGCCGCCGAACTGGTTACCAATAAATTCACGCGCAAACTCATCATGGTTGCCCGGCACATAAACCACGCGGCAGCCTTTTCGGGCGCGACGCAGCAGTTTTTGCACCACGTCGTTGTGCGACTGCGGCCAGTACCAGCGGCGGCGCAGCTGCCAGCCATCGACGATGTCACCCACGAGGTACAGGTTGTCGCTCGGGTGGGCCTTCAGAAAATCCAGCAGCGCGGCCGCCTGGCAGCCGGGCGTGCCCAGGTGGATGTCGGAAATAAAGATGGTGCGATAGCGCTTGCGCAGCGAGTCGTCGTCATCGCCATCACGATCGTCGTTGTTCGCGACTAAGCCATTGCCCAGCGCGCCCATGGCGTCAAACATGCTGCGCATCAGGCCTCCGAAGGGCTGCCCGACACAGGCTTGCCGGAGAAATGCTTGAGGTAGCGCGGCGGCAGGTCGGCGATGCGCATCATCATGGGCAGGTCGGCCGAATTGAAGTCCGGGTCCCAGGCGGGTGCGCCCAGCACCTTGGCACCCAGGCGCAAATAGCCCTTGATCAGCGCGGGCGGTTCCACGTCCAGCGTGTCGTCCAGTCGCTCCACCGGCAGCGCCAGACGCGGCGTCACGCGGTATTCAATGGGTGCCAGATGCGTTTCGCGCACCTGGCGCCAGATGCTGGCGGCCGCGTGCCCGCTGGAAACGCCGTTGTGCTGCATCGGAATGCTGGCGCAGCCAATCATCGTATCCAGCTGGTTGCGCGCCATGAATTCAGCCAGCGCACCCCACAGCGCCAGGATGACGCCGCCGTGGCGGTGGTCGGCATGCACGCAGCTGCGGCCCAGCTCAACCATGCGTTCACGCAGGGAGCGCAGGCGGGTCAGGTCGAATTCGGTGTCGCTGTAGGTACTTCCCACGCGCCTGGCCTGGGTCGGCGTCAACACGCGATAGGTACCTATGACTTCCTGGCTGTCGGCATCACGCACCAGCAGGTGTTCGCAATAGTCGTCAAACAGGTCGACGTCGTGGCCGGGCAGCACCTTGGAAAGATTGGCACCCATCTCGAGCGCAAAAACCTGGTACCTCAGGCGCTGTGCCTGCCGGACCTCGTCCTGGTGCCGGGCCCAGCTGACCGTGATTTTCCCCACGGCAGGCCTTTGAACAACGGCGGGAATGACAGCATGACCGCTTTGATGAAGTGACCCCCGTGGCATTGCGACTGGCGACAATGCAAAGGTGGGATTGGGCAGTTCTTTCATGGCTAACTCCTTGTTTCCTGGTGTCTCAACAACTTCGGCAACTCATCAACTCGACAATTCAGCAACTTCAAATCGCGCTGTAAAAAAGCCCCAAAAAAGGGGCTTTGACTCTCAATCACCGGCGGTCAGCGAAACCACCTTGTCACGTCGCCCCAAACCGGCGGCCAGCATCGGCCGCGCATTCGAAAGACCCTCAAGCCAGGGCCGGGTGCCCGCCTTGAAGCGCAGGCCGCCCGGGCTGTTCGCCAGGGCTTGTGCGGTGCAGCGCAGGATGCGCAGGCACTGCTTGTTGAAATCCTGGATGCCGCTGCTCAAGGTGCGGCTGGGGCCCTGCGCCTGTCCGTCATTCATCGGGTGCTCCGTCATGCTGGTCATGGCGTGATTCTGGGAGCCGGGGGTGACGCGTTCGTGTCAGTTCAATGGCAGTTGTGTGACACGGGAAGAAATTCGCGTCGTGTGGCGGGCACGCATCGGCCGCCTCGACGGCTCAGGAGACCGTTTTTTCGGCAATCCCTCCACGGCAAGGCGCAGCCCTGCCTTGGCCTTGCAACCTCACCACCGTGCCGGCGCATGAGCACGGACAAACGGCAAAAGAGAACGGACATGCCAGAGATGACAAATCGGACATCCCTGGATTGGCTAAAACAGAAATCGTCGTCCCTGTAAAGCGACGAGTAGTTGCCATCGGCAATCGATCCAAACAGCGGTAAATCGACCGGGTGGACGGCCGCCTGCGCAACGCAGTTAGGAGCCTGTCGCGTACCTCGTTGCCAACAGCACTTCGAGCCTCTTTGTTATGGCCTCGCATTCGTCCGCCTCCAGACGGCTGAACTGAGCTGCCCAGGCTTTGGATGAAGCAAATTTTGGAAACTGCGGAGGTTCGCCCCATTGCCAATCGGGGTGACTCGCTGTCGGGCTTCTCCCAAAAATGTGGAGATGCATTTTCCGGTGAAGTTGAGGGGTTTTCGGTCCGGGTGGATGCGCCAGTTCGTTGAGCGCGTTGTTACCTGCCTCCCAGTAGTTCAGGCACCCTCCGGCGAGTTGGGGCAGTGTTTCCAGCATGGCTCTTGCGGTGGCTGCGACCAGGCAGCCCCATAGCGCCAGTTCATTGGGCGTCAATTCACTTCTTTCCCACACCGGCCGGGGCGGATTGACCAGCAAATGTCCGCCATCGCTTCGATGGTTCATCGGGCTGACGGGTAACGCGACCGTGCCCCCGGCGCAATTGATGAGTGTGTGGTGAATGTCCAAGTGAAAATCTCCAAAAGAAACGAGAGAATGAAGAGAGTGGCATCGGATTCGCGCTCAGTCGCTGCGCTGCCTCAGGCAGGCCATGGCGGTGGCCGAAAGAAGAAGTGCAGCAACGCCGTAAATCCATGCGGAGGGCACGATGGGCAACAACAGGCCGGCCAGCACCGGACCTGCGCCGGCGCCCATGTCGCGCCAGACCGAGCGTGTGGCGAGGGCTTGTATGCGTCCGGGTCCCGGCGTGCGCAGTGCAACCAGCGGCGGCAGCAGCGGCAACAGCAAGGCACGTAAAACCACGATGGCAAGTGCGCAAGTCCACAGCCAGCCGAAACCAAAGCCCACCAGGGCAACAGAAGTGAGCACGGAGAAGGTCACCATAAGAACTTCGACGCCATGCTTTTCAGCCATGTATCCGCCGGCAGAACTCAAGACAATTTCCGCCAGGTAACGGACCGACAGCAGAAGCCCCGCCACGATGACCGGGTTGCCGGGCAACAGGTCACGGCCCAGATAAGAGAGGCCGATGATGAACAGGCCGTCCAGCACCAGGCCTTCCGTGAAGGAAAAGATGTCCAGCCCGCCCGGGAGCCTGATTCCTGTTTTTCGTGGTGCCGGCTCGGCATGTGCGGCGGTTGGCAGCTGCCGTGCGACCAGCAAGGCACTCAACGCAACAGCCGCGAACAGGAAAAAAATAACTTTAGGGCCAAACCAAAGCGCACACACGCCGCCCAAAGGAAGGGCAAGCATGGGCCCCAGTGCCGTGAATGCGCGGGATCGCCCTGCCCGACGCGCAGCGCCCGCCGGTTCGGCGGTGGCCAATGCCTGGGTGGCCAGGTTCAGGGCTGCGAAGGCCAGGCCCCACAAGAGCCGCAAGAACAACAGGGCGACGAACCCGGTCAGCATCGCGTAACCCAGCGCGCACACCGCGGCCGCTAGCGCCGCCAGTGAGCAGGTGAGCCGTTCACCGTTGCGGGCGTAAAACCTTGCCACTGCTCCGTAGCCCGCAATGCGCACCAGGCGGTTAGCGGCCAGGAGAATGCCCGCTTCGGGCAAGGTGACGCCAAACGCAGGAGCGAACATCGGCAGGAGCAGGTAGAGCACCGTGTCCCCCGGAAGTGACAGCCCGAGCACCATGGCGGCTTGGCGCGAGTTGCGGTCGGAAGTAGAAGCCGTGATCTGTTGCATGGCTTGTATGGTGCGCAGGGCCGCCTCTCCCGACAAACGATATTAGTGCGCGGCACGTGTGAGAAAATTGCACACATGTTGCCTCGCCTGCCTCCGTTGAACGCGGTCCGCGCTTTCGCTGCGGCGGCGCGCCATCAGAGTTTTAGCCGGGCCGCCCTGGAATTACATGTGACGCACGGTGCCATCAGCCGCCAGATCAAGGCGCTGGAAACCTATCTTGGCGTGGACCTGTTCGAGCGGAAAACCCGGCAAGTTCTTCTGACGGCAGCCGGCCATCAGTTCCATACGCAGGTGGGGCCCGCACTCGGGCAGATTGGCGCAGCCGCCGAATCACTCAGGGGTGGTACACCATTGCGCGCCGTCAAGATCAACGTCCGGCCCACGTTCGCGGTGCGCTGGCTGATTCCCAGGTTGTCAGCGTTCGTGGCAAAGCACCCGGACATCGAACCGCAGGTGATGACCAGCACCTTGCCGCCGGACAAAGCGGTGGATGAATTCGATCTGGCCATCCGGCGGAGCACCAAGGGGTGGCCGCCGGCGATGCAGATTCATCCATTTCTGGAAGACGAAGTTCTTGTTGTGGGGTCGCCTGCACTGTTTGCCAGCCGCCCCGTCACCGGCCCGCACTCTTTGGCATCCCATGTCCTGCTGCTATCCAAATCGCGCAACCATGATTGGGAAAACTGGAAAAAGCAGGTGAACGCACCAGAGCTCAATCCAGCCAGTTGCCTGCAATTTGACCATTTGCACTTTGTGCTTCAGGCCGCCGTCGACGGGCTGGGTTTTGCCTTGGCGCCGGTATCGCAAATTACCCATGACATGGCGGCGGGGCGGTTGATGAGCCCTTTGCCGGAATTGCGGATGGCGCTGGGTCGCCACTATTTTGGCCTTGCGCCCAATGCCGCCCCGGAGACGCAGCAGTTTGTGCAGTGGCTGATGGATGAACTGAACGCCACGCCTTCGGCGGAAGATTGAGATCGGCCGCGGCGGCAGCCCCCTGCCGCCATGGAACTCGGGGTTGCGATGCGCGTGGCGGCGAAGCGCCTGCGGCAACGTCGCGACGTAGGAGATCACCGACCTTTTTTCGGGAATGTCGCGCGCGGAGCGCCCTGCCCCGGCGCAGTATTTTCAAGCTCTCGCCATCACAGCGGCCATCACAGCGATCACGGCGAAGAAAATCCAGCCAAGGAGAACCGACATGCCCAGAGGCGACAAATCTGCCTACACCGACAAGCAAAAGCGCCAGGCTGAACACATTGAAGAAGGCTACGAAGACCGCGGCGTCGGCAAGGAAGAAGCCGAGCGCCGCGCCTGGGCCACCGTCAACAAGGAAACCGGCGGCGGCAAGAAGTCCGGATCGGGCCGCGGCAAGGCAGAAAACCATGCGCCGTCCCGCAAGGGTGGGCGCCTTCGCGGCGCAGCCGCAGCTTCCCGCACGGCGCAAGAGCGGTCAGCCTCCGCCAAAAAAGCCGCCGCCACCCGCAAGCGGAATGCGGCCAGGAAATAGCCCCGCCGGGTGTGTTCCAGCTGCAGGCGGTCGAAATGGCTACGCACGGCGCGGCGAAATCGCTATTGTTTTGATAGCTGCTCGCGCCCATCCATATTGCCTCGAAGGGCTAAATTGCCCCTAAAAACGGGCCCTCAAGGCACCCAAAAAGGCGCTTAGGCAGAGGAAAAAACATCGAAATGCTCAAAAACTGCCGTTTTTTTGCCTGTTTCGGGCATCAAATCGCGCTCAAGCCCAATAGGGATCTGCGCAAGCAGCTATAGAAAAGATAGCAAATCAAACAGCACCCAGACAGTGGAAGCAGCAACTACCTCGGCCATGGCAGCCTGCGGAGCCTGGCCAGCGCTTCGCGCAGCTACATCACCATCAGCGCTGCGCCGGAGGCCGTACCCGCTTGCGAGCGTTGATCACACGGGCACCGGCATCCAGACCACGGCAAACCCCGGTGGCAACCAAGCCGGTGACGGCAAGCATCGCGGCGGTATGAACGCCTACCGCCGCGAGGGCCAGCGCCAGCGGTCCTGACCCTGCCAGCTCCGCAGCCCGCGCCTCCCCTGCGCACAACGGGATCAGAGCCGGCACCAGCATCAGGCCGGCGCCGTGCGCGGTGGACATCATGAACGACCAGAGCGCCAGCCCGGCGTGCCCCGCTGGTGCGCGCGCCGCCCTGGGTGCGCGGCCCGACAGGTGAACCACGGCGAAGGCGGCCAGCAGGCCGCCTGCCAGGACCTGCAGCGTGAAGCGATCCAGCGTCAGGCCCCCTGCCACCGCGCCGGCCACCAGCGCGACCGAAGCGGTGTGCCCGGCCGCAATCGGCAGCAGCGCCCACAGCGCCTGCGACCGGTCGCGTGCGCGCACGCCCCACGCGGCGGCGAGCGCCCAGCCGGTGGCGGGGTTCAGCCCATGAAGGGCGCCGACCCCTGCCACCACAAGCCACGGCCAAAGGCTTGACATGATGGGCGCACCGTTCGCGGACTGCTCAGGCCTTCGTGCTGCAGCACGAATCGGCTTCGGGCGCGGGCGTGAATGCGGACGCGGTTTCGTAGCGGTCGTGGTGGCGCACCCAGTCCATCTTGTAAAACCCGTCATGCTCGTCCCGGCCCTTGGGCGTGAGGTCCAGCATGTTGTAGGTGCCCATCATCACTTCCACACCGCGACCGTAGGTCGAGTAGGTGTGGAAGACTTCGCCCGCGTCGTCCTTGTAGAACAGGCTGATGCCGGGCGCTTCTTCGGCCGGGAATTCGGTCATGCCGTAGTTGTAGTTGACCGTGCCGTTGACCCTTTCCTCGGGCTTGAAGCTCACGTGGAAGTCGTAGTTGAAGTCGCTGCTGTTTGAAGAGACCCACTTGAAGGCCCAGCCCATGCGGCGGCGAAAACGCTCGATCTCGGGCAGCGTTGCGCGCGAGACGGCCACAAAACTCACGTCGCGGTGCGCCAGGTGGATCTTCATGCCTTCAGTGTGGTCGGCCATGTAAGAGCAGCTCGGGCAGCCCTGCTCCCAGCCCGGCCCGAACATGAAGTGCTGCACCATCAGCTGGCGGCGCCCTTCAAACAGGTCGGCGAGCGAGCGTTTGCCTTCGGGCGTGTCGAAGACGTAGTTTTTTTCGACGCGGACCCAGGGGAGCGCACGGCGCTCGCCGGCGATCCGGTCGCGCAGGCGTGTCAGTTCCTTCTCCTGCGCCAGCAGCGTCTTGCGCTCGGCCAGCCATTTGTCTCTGGACACGACGGAGTGCTTCATGGGGGATGTTTCGGTCACGGTGGTATTCATGGTGTTCTCCTGGGTTAAACGAGTGGGTGATTCAGTGAATGAAAGGCAGGTGGTCGGGATCAGGCAACGGCCGGTTGTTCACGGCGCATCGCCGTCTGCACGGCAGGCCGGGCCGCGATGCGTGCCTGGAACGCCAGCAGGTTCGGGAAGGCCGACAGGTCCAGCTTGACGAACTCCGCCCAGCGCGTGACCACAAACAAATAGGCATCGGTCACCGTGAAACGGTCGCCCAACAGGAACGGCGTGCGGCCCAGCGCGGCTTCCAGCAGACGGTAGTGTTTGTGCAGATGGGCCATGCGTGCGCTGCGAACCTCATCGCTGCAAGCCGGGTTGAACAGCGGCATGTAGCCTTGGTGCAGCTCTGAATTGATGTACCCCAGCATCTCCTGCAGGCGATAGCGCGCCATGCTGCCGCTGGCGGGCGCCAGCTTCGCCTCAGGCTTCAGGTCGGCAAGGTATTGCACAACGGCGGGGCCTTCCGTCAGCAGGCTGCCGTCGTCCAGCTGGAGAACAGGCACCAGACCTTTGGGGTTGATGGCGAGAAAGTCTTCGCCGTGCTCGGTGCGTTTCGCGACCACGTCGACCTTCACGAGTTCGATGGCAAGGCCCAACTCATTGGCCACGATGTGCGGCGACAAAGAACAGGCGGACGGGCTGTAGTAAAGCTTCATGGTTTTCTCCTTGGCTCGGTGAGCCGTTTGCTTGGGTTTGTGTTGCGTGGGTCAATGCGCTGCCCGACCCTTGCTGGTAACAGGTGCGCTCGTTATCGGTTCAATGACCGAATTGGGTTGTCAGCGCAAGGGGCTATGCCTTGCGCCGGGTTCTATGCGGCTTTGGCCGATCTGGCCGCTTTAGGCCGCCGCACAGCGCGGACTTTTCCGCTCTTGCCGCCGCCCGCATAAAAGAGGTCCGCGCCGTCAGACTCCAGGCCGCTGACGCCGGTGCCTTTCGGCATTTCCAGCCGTTCGATCACGGCGCCGCTTTTCGGGTCGATGCGGCGGATCTCGCTGTCGTCGCCCTCCCAGGTGCCGTGCCAGAGCTCGCCGTCCACCCAGGTCACGCCGGTGACGAAGCGGTTCGATTCAATCGTGCGCTGGATGGCGCCTGTCTTCGGGTCAACCTGGTGGATCTTGCGGTCGCGGTACTGGCCCACCCACAGGCTGCCTTCGGCCCAGGTCAGGCCCGAGTCGCTGCCGCTGCCGGGCGCCGGTATGGACGCCACCACCTTGCCGGTGGCGGGGTCAATCTTGTCGATACGCGTCTCAGCAATCTGGTAGAGGTGTTTGCCGTCGAAGGCGGTACCGGCGTCACCGGCGCACTCCAGCGTGCGCGTCTGCTCACCGCTGGCGGGGTCGAAGGCGACGATCCTGGCGCCGGTGGCGGCCCAGACACGCTGGCCGTCATGCGTGACGCCGGCGACGTCGTTGACACCGGGGAAGCTGTACTCGCGCACGATTTCGGCGGGGCGCGCCTTGGGTTCGGGTTTTGCGGTGAGGGTCTTGCGGGTCATCGTTGCTCCTTGTCGCGCCATCAATCAGCGCCATGGAGTCAACTCTATCCAATCGGCAGCGAAGCAGGGAGTAACAAGATCGTCGTGAATCCCGCCAGCGGCGGCGCCAGCCAGCGCTGTGCCCGTGCCCGCCCGATGGAACGCACCCGCCCGCCGGCTTCCAGATCAGCCAGCGCCCGCTGCACGGTGCGCTGGCTTGCCCCCACGGCCAGCGCCAGGGCCGAGGTGGACCAGGCCGCGCCGTCCGACAGCAGCGCCACCAGCGAGGCCTGCTCGCCGTCAATGGGCGGTGCCAGCACAGCCACGTCGCGCCCCGCCAGCGGCTTCAGGATGAACCCCCGCTCGGTA
This sequence comes from Polaromonas sp. P1_E12, assembly GCF_056405975.1. Classification (NCBI taxonomy): domain Bacteria; kingdom Pseudomonadati; phylum Pseudomonadota; class Betaproteobacteria; order Burkholderiales; family Comamonadaceae; genus Polaromonas; species Polaromonas sp. P1_E12. The sequence continues at coordinate 900,374 of NZ_JBFUBB010000001.1, read as the reverse complement.
GCCTCGATGCTTGCGAGTGTTTTGACGAGCGCGCGCAGGCGGCTGATCTCCACCCGCAGGCGCGCCCTGTGCGTCTCGTCGGGGCGCCTGGTGCGAAAGGCGAATTCGATCAGCGCTTCGCGGCTCACATCACCAGGCCATGCTTCGGCGAGTGAACGCGCCAGGGAGAACAACACCGGCCGGCGCGCCAGCGGCCGCCACTGGTCTCCCGCGCCCAGCCCGCGGCGGCAGGCGTCGACCACCAGCGCGTCCGAGGCCAGGAGCGCCGAGACCTCGTCGAGGCGCAGCGCCTGCTCGCCCCCGGCGGTGAGGCGCCGGGCGGCGGGCCTGTCAAGTGCAGTGCGCGCTTCAGTGACTTCGGCCATCAGCGCGGGAACCTGCGCCCGCTCTGCCGCCGCGTGCGCGCGCGCCAGCGCCATGCGCGCCTCACCGACGCGGAGCGATCGCAATGCCAGCTCGGCGGATGTGAGTTCGGCCACGGCCCGCAGCGAAGGCGGCAGGCCGCGCGCATCCAGCTTCGCCAGCGCCGCTGCGGCCTCATCAAGCCGGCCTAGCAGCAACAGCCGCCGTGCCGTGATGAGCCACGCCTGCAGCGCGTTGGCCGTATCGGCGTGCGCCTCCAGCGTGGCTGCCGCAGCCGCAAGTGCGCGTGGTGAGCCGGCGAAGTCGCGCATGGCCATCGCCACCTCGGCTTCCGCAACAACGCAGCGTGCACGCGCCAGTTCTTCATGGGCACCGAAACCGCGGGCCGCGCGGCGAAGGAGTTCGCGGGCACGCGGGTGCTCGCCCAACTGGGCCATGGCGATGCCGCGCAGAGCCAGCGCCGGCGGGTCGTCGCGCAGGGCAACGCGTTTGAGGGCACCGAGCGCATCGCCGGCGGCAAGTGCACGGGCGGAGGCGGCAATCAGAGAATCCATGGCAAGAGGCTACACGGCCTGGCCGACGCAAGCCAGATCAGGCCCGTGACAACCGACGCGCCGGTTGCGCCCCGGCACGCGGCAGGCTGGCGCTGACCAGCGCCGCGGCCAGCGTGACGAGCCACGAGTAATACACCCACACCAGAAAAGCCAGCAGCGGCGCAAAGGCACCGTAGATCGTGCGGTAGGTGGGCACGTTGGCCAGGTAAATCGCGAAGCCGTACTTGCCCAGCTCAAAGGCAATACCCGCGAGCAGGCCGCCAGCGATCGCATGACTCCACCGCACGACGGTGTTCGGTACAAAGCGGAACAGGCAGGTGAAACCGATGGCGCTCAGAATGGCGGGCCCCAGGTTAATGGCATGCGGCACCCAGGCGGGCCGCGCCCCCACCAGCCCGCTGGAAGCCGCCACCAGATAAGACGCAGCCCACAGGCTGGCGCCGATGAGCACCGGCCCCGTGAGCAGCATGCCTGCGTACAAAGCCAGTCGGCGCAGCACGGGGCGTGACTTCTTCACCTGCCATATGCGGTTCAGCGTGTTTTCCATGCTCAGCAGCAGCGTCAGGGCCGACACCAGCAGCAGCGCAAAGCCCACCAGCGTGAGGCCATTGGCATTGCCCGCAAACTGCGCCAGGTGCTTCAGCACCGTCTTGGCGATGCCCTCCGGCAACAGGCCGCGCAGCAGGTGCTCGCGAATCGCGTCACCGGTGGCGTGCAAGGCTGGCGTGCGCGCGAACAGCGCGAAGCTCACCGCCAGCATCGGCACCATGGACATCACCATCGTGAACGTGAGGCCGCCCGCCGCCTGGGCGATGCGTTCTTCCCGGCCACGCTGCAAGAGGCGAGTGATCAGGTTGCCCTGGTTTCGGCTTGTGGTCGCCATGGAATCGATGGGCTCGCGCCGGTCAGGAAGTGCCGGCTCGCTCAGCCCAGCAGGCGAAACAAGCCATAGAGAGAGAGAAGTCCCGATGTCACCAGAAGTCCGGTTTTCACCGAACGGGCACCGACCAATGCGCCGATGATGCTGCAAGCCAGGATGGCGCCGAGGATGTAGGTTGTTTTCATGCCCGCAATGGTAAAGCCTTCGCCTGGCCCAGGATGCCGTGCGAGGAAGGTTGTGGGGCGAAACCAACTCCTGATTGACGATGGCCTCAGGGTATTTTTGTCGCCACGTCACCGGCACGAAACATTCCCGCCGGTCTGACGAAATTCCCGCCCCCCAGATGATGAATCGTCTGCAGATCGAGGTTGTCATCGCCGAAGCGCCAGTGCCCCTGCTGGAACACACGCTCATCGGCAGCGGCAGCGACCACCTCCGCAAAGCAGGTGTCGTACGCGTCTTCGGTATGCGGCTCGCGGATCAGGCGGCACTCCAGCCATGCCGCGCAGCCCTCCTCCAGCAAGGGCATGCCGAGCACCGGCCCCGTGCGGGCCTTCAAGCCGTATTGCGCAAACTTGTCGCCCGTGCGGCCGGACTGACTGCCGACCGCATGCGTCAAGCCGGCCAGGGCCGTGCATGGAAGGCATATGCCGAAGCCGCCGCTGGCGGTGATGAGTTCACGCGTATAGGTTTTCTTGTCGATCACGATGGCAATGCGAGGCGGCGTGAACTCCACGGGCATCGACCAGGCGGCGGCCATCACGTTGCGCGCCGTGCCGTGCGCGCTCGTCACCAAAACCGTTGGGCCGTGATTGATCAGGCGGCTGGCGTGTGCGAGGGCGACTTCCTTGAAGTGTGTCATGTCATTTCTTCCCGGTGCGTTTCGATGCTGCCGATTATGTTGGGGCCGATGCGTTTCAGGGCGGGCTGCTCCCCTCGCCCTCTTCCTCACTACTTCTTCGTGTAGTCTTCCAGCGGCTTGTCGCTCAGGTTGGCCCATGCCGCCCTGGTCAGCTCCGATGCGGGCATGCCTACCTGCGTGTTGTTCGGCGGTATCGGCTGGACAAACCATTTTTCATAGAGCTTCGCCACCTCCCCGCTTTTCGCCATTCTGGCGATGCTGGCGTCCACCGCCTGTTTAAAGGATGCATCCCCTTTGGGCAGCATGATGGCAATCGGCTCGACGCTCAGGACTTCTTTCAGCACCACATAGTTTTTCGGCTGTTTTGACTGGGAAATCATGGTGGCCAGGATCTGGCCGTCCGCCACGAACGCTTCGGCCCGGTCATTTTCAAGAAGCAGGAAACCTTCGCTGTTGTCCTTGCCATAAACCTCCTTGAAGTCGACGCCCGCCGCGCGTTCGTGCTTGCGGATAAGCTGAACGGCCGTGGCGCCAGATGTGGCCGACACAGTCCTGTTGGCAAGCTGGGACAGGCTGGTGATTCCGGTCCTGGTTTTGGTGGCGACCCGGACTTCTTCAATATAGAGCGTCGGTGCGAAGGCAACATCCTTTTGGCGTGCGGCGTTGTTCGTCGTTGTCCCGCACTCCAGGTCTACCGTACCGTTTTGAACCAGAGGGATCCGGTTTTGCGCGGTGACAGACTGAAAGCGCACGTCCAGCTTCGCCAGGCCCAGCTGTTTCTGGATATCCGCGATCACCCTTTTGCAGATGTCCACATGAAACCCTGTGTATTCGCCGGCCCCCAGCGTATAGGACATGGCGCCGGAGGCTTCACGGACGCCCATGGTGACGGCTGCCGTCTCCTTGATCTTCTTGAGCGTGTCGATTGGCTGCGCGGTGGCCGCAGCTCCCGCCAGGGTGAACGCTGCGGCAATGCCCGAACAGGCTACCAATTTCATCATCATGCCTCCTTCACTTGGCAAACAGGCTGTCGAGCGTGGCGAAGGCTTTGAACTCGATTGCGTTTCCGGACGGGTCGAGGAAGAACATGGTGGCCTGTTCACCGGGCTCACCCTTGAAGCGGACGTAGGGTTCGATGACGAACTGCGTGCCCGCCGCTTTCAATCGGGCCGCCAGGACATCCCACTCGGGGAGGGACAGGATCGCGCCGAAGTGGCGAACGGGAACATTGTGGCCGTCAACGGCGCTGGTCTGGCGGTGGCCGCATTCGTCGGGCGCCAGGTGCGCCACGATCTGGTGGCCGTAGAAGTTGAAGTCGACCCATTCGCTGGAGCTGCGGCCTTCGGGGCAGCCCAGTAATTCACCGTAAAACCGGCGTGCGACGGCGAGGTCGTGGACAGGGAATGCCAGATGAAACGGCGGGAGCGCTTTGGCGGGAGTGGTTGCGTTTTGCGGGGTCATCGAAAGCCTCTTTGAGTCGTGGAAGCCGCACTTTAGGTCGATTGATGCACTTTGCAAAACGATATATATTCAATCTGAGAATCAATAATTTCGATGAATTAACGAGAAACCCGTGTGATTACCGAATTGAAAACCTTGATCGCGGTGGTGCGTTACGGAGGCTTTTCTGCCGCCGGCGGCCAGATTGGACTGACCCAGTCCGCCGTGAGCAGCCAGATCCAGCGGCTGGAAGAATCCCTCGGGCTGGCGCTCTTTGACCGGACACGGCGTTCCGCAGTGCTCAACGAAGAGGGTGCCAGGGTGCTCGCGCGTGCCGAAGAGATTGTTCTGCTGTTCTCAAAGCTGGGCGATGCGGGCACCGATGACGAGCTTGCCAGCACCTTGCGGATCGGCGCCATTGCATCTGTTCAGTCTTCGGTGCTTCCCCGTGCGCTGGCGGCACTGAGGAAGGAAAACCCGAAACTGCCCGTCCATATCGCCCCCGGCGTGTCCATGAAGCTGATGGACCAGCTCGACAGTGCTGAGATCGACGCGGCGGTGATGATCCGGCCTCCGTTCGGCATCCTGCCGGAAATGACCTGGCAAACCTTGATGTACGAACCCTTCAAGTTGCTCGTGCGCAAGGAAATCAAAGGGCGGGACTGGCGCGCATTGCTCCAGTCGCAGCCTTTTTTGCGCTACGAACGCACGTCTTTCGGTGGGCGTCTGGTGACCCGGTTCCTGCGCGAGAACAAACTGGCGGTGCAGGACTCCATCGAGCTTGACGAGATCACGGGTCTGATGAACCTTGTCGCCGAAGGCCTGGGAGTTGCGCTGGTGCCGATGGTGGAGGCCTACCTGCCCATGCCACCGGGTGTGCGCGCAATCTCCCTGGGTGAAAAGACTTTTTACCGCGAGATCGGCATCCTGCGCAAAGGCATGAGTTCCCGCCGGCGCGTCACGCAGGCCCTGGAAAGATGTCTTCGCGAGGCCCTGTCGCCGCCTGTTTGATAAAGTTTTTTGCCATCAAGATCGGCAGCGCTTGTGGCGCCGGGAGATGCTGCCGGAGGCTCATCACCGTCGTGCCAGATGCCGTCCAGATGGTCATCGGCCATGACCCCGGTTGGACTCCATCCAGCTGGCCAGTGCGGCTTCATAGGTAGCCGAGGCACTTGCAAGCCGAAATTCGGCACTGGCTGACCCGGCGCGCCCGGCAACAAAGCCTTGCCATCCGTCGCCGTCTTCTGCCTCATAGATGCATAGATCGAAGTCGCCCGGTGGAGGACTGTCACCAAGCATGAGGATGGTCGCGTCGTGCACCTTGTGAACCTTCATAGAGGGGCATTAGGCCACGAAACACCCTGCACACTGAAGTGCAAACGTTGTGACCGCCCGGCAAAGTGCCCGCAGGTAAATATTACCCAGCCCCAAAGAAAAAAGGCCTCAAAACCGAAGTTCTGAAGCCTTTTATGCTGTTCTCAACGTAACGCCGAGAGAGCGGGTTGGCAACGGCATCTCTGCCGTTGACGGGGTTTGCAGGGCTTAGTAGCCGCCGCGACCACCACCGCCGCCGCCGCCGTAGCCGCCACCGCCGGAACGATCGCCACCACCGTAGCCGCCACCACCGCCGCCGCCGAAGCCGCCGCTACGTGGAGGACGTGCTTCCATTGGACGGGCTTCATTCACGGTGATGCTGCGGCCGCCGAGCGACTGGCCGTTCATGCCGGAAATTGCAGCTTGTGCTTCGGCATCGTTGCCCATTTCGACAAAGCCGAAACCTTTGGAGCGGCCGGTGTCACGTTCCATCATGACTTTGGCGCTGGAGACAGAGCCGTATTGGCCGAAAGATTGTTGCAGGTCTTCGTCGCGGACCGTGTATGGCAGATTGCCGACGTAAAGTTTATTGCCCATGGGGACTCCTCAAAAATACATAAAACAAAAGCGATGGGGTCCCGAAAGCACAACAAACCTAAAAAGTACCGCCGTAGCGCGCGAAACTGACCGATCACCTAACCTGTGCGAATGCAATGGCAGCCGCACCTCCCGATTATGCGTGAGGAAACGCGGGGGCACCAGCATTCTTGGGCCTATAAGCACAGCATTTGTCAAATCAGGTGCCCATTCCCCCGGTTAAACAGCGGAAATGACCGAAAAGACGACATTGCCGCCTATGCATGACCATGGACAGACCGTGCTACCGGCCGGGCAGTCGAACGGCCCGGACTGCATTGCGTTGAGGCTGGGAAGCTCAGCGGCCCGCCACACGCTCCCCTTTGTCATTGACGACCTGTTCACCGTCTTCCTTGCTGAACGCACCCCGCTGCGGCATGGGCAGGATGTCCAGCACGGCTTCCGAAGGCCTGCACAGGCGCGTGCCCAACGGCGTGACGACGATGGGCCGGTTTATCAGGATGGGATGGGCCAGCATCGCGTCGATCAGGGCTTCGTCGGCCAGCGTGGCGTCGTCCAGGCCCAGATCCTTGTAGACGGCCTCCTTTTGCCGGACCACCTCCCGCACCGGCACCGCCATCTGCGCGACCAGCTCCAGCAACTTTTCCCGTGTGGGTGGTGTTTTCAGGTATTCGATGACCTCGGGTTCGATGCCGGCATTGCGGATCAGCGCCAGCACATTGCGCGACGTGCCGCATTGGGGGTTGTGGTAAATCGTGACGGCGGAAGGCATAAGTTCACTCCTGAAAAAGGGATTGGTTGCATCGATTCAATATTTCAATTATATTTGAATTATGAAAGCATTAATCCCAAACCTTGATTTTCCCCCGCTTGAGGAAGGTTCTGCCGTGAAGGCCCTGGCAGCGCTGGCGCAAGCCCAGCGCCTGCGCGCGTTCCGCGCCCTCGTCGTCGCCGGGCCTGAGGGATTGACGCCGGGCGCGATGGCCGAACAACTGGGCGTCGCACCGAGTGCCCTGTCTTTCCATCTCAAAGAGCTCTCACACGCCGGCCTCGTCAACAGCGAGGCACGCGGGCGCAACCTGATCTACCGCGCCAACTTCGGGCAAATGAATGCGCTGCTGGGCTACCTGACAGAGCACTGCTGCGAAGGCGGCACTTGTGAAGTAGCCACCAAGGCCGATTGCAGCAACTGCTGAACACCCTACGCGATTGCACGCCACCACCTCCATCACGCATAGATCCAAGCCAACACAACCACCCAAGGAGAGCCCCATGAAACGCTTCCATGTCCACGTCCACGTGAAAGATCTCGAGCAGAACATCGCCTTTTACTCGGCCATGTTTGACCAGCAGCCTGCCCGCACCGAGGCCGACTATGCCAAGTGGATGCTCAGCGACCCGCCGGTCAACTTTGCCATCTCTACCCGGGGAAGTGCGCCCGGCGTGGACCATCTGGGCATTCAGGTCGACAGGCCCGAAGAGCTGCAGGCCCTGAAAGCCAGTGCCACCCGCGCCGACATGACGCTGCTGGACGAAGGCCCCACCACCTGCTGCTACGCCCGCAGCGACAAATACTGGCTGACTGACCCGCAAGGCATCGCCTGGGAGCAGTTCCATACGCTGGACAGCATTCCAGTGTTCAGCGAAGCCAAGCCCGCCGCCGGCAAGGCCTGCTGCGCCGCGCCCGCTGGCGCAGCTTCCAGCACAAAAGCGGCGTGCTGTTAAGCCCTGCCGTAGCGGAGGCACCGCGCCCCCCTGACGCGCCCTCGCTCGCGCGTCAGGCACTGGCGGAATTCATCGGCACCGCCGCCCTGCTCTGCGCCGTCATCGGCTCGGGCATCATGGCCGAACGCCTGAGCGGCGGCAACATGGGTGTGGCCCTGCTGGCCAACACACTGGCCACCGTGTGGGCGCTGTACGTGCTGATCGAGCTGCTCGGGCCCGTCAGTGGCGCGCACTTCAACCCGCTGGTCACCCTTGTTATGTGGTCAAAAGGCCCTGCAACCCATAAGAGACGGGCGCAAGCAGCTATTCTTTTTATAGCATTCCAGCTACTGGGCGCTGTAGCCGGAGCCTGGCTGGCCCATGCCATGTTTGACATGAGCGTGCTGCAGTTCAGTACCAAACTGCGCAGCAGCTGGGGTCAGTGGCTAGCCGAAGCGGTCGCCACGGGCGGGTTGATTTTTGTCGTGCTGCGCGCCCCTGCGGCCAAGGCGCCGGCGCTGGTCGCCTGCTACATCGGCGCAGCGTACTGGTTCACCGCCAGCACCTCGTTTGCCAACCCGGCCGCCGTGCTGGGACGCATGTTGTCAGACAGTTTTGCCGGCATCGCACCCGCCAGCGCGGCAGGCTTTGTGGCTGCCCAGGCTGCCGGTGCGTTGGTGGGCGTCGCCCTGCACCATGCGCTGGGCCGGCAGCAGGCCGTGAGCCAAGGCTAAACGCAGGCGGCGAATCAAGGCACCGCGTCCGTACTTGGTACCCTTGTGGCTGTGACACCGAAAAGCCGTTCTGCCACCGTCGTCCAGCTGGGCATCGCACAAACGCTGGCGTGGGCCTCCAGCTACTACCTGCCGGCAATTCTGGCGGTGCCCATGGCGCGCGACCTCGGCGTCGGCACGCCCACCGTGTTTGCCGCTTTTTCTGCCGCGCTGGTGGTCTCCGCATTGCTGGGCCCGGCTGCGGGCAAAGCCATTGACCGGCACGGCGGAAGGCCGGTGCTGGCCGCTAACAGCCTGATTTTTGCCGCTGGCCTGCTGGTGCTGGCCCTGGCACAAGGGCCGGTGGGCCTGTTTGCCGGCTGGGTGATTCTGGGCGTGGCCATGGCTGCGGGCCTGTACGAAGCGGCCTTTGCCGCGCTGGTTCACCTGTACGGGAAAGACGCGCGCGGCGCCATCACCGGCATCACGCTGTTTGCCGGCTTTGCCAGCACCGTGGGCTGGCCCTTGTCGACCTGGCTGGAGCTTGAGTGGGGCTGGCGCGCGACCTGCCTGGCCTGGGCTGCGCTGCATTTGCTGGTGGGGCTGCCGCTGAACTGGCGGCTTCCAGCTTCGCCCGCGTCAGGCATTGCTGCCGGGCCTCACCCCGATGCAGATCAACCCGAAGTGCCAGCGCACTCTGCGGCATCCACACCGTCCGCCCCCTCCAGTTCTCCCACGTCTTCCAGCTCCTCTTTCGCCTCCAACACGGCCCGCACCGCAGTCCTGCTGGCGCTGGTGTTTGCCGTCACCTGGTTCATCAGCACAGCCATGGCCGCACACCTGCCGCGGCTGTTGCAGGCGCACGGCGTGCCACTGGCCACGGCACTGATATTTGCCGGACTTGTCGGCCCCGCGCAGGTGGCCGGCCGCCTGCTCGAATACGGCCTGTTGCGCAACATCCACCCGCTGGTGTCGGCACGGGTGGCCAGCTGCCTGCACACGCTGGGCGCAGTGGTGTTCCTGTTTTTTGGCATCCCGGCAGGGGCGGTGTTCACCGTGCTGCACGGCGCCGGCAATGGCGTGCTGACGATTGCCAAGGGCACGCTGCCGCTGGTGCTGTTTGGCGTGCGGGATTACGGGGCGCGCCAGGGATTGTTGATGGTGCCAGCGCGCTTTGCGCAGGCAACTGCGCCGTGGCTGTTTGGCCTGGCGATTGACCGTTTTGGCAGCGGCGCGCTGTGGTTTTCAGCAGCGCTGGGCCTGGTGGCCTTTGCGGCATTGATGTTGCTGCGTGATCCGTCGTCCACGACAGCCCGGCACACAGATTGAACTAGGATGTCCGCTATCGACCAGAAGCAGGCATAGAAGCAAGTCCTAATAGTTCTCAATGAAACCCCTCAATTTCATCGCCTTTGGCATCATGGCCTCGACGTTTGGTGTAGTTCATGCTGCACCGTTCGACGGTACATGGACGATTGATCTGCGTTCCCCGGCAGAGAAGAGCTCGAAGGCCGAGTGCGGCATCGCGACGTTTGTGCTGAAGCAAGACGGGAAACGGGTGACCGGCGACCATCAGATGGCTACCGTCGGCTGCGGCAGGCTGAATGAGGGCGGCGAGAATACTGTTGAAGGCACCGCACGCGGTAACAGTGCCGACCTCACCGTGACGAGTGGCAGAAACGGAGAGGTCGTGCGCGGCAAGGCGACCCGCATTGGAAATGTTCTGCAATGGAAAGTCACGGAACAGGTAAAGCCTGGTGAACCCGAAGGCGATTCCGGGCTAATCTTGTGGCGAGGTACTTTGAAGCTAGACCGGCACTAACGCCTATTCGCGAATGTCCGCTCTGGCGCAAAGCAGACATCGCCGCCGGTCAGTTGATCAAGGCGATTGTCTTTCCCGGAGTAGTGAAAGGCCGCTCCAAAAGGCTACTCCGGCGCAGAACACACACATCGCGAGAGCCATGAACAGCCCGAGCCAGTCGGTGTCATCGACTGCCACAGTGACCGGTCCACGCTTGGACGGATTCAGCAGATGTCCGGACTTCATGAGCACAACCATTCCGACAACGAGAAAGAGCAGTCCGGCTGCGATCAAGCACCAACCGACGAGCACATCGGTAGTTCGCTTCGATGCAAGCTTTGTGCGTCCGAGTGTGTAGATAAGAACAGGAACTAGAAGAAATCCGCAAAACGCAACTAGAAGGTTCATGCTCATGTCTGCTTCTGGTCGATAGAGGACATTTTATTGAACCAAGAGATCGTGATCGTGTTTTGAGACGCACTCACTCCAGCCACTTCTGGAAAAACTGCGCCTGGCCCATGGCCGGATCCAGCTGGTAGCCGGCAAAGCCGATGCGTTCATAAAGCTTGATGGCGCTGCGGTTGCCCTGCAGCACTTCGAGCGTCAGTTTGCAGGCGCCGTGTTCGCGTGAAATCTCGTCCACCAGCGCAAGCATTCTCTCGCCGATACGCTGGCCACGGTGGCCGGGCAGCACGGCCACGTCATGGATGTTGACGAGCGGGCGGCAGGCGAAGGTGGAAAAACCTTCAATGCAATTGACGAGGCCGACAGCCTTGTCGCCGCTAAAGGCCAGCACGCTGAAGGCATGCGGGCGTGCGGCGAGTTCCCTAACGAGATGTTTCTTTGCAAAATCGCTGAGCGGCTTGCCGCCGCCGGCCGGGTCTTGCGCATAGGCATCGAGCAATTGCACGACAGCGGCTGCATGCACGGGATTGCCATAGTCGGCGCGGCAAACCTGCAGCGGGCTTTCGGAAGGGTTGGAGGATTCGGTCACGCGATGCGCTTTCAGTGCAGACAATCGGATGATTCTAAAGACGGCGCGCAAAGCAGAGCGCAAACCGGGATTTAAAGCCAGTACAACTCTCTGGCGTTGCCACCCATGACGGCCGCCTGGCTCGCTACGTCGAGCGGCGCAAGCAATTGTTGCGTCTCGCCCCACCACTGCGCGTAGCTGCCGGCCAGTTCCAGCACGGGCCAGTCACTGCCCCACACCACACGCTGCTCACCAAAACTTTTGAGCACGCGCTTGCCCCAGCGCGTGACAGCGCCGGCAGCCGGCTTCGGCCCGGCCTCGGTCATCAGGCCCGACAGTTTGCAATAGGCCTGTGTCTCGCCGGCAACGCGCAGCATGTCGTCGGCCCAGGGCTGCCACTGGCCCGCAGCGATGTCAGGTTTGGCGGCATGGTCTATCACCATGCGCAAATCCGGGTGCCGGCGCGCCAGTGTCACGATATGCGGCAGGTGCACAGGCTTGACCAGCGCATCGAACACCAGGCCGCATTCCACCATCGCATGCAGGGCCGGCGCCAGCGCTGGCTGCAGTATCCATTGCGCATCGGCAATGTCCTGCAGCATCGGGCGCAGTCCCTTGAGCCGGGGGTGGCGGGCCAGCGCCGCTATGCGGGCAGGTGCGTCGGGCGCCAGCATGTCCACCCAGCCGACCACACCCAGCACACCGGGGCTCGCATCGGCCTGCGTCAGCAAAAAATGTGTTTCGGCTTCAGTGGCTGCGGCCTGCACCAGCACGCCGCCCCGCACACCCAATGGCGCAGACTGCGCCTGCCAGTCCTTCACGGCCACATCGCGGTAGATCGGCGCCAGCTCCGGTGTCAGCCAGCCGTAGTCATCACGCGCCAGCTGCCAGCAATGAAAGTGCGCGTCAATCACCGGAAACGATGTCATGGCGTCAGCACCTCGGCGGGCAGCAGGCACTGCGTGCGCAGCGCTGTCCAGAACTCCGGCGGGATGGGGTGCGCCATCATGGCCACGGCGTCCGTCCATTCGCCGGCTTTGCGGGCACCCAGCATGAGGCTGTGCACGGCCGGGTGTGCCAGCGGAAACTGCAGCGCAGCGGCGCGCAGTGGAACACCGTGCGCTTCACAAACCCCTTCAATTTTCGCGGTCCGCTCCAGCCATTCGTGCGCGGCCGGCGCGTAGTTGAAAGTTGCAGCACCGCCGCGCGTCCCGGTAGCAAGAATGCCCGAGTTAAATGCACCACCCAGTGCGATGCGCACGCCGCGCGCCAGGCACTGCGGCAGCAAAACGGGCAGCGCACTGTGGTCCAGCAGGCTGTAGCGGCCGGCCAGCATCAGCACATCCAGCTCGGCTTCGCGCAATACGTCCAGTACGACGCCGACATCATTGGTGCCCAGCCCGATGGCGCGTACTAGGCCTTCGCGTTTCAGTTGCTGCAGTGCCGGCAACGTTTCGTCAATCAGCTGACGCAGCACAGCATTCGCATTGGTGCCATGGGTCTGTGCATCCGGGTCGTGAATGTAGACGCTGTCGAGCCGGGACATGCCCAGCCGCTGGAGGCTGTCTTCCACGCTGCGGCGCGTGCCCCCAGCGCTGAAGTCCCAATGCTGGTTAAAAGGCAGGATGTCGACATAGCCGTGCTGGGCGGTCGCGGCACGCCCGTCAGGTGTCAGGATGCGGCCGACCTTGCTGGACAGGGTGAAGCTGTCCCGTGGCCGCGAGCGCAGTGCGTCGCCCATCCGCCGCTCCGACAGCCCATGGCCGTAGTGCGGTGCCGTGTCAAAACTGCGGCAGCCGCCGGCCCAGGCGGCATCCACCAATGCCTTCGCCTCTTCGTTGCTGACGGCCGAAAACAGGTTCCCCAGCGGCGCGCCGCCGAGCCCGAGCCGAAGGGATGTGAGACTGGAAAAGGTGGAAGTCATTTCAACATGCCGGCAAAACCGCAGTTCCGGGTAAACACCAATAAAAGTTCAGCAATGTTATAGCTAACATGTCAGTCATCCAACCCGGAGAAACCCGCAGCCTGAAAAGCCGGGCGGATCTGGGCTATTGCCTATCACTACCTCGCCCCCAACGCATGCTCAAGAATATTCCGCCACTGTTGATCCCTGACGCACTGCATGGACTCTGCAGCATGGGCCATGGGGATGACGTCGCCATCGTGGACGCCAACTTTCCAGCCGCTGCCGTGGCGGCCCGGGGCGGCGCCCGGCTGGTGCAGCTGGCGGGTGTCACGTCGCCGCAGGCGCTGCAGGCCGTGCTGCAACTTCTGCCGCTGGACAGCTACGTGCGCGACGTTGCCTGGACGATGCAGGTGGTGGGTGATGCCGGCGCTGTGCCCGCCCCTGTCGCCGAATTTTCCGCGCTGCTGGCCCAGGCGGCCGAGCGGCCAGCCGCCACGCTGGAACGGTTTGAGTTTTATGCGCGCACCGAAGCGGCCTTCCTGATCCTGCAGACGGGCGAGCAGCGCAAATACGGCAACATCCTGCTGCGCAAGGGCGTCATATCCAGCGACGCGGGCTGACCCATGAGCAGTACGGCGCAAGCGCCTCACGCCCCGCCCATCAGCCTGCGTGCGCAGGCCTATGAGAGCTTTCAGCAGCAGATCGTCGATGCCAACATTCGCCCCGGGCAGTTTGTTTCGCAGCGCGAACTGATGCAGCTGCTGGGTATGCCGCTGGGTGCCGTGCGTGAGCTGATTCCCCGCCTGGAGGCCGAGGGCCTGCTCAAGACCGTGCCGCAGCGCGGCCTGCAGGTCGCCCACGTGGACCTCAAACTGATCAACAACGCCTTTCAGCTGCGCCGCCTGCTGGAGCGCGAGGCCGCCACCCGCTTTGTCACCACCGTGTCGGACGCAGACCTCGCAGCCATCGAGCAGGCGCACCTGAACATCGTCAAGCGTGCGCGGAAAAAAGCCATTGACGACAGCCTGCTCAAGGACGCCACCGCGGTGGATTGGGGCCTGCACGACCTGATGATCGACGCACTGGGCAACGAGCTGATCTCCGAGGTCTACCGCATCAACAGCTTGCGTGTGCGCCTGATCAAGCTCGAAGGCTCGACCCTTTCACCCGACGTGCTGATTCCAGCGATGGAAGAGCACCTCTGGTTTATCGACGCCCTCAAGCGGCGCGACGCGCCTGCCGTGATCGAACGCCTGAGCCACCACATTGAAAGCGCGCACCGACGTGTGCTAGGACTGCCACGGCCCGATATGCCGTGGTCTTTGGAGACCCCTGAATGACGAGTTCTTTCCCCGCCGCCGAAAAATCGTTTCGCGGTATCTGGCCCGCCCTGCTGACGCCACTCACGGCCGACCTGAACATTGACCACGCAAAATTCGCAGCCCATTGCAAGGCGCTGATCGCCAGCGGTTGCCCCGGTGTGACCGCTTTCGGCACCACTGGCGAAGGACCGTCTTTTTCCCTGGCAGAGCGCAAGGAAGCCATTGACCAGCTCATCAAGAACGGCATCCCGGCCGCGCAGATCATGGTGTCAACCAGCTGCGCCGCCCTGCCCGAAACGCTGGAGCTGACGCGCCACGCCGTCAAGGCGGGGGTGCACGGCTGCCTGATGCTGCCGCCGTTTTTCCTCAAGGGCGTGTCCGACCAGGGCATCATCGACAGCTACCGCTTTGTGATCGACGGCATGGCCGGCACACCCTTCAAGCTATACCTGTATCACATCCCCCAGGTCACGGGCGTTCCGCTGTCGCACCATGTGATCAGCACGCTCAAGAAGCAGTACCCGGACACCATCGTGGGCATCAAGGACAGCGCCTGCACCACCGCACATTCGGTCGGCCTGGCCGATGCGTTCATGAAGGAGATGACGGTGTATGTCGGGTTCGAGCCCGACCTGCCGGAGATGGGCCGCCGCGGCAGCACCGGCGCCATCAGCGGCCTGGCCAATTTCATGCCGCGCCTGGTCAAGCGGCTGGTCACGGAGCCCGACGCCCCCACTACCCCCGCTGAACGCGAACGCGTTGTCGAGCTCATCGGCATGCTGGGACCCTATTCACTGATGCCCGCGCTCAAAGGGATCATGGCCATGCTGAGCGGCGACAAGACCTGGCTGCGCGTGCGCGCACCGCTGGTAGCTTTGACACCCGATGAATACACGGCACTGGAAAAAACCATCAGCGCCTTCGGGATTAATACAAAATCCGAGTGACGCCACGCCGGGCTGGTCCCGGTACGGTTTCAATAATTTCACGCGACTTAACGACAAAGTAAGGAGACAACATGACAGCTTCCCTCAAAGGTATTTTCCGCCGCAGCCTGCTGGGCACCGCTTCCGCCGTGCTGCTGATGGGCGCCCTGCTGCCCGCCGCACAGGCACAGAACAAGGTCGTGCTGCGCGTTTCCACGCCGGCCGTGCCGGATGACTGGCACGCCAAGATGTGGACGGTCTTCAAGGAGAACCTTGAAAAAAGCGCGCCCGGCGAGTTCGACGTGCAGATCAACCTGAATGCATCGCTCTTCAAGCAGGGCACAGAGCCAGCCGCCATGGCGCGCGGCAACCTTGAGCTGTCGTCGATTTCCGCTTTTGACATCGCCAAGCTGATTCCCGAGTTCTCGATCTTCACAGCCGGTTATATCGTGCGCGACCCGGACCACCAGCAAAAGGTGTTCAACGGCCCCATCGGCACCGAGATGTTCAAGCTGGTCTCCGAAAAAATGGAAGTGACGCCGCTGTCCACCGTGTACCTCGGCACACGCCAGGTCAACCTGCGCGAAACTCGCAACGTCAAGGTTCCGGCTGACCTCAAAGGCGTGAAGCTGCGCATGCCAGGCTCCAAGGAATGGCTGTTCCTGGGTGAGGCACTGGGCGCCACGCCCACGCCGCTGGCCTTTGGCGAGGTTTACCTGGGCCTGAAGACCGGCACCATCGACGGCCAGGACAACCCCCTGCCCTCCGTGCGCGCGGCGAAATTCTATGAAGTGACCAAGCAGATCGTGCTGACCAGCCACCTGGTGGACGGCATCTTCATTGCGATTTCGAACAAGGCTTACAACGCCATGAACGCGACGCAAAAAACCAAGGTCAAGGCCGCTGCACAGGCTGCTTCCGCCTACAACAATGAAAACCGCATCAAGGAAGAAGGCCAGCTCGTCGAATTCTTCAAGAAGGAAGGCCTGACCGTTACGACACCCGATGTGGACGCTTTCCGCAAGACGGTGCAGACGACTTACCAGAACTCCGAGTACGCCAAGGCGTGGCCCAAAGGCCTGCTTGAGCGCATCAACAGCACGAAGTAATTCCTGCAGAGTTCCCTGAAAACAACCATGAAAAGCTGGCTCCAAAAAACCGCCAATCTGATTGGCGGCGGACTCTTCCTGACCCTGTTCATCGTGTTCGTGATCCAGATCACGGCGCGGTTTTTCTTCAACAAGCCGCTGGCCTGGACGGATGAGGCAGCCGTGATCCTCTATGTCTGGGTCATCCTGTGGGCGGCCGCCGTGGTGGTACCCGAGCGCGAGCACGTGGTGTTCGACCTGGTCTGGAACAACATGCCCTACCGTGGCCGACAGGCCATGGCGATTACCGGCAACCTGCTGGTGGGTGGCCTGGCGGCTTGGGGCATTCCGGGCTGCTGGGACTATGTGCACTTCATGGCCCGCGAAGGAACGCCCGTGCTGGGCGTGTCTTTCCAATGGGTTTTCATGCCTTTTGTGCTGCTGCTTGCTGCTCTGGCGGTGCGCTCGGCCTGGGCGATCTGGAACGCGATCCGGGGCAAGGGTCTTGAAGCGGAGCTGCGGATATGACAAGCGCTATCTGGGTATTGGTTGGGGTACTGGCGGGCGGCATGCTGCTGCGCATGCCCATCGGTTTTTCGATGATCGCGGCGGGCATCGGCTACCTCGTGGTCAAGGGACAGGACATCGGCCTGGTGGCCGAGCAGATCGGCAACGGCCTTTACAACAGCTACGTGCTGCTGGCGGTGCCGCTTTTTGTGTTCGCCGCCAACATCATGAACGCGGGCACGGTCAGTGAACGGATTTTTGACTTCTGCCGCATCCTGGTGGGCCGCTTTCGCGGCGGCCTGGCGCAGGTGGACATTTTGGTCAGCGTGATTTTCTCGGGCATGAGCGGCAGTGCAATCGCCGACGCGGCCGGTCCCGGCCTGGTCACGATTCGCCAGATGCTGAAAAAGCCGGAATACACGCGCGGCTTTGCCGGCGCGGTGGTGGTGGCCAGCGCCACGCTGGGCCCCATCATCCCGCCGTCGATCCCCATGGTGATTTACGCGCTGGTGTCGGGCGCTTCGGTCGGCGCGCTCTTCCTGGGCGGCGTGGTGCCGGGCTTCCTGATGGCCGGGCTGATGATGGGCGTGGTCGCGGTCATCGCGAAAAAGCGCAACATGCCACGCGACGAACCTGTGCCACGCTCGGAATGGGCCGGCCTGATCTTCCGTGGTGCGCTGCCGTTGTCCATGCCCATCGTGCTGCTGGGCGGCATTTACTCCGGCATCTTCACGCCGACCGAAGCCGCCGCCGTGGCCGCGCTGCATGCATTGATCCTGGCGGCGCTGGTGTTCCGCGCATTGACGTGGCGCAGCTTCTGGGTCGTGGTCATGGAATCCACACGCGCCAGCGCGGTGATCACTATGATCCTGGCCGGCTCCTTCATGCTCAACTACGCCTTCACCGCCGAAGGCGTGCCGCAGGCCATGGCCGCGTGGGTCGACAGCATGCATTTTTCACAGATCGGCTTTTTGCTGATGGTGAACGTCATGTTCCTGGTGCTGGGCTGCTTCCTCGATGTTTCGGTGCTGCTACTGGTGTTTGTGCCCATGCTGCTGCCCGCGGCCAAGCTGCTGGGCGTGGACCTGGTGCACTTCGGCGTGCTGGTGGTGCTCAACATGATGATCGGCCTGATCCACCCGCCTTTCGGCATGCTGCTGTTCGTGACGAAAGCCCTTACCGGCATTCCCATCGGCGAAATGATGAAGGAAGGCTGGCCTTTCCTCGTCATGCTGTTGTTGCTGTTGCTGGCCATGACTTGCTTCCCGCAGATCGTTCTCTGGCTGCCACAAACCATGGGCTATGGCGGAAAATGATCCACCCCCGAAGCGCCTGCGGCGCCTCCACCCTCAAGGGGGCGACGCCAGCGGCCCGGAGAAAATGACTCCCCCCGAGGCACCTGCGGCGCCTTCCCCTCGAGGGGCGACGCTAGCGGCCCGGCAAAGCCGGTTCCGCGGCGTCTCTCGGTTTTTGGGATTCTCTTCACCTCTGATATTGCAATATGAATGACGAATTGAATGCCGAGGTCGTTTGCGTTGCCAGCTGGAACGCCGACCTGATCTCCCGTGTGGAGCGGCCCATCGCACGCGGTGAAACGCTGATGGCCACCGATTTCAGCATCAGCCCGGGCGGCAAGGGCAGCAATGCGGCAGTGGCCGCTGCCCGACAGGGCGCGCGCGTGGCACTGATCGCACGCATCGGGAACGACGACTTCGGGCGCATGGGGATGAAGCTTTGGCAGGACGAAGGCATAGCCACCACACACGTCGAGCAAGTAGCCGGTGAGCGCAGCGGTGTTGCGCAAGTCCTCGTCTACGAGGACGGCGACAACAGCATTGCGGTGTATCCCGGTGCCGGCAAAGGCCTGGCCGCGCGGCATGCGCAGGCCGCGCAGCAGGTGCTGGGCGCTTGCCGCGTCGTGATGGCTTCGTGCGAGGTGCCTGCAGACGCCACGCTGGAGGCGTTTCGCCTGGCCCGCGGGGCAGGCGCCATCACCATACTGAACCCCGCACCTGCTCGCCCCCTGTCAGACGAGCTTCTGGCGCTGGTCGATGTGCTCACGCCCAATGAACATGAACTCTACCTGCTGGCCGGTGCAGCGCCTGCCGGTTCGGTGGACGACGCTGCCCTGCGGTTGCTCAACCGCGGTACACGCGCCGTGCTCGTCACGCTGGGCGCTGACGGCTGCCGGCTCTTCCAGGCTGGCAAGCCGCCCGTTTCACTGCCGGGCCGCCCCATGGCAGTGCGCGACACCATAGGCGCGGGCGATACCTTCACCGGCGCGCTGGCCGCTGCGCTGGCGCGCGGAGAACCGCTGTCTGTTGCCATGCAGTGGGGCAACGCGGCTGCCGCGTTGTCCGTTACGCGGCACGGCGCCATCGACGGCATGCCGTCCTCCGCAGAAACCGCGGCGTTGCTTGCGTAGTCGTTGTTATTAAAAAAATGGCTGTAGCCCAATGAAAACGGGCGCAAGCAGCTATTAAAACAATAGCGACCGGCCAATTCAGCTCGACTTCCTGTTGTTGCCCGCAACCGTGTAGGCCAATCGCCGCTTTACCGGATATTTACGCGCCTCTTTCAGGCGCTTTATCTGCGCCCCCAGGGCTTGCAGTGATAATTATTGTGCGCCGTCAGGTGGACCCGAGGGCTTTGGCTGCCGGCGCATGAATCACCATCAAACACAAAAAAATGCTGCGCCGGCCCGTCTGGCGTAGCGGGCACCAAGGACAGCTGATGGACCCGAAAGCCGAGACGCCGGAAAGCGGCGCCCCTACCCCATCCCGTAGAAGACTAAGCCGCCGCGCGTCCATCATCGGCAGCGTGATCGCCGTGCTGGCACTGGCCGGCACCGGCTGGCTGGCCTGGCACCTGACCCATCCTTCCACAGACACCCCGACGGGCGGCGGCCCAGGCGGTCCCGGCGGAGCCTTCAGGCGCGGTGCACCGGCCACCACGGTGGGTGTCGCCACCGCCGAGAAGGCCAGCATCCCGATTGTTCTGGAAGCCCTGGGCACCGTCACTCCCCAGGCTACGGTCAGGGTCAGGCCCCAGGTTTCCGGCGTGATGGAAAAGGTTTTGTTCAAGGAAGGCCAGATGGTCAAGGCCGGTGAACTGCTGGCCACCATCGACCCGCGCCAGTTTGAGATGGCTCTGATGCAGGCCGTGGGCCAGCGCCAGCGCGACGAGGCACAGCTTGACAGCGCCCGCGTCACCCTGCAGCGCTTCAAGACCCTGCTCGAGCAGGACTCGATTGCACGGCAGGAAGTCGACACGCAGGCTGCACTGGTCAAGCAGCTGGAAGGCACAGTCGTCATCGACAAGGCCAATGAAGGCACGGCACGGCTCAACCTCGGCTACACCCGCGTGGTGGCACCCGTCAGCGGGCGTGTAGGCCTGCGCACGGTGGATGTCGGCAATGTCGTGAGCAACAGCGACGCCAACGGCATTGCGCTGATTACCCAGGTCAGCCCAATTGACGTGGTCTTCTCCGTCCCGCAAGACCGGGCGGGCGAGCTGCAACAGAACGCCGGCGGCAGCACTGCCATGAAAGTCGTTGCGCTGGACCGCACGCGCACCGCCACACTCGATACCGGCGTTTTTGCCTCGCTCGATAACCAGGTGGACACCACCACCGGCACCGTCCGGGCCAAAGCGCGCTTTGCCAACAGCAAGCTCACGCTGTTCCCCAGCCAGTTCGTGAACGTGCAGCTGCAGGTCAAGACACTGGAAGACGCGGTGGTGGTGCCCGTCACCGCCGTACGCCTGGGCAGCACCGGCGACTACGTATATGTGCTGAACGCCGCCGACCGTACGGTGTCCCTGCGGCCGGTGCAGCGCGGCCAGGCCACAGCCGAAAAAATCGTGATCACCTCCGGGCTAAAGGCCGGCGAGCGCGTGATCACCGAAGGCGCCGACCGCCTGAAAGACGGCGCCAGTGTGGTGCTGCCGGGCGACGCACCCGGCGCCGGCATGAGCGGCAAACGCCGCGGCGCCAGTGCACCGGGCGGCGGCGCTTCCGCGGCCGGGCGCCAGCGCCCCGCATCCGACACCGCCGGCAGCGCGCCGGTAGCGGCACCTTCCACGCCGCCGGCAGCAGCACTGCAGCCCGGCGCTGCGCCGCCTTCCATCGCCGGCCCCACGGCCGAGCAGCGCCAGCGCATGCTCGACCAGGTCAAGGACGACCCGGTCGCGCTGGAACGCCGCAAGCGCTTCCTGGAGCAGATCGACAAGGGCGACCCGGAAGCCCTGGCGCGCTGGCAAGGCATGAAGGACCGCCGCCAGGGCGAACGGCCGGTGCAATGACACGGGACTCTCACGCATGAGCCGCCGGGCCGTTCCCAAGGCAAATAGCATCGCAGTGCGAAGCACGAAGGTTATTGAATGAGCCCCTCACGCCCCTTTATCCTGCGCCCGGTAGCCACTTCGCTGCTGATGGTGGCCATCGTGCTGGCCGGCCTGGTGGGTTTCAAATTTTTGCCGCTGTCGGCGTTGCCGCAGGTCGACTACCCCACCATCCAGGTGCAGACGCTGTATCCCGGCGCGAGCCCGGAAGTGATGGCGCAGACCGTGACAGCGCCGCTGGAACGCCAGTTCGGCCAGATGGCCGGCCTCTCGCGCATGAGCTCCACCAGCGCCGCCGGTGTCTCCATCGTCACGCTGCAGTTCGGCCTGGGCCTGGCGCTGGACGTCGCCGAGCAGCAGGTGCAGGCCGCCATCAACGCCGGCGGTTCCTTGTTGCCGGCTGACCTGCCCGCCCCGCCCGTCTATGCCAAGGTCAACCCGGCCGATGCCCCGGTGCTGACACTGGCCATCACGTCCGACACCATGCCGCTGACGGAGGTGCAGAACATCGTCAACACCCGGCTGGCCCTGAAGATCAGCCAGGTCAATGGCGTGGGGCTGGTGTCGCTCAGCAGCGGGCAGCGTCCCGCAGTGCGCATCCAGGCCGACACGCGGGCGCTGGCTTCCTACGGCCTCGGGCTTGATTCACTGCGCACTGCGATCTCCGCAGCCAATGCCAACGGCGCCAAGGGCAGCATCGACGGCCCCACACGGTCCTATTCGATCAATTCCAACGACCAGCTGGTCGCCGCGGCCGACTACAAAAACCTCATCATTGCCTTTCGCAACGGCGCGGCGGTACGCGTGTCCGACGTGGCACAGGTGGTGGACAGCGCCGAGAACATCAAGCTGGGCGCATGGTCTGGTCTGAAACCAGCCATCATCCTCAATGTGCAGCGCCAGCCCGGCGCCAACGTCATTGCCACGGTGGATGCCATCAAGGCACGCCTGCCCGAACTGCAGGCCGGCCTGCCCACCTCCCTCAGGGTCGATGTTCTGAGCGATCGCACGACCGGCATACGCGCTTCGGTGATGCATGTGGAAATTGAACTGCTGCTGGCCGTGCTGCTGGTCGTGCTGGTGATCTTTGCTTTCCTGCACAGCCTGCGCGCCACCGTGATCGCCAGTCTGGCCGTGCCGATTTCACTCGTCGGCACCTGCGGCCTGATGTACCTGCTGGGCTACAGCCTCAACAACCTGAGCCTGATGGCGCTGACGATCGCCACCGGCTTTGTGGTGGACGACGCAATCGTGATGATCGAAAACATCTCGCGCTACATCGAGGAAGGTGAAGAGCCGATGGCTGCAGCCCTCAAGGGCGCAACGCAGATCGGGTTCACCATCATTTCGCTGACGGTGTCGCTGATCGCGGTTTTGATTCCGCTGCTGTTCATGGGTGACGTGGTCGGCCGGCTGTTCCGCGAGTTTGCCGTGACGCTGGCCATCACCATCCTGATCTCGGCCGTGGTGTCGCTCACCCTCGTTCCCATGATGTCGGCGAGATGGCTCAAGCACGTGCCGGAAACGGCGGGCGAAGGCCGCATGGCCCAGGCGGGCGCGCGGCTCCAGCTTTTTTTTGACGACGTGATCGCACGCTACGACGTGTGGCTCACCTGGGTGCTCAAACGCCAGGGCGCCACGCTGCTGGTGGCGCTGGCCACCCTGCTGCTCACGGTGTTGCTGTATGTACTGATCCCCAAGGGCCTGTTCCCGACGCAGGACACCGGCCAGCTGCAGGCTCGCGTGGAAACCGCACAGTCGGTGTCCTACGACCGCATGGCCGCGCTGCAGCAGGCCACGGCCAAGGCCATCCTGGAAGACCCCGACGTCGAGACGCTGAGCTCCTTCATTGGTGTGGATGCGGCCAACAACACCATGCTGCATACCGGCCGCATGCTGATCAACCTGAAAAAAGAGCGCACCGGCAGCCAGCAGGAAACCATGGACCGGCTGCAGCGGCGAGCCGCCGCGGTAGCCGGGGTTACTCTGTACCTTCAACCCACGCAAGACCTGACCATCGACGCTGAAACCGGGCCCACGCAGTTCCGCGTATCGCTCGAAGGCTCGAACAACGCCACCGTAGTGGAATGGGCCAACAAACTCACGCAGCGCATGCGGCAGCTCGAAAGCCTGCGCAACGTGTCGTCCGATGCAGGCTCCAGCGGCGCAGGGGCCTACATCACGGTAGACCGCGATACCGCGTCGCGCCTGGCCGTCACGACCTCGTCCATTGACGACGCGCTTTACAGCGCATTCGGCCAGCGCATTGTCTCGACCATCTTCACCGAGACCAACCAGTACCGCGTGATCCTCGAAGCCATGCCCGACTCCTTGCGCACGCCCGCATCGCTGGGCAGCCTGCAACTCAAAACCGGCTCCGGCACGCCAACACCGCTGTCGGCCATTGCCACCATCACGGAGCAAGCGGCCCCGCTGCAGGTTACCCGCGTGGCCCAGTACCCGGCCACCACACTGGGTTTTGACACGGCGCCCGGCGTCTCGCTGGGCAAGGCGGTCGACGAGATCCGGGAGGCCGCCAAAGACATCGCCATGCCAGCCAGCGTGACCATGACCTTTCTGGGCGCGGCGGGCGCCTACCAGGCCTCGCTGTCCAACCAGCTCT
This sequence comes from Polaromonas sp. P1_E12, assembly GCF_056405975.1. Lineage (NCBI taxonomy): Bacteria > Pseudomonadati > Pseudomonadota > Betaproteobacteria > Burkholderiales > Comamonadaceae > Polaromonas > Polaromonas sp. P1_E12. The sequence goes on along the minus strand of NZ_JBFUBB010000001.1, from coordinate 876,460 downwards.
GGCTCATCCTGGCGGCCGTGATCTGCGTCTACATCGTGCTGGGTGTGCTGTATGAAAGCTACATCCACCCGCTGACGATCCTCTCGACCCTGCCCTCCGCCGGCGTGGGCGCGCTGCTGGCGCTGATGATCAGCGGGTCAGGCCTCGGGGTGATCGGCATCATCGGCATCATCCTGCTGATCGGCATCGTGAAGAAGAACGCCATCATGATGATTGACTTCGCGATCGACGCCGAACGCAACCAGGACAAGTCACCGCAGGACGCCATCCACCAGGCCGCGCTGCTGCGCTTTCGGCCCATCCTGATGACGACGCTGGCGGCGCTGTTTGCTGCCGTGCCCTTGATGCTGGGCTTCGGCGAAGGCGCTGAATTGCGGAGGCCTCTGGGGTTGGCGATTTTTGGCGGGCTGATTGTGAGTCAGGTGCTCACGCTGTTTACGACGCCGGTGATTTATTTGGCGTTTGACCGGTTGGGGCGGAGGTTTCGGGGGAAAGGGAAAGAGAAGGAGGTTTCCGCGTGAGGCCTGTTGCTCTTTCGTTCTTTCGGGGTGTGCTTTGTCCCGGGGCCGGGGTTGCCGGCGGCAACTCACTTTCTTTTGCTTCGCCAAAAGAAAGTAAGCAAAGAAAAGGCGACCCTGGTTCCTGCGTCCCCTGCGCTTCGCTCCGGGGCAACCTGCGGTACTCGGTCCAGCCGGGGTCAAAAACAACTCGCCTTCGGCTCAAACAAGTTTTTGCCCTGATCCGTCTGGCCCTGCGCTCCTCGGCGCATCCACAAGGGGGTGGAAACAGAAATACCGAACAGCCCACTGCCGAATGCCGGAATCCGAACACCAGAAGAAACAAGGACACGCCATGGCGTGTCCTTGTTGGTATTTGTCTTCGGTCCCCGTTCCCGATCGCCCCTTCTGTATGCGCCGAGGAGCGCAGGGTCAGGCGGATCAGGGATCGCGATTGTCTGAGCCGAAGGCGAGTTCGAGCGAGACCCCGCCTGGACCGAGCACCGCAGGTTGCCCGTAGCGAAGCGGAGGGACGCAGACAGCAGGGTCGCCTTTTCTTTTGCTTACTTTTCTTTTGGCGAAGCAAAAGAAAAGTGAGTAGCCGCCGGGCTACCCCCGGCCAGCTACCCTCAGCAAAAATTCCCGCCGTTCGAACAAAAGTCACCTTCGTCACGGCCAGCGTGGGAGCCACGCCATGAACCTCTCCGAACCGTTCGTCCGCCGCCCGGTAGCCACAGTCCTCCTCACCATAGGCCTGGCCTTGGCGGGCATCGCCGCATTCTTCGTCTTGCCGGTCTCACCGCTGCCGCAAGTCGATTTCCCGGTGATCTCGGTCAGCGCCTCGTTGCCGGGGGCCAGTCCCTCCACCATGGCCAGCAGTGTGGCGACGCCGCTGGAGCGGCGCCTCGGCGTGATCGCGGGCGTCAATGAGATGACGTCCAACAGCAGCAACGGCTCAACCCGTGTCAGCCTGCAGTTTGACCTGAACCGCAAGATCGACGCGGCAGCGCGCGAGGTGCAGGCCGCCATCAACGCCTCGCGCGCCGACCTCCCTGCCACACTGCGCAGCAACCCGACCTACCGCAAAGCCAACCCGGCTTCGGCGCCGGTCATCATCCTGGCGCTCACGTCAAAGACTCGCTCACCGGGCCAGATCTATGACGAGGTCTCCAACCTCGTGCAGCAAAAAATCGCCCAGGTACCCGGGGTCGGCGACGTGGAGCTTGGCGGCGGCTCGTTGCCGGCGGTGCGCGTGGAACTGCTGCCGTTTGCACTCAACCGCTATGGTGTCGCCATGGAAGACGTGCGTGCAGCCCTGCAGGCATCGAACGCCAACCGGCCCAAGGGTGCGATCGAAGGCAACGGCCAGCGCTTCCAGATTTACTCAGGCTCCAACACCGCCAGCGGCGGGCTCAAGGCCGCCGACTACCGCAATCTCGTCGTAGCCTGGCGCAACAACGCCGCCATCCGGCTGCAGGACGTGGCCGAGGTACAGGACGGCGTGGAAAACATCAACACGCTCGGCCTTTTCAACGGCGAGCCGGCGGTGATCGTGCTGGTCACGCGCCAGCCCGATGCCAATGTGATTGCCACTGTCGACGGCGTGCGCGCCCTGATTCCCGAGCTGCAGGCCGCCCTGCCGCAGGACGTGCAGTTGCAGGTGGCATCCGATAGCACCAACTCCATCCGTGCCTCGCTGCACGAGATCGAAGTCACGCTGCTGATTTCCATCGTGCTGGTGGTGCTGGTGGTCAGTGCATTCCTGCGCAGCGCCCGTGCCACCATCATCCCGGCCGTGGCCACTGTCGTCTCCTTGCTGGGCACCTTCGGCGTGATGTACCTGCTGGGCTTTTCACTCAACAACCTGAGCCTGATGGCACTCACCGTGGCCACCGGCTTCGTGGTGGACGACGCCATCGTGGTTCTGGAAAACACCAGCCGACACATCGAGGCCGGCATGGACCGCTTCAAGGCCGCGTTGCTGGGTGCGCGCGAGGTCGGCTTCACCGTGCTGTCGATCAGCCTGTCGCTGGTGGCCGTCTTTATCCCGCTGCTCTTCATGGGCGGGCAGGTAGGCCGGCTGTTCCGCGAATTCGCAGTCACGCTGTCTGCTGCGGTGATGATTTCGCTGGTCATCTCGCTGACCACCACACCCATGATGTGCGCCTGGCTTCTGAGGCCCGACGCGCACGAGAAGAAGACCGGACGTTTTGCTTTTATGGCGCGCTGGTTCGAGCGTGCCTTCAACCGCGTGCACCGCAGCTACGAAGTGAGTCTGGACTGGGCCCTGCACAGCAAACTGCTGGTGATGCTGATTTTGCTGGCGGTGGTCGGGCTCAACGGGTTTCTCTTCGTCAAAGCGCCCAAGGGCTTCTTTCCGCAACAGGACACCGGGCAGATCAACGGCGGCCTGCGCGCCGACCGCAGCATTTCGTTCCAGGCGCTGCAGGGCAAGCTCAAGCAGCTGGTCGACATCATCCGCGCCGACCCGGCCGTGGACACGGTGGTGGGCTTTACCGGTGGTTCCCGTGCGGGCGGAGGCTTCATGTTCATCAACCTCAAGCCGGTGGGGCAACGCGACGTAGCCGGCCAGGCCGTGATTGCGAGGCTGCGCCCGCAGCTGGCACGGGTGACCGGGGTCAGCCTTTTCCTGAACCCCGTGCAGGACCTGCGCGGAGGTGGCCGCCAGACCAACTCGACCTACCAGTACACGCTCAAAAGCGACAACGCGGCCGACTTGCGCGTATGGGCCACACGCCTGGCAGACCAGATGAAACTGCAGCCCGCCCTGACCGACGTGGACACCGACCAGCAGGAAAACGGCGTGGAAACCATGGTCACCGTGGACAAGGAAAGCGCGGCACGCCTGGGCATCAGCTCACGCGATGTGGACAACGCACTCTATGACGGCTTCGGCCAGCGCCAGGTGGCCACGATATACGCCGAGCTCAACCAGTACCACGTGATCATGGAAGTGGCGCCGCGCTACACCCGCAGCCCCGAGTCGCTGAAAGATATTTACGTACCGGCCAAGGGGGCTGGAGGCAGCACAGCCAACAGCACCGGCACCCAGGCTGCAACCACGGTGGCCACCGCCACCTCTGTGGCCAATCCATCCCTGCGTGACTCTTCGTCGGGCCAGGTCCTGAGCGCCTCGGCCAGCACGATGGTGCCCCTGTCGGCCATCGCCACCTTCAGCGAAAACCCCACCGCCGCTTCGGTCAGCCACGAAGACGGCGAGCTTTCCACTACGGTTTCCTACAACCTCGCCGATGGCAGCACGCTGAGCGACGGCCAGGCCGCGGTGCACCAGGCGGAAGCCGACATCCGGCTGCCCAACAACGTGCGCGGCAGTTTTTCCGGCACGGCGCTCAATGCGCAGCAATCGCAAAACGAGCAGCCCCTCCTGATCCTCGCGGCGCTGGTGGTGATCTACATTGTGCTGGGCATCCTGTACGAAAGCCTGGTGCACCCCATCACGGTGTTGTCCACCCTGCCCTCGGCCGGTGTGGGCGCTGTGCTGGCCTTGCTGCTGTTCAAGCTGGATTTTTCCATCATCGCGCTGATCGGGCTGTTCCTGCTGATCGGCATCGTCAAGAAGAACGCCATCCTGATCATCGACTTCGCCCTGGAAGCCGAGCGGGCTCGTGGCCTTTCCGCGATTGAGGCTGTGCGCGAAGCCTGCCTGCTGCGCTTTCGCCCCATCCTGATGACCACGCTGGCCGCCATTCTGGGCGCGCTGCCGCTGGCCATCGGCTTCGGCGAAGGCGCCGAGCTGCGCCGACCGCTGGGCATCGCCATCATCGGCGGCCTGATCGCCAGCCAGCTGCTGACATTGCTCACCACACCGGTGGTCTATGTGCTGATGGACAAGCTGCGCCGGCGCAGTCCTTCCGAGCGCCAACTCAGCCGTCACCCGGACGAGTCCGATGCGCCGCCGCCCGGCGCCCCGCTCCAACTGCAATGACTGACAACGCCATGAAACACTTTTCCGACACTCACCCCGCATACCGTTCACGCTTTCAGCTTCGCCTGCTGTGCGCTGCGCTGGTGCTTGCCGTTGGCGGCTGCGCGGTCGGCCCCGACTACCAGCGCCCGGCCACGGTCGACGTGAGCACCTACAAGGAAGCGCAAGGCTGGGTCGCGGCAATGCCCGCCGATACGTTGGAGCGCGGCCCGTGGTGGTCACTCTTCAAGGACCCGGTACTGGACCAGCTGGCATCGCGTGTGGAAGTGTCCAACCAGAACGTGGCGGTGGCTGTTGCCGCCTACGCGCAGGCGCGCGCCCTGGTGCGCGAGCAACGGGCATCGCTGTTCCCGACGGTTTCGCTGGATGGCAGCGCCAGCCGCTCGGGCAGCAGTAGCAGCAGCACGACGGGCAACAATGTCGGTGGCCGCGTGGGCAACAACTACCAGCTCAGCATTGGCGGCAGCTGGGAACCCGATGTATGGGGCCGCCTGGGCCGCACCGTGGACGGCGCGAAAGCCAGCGAACAGGCAAGCGCCGCCGACCTGGCTTCGGCCAAACTGTCGGCGCAGGGTGAACTGGCGACCAATTATTTGTCCTTGCGCCAGACAGACGCACAAAAGGCGCTGCTCAAGGACACGATTGACGGCTACAAGCGCGCGCTGGACATCACGCAGAACCGCTACAACGCCGGCATTGCCGCCAAAACCGATGTGCTGCAGGCGCAAACACAGCTGGCCAACGCGCAGGCCGACGACGCCGGCCTGGTGCGCCAGCGCGCCCAGCTGGAGCACGCCATCGCGGTGCTGGTCGGCGAAGCACCTGGCAATTTTTCGATTGCCCCTGTGGCCTGGAACCCTTCAGTGCCTGACGTGCCGGTCGGCATACCGTCCGAGCTGCTGCAGCGCCGCCCCGACATTGCCGCCGCCGAACGCCGCGTGGCCTCTGCCAATGAACAGATCGGCATCGCCAAGAGTGCTTATTACCCCAGCCTGTCGCTGAGCGCATCGGCCGGCCAGGGCGCCAGCCGGGTGGCGGACCTCTTCAAGGCTTCCAGCAGCGTCTGGTCCATCGGCATCTCGGCCGCGCAAGTCCTCTTCAATGCGGGAGCCACCGGCGCACGCGTGGAAGGCGCCGAGGCATCCCACCAGCAGGCAGTGGCGCGCTACCGCCAGGCCGTGCTGGCCGCCTTCCAGGACGTGGAAGACCAGCTGTCGGCTACACGCGTGCTGCTGACCCAGCAGGAACTGCGCCGCCAGGCGTCACAGGCCGCCGACCAGGTCGAGCAGCAGGTGCTCAACCGCTACCGTAGCGGCCAGGTGAGCTACACCGAAGTCATCACCGCCCAGGCCACCGCGCTGAGCGCGCGCCGCGCACTGGTGCAAGCCATGGCCGACCGCCAGACCACGGCGGTGGCGCTGATTCAGTCGCTGGGCGGGGGTTGGCAAACGGGGCAATAAATTGCATGACCCAGCGGACCCAACAGCGTGCCGCGTTTATGCGGTGTGTTAAAGCGCCTGGCCATCAGAACAGCTCAGGCCACCGCAACCGTGTATGGTGTCCCTGGGCAAAGCTTGCGGCATGCTCACCACTCCCGTTAGCGGGTCGTAGCCAATACCGCGCAGATGCAGGGCCAGCGCGGCATCCATGGTCTGCGCATGCTGCGGAAACCACAGAGCGAGCTCCCTTGCCATATGGCGCAAAGACGTGAAATCCCCGGCCTGGGCCATGAGCAAGCCTTCTCGCATGACCTGCAGCACCACCTTGTGCTGCACAGTGTGGCAATTGGAGGATGAAAACCGCGTGTCCAGCATCCACCGGTCTTCGCGGCTGAAGTGCTCATCGGTGTGGTCCACCAGCGCTCGCCAGTGGCCCGGCAACGCATCGTCCGCCGCGTTTTCTGCCAGCGCAAGCAACTCGACAAACTCCCGGTGAGTGTCATCCATCAGGGGGAGTCCGAGCACGAGGGCGTCTGACCATTGAAGATTCGGCATGTGTGCTTCCAATGTTGGCAATACGCCAAGCGTAAGCAATGGCACGGGGCAAAAGCTTGATCCAGGTCATGGAGTGTTCATCCATGACCACACACGCCGATTTCAATTTCTGTTCTTCGCCGGCATTGACGCATATCTCATAGCGGCCGGCGCTCACTCCGTGGACCAAGGCCCGCAATTTTCAGGAAATTTCTCCGCAGCGGATTGCCATCGGCCTCCGGCGGCTATTTCTGGTGCAGCGCCGCCAGGAAAAACCGTGCCGCGTCGCTCATCGGCCTGTCCTTGCGGGTGATGGAGCCAAACGCTTCCATCTTGTGCTGGATGAAGCAGGGCAGGATCTTGAGCAGGCCATGCCGGGCGTAGTTCTCGGCAATCGACTGCGGCATGACGCCCACCATGTCGGTTTCGGCAATCAGGTTGGTCGTCGTGAGGATGGACGCGGTTTCGATCAGGCCCTTGGGCGTGGGCGCCTGCAACATGCGGAACTCCTGCTCCAGCACCTCACGCATCGGGCTGCCTTTGGGCTGCAATATCCATGGGTAGTCCAGCAGGCTGGCAAACTTCACCGCCTTTTTTTGCCCCAGCGGATGGTGCACGCCAGCCACCACGGCCAGCGCCTCATTTTCAAGCGGGGTGAAGGCGTAGTCAGCCCGGTGCTCGTCGCGAATGCGCCCGATGGCAACGTCAAGCACGCCTTCGCGCAGCAGCTCGAACAGCCGGTCGCTGGTGTCCAGCATGACATCGACCGACAGCAGCGGGTAAGCTTTTTTGAGCGCGATGATCGCGTGTGTCAACAAGTTTGGCGACGGCGCCATGATGCTGCCGACCGACACCCGACCGGAGCTGCCCAGCTGCAGCTCGGCCAGCTCACGGGTCATGGACTCGATGGAACCGCGCATGCCGCGGAAATAGCGCAATGCGCTGGCGCCGGCCGGCGTGAGCTTTTGCCCGCGCCCCACCCGCTCGAACAGGCGCTGGCCCAGCGCGGACTCCAGCTCCTGGATCATCTTGGTGGCGGCCGGCTGGGTCATGCCCAGTTCCGCAGAAGCTTTGCGCAAGGTACCGTGTTCACCCACGGCCAGGATGAGTGCGACCTGGCGCATGCGCAGACGGTTGAGCAGCTGGGGAATGGAGGAGCCAGGTGAAGTGTCGGGCATCGGCGGTCTTTCAGGGGGTCAATTCAATTGATCACCATAGGTTATCAAATAATCAGGTATTTTCAATTTACGTTAAGTGTTGCCATCCCTACCATCGAGGCATTCGTTCAAGCTTTCCCGCACAAAGACCCGGAGACAAAGACAATGCCCCGCCTGAAACCCTTTACATTCCTCCCGGCGCTGCTGGCGGCTGCCGCGATGGCCGCCGCCTTCCCCGCGCTGGCGCAAGACTGGCCCAGCAAGCCGGTACGCATCCTGGTGGGATCGGCCCCCGGCGGCGGCACCGACGCCATGGCCCGCGCGGTCGCAGACCGGCTGGGGCCCCTGCTCAAGCAGCCGGTGGTGGTCGAGAACCGCCCCGGCGCCTCCAACACGCTGGCGGCCGACCTGACGGCCAAGGCGACCGACGGCCATACCCTGCTGATGGGTGTTTCGACCGCGCATGCGATTGCCCCGCACCTGCTGAAACTCGGCTATGACAACAACAAGGACCTGGTGCCCGTGGTGTTTGTCGGCGCGGTGCCCAATGTGCTGGTGGTCAACAACGCCCTGCCGGTAGATTCGGTGCAGTCGCTCATCAAGCTGGCCAAATCAAAACCCGGCCAGCTCAACTACGCCACCAGCGGCTCGGGCAGCACGCAACACATCGCGGCCGAGCTCTTCAAGGACCAGGCCGGCGTTTTCATCACGCACATCCCCTATCGCGGCAGCGGCCCGGCGCTGATCGACCTCGTCGGCGGCCAGGTGCAGCTGAGCTTTGACACCATGCCCTCGGTGATCGGCCAGATCAAGAACGGACGCATCAAACCATTGGCGGTGGCCAGCGCGAAACGCAACCCGCAGCTTCCCAATGTGCCCACCATGGCCGAAGCCGGCGTGAAGGGTGTCGAGATGAGCGCCTGGTACGGCATCTACATGCCGGCAGCCACGCCCAAGGCGGTGCAGGAACGTGTCTACGCCGAGGTCACCAAGGTCCTGGCGATGCCGGAAACACAAGCCCGGCTGGGTGCGATCGGCGCGGACCTGACGCCCATGACGCAGGCGCAGTTCGCGCAATTTCATAATGACGAGAACAAGCGCTATGGTGACCTGATCGCCAAGAAAAACATCAAGCTGGACTGATTTTGATGATCCTGAACAAGGAAAAGATGACATGAGCAAGCAGCAGACAACAGAACCGGTGCCTGTCGTCGCACTGACACTGGGCGACGCGGCCGGCATAGGCCCCGAGCTGATTGCCCGGCTGCTGAGTCAGCCCGGCATCACGGCGGGCGCCAACATCGTGCTGGTGGGCGACGCCTGGCTCTGGCAACAAGGCCAGGCCACGGCCCAACAGGCGGTGGCAACGCAAGCCGTGAGCAGCTTGGCCGAAGTGCGCAACCGTGCCGACAGCAGCCTGCCCGCCTTCCTGGCCACAGACACGATTCAGCCAGCGCAAGTACAGCGCAGCCAGGCGCAAGCCGCCTGCGGCGCCGCAGTGCTGCAGGTACTCAACCTCTGCATGGACGGCGCCAAACGCGGCGAAGTCGACGCCATCTGCTTTGCCCCGCTGAACAAGCAGGCCATGAAGCTGGGCGGCCTGAAGCATGAAGACGAGCTGCACCACTTTGCCGAATACCTGGGCGTGACCGGCTACTTCTGCGAGTTCAATACCCTGGGCGACTTGTGGACCGCGCGTGTGTCTTCGCACATTCCGCTGAAAGACGCAGCGGCCATGCTCAGCAAGGAGCGCATCGTCGACGCGACCCGCTTGATTTACGCATCGCTCAAGGCCAGCGGCAACAACAGCCCAAAAGTAGCGGTGGCGGCGTTCAACCCACATGGTGGCGACGGCGGTGTCTGCGGCCGCGAAGAAATCGACATCATCGAACCGGCGGTGGCCGAACTGCGAGCCGGCGGCGTGCCGGTAGACGGCCCCTTCCCGGCCGACACCATCTTCCTGAAAGCGCAGGCCGGCCAGTACCAGGCCATCGTCACCATGTACCACGACCAGGGCCAGATCGCCATCAAGCTCATGGGCTTCAGCAAGGGCGTCACCGTGCAGGGTGGCCTGCCGGTGCCCATCACCACGCCGGCGCATGGCACAGCGTATGACATCGCCGGCCAGGGCGTGGCCGATGTCAACGCCACGCTCAACGCTTTTCGCATCGCCTGCCGCATGGGAGGACGCCTGGCGGCGCCTCCCCAAAGGGAGTAATACGGCTCACCCCACCCCAACCCTCCCCTTCCAGGGGAGGGCTCGAAAGATTCATCTCACACAGGACCTTTAAATGAAGATCAAATCAGTCCGCGCACGTGTATTCGAGTGGAAAGGCAAGACCGTTCCACCGCAAGGCAATTTCTGCTCCAACGCCATGGACCTCGTCTACTCAAAGACAGAGTCCATGAGCACCTTCCGCTTCCATTCGTGGACGGTGGTCGAGATCGAAACCGACGACGGCATCGTCGGCCTGGGCAACGTCGCGCTGGCGCCGCACATCGCCAAAGCCATCATCGACCAGTACCTCACGCCGCTGGTGCTGGGCCAGGACCCCTGGGACTACGAATACCTGTGGCAGCGCATGTACCGCAGCACCCACGCCTGGGGCCGCAAGGGTGTGACCATGGCTGCCATCTCCGCGGTGGACCTGGCGATCTGGGACATCCTGGGCAAGTCGGTCAACAAGCCGGTGTTCAAGCTGCTGGGCGGCCGCACCAAGGAAAAGATTCCCTGCTACTACTCCAAGCTCTACCGTACCGACATCAAGGCCATGCAGGACGAAGCGCAGAAATACCTGGACCAGGGTTTCACCATGTTCAAGTCGCGCTTTGGCTACGGCCCGGCGCACGGCACCAAGGGCGTAGCTGAAAACCTGAAAGCCGTCGAGGCGATCCGCGAAGTCATTGGTTACGACAACGACCTGATGATGGAGTGCTACATGGGCTGGAACCTGGAGTACGCCAAGCGCATGCTGCCCAAGCTGGAAAAATTTCAGCCGCGCTGGGTGGAAGAACCTGTCATTGCTGACGACATCGACGGTTATGCCGAGCTCAATCAGCTCACCAGCATCCCGATCTCGGGCGGCGAGCATGAATTCAGCCTTTATGGCTTCAAACAGCTGCTGGACAAGAAAGCCGTGTCGGTCGTGCAGTACGACACCAACCGTGTGGGCGGCATCACGGCGGCGCACAAGATCAACGCGTTGTGCGAGGCGTACAGCGTGCCGGTGATTCCGCACGCCGGGCAGATGCACAACTACCACCTGACCATGAGCACCCTCGCCTCGCCCATGAGCGAGTACTTTCCGATGTTCGACGTGGAAGTTGGCAACGAGCTGTTCTATTACATCTTTGACGGAGAACCGGTGGCGGAGAACGGCTTCCTGCAGCTCGATGACAACAAGCCCGGCCTGGGCCTGACGATGAAGACCGAGTTCCTCAAAGACTTCAACATCGTCGAATGATCGGCATGAAAGCAAGATACACGGGCGTGTTCCCGGTGGTTCCCACCACTTTCACTGATGCGGGCGAGCTCGATCTGGAAAGCCAGAAGCGCTGTGTTGATTTCATGATCGATGCGGGATCGACGGGCCTGTGCATCCTGGCCAATTTCTCGGAACAGTTTGTACTGTCCGATGACGAGCGGGAAGTCCTCACCGCGGCCATCCTCAAGCACGTAGCGGGCCGCGTGCCGGTGATTGTGACGACCACGCATTTCGGCACCCGGGTGTGCGCCGAACGCAGCCGCCGCGCGCAGGACCTGGGCGCGGCCATGGTCATGGTGATGCCGCCGTACCACGGTGCCACCATCCGCGTGGCGGAAGAAAAGACTTATGAGTTCTTCGCCACGCTGTCGGCCGCCATTGACATTCCCATCATGGTCCAGGACGCACCTGTCAGCGGCACCACCCTGTCGGCAACCTTCCTGGCACGCATGGCCAAAGAGATCCGCAATGTGGCCTACTTCAAGATCGAAACGCCGGGTGCGGCCTCCAAGCTGCGCGAGTTGATTCGGCTGGGCGGCGACGCGATTGAAGGCCCGTGGGACGGCGAAGAAGCCATTACCCTGCTACCCGACCTGGAAGCCGGCGCCACCGGTGCAATGACAGGTGGCGGCTACCCGGACGGCATTCGCAGGATCATGGATGCATGGGTCGCCGGCAAGCGGGATGAAGCCATTACCGAATACACCCGCTGGTTGCCGCTGATCAACTATGAAAACCGCCAGGGCGGCATCTTGACGGCCAAGGCCTTGATGAAGGAAGGAAGCGTGATCGCCTGTGAAGCGCCGCGCCATCCATTTCCCGCCATGCACCCTGAGGTTCGCAAGGGGTTGATCGCCACCGCGCAGCGGCTGGACCCGCTGGTGCTACGCTGGGGCAGGTAAACGGCTTTGGCTGGCCCCTTCACGCGTTCTCTCTCTTTTTCTCTCTCTGTTTCCTTTCAGGCTCCCCCATCTTCAGGACACCCATGCCCCTTCGGGAAACACTCTTGCTGGTGCAGAAATGCGCCCATACCTTCAGCTTTTACGACCTGGCCACCGGCCTGGCGGAAGAACACATCGTCTTGCCCAACTTTCCGCACGAGTTCACGATAGACCCGGTGCGCCGGCTTGCATACGTAGGCCACTATGGCATCGAAACCGCCAGCCATCTGGGAGACGCAGGTGGGCATTCGGTCTTTGTGATTGACCTGGACAAACGCGAGCATGTGGCCACGCTGAACCTCTGGCCGTATTACCGGCCGCATGGCTTGACAGTGGACGGCCAGGGCCGCCTGTTTGTGATGTCTGAGGCGCACAACGTGTTGCTGCGCTTTTCAGACCCGGCAAAGGTGCATGTACCGGACCTGGCTGTGTCTTCGGGCGGCTACAAGACGCACCTGTTTGCGCTGACGCAAGATGCACAGACAGCTTATGCACTGAACCTGCTGTCGAACACCGTCACCAAAATCAAGCCGAACGATCCGACCTTCACACCGGTCGCCATGATGCCCGGCCCGGTGCCCGAGGGCAATGTGCTGTCGGCTGACGAGTCGCTGCTGTACGTGGCCAACCGCGGAGACGACACCATCGTCGCGGTCGACACAGCCAGCATGAAAGTCGTAGCCTCAGGCAAGACACGGCGCGACCCCAACCGGGTCTACCGCTTCCAGGGCGCGCAAGGCCAGGACCTGCTGCTCACCACCAACTCGGGCGAGCATTCGCTGTCGATATTCGGCCTGGACCTGCAGGAGCAGCGCTGCTTTGCCTTGCCCAGCAACCCGCTGGCCTTGTCGTTTCACCCGGTGGACCGGGCGGTCTACATCTCGTTTCAGGACGAGACGGTGCGCCGCCTCAATCTGGACAGCTTTGCGTTCGAGCAGGAAATCAGGACGCTGCGTGAGCCTGATTCGTCCTACGTCTGGCGGCATTGATTCAGCAAGGTCTGTATCCACTCCCGGTTCATGAAGAGCACAGGCACATCGCCCACCTCACTGCCCGCACCTGTGAAGGCGTTTACAGGGCCCGTCGTCGACGCACATCACCACCTGTGGGACCTGTCGAAAGGCCACTACCCCTGGTTGCAGGAAGCGTACGATCCTGGCGCCTTCTTCCTTGGCGACTACCGGCCGATTTGCCGGGATTTCCTCGCAACGGACTACCGGGCCGCTGTAGGGCCTTGCGACGTGGTGGCAACCGTGCATGTGGAAGCCGAGCGCAGCCGCCTTGAGCAGGTTGCAGAAACTGCATGGCTGCATGAGGTCAACGCCAGGCACGGGTTTCCGAATGCCATCGTGGCGCACGCCTGGTTTGACCGGCCTGATAGCGGGGAATGCCTCCTTGCGCAGTCGCAGTTTCCGCTGGTGCGCGGCATCCGCAGCAAACCTGTCACATCGGCCGCAGCGGACCAAAGCGTCAAAGGGCAGGCAGGCACCATGCAACACGAAAACTGGCTGCGCGGCTTTTCATTGCTGGAGAAATTCGGCCTGCGGTGGGACCTGCGCGTGCCCGCCTGGCACTTGCCCGAAGCGGCTACCGTGGCAGCGATGTTTCCGAAAGTGCCCATCGCCCTGAACCACCACGGCTTTGCCTGGGACCGCAGCGAAGAAGGCCTCAAACGCTGGCGCGGCTGGATGGAAACGCTGGCCCGGCAGGAAAACGTACACGTCAAGCTTTCCGAGTTCGGCCTGCGCGGCCAGCCTTGGGACTGGCACGAAAACGCGCGCATCGTGCGCGAGACGGTGGCCATTTTCGGCTGGCAGCGCTGCATGTTTGCCAGCAACTTTCCGGTGGCGGGCCTGCGCATAAACTATCCGGACCTGGTTGGCAGTGTGGCCGGCATGCTGGACCACCTGCCGGCAAACCAGCAACATGCGATGATGTGCGATAACGCCTTGCGTTTCTACGCGATTGATGTGGCGCCGCCTGTGGCATTCCCGCAACCTGCGCGCCCTCTCGCCCCTGATCAACCCTGATTTCTTCTGGAGCCACCTCATGTCCACCAAACACGACAACCTCATCGCCGGCCAATGGCTGGCCGGCAGCAGCTACAGCCCGAACCTGAACCCCAGTAATCTCGCCGACGTGATCGGCGAGTACACACAGGCCGACGCCGCAGGGCTGGATGCCGCCGTGCAGGCCGCACAGGCCGCCTTCCCGGCCTGGTCTACCTCGGGCATCCAGGCCCGTTCCGATGCGCTCGACAAGATCGGCACTGAAATCCTGGCACGCCGCGAAGAGCTGGGCACCCTGCTCTCGCGCGAAGAAGGCAAGACCAAACCTGAAGGCATTGGCGAAGCCACCCGCGCTGGCCACATCTTCAAATTCTTTGCCGGCGAATGCCTGCGCCTGGGCGGTGAAACCATGCCGTCGGTTCGCCCGGGCATCGGCGTGGAAATCACGCGTGAACCCGTGGGCGTCGTCGGCCTGATCACGCCGTGGAATTTCCCCATCGCCATCCCGGCCTGGAAGATTGCGCCGGCGCTGGCCTTCGGCAATTGCGTGGTGCTCAAGCCGGCAGACCTGGTTCCAGGCAGTGCCTGGGCCCTGGCCGAAATCATCTCGCGCTCAGGTATTCCGGCGGGCGTGTTCAACCTGGTGATGGGGCCCGGCCGCGTCATCGGCGATGCGCTGGTCAACCATCCGGGCGTCAATGCCATCAGCTTTACCGGCTCGGTCGGCGTGGGCAGCCGCATTGCTGAGGTTTGCGCGAAAAACCTCAAGAAGGTGCAGCTCGAAATGGGCGGCAAGAACCCGCAGGTCATCCTGGACGACGCCGACCTGACCCAGGCCGTGGAACTCAGCGCACAGAGCGCTTTTTACTCCACTGGGCAACGCTGCACAGCATCAAGCCGCCTCATCGTGACCGAAGGCATTTACCCTGCTTTCGTCAAGGCGCTTCAGGAACGCATGGCCCGCATCAAGGTGGGCGACGCCCTGACTGCCGGAACCGACATCGGCCCGGTTTCTTCACAAGCCCAGCTGGAGCAGGACTTAAGCTACATCGCCATCGGCCAGCAGGAAGGCGCGACCTTGTCATTTGGCGGTGACCGCGTACGTTGTCACACCGGCAGCGGCGCCGAAGGCTACTTCATGACACCAGCGCTTTTCAGCGAAAGCACCGCCGGCATGCGCATCAACCGCGAAGAAATTTTCGGTCCCGTTGCCAGCATCATCCGGGTGAAGGACTACGAGGCCGCACTCGCCGCTGCCAATGACACGCCATTCGGCCTGTCAGCTGGCATCGCCACCACCAGCCTCAAATACGCGACCCACTTCAAGCGCCACAGCCAGGCCGGCATGGTCATGGTGAACCTCCCAACCGCCGGTGTGGACTACCACGTGCCGTTTGGCGGCCGCAAGGGCTCCAGCTACGGCCCGCGTGAGCAGGGCAAGTATGCGCAGGAGTTTTTCACGACGGTGAAGACGGCATATACGCTGGCTTGAGTTAGCGAACAATAGGCCGTCGAGCGGCGCGGCTGCCCGGTTGGTTAGACTGGTAACCCACAGGCCAGATGCCTGCGGGTCCACCCCTCTAACCACAGGCCTGAACGATGCGTTTCTTTCGCAGCTTCAACGACTTTCCCAAACTGCTGCTCGCCCTGACAGCAGCCTACTTCCTCGCCAGTCTCGGCCATTTCAGCCACAACGCCGAGTTCATCTGCGAATATCCGAACCTGCCGGCCTGGCTAACACGTGCGCAGGTTTATGGGGTGTGGGCTGCCATCACTTCGGTGGGTGCCGTTGGCTTGCTGCTCATGCGCAAAAAATTCGTGGCTATGGGCCTGCTGCTGATGGCTGTTTACGCGGCGTTAGGTTTTGACGGCCTGGGCCACTATGCGTTGGCCCCCATCGAGTTTCATCCTCTGATCGCCAACGTCACAATTCTTTCGGAGGTACTTGCCGCCGCACTTTTGCTGCCGGTAGCCTTGTGGCTGCTGGCGTCACACATATTCCGGGGTCAAACAAAGGTTCAACACCCATGACCCCACAAGTCGTTTTTATCGATGTCGACGACACCATGGTCAGGTCCGTTGGTGCGAAGCGTATTCCCATGCCTGCGGTAATTGCCCAGGTCAGGCGGCTGAAATCCGAAGGCGCAACCTTGTTTCTCTGGAGCTCGGGAGGTGCTGAATACTGCCGAACCACAGCCATCGAACTAGGGATCAGCGAGTGTTTTGAAGCTTATCTGCCAAAGCCTACAGCCTACATTGATGACCAGCCGGTGCATGAGTGGCGATTCTGCAAACATCTCTACCCTTCGCAGGCTGAGAATGCTTAAGCGATTGCTCGGTGCCGGCGAAAGAGTGTCTTTGGGGAAACTGTCGTTTGCCTCGGCCCTCGTCGCCTTCTCATTGTTTCTTGCGTTGTGGTGCGTTCATCGCGCCGGCGGTGTGCTCTTCGGGGGCAAGCTATTGAACGCGCTGAACCGGCTGGGCATGGTGCGGCAAGAACGCAGCTATATTGCCGAACTCCAGCCAAGCAGCGTCTTTGCGCTGAATGACGCCAACGCTGTTATCTGGTTGACCTGCCTTACGTTCATTCTTGCCGGGCTTGGCCTTGTCCTGGCGCTTTGCTCAGAATACAAACGTGAATCCACGCTTTACGCCAGCACCGGTTTTATCGTGGCGACACTCGGTATCGGACTGCTTTATCCACTGGTCATGGTTACGACGCAGACCGCGGGAGCTATTGCACTCATCGGCATCAGGAAACACCGTACGCGCACTGACCGGACTGCCCTGCCAGACAAGAACTCGGGGTTCCGCGCGTCTGAGTGTTAAATGGCTCACCCATCAAACAGGGCTCTCACATGAATCACCCCTTGCGCTGCCAATGCGGCACACTCCGCGGCCATGTCAGTCACACCGAATCGGTATGCCGGGGTATCTGCTACTGCAAGGACTGCCAGGCCTACGCCCACTTTCTGGGCAAAGCCGACGAGATTCTGGATGAAATGGGCGGATCGGACGTGGTCGCCACGCTGCCCCAACACGTCACCTTCACCCACGGCCAGGAGGCGCTCACCTGCATGTCGCTCAGTGACAAGGGCATGTTGCGCTGGTATGCCAGCTGTTGCAACACACCGATCGGCAACACCTCGCGTGACTTCAAGGTCTCGCATGTCGGCCTGCTGCACAACTGCCTGAAAGATCCGTCAACAAGTCTCGACGCCGCCTTCGGCCTTGTGCGCATGAAAGTCGGCATGAAGAGCGCCAAAGGTAACCCCGAAGCCATGCCGGTCAGCACCACCGTGTCCATCCTCCGGTTCATGGCGACACTGATACGCACGAGGCTCAATGGCGGCTACAAGATCACGCCCTTCTTTAACCCGGATGATGGGATGCCACGCGTATCACCCAAGGTGCTCACGCCGGATGAGCGGGCTCGCTTGATGGAGGCCGTAGAGGCTTCCTAGCCTGTTCGACGGATCGCTATCGATTTAATAGCTGCTTGCGCCCGCCCTTAAAGGGTTTCAGCCACTATTTTCCTGAATAAGTCACTCAGGACCGCACCGTGTCCGCCACCCGCTCGGCGCAGCTTTTGGCCTGGGCCGCATCGCGCGCTTCGACCATCACACGCAGCAGCGGCTCGGTGCCGCTGGCACGAATCAACAGGCGGCCCGTGTTGCCCAACTCGGCTTCCACCGTTTTGGTCATGTCGGCCAGGGGTTTGCTGCTCTGCCAGTCCTGGTCGGGCTTGAGGCGCACATTGACCAGTGTCTGCGGGAACAACACTACATCGCTCAGCAGCTGGGCGAGAGTTTTCTTGCTGCGCACACAGGCCTGCAACACCTGCAACGCGCTGATGAGGCCGTCACCGGTGGTGTGCTTGTCGAGCGCCAGCAGGTGGCCCGAACCCTCGCCGCCCAGCAGCCAGCCACGCTTTTCAAGCTCCTCGAGCACGTAGCGGTCGCCAACCTTGGCGCGTACAAATTCCACGCCTTTGGCCTTCAACGCCACTTCCACGGCCATATTGGTCATCAGGGTGCCCACGGTGCCGGGTACTTTCTCACCGCGCGCCAGCCGCTCGTTGACCATCAGGTACAGCACCTCGTCGCCGTTGAAGAGCCGGCCTTCGGCGTCCACGATCTGCAGCCGGTCGGCGTCGCCGTCCAGCGCAATGCCGTAGTCCGCCTTGCTGGCCTTGACCTTGGCGATCAGAGCCTCGGGGTGCGTCGCACCGACTTCGTGGTTGATGTTGAGGCCGTCGGGTGCGCAGCCGATGGCAATGACTTCAGCGCCCAGTTCATGAAAAACCATGGGGGCGATGTGATAAGCCGCACCGTGGGCACCGTCGACCACGATCTTCAGGCCGCGAAGCGTCAGGTCATTGGCAAAGGTGCTTTTGCAAAATTCGGTATAACGTCCTGCCGCATCATCAAGACGGCGGGCTTTGCCCAAAGTCGCAGAATCGGCCCAGACGGGTGGCTCGTCGAGCGCAGCTTCCACGGCCAGTTCCCACGCATCATCGAGCTTGGTGCCCTGCGCGCTGAAAAACTTGATGCCGTTGTCAGGGTAGGCGTTGTGGCTCGCACTGATGACGACCCCCAGGCTGGCGCGTTGGGCCCGCGTGAGGTAGGCCACACCCGGCGTAGGCAAGGGGCCGAGCAGCACTACATCGACGCCGGCGGAGTTGAAGCCGGACTCCAGCGCGCTTTCCAGCATGTAGCCGGAAATGCGGGTGTCCTTGCCGATCAGCACCGTAGGGCGGGATTCGGTCTTGCGAAGGACCCGGCCGACCGCGTGCGCAAGCCGTAAGACGAAGTCGGGCGTGATGGGCGGCTGGCCCACCGTTCCGCGAATGCCGTCGGTGCCGAAGTATTTTCTGGTCATGGAGTTTTGTCCCTGTGGAGCTTGTTGTTCTTGAAACAGGGGCCTATTTTAGGTGCCCCGTACAGCCCTTTGTCGGCCAAAGCCGCCATCTTTGCCGGATAGCGACAAAACTGCTAGCGCGCTGCCATCCATACCTTCAGGGCCTGCACAGTCTCACGCACATCATGCACACGCACGATACGGGCGCCTCGGTCCACCGCCAGCAAGGCGGCCGCTACGCTGGGTACCATGCGGTCGGTCACGTCGAGCTGGGCGACAGTCGCGAGCGAGGCGCTGGTTACGGCGGCCAAAGACGATTTGCGCGACCAGGCGGCCAGCAACGGATAACCGGTGGCGAGGAACTCCTGCTGCCGCGCGAGCAACGCGAAATTCTGCGCCACGGTTTTACCAAAGCCCACACCCACATCCAGCACGATGCGGGATCTATCAACGCCAGCGGCCTGCAGGCCAGATGCGGCGCTTTCCAGAAAAGCCATCACCTGCGGTACCACATCGCCCTCCATGGGGGCAACCTGCATGGTCTGGGGTTCGCGATGCATGTGCATCAGACAGACACCGCAATTCGGGTGCTGCGCCACCACCTGCACCGCACCCGGTTTGCGCAGGGCCCAGATGTCGTTGATGACATCGGCGCCCAGGTCGAGCACAGCCTGCATCACTTCAGGTTTGTACGTGTCAACCGACAGCGGCACACCGAGGCTGACCGCATGGCGAACCACAGGCAGCACCCGTTCAAGCTCTTCCTCCAGTGGTACGGGCGGTGCGCCAGGCCGGCTTGATTCACCGCCAATGTCCAGCATGTCGGCGCCATCCCGGATCAATTTCTCACAATGAGCAAAGACGCCTGAAAAACCACCACCGAGGGTGAAATACCTGCCCCCATCCGAAAATGAGTCGGGCGTGACATTGACGATACCCATGACGCGCGGCTTGGACAGATCAATCTGAAAGCGGGAGGTTTGCCAGATCATGGATGGATGTCCCGAAACGAATGAAGGGTTAAACCACAGGCCGGTAAGCAATGCAATACCGCGCAACGAACGGTGCGTTGCCGAAGCCATACAAAGTGGCAAGCCCAGGAGCCATGTTCTCCACCATGAAAAAACCGGGGACTGGCCCCGGTTGTGATGACTGCCTGGCAGTCGTCTTCATGCTTGTGGAGGAATCAGGCTACCGTAGGTGCCGGATCGGTACTGACAGCAGGTGTACCGCCGCTGGGACCGCTACCGCCGCCTACCGACGAATTGCGCGGCGTCCAGTCCTTGGGCGGCCGGGGTTCCTTGCCGGCCATGATGTCGTCCAGCTGGTCGCCGTCAATGGTTTCCCATTCGAGCAAGGCCTTGGCCATGGCATGCATCTTGTCCTGGTTGTCCTCGATCAGCTTGCGCGCCTGGGCGTACTGCTGGTCGATGATGCGGCGTACTTCGCCGTCCACCTTTTGCAGGGTCGACTCGCTCATGTTGTTGGTCTTGGTGACTGAACGGCCCAAAAACACTTCGCCTTCATTTTCCGCGTACACCATGGGGCCCAGGGCCTCGGTCATGCCGTAACGGGTGACCATGTCGCGGGCCAGCGCTGTGGCACGTTCAAAGTCGTTGCTGGCGCCCGTGGTCATCTGGTTCATGAAGACTTCTTCGGCGATACGGCCGCCAAACAGCATGCTGATCTGGCTCAGCATGTACTCGCGGTCATAGCTGTAGCGGTCTTGCGCCGGCAGGCTCATGGTCACGCCCAGTGCACGGCCGCGCGGAATAATGGTGACCTTGTGAACCGGATCGCACTTCGGCAGCATCTTGCCGAGCAGCGCGTGACCGGACTCATGGTAGGCCGTGTTGCGGCGCTCTTCTTCGGGCATGACCATGCTCTTGCGCTCGGGGCCCATCAGTATCTTGTCTTTGGCTTTTTCGAAGTCCTGCATCTCGACGGTGCGCGCGTTGCGGCGTGCAGCCATCAGGGCGGCTTCGTTGCACAGGTTGGCCAGGTCAGCGCCCGACATGCCGGGCGTGCCGCGGGCGATGACCCCGGGGCTCACATCCTGGCCGAGCGGAACCTTGCGCATGTGCACATTCAGGATCTGCTCGCGGCCGCGGATATCGGGCAGCGTCACATAGACCTGGCGGTCAAAACGGCCGGGACGAAGCAAGGCGGCGTCCAGGATGTCGGGACGGTTGGTGGCAGCCACCACGATCACGCCGACATTGGTTTCAAAACCATCCATCTCGACCAGCATCTGGTTCAGGGTCTGCTCGCGTTCGTCATTGCCGCCGCCCAGGCCCGCGCCGCGCTGGCGGCCGACTGCGTCGATTTCATCGATAAAGATGATGCAAGGCGCGTTTTTCTTGGCGTTGTCGAACATGTCGCGCACACGCGACGCACCCACACCGACGAACATTTCAACGAAGTCAGAGCCGGAAATCGAGAAAAACGGAACTTTTGCTTCGCCGGCAATGCTCTTGGCCAGCAGGGTTTTACCGGTGCCCGGAGGGCCAACCAGCAGCAAGCCACGCGGAATACGGCCACCCAGTTTCTGGAATTTGGCGGGGTCTTTCAGGAAGTCGACCACTTCCTTGACTTCTTCCTTGGCTTCGTCGCAGCCCGCCACGTCGGCAAAAGTCACTGGATTGGTGGATTCATCGAGCAGGCGCGCCTTGGATTTACCGAAGCTGAAAGCCCCGCCCTTGCCGCCGCCCTGCATCTGCCGCATGAAATAAATCCACACGCCGATCAGCAGCAGCATGGGGCCCCAGCTGATCAGCAGGGACGTGAGCAGGGAGGTTTCTTCGCGGGGCTTGACGTCAAACTTCACGTCGTTGGCGATCAGGTCGCCGACGAGGCCGCGGTCAAGGTAGGTTGCGGTGGTGCGAACCTTGCGATCATCCACCGTGGTTGCGGAAATCTCGGTGCCGCCCTGGCCTTCGGCGATGGTGGCCTGCTTGATGCGCTTGCCGCGCACCTCTTCCAGGAACTCGGAGTAACCCAGGTAGTTTGAGCCGGCGCTACCGCGTGGATCAAATTGCTTGAATACGGTAAACAGCACCATGGCGATAACCAGCCAGATTGCAATTTTGGAAAACCACTGATTGTTCAAGGACTACTCCGGTATAAGAACAAAAGTCACATGCGCCTGATTTTAGGCGTTTCAAGGGCAAAAACCGCGTAATCCCCTGCCAGCCCCATGTTTGAAGCGGGTTTAGGTGATTTTTGCCACCGTATCGCACTCATTGTGCAGCGTCAGCGCGCCTTTTAAGTCCTCTGCCAATCAGGAAAATCTCCGACGACCCGGGGCGCGAGGCCTTGGGTTTGAGGGGCTTGACCGTCTTGAAGGTGTCCTTGAAAAGCTTCACGAGCTGATCGTATCCACTGCCGTGAAAAAGCTTCACCACCAGCGTGCCATCCGGTTTCATCCGGTTCTGGGCAAATTCCACGGCCAGCTCTATGAGGTGGGCAATCCGGGCCGCATCGGCCGATTCAATACCCGACAGGTTGGGCGCCATGTCCGAGATCACAAGATCGACCCGGATCTGCCCTTCGGACGAGGCCAGCGCCTGCTCCAGCTTCTGCAGCACCTCCGCCTCCCGGAAGTCGCCCTGGATAAAAGTCACCCCCTCGATCGGCTCCATGGGCAGCAGGTCCAGCCCGATGATGCGGCCGTTGAGCTCCCCCGCCGCCGCGCCGGTGGGTGACAGCTTGCGCCTCACGTACTGACTCCAGGCCCCGGGCGTGCTACCCAGGTCGACCACACAGTCCCCCGGCCGGATCAGGCCGAAGGTTTCGTCAATTTCCTTCAATTTGTAAGCGGCCCTGGCCCGGTAGCCCTCTTTTTGGGCCAATTTGACGTAGGGGTCGTTGATGTGGTCGTGCAACCACGCCTTGTTGACCTTTTTCCCTTTCGCACTGGCTTTCGATACGGCTTTGGCAGCGGCCTTCGCGTCGGTCTGGGTGCCGGGTTTGAAGTCGGTCTTGGCATTTACTTTCATGGGGTCTATTGTCCTCTTCCCGACTCCCCCGATAATTGGGTCATGGCTCAAATACAACTTACCCCCGCCCAGCGCAAGGATCACCGCGCCGATGCCCATCACCTGAACGCAGTGGTGATGATCGGCTCCGATGGCCTGACCGCTGCCGTCAAGAAAGAAACCGACGCGGCCCTGAACGCGCACGGCCTCATCAAGGTGCGGGTTCAATCAGACGACCGCGCCGGCCGAGAAGCGATTTTCCAGAACCTGGCAGATGAACTCAACGCCGCCCCCATCCAGCATATCGGCAAGCTGCTGGTCCTGTGGCGCCCAATGCCGGAAAAGGAAAAGAAGGTCAATGAAGACCGCATGCCCGGCCCCCGTGATGTCAAGGTACTGAAAAACAGCTCCCGCTACGGCCAGCGCCCCGAAGTCAAAACCCTGCGCGTGCTCGGCAACCAGCGCCTCACGCCCGGCGGCACCGTCAAACGCGCCAAAAAACCCCAATTGAAAAGCGTCAAGAAGAGTGCACAGGGCTGAGTTCCCCGCCCGCAAGGCACGGGGTAATTGCCCCGATAGCGCCCCGACAGGCACATTCTTCCTGGCCCGGTAGCCCCAGGCCTTTAGATTCGAGACTTTCGCCCACAGCTGTACGTCATGACCAATCCCCTTCTCGACTTCTCCGACCTTCCCCTGTTTGACCGGATTCAGCCCGAGCATGTGGCGCCAGCCCTCGACGAGCTGCTGGCCAAGGCTGAAAGCGCCCTTGAGCATGTCACGGCAGCGGATTTTCCGGCCTCATGGAGCGGTATCGCCGGCGTGCTGGACGTGGCCACCGAGAACCTGGGCCGCGCTTGGGGCGCCGTGAGCCACCTCAACAGCGTGGCCGACACGCCGGAACTGCGCGCGGCCTACAACGCCGCCCTGCCGCGCGTGACTGAGTTCTGGACCCGCCTGGGCGCCGATGAGCGCCTTTACGCCAAATACAAAGCCATCGACGTGGCCACCCTGAACACCGAGCAGCGCCAGGCCCATAAAAACGCCATTCGCAACTTTGTGCTGTCGGGTGCGGAACTGAAGGGCGCCGACCGCGACCGTTTTGCCGAGATCCAGGAACGCCAGGCCGAGCTGAACCAGAAATTCAGTGAGAACGCCCTGGACGCCACCGACGCATTTGCCTATTACGCGACAGAAGCCGAGGTTGAGGGCATTCCTGCAGACGTGCTTGAAACAGCACGCAACCAGGCCCAGTCCGAAGGCAAGACCGGCTACCGCCTCAGCCTGAAAATGCCAAGCTACCTGCCTGTCATGCAGTTTGCCAAAAGCAGCAAACTGCGCGAAACCTTTTACAAGGCCTACACCACCCGCGCCAGCGACCAGGCCGCACCCGAGTTCAGCAAATTCGACAACAGCGCCATCATGAAGGAAATCCTTGCGCTGCGCCTCGAAGAGGCGAAGCTGCTGGGCTACCGTAATTTCGGCGAGGTCTCGGTGGTCGCCAAGATGGCCAAGTCCCCCGACGAGGTCATCACGTTTTTGCGTGACCTTGCCCGGCGCGCCCGACCCTATGCCGAAAAGGATGTTACCGACCTGCGCGCCTTTGCCACCACCCAGTTGGGCCTGGCCGACCTGCAAGCCTGGGACTACGCCTACATCGGCGAAAAACTCAAGGAAGCGCGCTACGCCTTCAGTGAACAGGAAGTCAAACAGTACTTCACTGCCCCCAAAGTGCTGGCAGGCCTCTTCAGGATCGTGGAAACACTGTTTGAAGTCGCCATCCGCAAGGACTCGGCACCCGTGTGGAAGCCTGGCGTAGAGTTTTTCCGTATCGAGCGCAACGGCCAGCTCGTGGGCCAGTTCTACCTGGACCAGCCCGCCCGCAACGGCAAACGCGGCGGCGCCTGGATGGATGATGTGCGCACCCGCTGGCTGCGCCCCGACAACGGCAAGCTACAAACCCCGGTGGCGCATCTCGTCTGCAATTTCGCCGAGGGCGTGGGCGGCAAGCCAGCCCTGCTCACGCACGACGACGTGACCACGCTGTTCCACGAATTCGGCCACGGGCTGCACCACATGCTCACCCAGGTCAACGAACGGGACGTTTCCGGCATCAGCGGCGTCGAATGGGACGCCGTCGAGCTTCCCAGCCAGTTCATGGAAAACTTTTGCTGGGAGTGGGACGTGCTCAAGCACATGACCGCCCACGTGGACACCGGCGCTGCCCTGCCGCGCGAGCTGTTCGACAAGATGCTGGCCGCCAAAAACTTCCAGAGCGGCATGCAGACGCTGCGCCAGGTCGAGTTTTCACTATTCGACATGCTGCTGCACACCTCTCACAACCCAGCCGACGACCTGATGGATCTCCTGAACGAGGTGCGCCGCGAAGTCGCTGTCATTGCGGCCCCGGCCTACAGCCGTACTGCGCATACATTCAGTCACATTTTTTCCGGTGGTTATGCGGCCGGGTATTACAGCTACAAATGGGCCGAAGTCCTGTCTGCCGACGCTTATGCCGCGTTTGAAGAGTCCGCCCATCCTGCAGCCGATCCGGGTACAAACACTGACGCCGGCACAGGATCGGGTACCGTTAATGTAGAAACAGGCCGAAAATACCGGCAAGCCATCCTGGAAGCAGGGGGCAGCCGTCCGGCCATGGAATCATTCAAGGCCTTCCGGGGCCGGGAGCCAACGCTGGACGCGCTGATGCGCCACCAGGGTATGGCTTGAAACACCTGAGCCAAGCCACTTCAATTCAAATTCAAGACTGACTGGGGAAACCATGAAATCAAACGCTGTTAGATCCTTCTCTCCTAACGCCCTGCTGGCCATGCTGCTGCTTGGGGGAAGCTTAATTTTTATGGCGCTGCCGTCACACGCGCAGCAGGTCTACCGCATCGTGGGACCCGACGGCAAGGTCACCTTTTCCGACCAGCCACCGCCGGCGGCAAGTAGCGGCAAGGTTAGCGCTGCCAACGCAGCGTCAAGTGGTGGAGCAGCATCCGGAGGTCTTCCTTTCGAATTGCGACAGGTTGTCAGCAAATACCCGGTCACGTTGTACACCAACGAAAAATGTATTCCCTGCGGTTCCGCCCGTGCCATGCTGATAAGCCGTGGCATTCCCTTCAGCGAGAAAACCGTTAGCACCAATGAAGATATTGCGGCCCTGCAGCGGGTGAGCGGCGATGCATCGCTACCCTTTCTGACCATAGCCGCCCAGCAACTCAAAGGCTATTCGGACGCAGAGTGGACGCAGTACCTGAATGCAGCGGGCTACCCTGCTGCGTCCATATTACCAGCCACCTACCAGCGCCCCGCGCCTACACCCCTGGTCGCCGTGAGCAAATCTCCAGCAGCGGGCACCGCCCCAGCCGCTCCTGCCGCACCATCCCAGCAGGCTGCTCCGGCGGCACCGCCCGCCGCCACGGCCAACAACCCTGCCGGCATCAAATTCTGAGCGGGCTCTGAAAAATGCAAAACGCCGGGTACCAGCCCGGCGTTTTGCTTTCTGGGGCTAGAGCAGCCTAGAACACCAGCGTCTTCACCCCGCCCGGCGCACCCAGCAGGCAGACATGCGCCTTCTGGTGGGCGAACACCCCCACCGTCACCACGCCCGGCCACTGGTTGACCTGCGACTCAAAACCCAGCGGATCGGTCAGCTTCAGGCCGGTCACGTCCAGGATGTGCTGGCCGTTGTCGGTGACCAGCGGTTTACCGTCCTTGAGCCGCAGGTTGGCCGTGCCGCCCATGGCCGCAAACTGCCGCGCGATGCGCCTGGCCGCCATCGGAATCACCTCAACGGGCAGCGGAAAGTTGCCCAGAGCCTGCACCAGCTTGGACTCGTCGGCAATGCAGACAAACTTGCGCGACTGGGCTGCCACGATCTTTTCACGCGTCAGCGCCGCACCGCCGCCCTTGACCATATAACCCGCGTTGTCGATTTCGTCCGCGCCGTCGATGTACACCGCCAGCTCGTCCACCTCCGTCGCATCAAACACCTTGATGCCTAGCGCCTGCAGGCGTTCCGTCGAGGCCACCGAGCTCGACACGGCACCGGCAATGCGCCCCTTCATGGTGCCCAGCGCGTCAATGAATTTGTTCACAGTCGAGCCGGTGCCCACTCCCACAATGCTACCTTCCTCGACATAGTGCAGGGCTGCCTGGCCGACCAGGGTTTTGAGTTCGTCTTGGGTCATGGCTTGAGTCATGGAAGTGTTGAAGAGTGTTTGGGGGTCGGGCCGGGGCGAAACGGGTTTTGCGACAATCAGGCTTCATGCCCGGCCTGCCCGGGTGGTTCATCGCCTCATCGCCAACAGCCGAATTATCCAATGTCCCTGCTCCCCTACGCCCTGGCCCGCCCTTTTTTATTTGGGCTTGACCCCGAAACCGCCCACGAGCTGACCATGGCTTCGCTCGCGCGTACCCAGGGCACGCCGCTGTCGCTGGCCTACTGCGGCAACCGCGTGAGCGATCCCGTCGAGCTGGCCGGCCTGAAATTCGCCAACCGCGTGGGTCTGGCCGCCGGGCTCGATAAAAACGCCCGTTGCATCGACGGCCTGGCCGCCATGGGTTTTGGTTTTGTCGAAGTCGGCACCGTCACCCCTCTGGGCCAACCGGGCAACCCCAAGCCGCGCATGTTCCGCCTCACCGAAGCCAACGCGCTCATCAACCGCCTGGGCTTTAACAATGAAGGGCTGGCCGCTTTTCTGGCCAATGTGCAGCGATCCAGCGTGCGCAAGCAAGGCGCGCCAAACAGCCTGCTGCTGGGCCTGAACATCGGCAAAAACGCCGCCACGCCGATTGAAAACGCGGTGGACGATTACCTGACCTGCCTGGACGGTGTCTACCCGCACGCGGACTACGTCACCGTCAATATCTCCAGCCCCAACACCAAAAACCTGCGCGCCCTGCAAAGCGACGAAGCCCTGGACGCCCTGCTCGGCCGCATTGCCGAACGCCGCGAGACCCTGGCCAAACAGCACGGCAAGCGTGTGCCGATTTTTGTGAAGATCGCACCCGACCTCGATGAAGCCCAGGTCGATGTGATTGCCGCCACGCTCAAGCGCCACGCCATGGACGGCGTCGTCGCCACCAACACCACGCTGAGCCGCGACGCGGTGAAAGGCATGCGCCATGCCGAAGAGGCCGGCGGCCTGAGCGGCGCCCCGGTGCTGGAGGCCAGCAACCGCGTCATCGGCCAGTTGCGCGCGGCACTCGGCAAAGGCTTTCCCATCATCGGCGTGGGCGGCATCATGAGCGGTGCGGACGCCGTCTCCAAGATCAAGGCCGGCGCCGACGTCGTGCAGATCTATACCGGCCTCATCTACAAGGGCCCTGAACTGGTGACTGACGCCGCGACTGCGATCAAAAACAGCCGCTAGACCAATAGGGACTTGCGCAGGCAGCTATTGAATTAATAGCAACGAATCCGCAAGGCACGGCATTGGCTTACGGAGCTTTTTTGCGCGGCATCGCTGCCGCTCGCGGCCTGGCCACTTTGGCCACCTTCTTCTTCACCGCGCCCGCTGCTTTACGCGCCACACCCAGCTCCACCCACACCGGCGCATGGTCGCTGGCGTGCTCCTGCCCGCGCACCCAGCTGTCTACCCCGGCAGCTTTCAGGCGCGGCGCCAGTTCAGCGTTCAGCAGGATGTGGTCGATGCGCAAGCCCGCGTTGCGCTGCCAATGCTGGCGAAAATAATCCCAGAAGGTGTAGACGCGTTCGTCCGGATGCAAATGCCGCAGGCTGTCTACCCAGCCTTGCCCCAACAGCTTTTCATAGGCCGCCCGGCTTTCGGGCTGCAACAAGGCGTCCTTGCGCCAGGACTTGGGGTTGTAGATATCAAAGTCCGTCGGCACCACGTTGAAGTCACCCGCCAGCCCCACCGGGTGCCCGGACGCATAAAGCCCCGCCGCGTGCTTCTGCAGCCGCTCAAACCAGGCCAGCTTGTAGTCAAACTTGGGGCCGGGCTGCGGGTTGCCGTTGGGCAGGTACAGGCAAGCCACGACGATGCCGTCCACCGCCGCCTCCAGATAGCGGCTGTGGTCATCTGACGTATCGCCGGGCAGCTCACGCCGTATTTCAACCGGCGCCTCACCCCTGGCCAGAATCGCCACACCGTTCCATGAACGCTGGCCTTTCCATAAAGCGCTGTAACCCGCTTCCCGCAGGTCGGCCTGGGGAAACACACTGTCCAGCGCCTTGAGCTCCTGCAGGCAGACCGCGTCGGGCGATTCTTTGGCCAGCCAGTCAAGTAACTGCGGAAGCCGCGTCTTGATGCCGTTGACGTTAAAGGTCGCGAGTTTCATCAGACCCCGATCAAACGCTGGCCAAACACCGGTTAAACGCCGGGCGAAGGCTTCCCCCGGCCCGGCCCGCGCCGGAAAGCCTCGGCGCCGCCACTGCCCCCGCCGTCAGGAAAGCTGTGCTGCTTGAGCTTGCCGGCCTTTCCGGGCTTCACCGGGTTTTCAATCAAGGTGCTGGCATCGTTGCCATCCGCTTCATCGTCCGGCTCGCTGTGCGGAGGATGCGGCACCGTCGCGCCTTCGCCGGTTTTGGCGCGTGTCGGGCTGGTGTTGGTTTTTGCCATGAGTGCTCCAGAAATCGAAGCTTCAAAGTACCAGCACAGGCTGCGGGCGGGTGTCGGACAACACCGCAAGGCCGCTGCCCCGATACCCTGAGGGCACCAGAAAAGGCGATGCAAAGCGAGCCGGCCAGGCCAGCATGAGCCGCGGAACCGGCTTCGCCGGGCGATCTATAAGCCACCCCCGTCCAGGCTCACTGCGTGTAGCCTGTTCCCCCTCGAGGGGGCGGCGCCTGCGGTCTGGCAAAGCCAGTCCCGCGGCCCCCACTGGTGAAATACGCCCACTGGTTACGCCGCTGAACTCTTCATGCAAGCAGGGGCCGCGGAACCGGCTTCGCCGGGCCGCAGGCGCAGCGGCCCCCTTGGGGGGCAGGGAGCTACACGAAGTGAGCGACCGTGGGGGCCCGGGTTAGCCCGAAGGCGGCGTAGAGCCTGTCCCCTAGAGTACCCGGCGCGCTGTGCCGTTGGCCCTGCAGCGACTACCATGCAGGCAGTTTTGACAGGAGACCTGCCTTGGCCGCGACCCCCACTTCGGCGACGACGCCCCCTTCCCTTGCGTCTTCTTCTTTTTCCCTGGACCCCGCTTCCCCCTACCCCCACCTGCTCGCGCCGCTGGACCTGGGCTTCACCACGCTGAAGAACCGCGTGCTGATGGGCAGCATGCACACCGGCCTGGAAGACGGCCGCAAACACTTCCCCGCCATGGCCGCCTACTTTGCCGAGCGCGCACGCGGCGGCGTGGGCCTCATGGTTACCGGGGGCTTTGCGCCCAACATCGCCGGCTGGACCAAACCTTTCGCCGGCATGCTCGCCAGCTCAGGCGCTGCGCGTCGCCACAAACAGGTCACCGACGCCGTGCACACCGAAGGCGGCAAGATTGCCCTGCAAATTTTGCACACCGGCCGCTACGGCTACCACCCGCTGTGCGTCGCGCCCTCGCGCATCCAGAGCCCGATCTCGCCATTCACCCCGCGCGAGCTTAGCTCCGGCGGCGTCGAGCGGCAGATTCGCGCCTTCATCCGCTGCGCCATGCTGGCCCGCGATGGCGGCTACGACGGCGTCGAGATCATGGGCAGCGAAGGCTACTTTATCAACCAGTTCCTCGTTACCCACACCAACCAGCGCACCGACGAGTGGGGCGGCAGCTATGGCAACCGCATGCGTGTGGCCGTGGAGATCGTGCGCCGCACGCGCGAAGCCGTCGGCCGCGACTTCATCATCATCTACCGCCTCTCGATGATCGACCTGATTCCCGGCGGCAGCAGCTGGGAAGAAGTCGTGCTGCTGGCCAAAGCCGTTGAAGCCGCCGGTGCCACGCTCATCAACAGCGGCATCGGCTGGCATGAGGCGCGTGTGCCGACAATCGCGACGTCAGTACCACGCGGCGCCTTCACCTGGGTCACCAAAAAGCTGCGAGGCGACCTGCGTGCCGCCGGCCTCACGATTCCTGTCATCACCAGCAACCGCCTGAACATGCCCGAAGTGGCCGAACAGGTTCTGGCCGACGGCAGCGCCGACATGGTCAGCATGGCCCGCCCCTTCCTGGCAGACCCCGAGTTTGTCAACAAGGCCGCGCAGGGCCGCCGCGACGAGATCAACACCTGCATCGCCTGCAACCAGGCCTGCCTGGACCACGCCTTTCAGGCCAAGCTGGCAAGCTGCCTGGTCAACCCCCGCGCCGGGCATGAAACCGAACTTGTCATTCGCATCGCCCCCGCCAAAAAACGCGTTGCCGTCATAGGCGCAGGCCCCGCGGGTCTGGCCGCCGCCACCACTTTGGCCCTGCGCGGCCACAGCGTGGATTTGTATGACGCTGCCGACAAAATCGGCGGCCAGTTCAACCTGGCCAAGCGCGTGCCCGGCAAGGAAGAGTTCGAAGAAACCCTGCGCTACTTCGGCCAGCGCATCACCGGCACCGGCGTGAAGCTGCACCTGAACACCCGCGTCTCGGCGGCCGACCTCATTGCGCAAAAGTTTGACGAAGTCGTGCTGGCCACCGGCGTCACGCCGCGCAACCCGCGCATTCCCGGGCAAGACCATCCCAAGGTGCTCAGCTACATCGATGTGCTGCTGGGCCGCCAACCCGTGGGCGAGCGCGTCGCGCTCATAGGCGCAGGCGGCATCGGCTTTGACGTCGCCGAATTCCTCGTCACACCCACCGGTCACTCCACCGCACTCGACCTGCCCGCCTGGCTCGCCGAATGGGGTGTGGCCGATCCCGGCGAAGTGCGCGGCGGCGTCGTGCGCCCGCAGGTCACGCCGCCGGCGCGCCATGTCACCCTGCTGCAGCGCAAGCCCGGCAAGCTGGGCGCGGGCCTGGGCAAGACCACCGGCTGGATCCACCGTGCCGCGCTGAAAATGAAAAACGTCGAAATGCTTTCAGGCGTCAACTATGAACGCATTGGTGAAAACGAAGGAGGCTCAGGCCTCAGCCTCTTCATCACCTTCGGCGAAAAGCGGCTGGACGGCACCGTGCTGTCAGTCGACAACATCGTGCTGTGCGCCGGGCAGGAACCCCTCCGCGAACTGCTGGAGCCGCTGCGCGCGGCAGGCGTCAAGACGCACCTGATTGGCGGCGCAGATGAAGCCAGCGAACTCGACGCCAAACGCGCGATTAACCAGGGGACGCGGCTGGCGGCGATGGTTTGATCCAGGCCCCGCTCACGCAGATGCGTCAGGTTCGTCCTTGCGCTCCAGCAGCAGGCGAAGCATGCGCTCCGGGTTTTGCAAAAAATCGCGCGTAACCCGGTAGTGCTCAGTCTCGACGTACTGAATGCGCTCCAGGCCGGACTCTGAGCACGCATAAATCCAGGCGTCCGGGTAAGCCATCAGGATGGGCGAATGCGTCGCGATCAAAAACTGCGACCGCTCCAGCACCAGGTCATGCATGCGCGACAACACCGCCAGCTGGCGTTGCGGCGACAGGGCCGCTTCCGGCTCGTCAAGGATGTACATCCCTTCCGGGCCGAACCGGTGGTTGAGCAGCGACAGAAATGACTCGCCGTGAGACTGCTCATGCAACGAGCGCGAGCCATAGAAAGTGATCACCGGCGGCCCCATGGAAGGTTCTGCGTCCAGGTTCTCGATCTCCGTCGCCACATTGAAGAAGCTCTCTGCACGCAGAAAAAAGCCGGTCTTCGGCCGCTTGAAGCCTTTGGCAACGCGAATGTATTCGTTCAGCACCGAATGGGAAACGCGCGTACCGAAACGGAAATTTTTGGTACCGCCTTCTGCGTTAAACCCCAGCGAAACTGCAATCGCCTCCAGCAGCGTCGACTTTCCCGAGCCGTTTTCACCCACAAAGAACGTCACTTTCGGGTGCAGGTCAATATGCTCCAGCGTGCGGATGGCCGGCAGGTGAAACGGGTAGGCCGCGAAAGACTCCACCTTGTCGCGCACCAGCGTGACGCGGCTGGCAAACTGGCTGGAGATGATCGATGACATGACCGGAGTTTAAGGTGGCGGCGACGCTGGAAAATAGCTGACGAAGACCCGCCCGGTCTGGGGCACTTCCCCGTCAAGCATCAAGCCTGTGGCGAGAATATTTGCTGCCCAAACACAAAGAGAAGCCTGTCGCCATCATCCACCGCGTACGGCGGCTGGGCGACAGTACTCCCTGCATTCAAACAGGCATCTTCTACTGCCAGTTTGCAGCAATGACCGGTGACAAGTTTGTTTGATAGCCAGCCGGCAATGTGGTCTCACCTGCCGCCGGTGGCGAGAACGCCGCCATTGCATCAACCAGGTTCTGCACCTGACTGTCCAGCAAACGAGTCCCGTTGGCCAGCTCAAATATTTCCACATGGTTGCCGGCGCCCTGGTACCAGTTGGTGACAGCCACTTTGTCCGTTGTGCCTATGACAGAGACCTCCAGATTGAGCCCTACCTGCTGAAACCAGAGCTGGTCGGCAGCAACGCTGGCGTCAAACCTCAAGGTGTCGGTCACACCCGCAGTGGCATCTGTGTCTGTGAGGACGTCAGCGCCGTCACCCCGCGCAAACAGGTAGGTATCAGCGCCTGAGCCACCAAAAAGCTGGTCATTTCCAGTGCCCCCCGTCAAGGTGTCGTTGCCCCCCAGGCCGCGGAGAATATCGTTGCCGGCCAACCCATTGAGCGTATCTGCCGAGGTATTGTTGCCAATCAGACTGTCCGCGCCGGTCGTAGCTGTCCCGAGGATGCCCCCGTTCAACAAAATGGCATCGATGTCTGCAGGCCTCCACACCGTGCCATCGCCGAACGCGATTTCCTCAACGGACCAGGGTGTCACCGAGTTGTTGGCCAGGTAGTTGCTCACCGTCAGGGTGTCGGTCGTCCCCGTGATTCTCAAAACGAGATTGTTCCCGCTGCGAGTTACCGTGATACCGGTAGGTGTAATACCCGCGTCAAATTCAATCCGATCAATGTTTCCCGCGGTCCCATCGTTGTCATAAATGGTGTCCTGGCCGCCGCCCACTCCGAAGCGATAGATGTCGTTGCCCGTGCCGGTGTAGACGCCGTTCCAGGTGTCATAGATTCCGCCCGCCAGGATGTCGTTGCCCGATCCGCCCACCAGAAT
The DNA here is from genome assembly GCF_056405975.1 of Polaromonas sp. P1_E12. Classification (NCBI taxonomy): domain Bacteria; kingdom Pseudomonadati; phylum Pseudomonadota; class Betaproteobacteria; order Burkholderiales; family Comamonadaceae; genus Polaromonas; species Polaromonas sp. P1_E12. Next base: position 842,458 of record NZ_JBFUBB010000001.1, on the reverse strand, counting down.
GTCGTTACCGGCGCCGCCTTGCAAGGTGTCACCATCGGCACCACCATTGAGTGTGTCGTTGCCGTTGCCTCCACTCAGGGAGTCGCCGCCGGCCTCGCCCAGCAGCATGTCGTTGCCGTCTTCCCCGTTGAGGGTGTCGACGCCATTGCCGCCGTACAACGTGTCGTTGCCGGCCCGGGCGCTGATGGTGTCATTGCCGTCATTCCCCACGAGCACATCATCGGAGGCATAGCCGGTCAGGGTGTCATTGCCTGAGCCGCCCGTCAGCGCCATCAGCTTCACATTTGCAACTGACCAGACCGTGTTGACATCATCAGTGAAGCGGATCTCTTCAACGGCCCAGCCTCCGGCTCCATCCCCGCTGAAATAGCCGTTAACCGTAATCTGGTCGGCGGTGCCTTGAATCTTCAGGACCAGGCTGTCGCCCGATCGCGAAGCCAGCACGCTGGCGGGCAGGATTCCAGCCTTGAAGACGATCTTGTCGACAACGCCAGCGGTGCCGTCGTTGTCGTAGATCGTGTCCTGGCCATCGCCCAAGCCGAACAGGTAGGTGTCGCTGCCCGCGCCGTTGTAATTGCCGTTCCAGGTGTCGTACACCCCTCCGGCCAGGATGTCATTGCCGGCACCACCCTCCAGGGTGTCATTGCCTGATCCGCCTTGCAAGGTGTCCACATCGGCTCCGCCATTGAGCGTGTCGTTGCCGTTACCGCCGCTCAGGGAATCACCACCGGCCTCGCCCAGGAGCACGTCGTTGCCGTCCTCCCCGTTGAGGGTGTCGGCGCCATTACCGCCGTACAGCGTATCGTTTCCGGCCCGGGCGCTGATGGTGTCATTGCCGTCATTGCCCACGAGCACGTCGTCGGTGGCGTAGCCCGTCAGGGTGTCATTACCGGCCGTACCGACCAGAGCCATCACCTTCACATTGGCAATCGACCAGACCGTGTTGACATCATCGGCGAAACGGATCTCTTCCACCGCCCAGCCGCCGGTGCCGTCCCCATTGAAATAGCCATTGACCGATATCTGGTCGCTGGTGCCGATGATTTTGAGCACAAGAATATCGCCGGAACGGGAAACCAGGACATCTCCGGGGAGCACCCCGGCTTTGAAGATGATCTTGTCAATGACGCCAGCAGTGGAGTCGTTGTCGGAGATCGTGTCCTGTCCATCACCTCGCCCGAACAGATAGGTGTCGCTGCCGGTTCCGGTGTAAACACCATTCCAGGTGTCGTACACCCCGCCGGCCAGAATGTCGTTACCCGACCCGCCATCCAGGGTGTCGTTCCCGGCACCTCCTTGCAGTGTGTCGACATCGGCACCGCCGTTCAAGATATCGTTGCCGTTGCCTCCGTTCAGGGAGTCGCCGCCTGCCTCACCCAGAAGCAGGTCGTTGCCGTCTTCTCCGTTAAGCGTGTCCGCGCCATTGCCGCCGTACAGCGTGTCGTTGCCGCCACGACCACTCATGGTGTCATTGCCATCGTTGCCCGCCATCACGTCGTCGGTGGCATAGCCAATCAGCGTGTCATTGCCAGCGCCGCCCACAAGCGCCGCCATGTTCTTGACGTTGGCCACAGACCAGACCGCATTGACGTCATCAGTGAAGCGAATTTCTTCGATGGCCCAGCCGCCGGCGCCATCCCCATTGAAATAGCCGCTCACCGATATCTGATCGCCGGTGCCGATGATTTTGAGCACCAGGGTATCGCCAGAGCGGGAAACCAGGACATCCCCCGGGAGAACTCCGGCTTTGAAAATGATCTTGTCAATGACACCTGCGGTCGTGTCGTTGTCGGCGATCGTGTCCTGCCCGTCCCCGCGCCCAAACAGGTAGGTGTCGCTGCCTGTGCCGGTGTAGACACCATTCCAGGTGTCGTACACGCCGCCGCCCAGCAGATCATTGCCGGCCCCGCCTTCCAGGATGTCGTTACCCGACCCGCCCTGCAATGTGTCGCCATCGGCGCCTCCGCTCAGCGTATCGTTGCCGTTGCCACCGCTCAGGGAATCACCGCCGGCGTCACCCAGAAGCAGGTCGTCGCCATCTTCCCCGCTGAGGGTGTCGGCGCCATTACCGCCGTACAACGTGTCGTTGCCAGCCCGGCCGCTGATGGTGTCGTTGCCATCATTGCCCACGATCACGTCATCTGTGCCGTAGCCGATCAGTGCATCGTTGCCGGCACTGCCGACAAGGGCCATTGTCCTGACGTCGGAAACCGTCCATACCGTATTCAGGTCGTCCGCAAAACGGATTTCTTCCACGGCCCAGCCGCCAGTACCGTCTCCATTGAAATAACCGTTGATTGTTACCTGGTCGCTGGTACCCTGGATCTTCAGAACCAGGCTGTCACCCGAGCGCGAGATCAACACGCTGCCTGGCAAGATGCCAGCCTTGAAGACGATCTTGTCGACGGCACCGGCCGTCGTGTCGTTGTCGGCGATCGTGTCCTGGCCGTCGCCCAAGCCGAACATATAGGTGTCGCTTCCCGCTCCGTTGTAGTTGCCGTTCCAGGTGTCGTACACCCCGCCGCCCAGCAGGTCGTTACCGGCTCCGCCTTCCAGGACGTCGTCGCCGGCGCCACCTTGCAGCGTATCGTTGTCAGCCCCACCCAACAGGGTGTCAACACCGTTGCCTCCGATCAGGGAATCCGCACCGGCATCGCCCAGGATCAGGTCGTTGCCATCTTCACCGCTGAGAGTGTCAGCGCCATTGCCGCCATACAGTGTGTCATTGCCTGCCCGGGCGCTGATGGTGTCGTTGCCGTCATTGCCCACGATCACGTCATCGGTGGCGTAGCCGGTCAGGGCATCATTGCCGGCACTGCCTACAAGGGCCATAGTCTTGACGTCTGTCACTGTCCAAACCGTGTTCAGATCATCGGCGAAGCGAATCTCTTCGATGGCCCAACCGCCCGCACCGTCTCCATTGAAATAGCCGTTGACCGTTACCTGGTCACTGGTGCCCTGGATAGCCAGGATAAGGCTGTCGCCCGAGCGCGAGATCAACACGCTGACCGGCAGGATGCCTGCTTTGAAAACGATCTTGTCGACGACGCCAACAGTGGTGTCGTTGTCGACGATCGTGTCCTGACCATCGCCCAGGCCGAACATATAGGTGTCGCTGCCCGCACCGTCGTAATTGCCGTTCCAGGTGTCGTATACCCCTCCACCCAACACGTCGTTGCCGGCGCCTCCATCCAGGACGTCGTCACCCGCACCGCCCTGCAAGATGTCCCCGTCGGCGCCACCATTGAGTGTGTCGTTGCCATTGCCGCCGATCAGGGAATCAGCACCGACGCCGCCCTCCAGTACGTCGTTGCCGTTGCCGCCGCTGAGCGAGTCGGCTCCGGCTTCTCCATTCAATACGTCATTGCCATCGTTGCCGGTCACGGTGTCATTGCCTTCTCCGGCATTGATCGTGTCGTCGGTGGCATAACCCTGAAGCGTGTCGTTGTCCGCAGTTCCAAGCAAGGCAAACGCCTTCATGGTGGCAATATCCCAGACCGTCGCCGGATCGTCGACAAACTGAATCTGCTCAATCGCCCAACCTCCAGCGCCATCCCCGCTGAAATAGCCGTTAACTGTTATCTGGTCGCTGGTTCCCTGAATTTTCAGCACCAGGCTGTCGCCAGAGCGGGAGATCAGCACGCTGTCAGGCGAAATTCCTGACTTGAAAACAATCGTGTCGATGGCTCCGGCGGTGGCGTCCTGGTCAACAATTGTGTCCTGCCCATCACCCAGGCCAAACAGATAGGTATCGCTGCCCGCGCCGTTGTAGTTGCCGTTCCAGGTGTCGTACACGCCACCGGCCAGGATGTCGTTGCCGGCGCCCCCTTCGAGCACGTCGTCGCCGGATCCACCCTGCAATAGATCACTTCCTGCACCGCCGTCCAGCCAGTCACCGTCGGCGCCGGCACTGAAAGTATTTGCAGAGGCATCTCCCAAATAAATATCGGAACGGCTGCTTCCGCTGGTTGCCAGCCCCGAATACACATCCAACGATGCGAGCTCCCCCCTTAACGGTGAGTCCACGGCCAAAACATCAATCCAGTTGCGCAACATTGATATTCCGCCAAACCCGACAGCAGATAGTGCTCCGGCCGTATAGTGGTGAAGCTCAACCAGGTCGATAAGTGCGTTGCGTTCATCTGCGGCTCTATGGTTTGTAAGCGCAGTAGTTAGTCCAGTCGTGTTAAACGAAATTCCAGTCTCACTAATAGACAATCCAATGCCGTCCAGGTAGGGCTTGAGCCTCGTCTGCACTACCAGTGCGGCATAAACACTTTCCTTGAGCGCGCTATAGGCTTGTTGCAACAGGTCTACCTGTGCGGCCGGCGGACTGACGATGTAGTGGTACACCACGTTTCCAGTATTCGGATCGGTGTTGCTGCTGATGGCAAACCCCGCTGGGCGAGGCCCACCATTTTCATCGCCGTAAAAACGGCTGCCATTGAACGCCTCGAGCACATAGATAAGGTTCTTGTACTCGGCTTCAGTCACGCCGGTCGGCAAGTTGTAGGTCACGTTGGCATTGAGGCCGTAAAGCACGCCATGCGAATAGGTAGAGGTGTTAGCCCACAGATTGACAAGGTTATCAAGCTGGCTGCGCTGGCCATCACGGGTAGGAGTAGTTGCAAAGGTCTGCAGGGCATTGGCGAAGTCGCTGTCCAGGCTAGCTGCGGCCCGCATATTTCGCACCATGCCGGAGCCATCCATCTGCGGCAATGCCTGGGCCTGCTCGGTGATAGGAACAGGGTTGCCGGCTTCATCCACCACTTCGGGTGGGAACTCGGTAAAGAAGTTATTGGTCTCGAGGTCGATCGCACCGACGGTGTGCGTCTGACCGTTCTGAGTGAACGTCGTGCTCAGGGCAACAGTGTTGTTGTTGATCACCTGCCCCGCTTGTGGGCCTGTGCTGCTGCCGTTGACACCAATGCTGGTGATGTTGAGCTCGGACAGGGTCTTGACCTCTCCACTTTGGGTAATGCCATCTTGATTGGCGTCTTGCCATATCTTGAGTTCCACATATGCGGCATCTGCATTGGTGATGAACCCATCGCCGTTGGCATCCAGGTCACGCAACGCATCGAAGCCGTCAGCAGCCAATGTGCTGTTGCTTTTGATGGTGTCTACACCAAAGAGCTCACGACCTGTGTCTATCGTGCCGTTGCCATTGAGATCGCGAACCAGGAAACCGTCATCCGGCCTGGCCCAGCCGGTGCCGGTTTTGATACCGTCGGCGTTGTGGTCAAAAAGGGTAGCGCCGCTGGCGCCTGCCAACTCCAGACCATCGCCATCTAAATCTAGAACAAGAGGATCGCGACGCAGAACAAAGTTGCGGGCGTCGTTAAAGCGTCGACTGGTGTCAGAGCCAACATCCTGCCCTGGCCACGGCATGCCTGTAAAAGGATCACCGTCCGGCAAGGGAACAGGGCTGCCATCACGATTTGGAATATCAATAAATTTTCTTTTAAAGTAAAACGCTATCCACGCGTGCTCAGCGGAGATGGGGTCTGCAACGCCCGTCATTGGCGTTCGTAAAAGACCTTCCAAATCGGCCATCAGCTTTTCATCAACTTCAGTGATTTTCCTCCAGTAATCTGCTGGATCACCAGTCTGAGCTTCCCAATATCCTCTATCGTGATCTTTAAAGGTTTGATCTAGCGGATCCGTTGCCGGATACGACCAATCCGGCTGCTCCCCGGGTTGGATATCCCTACCGCCCGACCAATAACGGCCACCCCAATTACCATAGAAAAATCCCATTACAAGTTCTCCTTATGTTTACTAAGATTTGCGCAAATCCCACTACCAAGACCAAGCAAAACCAACATCGGCCTGCCTTGACTACTTTGTGCGCCAACTATCAGCGCATTTTTTCCATCAGAAGTAATAGAAATGTTTCCCACCCACCGAGGAAGATCGTTGACCTCGCAGCTTTCCGAACCGGATACTCGCATCACTTTAAAAAAATAACCGTCTTTATCCAGGTAGCGATTTAGCTGCAAACAAGTTCCAACAACACGATCGCAAACCAGGCTCGTAGTGTCTGGCTTAACGTATCTCTTTACATCGGGTTTCTCGCCGTTGGGAAATTCAAACAGTCGAATTTTTTTATCTCCAGCGGCGTCAGTGACGATAAAAAAACCAGATTCGTTGACCAAGCTCACGTTGCTGTATGGCGGGCCAAACTCTTCCCCCACTTTTATTGGTATTCCTTCAGATTTAATCATCAGCCAATGATGAATCGGGTAACCATCGGGTGTTGTTCTAGCCACCGCTTGGACTAGATATTTTCCAAAAGAAATTTCTTTGGGGAATGACAGCCCGCCACCGGAACGGTATAGCTCTGTTAGTTTCTGTCCGTCGTCAAGACTCAGTTTCGCAAGCATGCTTTGCTCACCTTGGCGGTAGGTAATCAACAGGCTATTTTCCGAATCCATGAAACCATATGAATTGATGCCGGAAGGGACAGAGAGCTTTGTCCAATCTGATGTGCCACTTTTTTTGATTTTTAGTGCGGCAATTCCGGTCTCAAACGTTAATAGCGCAAGAGTTGAACCATCTGGGCTTATTTTTGCGTCATATGGGAAGTTAGATCGAGTGGTGTTGCACGCGGAAAAAAATAATAGAAGGCAAGTTATCGTGCACAGTCGGATCAAATACTTTGAAAAATACTTGGGTGTGTTGTCTCTCATGCCGTCTTTCTCATATCTTTACTACTTTTCGGTGGATCAAACTTAAAGGTTACTTAAACAAATGGCGACTCGCTGTGGTTTTCTGTAGCTATCAATTTGCGCCGACAGAGTAGAAATAGCTGTGAGATTCGTTTTCAGGACGCAGGAATTACGATCTTTCCGAGACCCTTTTCACAGGAAAATTTTTCCGGTATTCGATGCAAGAGCAAGTCATTTAAATTCGCTATCTTCCTCTCAAACTCTCACTACCCGCCCGCTGAATCGAGTTCAGCAATATTCAATCCCACGTCACTGCCCGGTCTTGATATCCGCAGTCATGTTTATGCCGGATACCAGCTGAATCATCTTTCCGTCAATGTCGATCTGCTTAGTCTTCAGGGCCGGTACCACCGGGAAAAATCGTGCCGGGCTTTTTTGTCATGGACCGCATCGACCGTCACTCGGTCAACCAAGGCTCGAACAATGGGCACCCGCAGCATTCAAATTTTGGAAGCTGTATCAGGGCAAGCGGATCTTTTTCGGTCGCGTACCCGGCTTATCAGTCGTCCCTCTACTCATAACCTCCCTTCTCATTTTTATTTAGCTCGGCGACACTAAGCGAACAGATTGAACCAGATGTTGTGAATTTGTAAGCCGTCCACAGAAGTGCGAGCGATTAGCAAATCAATCTACGCGAATCAAATGACAATTTGAAGTGACACCCCTGTCACATATAACAGGGTGGCCGGGTAAACACCGACGCGCCCACAACGCCTTGAACAATTTAGTTCTAAGCTACACGATGGAAAAATCTATCGGGATCAAAAAATTTGTGATTTCTGACCACTCCATCCACGCAATGCAACACTCATTCAAATCTCGATAGATGAGCAATGCATCCATATCCAATCAAGGAGGTTTCGATGACGGCCACTCTTCGTCAAGCCCTGGTTCATATGCGCTCAGGCCAATGGAACGAGGCACACGGTATCGTGCAAAGTGATCAATCGCATTTGGCCGCCTGGCTGCACGGCATCCTGCATATTCAGGAGGGCGACCTGGGAAATGCGGAGTACTGGTACGGCCAGGCAAATCGGGATTTCCACAGCCGTGGAACAGTCGATGAAGAGCTGGAACGTTTCGAATCGGAGTTACCTGAATAGAGGCCTGCCAGATTAAAGGTGGCCGCTTTTAAATCGAAACCTAACCCACCTGGGTCATGCGCCTCGCCGGTTTGAAAGCCGGAGAACCACGGGTGATACCTTGTTTCGGCTACTCATAAATACCCTTGATCACTTCAGATCGGGGGGGTTCCATCTCGGCCGGCAACAGGCGCATGCTGCGCCATCAGCCCGGCTACCCATTCGATGAACACCCGCAGTTTGGCGCTGACATGCCGGTTCGGCGCAAAGGCTACGTACAGGGGCATCGGGTCAAGGCGCCAGCCCTTGAACAGGGGTACCAGTTCGCCGCCAGCCAGGTGCCCCTTCGCCATGTAGTCCGGCAGCCAGAGGACTCCCAGGCCCGCCAGCCCGGCCGCGAGGTAGGCATTGCCGTCATCGAATGCGAACAGGTGGCGGCCTTGCACCTTGATGCTCTCGCCCTTGCAGTGCATGGCGTACGGAAAAGCCTTGCCGGTGCGCGCCCACAGGAACCCCACGATGCGGTGATGTGTGTCTTCCAGCTCTCGCGGGTGCAACGGTGTGCCCGAGCGCTCCAGATAGGCCGGGGCGGCGTACACCCCCAACTGCAGGTCACCCACCTTGCGGGCCATCAGCGACTGATCGGTTAGCTCGCCGCCGCGCACGACGCAGTCCACGTTGTCGCCGATCAGGTCCACCATACGGTCGCTGACACCCATGTCGAGCTGAATCTCAGGGTAGCGCGCATGAAATTCCGGCAAGGCCGGCACCAGGATCATGCGGGCCAGGGGGCTGGGTACATCGACCCGCAGCCGACCCCTGGGCGACGCTGACGCACTGGACAGGCTGGTCTCGGCATCGTCCACTTCGGCCAGGACGCGCACCACCCGCTCATAGTAGGCAGCGCCATCGGCAGTGACATTGACCTTGCGTGTGGTCCGGTTGAGCAGCTTGACCCGCAGCCGCGCTTCCAGCTGCTGCACCAGCTGTGTCACGCTGGTCTTGCTCATGTGGAGTGTCTCGGCCGCCTTGGTGAAGCTGCCTGCTTCCACCACGCGGGCGAATGCCTGCATAGCATCGAAACGGTCCATCTCTGCTCCAGATACGGTGACGTTGATGATTGTTTGGATTTTACGAACAGTGATGGTTAGCCTTGCCTGTTTATCCGAAAGGCACAGCCTTTTAAAGTTCTTTCATCGTTAACCACGGGCCGGCGACGGCCCATATGAAGGACATTTTTATGACCAAGCGTGAAGTCGTTTTTCCACCGGGGCGCCAGGCCCTCTATGAACGCAACCGGTATTCGCCGGCGGTGAAGTCCAACGGCTTCCTGTTCGTTTCAGGGCAGGTGGGCAGCCGCGAAGACGGATCCCCCGAGCCCGACCTGGAGGCTCAGGTCCGGCTCGCCTTCGACAACCTGAACGCCATCCTCAAGGCCGCAGGCTGCACCTTCGACGACGTGGTCGACGTCACCGTCTTCATGGTGGATCCGGAATCGGTGTTCGAGACAGCCTGGAAAGTGGTGCCCGACTACTGGGGCAACGCACCGCACCCTACGCTGACGGGTGTCGGCGTGACCTGGCTATATGGCTTTCAGTTTGAGATCAAGGTGATTGCAAAGCTTCCAGAGTCTCGCGGTGATTGAGTGACTTGACTACCGCCGCAGCGGGTCCAGCAGCGGCTTCAACCCGTTGTGGTCGATCTCCTGCATCAACTGCAGCAGGCGGCCGATTTCGCCTTTGGGAAAACCTTCGCGGGCGAACCAGTTAAGGTAGTTGCCAGGCAGGTCGGCGATCAGGGTGCCCTTGTGTTTGCCGAAAGGCATTTCGCGGGTCACCAGCAGCTGGAGGTCTTCGGGTTTCATGCCTAACCCTAACCGCCTGCCCGCTTGGGCGCGTAGCCCTGTTTTTGCAGGGCCTGCATGACGGTGTCGCAATGGTCGCCCTGCACTTCAATGATTCCGTCTTTGGCCGTGCCCCCCGAACCACAGGCGGCTTTGAGCTGTTTGCCCAATTGCGCCAGGGCCAGCGCGTCCAGCGGCAGGCCCTTGATGACGGTGACAGTTTTTCCGCCGCGGCCTTTGCTTTCACGCATGACGCGCACCACACCGTCGCCCTTGGGTGTTGCCTGCTGCTTGCACGTGCACGCGGACACCGGCTGGCGGCAGCCAGGGCACATGCGTCCCGCGTCGGTGGAATACACGAGGCCGCCGCTGGCAGGGGGTTTCTTCATGAAGTTTAAGAAAGGGGGATGCGTGGGAAGCGGCTCCGGCCGGGTAACACCACAGCGTGGTCACCACGGCCGGGTCAGCACGGTTTAATACGAACGTTCACAAATGTTCTGGGTCATATTGCCGAAAAATGAAAAATGTACCTTATAAACACGGCTGGGATTTTCAGCCAGCGCCGCGCAGCCACTCAGGGTCATACACCCACATCACAACAGGCAGCGCATCGGCCCGGCAAGTCAACGCAGCACCAGCACCAGGACAGCACCATGACCGGCACCTCTTTTCTGATCGGCTTCTTTATCTTTGTGGGCAGCGTAGCCCTGGGGGCGCTGGGCTATGAACGCTGGCTCTCGCATGTGGTGTCGGCCCGCAAGAAGGTGGCGCGCAACCACGCGCTGCGCCGCAAGCCGCTCACCAGCCGCGACGAGCTCGCGGTGTGGCGCTGGCTGGCAGACATTTTTCCGGACCACCATGTATTGATCAAGGTGCCCTTTACCGGCTTTATTGAACCCAACAGCCGCGGCGGCGACGCGCACTGGCAGGCGCTACTGAGCACCGTGAGCTTTGCCTGCGCCGTGGCCGACCGCAAAGGCGCTGTGCTGGGTTGCGTCGATGTGCTGGGGCGCGGCGAGCAGGCAGACCGCAAGCATGCTTTCAAGCGCGAGCTGCTGGGCCGCGCCGGCATTCCCTACTGGATTGTGGACAGCCAGCGGCGGCCCGAGGCCACGCTGCTGCGTGAAAAGTTCACCGGCGCTGCCGCCACGCAGGCGGCGATCAAAAAGACGCCACGCTCAGCCATGCCCCGCAAACCCGTCACCGCGCTGGAGCAGCGCCGCCTGTCACGCGTGTCCAACAACGCATCGGACCTGACCCGCACCGGCATGACGCCGCTGCATCTGAAGTCCACGCTCAAGCTGAAGGCACTGGCACGGGCCTTTGCCTGGCGCCTGGCCGGTGAGCCGCCTTCTTACAGGCCACGGAGTTCGCGCAGGCCCATGGGCTTTCCCACCACCAGCATCAGCAACTCGACCATCTGAGCGAGCCTGCACGCCGCCCGGCCCGCTCAGGCTTCGGCGCTCTTGAGCAAAAACTCCATCTCGGTTCCGGCCAGGTTCAGTATGTCGTGGTGGGCCAGCGGAATCGCTTTCATGCCGATCGGTTTGCCGTTGCAGGTCGGCGGCTTTTCGCCGTCCATGTGCGCCACGTAGTAGCCGTCGCGCCGGTGCGATATCGACACCACGGCCACACCGGGCTGCCCGAAGGTGGTAACGGCCTTGACCACCGGCACCTCCAGCCCCGCTGACGAACCCGACAACACCTTCAGGCTCGCGTGCATCGTGCCGCTGGTGCCGGGCAGGCCCATCGCGTCCAGCGCCATGGCGGTGGTTTGATGTTCGCGCGGAGCCTCTTCTTCATGCCGCGAGGTGGCCAGGTACTGGATGCGGAAGTTGCCGATATTGATGATGTCGTTGTCGTGCAGCAGCTCACGCGACTTGACCATGTGGCCGTTGAGGTAGGTGCCGTTGGTGCTGCCCAGGTCTTCAAGGTACACGTCCGCAAGGCCTTTCAGCAGGAACACGCAGTGCTCGCCGCTGACCACCAGGTTGTCGAAGATGATGTCGTTGTAGGGCCTGCGGCCCAGCGTGGTGCGGTCGTTCGTCAGGTACACGTGCTTGATTTCGACGCCTTCGACCGTTGCAATGAGTTGCGGCATGCAAGACCCTTCTTCAAGATAGTCGCCGGAGCCCCATGCGTAAGCGACAAACCATCGTAGCCCGAGCGCCCTAAAGGCACAAGCGGGGCACAACCCGCCAGCGCCGCAACATGGTCGCTAATTGGTGGTAATTTTGCCGGTTTCGCATGCAGCGCGAATGATGCGCTGGGTCGGGTTGGGCGTCACGTCGCGGAACTCCATGGGGCGCACCACTTCGTTGGGGTAAGTCACTGTTTTGTACGGCTCACCCTTCCACAGGGGCTGCACGTAAAACGCCAGCGTGACGTACTTGGCGCTCTTGTCAGCGCAGTCAAACAACACGGTGGAAACATACGAACGGTAAGGCACGCCGTCCCAGCTGGTGCGTTGCAGCGCGCGGCTTACGCGTACCTGCATGGCCCGCATGTCGCCGTTGGCGGCAATGGGGGTCGGGTCTACCTCAATGGTGTTGACGGCCGGGTCAGCCGGGTCACCCATCACGGTAAACCATGTGGTGGGGGCGGCTGGCGCGCCCCACAGGGAAGCCCCGGACACCAGGGTCCCTAAAACGATGGCTAATTTCTTCATATGACTTTTTTCTTCCTTCCTCCACTGCACGGTCACTTCAAAGCACAGTCCATTGTCTGCAATGCCAGTTTAATCCTGACGCAACGAACGTTCTGTTGCAACTGTTTCCCGACCCGTAGCAGGCGCGCGTCGAAAGGCCCTGTAGGCACACACCCACACGGCTATGGGCCCGATGCCTTCGGCGCGGTCTGGGCCGGCGGGCTATCTTGAACTGCATGGAATTTTCCATGACGCAACTCTCTGAAAGGTACATCCCATGAACAAAGACCAGGTCAAAGGCAAGATCAAGGAAGTTGCCGGTGAAGTGCAGGAACACACCGGCAAGCTGGTCGGCAATGCCGAGCAGCAGGCCAAGGGCCACGCCCGTGAATTCCAGGGCAAGGCACAAAAGGCCGCCGGCGACGCACGTGAGAACGCAGAAGACATCCAGAAGGATCTGGACAAAGACCGCGACCCCCTGGGTCGCTAAGCAGCACTGAACGCTGCAAACCCACCATCGGCCGGCTCTTCCCGGCCGTTTTTTTGCGCGCAAATCGCCGCGTACACCAGCCATTGGCTGACGCGTTCAGGCGCGTTGGCTGATAGCCGGCGGCCTGCCGCGCCCGCATGATGAAACCTTTCACCACAGCACAACACGCCCCCACATGCCGCGCAAAGCCTCCCCCGCTTCCCTGCCTCATGACCTGTTGCACGGTCAGCTGAAGCTGCCTGCCGTGACGATCAACGGCTACAGCCTGGAACTGCACGACGGTGAGCGCTTTCTGGGCGACACCGTCAGCCGCGTTGCCTACAGCGAAATGCTGGACGTATGGCGCCGGCTTTTTCAACGCATCAGCGGCGAAGACGTGCTGGGCACCAAGCCCACACCCGCCATCAGCAAAAAGCGGCTCGACCTGCTCCTTCAACGCGACGGCAAGGCCGCCGCCGTGATTTCCGCGGCATCGGAAGACTACGCCTGGCAACTGGTGCGTGTGGTGCGGCGTTTTCTGGCGCATCCCACATGGCACGGCGTGCAGCGCATTGTGGTGGGCGGCGGCTTTCAGCAAAGCCTGGTGGGCGAACTGGCCATCGACCGCGCGGCCGAATTGCTCTACCAGCAAAACGCCCGCGTGCATTTGATGACGCTGCGCCACCACCCCGACGAAGGCGGGCTGATCGGCTGGGTGCACCTGGCGCCGCCCGAACTGTTGTCGCAATACGGCGGTTTCCTGGCGGTAGACATTGGCGGCACCAACGTGCGCTGCGGCATTGTGCGGCCACGCCTGAGCAAGTCGCCCGACCTGTCGGATGTGCGCGTGGCGGGCCTGGAAAAGTGGGGCCACCGCGGCGACGACGACGTGACCCGCCGCGAACACCTGGTGCAGGGCATTGCCGCCATGCTCAAAAAACTCAAACGCCTGGCCGACAGAAAAGGCATCACCCTGGCGCCGTTTGTCGGCGTGGCCTGCCCCGGCCTGATCTGCGACGACGGCTCCATCGCCACCGGCGCGCAGAACCTGCCCGGCAACTGGGAAAGCCCGCGCTTTAACCTGGCGCATGACCTCAGCGAACTGCTGCCGCGCCAGGACGGCCAGACCACCCAGGTGCGGTTGCACAACGATGCGGTGGTGCAGGGCCTGTCTGAGCTGCCCTTCATGCAGGGGGTGAAGCGCTGGGCCGTGCTGACGGTGGGTACCGGGCTGGGCAACGCCAGCTTTGTCAACACCGGCCCGCACGCGGTGCGCAAAACGAAACGCTGACGCCGCGCGCTGCGTTGCAACAATTCAAGAGAAAAAGGCCTGAAACCCAATCAGTAATAGCGCAAGCAGCTATCTATTTAATAGCAGTCTCACGCACCGCGCACAGCGCTAGCGCGGAGCGATGGGCGCACCCACCACCACGCCCGGCACGGCGGTGTTTTCCGCCGCAGCATCGGGCTGCACACGCCGCGGCTGCTCGGGTGGCAGCACCACGCCCGGCGTGCCGTCTGCGGCAGGCCCGTTCACAGTGATGTACTTGATCACCGGCGCCGGCTGCCACACGCGCGGCGGTCCGCCCTCGGTGGCCTGCCCTCCCACAGCGCCCGACATGCTCTGTTGCCCCAAAGGCTGGGGCATGCCGCCGTCACCGGTCTGGCCTGGCTGGCTTTCCTGCGGCGGCTCGGCGCCATTGAGCAGCGCTTCAATGCGCTGCCGCTCCTGGTCCGTCACGCCTGCGCCTTCCGGCGCGGGGAAGCGCAGGTTCACGTCAACCACTTTTGCCTTGATCGCCCCCTGGAAAAACTCACCCACCATCGGCAGCGCGCTGCGGGCACCCTGCCCATAGCTGTCAGCCATGGTCACGCGGTTGTCGTTAAAGCCCACCCATGCGCCGGCCACCAGCTGCGGGTGCATCATGATGAACCAGCCGTCGGTGTTGCCCTGTGTCGTGCCGGTCTTGCCGGCCACGTCGGCCTGGATGCCGTAGCGGCTGCGAATGGCAGCGCCCGTGCCCTGGTCGATCACGCCGCGCATCACGTCCAGCAGCGTCTGCGCCACCGTGGCCGGCATCACGGTTTCAGCCAGCTTGGGCTCAAACGCTTCCAGTACCTTGCCGTTGCGGTCTTCTACCCGGGTAACGATCACGGGCTCTATATAACGGCCGTCATTGGCCAGCGTGCCGTAGGCCGCCACCATTTCCCTCAGCGTGACAGGGCTGGTGCCCAGCGCAAGTGAGGGCACTTCTTCCAGCTTGCTCTGGCGCACGCCCATGGCCTTGGCCAGCCTGGCCACATTGGCCGGGCCCACCGCGTGCATGACCTGTGCGGTGATCGTGTTCTTGGAAAACATCAGGCCCTGGCGCAGCGTCATCATCTCGCCGCTGGGGCCGCCGCCGTCGGTCGGCCGCCAGAAAGCGCCGTTCCCCAGCGGGATTTCCACCTCACCGTCCAGGTACACGTCGGACGGCTTGGCGCCGTTTTCAAACGCCGCGCCATACACAAAGGGCTTGAAGGTCGAGCCCGGCTGGCGGCGCGCCTGCTGCACGTGGTCAAACTGGTCGCGCGCAAAGTCGCGGCTGCCCACCCAGGCCCTGACCTGGCCGTTGGTTGGGTCCAGCGCCATGAAGCCGGCCTGCAGGCGCGTTTTTTCGTCCTTCAGGTTTTGCATGAACTCCGCGTCCGCCAGCAGCGCCTTGGTGGCCTGGTCGTCGGCCTGCCCCTTGGTGCGCAGGGCCTTGTATTCGGCGGTGTCGCGTATGAAGGCCAGGGCCAGCTCGCGCGGCGCGCCGCTCTTGGCCTTCCAGCCCGAGTTAAAGCGCCAGTCACCTGCGACCGTCTTTTGCAAGCGGTCTACCTGCACCGCCAGCGCCTTGTTGGCCATGTCCTGCAGGCGTGAATCAATGGTGCTGCGCAGCACCAGGCCGTCGGCATAAATGTTGTAGTCGTTGCGGTCGGCCCATTCAATCAGCCAGCGGCGCAGCTGCTGCGCCAGGTGCGGCGCCGAGCCCAGCTCTTCGTCCTGGCGCTCGAAGTCGATGCGCAGCGGCTTCTTTTTCAGTGCCTCCAGCTGGGCTACGGGCAGCTTCTCGTGCTTGACCATCTGCGCCAGCACCGTGTTGCGGCGCTGCATGGCGCGCTCGGGGTTGTTCACCGGGTTGTAGTAGGCCGTGCCCTTGAGCATGCCCACCAGCGTGGCGCTTTGCAGCACGTCCAGCTCGTTGGCGGATTTGTCGAAGTAGGTGCGCGCCGCCATTTCAATGCCGTAGGCGTTGTACAAAAAGGGCACGGTGTTGAGGTAGCTCTCCAGGATTTCGTCCTTGGAATAAACCGCCTCTATCTTGAAAGCCGTGATGGCTTCTTTCAGCTTGCGCGTGATCGACAACGAACGGCCGATTTCTTCCGGGTAGAGGTTGCGCGCCAGCTGCTGCGTGATGGTCGAGCCGCCCTGCGTCTTGCCGGTGGCCGTGTGCAGCACGGCCGACACCGTGCGCTTGATGTCCAGGCCGTGGTGGTCGTAAAACCGGTGGTCTTCGGTGGCGATCAGCGCGTCCACCACGCTGGGCGAAATGTCTTCGAGCTTCACCCAGTCGCGGTTGGCCCGCTTGAACACCGCCAGCACCTGGCCGTCAGACGACATCACCACCGACGGTTTGGCGGTTTTGGCTTTCAGCAGGTCGTTGATGCTGGGCGTGAACGGAATCAGGATCAGCACATACAGCAGCACCAGCGCCGGAATGGCCGCCAGTGTCAGCAGCACGCCGCGTTTGGTGGGGTGGCGCAAGCGGTCCGGAATGGTGGCCGCAAAGTCGCGAAGTTGGGTCAGGAGCTGTTTCATCATTGCCTGCAAGTCTAAAGGGCAGGCGTAAACGGGCCTGTAGGACTGCGGCGATGCGGAAAATGCACGCCATCGGAAAACGCCGCTTCAGCGGCTTGCAGGAGGCCGTTTTTAAGCACCAAATTGGCCTCAAGACCAATCAGAACGGGCGCAAGCAGCTACTGTTTTAATAGCGTCCTGCGGGGCAGTTTTGGTGGTATTTGGGCCTCTTTTTTGCCTCTTTTTCGCCTGTTTTTGCCTGTTTTCAGCCGTCGTGGGCCCTGCGGGCGCTTTTGGGGCCAATTTCGCCACCTGCAGTGCCATTTTCAAGCATCAAATCGGCCTCCAACCCAATAGGAGTCTGCGCGAGCAGCTACTGTATTGATAGCGATTTCAGGCTGCCCGCCATTTCGCCGCACGGAACTGAACCAGCACAGCGTCATCCAATCTTTCGCACCAGGGGCGTCGTCATCCGTAAGAAACGCCGCGCCACGCCGACCAACCTTCATGCCGCCTGTTCACGGCAAGCAATACAACAACCAACCGAAAGAGGCCAACGCATGATGACCCGCAGAAACTCCCTGCTCCAACTGGGCGCCCTCTCCGCCGCCATGGCCGCCGGCCTGCGCGGGCTGCTGGCGTCCGCACCCGCCCACGCGGCCGCGCGCGCCTATGAAGTCACCCGCACCGAAGCCGAATGGCAAAAGCTGCTGCGGCCCGACCAGTACCGCGTGCTGCGCAAGGCCGGCACTGAAACGCCCTTCACCAGCCCGCTCAATAAAGAAAAGCGCGCCGGCGTTTTCAGCTGCGCCGGTTGCGACCTGCCCCTTTTCGCGTCAACCACCAAATTCGACAGCGGCACCGGCTGGCCCAGCTTCTGGCAAGCCATGAGCAACGCCGTGGTCGAAGAAACCGACACCACCCTCTTCATGAAACGCACCGAGGTGCTGTGCCGCCGCTGCGGCGGGCACCTGGGCCATGTGTTTGACGACGGCCCCAAACCCACCGGCCTGCGCTATTGCATGAACGGCGTGGCCCTTAACTTCAAGGCAGCCTAAAAATGAACAAATACCTTTTCACCCTGGGCGCTGTGGCATTGGCCGCGTGGGCATTCATTGGCGGGGGCATGGGCACCAGCGCCCGCGCTGCGGAAGAAAAAGCCGTGAAGCTGCCCGCGCCTGCGGTGGACGCCACAGCCACCGCACAGGCGGGCACCGCCACCGCCGTGTTTGCCGGCGGCTGCTTCTGGGGCGTGCAGGCCGTGTTTCAGCACACCGACGGTGTGCTCAACGCCGTCTCGGGCTATTCAGGCGGCGACAAAGCCACTGCCACCTATGAGCAGATCGGCTCGGGTCGCACCGGCCACGCCGAGGCCGTGCAAATCACCTACGACCCGAAAAAAATCAGCTACGGCAAGCTGCTGCAGATTTACTTCTCTGTGGCGCACGACCCCACCACACTCAACCGCCAGGGCCCCGACAGCGGCACGCAATACCGCTCAGCCGTGTTCTACAAAGACGCCGAGCAAAAGAAGGTGACCGAAAGCTACATCGCCCAGCTCGACGCCGCCAAGGCCTTCCCGAACAGGATCGTGACGCAGCTCGCGCCGCTCGCCGCCTTCTACCCCGCAGAAGCCTACCACCAGGACTACGCCACCCTGCACCCCAACCAGCCTTACATCGCAAGGTTTGACTTGCCCAAGATCGCGAACCTGAAGACCGTGATGCCCGAGGTCTACCGCGAGAAGCCCGTGCTGGTATCGCAGGCCGGCAAGTAGGCGTAGCAAAGGGCCGCACGCCGCCGTAGCGGGCGCGTCTTCTCGCCGTTTTTCGGCCATTTCCCGCCGGCAATGGCCGCATAGCGGTTATTGGCCGACGGTGCGACCTGAATTCACCCCTTGCTGATGTCGGCAATGGCCTACAAACGTATGGTTCTGAGCGCGTTAATGTGGTCTTTTACCTTAGCTGGAAAGGAGCGGACCACCATGACGAGTACCCACCAGCAGCCAGGCGTACAGCCCGACCGCATCAACCTGAACGACAAACCCGGCACCGAACAGTGGATGAAGAAGCTGGACGTGACCAACGACCAGCTCCGTGAAGCCATCGCCGCCGTGGGCGACAAGGCAACCAACGTAGAGCTGCACCTCAAGGGCGCCCGCAGCACCACCAACGCAGACCGCGTGCACGAGTTGAGTACACACAAGTGAGCTTGATGGCGGCGCGCATTGCCGCCAAAATGCCAGAGAGACACCACCGTTCACCGTGTTCAGCGCATAAAGCAAGATGCGCAGGAGGTTTTGCCATGGCATTGCAGACACCCGCTTCATCCCACGCTCCTCAACAATCAGACGCAACCCAGATCAACCGGCGCACCGCGTTGGTGGCCCTGCCCAGTTTGGCGACTCTGGCCGGTTTCAGTTTGCCGGCCGCCACACACGCACAAACACCCGGCACTGTCCGCCTGCAATCGTGGCCGCTCAACGCCCGCACCTTCACAGGCATTCACGACATCGCCCCCGCACCCGACGGCGGCGTGTGGTTCTCGGCCCAGCGCAGCGGCCACCTCGGCTGGTTTGACCCACGCACCGGCAAGTCAGACCTGGTGGCTTTGGGCAGCGGCTCATCACCCCACGGCGTCATTGCCGGGCCCGACGGCGCAGCCTGGCTGACCGACGGCGGGCAAAACGCAATCGCCCGCGTGGCCTGGCCTTCTCGCGAAGTCAAGGTCTTCCCCCTGCCCGCAGGCACACCGTACGCCAACCTCAACACCTGCGCCTTCGACGGCGACGGCAACCTCTGGTTCACCGGCCAAAGCGGCTACGTCGGCAAGGTAGAGGTGCGCGCCGGCACCGTCACCGTGAAAGAGTCCCCCCGCGGACGCGGCCCCTACGGCATCTGCGCCACACCCAAGGGCGACGTGTGGTGGTGCTCGCTGGCCGGCTCATTCATCGCGCAGCTCGACCGCAAGACAGGCGAATCACGCATCGTCGAGCCACCCACCCCACGCCAGGGCGCCCGCCGCGTCTGGTCAGACAGCAGGGGCCGCATCTGGGTATCAGAATGGAACAGCGGCAACCTCTCAATGCACGACCCCGCATTGGGCACAGGCCCCAGCAGCTGGCGCGCGTGGAAAGCCCCCGGCACCGAGCCACACGTCTACGCCGTGTACGTTGACCACAAAGACATCGTCTGGGCCTCAGAGTGGAGCAGCAACGCCCTCTTGCGCTTTGACCCGGCCACCGAGAAGTTTGAGGTGATCACCATGCCGCGTGCTGGGGCAAGTGTGCGGCAGATATTGGGCCGGCCTGGAGAGGTCTGGCTGCCTGAGAGCGGGACGGAGTTTGTGACGGTGGTGAAGACGGCGTGAAGGGTCGCGAAGCCTCACTCCTTATCCCTCTTCCTTCGCCTTCCTTTGGGTGCGCTTTATAAAGTCGAGCATCAGCGGCACAGCTGCGGCCGCATGCGTCTCCAGCAGCAGGTGGCCAGCGTCGAGCACATGGGCCTCCATCCTCGGCAGCGCTCGCATCCACGAAAGCACCTCGGCGAGATCGAAATAGATATCGTGCCGCCCCCAGACCATCAATGCAGGTGGCTGCCAGCGCTCGAGGTACTTTGCGACGGCGTCGAATCGGCTGGCGTAGTTCTTGTAGTCTGCAATCAGCGCTCGCTGCGTATCCATATGGCCCGGCAGGTTCATCACCCGCCAGTCTTCTTCCCAATGTTCGGCAGGGATCCGTTCAGCCACCTCCGGTGAAACGCCGGAGATATACGTGTCACGCGTGCCCTCCAGAGTCAGATGCGCGGTGACCTCCGCCTCGTTTTTCGCGTTCGGTTGCGACCAGTAGTCCAGCTGCGCAGCCCATCCCGGTCCCCACCCCGTTCGGTGCGCGTTGGCGTTCTGGATGATGAGGCCAAGGACCTTCTCGGGCGCCTGCATCGCAATCTGTAGCCCCACCGGCGTTCCCCAATCATGCAGGTAAATAAACCGCGGCCCGATCTCAAGCCGGTCCAGCAGTTCAGAGATCGCCTGACCGATAGCGGCAAACGAGACCGCTGGCAGCACGTCAGACTTGCCGTGCCCAGGCAGGTCAGGCGCGACGACATAAGCGGACTGCGCCAGCGCCGGCGCGACCTCACGGAACATTCGCGATGAATTCGGGGTACCGTGCAACAGCAACAAGGCGGGTCTGGACGCCTCGCCCGCCGTGAAGTAAGAAAGCTCGGTGCCACCTGACAGACGAAGTCGTTTGGTTTCCATGCATTGACCTCCATCGAGACGATGGAAGCATTTTGAGGACTACGCCCAGAGCTGCCGATGTCGGGAAATTGCCCATTCCCAAGGCGGACGTAGGCTCTACACGCTACTGTTGCGGGGTGTCACTGGCCCTGTGCCCATGAGATCGCGGATGGGAAGTCGAAGCAACCAAATCGGGAGTCAGCGGCGCGCAGAAGGTAACGCCATGTCCTTGCACCCCGCACCTTCGTCCCCTTCACATCCGTTGTCGTATCCGCGATCGGGTCCGAGTGGCCGGCTCCTTCATCACGCAACTAGACCACAAGCCCCACGAACTATTGCGCGAGCAATATCACTAAACTGGGCTTCACTCAGCATGTTCCAGCTCTTTATGAATGGGGTCGTGTACTGTCAAGCCTCAATGCCGTAGGCGCGATTTAGTGCTGCAAGCGCTCGTGACTCCATATCGGAAAGTTGGGCGAGAAAACGGTCTTCGTCGGGCTGAAGATAAAGCTCCTTACGTAGCGCACTTACCAATTTCACAATGGCTTTCTGCACAAGCCTTAGGTCCTCAAACAGTCCCTTGGCTTGCGCCAAACGCATCGGCGCTATTAGCCTGACTTGTCGGTTTCGCTCTGCTTTGAGTGTCTTGAGCCATTGGTTTTCTTTGACCCACGCCTCGCCTGCGGACTCCTGCTCCTCGAAACTGCCGGACCGTTCCTTAACCTCACTCATCCGCGTGGCGAGACGCCGAATTTCCGATTCCACATGCACCGTTTCGCGATCAAGATCCCGCACCGGTTCCATCGCGAACCGAAGAGGATATGCGGTTCGAAGTGCTTTTATATAGAGCTCGCTCATTAGACTAGTTAACTCACGTGAAAGTAGAGCTGCCTCGCTTTCTGCAACCAACCACACCTTGGCATTGGCTTTCAAGAAAAGTTGTAGACCCTCGACGTCAGTGGACTCCTCGCTCAAAGGCCGCTCCGGAAGACTGCCTAGGACCGCCAACACCGCATGTACCTCCTCAACGGCGTTGGTGTATACCTCGCGCCGAATTGCGGCCTTACGGTCCTCCTCTTTCTGTTGTGCATCGTGGCTGCGCTGCACGATAGCCGCGGCCGTGTCATGGGCGTTCCTTCTGTCCAGCAGGTTCAGACTGTGCCTATTTGCGGCGATTACGCCGAACAGTGAAATGAATGCGGCTATAGCCGCACCGGACACGCCCGACCAGATCACCGCGTATTTCGGATCAAACAGAGCTGGAAGATTCAGTCCAGCGCTGGTAAAGATAGCGAATCCGCCTACCCCGAGAATCAATGCACTAACAAGCACGCAACTTAGACGAACCTTCATCGTTAACCTCCCGTAATGGTGCGAATGTGACTCAAGTTCAAAGCAAATGCAAATCTGTATAAATGCGACGCAATTCAAGGCAAATTTACTCGCGCTTGCGAGAAGTTGAGTTGAGTGAAAATAAGATACCGACCTCAAAGAACTACTCAATAAGCAGCGGCGCCGAAAATACATGCTCAGGATTTACAAAGCAAGCCTCGCCGTGGTCACGGTTCTATTTCTCATTCATGCGGTCTTCTCGACTCTTTACGAGGTGGACTCACACAAGATGACCACATCCCTCACCTACATAGCATTTGCCGCGCTCTTCTTGACGCCTTTACTTCACATTCGAAAAACAGAGCAAGTTATCCTGATAACAAGCTTGATGTACATCGTGGTGCACCTTGCTTTTTGGCCTACCCCTGAGTTCTATGGGCAGTACACAGTGCACGCCATGGTGTTGGTTTCACTTGAAATAGTGGCTTGTGCGGCGGTCGTCATTTCCATACGATATGCCTTCATGCGTGCGTGGCTGTTGGCCGTAAAAGCAAAGCTGAAACGATAAAGAAGGCATCTTTTCGACTCAGTTCAGCCGGCGTTCGGGATCAAACAGGCGAGCCACGCCGCCGCAACGCCCAGGCAAAGTAAACCCCCTCCACCGCCATCACCGCCCCACCCAGCGCCACCACCGCACTGCTCCCAATGCGGTCAATCAAGCTGGCCGCCAGCACCACACCAATCGACTGGCCCAAAAACAGGAAAGAAGCAAACATCGAGACGGCCGTGCCGCGCGCATGCGGTGCCATCTGCGTTGCGTTGGCCTGCATGACGTTGTGGAACATGAAAAAACCAAACCCACCCACCAGGCTGGCCGGAATGGCCGGGGCTCAGTGCGGGGTATAGGCCAGCACCAGGGCGCCGATGCCGATCAGCGCGCCACCCAGAATCACCAGGCCATGCTGACCGAAGCGACGAATCAGCGGGCGGCGATGGCGACGTAGCCCAGGCCGCTTCTTAGCCCGCCCGCTAAGGCTTCACTGGGCCTTTGCGCATGGTAGCAACCAGCCCCGCCATGGATTTCTCAAAGTCCCAGGTTGGAGAAGTAATAAGCGCGGGATAGGCGGCGCAACGCTCTCGGGCTCGCGCGGGGTCGCTCGAAAACACAGTGCGCCTCTGATTAGCCTTGAAGTCAACAATCCTTCGATCGAGTTGCGCGCGAACCGCGTCGGCCTTCGCGCGATCACCTTTGGTCTCCCGCTCAATCATGGCCGACATATTGCTTTCCACTTCTTGCAGAAGGGGCGCCGCCCTTGCCCGCCAAGCGGCGTAAGCGGCTTCATTTTTTGCCTTGTGCTCAGGAAATTCTTCAGCGCACAGGTCTTTGATGGCTCCCAACGATTGAGCTGCGCCATACAACTGGCCGAGATCGTTCTCATAGTTTCCTGAAGCAACCGCTAGTTGGGCATGAGCCGCAGGCGTAAAACCGAGCACCATCAGCGTGATGATTCCAGCACTGAAAAACGATTTGGTCATATCCGATACTTTCAATTGAAGTTCTCCAGAGTCTATTTGACTTGAAGAGATGACTTGCCGTCTCGCCTTCTCAACACCCAGGCAAAGTAAACCCCCTCCGCCGCCATCACCGCCCCACCCAGCGCCACCACCGCGCTGCTCCCAATGCGTTCAATCAAACTGGCAGCCAGCACCACACCAATCGACTGGCCCAGGAACAGGAAAGAAGCAAACATCGAGACGGCGGTGCCGCGCGCATGCGGCGCCATCTGCGTTGCGTTGGCCTGCATGACATTGTGGAACATGAAAAAGCCAAACCCACCCACCAGGCTGGCCGGAATGGCCGGAGCCCAGTGCGGGGTGTAGGCCAGCACCAGGGCGCTGACGCCGATCATCGTGCCGCCCAGAATCACCAGGCTGTGCTGGCCGAAGCGGCGTATCAGCGGGCGGCCTGCGGCCATGTACCCGACGCCGCCCAGACCAAACAGCGCCACGATGGCGCCTGACACCGAGAGCGACAGGCCCAGGGCATGGTGCAGGTGCGAGGCCCAGATGGCCAGCACGCCAAAGCCGGCGGCGCCCTCTATCACCGCCATGATCAGCACCACGCGTGACCAGCGACCGGTGATGATCTCCAGCGCTTGCGTGACGAAATGGGTACGCTGCACGGGCTGGCTTGGTGCGGCGGCCGGGTCTTTGCCCTCGGCGCGCTGTGCGGCATTCTGGCGGCGCAGGTCCACATACAGCAGCGTGCCCACCACGGCAAACAGCACCGTCATGAAAACAAAGGCCCAGCGCCAGCCCAAAGCATCGGTCAGCAGGCCGCCAATCAGCTGGCCGCACACAATGCCCAGCGTGCTGCCCAGGCCAGTGCGCGTGAGCATTTCCTGCAGCTGGTCGGCGGGCACGTTGTCGCCCACCCAGGCCATGCCCAGCGGAATCAGCGCCGCCGCGCCCAGCGCCATCAGCAGGCGGGCAAACAGCAGCGCATCCAGGCTGTGCGCAAACACGGCCAGCAGGCTGCCGACGCTGCAGCCCAGCGTGGCAAAGGTGACGACGCGAAACTTGCCCAGCCTGTCGCCGAGCGGGCCGTAAAAAAGCTGCGACGCGCCATACGTCATGGCAAATATCGACACGACCTGTGCGGCCTGGGCCAGGCTGACGGCAAACACGCGCGACAGCTCGGGCAGCATGGCGTCGCAAATGCGCTGGGCCATCATGCTGGCAAAGGTGCCAAATGAAAGAAGAAGGATGGAGCGCCGGACGGCGGGGGAAATGCTGGCGTGGGAAGCGCTGTGCGCGGCGGCAGAAGTCATGAAGGTAAACAGGCCCGGGAGCTGCTATATGGCCAACTTGGAAGCGGCTTTCCATTGCGCAATACGGGTCATGTGGTACTGCAAATAGAAGGTGCTGAAGAGGAAAGTCATGGCCGCTGAAAGCTCAAGCTGCATGGGTTCAACGCTGTTGTAGTGGTTCAGCATGGACCTTCGGATGGAATAAGCCCCGAAATAGAAAATCACATACGACACGAGCATCAAGAGAAAACCAACCCCCTTGAGGTTGTCTGAGCCTTCAAACAGTATCTGGGCAAAGATGGCCAGCGGGACATAAATGACGAATTGGGTGGTCGCATTCGACGCCGGATTGATTTTTCGCACCCAGGTGGATTGGACGAACATCCAGACGATCATGAAGACCCCAAGCGTGAGGAGCGTAAACAGCAGCACCAAAGCCCAATGCAATTGGGGTGGCGCGGGGTAAGCGTCTGCGTTCATACCGCCGCCTTGTGGCCCGGGGTTGGTGAAAGAATCCGGCTGGTAGTCACTCACAAGCGCCTTTTTTAATTAGTCGATCTATCGTGCGACACCGCCCGCGGATACAGGTACTCGCAAAGGACTCGGCCAAAGTGCGAAAGCGCGTGTGTGTTACGCCTATGCGGGCGCGGCGCGCACTGGTTGTACTGCGAGCTGTACTGTGCCAGTTGTACGTCATGCACCCCTCACTGCATCGCGCAACGGCCGTTGCACCCCTGCTGAAGAATGGTGGCCTTCCACTCTTTGCGCGTGCCCAGCCATGCATAGCAAATCTCACCGACGCTTTTGCCGGAAAATTCTGCAGCCGTCGCCGCGGAGGTGAACTTCGCAGTCAGGAGGTCGGAATACAGAGAGCCAGAACACACTCGCCATGTGTTTTCTGGCTTGCCACTGCGGGCGGTTTCGAAGGCCTGCTCTTTGGCCTCTTGCTCGGAGGTTTCGGCCAGTATCTGCGTCTTTTGCTCTTCGGCCCTGGCAACCAGCTTTTGCACAGCAAGGCCGGCAGATTGCTTTGCCGCATCTCGCCTGGCGGTAACGACTTTTTCTTGTTCGGTATCAGACTCGCGGTGCAGCCGCGATATCTTGAAGCGCAGTTCGGGATCGAAATCATCATCCTGGGGAATCACAGGGACACCGGGTATGTGGACGGGCCGTGGGAGCTCTTGCCGGCGAAGCTCTCCTTGCAAAAACCGGCCGTCTTCGGTGAGTGCAAGCGAGTAATGAACATCAGATTTCAAAGACACCTGCAAGACGTTGCCAGCCACCTTCCACTGGCCGGTGTCTGACGACCTGGGCATCTGGTAAATGGCAACGCCGTCCGGGTTCAGGCGGAGTATGTTTCCCGGCACCTGCAACGCCTCCGACTTCCATACGCTGCCTGCAAAGTTGGCCGCTGCGGTAGCCGCGGTTCCGACGATCGGGATGTAGCCGTCGCTGGTGAGCGGCGCACGCGCCAGCGGAGCCAGAAGCGTGGCGCCGCTTTTTGTCTTGCTTTCCCCAACGTAGCGGGTCATCACGTTGCTAATGGGCGGCTCTGAAATCACGGCCCTGTAGTCGGCCCTGTTGTAGCTGCCTGGCTTCAACAGCGAGGAGTCGTAGGACAAGGTCACCCCGCCATCGCGAGTCAGCGTATAGGACACCGCGTAGGCGTTGCCGCTGCGCAGCTCAATCAGGCCCTGGGCTTTTCCGTAAGTGGCCAGTTCCGCCAACAACTGGCGCCGCCAATTGACAAGGCCGGCGCGGGTGGCGCCGACCGTCACGACCGTGTTGCGCAAGACTTCCACCGGCAAGATGGCATGCCCGGCAGGGCTGAAGCCGATGCAGGTCCAGAACTGGTCCGCGATTCCCACCAG
This sequence comes from Polaromonas sp. P1_E12, assembly GCF_056405975.1. Classification (NCBI taxonomy): domain Bacteria; kingdom Pseudomonadati; phylum Pseudomonadota; class Betaproteobacteria; order Burkholderiales; family Comamonadaceae; genus Polaromonas; species Polaromonas sp. P1_E12. The sequence continues at coordinate 815,611 of NZ_JBFUBB010000001.1, read as the reverse complement.
CTTAGAGGCGCCCGCCTGCCCCATAAAGCCGGTGACGGTTTTGCCCTTTTGGGTGTTTTCAACGAGTTCCTCATAGCGTTGCCGCGGAACACCAGCATTGCAGCGCTGCAACTGTTCCAGCGCATCTGGGGCCAAGAGCGACTGGCGCGAAAAGCGTTCTTCGATGTCCCGGGGGCTCACTGCCGCGGCGGGTGCCTGCTGGGCGAATCGGGCTTGCGCTGGCGGCGCAGGTCGCAGGGTGGCAACCACACGGTCAGCCATGGAAAGTGCACGCGCTTTGCCCGCTGGGCTATAGACGCCGCTGTTGGCCTTGTCCCTGATGCTTTGCGCAACAAGTTTCATCATGCTGTCTGAAAGACCTTGCAATGTCTCAAGAATTTTTTGCGCGGCTTCCGCATCGGGTCCGCCTGCTGCCGCGTTTTCTTTCATGTTTGTGGAGGCTGCCTTGCTGGCGCCTTCGATAGGAATGACCATCCAGTTCAAGGCATCGAGGTATTCCTCTTCATAAGCGCGGGGGTCTGCATTGAAAGCTTTCTCATAGCGCTTGACGAGAGGCCCGATCAGTTTCGGAATGTCCGGCTGGCCAATACTTTTTGGAAATTCCACAAAATAGTCGTCCATGACGACTTTGGCCCTTGCAGGCGCCAGCAATGCGCGCAACGCGGCACCACCCTCCGGATCTGAATATTTCAGCGGGCGGTCTGGCTGCATCACCTGCTTGCTTTCATGAAGCATCAGTTCCGAAGCGAAAGCCCGAACCGCATCCCCCGCCCATACGAAGCCGCTTTGGCCCGCAAGCAAAAAAACCAAAGCCCATGTTTTAACGAAGCGCATTTTTCCCCTCCACCGCTTATCTATTTTTTGCTTATCTACCCCGCCCAACCCACCCAGCTGACCTCAGGCTATCTCATCAAAGCGCCTTGCCCAACCGCCCCACACCCTCTTCAATCTTCGCCACATCCGCGGTGGCAAAGCTCAGCCGCAGCGTGGCCAGGTCCGGGTTGCTGGCGTAGAACGGCGCGCCGGGCACAAAGGCCACGAGCTGCTCAATGGCTTTTTTGGCGAACTCGCCGGCGTCTTTGCTTTTGCCGCCCGCGCCCGTCAGGCGTGCCCAGAAGAACAAGCCGCCTTGCGGCTGGGTGAATTCAATCGCGTCGCCGAGCTCGCGCTTGAGCGCTGCGCCCATGGCGTTGGCGCGCTCGCCGTACACCTTGCGCACATGGGTCAGCGTGGCGGGCATGCGGCCGGCCTTGAGGTATTGGGCAGCGGTGGCCTGGGCGAAGGTGCTGGTGTGGGCGTCGCTGAACTGTTTGCACATGGTGGCTTTGGCCAGCAGTTCGGCGGGGGCGATCATCCAGCCCACGCGCAGGCCGGGGCTCAGCACCTTGCTGAGTGAACCGCAGTGCGCCAGCAGCTCGCGGCTGCCGGGCACGCCGGCACTCAGGGCCAGCAGTGAGGGGGGTGGTGCCTCGCCGAAGTAGAGGTCGCCATACGGGTCGTCTTCGACGATCAGGGTCTGGTATTTGACGGCCATCTCCAGCACCTTCTTGCGGCGCTCCAGGCTGAGCAGCGCGCCGCTGGGGTTGCCGAAAGTGGGAATCAGGTAGACAAACTTGGGCTTGTGCTGGGCGATGAGTTGTTCGAGCTCGTCGGTCTTGACGCCGTTGGCATCAATCGGTGCGCTGATGAGTTCTGCGCCGTAGAGGCGAAAGCACTGAATGGTGGCCAGGAAGGTGGGACCTTCGACGATGACCTTGTCGCCGGGGGAGATCATGGTTTTGCCGAGCAAATCAAGCGCCTGCTGGCTGCCGGTGGTAACGATGAGGTTTTCGGGGGCGACGTCTTTGGCGCCCTTGGTGGCCATGAAGGCGGCGAGCTGTTCGCGCAGCGGGCCGTAGCCTTCGGTGGCGCCGTATTGCAGCGTGCCGCCGGGCTCTTCATTCAGGGCCTTGTTGCTGGCCTCCTGGATGCCGGCCACGTCGAACATGGCAGGGTCCGGAAAACCGCCGGCAAAGCTGACGATGCCGGGCTTGCCCAGTAGTTTGAAGAGTTCGCGGATGGCGGAGGTTTCAACGTTGTTGAGGCGGTCGGCAAATTGCAATGGCATGGGGGTCTCGCTTTCTGGTTTGTATTGTCGCCAATTTGCGCGCAGGTTTCCTGCGGCCTGGGCCGCCGGTTGCCCTGCAGCCGCATGGAAGTTGACAGAGTATCAATCTAGAGTAATACTCTAGTCATGAGTTCTGCCACACCCCCTGCCGCTGCCGCCCTCTCCACCCGGGAGCGCCTGCTGGACGCCGCCACCAAGGTGTTCCTGGCGCACGGCTTCACGGCCGCGTCGATGGACATGGTTCGCCAGGAGGCGGGCGTGAGCAACGGCAGCCTGTACCACCACTTTCCCACCAAGGCACAACTGGCCGACGCGCTGTATGCGCACACGCTGCGCGATTTCCATGGGGCGCTGATGCAGCCCATCAGCGGCAAGGCCTCTGCCCAGGCCGGCGTCAAGGGCCTGATGCGCGCGTACATCCAGTGGGTGCTGCAACACCCCGACCAGGCACGGCTGCTGCACACGCTGCGGCGCGGCGGCGACATGGCAGGCGGCGCCGAGATCGACGCGGCCAATGAGCAGGCCTTTGCCACGCTGAGGGCCTGGGTGGCGCAGCAGGTGGAGGCCGGCGAGATGCGGGCCATGCCTTTTCACCTGTGGATGGCGCTGATGTTTTCACCGGCGATGTCGCTTACGCAGGGCTGGGTCAGCCAGCCCACCCCGGCCGTCACACCCAAAGTGAGGGCCGCACTGGAACACGCGGCCTGGATGGCCATGGCCCCCTGAAACACCTTCCCGATTTCAACAAGGAGTAGCTGCATGAAAGTCGTCAATGTTCATCAACGTCTGCTGCACGCCAGCCCGGAGCAGGTGGGCGCGCTGATTGATTCGCTGGGCTCGCCGGCCGATGCCTTGTGGCCCGGCAAGGTCTGGCCGCGCCTGAAGTTCGACAGGCCGCTGGCCGTGGGAGCCATCGGTGGGCATGGGCCTATCCGCTATGTGGTGGAAGCCTATACGCCGGGGCAGTCGGTGCGGTTTCGCCTGACCGCACCGGCGGGGTTTGACGGCTGGCACGGCTTTGAGGTGCTGGACGCCACGCCTGCGCATTGCGTGCTGGAGCACCGCATTGAGATGAACACACGCGGCACTGGCCTGCTCTTGTGGCCGCTGGTGATTGGCCCCCTGCACGATGTTTGCGTGGAAGACGTGCTGTCGCAGGCGCAGCTCTCGCTGGGCAACGAGCCACGGCAGGTGCCCTGGCCGGCCTACATACGCCTGCTGCGCTGGCTGGTGTCGGGCGGCAGGCGCTTGACTCCGCCGTTTTCGCGCAGCCAGCATGCCCGCTGACTTGCTGGCCTGGGGCCGTCAGGTGCTGGGCCAACAGCCCTTTAGCGCGATGCTGAACGCGCAGCTGGATGCCTTTGCGCCCGGCGGCGCGGAGCTGTCGGTGCCTGTGGTGCCCGGCCTCTTGCAACAGCACGGCTTTGTGCATGGCGGTGTGTTGTCTTATCTTGCGGACAACGCGCTGACGTTTGCCGGCGGCTCTGTATTGGGCGACTCTGTCACGTCAGAGTTCAAGATCAATTACCTGCGGCCGGCCAAGGATGCCGACCGCCTGCTGGCCGTAGCCTCGGTGGTGGGCAGTGGCAAGACCCAGGCGGTATGCCGATGCGATATTTTTGTGCTGCGCGGGCAAGAGCGTACCTTGTGCGCAGCGGCGCAGGGCACGATACGCAAGGCGACCTAGGGACTGTTGACAGGCCACAGGCTTCGCAAAACACGGATGCTGGCGGGGACGGTACAAGCCTGGCCATTTGATCGCCCTTGAGCGATATTTTGACAATATTGTCTAAAAACGATATTATGCAGATATCACTCAAAGGCGGTATCCATGAGCACGCTTCAAACCTTTCCCGTTCAGACATCAGCACAGCTGTCAGTGCATTTGAAATCGCTGCGAAAAGCACGCGGGTTGACGCAGACCGCGTTGGGTGAGCGCATAGGCGTCAAGCAGGTCCGCATGGCCGATATTGAAAAAAACCCCGGTGCGGTGAGCCTCGACCAGTTGCTTCAGGTGCTGCATGCGCTGGACGCGCGACTGCTGCTGGCAGACTTGCGGCGGTATGCCGAGACTGACACCCCACCCGCCCCCACCGCGAACAGCCCCACAGCCGATTGGTAACCGGAGAAAGCGCTTGGGAAAGCATGACGAAACAGTTTAAAAAGGTGGCCCATGGCATTTGCCGATCTTGACGTGTGGATGAACGGCCAGCATGTGGGCCTGTGGTTCTGGACGCGAACCGGCACGCCGGGTTTTCGTTATGACCAAAGCTGGCCGCAGTCGCCCCATGCGCGGCCGCTGTCGGTTTCACTGCCCATGCCGGCCGGGGGCGGCGATGTGATGGGCCCCAAGGTAGAGCACTACTTTGACAACCTGTTACCCGACAGCAGCCGCATCCGCGAACGGCTGCGCCGCCGCTTTGGGACTTCTTCAATCCGCGCGGCCGACCTGCTGGCAGCCATCGGCCGGGATTGCGTGGGCGCGCTGCAGCTGCTGCCACAGGGCCAGCGGCCACCGCCGCACGACCGCATCGACAGCACGGCACTGACCGACAGCCAGGTGGAGACGCTGCTGGGTGACGTAACCGGGGACGGTGTGGAAGGCGCCTCGCTGGCGGACGATTTCCGGATATCCATTGCCGGCGCTCAGGAAAAGACAGCGCTGCTGCGCATTGGCCAGCGTTGGCACCTGCCGTCGGGCTCTACACCCACCACGCACATCTTCAAACTACCGCTGGGCCTGGTCGGCAATATGCGCGCCGACATGTCGGACTCGGTGGAAAACGAATGGCTCTGCGCCGCCCTGCTGGGTGAACTGGGGTTTGAGGTCGCGCCCACACAAATGGGCCGCTTCGGCCGGCGCAAGGTGCTGATCGTGGAGCGCTTTGACAGGCGCTGGATGGACGGCGGCCAATGGATCGCCCGCCTGCCGCAAGAGGATTTCTGCCAAGCCACCGGGACGCCCGGTGACCTCAAGTATGAAAGCGACGGCGGCCCAGGCATTCGCACAGGGCTGGACTTGCTGAGCGGAAGCAGCAATGCCCGCGCCGATCTTCTGCATTTCGCGCAGGTCCAGCTGGCCTTCTGGATCATGGCCGCCACTGACGGCCATGCCAAGAATTTTTCGATCTTTCTGGAGCGCGGCGGCAGCTTTCGCATGACGCCGCTGTACGACGTGCTGTCGGCCTGGCCCATCATCGGCAACGGGCCCAACCAGATCAGCCCACGCCGCGCCAAACTGGCCATGGCCTTGCGCAGCAAAAACGCGCACTACCATTTGCACGAAATCCGCACCCGCCACTGGGAAGCGCTGGCGCGGCAAAGCGGTGTGCCGGGCGCCTTCGACCAGATGGTGGCGCTGGTGCTGCAGGTGCCGTACGCGCTGGAGCGCGTGGCCGCGCAGTTGCCGGCAGATTTTCCCAAGGCGGTGTTCACCGCCATACGCCGCGGCATGCTGGCGCAGGCTGAAAAGTTTGTGGCCGAACTTTCATGACGGAGCCCGGCCTTGACCCCGCGGCCCGCCGCACGTATATCGCCCGCATCAACCGGGTGGTAGACCACGTCAGCGCCAACCTGGCCGGCACGCTGGACTTGCAAGCGCTGGCCGATGTGGCTCACTTTTCGCCCTGGCACTTTCACCGCGTGTTTCAGGCGGTCACGGGTGAAACCCTGGCTGACTGCGTGCGCCGCCTGCGGCTGGAGTCGGCAGCCCAGCAACTCATTTTTTCACCGCAGACCGCGCTACAAATCGCGCTCGACACGGGCTTTGCGTCGGCCGAGGTTTTCAGCCGTGCCTTTCGCGCCCATTTCGGCACAACGCCCACGGCCTGGCGGCGCGGCGGCTGGCGCGACTGGGCAGCGCGCCAGCAGCGTGAACTTAGCAAGATTCATCAAGGCAATCACAAGATGAATCAAGACTCCCTCATGGCATTGTTTAAAGATAGAACCCTCTGGCCCGTGGGGCCGGTTTTATCTGAAAGAGGTTTGAGCATGCACATTGAACTGAAGACCATTCCTGCCATGCGCCTGGCTTACATGCGCAACACCGGCCCTTACGGCGACGGCGTGGCGCAGCTGTGGCAACGCTTTGTCGCCTGGTGCGGCCAGCACGGCCACATGAACCCGCGCCCCAGGATGTACGGCATCAGCCAGGACAACCCCGAGATCACGCCGGCCGAAAAATGCCGCTACGACGCCTGCATTGAGGTGAACGAGGCTTTCAAACCGCAAGGCGAGACAGGCGTGCAAAACTTTGGCGGCGGGCGCTATGCCTGCGGCCGTTTTACCGGCAAGCCGGGCAACGAAGTGCACGAAGCCTGGACGCACATGTTCGCCGAGTGGCTGCCGCAAAGCGGCTACCAGCCGGAGAACAAGCCGGCGCTGGAGCTGTATGAAGAAGACTTCGTGATGGACCCGAAGACCGGCACCTTCAGTTGCTGGCTCTGCGTGCCCGTGCGGGCGCTGTAGCGCCGGCGACTGGTCTTTAAAGCCGGGCCTGGGGCCCTACAGCCCCTGTAGCGGCAACAACTTGCCTTCGGCCGCGGAAGGCGGCGCAATGCGCAGCAGGCGTGACAGCGTGGGCGCAATGTCCACCACTTCCACCCGCGCATCGATGCGGCCGGGCTTTATCCAGGCCGGGCCGTACATCAGGATGGGCACTTGCGTGTCATAAGGATGCGGGGAACCATGGGTGGCGACCGTGTTGCCGAACATCCAGCCGGGCTTGAGTGAATACTGCACGTCGCCCGACACATCGGCGTGCCAGGATTTTCGGATCTGATCAAAAAATGGCGCACCGGCACGGCTTGCGCTTGCCAGTTCGCGGCGGGTATAGGCCGCAGCAAAGCCGGGCTCTGCCAGCAGCAGGGTGCGGGCTTCTTCTGCCAGGGCATTCGGGTCTGCCTGCTTTTGCGCGATGAGTTTTTTGTCGAACAGCAAGCTGGAGCCGGAGAACCCCGCCGTCCATTTGCCTTCGCCAAACCGTTTTTCCAGGCCGGTGTTGACGCGCCACAGCACCTGACTGCTGTTGACGCGACCGGCCCCACGGCCCTGGCTGGCGAGGTAGTCAGGTGACGGCATGAAGCCGTGGTCGGCCGTCAGCATGACGAGGTAGTTGTCCTTGCCGACGCGGGCGTCCAGGTCCTGGAAGAAGGCCTGCAGCATGCGGTCGAGTTGCAGCAGGTGGTCGTGCGACAGGCGTGACTCGGCGCTGTAGGCGTGGTTCACGTAGTCGTGGCCCGACAGGCTGACGGACAGGATGTCGGGAATGTCGTCTTGCCCCAGCTGCTCGCCGGCAATGGCCGCGCGGGCAAACTCCAGCGACATGGCATCGACAAAAGGACCACGCAGCAGCGAGCTGTAAAACCGCGGTCCGGGCGCCGTGTCGTCGGGCGCGCCGTACATGGCTGGCAAACCGCCGCCGGCGGGGCCAAACCATTTTTGCTGGTCGGGCACAGAGCGCGCATAGGCGGCCTCGGGCAGCAGGGCTTTCCATTCGGTCTTGAAGTAACGGTCGGCCAGCTTCTGGCCGTTAAAGGCATTGACCCAGCCCGGATGCGCGGCCATGTAGTGCGTGCTGGACGCAAACTGCCCTGTGGCACCCATGTACATATAGGCCGTGCCGGTTTTGCCGGCGGGCAGGATGGCGCCGCGGTCTTTGCCGGAGATGCCGATCACTTTTGAGCGGCTGTCTACCCGCCGCAGCACGTCGCCCACCGTTTCCACCTTGAGGTTCTTCGGGCTGGTGCCGTCGAGCGCATTGGTCTGGTGGCCGATGTAAGTGGCCGTGGTGTCGCCCGTGCAATACACCGGCTCTGCGGTGATGGGGTCGCGCCAGTCGTTGCCGATGATGCCGGTGCGATGCGGGTAAGCGCCTGTGAGCATGGTGGCGTGGCCGGCCGCGGTGACGGTGAAAGCATGGCCGTAATGCGCGTTGGCGAACCAGGCGCCGCGGTCAAGGAAGCGTGCCAGGCCATCGGGCGCGAGCTGGTCGCGATAGTCCAGCACCTGGCGCTGCGGCAGCCCGTCCACCACCAGGAAGACAACGAGTTTGGGCCGCGGTGCAGCGGCTTGCGATGGCGCGGTAGCGCCGGGCGCTGCGGCACAACTGGCCAGCAATACTGCCGTGAACGCGGCAACCAGAATACGCAAAGGTGTGTGAAGTTTCATGGGGATCATGCGGGTGATGCTAGGTGAGTTCATGGTTTGCGGGCAACAGTAGTCACCCGTAGCAGGCCTGGCTGTCACGGCCTGTTGCCGGGAAGGCTTGCATGGTAACTGCGTCACCACGTACCCATTTGGGTCCCCTGTGTAGGACCATGGCTCTCCGGACTACTACTTCTGTCTCGTTCACATTTGGTTTCAATGCCAAAGGATTGACGTGCGTTTCGGTTGTAAGGCAGGATGCATTCATGACCAACAACGCAGCGCCGGACACGGCGCCCAACGTAGCGCCATATGTCGCCGCTCCAGGAGAGACGGAGGTTGAGCGCGTGGTGACGGCGAGCATGTGCAACATGCGGGAAGGCATCTTCGCGCAGATGGAAAACATCCGCACGGAGTCGCTGCGCCACAACACGCCCCTCGGTCTGCACGTAGTGCTGCATTACCAAAGCGGCTGGTTTGTGCATTGGGTCGAAGGGCCTTCGGCGGCAGTGCGGGACTTGCTGCAGCATGTTGTGCAACACGACCCGCGCCACCATTCACCCCATACATTGCACACCAGCAAGGGGCGGCGGCTTTTGCCGACACCGTGGTCCATGGCGATGTCGCAGGCCACCGAGTCGGCGGTTTATTTCGGCCGCCGGGTCATGGCCCTGCGGGAGCAACTTGAAAAGGGCAAACAGTATTCGCCCTCCTCGGTGCTTCGCCGCCTGTCGGCACCCATGCAACTTGCCCAGGCGCAGGCACTCGCAGACCCCGAAGCCTTTCACCGCATGGGCATCTGCTCGGCCAGCGGCACCGAGGCTTTCGACATGGTGGGCTGGCTGGCCCAAAAGACGGGCGGGGTGGTCGCCAAACGGCGCTTTGCCGGCGAGACAGACTTTGACGGCAGCAGCGAGTATGTCGACTTCATGGAAGGCGGCTACCCATGCCGGCTGATTGCCGTGGCGCGCAACGGCCTGACGCACGGGCTTCGCCGGGCTTTCCTTCCGGAGTGGCCGCATTTTGTGATGCTCTTTTGCGGCGCGGCCAAGTTTGACGATGCGCTGATGGACCGCATGATCGCCGCCTGCGACGGCCTGCCTGCGAAGCCGGTGCTGGTGGGGGTTGCCCGCGACACCGCGACCCACCAGCGCATGCAGGAGATGGCAAAGGCTGCGCAGCTGGAGTATGTCGTCGGGGGCGTTGCCACGCCCGACAACTGCAACGCCATATGGCAGACGATGCGCGACCAGCTGGACCGGGCCGGTGCGCCGTCCAGCTCGGTGTGGGACGTGCCGCGCATGGCGGCCTGAGCGCCCTGCCCCATTTCCCCATTTCCCCATTTCCCCGTTTTCCCGTTTTTGTTTATCGGCATCTTGCTGCACGGACAGGTGTTTGCGCGCGCCGGCCTGCGCGCGCCGATACACTGCGAGGCATGAAAAAAGAAGACATCGCCCCATTTTTTGCCACGCTGAAGGCGGCCAACCCGATGCCTGTGACCGAGCTGGAATACACCAGCGTGTTTGAGCTGCTGGCCGCCGTGCTGTTGAGCGCGCAGGCCACCGACGTGGGTGTGAACAAGGCGACGCGCAAGCTTTTTCCGGTGGCCAACACGCCGCAGGCCATCATTGACCTGGGGCTGGAACGCCTGGAGTCTTACATCCGCACCATCGGGCTGTACCGGACCAAGGCCAAAAACCTGCTGGCAGCGTGCCAGATTCTGGTAGAGCAGCATGGCGGCAAAGTACCGCGCAGCCGCGAAGCACTGCAGGCCCTGCCCGGCGTAGGCCGCAAGACGGCCAACGTGGTGCTGAACTCGGCATTTGGCGAGGCCACGATGGCGGTGGACACGCACATCTTTCGCGTGAGCAACCGCACAGGCCTGGCGCCCGGCAAAAACCCGCTGGAAGTCGAGCTGGGCCTGCTCAAGCGTGTGCCTGCCGAATACATGGTGGATGCGCACCACTGGCTGATACTGCACGGACGCTATGTGTGCATTGCGCGCAAGCCGCAGTGCTGGCAATGCGCGGTGGCGCCGTGGTGCGACTTTCGCCCCAAGACACCGCCGCCGGCGGCTTGAGCGAAATTACCCGGAACCAAGCCGGCGCTTAACGGGCGAAGGTGCCGTCGGCGCGAATCATTGTCAGATTCACGAAGCGCGAACCCAGATTGCTTTGCTTGCTGTAAGTCAATGCAAAGCCGCCCAGGTCTTCATTGGTGAATGTTTCGAGCGTGCTGATGAGTTTGGCGCGCGTAACCGGCGCCGGCGTCTTTTGCAGCGCGCGCACCACCAGCTTGGCGTTCAGGAAACCTTCCATGCTGTTGTAGCTGAATTTCTTGTCGCCGTTGGACGAGATGACGGTCTGGTATTCACGCACGACGGCGTTGCCCAGCTCGGTAAACGGGTAAGGCACGACCTGCGAGGCAATCACGCCGGCTGCCGCATCCTTGAGCTCGGCATGCAGCCCGGACGACACGCTGAGCACCATGAACTGGGCGGTCACGCCCTTGGCGCGAAAAGCCTGGATGAACGCCGCATTGGGCTTGGCCTGCCCGATCAAAATCACGGCCTGCGGCTGCGCCGCGGCAATCACCTCGGCGGCCTTGGCCACGTCCACCGTGCCGCGCGGCACCGGGGCCACGGCAGCAGCCGTTGCGCCGCGCTTTTGCATGGCGGCGTTCAGGGCTTCCAGGCCTTCCTTGCCGAAAGCGTCGTCCTGGTACATCACGCCGATTTTCTTGATGCCGATGGTCCACGCGTGGTTGACCGCCGCTTCGATCTCGTCGGTGGTGCTGGCGCGCACGTGGAACAGGTTGGACACATACGGTTCACGCAGCGACTTTGCGCCGCTGGTGTTGCCGATCTCCGCAATGCCGGCCGCCTGCACCAGGGGCACGATCTTCAGCATGTTGGCCGTGCCGCGATAGCCCACCAGCGCCACGGCGTTCTGGGTTTCGATCAGGGCCTTGGTGTTCTCGGCCGTCTTGTCGGGATTAAAGCCGTCGTCCAGGCTGACGAGTTTGATCTTCTCGCCGCGAACGCCGCCTTTTTTGTTGATGTCATCAAAGTACGCATTCATGCCGCGCACATAGTCGGTCGTCAGTGCGGCGCTATTGCCAGAGAGGTCACCCGAGTGGCCGAGCACGATGTCGGCCGAAGCGGCCGAGGCGGCCAGACCCAGAAAAAAAGCGGCCAGAAAACGGCCGCCCTTTGAAAAATTAACAACTTTCATGAAACGAATCCCTACCCTCTTGTGAAAAAATTGGTGTCAATAAAAAAGCCGGCCCAAGGCCGGCTTGTGCTTCCGGTGCGCGGTGTATGTCAGGCGTCGACCCTGACCTTGGCCTGCTGGGCCACCTGCGCCCACTTCTTTTGCTCCATCTTGATGAAGGCCGCAAATTTTTCGGTGCTGCCGCCGCCGTCTTCGGCGCCATACTGGTCCATCTTTTCCTGCACGTCAGACATGGCCAGTACCTTGTTGACGTCTTCGTTCATGCGTTGGACCATGGCCGGCGGCATCTTTGAAGGGCCCATGAGGCCGTACCACACGGTGGCTTCGAAACCCGGGAAACCGGACTCGGCCATGGTGGGCACATTGGGATGGCCTTTGGCGCGCTTGAGGCGCGTTTGCGCCAGCGCGATGGCCTTGCCGCTTTTGACATGCGGCGTGGCCGAGGTCATGGTTTCAAAGCAGTAGTTGACCTGCCCGCCGATCAGATCGACCAGCGCCGGGCCGGAGCCGCGATAAGGAATGTGCAGCGCAAAAATCTTTGCCTGAAGCTTGAACATTTCCAGTGCAAAGTGCTGGGCCGAACCACCGCCCGCAGAAGCAAAGCTGATCTGGCCGGGTTTGGCCTTGCACAAGGCCACCAGGTCCTTCACGGTTTTGGCGGGCTGGTCGGCATTGCAGATGAGCATGTTGGGCGTGACGCCGACCATGCTGATGGGCACGAAGTCACGATCAGCGTCGTAGCCGAGCTTGATGCCCAGTGCCGGCGCCAGCGCGTGGCTGTTGATGTGGGCCATCAGCAAGGTGTTGCCGTCACCGGCCTGCTTGGCCACGTAGTCGGCGGCAATCACGCCGGCCGCGCCACTCTTGTTTTCAATGATGACCGAGGTGTTCCACATGGTGGACAGCTTCTGGCCCACCACGCGCGCCAGCGCGTCGGTGCCGCCGCCGGGCGGGAAACCCACCACAATGCGCACCGGCCCACTGGGCAGCGTTTGCGCCCTGAGCATGGGTGACGCCACCATGGCGGCTGTGGCCGCCGTCGCGCTGATAAAGGTTCTGCGTTGCATGGTTTCCCTTTTTGATTCGGTAATTTATGGAATTTTGATGACCGTTTGACGTAACACCCTGCGGTCGTGCGCAGCGGGTGATCAGGCTGCCTTGCGCTGCGGCACCACAGCCGCATGGCTGGAAAAGTGGTCCATGGCGGCTTGCACACCCGATCCCGCGAGTTTGACGCCCGCAAGTTTCAGACCCATTTCACAGCCGCTCAGCGCCGCCATCAGCGTGAGGTCGTTGCAGTCGCCCAGGTGGCCGATGCGGAACATCTTGCCTTTGACCTTGCCCAGGCCGGTGCCCAGTGAGCAGTCAAAGCGTTCGTAAATGATCTTGCGCACCGCGTCGGCATCAATGCCCTCCGGTGTCATGACGCCGGTCAGCACCGGCGAATACACGGCCGCATCGGCGCACTGGATCTGCAGGCCCCAGGCCTTGACCGCCGCACGCACGCCGACAGCCCAGCGCTGGTGGCGCGCAAACACGGTTTCCAGGCCGTGCTCCAGCAGCATGTCGCAGGCTTCGCTGAGGGCGTACAGCAGGTTGGTGTTGGGGGTGGACGGCCAGTAGCCGGTCTTGTTCATCTCGATGATTTCATCCCAGGCCCAGAAGGCTTTGGGCAGCGTGGCCTTTTTGCTGGCTTCGATGGCCTTGGCCGACACGGCGTTGAAGCTGATGCCGGGCGGCAGCATCAGGCCTTTCTGCGAGCCGCTGATGCTGACGTCAACGCCCCACTCGTCGTGGCGGTAGTCGGCCGAAGCCAGGCCCGAAATGGTGTCGACCAGCAGCAGGGCCGGATGTCTGGCGGCGTCAATCGCCTTGCGCACGGCGGCAATGTTGCTGGTCACGCCGGTGGAAGTTTCGTTGTGCACCACGCAGACAGCCTTGATGCTGTGCTGGGTGTCGGCCTTCAGGCGCTCTTCAATCAGATGGGCCTGGACACCATGGCGCCAGACGTCGGCGCCGGGGTAGCCGATGACTTCGGTTTTGAGGCCCAGGCGCGCAGCCAGCTTTTGCCACAGCGCGGCGAAATGGCCGGTTTCGTACATCAGCACATGGTCACCCGCATTCAGCGTATTGGAAAGTGCAGCTTCCCAGGCGCCGGTACCGGAGGCCGGGTAAATGATGACGGGTTGTTGGGTCTGGAAGATCTTCTTGATGTCGGCCAGCACCTTGAGGCCCAGCGCCGCGAATTCGGGGCCGCGGTGGTCGATGGTGGGCAGGCTCATGGCCCGCAGGACGCGGTCAGGCACCGGCGAAGGGCCGGGAATTTGCAGAAAATGACGTCCGGTGGGGTGAAAGTCAAGCGTCAACATGGCGAAAAACTCCAGAAGTAGGGCGCTATTTTTTGCATACAAAATTCATTTGTCAATAGAGCAAAGGGTTACAAATTGATTTGACACCCCTGTTTTTTGCATACAAAATTTGCTTATGGCCGCCGAAATCATTCCCATCCCCCGCGCTGCCCTTCACGAACAGGTGGCGCACCGCCTGCGCCAGATGCTGGTTGAAAACCGCATCCACCCGGGCGCCAAGCTCAATGAGCGCGAACTCAGCGAAGTTTTGAACGTCTCGCGCACACCGCTGCGCGAGGCCATCAAGATGCTGGCCGCAGAGGGCCTGGTCGAGCTCTTGCCCAACCGCGGTGCGATAGCGGTGGAACTCACCGAAGCCGACGTGCTGAATACCTTTGAGGTCATGGCCGGGCTGGAGGCGCAATCGGGCGAACTGGCCGCCCAGCGCATCACCGACGATGAGCTGGCCGAAATCAAGGCCATGCACTTTGAAATGATGGCCGCCTACACGCGCCGCGACCTGCCCAACTACTACCGGCTCAACTCCGCCATTCACAGCGCCATCAACGCGGCCGCGAAGAACCCGGTGCTCACCACCACCTACCGGCAGGTCAACGCGCGCCTGCAGGCGCTGCGCTTTCGCTCCAACCAGGACGAAGAAAAATGGAAGTCAGCTGTGAATGAACACGAGCTGATGATTGACGCACTGGCTGCGCGCGACACCGCCGCCATGCGCAAGGTGCTGCTGGGCCACCTGGCCAGCAAGCGCGAAGTCGTGGTCCAGCAACTGCGCGCCGCGGCGGCGCCCGCCAGCACGCCTTCCAGGGCGTGACCTGCAACGTGACCTTTGCCTGGCTTCAGGGCCGGGCCTCAACACCCACACAAAACCCGGATCGCCCGCGATGAACGCCCCCCTTCCACTCAAGATATCCCGGCAGGCCGCGGCCCACGCCTACGACAACGTGGCCCGCATCAGCAATGAAGTTGCCGGCAGGCTTGCGGCACGGCTGGCCGCCGAAACACAGGGCGAAGTGCTGTTTTCGCCGGCCGACCGGGGCCGTTACGCCACCGACGCCTCCATCTACCAGGTCATGCCTGTGGGAGTGTTTGTGCCGCGCACGGCAGACGACGTGAAGGCCGCGCTGGACATCTGCCGCGACATGCAGGTGCCCATAGTGCCGCGCGGCGGCGGCACCAGTCAGTGCGGGCAAACCGTGGGCACCGGCCTTGTCATCGACTACGCCAAGCATGTGCGCAACATCCTGGCGGTGAACCCGCAAGAGCGTACCGCCGAGGTAGAGCCCGGCATTGTGCTGGACCACCTGAACGCAGCCCTGAAAAAACACGGCCTGTGGTACCCGGTGGATGTTTCGACCAGCGCGCAGGCCACGCTGGGCGGCATGGCGGGCAATAACTCCTGCGGCAGCCGCAGCATTGCCTACGGCAACATGGTGCACAACGTGCTGGGTGCCAAAGCCTGGACATCCGACGGCAGCCTGCTGCAACTGGGTGCTTACGCCGGCAGCAGCGGCAAGGCACGCGAGCTGGGCAGCCACGTGCGTGCGCTGGCCGAGGAGCTGCACCCCCTCATCAAGCGGCGCTGGCCCAAAGTCATGCGGCGCGTGGGCGGCTACAACCTGGACATCTTCGACCCGCAGAGCGAGCGGCCCTACACCAGCGACGGCTCGGTCAACCTGGCGCATCTGCTCATAGGCAGCGAAGGCACGCTGGCGCTGACCCGGTCGCTGACGCTGCAACTGAGCGAGCTGCCCCGGGCCAAGGTGCTGGGTGTGGTGAATTTCCCGACCTTTTACCGCGCCATGGATGCGGCGCAATTCATCGTCAAAATCGGCGAAGGCGCGCTCACTGCGGTAGAGCTGGTCGACCGCACGATGATTGACCTGTCGCTGCAAAACCCGGCCTTTGCGCCGACGATCCGCAGCGCGCTGATCGGCGATCCGGCGGCCATTTTGCTGGTGGAGTTTTCGGGTGCCAGCAAGGCCGAGCTCTTGCCCAAGCTCAAGCGCCTGGGCGAGTTGATGGGCGACCTGCTGCTGCCCGACTCGGTGGTGGAGATGACCGAGGACGCACCGCAAAAAAACCTGTGGGAGGTGCGCAAGGCCGGCCTCAACATCATGATGAGCCTCAAGGGCGACGGCAAGCCGGTGAGTTTTATCGAAGACTGCGCCGTGCCGCTGGAGCATCTGGCCGCCTACACCGACGCCTTGACCGAGATCTTCAGGAAGTACGGCAGCAAGGGCACGTGGTATGCCCATGCCTCCGTCGGCACGCTGCACGTGCGGCCCATCCTGGACATGCGGCGTGAAGGCGCACCCAAGATGCGCGCGATTGCCGAAGAAGCCTCCGTGCTGGTGCGCAAGTTCAAGGGTGCCTACAGCGGCGAACACGGCGACGGCCTGTGCCGCGGGGAATGGATCAAGTGGCAGTTTGGCCCGGAGATCAGCCAGGCCTTCGCCGACATCAAGCAATACATGGACCCGGCGGGCTTGCTGAGCCCCGGACGCATGATCAACCCGCCCAAGATGGACGACACGCGGCTGATGCGGTTTCCGCCGGGCTATCGTGTCATTCCCCTGAAGACTGCGCTGGACTGGCGCGCCTGGGACGTGCAGAACGACCCGGCCACCGAAAGGACCAGCGCACCCGGCAGCGGCGGCGACCCGGCCCGCGGCTTTGCCAAGGCCGTGGAGATGTGCAACAACAACGGCCATTGCCGGAAGTTTGATGCCGGCACCATGTGCCCCAGCTACCGCGTGACACGCGACGAGCAGCACCTGACGCGCGGACGCGCCAACACACTGCGCCTGGCATTGAGCGGGCAGCTCGACGGGATGAAGGCCGAAGACGCCTTCACCAGCGAGGCTGTAAAGGAAGCCATGGACCTGTGCGTGGGCTGCAAGGGTTGCAAGCGCGACTGCCCCACCGGTGTGGACATGGCCAAAATGAAGGTGGAGTTTTTGCACCACTACAAGCACAAGCACGGCTACACGCTCAAAGACAAGATGGTGGCGTACCTGCCCGACTATGCCCACTGGGCCAGCCGCCTGGCGCCGCTGCTGAACCTGCGCGACAAGGTGCCGGTGCTGGCGGCCTGGAGCGAAAAACTGATGGGCCTGTCGGCCCGCCGCACACTGCCGCAATGGACGCGCCAGACCTTCTGGAAGCGCCTGAACAAACCCGGCGCGGCGTCGAAAGGAAGCATCACGACCGCCAGCCGCGAAGAAGTGCTGGCCGCCGCACGGCCGGTCGTGCTGTTTGTGGACACTTTCAACGGCTACTTTGAGTCAGAAAACGCACTGGCTGCACTGAAGGTGCTGCAGGCCGCCGGCTACACGGTGCATGTGGCTGCGAAAACCGAGGCCGACGGCAAGAGCCTGTGCTGCGGCCGCACTTACCTGGCCAGCGGCATGGTAGGCAAGGCCAGAGCCAAGGCGCGCGAGGTGGTGGAAGCCCTGCTGCCCTTTGCCGAAAAGGGCATCGCCATCGTCGGCCTGGAGCCCTCCTGCCTGCTGACGCTGCGCGACGAGATGCTGGTGATGGGCCTGGGCGAAGCAGCGCACACCATCAGCCGCCATGCATTGCTGCTGGAGGAATTTCTGGCGCGCGAGGCAGCCGACGGCAAACTCGACAAGCTCAAGGGCCGGCTGAAAGCGACGGCCCAACCCATCTTGCTGCACGGCCACTGCCACCAGAAAGCTTTTGGCGCGGTCAGCCCCGTCATGGATGTGCTCAAGCTGATTCCCGGCGCAAAACCTGAGCTGATCGAGTCAAGCTGCTGCGGCATGGCAGGAAGCTTTGGCTACGAGGCCAACCACTACGAGGTGTCGATGCAGATGGCCGAACTCAGCCTGCTGCCAGCGGTGCGCAAGCAGCCCGACGCCATTGTGGTGGCCGACGGCACCAGCTGCCGCCACCAGATCAGGGACGGCGCGCAGCGCGAGGCGATTCACGTCGCGGTACTGCTGGCGCAGCAGCTGCAGGGCTGAAGGCGGCCGCCGCACGGCAGGTTTTCAGCAGCCGGAACGCTATACTTTTAATAGCTGCTTGCGCTTTACCCTATTGGGCTACAGCCTGTTTTTGCTTGAATATTCCGGTGCAACACATTTCAGCCACGCAAGCGCCTAGACATGCCCCACCACCATGGGCGCATGCCTGAGGTGAAGCGACAGGCCCAGTGCCGCCATGTGGTTGCCGTTGCGCCCGAGGATGGTTTCGGCCAGCGGAAGGAATTCTTCCTCTTCAAAGCGCGCGTGTTTCAGGTAGGCCTGCACCAGCGCCTCCGCCGCTTGCAGGTCCAGCTCTGCCGGCTGGCTTTTTGCCGCCGCTTTCACTGCGGGTTCGAGGTCTTTCCAGATCGATTCGATCTTGCGGTGCTCGGCCACCAGGCGCTTGATCATCGCGCTGACTTTGTCGGCCTCTTCCCCCTTGGCGGCACTGCGCAACACCGCTGGGAACAACTCATTTTCTTCGTCGGCATGGTGGCCTGCCACCGCGTACTTGAAGAGGCTGAGCGTGTGCGAAGCGACGTTGCGCGCTTGCGCCGCCGCGGCCAGCAAGGCCGGCAGTTCGGCGAAAGCCTGCAGCTGGGACACGATACCGAAGTGGCATTGCGAGAAGCCGGCCAGCGGCATGGCGAGGTCAACCAGGCCCGCAGCGGCGGGAGGCGCGGGCAATTCCCCACTGTGGTAGCTGACGTGATGGATGCTCATGGATCTTTCCCCTGGTTAACGAATGCACCCTGCCGGCCAGCCAACCCGGCAACAGCCGGACAACAGCCAGGAAGCGCCGGGAAGAGCCAACCGGACACCGTGCAGCCAGTTTGACTATAGGGAGGCGATCAGGGGCGCTGTTGATCCAGATCAAACAGCCGCCGGTTCCCCCAAAGCCCGTGTCAGAATATCCGGAAATTTATTCCAACAGGGAGGACTTGATGAACCATTTGTGGACGCGCATCTGTGCGCTGGCGGTTGTGCTGTCTTGCGGTGCTGCCATGGCGCAGCCGATGACAAAAGACGAAGCCGAAAAAATCTGGGCAGAAGCCCGTACAGCAGCCAAGGAAGGCCCGCAGGACATTTCCCTGGCCGACCAGGCGGTGCTGAAGCTGCCGGCCGGCCGCATTTTTGTGCCGCAGCCGCAGGCCGCCAGGCTTCTCAATGCCATGGGCAACCCCGGCAAGGATTCGCGGCTGCAGGGCCTGGTGTTTCCGGCGGCCAACGATTCCTGGTTTGTCACGGTGCGCTTTGAGTCCGCAGGCTACGTGAAAGACGACGACGCCAAGGACTGGAACGCCGACGACCTTCTCAAAAGCTACCGCGAAGGCACAGAGGCCTCGAACAGCGAACGCAAGAAGATGGGTTTTCCTGAAATGGAAATTGTCGGCTGGGCCGAAAAACCGGCCTACAACGCCGCCACCCACCGGCTGGTGTGGGCCATGTCCAGCAAGGACCGCGGCGCAGCGCCCGATGCCGCGCAGGGGGTGAACTACAACACCTACGCGCTGGGGCGTGAGGGCTACTTCAGCCTGAACCTGGTGACGGCGCTGAATGATTTGCCGAAAGACAAACCCGTCGCCGCGGAGTTGCTGTCGGCCCTGCAATACAACGACGGCAAACGTTATGCCGATTTCAACTCCAAAACCGACAAGGTGGCCGAATACGGCCTGGCCGCGCTGGTGCTGGGCGTGGCCGCGAAAAAACTCGGCTTCTTCGCCGTCGCCGCGCTCTTTTTTGCCAAATTTGCCAAGGTGATCTTTCTGGCCGTGGCGGGGTTTGGCGCGGTGTTCCTGAAATACTTCAAGCGCAAACCGGCTGCAGCGCCCATGCCGGTCGCGGCCGCCGAGCAGGAGACGGTTCCTGCCGCATTCGGCAGTGCGGCAAACGCGCCAACCACCCCGGCAAAACCTCCCGCACCGCCCACCGCCTGAAAAGCACCTTCGCGTGACGAAACTCCTGCTGCTGCTTTTCACCGGCGCCAAGTTCGGCAAGTTGCTGCTCACGGGCGGCAGCATGCTGATTTCGGTGTTTGCCTACGCGCTGTTGTTCGGCTGGCGCTACGCGGTGGGTTTTGTGGCGCTGCTGTTTGTGCATGAAATGGGCCACTACATTGCGGCGCGGCAGCGCGGCCTCAATGTGGGCGCGCCCACCTTCATTCCGTTTGTGGGCGCCTGGGTAGAGCTCAAGGACATGCCGCATGACGCCGAAACCGAAGCGTATGTAGGCCTGGGCGGCCCGCTGCTGGGCACGATAGGCGCGCTGGCCTGCTATTTTCTGGCGCGCGACCAGGACAGCAATCTGCTGCTGGCGATTGCCTATTCCGGCTTTTTCCTGAACCTCTTCAACCTGATTCCGCTGTCGCCGTTTGACGGAGGCCGCATCACCGCGGTGCTGTCGCCGCGCATCTGGTTTCTGGGGGTGCCGGTGCTGGTGGGCCTGTTCTTCTGGCGGCCCAGCCCCATGCTTATCCTGATGGCGCTGCTGGCCGGGCCGCAGCTGCTGAAGGCCATACGCTACAAATCAGACAGCGAAGAGGCGAAAACCTATTACGCCACCAGTGCCGCCACGCGCTTTGAATACGGCTTTTATTACCTGGCCCTGGCGGCGTTTCTGGCGGTAATGACGCATGACGTGCATGAAATGCTGCGCGGCGTCAGCGGCATCCGGTAAATCGGGCTGAATGCGCGGCTCGTGTCAGTCCGGCACAAACTTCGCGTTGAAGGTCGCCTCGTCTTCGGGCAGCTCCAGCGTCACCAATTGCCCCATGCGCATGTCGGCGAGGCGGCAGGCGCCGAACAGGCTGTATTTGCCCTTGAGCCCGTAGCTTTCCATGTCGATCAGCATGAAGGAGTGCGGCACAAACACCTGGTGCAGAAAAATCGTACGGTGCCGGTTGCGCGGCGACGGAAAGAGCTTGTATTGCTCGGTGGTGATGCTTTGTGCTGCTGCCATGGTGTGGGTGAGTGAGGGCGGTCGGGGGCTGTCCGGTGTAATGCGTTAACCCTGACTGTAAGCTCTAGCCTTGCACAGACCTTGCCGCGGCCCTGTTTTTTGCCCACTTATGCCCCAATACCCATGACAGAGCGTCACCCAACCCCCGGAAAAGAAGAAATTGCCCTGCTGGAGCCGTTCGACCGGTTGAGCCTGGGACAGATCCAGGTGGTGGCGACACCGGCCCAGGCCGCCGCAGCGCTGCAGGCCCTGGCTGGCGCCACGGTGCTGGGCTTTGACACCGAGTCGAAACCGACCTTTGCCAAAAACGAGGCCTCTGAAGGGCCGCACATCGTGCAGCTTTCGGCGCTCGACAAGGCCTGGATCTTCCAGCTCGAAGACGCCGAATGCCGCCGCGTGGTCGGGCTGCTGCTGAGCTCGCCTGCCATCATCAAGGCAGGCTTCGGCCTGGGGGACGACCAGCGCCGCATCATCCGCAAGCTGGGCACAGACCTGCAGGGCGTGCTGGACCTGAACGTGGTGTTCCGCGAGCGCGGCTACCGCAAGGACATGGGTGTGCGCGGCGCCGTGGCCGTGATGTTCAACAAGCGCTTCCTCAAGTCCAAGAAGGCCGCCACCTCCAACTGGGCCAATGAAAGGCTGACGGAAGCGCAGATCATTTATGCGGCCAACGATGCCTATGGCGCGCTGCGGGTGTACAAAGCGCTGGGGCTGGGGTAAGCGCGGCCGCAATACGCTACCAAATTGATAGCTGGCTGCGCTTATCCACAAAGGGTTTCAACCGCTTTTTACTTAAAAACCCTGACGGCCAAAATTGTCTTTATCTTTAGAAGGAAACAACCATGAAAACACTGCTCCCCCTGCTCGCCTGCGTCCTGATGTCCGGCTGCGCCGCCGAACTGGTCAGCGTCAATGACAAACTGATTGTGGTCAAAGCCCGCCCGTCGAAACTGGGCGAAGCCACCGACATCGCTGAAATGGAATGCCAGAAGCGCGGCCTGCACGCCCGGCTGGTGACAAAGCCGACCCCCGAGCAGTACGGGTTTGAGTGCGTGCGCTGAGTCAGGCATCCACGCATCAGATCGAAGAAAACGAGGAGATGGCATGCAACAACTTCTGAAGTTCTGCAGGATCTTTTGGCTGCTGCTGCCCGTGCTGGTATGGCCCGGCGGCGCCGCGTGGGCGGCCGACATTCATGTGATGACCTCGGGCGGCTTTACCGCCGCCTACAACGAGCTGGTGCCGGCCTTTGAGCGTGCAACCGGGCACAAAGTCATCACGGCGTATGGCGCTTCCATGGGCGACGCACCGGATGCCATTCCGAACAGGCTGGCGCGCAAGGAGCGGGCCGACATCGTGATCCTGGCGGCGCCGGCGCTGGATGCGCTCATCAGCCAGGGCAAGGTGCAAGCCGGCAGCCGGGTGGACCTGGTGCGCTCCCTGATCGGCATGGTTGTACGCGCAGGTGCGCCCAAGCCTGACATCAGCACGGTCGACGCGCTCAGGCGCACGCTGCTGGACGCCCGGTCCATTGCCTACTCGGCCAGCGCGAGCGGTGTCTATATCTCGACCGAGCTGTTCCAGCGCCTGGGAATTTCCGCGCAGGTTGCGGGCAAGAGCACCAAAATACTCAGCGAGCGGGTGGGCACCGTGGTGGCCCGCGGCGATGCCGAACTGGGCTTCCAGCAGGTCAGCGAACTGCTTCCGGTTCCGGGCATCGACTACGTGGGGCCACTGCCGGATGAAGTACAGCGCGTCACCGTGTTTTCAGCGGGCATTGCCACCGATGCTGTCGAGCAGGATGCCGCACGTGCATTGATTCGTTTCTTTACCACTGCGGCGGCCGCGCCCGTCATCCGGAAAACCGGGCTGGAACCCATTACGCCTCGGTAATAGCGGGTATCAGGGGTAGTAGAGTTGCTCCAGCCGCGCGGCCTCGGTGTAGATCGACGGCAGCGTGATGTTGCGGGCACCCAGTGCGGCAGCGCGCAAACCCACGCTGTAGCGCGCGTCCTGGCCCGGAAGCGGTGGTGCACTGGCGGGTTTTGCCTTCAGCCAGGCCAGGGCGTCGGCGGCAGCGATTTCCCCCATCGACTTGGCAGACGGCGCTACGCTGAGCCCCCCGCCCTGCTGAACGTATTCAATATCGACCCCCAGCGGCAAGGGCGCGGCATTGGCTTCGAGCCACTTGATCACCTCGGCATCGGGCACCACGCCGGCCGCTGCGGGCCCGGAACGCAAACTGCCGTGCGAGAGCACCAACACCACATCGGCCTTGCCGTCCATGGCCTTGGTGGCAGCCTGCCAGGCGGGGAAATCGCCCAGTGTGTGGGTAGCCACCACGCTGTGCGGCGCCCAGTTGAAAGCCTCGACCTGCCTGAGCTGACCCTGGCTGGTGGGGCCGGCGTCGCCCAGTACTGCCACGCGTACGGGCTGGCCCTTTTTGACGTGCTGCAGCAAGTCGCGCATGGCGGCCAGCGGCAGGCGCTCGGCCACACCGGTGACGTTGGCTGCGCCCACGTAGCCGTACTCTGCGGGCTCATGGTCTATGGCGGCGAACACCACCCTGGGACGGCCCTGCCCGGCGAAGCGGCGCATCACGTATTGCTGGGCTTCGTCGTCTACGGCAATCACCAGGTCGGGGTTGAACTGCTCAATGGCGCGCAGGCCTTCTTTTGCGGCGTCCTGGCGATGGTCTTCATCGGGAAGGCGGTCTATGCCGAGGTAATGCCAGCGAACAGTCAAGGGCTGCCTGTTTTTGTCCAGGACATGGCGTATGCCTTCGTCCATCTTGCCGACGGTGGTGGAGCTTCGGTCCGAGCTGTGCAGCACCAGCACCCGCGGCTTGGACAGGTTGAACATGCCCAGCAGCAGCAACGCGACAAGAAGGGCCGCACCCGTCAGGACGGCGAGGGTTCCATTTTTCATACCAGGCCCAGCCATTCCCAGTAAGGGATCGAGAGATAGGCCGCCAGCAGGCGCGCCAGGTTCATCCAGTGGTTATAGCGCAGGAAATCGGTGTGTTTGTAGTAGCGGTCCAGCCCGCTGCCCATGACCTGCAGGTACTGCGAGCTTTGGTAGGGCATGAACCAGATGTCGCTGAACATCGCAGTCAGGAAGACCACGACCCAGGGGTTGATGAACTGCGCCTGCCCGATCGGCAGAAGGATGACCGCAGCCACGATCATGCCGGCGGTGATCGGCAGCACCAGGCGCAGCAGCAGCGTGACCACCAGCGCGACCGGAATGAACCAGACCATTTTGCCGCCGACGAAATCAAACATGTTGCCCGCCGAATGGGCCAGTGCGGTGTCCAGCCCCAGGTAGCTGATGGCGCGGCTCAGGCCGTCGAGGCTGAGCAGAAAGAAAATCATCGGCCAGTCGATCTTCTGCTGGAAGTCTTTCTTGCTCAGCAAGCCCATGAGCAGCAGGCCCACCAGCAAAAAGGCCGCCAGCCACGCAGGAGAAATCTGGTGCCAGCCGGCGGTGCCGGCGCCCAGCAGGAAAAACAGGAAACCGGTGAGTGCAGCTTTTTCGGACCGGGTGACGTCGCCCAGCAAGGCCAGCTGGCGCTTGAGCCTTTCCTTGGGCAAAGCGGCCTGGGCCGTGCGCCCAAAACACAGGCGCACCACCACCAGGTGCATGGCCGTGACAGTGAGCGCGGCCACGCCGGCAGCGGCAAACCAGAACAGGCCCTGGAACTGGTCCTGCAGTTGCACGGGCAGCATGCCGAAAGCCGTCAGGTTGGACGACTTGCTGGTCAGCAGCATCGGCGAGAACAGCATGGCGCCGGAAAACGTGGCGGCCATCAAGGCCGTGGCGGACTTGCTGTGCGCCGGCAGGTTGAGGCCTTCGATCATGTCGCGGTAAAACGGCAGCACCAGCGACAGCCGCGCATTGCCAGAAGGCATGATGGGCGACAGCAGGTAACCCGACAGCAGCAGCGCCGCCTGGTGCCAGAACGGCGTGTCGGGCAGGCGTATCAACAACCACAGCATGAAGCGATAGCTCAGGCCCGAGGCGGAAATCACGGCGGCCAGCGCATAGACACCGACCAGCGTGGTGAGTGTTCTTGACGAGAACCCGGCCAGAGCGACTTCGTAGGGCACAAGACCCACGATCAACACCGCGGTAATGGCCACCAGCGGCGGCACGAACTCATCGGCCAGGTTGAACAGCCACATCAGCACCGTGGCCGACAGGATGGCCAGGAACAACGAGGCCTCCACCACCAGCCCGGCCATGCCGGAAAGGAAATAAATCGCGGGCGGCACCAGCACCACACCCAGCCAGCCGACAAGCTCGCGCCGGGAAATGGGTTTGGCCGGCTTTTTGGCGGCGGGCTTGCCGGGGGCCGGCGCAAGAAAGGATTCGCCGCCCACATAACCCATCAGCGTCAGCCAGGCCTTGTTGCGCAAGGCGGGCGATTTTGCAGCCAGCTCGGCCAGGGCGTCGCGCGGAACCTGCACCGCCCTGACCCGCGTGGCGGCCGTGACGCTGCACAGATAATTGGCCGTGTCGCAGGCGGCTTCTTCACCGCAGCGCATACCGGGCAGCACCACAGTACGGCCGGCCGGCGTGGTCAGCTGCAGCTCGCCGGCTTCGATCACATACAGAAATTCGGCCGGCGCGCCTTTCTCGTATAGCGTGTCGCCGGCGGCGAATTCGAGCGTGTGCAGGCTGCCGAGCAGGCGTGCAAGCTGGCTGCCGGACAGGTCGGCGAACAGCGCGTCGCCACGCAAAAGCGCCAGGATGTCGGCGTCGGGGATGGCAGCGGAAATGACGGAGGAAACAGGCATGGATTCCCGGACCTACAGTGAGGTGACGGTAAGAATCCGCAGGGGCATCGGCATGGAACCTCCTCCTTTAGCTATTGTATTGATAGCTGCTTGCGCCCGGCTTGATTGGCCTGCAGCTGTTTTCTGCCATTAAATCACCGTTTCCCCGAAAACGGCCGCCGGAAAACCCTAGGAGACCACTGCGCCGTGGCCACTCGATACGACCGGAAGGCTTGCGAGCTTCTTCAGGCCTTAAAAATCCCCACTGCCGCCGCTGGCCAGGCTTTCGAATTTGGTAATGCGGTTCAGGAAGGCCAGCTTGACCGTGCCCGTCGGGCCGTTACGCTGTTTGCTGATGATGACCTCGGCGACACCGGGCTCCTTGCAGGCCTCTTTGGTGTAGTACTCGTCACGGTAAATGAACATGATGATGTCGGCGTCCTGCTCGATGGCGCCGGACTCGCGCAGGTCGCTCATCATGGGGCGTTTGTCGGTGCGGGACTCGACGCCGCGGCTGAGCTGCGACAACGCGATCACGGGGCACTGCAGCTCTTTGGCCAGCATTTTCAGGCCACGTGAGATTTCGCCGACGGCCGTGGCGCGGTTCTCGTCTGCCATGCCGCCGGATACGCTCATGAGCTGCAAATAGTCGACCACGATCAGGCCGAGCTTGCCGCACTGGCGGGCCAGGCGGCGGGCGTTGGCGCGCAGCTCGCTCACCGTGAGGCCGGGAGTCTCATCGATGTGCAAAGAGACGGTGCGCAGCTTTTCAATGGCCTCGGTCAGGCGCGGCCATTCTTCGTCCGTCAGGGCACCGGTGCGCAGATGGGTCTGGTCGATGCGGCCGATGGAGCCGACAATACGCACGGCAAGCTGCGAGGCGCCCATTTCCATGGAGAACACGGCAACGGGCAGACCTTCGAGCAAGGCAACGTTTTCGGCGATGTTGATGGCCAGTGCAGTTTTGCCCATGGAGGGGCGCGCCGCCAGAATCACCAGGTCACCAGCCTGGAAGCCGGACGTCATGCGGTCCAGGTCGTAGAAGCCCGTGGGCACGCCGGTGACATCCTGCGGGTTCTCGGCCATCTCGGTGACGCGATCGAGCAGGCTCACGACCAGCGTATCCATGCTCTGGAAGCCTTCTTTCATGCGCGAGCCCTGCTCGCCGATCTTGAAGATCTTCTGCTCTGCTTCGTCGAGGATGGTCGCGACGTCTTTGCCCTGCGGGTTAAAGGCGTTGGTGGAAATCTCGTCCGAGGCGGACACCAGTTTGCGCAGGATGGAGCGCTCGCGCACGATTTCTGCGTAGCGGCGAATGTTGGACGCGCTAGGAACGTATTGCGCAAGGGAATTGAGGTAGCTCAGGCCCCCTACTTCGTCGGCCTTGCCCTGGTTTTGCAGGTGCTCGTACACCGTAATGATGTCGGCCGGCTTGGAGGCGTTGATGAGCGCGCCCACGGCGGCATAGATCAGCTTGTGTTCGGAGCGGTAGAAGTCCTGGTCGGTCAGCAGGTCGCCCACACGGTCCCACGCGCCGTTGTCGAGCAGCAGGCCGCCCAGCACGCTGGATTCACCCTCGATTGAGTGCGGCGGAATGCGCAGCTGGGCGATCTGGCGGTCGGGGCTGTAGCCGGGATCGTCATAGGTGGAAAGTACGGCGGACATGGGTTTCCTTGAGAGACTGAAATACTAAGCCCGCTACGAAAAACCGCTGTGGACAAAGTTGTGAATAAGCGTTGGAAATTCGGTGTAAATACACCCGGAGCTTGTGTATAGCCAATCGATATGAACAGCCATGAAAAAAGCCGCTCGGCGAGCGGCTTTTTTGCGGAGGGCGAAAACGCTTAAGCGGTTTCGCCGTACACGGTGACGGTGATGTCCACTGCCACGTCGGTGTGCAGGGCAACGGTCACGGCGTGGTCGCCAACAATCTTCAGCGGACCGTTAGGCATGCGGATTTGCGACTTCAGCACAGGGAAGCCCTGCTTGGTCAGCTCGGCCGAGATGTCATGGTTGGTGACGGAGCCGAACAGGCGGCCGTCAACACCGGCTTTTTGCGTGAGCTTGACGGTGGTGCCGCCGAGCTTTGCGCCCTGGGCCTGCATTTCGGCCAGCTTGGCTGCTGCAGCTTTTTCGAGTTCGGCGCGTTTGGCTTCGAATTCGGCCTTGTTGGCTTCCGTGGCGCGGCGTGCGCGGCCCGAAGGGATCAGGAAGTTGCGTGCATAGCCGTCTTTGACCTTGACGATTTCGCCGAGGTTACCGAGGTTCACGACTTTGTCGAGCAGAATAATTTGCATGGTCGTGCTCCTTACAGGCTACGGTGCTGGTCGCTGTAAGGCAGCATCGCGAGGAAGCGAGCGCGCTTGACGGCGGTGTTGATCTGGCGCTGGAAAATCGCGCGCGTGCCGGTCAGGCGAGCGGGGATGATTTTTCCGTTTTCGGCTACGAAATCGCGCAGGGTGTCGATGTCTTTGTAGTCGATTTCTTCAACGCCAGCGGCTGTGAAGCGGCAAAAACGCTTGCGCTTGAACAGCAGTGATTGGGTATTGCGCTTGGGGCGCTTGTCTTTGTTGAAACGTTTTGGTCCGGGCATGATGGACTCCTTAAATGGGGTTCGGTATTTGCTCTACCTTGTGCAGAGCCTGGATATGAAAAACAACACCTTTGCTGGTGCGCGCATTGATGAGAAAACCGGTGAACCTGAAGGGTTTGCCTAGCGGGGATTTGGCTGATTGCTCAGCCAGCGCTCCGAAGGCCACCGCCCTTACCGTCAACTTGACCTGTCTGGTGACTCCGGCTTCGACGATTTCGGACTCGTGTTCGAGGACGAAATTGGCGGCGGGGATTCCAGCGGGCGTGTAGCGAAGAGGACTTGCCTCGGCGATACAGGCGGTCAGTTCAACGTGGTTCACTGCGGGCTCTTGCTCAAAAGCAGATGCGCAGCAGCGAGGCGTTCAACAGCATGGTGGCTATTAAGCCGCATACTCCTGCTGTTGGGCCTTACGGGCTTCTTCCCTCTCGACGTTGCGCATCATGAGGGACGGGCCGGTTTCGGCTTTCTTCTTCACCACGGTCAGGTGGCGCAGCACGGCATCGTTGAACTTGAACGCGTGTTCAATTTCTTCCATCACGGCCTGGCTGGCTTCGATGTTGATGCAGAGGTAGTGGGCCTTGGCCAGTTTCTGGATCAGGTACACCAGCTGGCGGCGGCCCCAATCTTCGACACGGTGCACTTTGCCACCGCCGGCGGTGATCATGCCCTTGTAACGTTCCAGCATGGCTGGGACTTGCTCGCTTTGATCCGGATGGATCAGCAAGACGATCTCATAGTGACGCATAAACTCTCCTTGTGGTTAATTGAAGCTGCCCCAGCGTCGTTAAGGGTGCAGCAAGGCGAAGCCCATGATTATAGCCTGAAGACTTGTTCGGATGCCAGTTTGGCCTGGCCAGCGACCTGCAAACCCAAGAAATCGCAGCTTTTGGGGTAGTTTCCCCCTGCTTCAAAGCGCTGGCACCAGCACCGGGCACAGCCGGGTAGAACCCACGCAATGACCCATGCAATGAAGCTCTTTGGCTGATTGTTACTGCGTGTTAATCTCCCGCCAGATCCGGATGCGCTGGACTACAACCATCCCGCACCCGCCTACCTACGCCGTCGACATGCAACTGCCTCACGCGCCAGCAAGCCTTTCAGGCCGGCATGCGACCTATGCGGTCTGGCTGGTATACGGCCTCCTGTTGCTCTGCCTTGGCCTGATTTTCAAGCCCTTTTTCCCTCTGGACAGAGGATGGCTGGGTCATGACTACTCGCTGATGTTGCCCAACTGGCTGGATGGGCACATCTGGTTTTCCACGAACGGATTGAGCACCCCATGGTTTACACCGTCATTCTGTGCCGGTCAGCCCTTTTTTCCTGATCCGCAGTCCGCTTTTTATTCGTTTCCACAGTTACTGGCCATATTGGCCGGACCGATCAACGCCGCATATCTGTTGCTGTGCCTGAGCGCGAGCCTGATGTTCTGGGGCGGTTATCTGCTGGCGCGCAAGGTCTTTTTAACCGGGCCCCTGGCGGCAGTATTGGTGGGCGGCTTGCTGATGTTCAACGGGTTTCTTCCACATCGGATCATCATCGGGCATGTCGGCTTCCATGGGCTTGCCCTGGTGCCTTGGCTGGCCTTACTGCTCCTGCTGCCTATCCGCTCGCGACTCGATCAGGCCGGGATATCAGTGCTGGCGGGGGTTGTGCTTGCCTATTGGGTGCATTCCGGCCTCAGCACTCTGATGCTCGCGGGGGGCCTCGCTGTTTTCGTGATCGGTCTGCTGCATTGCATGAACGCCGGTGACCTCCGGCAGTTTATGGCGAGGGGATTGATTGCCAGCGTCGTCGGCTTGGCGCTTTCGGCGTCCAAGCTGATGGCAACCTTTTCCTTTCTTGCCCTTTTTCCTCGTACTTTTTATCCGCTGCCGGGCGCACCTTCATGGCATGAAGCGGCGGGAATGACCGTCGCAGCACTTTTTCTGGAGTCCCAGCAGGCCTACCAGATCGGCAAGGCTTCCATGACCAACCTGCAGGCCACGCAATCGCCGCACGAGTGGGCCTTCAACTTCGGGATGGCGAGCGCCGTTTTACTGGTTTGCCTTATGGTTGACAGGATTCGCCGAGCAACAACGGCATTTCGGCTTCCGGGCTGGCGTCAATTTCTGTTGGGCTCTGCCTTGCTGCTGAGCCTGGCCGTGCCTTTGGCACTTAACTACTTTGATCCGCGGTGGAATGCCTTCCTGAAGACGCTGCCCATCGTCAACTCGGCCAGCACGCTGGTACGCTGGCTGGTGGTGTACATCACCATTTTCGCCGTCGGTATGGGCTTGCTGCTGCAACGCGCGACCTGGAAACGCTGGAAAAGCCTGGCCGTGGCAGCCTGCCTCACGGCAACAGTGGCGCAGTCAGCGCTTGAAGGCCGGGAGTTCTATTCGTGGCAGGGATATGACCCCCGCAGTGTGGTAATCGCTGAAAAAAAATTACGGGACGGCACATTTGCCGCTGGAATCCGGGAACTCGGAAGCCGTGCAGACATGCAGACCGAGACGGGCATTCTGCAAGTGACATCCAACAACCTCCTGGCTGCAGGCAAGTCGGCGCTATTTTGCTATAACCCCGTTTTCGGCTACAGCCTGGAGAAATTCTCAGCAGAAGGCCTGACAACAGGGCCAGTTCTTGCCGAGCACAACGGTTTCCTGAACCTGAAAAACCCGGCCTGCTACGTCTACCCAAAAGAAAACAACTGCAAACCAGGCGATCTTTTCCGTGCAGATCAACGCGAGGAAGCCCAGAAATTCGCAAGCTACAAGCCATTTGCTTTCAATTTCTCGGCACGCCAGGAAATGGCCAACCGGCTGTCGTATATCGCCTGGGTCTCGTTTGGGCTGCTCATGCTGGGATGGCTGGCTGCTACGCTTTGGCGTTGGCGCACGGCGCCCCGACAATCCAGGCAGCCAAACCACGTGGCTTGAGCTTTTTCAGAGACGTTTCAGGTCCGGATAGCGAATGTATTCCACCAGTTCCTGGACTTTCTGGCTGGGTGGCGGGGTGAGCAGGCTCACCAGCACAATCACCGCAAAACCGACCGGAACGCCGAAAAGCCCGGCCGAAATCGGGTCTATGCCCCACCACAGCTGCACCGGCGAGGTAATGCCGAAGGTGGCGCGCAGCCAAGCTTGGTTGGTGAACATGTAATACGAGGTTACGCCAAGGCCCGACACCATGCCCAGCACGGCCCCGATGCCGTTGGCGCGCTTCCAGAAGATCCCCAGGCTGAGCGCCGGGAAGAACGAGGCGGCGGCAAACGAGAACGCGGCCGACACCAGAAACAGGATGTCCGCCGGCTTTTGCGCCGCCA
The DNA here is from genome assembly GCF_056405975.1 of Polaromonas sp. P1_E12. Lineage (NCBI taxonomy): Bacteria > Pseudomonadati > Pseudomonadota > Betaproteobacteria > Burkholderiales > Comamonadaceae > Polaromonas > Polaromonas sp. P1_E12. The sequence continues at coordinate 784,139 of NZ_JBFUBB010000001.1, read as the reverse complement.
CATAGGCCGCCAGCAAGGCCACGATCAGCAGCAATATCTTGGACACCGTCACCCGGCTCACCGTTGATGCATTGGGGTCGATCATCTTGTAATAAAGGTCGTGGCCCAGCGCATTGGCAATCGTCAGCAGCAGGCCGTCGGCGGTGGAAAGCGCGGCAGCCAGCCCACCCGCCGCCACCAGGCCTGAAATCACATACGGCAAGCCTGCCAGCTCGGGCGTCAGCAGCACGATGATGTCGCCGCCGATGTTCATCTCATTGAGCTGCAGGATGTTGTCCTTGTTGATATCAGTGACCGACAGCAACGAAGGGTCCACCCTCGTCCAGGAATGCACCCAGGCGGGCAGCTGGTCAAACGGCATGCCCACCAGCACGGTGAATATCTCGTACTTCACCAGCACGGCCAGTGCCGGTGCGGTGAAATAAAGCAGGAAGATACACACCAGCGACCAGGTGACTGATTGCCGCGCTTCCCGCACACTGGGCACGGTGTAATAGCGCATCAGGATGTGCGGCAAGGCCGCGGTGCCCACCATGAGGCAAAAAACCAGCGCCAGGAAATTGCGGCGCGAAGTGTCGTAGGTCTCCTGCTCTTTCGGGGTCCCGTCCGGGTTGCCGGAGAACTGGGCCGCGTGGGCGGGCATGCCGTTAAGCGGCTGGGTTTTGACGTCCGCAGCGGCCCTGGCCGCCGTCCAGGCCTTGACGGCTGCGGCCTCGTCCCGGGGCATACCGGCCATCGCCCTGGCGGCCGATGAAATTTCAGCCACGGATGCATTGCCGCTTTTGAGCTGCTCCATTCGTTTGGCGGCGGCCAGCTTGTCGGCGGCCAGCGACTCGGCGGGGTGCTCCAGCCTGCCCGACAGCGCTTCCGAGCGCTGCCGGAACAGCTCGCGCACCTGCAACTCTTTGGGGTCGGCCGTCAGCTCTTTCTCCTTGGCCGTGACCTTTTCAAGCTGAAAGCCATAAACCAGTTGCGGTACCGGCACGCCCGTCTGCTTGACCGACAGCCAGATCACCGGAATGAGATAGGCCACCACCAGGATGATGTACTGGGCCACCTGCGTCCAGGTCACCGCGCGCATGCCGCCCAGGAACGAGCACACCAGAATGCCGCCCAGCCCCAAGAAGATACCCAGCTCGAACGCGATGCCGGTCAGGTAAGAGGTGATCAGGCCGACGCCGTAAATCTGCGCCACCAGATAGGTGAAGGAACACAGAATGGCCGCCGCCACGCCGATGAGCCGCGGCAGGCGCCCGCCGTAGCGCTCTCCCAGAAAATCCGGAATGGTGAACTGACCGAACTTGCGCAGGTAAGGCGCCAGCACCAGCGCCACCAGGCAGTAGCCGCCTGTCCAGCCCATGATGAAGGCCAGCCCGCTGTAACCCGTGAGGTAAAGCGTTCCCGCCAGGCCAATGAAGGAGGCCGCCGACATCCAGTCGGCGCCGGTGGCCATGCCGTTGTAGACCGCCGGCACGCGCCGCCCCGCGACATAGTATTCGGAGGCGTCGGTGGTGCGGCTCATGACGCCTATGCCCGCATAAAGGCCGATAGTGGCCAGCAGGAAGGCCGTGCCTATCCATAGCCGCGGCAGGCCCGCACGTTCCAGAAGCGCCAGGACGACCACAAACACCACCAGGCCCAGCGTGTACCAGCGGTAGATGCGGTCCAGCTGCTTTTTGAACTGCTGGCTCGAGAGCATGACCCCGTCGCGCGAACCAAAAAAGCCGCCCATTCAGTCCTCGTCCGCCACGTCATGCTCGATGTCGAGCCGGTTCATGTACCAGGCATAAAACCCGACAATGAGGCAATACACCACCAGGGCGCCCTGCGCGCCCATCCAGAAGCTGAAAGGCCAGCCAAAAAAAGTGAAATTCAGCGCCCGCGCGAAGTAGCTCACGCCGAACGTGACACTGAACCAGATCAGGAGCAGCGCAGCCGTCACAACCAGGTTCTTGCGCCAGTAACGGCGGTGACTCTCAGTGGGCTGCATGGGCTGCCTCGCCGGTGGCCGCAAAAACGGCCTCGTTCTCGCGCTCGAACTGGGCCGCCACACGCGGCTCAAAGCGACTCAGGTGTGCAATCACCTTGCGCGCCTTGGCGGGCTGGCCCAGCGCCACCCACACCTGCGCGAGCCGATACCAGCCGTAAGGGCTCAAAGGCTGCAGGGCTGTGTTCTTTTTCAGGGCCTCGGCGGCTTCCTCAAACCGGTGCGCGTGAATGTGCACCAGCGCCAGGCCATACCAGGCCTGGTCCAGGCGCGCGTCCAGCACCACCGCGCGTTCAAAGGCCGGCCCGGCCTCGTCATGGCGCTCCGCCTGCTGCAACACGTAACCCAGGTTGAACCAGCCTGCCGCCTGCCCGGGCCTGACAGCGGTCAGTTGCCGAAGGCTGGCAATGGATTCCTGCGTGAGCTGGAGCTGCGCCGCCACATGGCCGCGGCTGGCCAGCGCATAAGGGTCTGCGGGGCGCAATTGCAGCATCTGATCAAAGACGGCCAGCGCGGCAGACCGTTTGGCGCAGGCGAGCAAAAGCAGTGCACGTGTTTTCAGAAAACCATATTGGAGGGTGTTCCTTATTTGCCCTATTTGCACAGCGCCACTCCGATCTCCAGGCAGATGCGGATTTTGGCAATGGCAGCGGCAGCCCACACCAGCAGCAGCACCAAAAAAGCCACCAGCGGCAGGTGACGGTCCATCACCACCTGCGGAGATATCCAGCGTGCTGCCTTGACCCAAGGCAAGCCCACCAGCTGGAGCACACGATAAAACGGATTGCTGCCCTTGGCTGCGCCTGCCAGCAGGCCTACCGCCCATTGGCCGGCCAATGCAAGCAGAGCGATTTCAGTGAGCAGTTTGACGGTAGTGGCGACGGCAAGCATGGCTCATGGCAAACAGATGAAGGGATTAAGGGATGAAGGGATTAAGGGATGAAGGCAACAATTCCGATTGTCATCGGAGGCCTTGCCAATTGGCTTACCGGTAAACCTTCTGCCACCGGGGGTTTTCCCGTGGTCATCCAGTTGAAGCGCGCGAAAAAAATGCGCTGCGGATCTCTCCACAGCGCACCGTTTCAATTCATGTCAGCCGTCTTCAGTTGGCCAGTTGCTTCCAGGTGGCGATCACCGTATCAGGGTTCAGCGAGATGGAGCCAATGCCCTCGTCCTTCAGCCACTGCGCAAAGTCCGGGTGGTCGCTGGGGCCCTGGCCGCAGATGCCGACGTATTTGCCTTGCTTGCGGCATGCCTGGATGGCCCGGCTCAGCATGGCCTTGACAGCAGGGTCGCGCTCGTCGAAGTCCTGGGCCAGGATGTCCAGGCCCGAATCGCGGTCCAGGCCCAGCGTGAGCTGGGTCAGGTCGTTCGAGCCAATCGAGAAACCATCGAAGAATTCAAGGAACTCATCGGCCAGGATGGCGTTGCTCGGCACTTCGCACATCATGATCACGCGAAGGTCTTTTTCGCCGCGCTTGAGGCCGTGCTGCGCCAGCAGGTCCGTGACCTTCTTCGCCTGGCCCAGGGTGCGGACAAACGGCACCATGACCTCAACGTTGACCAGGCCCATGTCGTCGCGCACGCGCCTGAGCGCTTCGCACTCCATCGCAAAAGCTTCACCGAAATCAGGGCTGAGGTAACGCGATGCGCCGCGAAAACCAAGCATCGGATTTTCTTCTTCGGGCTCGTAGCGTGAGCCGCCGATCAGCTTGCGGTATTCGTTGGACTTGAAGTCCGACAGACGCACGATCACCGGCTTGGGCCAGAAGGCCGCTGCGATGGTGGCCACGCCTTCGGTCACCTTGTCGACATAGAAGGCACGCGGCGAGGCATGGCCGCGTGCCACGCTTTCCACCGCCTTTTTCAGGTCGGCATCCACGTTGGGGTAATCAAGAATCGCCTTGGGGTGCACGCCGATGTTGTTGTTGATGACAAATTCCAGCCGTGCCAGGCCAACGCCGTGATTGGGGATCTGGCAGAAATCAAACGCCAGCTGCGGGTTGCCGACATTCATCGTGATCTTCAGGTCGATAGGCGGCATCTCACCGCGCTGCACTTCCGTCACTTCGGTCTCCAGCAGGCCGTCATAAATGTTGCCGGTATCGCCCTCAGCGCAGCTCACGGTGACGAGCATGCCGTCCTTCAGCGTTTCGGTGGCGTCGCCGCAGCCGACCACGGCCGGGATACCCAGCTCGCGCGCGATGATGGCGGCGTGGCAGGTGCGCCCGCCGCGATTGGTCACGATGGCACTGGCGCGCTTCATCACCGGTTCCCAGTTCGGGTCAGTCATGTCGGTCACCAGGATGTCGCCGGCCTGCACCTGGTCCATGTCCTTGATGTCGTGGACGATGCGGACCGCGCCTGTACCGATCTTCTGGCCAATCGCCCGGCCTTCCGCCAGCACGGTACCGGTGCCCTTGAGCTTGTAGCGCTGCTCTGCCTTGCCCTTGGACTGGCTCTTGACGGTCTCGGGACGCGCCTGCAGGATGTAGAGCTCGCCGTCGATGCCGTCCTTGCCCCACTCGATGTCCATCGGGCGGCCGTAATGCGCTTCGATGATCAGCGCATAGCGGGCGAGCTGCTCAACGTCGGTGTCGGTCAGTGAATAGCGGTTACGCAGCTCGGTCGGCACATCAGTGGTCTTGACCAGCTTGCCGCCGGCTTTTTTCTCGTCGGCGCTGGTGAACTCCATCTGCAGCAGCTTGCTGCCCAGGTTGCGGCGAATGACGGCGCGTTTGCCCGCTTTGAGTATGGGCTTGTGCACGTAAAACTCGTCGGGGTTGACGGCGCCCTGCACCACCGTTTCACCGAGGCCGTAGCTGGAGGTGATGAACACCACGTCTTCAAAGCCGCTTTCGGTGTCGATGGTGAACATCACGCCGGCTGCGCCCTTGTCGCTACGCACCATGCGCTGGATGCCAGCGGACAGCGCCACGTCGGAATGGGCAAAGCCCTGATGCACCCGGTAGCTGATGGCGCGGTCGTTGTACAGCGAGGCGAACACCTCTTTCATCTTGTGCAGCACGTCCTCGATGCCGACGACGTTCAGGAAGGTTTCCTGCTGGCCGGCAAACGACGCGTCCGGCAAGTCCTCTGCCGTGGCGGATGAGCGCACCGCAAAGCTGGCCTGGGCATTGCCGGCGCTGAGGGCGGCAAAACTGTCGCGAACGGCTTTTTCCAGATCGGCCGGGAAAGGCTGGGCTTCAACCAGCTTGCGGATTTTGGCGCCGGCTTCGGCCAGCGCGCGCACATCATCGGTGTTGAGCGTGTCCAGCACGCCGTTGATTTTTTTGTCGAGGCCGTCATGCGCCAGGAACACGCGAAAGGCGTGGGCCGTAGTGGCAAATCCGGTGGGAACACGAACCCCGTTGGGGCCGGTCGGCAGTTGCGAAATCATTTCGCCGAGGCTGGCGTTCTTGCCGCCGACAGACTCGACGTCTGTCATCCTCAGGTTTTCAAACGGTACGACCAGGGCGGTCGCCTCAAACAGCTTGGACATGAAAATACTCCGGGAGGTTTAAAAACCGTGGAATTCACCATGCGCGGCAAGCAACCTTGTTGTTGTTGGAAGGGGTTGTGGCGGGGCATGATGTGACAAACTGGATAATTGCCACGATTGTAGGGGCCTCGGGCCCGGCGTGCCGTGTCAGGCTTTCACCCGGCTTTCAACCAGCGAAACCCTTATTTTCCTTCCCTGTCCCTCATTTATCCCCTTCCCATGTCCCAACGCACCGTGTTTTTCATCTCCGACGGCACCGGCATTACCGCGGAAACCTTTGGTAACGCCATCCTGGCGCAGTTTGAATTCAAGCCGCGCCACGTGCGCCTGCCTTTTATCGACAGCGTGGACAAGGCCCACCAGGCGATCCGGCAGATCAACCACACCGCCGAAGTCGAGGGCAAACGCCCCATCGTCTTCACGACGCTGGTGAACATGGAGATCCTCGCCGTCATCAAGGCCCACTGCAACGGCATGCTGCTGGACATGTTCGGCATGTTTGTGGCGCCGCTGGAGGGTGAGCTGGGCATCAAGTCCAACCACCGGGTTGGCCGGTTTTCAGATGCCTCCAAGAGCAAGGAATACGACGACCGCATCGAGGCGATCAATTTCTCGCTGGCGCATGACGACGGCCAGAGCAACCGCGACCTGGCCGGTTCGGACGTGATCCTGGTGGGCGTGAGCCGCAGCGGCAAGACGCCGACCTCGCTCTATCTGGCCATGCAGTACGGCCTGAAGGCCTCCAACTACCCATTGATCCCCGAAGATTTCGAGCGCCGCCAGCTACCGCCGGCGCTGGTGCCACACCGCAAGAAGATCTTCGGGCTGACCATCGCGCCCGAGCGCCTGGCGCAGATCCGCAATGAACGCCGGCCCAACTCCAAATACGCCAGCCTGGAGAACTGCCGCGACGAAATCCATGAGGCCGAGGCCATGATGCGGCGCGAAGGCATACGCTGGCTGTCAACCACCACCAAATCGATTGAAGAGATCGCCACCACCATCCTGCAGGAAATCCGGCCCGAGCGGCTGGAGTACTGAGGCGGGGCCCGGTACATCCCATGCCTCTGCACGCGATGCACAAGGTGAGCCCGTTTTTTCCCGGGATCGGGTGAGTTGCTACTGATTTGATAGCTGCTTGCGCCCGCCCCTATTGGCCAGGAAGCATTTTTTAGCGAAAAATAGAGCCCTGGGCCTGGTTAAAAATTTCGCATGAAATCAGCCGTTAACCCAATCCCGACGTGCGCGAACAGCTATCTTTTTTATAGCAGCGCCGGGTCAGCCCAGCACCGCCACCCCCTTGACCTGCGCGTACACACGGCTGCCGGGCTGCAATTGCAAGGATTCCGCTGATTTTTGGGTGAGCCGTGCCAGCAGCGCGCTGCCGCCGGCGTCCAGGCCGACCATCACCTGTCCCGGGCTGTCGGCTGAAAGGCCGGTGACGGTGACCGCAAAGATGTTCTGCACGCTGGTGCCCTCCTGGCGCTCCAGCGTCAGGCTCACGTCACGCGCCTGGATGCGCACGCGCACGCGCTGGCCGACCTGCAGCGAAGGGTTGAGCAGGCTGATGCGTCCGCCTGGAAACTCGGCATGGCTCATGTGCCATTCAGGCTCGACGGCGCTGATCACGGCATCCATCACCGCGGCCGCGGCGTCGCCGTGCGCCAGCGGCAGGTCCAGCCGCGTCATCAGCTCGCGCGTGGGGCCTGAGGCCGTGACGCGGCCGGCCTCCAGCAGCACCAGGTGGTCGGCCAGCCGGGCGACCTCATCGGGCGCGTGGCTGACGTAGAGCACGGGCATGTCGAGTTCGTCATGCAGGCGCTCCAGGTAGGGCAGGATTTCGGCCTTGCGGGCGATGTCCAGCGAGGCCAGGGGCTCGTCCATCAACAAAAGCTGCGGGCTGGTGGCCAGCGCGCGCGCGATGGCCACGCGCTGGCGCTCGCCGCCCGAAAGCGTGCCGGGCATGCGCCGCATCAGTTTTTGCAAGCCCAGCAATTCAATGGCATGTTCCAGCGAGATGCGGCGCTGGCCAGCCGGCACGCGCCGCTGGCCGAAATCGAGGTTGCGGTGCACGTCCAGGTGGGCGAACAGGCTCGCTTCCTGGAACACATAGCCCAGCGGCCGCTGATGCACCGGCAAGAAGACGCCGGCCTTGTCGTCTTGCCAGACTTCGCCATTGACCGAGAGATGGCCGGCCGCCGCCCGCTCCAGTCCGGCAATGCTGCGCAGCAGGCTGGTTTTGCCCGAACCCGAGGGACCGAAGATGGCCGTGACGCCGCGCCCCGGCAAGGCCAGCGACACGTCGAGCGAGAAATCGGTGAAGCCCCGATGAAACGAGGCGGAGATGCCGCCTTCGACAAGGCTGGCTGGCTTCATGCGCCCTGCCCTTTGCGCCGGCCCGGCTGCAGGGCATTGAAGGTATAGAGCGCCAGCAGCACCAGGAAAGAAAACACCAGCAGGCCACCGGCCAGCCAGTGCGCCTGGCTGTATTCAAGCGCCTCCACATGGTCGTAGATCTGCACCGACATCACGCGTGTCTTGCCGGGAATGTTGCCCCCCATCATGAGCACGATGCCGAACTCGCCCACCGTGTGCGCAAAGCCCATGACGGCGGCCGTCAAGTAGGCGGGCCGTGCCAGCGGCAGCACCACGCTGAAAAAAGTGTCCAGCGGCGAGGCGCGCAAGGTGGCGGCGGCTTCCAGCGGCCGTTCGCCAATCGCCTCAAAGGCGTTTTGCAGCGGCTGCACGACGAAGGGCATGGAATACAGCACCGAACCCACCACGAGTCCGGCAAAGGTAAACGGCAGCACGCCCCAACCTAGCGATTGCGTGAGCTGACCAACCGGGCCGTTCGGCCCCATCAGTACCAGCAGATAAAAGCCCAGCACCACCGGAGGCAAGACCAGCGGCAAGGCCACCAGCGCACCCACCGGCCCTTTGAGCCACGAACGCGTGCGCGCCAGCCACCAGGCCAAGGGCGTTCCGGCCAGCAGCAGCACCACGGTGGTGGTGGCGGCCAGCCGCAAGGTCAGCGCCAGCGCCTGAAGGCTTGCATCGTCGAGCATGGTTCAGTGTCGCCTCTATGCCGCTTCTATGCCGCATTCAGGGCTCGTAGCCGAAGGAGCGAATCACCGCCCTGGCCTTCTCTGTTTTCAGAAAAACCATCAGCTGCACCGCGGCCTTATTGTCTTTGGCCTTGGCCAGCAGCACCGCGTCCTGGCGGATCGGGCTGTGCAGGCTGTCGGGAACAATCCAGGCCGAGCCCGACCTGATCTTGCCGGCTTCGTAGACCTGCGAGAGCGCGATAAAACCGAGCTCCGCATTGCCGGTGGAGACAAAGCTGAAGGCCTGGCCGATGCTTTCGCCCTGCACCAGTTTAGGCTCCAGGACGACTTGCAGGCCGAGCTTGTTCATCGTCTCAACCGCGGCAGCGCCGTAGGGCGCGAGCTTGGGTGCGGCAATGGCGATCTTTTTGAAGTCGCCCTTTTTCAGGACCTCGCCCTGCGCATCGACCACGCCGGGCTGGGCCGACCAGAGCACCAGCTTGCCGGTGGCATAGGTAAAGCGGCTGCCGTTCACGGCCGCGCCCTCTTTCTCCAGCTTCGCGGGGGTTTCATCGTCGGCCGCGAGAAACACTTCAAACGGCGCGCCATGGATGATCTGCGCATAAAACTTGCCGGTAGCGCCAAAGGTCAGCACGGCTTTGTGGCCGGTGTCTTTTTCAAAGTCCGCAGCAATCAGTTTCATGGGCGCGGTGAAATTGGCGGCCACCGCGACCTGGACATCATCGGCCAGTGCGGCGGCCGATGCCAGCACGAGATACAGACCCGGCAGCCAGCGCGACGCAGTTTTGAACATGATGAAGCTCCGATGATGAAAGATGGGAGACGACAGTGAAGGAGGCGAAGATGCGTTTGAAGGAAAGCCACTCCTGCCGATTCGCTATTCTATTTTAGAATAGCGGTACCTGTCCCGAGGCTCCCATGAAAAAAGCCGCCAATTCCTCGCCCGCCGCTCCCTCCTTCGCAAGCGCCTTCAGCCATGAACCGGCCGACAAGCGCATCGAGATCCTGCGCCTGGTCGGCGAAAGCGGCTCGATCTCGCAGGCGGCGCGGCAGGCCAAGGTCAGCTACAAGGCCGCCTGGCAGGCCATCGACACCCTTACCAACCTGGCCGGCGTGGCGCTGGTGGAGCGCGCCGTGGGCGGCTCTGGCGGTGGCGGCGCCACCCTGACGCCGGCGGGCCAGAAGCTGCTGGCAGTGGCGGGCCTCTTGAGCGAAACACGTAGCCAGGTGCTGGCGGGCTTCAAAGCCAATGAACTGCTGCTGCCCCGCGCGCTGCCGGTACTGTCCAGCATGAGCGTGCGCACCAGCATGCGCAACCAGCTACCTTGCCAGGTCGACAAGCTGGAGGTGCGCGGCCAGATGGCACGCGTGCATCTGACGCTGGCCGGCGGGGCGATGCTGGTATCGCGCATTACCAAAGCCAGTGCCGAATTGCTGGGCCTGCAAAAAGGCCAAACCGTGTTGGCGCTGTGCAAGGCCACGGCGGTGACCGTGACGGCGCAGTCACCTGCGGCCGCCGCGGTGCCAGGTGTGCAAGGCCTCAATGGCCAGGCCGTTCGCATCAGCCGGGGTGCTACAGGCGATGAAGTGTCGCTACAACTTGATGGTGGTCTGCAGCTGGTGGGTTTCGCAGCGGCCGGCAGCGGACTGAAGACCAAGGCCCTTGTCCAGGCCTTGATCGACGAATCCGCTGTGGTGATTGCTCTGTCGACCTGAGTATCTGTAGTTCTAGATGAGCGCGTCGAACAAATACTGGCACGGCCCAGGCGCCCTGCCCTGCGTGGCCACCGGGTGTGCCACCACTCCCCAGACTTTCTCGATGCATACCGGCGTGAGCACATCGGCGGTCGCCCCGCTGCCGACAACCAGCCCGCCCTGCAGCACCACGCAGCGGTCGCTATAACGCAACGCCAGATTCAAGTCATGCAGCACAGCCACCACGCCCACGCCCTGAGCTGTGGCCCAGGCGCGCACCAGCTGCAGCATGCGGTGCTGGTGTTGTAAATCCAGCGCGGCAGTAGGTTCATCCAGCAGCAACCAACGCACCGGGCCATCGCCAGCGATGCCGGCAACAGGCTCCCACACCTGCGCCAGCGCGCGCGCCAGGTGAACGCGCGCCTTCTCACCACCCGAGAGCGTGTTGAGCGAACGGTGCTGCAGATGCTCGACCGCGGTGGCCTGCATGGCCTGCAGCACCACATCCACATCACGCTTGCCGGGATGGCGGCGGTGCGGGTAGCGGCCCAGCTCGACCACTTCACGCACAGTGAACTCAAACGCTACCTGTGTTTCCTGCGCCACCGAGGCACGTACTCGCGCAAGATCAGCCGACGCATAGGCCGGCAGCGCCCTGCCGGCCAGGTAGACATGGCCGCCTGTGGGCTGGCGCTGCCCGGTCAGCAGCGACATCAAAGTGGACTTGCCTGCGCCGTTGGGTCCCAGCACCGCCGTAACCTGCCCTGCGATGAATTGCGCCGAAGCCGCCTGCAGCAGCGAGCGGCCGGGTACCTCGACGCCCACACCCACCACCTCCAGCATGCCGGCCAGTGGCGAAAAATCTGTCTGATTACGTGCGTTCACTGGCATGCCCTCATAGCCGGCTCCGGAAGTGACGCAGCAGCAGTAAAAAGAAAGGCACGCCGACAAAGGCCGTCAGCACACCCAGCGGCAGCTCGGCCGGCTTGACCACGGTGCGGGCCACGCTGTCGGCCACCAGCACCAGCGCCGCACCCAACAGGGCCGAGCCCGGCAACACAATGCGGTGGTCGGGCCCGGCCACCAGGCGCACGCAATGCGGGGCCACCAGCCCAATGAAGCCGATGATGCCGGTGGTGGCCGTGACCGCGCCAACGGCCAGCGCCGTCACGAGCACGGCGAAACGCTTGACGCGCTCGACCGGCACGCCCAGCAAGGCTGCCTGGGCTTCGCCCAGTGCGATGGCATTGAGGGGTTTGGCCAATGTCAGGCCGGCGCATACCGCGGCCAGCACCACGGAAAACACCAGCGCCACCGCGCTCCAGCGCGCGCCGCCCAGGCTGCCGAGCAGCCAGAACTGGATGTTGCGCAACTGCTCATCGGTGGCAAGGAAAGTGAGGTAACCCAGGCCCGCACCGGCCAGCGCATTCACGGCAATGCCGGCCAGCAGCATGATGCCGACGCGTGTGGCGCCGTCCTGCTGCGACAGCGCATACACCAGCACCGTGACCAGCAAGCTGCCCATAAAAGCCATGAGCACCAGCGTCCAGCTGCCCAGCGTACGCGGCATGTCGGGGAACCACAGGCTGCCCAGCACGATGGTCATGCCCGCAGCCAGCGCCGCACCGCTGCTGACACCGATCAGGCCGGGGTCGGCCAGCGGGTTGCGAAACAGGCCCTGCATCAGCGCGCCGGACATGCCCAGCGCCGCGCCGGCCGCCACGCCCAGCAGCAAGCGCGGCAGGCGGATATTCATGAAAACCAGGTGCTCGGGTGTGGGCTGGCTATTGCCTGCCAGCATGTCCACCAGAACAGTCCACAACTGAAAAGGGCTGATAGCGTAGGCGCCCCGTGCGCTACCAGCTATAAAACTGATAGCAAGCAACAGAAAACCCATACCTAGTACTGCCGCGGCAGGCCAGCGCCGGTGATCGCCGTGCAGCAGGGTTGCCTTCATGCGCGCGCCTTGCGCCTGGCCGCATGCGGAGCCGACTGCACTAACAACAGCCGGTTGCCTTCGCAGTCGCTGACGCCCCACTCGGTTCCCCACTCCTGCTCCACCAGGCTGTGCAGCGCCTGGCCGGGCGCCGACTGCAAGGCCATGTGCCATTGTTCGATGCTGTCCACCAGCAGGCGGCAGGCGAAACGCTGCGGCGCCATGTCGGCGCGGCGCTGCCAAAGCTGGACCGTCACCGACTCGCGCGTGAGCACCACGATCACACCGGGCACGCTGTGCTGCACGGAAAAGCCCCAGTTGCTGCAATAAAACGCCTGTGTCCGGCGCAAGTCGGCGCAGTGCAGAACGGCTGGTGTGCGTGCGCACAGGACTTCCGTCATGACGGGTTTCAGGGGCCCGCTCATGCCAGCGCTTTCAGGCTGGCCCGGTGCAACTCGGCCACGGCCTGCGGCAGGCGCGGGCCAAAACCTATCAGGTAAAGCGCATCAAGCGCCACCAGCGCACGGCGCTTGTAGGCGGGTGTGAGCTCGAGGCCCGGGCGCTGCCAGAATTTCTCAATCCCGCCGATGGCTTCAATGCCCTGTGTGGTCGTGACGATCACATCCGGCGCGGCCGTCACCAAGGCCTCGGGTGTCATCGGGCGGTAGCCGCTGAAGTTGGCGGAACTGCCGGGCGTGATCAAGGCGTTGTCCAGGCCCGCGTAGCGAAACATGGCGTGCGCGGCGGTCTTGTCGCCGGCGACCTGGGGGCTGCCTGAATGGCTGAGAATAAAAACGGCACGGGGTTTGCGGCCGGTTTTACGGGCCACCGCGGCGATCACTTCGGCCCACTGGGTATCGAGCTTTGCCTGCAACGCGGCGGCTTGCGCGACACGCGAAGTCGCGCGCCCGACGGCCGCAACCTTGCGCTGGACTTCCGCCCAGCTGTGGTCGGCATCAACGAGTTCCACCTTGACGCCGGCACTTCGGATCTGGTCCATCACCACATTCGGGCCAGCTTCCGTGGTGCCGATCACCGCATCCGGCTTGAGCGAGAGCAGCCCTTCGGCCGAGAGCTGGCGCATATAGCCAACCTTGGGGGTTTGCAATGCAGCGGCAGGAAACAGGCTGGTGGTGTCGGTGCCAACCAGCTGTTTTTCAGCGCCCAGCGCGTACACGATTTCCGTGGTCGCGCCGCTCACCGAGACGATGCGCGGCATCTTCGCCGGCACCTGGGCCAGCACAGCAGTCGCAGACAGGCCGCAAACGCTGGAGACGGCGGTAACCGCCGGGAGTGAAAAATACCGCAGGGCGTCCCGCCGCGAGGGCGTGCGCGGAAGCGCCAGCTGAAGTGTGTCGGGGTGATTTTTCATGGGCATTCTTTCGGAAAGTCATGACTCAAGCGTGCTCTGGGTTCAGGGCCGGGCTGGCAAGAGACAAGAGCCGGGGCAGCCGCGCTGCAATGTCGCGCCAGGCTTGCTGCTCCGGCACACCAGGTTTGCGGCTGCCAAAGAACATGGCCATCAATTCGCCCGCGCCGTCAAACACTTCCACCGACGTGACGATTCCGTCTACCGTGGGCTTTTTCACGATCCAAGCGGTTTTGATCATGTCTTCGCGCAGGTGCAGGTTGAAACCGGCGTCCAGCACGTTGATCCAATGCGCCGTGGGTGTGACCATGGGCTCGATGCGCTTGACGGGGCCGCTGTGGATCTGGATGCATCCGCTGCTGCTGACAAACACCATGATGGACGCGCCGTCCATCGCCGACTCGTCCAGCAGCCTGCGCACGATGCCCAAGTCGGCGCGTTCGGTGAAGTGCCCCTGCACCAGCCTGAAGGCCTGCTGGCGTTCCGCGCCGAACTTGCTGATCAGGCCGAAGAACTGGTGCGTGTCCGTCATTTCACTCCAGCCCTGCAACAGGCCGGCCGTGTCGATATCGGTGTCGGGTTTGGGCGCCGCCTTGGGGGGAGCCGGTGTGAAGGTGTAGTCCTTTTCCACGTCGGTGAACTGCTCGATGATGTCGTTGAAGGCATCGCGGTCAGTTTCAGCGCGCACAAACACCTTGTGCACCGCTACGCCGTGCGCGTCAAAGAATTGCAGGCTTTGCGACGGTGGGTTCTTCGTATCGTTGGCGGGCTCGAGCACCGCAAAGCACGCATGCCAGCGGCTGAAGAAAAGACGCAGGTCGATGTCCTCGCCCAATGCCAGGCCCATGTGGCCGGTCGCATTGATGTTCTGGTAGATGCCGGTTTTCTCATGCACGGTGGATTCATTGCGCGTCAGCGCCATGACCGGGCCGCACAACTCCAGGGCCTGGAGGATTTCAACCCAGGGACCTTTGAGCGGAACGGCTTTGAGGGGCTGGCCGTGCGCGCCCGCATGGGCTGCTATCGCCCGGCCTTCGCTGAGCCCCAGGCTTTCAGCGGCATCTTTGGCGCGCTTGCCGCTGCTGCGCGCGGCCACGAAACGTTCTCGCACACTGGCATCGCTCATGACCGGCGTGACGGCCGGCGCCTGGGTTGCGGCCACTGGCCGCGTCTGGGTTTGAAGGACTGCACTCATTGAAGGGTCTCCGGGGTTGTGTGCCAAAGCACGCGGTGGATGGGGGTGTCGTTTATTTCTGCCGGCATGGCGCCCTGCTGCAAATCCTGGCCCTGCGGCAGCAGGCGCACCCACAGGACATGCAGGTTGGTGGCAATGGCTCTGAAACTGGGCGGCGCGCCGGGATGATGCGAAAGCATGAACAGGTTGGCGATGATTTTTTCCGCCATCAATGCGCGCTGCCCTTCGCAGCAGGCCTGGGCGTGGCCGGTCATCAGGGCCAGCGTGCCGGCCAGCAAGGCTTCAGCCGTGGGAAGTCCGGGCGTGTCAGCCGTCCCGACGTCGGGGTCGTTGATGCCGTGGTCGGGAAACTGGCTCATGCGCATTCCTTCATGAAGACGATCAGGGGTTGAATCAGAAATCGGCCACCAGCGACACGTTGAAGTGGCGACCGGGCTGGGTGTACGAGTCCAGCGCCAATGAATTGGCGGCGACACCGCGCACGTCGGACCAGTTCCAGTACTTCTTGTTGGTGAGGTTGACAATGGCCGCGTTGACGCGCAGGGTCTTGCTGATGCGCCACTGCCCGCTCAGGTCAACCGTGGTGGCCGCCGGTACCGCGAACTGTGGTGTCGTGGCCGGGGCCGTACCGATCTGCTGCGTGCCAATGTCGCTGAATTTCTTGGCCGAATGGTGGCTGGCGTCAAGCCGGACATCCCAGCCTGCGGTTTCATACTTCACACCCAGCGTGAGCTTGGCCGGGTCGATGGTGTCCAGCGGCAGGCCGGTGTTCTTGACGGTGCCGCGGGTTTCGCCATAGGAAAACGGCGTGCTCAGACGGCCGTCACCCAGCCGACCCCAATCCATGCTGCCCTTGACTTCAAAGCCGCTGATCGTCGCATTGTCGATGTTGATGGACTGGAAGACCGTCGTCGGACTGATCGAGACTGTTGCGTTGTCCTGGATCAGGTTGTTGAAGCGGCCATAGAACACGGCGGCATCGAGGGTCAGCCGTTCGAGATTGCCGCGCACGCCGAATTCCAGGTTTTTGCTTTTCTCGGGCTTGAGGTTGGGGTTGGGAATGGTCCTGTAGTTCTGCGCCACGTTTTCAAAAAACGCATTGACCTGCCCGGCGTTAGGCGCCCGGAAGCCGCTCGCATAGTTGCCGAAAACGCTCCACTGCGGCGTTGCGCGATAGAGAACACCGAACTTGGGCGAAACCGCCGAACCGGACAAAGACACGGGAGTGGCCGCAAAACCCGCCTGGCTGGCGTCGATGCTGAAGCGGTCGATCCGCACGCCCGGCGTGAGGCTCCAGTCGCCGCTGATCAGCTCATCCTGCAAATACAGTGCTGCGCTGGATTCCGTGGTGTCGGGAAAACGCTTGACCGGAAAAGTCTCAGGCGCCGTCGGTGCAATGCCGGTTTGAAGGTTGCTGATTTTCGCGCGGGTGTAGTCAACGCCGTAGGTGAGTTTTTGCGCCCATTGGCCCACAGGCCGGATGACCTTGTCTGCCTGCATGCTGGCCTGTAGCGTGCGCTCCTGGTAGTAGGTGTCGCGTGTCCGCAGGGGTATGGCACCGGTGCGGGTCTCTTTGGCGAACTCGCGCGACTTGGCGTCCTGGTAGCTCAGCACGGTTTGCAGGTTGTCGGCCAGGGCGGCATCAAGTTTGTACTTTGCGTCCCAGGTGAGCCGGTTGCGGTCCATATTGCTGAAGCCGTCGGTACTCAGTACCGTCGCGGAACGCGCAGCCGTCAGCAGGTCATAAACCGATTTCTTGTCGACATGCTCAAAAGTCAACACATGCTTTTGCCCTGCCGCGGGACGCAGCACCGCCTTGGCCAGCAACGAATTGCCGGTGTCGGTTTGCGGGTTCGGCGTTGTCCTGGCAACACCCAGGGTGTTGTTGCTTCCCTTGTTGTCCAGCTCCTGACTGTGATTGCTCGCTACTGTCAGCTGAACATCCAGCACTTCATTGGCACGCGCAGCAATGGTCGCGGACACGCCGAAGCCCTTGTCGTCGCCGCTGTAAGTGGTGGAAGCGCGGCCGCCAATGGTTTTGCCGTCCTTCAGGAAATCTTCGGGCTCGTAGGTGATGAAATTCACCAGGCCCGCGATGCCGTCAGACCCGTAAAGCACCGAGGCCGGACCTTTGACAAGCTCAATCCGCTTGACCAGGTCAATCGACAAGGTGTCGCGGCCGAAAGAATTGACGTTGAAGCTGTAGCTGCGCGGTATGCGAATGCCATCGACCAGCATCAGTACGCGGTTGCCATCCAGCCCCCGGATATTGAAACCCGCATTGCCGTCCCGGCCCGTATCACCGCCGGTGGCAAAACCAAAACGCACAGGCGCACGCCGCACTGAGACATTGGGAATGTTTTTGACCGCATCACGAATGTCGCGGATCTGGCCCTGCTCAATGTCGGTTGCATTGAGGACGTCGATGGTCATCGGAAGGTCTTCAATCGCCTGCTCTGTGCGGGAGCCGCTGACCACGATCTCTTTCAGGGCGGCAACCTGCACCGGAGCGTTTGCCACCGGCTGTGCATGCGCGGCAAAGCCGGCGCTACAGGCCAGACCGGCCAACAAGGAAATTTCGCGCAAGGCGAAGCGGGAAGATGGATGGATCGACGTCACGTGCAAGCCCAAAAAGTGAAACATTTGGAGGGCTTGCTGCCGTAACGGTGAAGCCTGAAGGCTTGCGTTACTTGTGGCTGGCTCTGAGGAGATCGAAGTATATGCGAATTATTCTCATTCGCAACAATTAGATGCAAAATAGTCTGGGTGATAACACCCTTCGTGCGTCTCCCGCTCTGTGTTCCCCTCCGTCAGTCACCACCTGGTCACAGCGAATAACAAGAATGGACAGGCAAAAATCGCCGCACCACGCCTATTCGATAAATAGTTAATATCTATCGATACATGAAATATAAAAGAGTTATACTATCGTCTCGAAAGCATTTTTACCAGTTCTTTAACCCAGCATAGGAAGCCATCTAGATGTCCCTGATCAATACCCAAGTCCAGCCTTTCAAAACCCAAGCTTTCCTCAATGGCAAGTTCATCGACGTTTCAGACGAATCGCTGAAGGGCAAATGGTCGGTCCTGATCTTCATGCCAGCTGCATTCACTTTCAACTGCCCCACGGAAGTTGAAGATGCTGCTGACAACTACGCCGAATTCCAGAAGGCCGGTGCAGAGGTTTACATCGTCACCACCGACACGCACTTCTCGCACAAGGTCTGGCACGAAACCTCCCCTGCTGTCGGCAAGGCCAAGTTCCCCTTGGTGGGCGACCCTACCCACACGCTGACCAAGGCGTTTGACGTGTTCATCCCTGAAGAAGGCCTGGCACTGCGCGGTACCTTCGTGATTAACCCCGAAGGCGTCATCAAGACGGCTGAAGTGCACTCCAACGAGATCGCCCGCGACGTCAAGGAAACCCTGCGCAAGCTGAAGGCGGCCCAATACACCGCCGCACACCCCGGCCAGGTCTGCCCTGCCAAGTGGAACGAAGGCGCCAAGACGATCGCTCCGTCCATCGACCTGGTTGGCAAGATCTAAGAACAGGTTCTAACGCCCTGCTGCCTTCCTGACGAAGGCCCGGGCCCCGGCACACGCGCGTGTGCCGTCCCGGGCTTTTTTGTTCCCCATTGAAATTGAAAGTGAGTCCCTCATGCTCGACGACGCCACCAAAGCCCAACTGAAAAGCTATCTCGAACGCGCCACTGCGCCCATCGAAATCGTCGCCTCGCTCGACGGTAGCGAGGCTTCGGGCGAAGTGCTGTCGCTGCTGAAAGACGTGGCTGAGTCCTCGCCGTTGGTCAAACTGACCGAAAGCCGCGACGACCCGCACCGCAAGCCCTCGTTTTCGATCAACCGCCCCGGTGAAAACCACGGCCCGCGTTTCGCCGGCCTGCCCATGGGCCATGAATTCACCTCGCTGATCCTGGCGCTGCTGCAGATCGGCGGCTACCCGCCCAAAGTCGAGCAACCCGTGCTGGAGCAGATCCGCGCGCTCGACGGCGATTTCGATTTCGAGGTGTATGTCTCGCTGACCTGCCACAACTGCCCGGATGTGGTCCAGGCGCTGAACCTGATGGCAGTGCAAAACCCGCGCATCAAGACCACCATGATCGAGGGCGGTACCTTCCAGGATGAAGTGAAGGAGCGCGAGATCATGGGCGTGCCCACGGTCTTCCTCAACGGAACCATGTTCGGAAACGGCCGCATGAGCCTGGAAGAAATCCTGGCCAAAATCGACACCAGCGGCGTGGAACGTGAAGCCAAAATCATCGACAAAAAGGAAGCCTTCGACGTGCTGATCGTCGGCGGCGGCCCGGCCGGCGCAGCTGCGGCTGTGTATGCCGCACGCAAGGGCATCCGCACCGGCGTGGCGTCCGAGCGCTTTGGCGGCCAGGTACTGGACACACTGGGCATCGAGAACTTCATCTCCATCAAGGAAACCGAAGGCCCCAAGTTTGCCCACGCGCTGGAAGAGCACGTGCGCAACTACGACGTTGACATCATGAACCTGCAGCGCGCCAAGGCGCTGGTGCCGAACAGCGGGCCGGACAAAAACCTGATTGAAGTGCAGCTTGAAAGCGGCGCCTCGCTCAGGAGCAAGTCCATCGTGATCTCGACCGGCGCACGCTGGCGCAACATCAACGTGCCCGGCGAACACGAGTTCAAGAACAAGGGCGTGGCCTACTGCCCGCACTGCGACGGCCCGCTCTTCAAGGGCAAGCGCGTGGCGGTGATCGGCGGCGGCAACTCGGGCGTCGAGGCGGCGATTGACCTGGCCGGCATCGTCGGCCATGTGACGCTGATCGAGTTCGACACTGCGCTGCGCGCCGACGCCGTGCTGCAGCGCAAGCTGAACAGCCTGCAGAACGTGACGGTGTTCACCAACGCGCAAACGACCGAAATCACCGGCGACCAGAAGGTCAACGGCCTGATCTACAAAGACCGCGCCAGCGGCGAGCTGAAAACCGTTGAGCTTGAAGGTGTGTTCATCCAGATCGGCCTGGTGCCCAACACCGACTGGCTCAAGGGCGTGGTGGACCTGTCCAAACACGGCGAGATCATCGTCGACGCCAAGGGCCAGACTTCGGTGCCGGGCGTGTTCGCGGCGGGCGACGTGACAACCGTGCCCTTCAAGCAGATCATCATCGCGGCCGGTGAAGGCGCCAAGGCGGCGCTCAGCGCGTTTGACTACCTGATCCGTAGCCCTATCGCCGCGTAATGCATGGGTGACGGTCCGGCCATGGGCTGAACCACTGAAGCTCAAAAGCCGCCCTCAACCGGGCGGCTTTTTTTTGCACGCAGAATGCGAATCCTCCTCTAAAACCAGATACTTCGAAGGGCTCATCAGATGAGAATTACTCTCATTTGATGTATAGTTCCCAGCATCCTCTTTCGCTAGCCAACAGCCCTGCAGCCGGCTCGCGTCGCAGGGCGTAGCAAGCCGACAACCCGCCCACCGACCCCTTGAACTTCGCCACTTGCGGTGGCGTTCGGGCTGCTGTGCGCACGCCAGGCATCTGGCGATCCTTCCAGGGAGTTTTGACTTTGCTCACCATGCACCTGCCGCGCACCACGCGCCGCCTGACGGCTCCAGGGTTCAGGCCGCAGAAAGGAAAACCCCAATGACGACGACCGCAAAAATGGACAGCCGGCGCATCAAGACCTGGACCTGGGTGCATAAATGGAGCAGCCTGGTTTGCACTGTCTTCATGCTGCTGCTGTGCCTGACCGGGCTGCCGCTGATTTTTCACCATGAGATCGGCCACCTGCTGGGCACCGAAGTTGAGGCGCCCGATTTACCGAAGGGCACACCGCGCGCCAGCCTGGACAAGGTCATGGAAATCGCACAGGCACTGCACCCGGGCAAGGTGCCCATGTTCGCGTCCCATGAGATCGACGACGACCGCTTCTGGTACGTCACGCTGGGTGACACGCCGCTGTCCGAGGTGGATAACAAGACCGTCGCCGTCGATGCACGCACCGCAGCTGTGCTGGCCCAGCCCAGGTTCGACGAAGGCTTTATGTATGTAATGTTCAAGCTGCACGTTGACCTCTTTGCCGGACTCGCGGGCAAGCTCTTTCTGGGCTTCATGGGACTCTTGCTGCTGGTGGCGATTGTCTCGGGTGTGGTGCTGTATGCGCCCTTCATGCGTAAGCTGGACTTCGGCACAGTGCGGCAAACCCGCCCGCGCGCCAAATGGCTGGACCTGCATAACCTGCTCGGCATCGTGACGCTGGTGTGGGCCTTCACCGTGGGCGCCACGGGCATGATCAACACCTGGGCCGACCTGTTGATCAAGTACTGGCAGTACGACCAGCTAAGCTCTCTGCTGGCGCCCTACCAGGGGCAAAAACCGCCGGCCCGCCTGGCCTCGGTGCAGCAGGCAGCTTCATCAGCGACCGCTCTGGCGCCTGAGATGAAGATGGCCTTTATCGCTTTTCCGGGTACATCGTTTTCAAGCCCGCACCACTACACGGTGTTCCTGCGCGGCAATGAGCCCTTCAACTCGCGGCTGCTCAAGCCGGTGCTGGTGGACGCCGGCACCAATGCGCTCACCGCCAGCCCGCCGCTGCCCTGGTATCTCACCGCGCTACTGGTGTCGCAGCCGCTGCACTTCGGCGACTACGGCGGCATGCCGATGCAAATCCTCTGGGCCCTGCTGGACATCGCAACCATCATCGTGCTGGGCAGCGGCCTTTACCTGTGGCTTGGACGGCGTAATCCGGCCAAAGCAGCGAAGCCGGAAAAAACAGCAGGGCAAGCATCAGCGCCGCATGCCGCACGCCATGAAACGACTGGCGGTGCCGTGTGAGCGCAAAGGCCGATCCCGCGAAGGGCTCCGCTTTCTGGCGCCTGTGGCGCTGGCCCCTCGTGCTGGGCATGCTCAGCATCACCGGCCTGCTGACCGCACTGGTGTCTGACGGCTGGGGCGACTGGTGGTGCTGGCTGGGGTTGGGCGTGCCCGTGGCCGTGATGGCCTGGTTCTCGTGGGTGCCCGGCGGGCCTCGCAAACGCTGAATGGGTGGGTGACCGGTTTTTTTGTTCTGGTGCGATAGGTAAAGTTAACGTGGCAGCACTTTGAAGCGAAGCACAAAAACACCAAAATCTCATGGGAAAAGTGCCTGAAACCCTTATAAAACAAGCGCAGACAGCTCCTGATTTGATAGCAACCCCAATAAAGCCTTCACGGGCCATACTTGCCCAGGGGCGGCTGCCTGGCGCTTGAGTTCTGTCGCCGCGCGAAATGCGATGGTGATGTGCCTGACCTTGGCGCCGGTGTGGCGTCTATAGCCATCACCGGCGGCAGGCCCGCCCAGGCTATAAAATTCAGGCTTGCTCACGCACGATCTGAGGGCACGACCTGAAGGGATGCGCGGTGAGTCCCTTGCATCACCCAAAGCCCTTTCTCGTCCCCCCATTTCTTTCCCCTTCTCTTCTTTTTCTCTCATGAGCGCCTTCAACACAGAACGCATTATTTCCGTCCACCACTGGACCGACTCACTATTTAGCTTCACCGCCACGCGCGATTCGGGCTTTCGCTTCGTCAACGGCCAATTCACCATGATCGGCCTGCCCGTGGACGGCAAACCGCTGCTGCGCGCCTACAGTGTGGCCAGCGCCAACCATGAAGACCAGCTGGAATTTTTCAGCATCAAGGTGCCCGACGGCCCGCTGACCTCGCGGCTGCAGCACTTGAAGCCGGGCGACGACATCCTGGTCGGACGCAAACCCACCGGCACGCTATTGCTGCAAAACCTGCTACCTGGCAAGACGCTGTGGTTGCTGGCCACCGGCACCGGTCTGGCGCCCTTTCTCTCTCTGATCAAGGACCCAGACACTTACGAGCGATTTGAGCGTGTGGTGGTGGTGCACGGTTGCCGTACCAGCGCCGAGCTGGCCTACCGCGAGCTGATCGAGCACGAGCTGCACGAGCATGAGTTCCTCGGCGAGCTGGTGCGCGGACGCCTGCTGTATTACCCCACCGTGACGCGCGAGCG
Organism: Polaromonas sp. P1_E12; assembly: GCF_056405975.1. Classification (NCBI taxonomy): domain Bacteria; kingdom Pseudomonadati; phylum Pseudomonadota; class Betaproteobacteria; order Burkholderiales; family Comamonadaceae; genus Polaromonas; species Polaromonas sp. P1_E12. The sequence goes on along the minus strand of NZ_JBFUBB010000001.1, from coordinate 761,383 downwards.
CTTTCGCAACGAAGGCCGCATCACCGAGCTCATGCAGTCGGGCAAGCTGTACAGCGACCTGGGCTTGCCCGCGATCTCTATCGGGAACGACCGCCTGATGCTGTGCGGCAGCCCCGACATGCTGCGCGACATCAAGGCCATGCTGGAAGAGCGCGGCTTTGAGGAAGGCAACATGCAGCGAGCCGGCCACTTCGTGGTGGAACGCGCATTTGCCGAGCGCTGACTGACAACGGGAAACGTTTGCAATGCGAACGTTTCTCACAATCAAACGCAACCAGACCGCCCCAGCAGGGGAATGCTTGAGTTACGGCACGCGGCCAGTGACAATGGGCGATCCGCACTACACAACGATAAGGAATTCCCATGAAAGGCGACGCAAAAGTCATCGCTCACCTGCAGGCGCAGCTGAAGAACGAGCTCACGGCCATCAACCAGTACTTCCTGCACTACCGCATGTACAAGCACTGGGGCCTGGACAAGCTGGCCAAGAAGGAATACGAAGAGTCCATCGGCGAAATGAAGCACGCCGACAAGTTGATGGACCGCATCTTCATGCTCGATGGCCTGCCCAACCTGCAGGACCTGGGCAAGCTGATGATCGGCGAGGATGTTCCAGAAGCCCTGAACTGCGACCTGAAAGCCGAAACCGGTGCACAGGCCACCATCAAGGACGGCATTGCCCACTGCGAAAGCGTACGCGACTATGTCTCGCGCGACCTCCTACAGGAGATCCTCGATGACACCGAAGAGCACATCGACTTCCTGGAAACGCAGATTGAACTGCTTGGCAAGGTTGGCCTGCAAAACTACCTGCAAAGCCAGATGGGCGAGCTGAGCTGAATGTGGTCTTGAAATAGCCCGGTGACATACCTGGCACAAAAAAGACGGGGCACAGGCCCCGTTTTTTTGTTTGCGCCAACGCTGACCGCTCCTGGTTTTCAGAAGCTCTTTTTGTCGCCTACTGAATTTGGCCTTTTTGCCACACAACCACCGTTTTCGCCCTTATTCCCGCAACATTCAGATACAACAGATTACGAATCATTATCATTTGATATACACTTCGAGCGAACTTTACGAGCCAGCCAACTCGCGCCCCCGGGCATTCTGAGCCAGCCAAGCTTTTTCCTGAACCCGGTCCACCGCCTGCAAGGCAGGACCCTGCTTGGAGGCCATCTTGGCACACCCTTCCGCTCGCGCCGCACGCCCTGCGCGCAACAAAAAAAACCGCACCATGGGCGCCGACAACTTCACGCCGTTTGCCAGCCCGGTTGCCAATCCTGCCGCATCTTCCGACAAAACACTGCTCCCGCTTGGTGCGCTCATGCTGGCTGTTTCGGTGTCGGGCTGGGCCCAGAGCATCACCCCGACGCCCAGCACCGGCAACACGACCGCTACGTCGTCCACCTCTGCAACACCTGTTGAAGGCAGAAGCCTGGCCCCCGTCACAGTGACAGGCACACGCGATCGCGCCAGCCAGACCTACCAGAGCGGCATTACCAGTGTCGGCAAGATGCCCGTGCCGGCCAAGGACGTTCCCCAGTCGCTGACGGTCGTCAACGAAAAGCTGATGCACGACCAGGGCAAGGACAGCTTCAAGAGCGCACTCGAAAACGTCGTCGGCATCACCTTTGAAGCGGGCGAAGGCGGACGGGTCGGCGACAACATCCGCATTCGCGGCTTCAGCGCGGCGGGCGACATTTACATGGACGGGATGCGCGACATCGCGCAGTACAACCGCGACAACTTCAACACCGAGCGCGTGGAAGTCTTGCGTGGTGCTGCTTCCATGCTGTTCGGCCGCGGCTCCACCGGCGGGGTGATTAACCAGGTCAGCAAGCAGCCACGCCTGATCACCGAGCACGAAGTGAACGCCACCGTCGGCACCAAAGGCTACCAACGCTACCAGGGCGACTTCAACTTCAAGCTGGACGACGACGCGGCTCTCCGCATCAACGCCATGGCGACAGACGGCGATGGCCGCGGCGAAAACGCCAGCGCCTCCACCCATCGCCGGGGCCTGGCCCTGGACTACCGCTTCGGCATCGGCACAGCGAACGAATTTGAAATCAGCTACTACCACCTGCACTACAACGACAAGCCCGACTGGGGCTTTGCTTGGTTCAACAGCCGCCCCGCGCCTGGCACCGAGAAATACTGGTATGGCCTCAACACCGATTTCCAGAACGACAAGGCCGACGCTGTCACCCTGAGCCATACCCACCGATGGACCGACGGCAGCAGCCTGAAAACCACGGTGCGCGACGGCTACTACTCACGCACGCTGCGCGCCACGCAGGCCAGCTTTGCCGCCGGCACGACCCTGGCCAACCTGAGCGCCAACACGGTGGTGAGCCGCGGCGCCACCAGCGCCGGCAATGCCAAGGCGGGCAACGAACACCACACATTCCTGCAAACCGACTACCTCACGACCACCCAGTGGTTCGGCCGCAAGAACAGCCTGCTGATCGGCGCCGAGTACGCCGTGGAAAATTCCGACCGCCTTAGCTACCCCCTCCTGACGGGGGCCAAGCCGACCACCACTGTGGGCAATCCCATCAGCACCGGTATCGGGGGCAATTACACGCAGAGACTGGAAACGGCATTCAAGGCCACTACGCTGGGCCTGTACATGCAGGACACGATCGACCTCACACAGTACTGGAAGCTGGTTGCCGGCCTGCGCGTTGATAACTTCAAGGCCGACTACCAGCGACCCACCGGCACGCCGCCCAACAACGGGACACTCGCCAGATCCGACAGCCTGCTGAGCAAACGGCTGGGCGTGATATATCAGCCGACCGATGAGGTCAGCTACTACGCCGCCTATGGCACGTCGTTCAATACCTCCGGCGACCTGTACCAATTCGACCCGAACTCTGCCAACACGCCGCCCGAGAGCAGCCGCAACATGGAAATTGGCGCCAAGTGGGAGCTCTACGGCGGTGACCTGTCACTGCGCGCAGCCCTGGCCCGCACAGAGAAGTACAACGAGCGCAACACCGACATCGACACGAGCACCAACTCCTACCTGTTGTCCGGCAAGCGGCACACCGATGCGCTGGAATTTGAGGTCGCCGGCCGCATCACGCCGCAGTGGGATGTCTTTGCGGGCATCGGCTTCCTGACGGCGAGGATCGACAAGACCGGCGCCACTGCCGAGATCGGGCAGAACCCGGGGCTGAGCCCAAGCCGCCAGGCCAACCTGTTCACCACCTACCGCATCGGCGACAAGTGGCGTATCGGCGGCGGCTTCACCGCCGTCAGCACCAACAAGCCGGCCAATGCCGTCACGGCCACCAACCGGGTGCCGGGCTACGTGAAGGCCGACGCGCTGGTGGAATACCGCATCAATGAAAAAAACACCGTCAAGCTGAACATCGACAACCTGTTTGACAAGGTCTACTACAACACGCTGTACCGCGGCTTTGTGGCGCCCGGCGACGCACGCAGCGTGCGTGTGACGCTCACCAGCAAGTTCTGATTTGAAAGAACGTTTTCAAGGTTGGGCACCTGGGGGATACTCCGGGTGCCCATTTTTTTTCAGTCGCTTTTCGGGAAGCCCCACCATGCTGCTTCGCATTCAACAAGCCCTCAAGCCGGACGAGCTCGCGCAAATCCGCCAGCTGATCCTGGCCGCCGACTGGGCCGACGGCCGCATCACGGCCGGCAGCCAGAGCGGCGCCGTCAAGAACAACCTGCAGCTGCCTGAAGAGCTGCCCGCCGCCCAGCAGGCGCGGCACATCGTGTCGGTGGCGCTGGCCCGTAATCCGATGTTCGTGACCGGGGCGCTGCCCAAATCGGTCTATCCGCCGCTCTTTAACCGCTACGGCGGCGACGCCAACAATTTCGGCAACCACATTGACAACGCGGTACGCACGCATGCCGCCACAGCACGGCACGTGCGAACCGACATTTCCTGTACGCTGTTCCTGAGCGATCCGGCCAGCTACGACGGCGGCGAACTGGTCGTGCAAGACACTTACGGCGAGCAACGCATCAAGTTCGAGGCAGGTGACCTGGTGATGTACCCGGGCACATCGGTGCACCGCGTGGAGCCTGTCACGCGCGGTGAGCGGCTGGCCTGCTTCTTCTGGATTGAAAGCATGGTGCGCTCCGATGCCCAACGCCGGCTTTTGTATGAGATGGACATGGCCATTACCTCTCTGCGCCAAAAGGAACTGGAACGCTCGACCCCAGGTGCGGCCGAAGGCGCCGAAGTGGTACGGCTTACAGGCTGCTATCACAACCTGCTGCGGATGTGGGCTGAGGTTTAGACGGCAGGACCGCGTTTATCCTGCATCGTGAAGGGTCTTGGCAACCCATCACCCCCCAGGATGCCTCGCTCGCCTCAAGGAACTGCCTTTTCGCTATCTAATTTATAGCACCTTGCGCACATCCAGCAAGGATTACTGCTGAATTTGGCTTCAAAAATGAGGCCAAAAATCCGCTCCAAATGGCTCGCACCTCCTGAAATCTGCGTGCCATGATTGCAAATGCGATAGATTCGCATTTATAATCAACGCACCGATTGAATCAATCACCAGCCAAGCCCATCCATGATCGTTTGCGTCTGCCGCCGAATCTCCGACCGCGAAATTGCCCGCCATGCCCGAGCAGGCTTGGGCTTTGACGAGATCCAGTTCGAACTCGGCGTGGCCACCCAGTGCGGCCAGTGCGAAGGCTGCGCCCGCGACGTGGTGGCGCAGTGCAGCGCCAGCTGCCCGACGGCCAACATCAAGCTCGCCGCCCACACGCTGGAAGGCAGCCCATGGAACACCTTGCAACCTTCTCCCCAATACTGATTTCGGCCCTTCCTGTCAGCCTTGTGCTGGTGATAGGTTCCGCGTGGTGGATCTTCCGCCGCTAGTTTCCTGGTTGCCTTTTTGACCGAAACCGCGCCTCATGTGGCCATTCGCCCACCTATCCCCCTCTCGATGAACGCCACTTTCTCCACCGCGCCACGCCCCGCCCCGCCGCGCCAGCCCCTCAGCCGCAATGCTGTTATCGCGCTCGTGGTAGTGGGCCTGCACGTGGGGTTCATCTGGGCGCTGCAAAGCGGCTTGTTGATGCGCGCCGCCGAAATCGTGATTCCTGCAGAAATCCTCACGCAATTCGTGGACCCGCCCGCCCCCAAGGTGGAGCCCGTCCCTCCTACCCCACCCACGCCGACCGTGCAGAAAAAAGCGGTTGCCAGGGCACCCGACAAACCCGCGCCCCAGCCGCTGGCCATCGCAGACCCAACACCCTCGCCCAATGCCCCGACAGGCGTTGTCACACCGCCGCTGCCACCAGCGCCTGTGGCCGTGGCACCCGTTACGCCGCCCGCGCCACCGGCAGTGCAGCTGCCGTCGAGCGATGCCGACTACCTGCAAAACCCCAAGCCCGCCTATCCGCCCATCAGCCGGCGCCTTGGCGAGCAGGGCAAAGTGATCGTGCGTGTGCTGATCGGCGCAGACGGCCAGGCGAAGAAAACCGAAATCCGCCAGTCAAGCGGCTTTGACCGGCTTGACCAGGCAGCGGTCACCACCGTCATGCGCTGGCGCTACGTGCCCGGCAAGCGTGGCGGCGTGGCCGAAGAGATGTGGTTTAACGTACCCATCAACTTCGTCCTGGAGTAATCTTTTTGAAACCCGTGGAGTATTGATTCATGAATTCCCAATTCGGCCTTGCCAACGTCTGGAGCCAGGGCGATATCGTTACCAAATCGGTGGCCGTGCTGCTGCTGGTCATGTCGCTCGCGTCATGGATGGTCATCATCATCAAGACGCTGGACCTCATCAAGTACAAAAAGATCGCCCGCGCCTCTGAAGACTTCTGGCACAGCGAAGACTTTGCCGCAGGCCTCACCAAGCTGGGCTCGGACCCCGCCAACCCGTTCCGCCAACTGGCCCTGGAAGGCCGCGAAGCCACGCTGCATCACCGTAACACCAAAGCACACCTGCACGACGCCCTGGACGTGAGCGACTGGGTCACGCGCACGCTGCGCAACACCATCGACGAATTCACCGGCAAGCTGCAGTCGGGCCTGGCCATCCTGGCCTCGGTCGGCTCCACCGCCCCCTTCGTCGGCCTCTTCGGCACCGTGTGGGGCATCTACCATGCGCTGCTGTCCATCGGCGCGGCCGGCCAGGCAACCATCGACAAGGTGGCCGGCCCGATCGGCGAGTCGCTCATCATGACGGCGCTGGGTCTCGCGGTTGCCATCCCGGCGGTGCTGGGCTACAACGCGCTGGTGCGCGGCAACAAGGGCGTTCTGCAAAAACTCAGCCGCTTCGCGCATGACCTGCACGCCTACTTCGTGACCGGTGCCCGCGTGAGCGCCAGCGGCCAACAGGCCAATGTTGTGCCAATGAAAAAAGCCTGAAAGCCAACCCTTTATCCTGCTCTGCCGCCCAACAGCCGCGGAGCTCCCTCATTCAATGACCGAGAAGCACCATGGCCTTTGGAACCCAAGACGACAGCGATGAGGTGATGAACGAGATCAACATGACGCCCATGGTGGACATCATGCTGGTGCTGCTCATCATCTTCATCATCACGGTCCCCGTGATGAAGCATTCCGTCAACATCGACCTGCCGCGCGCCTCCAACGAAGCGCAAAACATCAAGCCGGAAACGGTTCGCCTGAGCGTGGATGCGGAAGGCAGCTATTTCCTGAACGAGACCAAGGTTTCAGACGAAGAGCTGGTCACGCAGCTCAAGGCGTCGGCAGCGCAGAACCCGCAGCCAGACCTGCATATCCGCGGCGACAAATCGGTTCGCTACGAGCGCGTGGCCCAAGCCATGGCAGCAGCCCAACAGGCCGGGCTGCGCAAGATCGGTTTCATCACTGAACCCAAGAACTGACCAGGGCCTGCAGGACTCATCGGGTCCTGGATGCATGCCTGCTGGACAGGCACTCCAGGTTTTTCACACAGAAAGAAACAAAACCGCAGCCTGGATTCGCTTGACTTTCAAATGAGAATGGTTATCATTAACTTAACGAAACCCAAACAGGTTTAACCATCATGTCCATCGCAATGCCCGCCTCCCATACCTTGAGCCTTCCTGCCCGCGCCCCCGCGCACACAGAGACCGCTTCTGGCGGCCATCCTTCGGGGGCCTCTGCCGCCTGCGTCAACAGCACCGAAATCCTGCGCGGGCAAAAGGCGGTGGAAATCAACCACAATGGCTCGACTTATCGCCTTCAGGCCACTCGCCTGGGCAAACTGATTTTGACCAAGTAAGCCGCCTTCACCGTTTCATCACCCTCTTCACCAGCACAGTTTCATCGTGGGGCGATCCGGGGCTACCAAGCCTCCAAGGTCGTTTTTAGCCAGCCACAGACTCTTTTGGAGTTGTTTAGCCAGGCTTTTTTTCCTTGATGTTGTTCTGCTCGCGCCAACAAAAAAGCCGACCTTGTGGCCGGCTTTTTTATTCCCGCTGCGACGCGGTTTACAGGCCGATGGCGGCAATGCCCGCACGTGCGATTTGCGCGTCTTCGCTGGACTTCACGCCGCTCACACCCACAGCGCCAATGCAATGCCCGTCTTTCACGATGGGTACGCCGCCCTCGAGCATGCCGTGGATGTAGGGCGCCGACAGAAAGGACGTACGGCCGCCGTTGATGACGTCTTCGTAAACCTTGCTCTCACGGCGGCCCATGGCGGCCGTGTTGGCCTTGGAGGGTGCAATGTGCGAGGAAATGGGCGGCGCGCCGTCCAGGCGCTGCAGGTGCAGCAGGTGGCCGCCGTCGTCGACGATGGCAATGGTGACGGCCCAGTTGTTCTTGAGGGCTTCGGCCTCGGCGGCGGCGGCGATGGTTTTGACGTCGGCGAGTTCAAGCACTGCTTTTGATTTCATGGTCTTCAGGATTTCCGGAGTTTATTGGCAAAGACACTGAGCATACGCAAATTTGAGGCCACCCCTCACCCGCATTGCCGCCAAATTAGCTTATAGAACCCTTACAAAAAGTAGGGAGTGAGGGCTGGAAAAACGGCAATGCACCCTAAAATAATCTTGCCCGCATTTGCTGGCGCCTCGGAGACGACTTTCATGACTGACAATGTTCAAACCCTCGACTACGGCGTTGCTTCCAGCGTCGAGCAACGCAACAAGGTCCTGCGCAACACCTATTGGCTGCTGGCCCTGAGCCTGCTGCCCACCGTGCTGGGCGCCTGGCTGGGTGTGGCGACGGGCATTACCCGCTCCCTGACGGGCGGATTGGGCCTGATCGTGTTCCTCGGAGGCGCCTTCGGCTTTATTTTCGCCATTGAAAAGACCAAGAACTCGGCCGCGGGCGTGCCTGTGCTACTCGGTTTTACCTTTTTCATGGGCCTGATGCTCTCGCGCATGATCGCCATGGTGCTGGGTTTCAGCAACGGCGCATCACTGGTCATGACGGCTTTTGCCGGTACGGCCGGCGTGATGTTCGTGATGGCCAGCCTGGCCACCGTCATCAAGCGGGACCTGAGCGGCATGAGCAAGTGGCTGTTTGCCGGCGCGCTGGTCATCATGGTGGCAGCCGTCATCAACGTGTTCGTCGGCTCGACCATGATGATGGCAGTCATCAGCACGCTGGCGATCGCGGTTTTCAGCGCCTACCTGCTGTATGACCTGAAACAGGTGATCGACGGCGGCGAAACCAACTACATCAGCGCCACCCTGGCCATTTACCTGGACCTGTTCAACATCTTCCAGAGCCTGCTGGCCCTGCTGGGCATCTTCGGCGGCGACCGGGACTGATCCATCCGCTTCGCTACAGAATAAAAAAAGGGCCTCAGGGCCCTTTTTTCATGCGCACCTCGTGTCATTCTCCGCAGGGTGAGCTTGGGGCTTCTCCAATTCGAGCCAGGGCCGCGGATCAGGCTCTGCCAGTCTCAGGCGCAGCGGCCCCCTCGGGGGCAGGGAGCTACACGTAGTGAGAGACCGTGGGGGCCAAATCAAACACCGCAATGGACTCCACATGGGCCGTATGCGGGAACATGTTGACCACACCGGCCGCCGTGCAGCGGTATGCGCCGCTGTCCACCAGCACGCCCGCATCCCGCGCCAGGGTGGCCGGGTTGCAGCTTACATAGACAATGCGCTGCGGCGGCGCCCAGCCGTTCAGGGCCAGGCTCTGCTGGTGCTCACCGTCGTCACAGGGGACGCCGCTGACGATCTGCTGGTGCAGCGCTGCCAGGGACTTGAAGAGCTCAAAAGCGCCTTCACGCGGAGGGTCCACCAGCCATTTGTCGGCCCGGCCGTCTTTCACCAGCATCGCCGGCGTCATTTCAAACAGGTTGCGCGCTACAAATTTTGTAGCTGCCAGCGCCCGTCGGACGCTGGATGCAGGCCTGTTTCTTTCAAAATTCTCGCGTGAACGGGCGACCAGGACTTCACTGCCCTCGATGCCCAGCACCTCGCTGGCGCGCGTGGCCAGCGGCAAGGTGAAATTGCCCAGGCCGCAAAACCAGTCGATCACCCGCTCATCCGGCTGCACCGCCAGCATGCGCAGTGCACGCGACACCAGCACCTGGTTGATGTGGGGATTGACCTGCGTGAAATCGGTCGGCTTGAACGGCATGACCACATCGAACTCCGGCAGGCCGTAGCTCAGCTCCTGCACAGCGTCGTCCAGCAGCTTGACCGTCTCGAGGCCCCCCGGTTGCAGCCACCATTGCAGGCCGCGGTTTTGCGCAGCGAAATCGCGCAGGCGGTTCAAGTCTCCGGGGCTTAGGGGCTCCATATGGCGCAGCACCATGGCCGTGACTTCATCGCCACAGGCCAGTTCGATCTGCGGCAAGGTTTCCTTCGCATCCATGCTGCCGATCAGCTCGCGTAGCGGCACGAGCATGTCGCTGACGTGCCGGGGCACCACGTGACATTCGGTCATATCGGCCACGTAGCCGCTTTTACGCTCGTGAAACCCCACCAGCACGACACCCTTTTTGCGGACATACCGCACCGACAGCCGCGCGCGATAGCGGTATCCCCAGGCCGGCCCTTCAATGGGCCGCAGCAGGTTGTCCGCCTTGACCTTGCCGATGTGCCAGAGATTGTCTTCGAGCACACGCTGCTTCACGGCCACCTGCGCCCCCACATGCAAATGCTGCATCTTGCAGCCGCCGCATGCGCCGGTGTGCATGCCGAAATGCGGACATGCCGGCCGCACACGCTGGGACGATTCACGGTGAATCGCCATCACCATGGCTTTTTCAAAGCTGCTTTTCTTGCGGTAGACGTTGGCAGTTACCCGTTCGAAAGGCAGAGCGCCCTCGATAAAAACCACTTTGCCGTCAGCCCTGTGGGCAATTCCCTGGGCTTCAATGTCGAGCGACTCGACCTCGAGCACGTCGGGCGGGTAGTCGGCCGCCGTCGCTGGCTGCTTGTTCTGGCTTTCTTCTGTCATGCACCAATTGTCTCAGGCTGCGGTACCATTTTCTGAACCCGTGAAAGGAAGGCGCCATGGAGCTTCGTATTTGCATCGATGTTGACAACATGGAACGTGCTGTCGAGTTCTACACAGAGGCACTCGGGCTGCGCACAGGCCGCCGTTTCAAGAGCGATTTCGTGGAAATTCTCGGTGCAAGCAGCCCGATCGATCTGCTCTTCAATGCGCCGGGTACCCGGCCGATCGCCAGCGGTCAGGGCAGCGAGAGTGTTCGCACCTACCAGCGCCACTGGACGCCTGTTCACCTTGATTTTGTGGTGGAAGACATTGATGCGGCGGTTGACCGGCTGCAGCGCCACGGCGCCGTTCTGGAAATGCCCGTGGCTGAACGGGTCTGGGGACGCATCGCGGGGCTGGCCGACCCCTTTGGCCATGGCATTGACCTGCTGGAGTTCAAGGGCCGTGGCTACGACGAGATTTTGCAGCCGCACTGATCACGAACATAGGCAGCCGGCCGCACTTCCCAGCAACCAATTGCTACAAAATAGATAGCTGCTTGCGCTCGTCCAGACTGGTCTGCGGGCTTTCTTTTCTTAAATTTTTCGATAGCTTTGCCCTGACGCAAGCAGCGTCAAGACACCAGAAACAAAAAAAAGGAGCCCAGCAAACGCGGGGCTCCTTTCTGCGGATGAAAACACCGCTTATTTGGCAGGCAGGTATCTGGAAGGGTCGACAGGCTTGCCCTGACGGCGAATCTCGAAATGCAGCTTCACGCGGTCCGCGTCGCTGTTGCCCATCTCGGCGATCTTTTGCCCCTTCTTCACGCTCTGGTCTTCCTTGACCAGCAAAGTCTGGTTGTGCGCATAGGCCGTCAGGAAGGTGTTGTTGTGCTTGAGGATGATCAGGTTGCCATAGCCGCGCAGGCCGGCGCCGGCGTACACCACGCGGCCGTCGGCCGAGGCAATGACAGGGTCCCCCGCCTTGCCTGAAATATCCAGGCCCTTGTTTTTGGCTTCATCGAAACCTGCGAGCATCGTGCCCTGCGCGGGCCAGATCCAGGCGATGTCTTCATCGCCCGTTGCAGCGGGCGCCGGGCTGGTGCCAGCCGGTGTTGACGCGGGACGCGCCGCGCTGGCAGCCTGGGCCGGCGTGGTGGATGCGGTCGACGTGGTGGCCGATCCGGATGTCACGGGACGCGTCACGACCAGCGGATTTTCACTGCTTGGCGGCACCACACGCAGCACCTGCCCCACCTCGATGATGTTGGGGTTTTCAAGGTTGTTCCAGCGCACGATGTCGCGCCAGTTCTGGCCGTTTTCCAGGCCGATGCGAATCATGGTGTCACCGGGTTTGACGGTGTAGTAACCGGGTTTTCCGGCGTTTTCAAAGCCGGGCAACTGCTTGACATTGCCCGCGTCCACCGCGCCCGGCGTGGGACGCGACAGCCCGGTGCCGCGGTCTTCAACCGGGGCATGGGTGGTAGAACGCGTGCCGCAGCCAGCGGCAAGCAGCAGCGCTGCCGCCAGAGCGCATGGCAGGGCCAGCCTGCCGAGCGTTGAGCGGGCGCCATGACTTGCGCCTGCTGCATCCACAGACACTGCCCGGTTCGGCCGTACGGTTTGATTCATTGGTTCTTTCGTCGTCAATCTGACGGGTATGGCGTATTGGTTAACTGGATGATCGGATGGTTCAATGCCGTCACTGCTATATCGATAACCGGCCTGGGTCCTGCAGGGGCCGGATCGTCAGCTTGTCCCCGATTTTAAAGGCACAAAATGAACGGCCTCCAGCAGGGTCTGCCTGACGCCCTGGGGGGTTTTGTCGACCACCACCAGCGCCTGGGCACCACCGGCGGTTTGCATGGGCGCCACCAGCCTGCCGCCCACAGCCAACTGATCAATCCAGGCAGGCGGAATGGCCTCCCCGCCGGCAGCAGCAATGATGGCCGCATAAGGTGCGCCCTTGGCGTAGCCCATCATGCCATCACCAAACAGCAGGTGCACATTGGGCAGGCGTAAAGTCCGCAGATTCTCCCTGGCTTTGTCGTGCAGGCCACGCAGCCTTTCGATGCTGTAGACCTCCGTCGCCAGATGGCTGAGCACCGCGGCCTGGTAGCCGCAGCCAGTGCCGATTTCAAGCACCCGCCCCAGCTTTCCGGCCGCGCCGTGGCGCAGCAGTTCCAGCATGCGGGCCACCACATTGGGTTTGGAAATGGTTTGCCCCAGGCCAATCGGCAGGCTGGTGTCTTCATAGGCCTGGTTGACCAGCGCGGTGTCAACAAAACGGTGGCGTTCGACAGCCCCCATGGCGGCGAGTACCAACGCATCGGCAACACCTTGCGCAGCAAGCTTGCTCACCATGCGCGCGCGCACGGTGTGCGAATCGAGCCCGACACCGCCCGGCAACGCGGAGGCCACGGGTGGCGCCGGTTTCTTCAAGCCACTTTGGCTTGTAGCGCGCTCTGATCTTGCGCTACCAGCTATTGATTTTGTAGCAGATGGGACACCCGCGTCGGGCTTCAGGCGAACCGGAAATGCCGGGCGGCCTGCCGCAACGGGCGCTTTGGCAGTTGGATTGAACGGCGGTTTGAGGCTGGATTTCATGACGATTTTTTGTGCAACTCGGCCAGCCGGGCAGCGGTTTGGGCCCAATAAGGCAGACGCTCATGATCGGTCAAATCCACCTGCAGCGGGGTGATGGACACAAACTTCTGGCTGGTGGCATAAAAATCGGTTCCTTCACCAGCCTCTTTCGCAGGCCCTGCGCCGCCAATCCAGTACATGGTTTCGCCGCGCGGGCTGGTCTGCACGATGACGCGTTCAGCTGCATGGCGCCGCCCCAGCCTGGCCACCTTCACGCCCTGGATCTCGTTGTCGGGCAGGTTGGGAATGTTCACATTGAGCAGCCAGGGCGGCACCGTCGGCTCAGCGCCTTCCGCCACGGCCTCCAGCGTGGGCATCAGTTGCTGCACCAGCTCGGCCGCCCGCCGGGCTGCCACATCGATGTACGCCCAGCCCTTTTCAGTCTGGGAAAACGCGATGGAAGGAATGCCGAACAGGTAGCCTTCCATGGCGGCCCCCACGGTTCCGGAGTAAATCGTGTCGTCGCCCATGTTGGCGCCGTTATTGATGCCTGAAACCACCAGATCGGGCCGGTAGCCCAGCAAACCCGTCAGCGCGATATGGACGCAGTCTGCCGGTGTGCCGTTGATGTAGCGAAAGCCGTTGGCCGCGGTCTGCACGTACATCGGCGAGTGCAGGGTCAGCGCGTTTGATTTGGCGCTGTTGTTGTGCTCGGGGGCCACCACCTCGACATCGGCAACGGTTTTAAGCGCTTCATAGAGGGCAATGATGCCGGAGGCCTGGTAACCGTCGTCGTTGCAAATGAGGATTTTCATGGACTGATTTTACGGTCACGGCTGCGACAGCCTGAGCCCTGCCGGACATCGCAAAACCTGCCGCTTTGCCTATGATGCAGGCAAGGCGCCGTCTCTTTCCGCTGGCGGCCCGCCTTTCTTCTTCTGTTTCTTCTGTACCTGTCGCAGCATTCCTTCTATCGGAGACATTCCATGCAAGCCTGGCTTTGTGAAAACCCCACCGGCGTAGACGCCCTGACCTGGAAAGAATTGCCCACACCGCAACCCAAGGCAGGCGAAGTGCTGATTGAGATCAAGGCCGCCAGCCTGAACTTTCCCGACCTGCTGATCGTGCAGAACAAGTACCAGATGAAACCACCCCTGCCCTTTGTGCCCGGCTCCGAATACGCCGGCGTGGTCCAGGCGGTGGGCGAAGGCGTCACGCACCTCCAGGTAGGTCACAACGTGGCCTGCCTCTCCGGCACCGGGGGATTCGGCACACACACCCTTGCACCGGCGGCCCTGTGCATGCCCTTGCCCAAAGGATTTCCCTTCGTGGACGCGGCCGCTTTCATCATGATTTACGCAACTTCGTGGCACGCCCTGATGGACCGCGCACAACTCAAGGCCGGTGAAACCGTCCTGGTGCTGGGTGCTGCAGGCGGTGTCGGCACCGCAGCCATACAGATTGCCAAAGCCGCCGGAGCCCGCGTAATCGCAGCCGCATCGACCGATGAGAAATGCGCCCTTTGCGCGTCCATTGGCGCGGACGCCACCATCAACTACACCACGAAAAACCTGCGTGACGAAATCAAGGCACTGACCGAAGGCAAGGGACCTGACGTGATTTATGACCCGGTCGGCGGCGAGTTTAGCGAGCCGGCTTTTCGCTCCATCGCGTGGCGGGGCCGTTACCTGGTGGTGGGCTTTGCTTCGGGACCCATCCCGTCCCTGCCGCTCAATCTCACGCTGCTCAAGGGCGCATCCATCGTCGGCGTGTTCTGGGGCGACTTCGCCAAGCGCGAACCCAAGGCCAATGCGGCCATGATGGCCGAGCTGGCCGGCTGGTATGCCCAAGGCAAGATCAAGCCGGTTATTGACCGCACCATGCCCATGGCCGAACTGAAAGCTGCCTATGCCCACATGGGCTCACGTGGCGTGAAGGGCAAGCTGGTCATGGTGAACTAGGGCCTGGCCCGCCTGTGCAAGGCAGCCGCGCCAGGCCCCCAAATGAAAAAGTCCCGCGAGCCTTGCGGCAAGCGGGACTTCAAATAGTGGGGTGGCTGATGGGGCTCGAACCCACGACAACAGGAATCACAATCCTGGACTCTACCAACTGAGCTACAGCCACCGGAGCCCTGCATTATAGCGGCAAAGCCGCTGCAATTTACTGGGTGACGACTTCTTCTGCGCCAGCCTTGGCGACAGGAGGCTTTGCCGCCAGGATTTTCGTCTTGAAGCGTTCTTTCAGGCCGTTGTAATACGCCAGATTTTCTGCGGCGGTCCACCACTGCGTGTACTGGTTGCGTTCCTGCTTGGCGGCCGCTTCAAGCGGCGCCTCGCGCGGAACCACCTTGTTGACCTTGATCACGACGTAACCTTGTGCGCCGAGGCTAACCCCGGCAAATGCCGGCAAGGCAGCCGCGTCGGCACGGAGCGCCGCATCGATCACCGGATTGGGAAGCTTCTGGGTTTGCTCACGCGACACGACCACCGGTGCGGCCAAAGCGGTTGCAGACGCCGGGGCGGCCTTCCAGGCAGCCAGCTTGGCCTCGCCCTCCTTGCGCGCTTCTTCGGCGCTGCGCTGGGCAACCCAGCGCTGGCGCACGACATCTTTCACTTCGGCAAAGGGTTGGGTGCGTGCCGGGGTGTACTGGGTGATCCGGCCTGAAACCAGCTGGCTGGGCGCTGTCTCTATGGCTTCGGTATTGCGCTTCTTTTCGATCGCATCCGGCGAAAAAAGTGCGCCCAGGAATTTCGGATTGGACAGCACGCCAGCCGCACCGGTTTTGGGCTGCCGGGCCACATTGCTGGCCGCCTTGACTTCAAGCTTCAGCTTGTCCGCCACGGGCTTGAGGCTGTCGGGCTGCTCATAGACACCATTGGTGAAGACATCGGCAACTTCAGCAAATTTCTTCTGGGCTTCCTGCTTGCGGAGGTCGGCTTCCAGCTGCGGTTTCATTTCTTCGAACGCGGGCCGCTTCGGTGCCTTGATGTCCGTCAGCTTGATGATGTGGTAACCGAACTCCGACTCCACGACATTGCTGATGTCGCCTTTTTTCATCGCAAAGGCGGCGTCCTCAAATGGCTTGACCATCGAGCCGCGCGCAAAGAAATCGAGATCGCCGCCGGAAGGTGCCGAACCAGTGTCCTGCGAGTTTTTGCGTGCCGCATCGGCAAAAGTATCGGGCGCCTTCCTGACCTGCGCCAGCAATTCCTCTGCTTTGGCTTTCGCTTTTTCGCGATCGGCTGCCGAGGCAGTCTTGGGCGCTGCAATCAGGATGTGGCTTGCCCTGCGCTCTTCGGTGCCGCCCAGGCGCTGGATATTTTGCTCATAGTAGGTCTTGAGATCGGCCTCGTTGACCGTGACCGTCTTTTTAACAGTCTCGATGTCGAGCACCACGTATTCAATGTTGGCCTGTTCTGGCGCCTGAAAGAGTTTCTCGTTGGCTTTGTAGAACTGCTCAAGGTCGGCATCGGTCGGTGCCAGTTTGGCTGCCATATCGGCAGCATCAAAACGGGCCAGCTGGATTTCGCGCTTCTCGAAATAGGCATTGAGCGACAGATCAGCCGCAGCATTCGTGGCGAAGCCGCTTGCACCAATACCGCCCAGCACCTGCCGGCTCGGCAGCCCGGCCTTGACATTGGCCTCAAAGATTTCCGGCGTCATGCCCTGCGATGCCAGCAACTGGCGATAGCGCTCCATATCGAGCTTGCCGTCCGGGCCTTTCAGGGCGGCGATTTCCGGGATTTTCTGCAACTCGCGGGCCAGATAGTCGTCGGTGACATGGGCAGCAGCAGCAACCACACGGTCGCGCACCAGGCGCTCCAGCGTCGCGTAGCGTGCCTGCGGCGTATCGAGCAGTTTGACGTCAATCGACGGCATGGAGGCGCGTATACGCTGGACTTCGTTCTGGTGGGCCTGGTCCCATTCGGGCTGCGTGATGTCTTTTCCGTCGACAACGGCAACGACCCCGCTGTTGTTCCCGGAGGGACCATTGCTGTTCATGCCCACCAATATAAAGGACGGAACAATCAGCAAAAACAGCAACGCCATGGTGACTTTGGTGTGCTTGCGAATGAAATCAAACATCTCGAACTTCCTGTGCTGCAACAGCTTTACGAACAAACCGGGAGCCAACAACAAAAAAGGCGAACCATGTTCGCCTTTTTTCGTGGGTGGTGGGTGCTGACGGGCTCGAACCGCCGACCTACGCCGTGTAAGGGCGCTGCTCTACCAACTGAGCTAAGCACCCCACGTTGAGTTTCCGTTTCAGTTCAAAGCATCCTTGAGAGCTTTGCCTGGACGGAACTTTGGAACCTTGGCAGCCTTGATTTTAATCGCATCGCCGGTACGCGGATTGCGGCCGGTGCGCGCAGCACGTTTTCCCACGGCAAAAGTGCCGAAACCCACCAGAGACACGGAGCCTCCTTTTTTCAGGGTTGTTTTCACAGCGCCAATGGTTGACTCCAGCGCGCGCGTGGCGGCAGCTTTGGAAATATCAGCATGCTTGGCAATGTGCTCGATCAGTTCAGTCTTGTTCACAAGGAGCCCCTCGTTGATAAAAAGTTAATCTGGTTGTCTCTAAAAAATATCTCCCGGGACACTGTGTTGAGTGTGTCAGCGGGAGCGGCATGTGCAGTTTTCTGCTGATTCCAATTAGAGCCATGGACTCTTGACCTGTCAATACAGCAGCAAGTTTTTACAACGTGCGGAGGCGGATTCTAGACGGTTTTTCAGCGCTTTCACGGCTTAATCGTAAGCATGATGTGTAATTTTCATGCTTGACAAAAGCCGTCTTTATGACGGTTTCAGGAAGCGGACAGGGCCTCGGCGACGGCCTTGCCAAGGTCTGTCGTCCCGGCTTTTCCACCCAGGTCCGGGGTGCGCGGCGCACCGCTTCCAGGGCTCAACACCTTTTCAATTGCAGCGAGGATGCCGTCATGCGCATCCTTGTGCCCGAGGAACTCCAGCATCATGGCACCACACCAGATCTGCCCGATAGGGTTGGCAATGTTGCGGCCCGCAATGTCGGGCGCCGAGCCGTGCACCGGTTCGAACAGCGAAGGAAACTTCCGATCAGGGTTCAGGTTGGCGCTGGGCGCAATGCCTATGGTGCCCGTGCAGGCCGGCCCCAGGTCACTCAGGATGTCGCCGAAGAGATTGCTGGCCACCACCACATCGAAGAAGTCCGGGCGCTGCACAAAATGCGCGGTCAGGATGTCGATATGGAATTGATCCAGGCGGACACCCGAATAGTTTTTTGCCATCTCGGCCACGCGCTCATCCCAGTAAGGCATGGAGATGGAAATGCCGTTGGACTTCGTCGCACTGGTCAGGTGCTTCTTGGGACGGGACTGGGCGAGTTCAAAGGCGAACTTCAGGACGCGGTCCACGCCGATGCGGGTGAATACCGACTCCTGCAGGACAAACTCGCGCTCCGTACCGGGAAACGCCCGCCCGCCAATACTGGAATATTCGCCCTCGGTGTTTTCACGGACGATGTAAAAATCTATTTCACCAGGTTGACGCGCGCTCCCGTCACGCCGGACCACCGGCGCAATGATGCCGGGCATCAGCCGTGCAGGCCGCAGGTTGATGTACTGGTCAAACTCACGCCTGAACAGCAGCAGCGAACCCCACAGTGAAACATGATCGGGAATTTTCGCGGGCCATCCCACAGCGCCGAAGTAGATCGCGTCATGGCCGCCCACCTGGTCCTTCCAGTTGTCCGGCATCATCTTGCCGTGCTTTTCAAAGTAGTCCCAGCTTGAAAAATCGAAATGGTCGAACTGCAGGTCGATGCCGTACTTGACGGCCGCAGCCTCCATCACACGCACGCCTTCGGGCATGACCTCCTTGCCGATGCCGTCGCCTGCGATGACGGCGATGCGTTTTTTTCCGATGCTCTTGCTCATGGTGTTCCTTTTTGAATGTGGTTGGCGTTAATTTGACCCGTTGAGAGCCGCTGATTCAGGTTTGAAAAAATCCAGTGCTTCTGCCAGCAGCAACGCCGGCGCTTCTTCTGCAATGTAGTGACCGCACGGCAAGCTTCGGCCCGAGACATCTTTCGCACGGTCCCGCCAGAGATTCAGTACATCAAAGCATTGGCCCACCGCGCCATGCTCGCCCCACAACACGCGCAGCGGCTGCGCCAGGCGCAGGCCGGCAGTAACGTCCGCGCGGTCGTGCTCCAGGTCGATCGTGGCAGAGGCCCGGTAGTCTTCGCAGATACTTTGAGCGGTGCCGGGGATTTGCGCGCAGCGTTCGTACTCGGCCAGTGCGGCTGGCGCAAAAGCCGCAAGGCCCGCATGGCGCTTGCCCATTACGCTGCGTACATACCGTACCGGATCGGACTCGATCAACGCTTCGGGCAGCGGCGGCGGCTGGATCAGGAAGAACCAGTGCCAGTAAGCGCGCGCAAAGGCATTCGTCGTGTTGTCATACATGGCCAGCGTGGGCGCAATGTCAAGCAGCATCAACCGCTGAACCGCCCCGGGATGATCCGACGCAAGGCGATGGGCCACGCGCGCGCCGCGGTCGTGCGCCAGCACCTGGAACCGTTCGAACCCATGGTGACGCATGACTGCGACGGCATCCAGCGCCATCGCGCGTTTGGAATAGGCCTCGTGCGCCGAATCACCGGCAACCCGTGCGGAGTCACCGTAACCGCGCAGGTCCATCATCACGACGGTGAATTTTTTCGCAAGCGTTCCCGCGACCAAGTGCCACATCGCGTGGGTTTGCGGGTGCCCGTGGAGCAACAGAAGTGGCGCCCCTGCGCCGCCCCGCAGGGTGTGCAAGCTGCCGGCCGGGCCGTCGACATCGCACGAAACGAAATTCTCAAACATCAATCAGTTGCCTTGGTTCATCTTCGGGTAATCAATTTCCCGGTGCTCCGGTGTTGAATGCCTTGAACGATTTTTAGATCTTTGCCTGATTTTGTAGAAGAGTGGCATCCAATACAAGCAATAATCAGGCAATCAATTATTTCCAAAAAGGAATTAATCAATGGAACGCAGCGACCTTGAACTGGTGCTTGCCGTTCGCGACCACGGGAGCCTGGCGGCCGCAGCGCAAAGCCTGGACGTGGCGCCGCCGGTCGTCACCAAGCGGCTTGCCGCACTGGAGGCCAGGCTGGGCCAACGCCTGTTCCAGCGCACGACCCGGCGCGTCAGCCCCACCGCCGAAGGCGAAACAGTCTGCGAACGGGCCATCATTCTCCTGCAGGGCTTCCATGCGCTTGAGGCAGAGTTGCAGGAACGAAAAGCGGAGCCCACCGGGCTTATCCGGCTGGCTGCAACTTTTGGGTTCGGCCGCCGGTGGCTGGGGCCTGCGCTGGCGGAATTCCAGGAGCGTTATCCGCGTGTCGAGATACAGCTGGAGCTCACCGAGCATTTGCCCGACCTCGCGCTGGAGGGTTACGACGGCGCCATCTGGCTCTGGTCGATACAGGGTCGGCAGGCGGCCCAGTGGGTGTCACGCCGTCTTGCGCGCAACCAGCGCATCATGGTGGCCTCGCCCCGCTACATCAAACAACACGGTTCACCCGCCAGCCTGGAGGCCTTGCAGGACCATGCCTGCCTGATCGTGCGCGAAAACGGCAATGCCCCGGGACAGCGTTTTGATGTCTGGCCGCTGCACAGGGAACGCGAGAAGACCGCGGTGCGCGTTCGCGTGCACGGCCCGCTGGCCAGCAATTCAGGGGAGCTGGTACGCGACTGGTGCATGGAAGGCCGCGGCATCATGCTACGCAGCCTTTGGGATATTGCACCGCATATCGCATCGGGCCGGCTCGTACGCGTTTTACCGGCCTATTCAATGCCAGACGCCGACATTCACTGGCTGGCCCCCTACCGCCCAGACCAGCCACGCCGTATTCGCCTGCTGATTGACCACCTGGTCGCACAGTTTCAGGAAGCGCCCTGGAAAACTACGCTGCCGCCGGCTTCGCGGCCCGCACCACGAGGCTCACGCCTAACGCCGTGAGCGCAGTGCCGGCAATCGTGCTGAGCGTAATGGGCTCCTCAAACAACAGCCATGCCATCAGGGCGGTCGTTGGCGGAACCAGATACAGCAGGCTGGTCACGGCTGTAGCTGCGCCACGCTGAATCAAAAGGTAAAGCAGGGAGCTTCCTCCCAGCGTGAGCACCAGCACCGACCACGCCATGGCGCCCAGAACCTGGTGGTTCCACGTGATCGCTTCAGTTTCAAACAGCGCAAGCGGCAGGGTCACCACGAAAGCAGCGGCCAGCTGAATGGCATTGGCACTGCGCACATCGGCAGGTTTGACAAAACGTTTCTGGTAAAGCGTTCCCGCAGTGATGCTGAACAACGCAAAGACCGTGCAGGCCAGCGTCAGCGCCGTCACTTCATGGCCCGTGCCGAATTTGCGCGAAACCACCAGTAACAGCCCGCCTAGCCCAAGCGCCAGACCGGTCCACTGGCGTGAAGTGACCTTGGCCTCGCCGCCGTTTGTCTCGGGCGAGGCAACCCACGAAACCCAGAGCGCCGTCAACACTGGCTGAAGTCCGACAATGAGTGCGGTCAAGCCCGAACCCATGCCCGACTTCACGGCAATCCAGACGCCACCCAGATAACCGGCATGCATCAACACGCCGGCCATGGCCAGATGCAGCCATTGCGCCCGGCCTTGCGGCCACGCGGCCCGGGCCAGCACGATCCAGACAAGGAAGCAAACAATCGACAGGAAATAACGGATCGCCAGGAAAGTCAGCGGCGGCGCATACGGCAAGCCATATTTGGCGACGATAAAGCCGGTGCTCCAGATCAGCACAAACACGGCGGGCATGGCCCGGATCAGCGCATCGGAAGAGGATGAAGAAGAGGAAGAACTCAAGGACAGAAGCCTTAGAACGGCAACACCAAGGGCAGGACTACTTGGCGCGCGCGCGGATTTCCGGGATGGCTTTTTTCAGGTAATAAATCATGGACCAGACCGTCAGGATGGCGGAGATCCAGATCAACCAGGTGCCCCATACGTGCGTGTTGATCACGCCGAACAGCACGCCGTCGAACAGCAGGAAAGGGATGGCAATCATCTGCACCGTGGTCTTGACCTTGCCGAGCATGTGCACGGCCACGCTTTTGGTCGCGCCAATCAGGGCCATCCACTCGCGCAGCGCCGAGATGGCGATCTCGCGGCCGATGATAATGAGCGCCACGAACACGTCGGCACGCTGCAGGTGCACCAGCACCAGCAAAGAGGCGCAGACCAGGAACTTGTCGGCCACCGGATCAAGGAAGGCGCCGAAGGAAGAAGTCTGGTTCAGCTTGCGCGCCAGAAAGCCGTCCAGCCAGTCGGTTGCGGCAAACACGACGAACATCACGGTGGCAATCAGATTGCGCTCCGTGGGCGCCAGGTTCAGGTAGAACACCCCCACGATCAACGGAATCGCAACGATGCGGGTCCAGGTCATCAACGTAGGGATGGTCAGAAACATGCCCCGATTTTGGCATGAGCCGTGCGGTGGTGCCGGATAGCGGTGCAAAGCACGCCAAAACAGTGCGTTCCGTTGCACAAATACATCTGAGCAAATTTCAAGGAACTGCTGCCCGAAACAGGGCACGCAACCGATGCTGCCTCAATGCAGGGCGCGGTAGATTTCCTCGGCCAGGTCCTTCGAAATGCCATCCACCGTGGCAATGTCTTCCGCGCTGGCCGAAGCGATGCCGCGAATGCCGCCGAAGCGCTGCAACAAGCTGGCGCGCCGCTTGGGGCCAATGCCGGCAATGTCCTCAAGCTTGCTGCCGCCCACCCGCACCTTGGCGCGCTTGGCCCGCATGCCCGTGATGGCGAAACGGTGGGCTTCGTCGCGGATCTGCGCGATCAGCATCAACGCTGCTGAATCCCGCCCCAAATAGACCTTGTCGCGGCCGTCCGCAAACACGAGCTCTTCGAGGCCAACCTTGCGGCCCTCCCCTTTTTCAACGCCGGCAATCAGGCCCAGGTCCAGGCCCAGTTCCCCGAACACCTCACGTGCCATCGACACCTGCCCCTTCCCGCCGTCGACCAGCACCAGGTCGGGCAGTTTGGCCTCCCCATTGCGTGCGGCTTCAGCCAGCCGGGTATAGCGGCGCATCAGCACCTGCCGCATGGCGGCGTAGTCGTCGCCTGGCGTGATGCCTTCGATGTTGTAGCGGCGGTATTCGCTGTTGACCATCTTGTGCTCCTGGAACACGACACAGGAAGCCTGTGTCGACTCACCGGCCGTGTGCGAGATGTCAAAACATTCGATGCGAAGCGTATCGAGGTTGTCGAGCGGCAAATCAAGCGCCTCGGCCAGCGCGCGCGTACGCGCCTGCTGGGAGCCCTGTTCGGCCAGCAACCGGGCCAGCTGCAGGCCGGCGTTCTTCTGTGCCATTTCCAGCCAGATGCGGCGCTGCTCACGCGGCTGGTGGATGGCCGTGACCTTGGTACCGGTCTGCGCTGTTAGTGCCTCCATCAGTTCCTTGTCCACCGGCTCGCTGCACACCAGGGTGGGTGGAACCGGCACATCAATGTAATGCTGCGCGATGAAGGCTTCCAGCACCAGGGCCTCAAGTGACTTGCCCACAGGTGCAGGCACAGGCGCAGCACTTTCACCGGCTGCCTCGGCTTGCGCAGCCTGCCTGGCGTCCGCATCGATCTCGGCATCCAGCGCCGCGACGTCGGTCGCGTTCTCCACATGGCTGGGGAAGTACGCCCTGTCACCCAGGTGGCGGCCGCCGCGCACCATGGCCAGGTTGACGCAGGCCTTGCCGCCCTGAACTTTCACCGCCAGGATGTCGACGTCCTTGTCGCCGCCGATTTCCATCGACTGCTGGTGCAGCACCTTGGACAGCGCCGACATCTGGTTGCGCAACTCTGCGGCCTGCTCAAACTCCAGCTTCTCGGCATGCACCAGCATTTTTCTCTCGAGCTCGGTCAGGATGTCCTGGGCCTGGCCTTGCAAAAAGCGTTCGGCGTTGGCGGTGTCCAGCGCGTACTGCTCGGGTGACACATGGCCCACACAGGGTGCGGAGCAGCGCTTGATCTGGTACAGCAGGCAGGGCCGGGTGCGGTTGTTGAACACCGTGTCTTCGCAGGTCCGCAGCCGGAACACCTTTTGCAACAGCAAGATGGTGTCTTTCACCGCCCAGGCGCTGGGGTACGGGCCGAAGTAGCGGTGCTTTTTCTCGACCGCGCCGCGGTAATAGGCAATGCGCGGAAAGACGGCAGCCGTGGGCGCAGCGCCTTCTTCGGCCGGACGCGCGCCTGTCAGCTTGAGGTAGGGGTAGCTCTTGTCGTCCCGAAACAGGATGTTGAATTTCGGGTTGAGCGTCTTGATCAGGTTGTTTTCGAGCAGCAGCGCTTCAGCTTCCGAGCGCACCACCGTGGTTTCCATGCGGGCGATCTTGGTCACCATGTGGCCGATGCGCGTGCCGCCGTGGTTCTTCTGGAAGTAGTTGGAGACCCGCTTCTTCAGGTTGCGCGCCTTGCCGACATACAGCACGCCGCCTTCCGCATCGAAGTAACGGTAGACGCCCGGCAAGGCGGGCAGCGCGGCCACTTCGGCCAGCAACTCGGGCGTATGTCCGGCGGGTAACTTTTCAGCGGGGGAACGTTCAGGCATACCCCTATTTTGCCGCGTACCGGCGCTTCAGAAGAAAACCCTGACAGGACCGATACCCTTTTGGAGCCGACCCAACAAAGGATTCAGTCCGGCCGATAGTCCAGGAGCTTTTTCGGGAACCTGATCAGCCACAGGCGGGTTGGCTTCTCGTCATCACTGCCATTGACGATTTCATACTTGAGCGGCGCTGCACCTTTGCATTTTTTGCCCTCCAGGACACCGGCGGCATTCACGCTGCAGTCATCGATCTTGACGGCCTTGCCGGCCGCATCGACGATTCGCGCGGACACACCAAAGTCGTTGTCGTTGATCAGCGCCAGCGTATCGTCGTTCACCAGGGCCAGGCCTTCGGCCTTCTCTGGAAGCCAGCCGAACTGGAGCTTTCCGCTTGCATCCTTCTTGCGCAAATCGAGGATTTCCAGCCGCTTCGCAGGGGAAACCCCGATGGCCGACAGTTCGCTCAAAGCGCCGGCATATTCCAGCTCCAATCCACCCGCCAGTTTCTTGCCGCTTAAATCCGTGGCCTGGGCCACATCCACCGCCACCAGCAGGTTGTGCACCTCACCATCGGCCTTGAATTTGCCTTGCTCGATCAGCACAAAGCGCGCGTCACTCAAGGCGACGATGTCGCCAATCTTGGCGTCCTTGCTCTTACCGTACCGGGTCACGTCGTGCGGATAGGCAAACATGCGGGTAGCCCCATTGGCGGGATTGAATTCCACCAGACGGGTAAAGAGCGCCTTGCTGGTATGCCGGGCCGACAAACCACTCCCCATATCTGGCATTTCCAGAATGCTTTGAATGGCCATGACCAGCTTGCCGCCGGGCGTGATGGCCAGGCCTTCGCAGCCGCGATTCGGCTGGCGGAATTGAATCACGGCAGGCAAGCCGTTGGCCGGCGCGAATTTGGCCGCAATACGGCCGCTCTCAACCGCCACCTTGATCAGATACGGGCCGTATTCATCACAAATCCAGACGTGTTTGCCATCCGGGTCCATGGCGATGGCTTCCGGGTCAATGCCATGGGCGTCGAAGGCCAGGCTGGCTTGCAGCGTTTCGGTCAAGGGCGTTTCACCCGAAGAGCCAATACCGCCCTGCACCGGGCGGCCGCTCACATTCACACCCTCTGCAGTTTTGATGTCAGTCACCGACACCAGTTCAGCCACCCCATTCCTGACGCGGATCAGGCCAAACTTGGGCGCGTAATCGGGTGCGGGAAAGGCCTTGGTCTTGTTGGCCGAAGTCACACCGCTGCTGTCAAGGTCGGGCGAGTCGCCGTTGGGGCCGCGATCAGTCAGCGCATAAAACCACAAAGTGCCGTCGGCATCCTTGTTGCGCAATGTCAGCCCCGAGCCGGGCGCTATGGGAAAACCTTGAGGAAAACGCTGTCTGATGCCCACGTCCGCACCGGTGTAAGGCACGTAAAAGCGGGTCGCAACCTGCAGCACATGCCTGGTCAGGACCACACCCTCAACGACAGACGTTTCCGCCTTTTCCAGGCTTGCCTGCGCCCACGATGAAGCGCTACCGCCGGCGCACAAGGCCAGCCCCAGAATAGCGGCCATGGCCCGTGCGCGCATCACCGATTTAGATAAAACCACGATGAACTCCATTTCAAATTGATGACGGCTTGTACCCAGCCTGGGTGACATGGCTGTGACAGGGGGAGCGCGCCACGCCGCAGCATGAGGGCCGGCATCGCGGCTGCATCACAATACCCGCCATGGCTGCAGCACGCGTTTGGGACATTTTTTGCAAAGTCATCGACAACTTCGGGGACATTGGTGTGTGCTGGCGTCTGGCCGCCGACCTGGCCTCGCGCGGGCACAAGGTGCGGCTCTGGGTGGATGACGCATCCGCGCTGACATGGATGGCCCCCGGGGGCTGTGAAGGCGTACAGGTATTTCCCTGGCCATCCGGTGAACAGCCCCTGAACCTGGACGCCGCAGGGCTCGCCGGGCAACCCTGCGATGTGCTGATCGAGGCCTTCGGCTGTGAAGTTGCTCCTGATTTCATAGCTGCTTGCGCTCGTCTGCATTGGGCTGGAGGCCAAAAACCCGTCTGGATCAATCTCGAATACCTGTCTGCCGAGGACTACGTGGGGCGCTCCCACGCCATGCCTTCGCCGGTACAAGGCGGACCGGCTGCCGGCTGGACCAAGTGGTTTTTCTACCCGGGCTTCACGGCTGATACCGGCGGGCTGCTGCGTGAGTCAGGCCTGCAGGACAGGCAGGCAGGCTTTGACCGCGCCGGCTGGCTGAAAACCCACGGAATCCACTGGGGTGGCGAAACCCTGGTGTCCCTGTTTTGCTATGAGCCCCCCGCGCTCGAAGGCCTGCTGGCGCAATTTACGGAACACGGCTTGCAAGGCAAACCGGTGCATCTGCTGGTGGCCGCGGGGCGTGCCGCCAACGCCGTTCGTGCCCTGTATGATGATAAGAATCGGCTGCAACCCAATAAGGGCGGGCGCAAGCAGCTATCAATTTCATACCTCCCCCTGCTGACGCAAACCGGGTTTGACCACCTGCTCTGGGCCTCGGACCTGAACTTCGTGCGCGGCGAGGACTCGGTGGTGCGGGCGCTTTGGGCAGGCAAGCCTTTCGTCTGGCACATCTATCCGCAGCATGACAACGCCCACCTGGCCAAACTGCAGGCCTTCCTGGACATGCTCCAGGCGCCGCCCTCCCTGCGGGCTTTTCACGCCGCCTGGAACGGCAAAACAGCGCCGCCACCTACCGCCGGCGGCCCGGCGCCCTTCCCCATTGACCTGCCGGCCTGGCAAGCAACAGCCCAGACGGCCCGCTCCCGCCTGATGGCCCAGGACGACCTGGGCACCCGGCTGCTCGGTTTCGTGACAAAAAAACGTTAAAATCATAGGCTTTGCAGAACAGCCTGAAGGTCGACCAGACTTTGGCGTCCTGCACAACCCGCCGCGGAACCTGCACACCGGTGCATGCGTTTAGCGGCCTACTCAGTGAAACTGCTATGAAAATCGCTCAAGAAATCCGCGCCGGCAACGTCATCATGAACGGCAAAGACCCGATGGTGGTGCTCAAGACCGAATACAGCCGCGGCGGGCGCAATTCCGCCACCGTGCGGATGAAGCTCAAAAGCCTGGTCGCCAACTTCAACACCGAAGTCGTGTTCAAGGCCGACGACAAGATTGATCAGGTCATTCTGGACAAAAAGGATTGCACCTACTCTTACTTCGCCGATCCGCTGTATGTCTGCATGGACTCCGAGTACAACCAGTACGAAGTCGAAGCGGAAAACATGGGCGATTCGCTCAACTACCTGCAGGACGGTATGGAACTGGAAGTGGTGTTCTACGACGGCAAGGCGATCTCGGTCGAACTGCCCACCAGCGTTCAGCGCGAAATCACCTGGACTGAACCCGCCGTCAAGGGCGATACCTCCGGCAAGGTTCTGAAACCCGCCAAGCTCGCTACCGGCTTTGAAATCGGCGTGCCGATTTTTGTGGCCCAGGGCGACCTGGTTGAAATTGACACCCGCACCGGTGAATACCGCAAGCGCGTGTAATCCCGCTTCTGCCCTCCGCAAAAAGGCTCCTCACGGAGCCTTTTTTTGCTTGTGCGGGCCCCAGTTCCCGAAAAGCAGCCGCCCCGCCTGATCGTTCACAATAAGCTCATGGAACAAAAACAAGACTTATCCGTCAGCCGCCTGGCCAACGCCTGGGCCGAACTGCAGGCCCACGCACGGGAAGGCACACCGCTGGAAGCCGACGCCTCGCGGCTGGCATTTGCCGACCCGGAGTTTTTGCTGCGGCGTGAAACACGCGGGATCCGCTTCCAGCTGGAACTGCTTAAACCCGACCTGGAACAGCAGGCCCATGGCATTGAAAACACAGTGGTCGTTTTCGGCAGCGCCAGGTTTCGCAGCGAGGAAGATTCCGTCACCATGGTGGCCGAAGCCGAGGCAGGTGGTGATGCCGAAACCATAGACCGCGCGCGAAAACTGGCGCGCAATGCCCACTATTACGAAAAAGCCCGCGCCTTCGGCAAGCTGGTGGCACAGTACAGCGAGACAAAACCGCCCGAGACCAAGCTCTTCGTCTGCACCGGCGGCGGCCCGGGCATCATGCAGGCAGCCAACCGGGGCGCGCACGAGGCCGGCGGGTTGAGTGTGGGCCTGGCGATTGCCCTGCCCATGGAAGAAGCGGCCAACCCTTACGTGCCGCCCGAGCTGTCATTCAAGTTTCACTACTTCGCGCTGCGCAAAATGCATTTCATGATGCGTGCCAAGGCGCTTGTGGTGTTTCCGGGTGGTTTCGGCACGCTCGACGAACTGTTCGAAGTCATCACGCTGGTGCAGACCCGCAAGGCCAAGCCGGTGCCCATCATCCTTTTTGGCAGCAGCTACTGGAAGCGCCTGCTCAACACCGACATGCTGGTGGAAGAAGGCGTGATCTCACCCAACGACCTCAAGCTCTTTCAGTACGTGGACGACGCACAGGTCGCCTGGGACCTGATCAAGGATTTTTACCGTCTGTAGGCCCGGTTTCGGGATGGTGCCCGCCATGGGCAGACATGCTGTCCTTGAGCAGCCACGCCGCGCGTGAACCCGCGCCTACCATGGCCCCGGTGACCCAGAAGACCCCGCCAATTCCCATCAACGCACCGGCGGAGCCAAACAACATGGGCATCACCACGCTGGACGCATTGATCGCCATCAGGCGCAGCCCCAGCGCTTCGCCGTGGCGTGCTTCCGGTGTGATCTGGTGCAGCATGCTCATCACCATGGGTTGCACCATGCCCAGCGCAAGGCCCAACAGGATGGAGCACAGGCCCATGCCGATCGCCGAATGCATCAACGGGTAGATGCCGAACAGTGCGGCTGTCGCCAGCATGGAGACCGCCAGCACCTTCCACTCGCGCAGATGGGCCGCCACCAGCGGCATCACCATGCGGATCAAAGCCGCGGCCACCGCAAACGATCCCAGGATGGTGCCTATGACCGAAGCACTGATGCCGCGCTCAAAACCCAGCACCGGCACCACAAAGGTGTGGACGTCCCAGCAGGACGACAAAAACCAGTTCACCAGCATGAGGCGGCGAAAGTTGGCCTGGCGCAGCAAATCCCAGGCCTTGGGCTGCACCCCGCCGCTGGCGGCAATCACCGGCGGGAGCTCGCGCGTCTTGCGTACCAGGAACCAGCAGGCCAGCGGCAGGATCGCCATCAGCAAAAACGCCGCGCGGTAGCCGGAAGTGCTTCCCGGCACGGCACCCACATGGTCGATCAGCAGGCCGGCGGAAAACGGTCCAATGAAATTGGATACCGCCGGACCAATGGCCAGCCAGCTGAACACCTGGCGCAACTCCAGTGCGCCGACCGCCGCGCGGCCCACGTGGCGCTGCAGGGAAATCACTGCTGCGCCGGTGGCGCCGCCCGTGAGCAGCGCCGCCAGACACAGCACCGGGAACACCGGAAAGGCCACCGCAGCCCCAGCTCCCAGCACCGCAGCGAAGACGCTATACCGGATCGGGCGCCTGAGGCCATGCCGGTCGGCGAAACGGCCGGCCGGCAACGCCAGGAAGACTTGCGTCAGGGCAAACAATGCAAGCAGCACTCCCACCGCCGCGGGGCTGTAGCCCTCGCGCAACGCCAGCAGCGGCGCCGCCATGCGCGTGCCGGCCATGCAGGCGTGCAGGCAAATCTGCGCCACGATCAGGCGTGCGAGTTCAGGCGTCATGACGCACAGCTCATGCGGTGCGCATCAGATGTTGTCCAGGTCTTTGTCAAGCGGGTCCAATGGGAGCAGGCGGGCAGAATCGATTTCCGGGAGCGCTTCGACATTGCGCAGGGCTTTGCCCATGACACGGCTGCGCTGCTCGGCACTGCTCAGTGTGTTGAGCACGGTTTCGGTCTGCGACTTGACCTTGGCCAGCACGTCGCCGAACTTGCCGAACTCTGTCTTCACCGCACCCAGCACCTGCCAGACTTCGCTGGAACGTTTTTCCAGCGCCAGCGTGCGAAAACCCATCTGCAGTGAATTGAGCATGGCCAGCAGCGTTGTCGGGCCGGCCAGCGTGACACGATGGTCACGCTGCAGGAATTCCATCAGGCCGGGCCGGCGCAGCACTTCGGCATAGAGGCCCTCGGTCGGCAAAAAGAGAATCGCAAAATCGGTGGTGTAAGGCGGGTCTATGTATTTTTCGGAGATCGACTTGGCCTCCAGCCGTATGCGCGTCTCCAGCGCCTTGCCGGCGATTTCGGCGCCCAGCACATCGGCGCGCTGTTGCGCGTCCAGCAGGCGCTCGTAGTCTTCGTTCGGAAATTTCGCGTCGATGGGCAGCCACAGAGGTTCACCCGAATCAGACCGGCCCGGCAGCTTGATGGCGAAGTCGACCGGATTCTTGCCGCCGCGGCGGGTAATGACCTGGGCCGCGTACTGGTCGACGGTGAACACCTGTTCCAGCAAGGCCGACAGTTGCGCTTCGCCGAAGATGCCGCGTGTTTTCACATTGGTGAGCAAATGCTTGAGGTCGCCCACGCCCTGCGCCAGCGTCTGCATTTCACCCAGGCCCTTGTGCACCTGCTCGAGCCGGTCGGCCACCTGCTTGAAACTTTCGCCCAGGCGCGTCTCCAGCGTCGTCTGCAGTTTCTCGTCGACCGTCTTGCGCATCTCATCGAGCTTGGCCGAATTGGTTTGCTGCAGTTGCGCCAGCTGTTTTTCCAGGGTCTCGCGCACTTCACCCATGCGCCTGGCGTTGGACTCGCTGACGGACTGCAGCTGAGTGGTCAGGGTATCCGACAGCGTCTTTTGCAGCAGGGTGAGTTGCTGCGAAAACGCGTCGATCTGCGTGTTCTGCGTGCGGATCGCTTCGGCGCTTTGCTGCACCAGCGTTTGCTGGAAGGTGGCGAAGGTAGTCGCCAATTCCTGCCGGCTGCTGCGCGAGTTGTCACCGATTTCGCGCCGCAATTCGCGCTCGAGCTTGTCGTGGCCTGCCGCGATGTTCGCCAGCAGCTCGATGCGGCCCGTATCCGCTGGTTCGGCGGGCTTACGCACCAGCAGCCAGACCAGCAACAGCAGGTTGGCCACCAACAAGGCAATCATCAGCCAGGATTCCATCATGTGTTCATTGTCCGCTTGCTGCCTTCTTCTTGCTTATTTGCCGGCAAGTACCGCGGGGTTGAGCGGGGTCAGCGGCTTCTTGCCGCCGAAATATGCGATCAGGTTGTCGGCAGCCAGCCCGGCCATGGCAAGGCGCGTGGGAATGGTGGCGCTGGCGATATGCGGCGTCAACACCACATTGGGCACGGTCAACAAATCAGGATGCACCTTGGGCTCGCCCTCGAACACATCGAGCCCGGCCGCTGCGATGCGCTTGCTCTTCAAGGCCGCAGCGAGTGCGGCATCGTCGACGATACCGCCGCGCGCGATGTTGATCAGGTTGGCAGTGGGTTTCATCAATGCCAGTTCTGCGGCGCCAATGGTGTGGTGGGATGAAGGCGAATACGGCAGTACCAGCACGAGGTGATCTGCGGTCTTGAGCAGTTCTTCCTTGCCGACGTAGCTGGCTTTGCATTCTGCCTCCAGCGTTGCATCCAGGCGCGAGCGGTTGTGGTAAATCACCTTCATGCCAAATCCATGGGCACCGCGTTTGGCAATGCCCTGCCCTATGCGTCCCATGCCCAGGATGCCCAGCGTCGCGCCGTGGATGTCGGAGCCCGCAAACATGTCGTAGCTCCATTTGGTCCATTTGCCGGCGCGCAGGTAATGCTCGCTTTCGGTCACGCGACGGGCCGTGGCCATCAGCAGGGCAAAACCGAAATCAGCGGTGGTTTCGGTCAGGACATCCGGGGCATTGGTGGCCAGCACGCCGGCAGCGGTCATGGCGTCGATGTCGAAGTTGTTGTAGCCCACCGCCATGTTGGCGCAAATTTTGAGCCCCGGGCAGGCGGCCAGCACCTCCGCGTCGATTTTGTCGCCGCCCGTGGTGAAGGCGCCGTCCTTTCCCTTGAGGCGCTCGGTGAGGTGGGCCTTGGACCAGGTCTCGTCGGCCTGGTTGGATTCAACCTCGAAATGCTGCTCCAGGCGGGCAATGACTTCGGGAAAAACTGCGCGGGCAACAAGAATTTTGGGCTTGCTCATGAAAAATTACTTCCTTACTTGAACCAGATAAAGGTCATGATGACGAAGAGCGGCACCAGGATAGAGCAGGACCAGGCCATGTAACCGAAGAAACCGGGCATCTTGATGCCGCGGTCTTCCGCGATGGCCTTGACCATGAGGTTGGGCGCATTGCCGATATAGGTGTTCGCGCCCATAAAAACCGCGCCTGCCGAGATCGCAGCCAGCGTCGGTGCCAGTGTGGTCATCAGCGTGGCCGGATCACCCCCTGCGGTGTTGAAGAACACCAGGTAGGTGGGCGCGTTGTCCAGGAATGAGCTGAGAAAGCCAGCGGCCCAGAAATACATCGCCGGATCGGGCTGGCCGTCCGGTCGCGTCACAGCCGAAACCACGGAACCAAAAGGACCATTGACGCCTGCTTTGAGCATGGCGATCACCGGGATGATGGTGAGGAAAATGCCGGCAAATAATTTGGCGACTTCCACCATCGGCCCCCAGGAAAACTGGTTGTCCGCATGTACTTTTTCCGCAGTGATCTTGAGCGACAGGAACGTCACCAGCACAAGGCCAACATCGCGCACGAGGCCCGGCAAGCCGACTTCCGTCCCCATGAGATGAAAGGAGGCGGGTGACTTCCAGAAGCCGCTGAGCAGCACCAGGGCCACGATCGCCGCCAGAAGCGCGAAGTTGGCCGCACCGTCAAACCCAAACTGCCGGGTGTCCGGCGTAGGGTCTACTTTCAGCACACCTTCACGGCGAAAGAACCAGCCATCCAGCGCGTAGAAGATGGCCAGCAGGCTGCCCACCAGAAAAAGCGTCTCCGGAAATATCTGTTTGACCGTCCAGAAAAAATCAACGCCCTTCAAGAAGCCAAGGAACAGGGGTGGATCGCCCAATGGCGTGAGTGAACCGCCTGCATTGGACACAATGAAAATAAAAAACACAATCACATGGGCTCTGTGCACGCGATTGTCATTGGCCCGGATAAGGGGCCTCAGCATCAGCATCGATGCACCGGTGGTGCCCATAAAGCTCGCCAGCACGGCGCCAATGGCCAGGATCGCAACGTTCAAGGCCGGACTGCCGTGCAGGTTGCCGCGAATATGGATCCCGCCAGCCACCGTGAACAGCGCAACCAACAGCACAATAAAGGGGATGTATTCGGCCAGCAGCGCGTGCACCAAGCCGGAAAAAGCAGCAGAGCCACCGTACAGCGCGGCAAACGGCACAAAAAAGGCCAGCGTCCACGCTACAGCAACCTTGCCATAGTGGTGGTGCCAGAAAGAAGGCGCCAGCAGCGGCATGACTGCAATCGACAGCAAAATTCCAGCGAACGGCACCGCCCACAAGGCTGACAGCCGGCTACCGTCAAGTTCAGCGGCAAACGAGAGGCTTGGCAATAACAAAAGCAGCGCCAGCGCCACCAGCTGTTGTGGAGGTTTCATGATGTTCCGGTTCTTTTTTATCGTTACGCATCCATGCTAGACATGCCAATCGGACGGATGAAAGTCATGCAATCTCAAACACCTGCCGCAAATACGCCAGGTATTTTTCGTCGTCGCACATGTTCTTGGAAGGTGTGTCAGACAGCTTGGCCACGGGTTGGCCGTTGCAGCGGATCATCTTGATCACGATCTGCAGCGGCTCGTAGCCCAGGTCATTGGTGAGGTTGGTGCCGATGCCGAAGGCCAGCTGGCAGCGGCCCCTGAACTGCTGGTACAGCTCGATGGTGCGCGGCACCGTCAGGCCGTCGCTGAAAATCAGCGTCTTGGTCTGCGGGTCGACCCGGTTCTTGGTGTAGTGCGCAAGCATGCGCTCGCCCCACTGGAACGGGTCGCCGCTGTCGTGGCGGGCGCCGTCAAACAGCTTGCAGAAGTACATGTCGAAATCGCGCAGGAAGGCACTCATGCCGTAAACGTCCGACAACGCGATCCCGAGGTCGCCCCGGTATTCCTTGGCCCATGACTCGAAGCCAAAGACCTGGCTGTCACGCAGACGCGGCCCCAGCGCCTGGCAGGCCTGAAGGTATTCATGCGCCATGGTGCCCAGCGGCGTCAGGCCGAGCTTCATGGCGAACAGCACATTGCTGGTGCCGGCGAACTGGCCGCCCACCCCCGTGCCCAGCCGCGTCACCAGGGTGCGCAGCACTTCTTCGTGCCAGGCTTTGCCAAACCGGCGGCGTGTACCGTAATCGGCGATCTTGAGCGTTCGCAGGCCTTGCGTCTGCAGCTCGCCAATTTTGGTCTCCAGGCGCTTGCGCCCCTCGGCCAGGTTCGCCTTCTTTTGCGTGTTGCGAAAGTAGACCTCATTGATGATGGCCAGCACCGGAATCTCAAAGAGGATGGTGTGCAGCCAGGGGCCCTTGATGGACACGTCGATCTCGCCCGAAGGCAAGGCCGTGACGCTGACGTACTTTTCATTGAGCCGGAAGATACCGAGGAAGTCGACAAAATCGCTCTTTATGAAGCGCATGGCCTTGAGGTAAGCCAGCTCGGCATCCTGGAAACGCAAGCTGCACAGGCCACGGATTTCTTCCCGTATCTCGGTCACATAGGGCGCCAGATCACCAATACCCGGAGCGCCGGCGTTGCGGCACTTGAAGCGGTATTCCACCTCGGCGCCCGGAAACTGGTGCAAGACCACCTGCATCATGGTGAACTTGTACAGATCGGTGTCGAGCAGGCTGGTGATGATCATGGGGATCGCTTGAGGGCCGCGGCGCCAGGGCGCCTTGGCGGTTAATCAGGTGAACAGGCCCGGCGCCAATGCCGCACCGGGGCCTTCTTCAACTCGCGCCAGCTCAGGTACCGAGAAAATCCACTTCAAACAGCAAGGTGGCATTCGGTGGAATCACGCCGCCTGCCCCACGCGCGCCATAGCCCAGCTCTGCCGGAATAACGAGGCGGCGCGTGCCGCCTACCGACATGCCTTGCACGCCTTCATCCCAGCCGCGGATCACTTGCCCCGCGCCAAGGGAAAACTCGAACGGCTGGCCGCGGTCCTTGCTGGAGTCGAACTTCGCGCCCTGGACGCCGTTGTTATAGAGCCAGCCCGTGTAGTGAACCTTGACATGCTGCCCCGCCTTGGCGATGGCACCGGTGCCCAGCACGGTGTCTTCGTATTGCAGGCCGGAAGGTGTGGTGGTGAGATTCATGATGCGGTCCTTCTAAAACAGGTGAAAACAAAAAAAGCAGAGCCCAAACAGGCAAAAAGAAATCGCGTCTTTTCGCGAATCCCTGACTTTACCCGCAACACCTAAACCAGCCGGCGCGTGCGGGGATGCAACTGCGCTGCGCCTAGTCAAGCCATGTGGTGAATTCCGAAGCCGGCACCCGCGGCGTGCGGAAGGTGTTGACGAGCGCCGTTTCATCGGCATAACCCAGCGCCATGCCGCACACCAGCATTTCGTCACTGCCCGCGCCGATGTGCGGCAGGATGATCCGGGAAAAACCGTTCCAGGCCGCTTGCGGGCAGGTGTGCAAGCCCAGGCCGCGTGCGGCCACCATGAGGCTCTGCATGAACATGCCGTAGTCCACGAGCGAACCGCGGCCCATCACGCGGTCCAGCGTGAACATCAGCCCCACGGGCGCATCGAACAACCGGAAGTTGCGGTGATGCTGCCCATGCATCTTGTCCTTGTCGCCCTTGGTGATGCCCAGCAGGCCGTAAAGGCCCCAGCCGTTTTCGCGGCGGCGGTCGATATAGGGTGAGACCCATTTTTCGGGGTAGTAGTCGTATTCTTCTTTGTATTCAGTGGCCAGCGCGGGGTTGGCGTATATCGCATCATGGGCCTGACAGACTTTTTCCACCAGCATATCCCGGCTGGCGCCCTGCAGCACATAGACCTTCCAGGGCTGCGTGTTGGTGCCGGAGGGCGCGCGGCTGGCCACTTCCAGCAGGTGGGCGATGGTCTCGCGCGGCACCGGTTTGGGCAAAAACTGGCGTATCGATTGCCGGCTGACGATGGCTTCGTCCACTGCATTGCGCGCATCGCCTGCGCGGCGCGGGGTGATATAGGGAAGCACGGGCGGTGCCTGGGTCATCGGAGGGTCTCCAGTACAGAAAGCAGTTCGGGGGGCAGTGGCGCAGGCCGGCGCGTGACGCGGTCGACATACACATGGATGAAATGGCCCCGGGCAGCGCACAGTGCACCCGTATCTCCGGGGAACAGGGCCACTTCGTAGCGCACGCTGGACGAGCCGACGTGTGCCACGCGGATGCCCGCGACCACCGGCTCAGGAAAAGCCAGCGGCGCGAAGTAGTTGCATTGGGTTTCGATCACCAGGCCGATCACGCTGCCGGTGTGGATGTCGATGGCGCCGCGCTCAATCAGGAGGCCGTTGACGGCGGTATCGAACCAGCTGTAATAGACGACGTTGTTGACGTGACCGTAAACATCGTTGTCGGACCAGCGGGTGCCGATGTCGCGAAAGGCTTTATAGGCGCTGCGGGCTTCTGCCTGCGGGCGTGTCGGGGAGGTCATGAGAACCTATTTTGCCAGCGTGCACCTGGCCAGGCTCAAGGCGGGCTTCGGGGTGGACGGCTGGGCTAACGGCGGGCCTGATCGGAAGTGGCTCGCGCCCCAGCAGTTCCGGCAAGCGATTGGGTGAAGGCACGTTGTCCCGCTGCAGCAAAATCCAGTGCCCGTAAGAGAAAGGCGAAAAGTGCAGGACGTCGCACACATGCGCGCCCAGGCGTGCCGCCCAGTTGGGTGTTGGAATCTGCAGCGCAGGGGTGGCCGTGTAGTCGGCGCGAAGCTCACGCAGGTACTCCGCGTAACCGTAACGGCGAATTCCGCCGAGTTCAACCTCGCGGTGGCCCGCCAGGGAAGAAAGAGCCGCAAGCGCAGCAAATGCTTTCCCAAGATCGGTGGCAGCCATCGCCGCAATACCGCCGCGCGCACCGCGCGGAATAAATTGCACCGGCGAGCGCGACAAGCCGCGCAGCCAGCGGGCGCCAAAGCCGCCCTCGCCGTCGAGCAAGGACGGCCGCACGATGGCGTAGTCACTGCCTGATGCTGCGATGGCGTGCTCACCCAGCAGCTTGCTCGACAAAAACCGGCTTTTGGCGCCTGCGTGCAGGCCCAGGGCCGAGGTATGAATCAGCCGAATGCCGGCGCCGGCGCAAGCGACGGCCAGCGCCGCCGGCGCGCGGTGATGCACATGGTCATACGACTCATTCGGCCGCTGGCGAAGGATGCCCACGCAATTGACTACCACGTCCACATCTTTCAACAGGGTTGTCCACGCATCGGGCTGCAACAGATGCTCGAAGCGCACAAGGTGCAGGGCGGCAAAGGGATAGGTGCTTTCGTGGCGCTCAGGATGGCGGCTGCCGATCGCCACCTGCACGCCCGAGGCATGCAAGGCCGCCACGGCATGTCGGCCGATGAAACCGGTGCCTCCCAGCACCAACACACGAAGGGCACGGTCAGCGATATTTTTCTGGGCTTCCGCGGGATCAGTCGGCATATTTGATGACGATGGCTTGTTCTAATTTTTGGGGCGCCAGGATGGCCAAGGCAATGTAGCAGCAATCGCTACGGATTCCATCGCTTCCAGTATTCAAGCGCCACCCGGTAGGTGTTCATCTGCACCTGCACGGTTTCGTCGATGTTGATTCCATAGCCACCCGCCATGGAAAACGCCAGCGGGATGCGGCGCTGCCAGGCCCAGTCGAAGACGCGCCGGTCGCGCGCCTCCAGACCGTCAAAACTCAGGGCCAGCCGTCCCAGGCGGTCGCCCACGTACGGATCGGCGCCCGCCAGGAACAGCACCAGCCCCGGCTCAAAGCGCCGCTCCAGCTCGTCAAGCGCGTGCTCCAGCGCCTGCAGATAGGCTGCATCGCCGCAGCCGTCCGGCAAGTCCACATCGAGGTCGCTGGCTTCTTTTCGAAACGGGAAATTCTTTTGCCCATGCAACGACAGCGTGAACACGCTGGTGTCCGCGGCAAAGATGCTGGCAGTGCCGTTACCCTGGTGCACATCCAGATCGATGATGGCGACCTGCAGCGGTTTGCGCTCGTGGCGGTGCAGCCGCGCCCACTCTGCCTGCATGAGCCTGGCGGCCACCGCCGCATCGTTGAAAACGCAGAAGCCGCCGCCTTTGTGCGCATACGAGTGATGCGTGCCTCCGGCCAGGTTGGCTGCAACGCCTTCGCCCTGTTTGCCTCCAGGCCCCATCGCCATGCGGGCCGCTGCAACGGTGGCGCCGGCAGAGCGGCGCGCGCGCTCGGCCATGCCCAGGCTCCAGGGAAAGCCGATCTCGCGCTGGGCAGGCGCCGGCAAGGTTCCGTGGGTGATGGCGTCTATATAAGCGGGCGTGTGAACAAGGGCGAGCTCACCATCGGTGGCGGCCGGTGCCTGTGCCATTCGAACGGCCGGCAGTTCGTTGACCAGGCGGTCGCGCAACAGCCGGTACTTGGCCATGGGAAAACGGTGCCCAAGCGGCAGCGGCAATACGAAGTTGTCGGCGTAAAAAGCTTGCAAGATGAGAAGCGAGGAAGGGTTTCAACGATTGTGGCCTGAAGGGGCAACAACCGTCATGTAGTACCGAGCGCGGGAAAGCATGGACTTTTGGATACTTTTGCACTCTGTTTTCGGAGTACAAATAGGGCTCGACATCTAAAATGGTGCAGTGCAACAAAAACCGCTTGCAATGCCTCGGCCAATGCCTATACTTGGGGTCATGTTGCAGTGCAGCAATTCAGCGCAAAGCAACTATTGACCCGACGACTCATTAACTTATATCTGGAGATTAATTATGCTGACCGCTGAACAAATCATGGCCTCCCACAAAGCCAACATCGAAACCCTGTTTGGTCTGACCCACAAAGCCTTCGAAGGCGTTGAAAAACTGGTCGAACTGAACGTGCAAGCCACCAAGGCTGCCCTTGCTGAAACCGCCAACCACGCACAAGCCGTGATGGGCGTGAAAGACGCGCAAGAACTGATGGCCCTGCAAGCCGGCCTGGTCCAGCCCCTGGCTGAAAAGACCGCCGCTTACAGCCGTCACCTGTATGACATCGCTTCGGCTGCTGGTGCTGAACTGGGCAAGACCCTGGAAGGCCAAACCGCTGATGCACAGAAGAAGTTTGTCGGCCTGGTCGACAACGCTGCCAAAAACGCGCCAGCCGGTTCCGAAACCGCCGTTGCCGTGATGAAGAGCGCTGTTGCTGCCGCGAACAACGCATTCGAATCCATGCAAAAGGCTGTCAAGCAAGCCAGCGAAATGGCTGAAGCCAACTTCAACACCGTGGCTGCATCCGCAGTGAGCGCCACGAAAACCGCTTCCAAGAAGCGTTAATTGTTATTCATTGTTCCCGCACCTTCTGCGGGAACGACCGGAGCCTGATCCCGGAACCTTGCGTAACAGCACGATTCCAGACCGCTTGTCTCCTCGGATCCATTCGAAATTCATTTTCACGGATCCAGTTAAGCCCAATCGCAAGATTGGGCTTTTTTTTGCCTGGCGTATCCAGATTTAGGCCATTTAAGCGTTCTACCCAATAGGGACGAGCGCAAGCAGCTATCAAAAGAATAGCAACTACCTGGCCACCGCCACACCCGCCGCGGCCAGTTTGGCCTTCAGCTGGGGCAGCGCGGCCAGCATGGCGGCACGGCCTGAGTCGATGGCGCGCTGCCGTGCAGAGAAGTCGGCGCTTTTCAGGCCCGTAAGCGACGGACGGACCACAATGTCAGCATCCTTGAGCTCGTACTGGTTGATGCTTTTGCCCATGATGGCAAAGGTCTGCAGCAGGATTTGCAACGTGTCGCCGGCAAGGTTGGCTTCGGGCGGGCTGGAGATGTCGACGGCAATCACGACGTCGGCGCCCATCTGCCTGGCAAAGCGCACAGGCACCGGTGAGACCAGGCCGCCGTCGACATACTCGCGGCCGTTGATCTTGACGGGCACGAACACGGCCGGCACTGCACTGGATGCGCGCACTGCTGTGCCGGTATCGCCGCGCTGGAACAACACGGCCTGACCGCTGTTGAGGTCGGTGGCGACGATGCCCAGCGGAATGACCATGTTCTCCATCAGCCGGTTGGCCACCAGGTCGTTGACATAGCGGGCCAACGCGTCACCGCGGAACATGCCGCGGCCGATGATCGGCAGCATCCAGTCGGTGATGGCAACTTCCTCCATGTTCAGCGCGGTCTGCTGCAGCTGCGCGCTGGTCTTGCCGCTGGCATACAGCGCCGCCACCAGGCTGCCGGCCGACGTGCCGACCACCAGCTGCGGCTTGAGCCCGGCCTCCTCCAGCACGGCGATCACGCCCACGTGGGCAAAGCCGCGTGCGGCGCCCCCGCCCAGCGCCAGGCCGATGCGCGGCGGCTTTCTGGCGGCCTCTACCGGCAGTGGTGCCACGGGTGCGCCCGGACCGGGCGGCGCTGTAGTGCAGCCGGCAAACAGCGATAAACCCGCAGCCAGGCAGATGCCCGCCAGCCAGTCTGGCCCTAGCGAAGGCTTGCGCAACGTAGGGGGACTACCAAGAATGATTCTTATTTGCTTTATCATGGCCGGGCTTTAAAAATACCAGTAAGGAAGTGGAAAGTTATGTACAAAAAAGTGGTTCTCTCGTCGCTGATGCTGCTGGCAGGCTTGGCTTCGGCGCAGGAACAGGTGGTCAACTTGTATTCTGCCCGCCATTACCAGACCGACGAAAAGCTCTACAGCGACTTCACTAAAGCCACCGGGATCAAGGTCAACCGCGTGGACGCGGATGACGCCGGCATTTTGGCGCGCCTGAAGGCCGAAGGCACGGCCTCTCCTGCCGACGTGATTTTGCTGGTCGATGCCGCGCGCCTGCACAAGGGCGATATAGACGGTCTCTTCAAGCCCATCAAATCGACCGCCCTCGAAGCTGCCATCCCGGCCAAGCTGCGCGCCAAGGAAACTGCCGAAGGCACGACCTGGTTCGGCTTTTCGACGCGCGCCCGCGTTGTGGTGTTTGACAAGCTCAAGGTCAAAAAAGCCGACGTGGATACCTATGAGGAGCTGGCTGACCCGAAGAACAAGGGCCTGCTGTGCACCCGTTCGGGCGCGCACCCCTACAACCTGTCGCTCTTCGGCGCGGTGACCGAGCATCTGGGCGAAGCCAAGGCCGAGCAATGGCTCAAGGGCCTGGTGGCGAACATGGCGCGTGACCCCAAGGGCGGCGACAGCGACCAGATCAAGGCCGTGGCCAGCGGCGAATGCGGCATTGCTCTGACCAACACCTACTACCTGGCGCGCATCATGCGTTCCAACGCGCCTGAAGACAAAGTCGTGGCCGACCGCGTGGGCGTGGTCTTCCCCAACCAGGACAGCTGGGGCACGCACGTGAATATCGCCGGCGCTGCCGTTGCCAAAAATGCCAAGAACACGGCCAATGCCGTCAAGTTCATGGAATACCTGGCGAGCCCGAGCGCGCAGGAGTATTTTGCCAATGGCAATAACGAATGGGCCGCCGTTCCGGGCCTGGGTGTGAGCAACCCGGCTCTCAAAGCCATGACACCATCGGGCAACGGCAGCTTCAAATCGGAAACCATCCCGATCAGCGCCGTGGGCAACAACCAGCTCAAGGTGCAGCAGATGCTGGATCGCGTCGGCTACAAGTAAGCCAACGCCGCACTGTTACGAAAAGCCCGGCCACCGAAAGGCGCCGGGCTTTTTTCATCGCCGGGCCGTCCCTAGATGAAAACGCCCCCTCGGGAGACAACGACCACACGAAGTGAAGGAGCGTGGGGGTAATTTCATGCGCCATAATTGACGTTTACGTTAACGTCACCCAAAACGTTCACGCAATCTCTTCAAAGTCTCTCCATCTTCATCAAGGAACCACCATGGAAATCGCAGGCAAAGTATTCATCGTCACCGGCGGCGCATCGGGCCTGGGTGAAGGCACGGCACGCATGCTGGTGGCCAATGGTGCGAAAGTCGTGATCGCCGACATGCAGGCGGACAAAGGCGAAGCCATCGCCAAAGAACTGGGCGCGGACAAAGCCGCTTTCGTCAAATGCGACGTAAGCCAGGAAGCCGACGGCCAGGCCGCGGTGGCCAAGGCGGTTGCCATGGGCAAGCTGATGGGCCTGGTGAACTGTGCCGGCATTGCACCCGCCGAGAAAACCGTAGGCAAAAACGGCGCGCACAGCCTGGGCGCATTCAGCAAAACCATCACCGTCAACCTCGTGGGCAGCTTCAACATGATCCGCCTGGCGGCCGACGCCATGTGCAAGAACGACCCGGAAGCCACCGGCGAACGCGGTGTGCTGATCTCCACCGCCTCTGTGGCAGCCTACGACGGCCAGATCGGCCAGGCGGCCTACAGCGCCTCCAAGGGCGGCATCGTCGGCATGACCCTCCCGATCGCCCGCGACCTGGCCCGCAACGGCATCCGCAACATGACCATCGCGCCCGGCATTTTCGGCACGCCCATGCTTTTTGGCATGCCGCAGGAAGTGCAGGACTCGCTGGCTGCCGGCGTGCCCTTCCCCTCGCGCTTGGGCACACCGCAAGACTATGCGCGCCTGGCCAAACACATCATCGAAAACGACATGCTCAATGGTGAAGTGATTCGCCTGGACGGCGCGATTCGCCTCGCACCACGTTGAGCCTAGGCCGCAGGCGGGTGCAGCGCTGCCAGCCGTTCGGTCAGCAGCGCTGAAAGCCGTTCAATCACCTCGTTGACGCGGGCCGGCACATAGCGCCGGCTGGGCACCACCGCATAAAGCGGCGCCGGCTCACCCAGGTGACCCGCAAAGAGGCGCACCAGCTTGCCGCTGGCCAAAGAGGCCATGAGGTCGATCTCGGACTGGTAGACGATGCCCCGCCCCTCCAGCGCCCACTGCAGCGCAATGGATGCGTCGTTACAGGCCAGCGGCCCAGCCACGCGCACCTGAAAAGGCGCGCTGGCCTCTCCCTGCAATTCGAACTGCCACTGATCCTGCCGGCGCTCGCGCACATGGCAAACCAGGCAGTCGTGCTGCACAAGCTCGCATGGCTCCAGCGGCGTGCCGCGGCGCGCCAGATAGTCCGGGGCCGCACAAGCCACGCGCCGGGCCGGCGCCAGCAGGCGCGCCGAATGGGTCGAATCCATCAGCGGCCCGTTGCGCAGGGCGATGTCGATGCCCTCGCGCACCAGGTCCACACGCGCATCGCTGATCTGCAGGTCGATTTCAATACCCGGGTGAGTGTTGGCAAATTCGGCCAGCCAGTAGGCCAGCATCTCGCGGGCCAGCATGGCTGTGGCGGTGATGCGGATGCTGCCCGTCAAGCCGAAGGTGCCGGCACGGACTTTGGCCTGGCCTTCGGACACCAGCTCGAGCGCGCGGCGGGCATGGTCGACCATGACAGCACCCTCGGCCGTGGGCCGCACGGCGCGTGTGGTTCGCTCAAACAGACGTACACCCAGCGAGGTTTCCAGCCGCTTGATCGCCGCACTGACGGCCGCTGTAGACAGCCGGCAGCGCTTGCCCGCTGCTGTAAGGCTGCCAGTTTCCGCCGTAGCCAGCAGCACGCGCAAGGCATCGAGATTGTCAAATTCCATGGAAGAGTGATTTCTCTGAAACGCCATTGTGAGGCGCGGGGCCGCTCGATATATTCAA
Source organism: Polaromonas sp. P1_E12 (assembly GCF_056405975.1). Classification (NCBI taxonomy): domain Bacteria; kingdom Pseudomonadati; phylum Pseudomonadota; class Betaproteobacteria; order Burkholderiales; family Comamonadaceae; genus Polaromonas; species Polaromonas sp. P1_E12. Next base: position 717,159 of record NZ_JBFUBB010000001.1, on the reverse strand, counting down.
CAGCGCAGGCACAGGGTCCTGCCACAAGCTACAACTACATTCAAGGATATCGCATGAGACACGCCTTCCCGGCGCTGGCAGCCACCGCGCTGCTTGCCGCCTGCGCCAGCAGCCCCACCGCATTTAACTACCAGGTCCCCGCCGATGAAGTCGCGCGCGGCACCAAATACATGCAGCCCGAAGGCTCTTCGGGCTTCACCCCCAAGCCAGGCTGGGCCACCAAGACCTTCGCCGTGGCCGCCGCCAACCCGCTGGCCACCGATGCGGGTTACCAGGTACTCAAAGCCGGTGGTTCGGCCATCGACGCTGCAATTGCAGTGCAAATGGTGCTCACGCTGGTAGAGCCGCAGTCCAGCGGCATAGGCGGCGGCGCCTTCCTGCTGCACGCCAATGGCGGCAAGGTCGAGGCCTTTGACGGCCGCGAAACCGCGCCCGCTGCGGCGGACGAAAAACTGTTTATCGGCGCCGACGGCAAACCGATGCCGTTTTACGACGGCGTGGTTGGCGGGCGTTCCGTCGGTACGCCCGGCACGGTGCGCATGCTGGAGATGGCCCACAAGCAATACGGCCGCCTGCCCTGGGCCCAGCTCTTCGTGCCCGCCATCCAGCTCGCCGAAGGCGGCTTCAAGGTCAGCCCGCGGCTCAACACCTTGCTCAAGGGTGAAGTGCACCTGAAGAAGGATGTCACCGCCGCAGCCTATTTCTATAAAGCCGACGGTACCCCCGTCGATGTGGGTTCTGTCTTGCGCAACCCGGCGCTGGCCGACGTGCTGCGGCAAATCGCGGCGAGAGGTTCCAACGCGCTGCTCGAAGGCAAGGTCGCGCAAGCCATCGTCACCAAAGTGCAGGGCCACGCCACCAATCCCGGCAAGCTGACCCTGGGCGACCTGGCCGGCTACCAGCCCAAAAAACGCGACCCGATCTGCTCGGACTACAGCGCGGCCGGCAAGGCCTACCGCCTCTGCGGCATGCCGCCGCCCAGCTCGGGCGCGATTGCAGTCGGCCAAATCCTCGGCATCCTGAACAACACGCCGGCCGCCACGCTGGGCCTGGTCGCCGGCACCGGCGGTGTTCCCGGCTCGGTGTCGCCCACGCCTTCGGCCGACTGGCTGCACCTCTACACCGAGGCCTCGCGCCTGGCCTTTGCCGACCGTGCGCAATACCTGGGTGACCCTGACTTTGTGCAGCCGCCGGGCGGCAACTGGATGAGCCTGCTGGCCCCCGCTTATCTCAGTGAGCGCGCCAGGCTGATTCAGTCCACAGGCCCGAGCATGAAAACCGCAAAACCTGGCGTGCCGGGCGCCGTCACAACCGCCTACGCGCCCATGCCCGACCAGCCCGAGTACGGTACCTCGCACATCAGCATCATCGATGGCTACGGCAATGCCATCGCCATGACCACGACGATTGAAGACCAATTCGGCTCGCGCCTGATGACCGACGGCGGCACCGGAAAAGCTGGCGGCTTTTTGCTGAACAACGAACTGACCGACTTCAGCTTCGCCCCGACAGACGCCGAAGGCAAGCCCGTGGCCAACCGCGTGCAAGCCGGCAAACGCCCGCGCTCGTCGATGGCCCCCACGCTGGTGTTTGACAAAACCTCGGGGCAGCTCGTCATGAGCGGCGGCAGCCCCGGCGGCGCACTCATCATCCATTTCACCGCCAAAACCCTCTACGCCACACTGAACTGGGGCCTCAACGCCCAGCAGGCGATTGACCTGCCCAACTTCGCCTCGCTCAACGGCCCGAGCATCCTGGAAGAAAAACGTTTCTCGCCGGCCACCGTCGAGGCGCTGAGAAGCCGCGGCGCCGAGGTACGCGAACAAACCATGACCAGCGGCCTGCAAGCCATTCAGAGAACACCCGACGGATTCTTCGGCGGCGCCGATCCGCGACGGGAAGGCCTGGTGCTGGGCGACTGATCCCGGCACACCCCCGTCCAGGCTCACTGCGTATAGCCCCTTGCAGGGGGCGGCGCCTGCGGCCCGGCAAAGCCGCTTCCGCGGCTGCCCGCTTGTGAAATGCCCCACTGCTTGTGCCACTGACTCTTCAAGCCAGCATGAGCCGCGGGACTGGCTTTGCCAGACCGCAGGCGGGCGGCCCCCTCGGGGGGCAGGGAGCTACACGCAGTGAGCGACCGTGGGGGCGATAATTGCTTTATGGCCATCCCCCAATCGTTCATCCAGGAGCTGCTCGCGCGCGCCGACGTGGTGGACATAGTGGGCCGCTACGTGCAGCTCAAAAAGGGCGGCGCCAACTTCATGGGCCTGTGTCCCTTTCACGGCGAAAAGTCCCCTTCCTTCAGTGTCAGCCCTTCCAAGCAGTTCTATCACTGCTTCGGCTGCGGCAAAAACGGCAACGCCATCAGCTTTCTGATGGACCACGGCGGCATGACCTTTGTCGAAGCCGTCAAGGACCTTGCCCAGCAATACGGCCTGCAGGTGCCTGAAGACGATGTCTCGCCGCAAGACCGGGCCCGGGCCGCCCAGATGCGAGAGCAGCAGGCCACGCTTACCAGCGTGCTGGAAAAGGCCGGCGTCGCCTACATCAAGGCCCTGCGCAACTCCGAGCGCGCCATCGACTACTTCAAGGGCCGCGGTGTCTCGGGCGAAGTCGCCAGGACCTTCGGCTTGGGCTACGCACCTGAAGGCTGGCGCAGCCTGGCCAGTGTCTTTCCCGATTACAACGACCCGCTGCTGGTCGAAAGCGGCCTGGTCATCACAGGCGAGCCCGGCGAGGAAAACCAGGCAGGCGAAGCCAAGCGCTATGACCGCTTTCGCGACCGGGTCATGTTCCCCATCCGCAACGTCAAGGGTGAATGTATAGGCTTCGGCGGCCGCGTGCTCAGCGACGAAAAGCCCAAATACCTCAATTCGCCGGAAACCCCTGTGTTCAGCAAGGGCCGGGAGCTTTATGGCCTGTTCGAGGCCCGCACCGCCCTGCGCGAACACGGCTATGCCCTCGTCACAGAAGGCTATATGGACGTGGTGGCCCTGGCCCAGCTGGGGTTTGCCAATGCGGTGGCAACCCTGGGCACCGCCTGCACGGCTGATCACGTGCAAAAGCTGTTCCGCTTCACCGACTCAGTCGTCTTCAGCTTTGACGGCGACAGCGCCGGCCGCCGCGCCGCCCGCAAAGCGCTGGACGCCGCCCTGCCCTTTGCCACCGACGTGCGCACCGTCAAGTTCCTGTTCCTGCCGGCCGAGCACGACCCCGACAGCTACATCCGCGAGCACGGCCAGGAAGGCTTCGCGGCCTATGTCAGCAAGGCCGTGCCGCTCAGCCGCTTTCTGCTGGAAGCCGCCGCCGAGGGCTGTGACCTTGACACCGCCGAGGGCCGCGCCCATATGGCCAGCAATGCCCGCCCGCTGTGGAACCTGATGCCTGATGGCGCATTGAAACGCCAGCTGTTGGCCGAAATTGCCGACAGGGTACTGATTGACAGCCGCGAACTGACGCAGCTTTGGCAACCTGCGACCTCCAAGGGTAGCTATAAAAATAATAGCAGCTTGCGCACGTCCAATAAGGGTCAGAAGCCGGAATCGTCCTCAACATCAGGCGCTTCCCAGGACATGTCTGGCCCTGCGGACTATCTGCCGGATTTTCGCGAGGAGCCCGATTACACCTCGTCCGAGCCCTCTGGCGGCTACTTCCCGGCATCGTCAACGACGGGACGCAGCTTCGGCGCCCGGGCTCCACGCCGCGTGGCTGGCCGTATCTTGCCGGCCAGCCGTGAAGACCGTGTGCTCAGGTTGCTGCTGACCGAGGCCCAGACCTGGGACCGGCTCACCACTGAAGAGCATCATTTGCTGGTCGAGTTGCCTGAGCCCCACGGCCCGCTTTTCATCTGGCTGGAGAGCCAGTTGCATGAGCATGGGCCCCAGCCGTGGGCCGCCTTGCGTGAAGGGCTGCGCGGCCACCCCCACGAAAGACATGCCACAGCGCAAATCGCACAGATTCCTGAAGGCATCGAAAGTGACTGGGATGAGGTTCGGAGCATCCTGGACCAGCTCCTGCGCCTGCACCGCCAGCGCGAGATGAGCGAGTTGGCCGCCCGGGCCGCCACCGACCCGGCCGCCCGGCAGCGCTATCTGGAGCTGGCCGCCAGCCTCAAAACCGCCGCCACCGACCCGGCCCGCTGAGCGGGCCCGGCCTCCGGGAAAATCCCTGTTTCTGGGTCATATAAATCGCCCAAAAAACAGGCAACAGGGTATAATCCGATTTTCGACGGCAAGCGCGACAGCAGCACCTCCGGCCCGGCCACCCTGAAACTTCGGGGAACTCACAGATGAGACGGCCACTTCCCCCAGGGAATTTCCGCAAGGACTGCACACCAAATGTTCGCCCAAACAGCTTGCCCGGGAAAATAAACCGCCATGTGCCTTTGGCACTGCCCGGCCTGTTTTTCCGCCTTCTCGTTTTGACTCTGAATCTTTGTCACCGTGCCTGTGCTTTGTGCAGGCGCCAAGGCGCATTTTTGTTTACTGGTAGCTGATCGATATTTAAAACAATTCCCGACAACTGGAGGTCCCATGCCTACTGCCAAGCCGAAGAAGCCGAGCACGTCCAAGAAGCCGCAAAGTGCGCAGTCCAAAGCTGCCGCAAAGCCCAAAGCCAAAGCAGCACCCAAAGCTGCGGCCCGGCCCGCAGGCAAGCCTCCAGTCAAAGCAGCAACTAAAGCTGCTGCAAAGCCTGTCGCCAAAAGCGGCAAGGTTGAAAAGCCGGGAAAACACGCCATATCTGTTAAACCCAGCAAACCCAATGCTCTGGTGAGCAAAGCCCCCCTGAAAACCGCGATTTCCGATTTGCCCCTGAAGAAAGCCCCCGCCGTGCCGACCAAGTCCAGTCCTGAAGCCAAGCCCCTCGCCGTCTCCGCCGACGTGCCCGTGAAGAAGAAACCCGGCCGCCCGCCCAAGAATCCGGCGGCCGAAGGCAGCGCGCCTGCCGCCACCACCGGCGCCAAGCGCGGCCGCAAGCCGAAGAGTGCGGCCGGCCCGGTCAAGACAGGGGAAGACCTCGACATGTCCGACATTGAAGACGATCTCGTCGGGGAACCCATCGCGGAAACGACCGAGAAGGTCAAACCGCTGCGCATGAAAATCAGCAAGGCGAAGGAACGCGCCCTGATGAAGGAATTCGGCCTGGATGAAACCGTCCTCTCCGAAGAAGACATGCTCAAGCGCCGCCTGCGCCTGAAAACCCTGATCAAGCTGGGTAAAACGCGCGGCTACCTCACGCATGGCGAAATCTCCGACCACCTTCCCGACAAGCTGGTCGATGCTGAAACGCTGGAAGTCGTGGTCAACATGCTCAACGACATGGGCGTGGCCGTGTACGAGCAGGCGCCCGACGCCGAGACCCTGCTGCTGAACAACACCGGCCCTACGGTCGCCACTGAAGAAGAAGCCGAAGAAGAAGCCGAAGCCGCGCTGTCCACCGTCGACAGCGAATTCGGCCGCACCACCGACCCCGTGCGCATGTACATGCGTGAAATGGGCACGGTTGAGCTCTTGACGCGCGAAGGCGAAATCGAAATCGCCAAGCGCATCGAGGGCGGCCTCATGAAGATGATGGAAGCCATCTCGGAAAGCCCCGCCACCATCGCAGAAATCATGCGTCTGGGCGAAGAAATCCGCGAAGGCAAGATCGTCATCTCCACCGTGGTCGACGGCTTTTCCAACCCCAACGAGGCCGACGACTATGTGGCCGAAGAAGACTTCGACGAATTCGACGAAGAAGATGATGACGACGGCAAGGGCGGTTCCAAGGCCCTGACCAAAAAGCTCGAAGAGCTCAAGAAGGAAGCGCTCAGCCGCTTCGACAAGATCGCCACCCTGTTCGAGAAGGTTCACAAGACCTACGACAAGGAAGGCTACGGCACGCCTACTTATGTGAAGTCGCAAAAAGCCCTGAGTGACGAGCTGATGACCGTGCGCTTTACCGCCAAGACCATTGAAAAGTTGTGCGACATGCTGCGCGGCCAGGTGCTGGACGTGCGCAAGAAAGAGCGCGAGCTGCGCCGCATCATCGTCGAGAAATGCGGCATGCCGCAGGAAGTCTTCATCAAGGACTTCCCGCCCAACCTGCTCAACCTGAAATGGGTTGAAAAGCAGGTTGCCTCCGGCAAGCCGTGGTCGGTGGTGATGGCGCGTAACGTGCCGCCCATCCAGGAACTGCAAACCAAGCTAGCTGAGTTGCAGGCCCGCGTGGTGGTGCCGCTGGCCCAGCTCAAGGACATCAACAAGCGCATGAACGAAGGCGAGTCCAACTCGCGCGACGCCAAGAAAGAAATGATCGAGGCCAACTTGCGTTTGGTGATTTCGATCGCGAAGAAGTACACCAACCGCGGCCTGCAGTTCCTCGACTTGATCCAGGAAGGCAACATCGGCCTGATGAAGGCCGTCGACAAGTTCGAATACCGCCGCGGCTACAAGTTCTCGACCTACGCCACCTGGTGGATTCGCCAGGCCATCACGCGCTCCATCGCCGACCAGGCCCGCACCATCCGCATCCCGGTTCACATGATCGAGACCATCAACAAGATGAACCGTCTGTCGCGCCAGCACTTGCAGGAATTCGGCTTTGAGCCTGACGCCAGCATCCTGGCCGCCAAGATGGAGATTCCTGAAGACAAGATCCGCAAGATCATGAAGATCGCCAAAGAGCCGATCTCGATGGAAACACCGATCGGTGACGATGATGATTCGCACCTGGGCGACTTCATCGAAGACAGCGCCAACACCGCACCGCTGGAAGCCGCGATGCAGGCCGGCCTGCGCGATGTGGTCAAAGACATTCTCGACAGCCTGACACCGCGCGAAGCCAAGGTGCTGCGCATGCGCTTCGGTATCGAAATGTCGACCGACCACACGCTCGAAGAAGTCGGCAAGCAGTTCGACGTGACGCGCGAACGCATCCGCCAGATCGAAGCCAAGGCGCTGCGCAAGCTCAAGCACCCTTCGCGTTCGGACAAGCTGCGCAGCTTTATCGATACGCTGTAAGCTGCTTTTTCCTCAAAGCCTCTTGAGAGCCCGGCCCCGGAAGGTGCCGGGCTTTTTTATGCCCGTTTGAAATTCAAGGTGCCGTCAGCCCTACCTTGCGCACGAACGCATCGAGCGGCACCGACCACATATTGCCACCGTAGGTCAGCAGCGAATGCCCATCATGCCCTGGCACCGGGCCCGTCTGGACGAACTGCGTGTCGCTGCCGCCTGCCCTGAAGGCCTCGTGCCATCCGCGGGGCGCCTCGGCTCCCCAGAACTGGTCGTTCTCGGCGTAGAGCCACAGGTTGGGCACCTTGACCAGCTTGCCGAGTTCACCATAGGTTTTACCCATGTTCTCGGGCTTGCAACTCCTGGCCGGGGAGTCTTCCGGATTACCGCCGGAGCCGCCCGCGAAATTGACGGCGCCGACGACGCCCGGCAGATTGAGCGCCGCGACCGACACCGTCGTCATGCCGCCCACCGACTGCCCTTCGAGCAGCACCCTGTCCTTGCGCACCCAGGGCTGCTGCAGCGCCCATTGGTGCAACGCGACTACTGTCTGGCCCGCGTGGCTGGCCACACGCATGAAGTCGGCATCGCCGGTGCAAACCTTGCCGCTCCACCGGATGCCGGAGTCCTCCCTGTCGGAGCCCCCGGTATCCCCGTATCCCGGCCGTACCGGGGCAACCACGGCAACACCCTTGCGAAGCCAGTAGTTGGCGTGCCCGACCAGCACCGGATACTCAAGCTTGGCCCTGTCAACGCGCGACGGCGCTCGCCCGTGGGAAAAGATCACCAGCGGAAACGGACCTTCGCCCGCGGGCTTGTAGAGATGGGTGACAACCTCATACTGTTTACCGTCGATCAGCAGAGGCAGTTTGACGATCTGCGGCGGCACGCGCTCGGGCTGCTGCGCCCATGCGGGCATGCCGGTCGTCTGCGCCGCCCACACCATCCCAAACATCCACGCCAGTTTCCACCATCGCATGCTCAGCTCCTTGCTTGTTGCCGGAGCATTTTGACATGCGGAACGCACTCGCCTAAGAAGTGCTGAAGCGGTAGAGCGTGCGGCCCTGGCGGCGCTGTCCCGGCTCATGTACGGCGGAAGGAAATGCCGGCACATTGGGTGCGTTGGGGTACCCTTGCGGCTCAAAGCACAGGCTTTGCTGCTGCGCGTATTGCCTGCCGCCCTTGCCCGGCCCGCCGGCCAGCGGCTCGCCTGCCACAAGACCGGTGTAGAACTGCATGGTGGGCTCGGTCGACCAGACTTCCATCACCCGCCCGCTAATGGGTGCACTCACGCGCGCGCATAGCGCCAGATCTTCATCACTGGCGGCAGAGCGGTCAATCTCAAAACAGTCGTCATACCCGGCGACGAGGCCAATACCAGCCTCGGCTTGCAAGCCGCGCACCCGCTTGCTCAGCACGACCGGCTTGCGCAAATCAAACGGCGTTCCTTCCACCGGCAGCAACCTGCCTGTCGCGATGAGGTCAGGCGCCATCTCGAAATAGCGGCTGGCGCAAATCGTGACCTCATGCTCCAGCGCGTTACGACTTCCCGCGCCTTCGAGATTGAAAAAAGCATGCGTGGTGAGATTGGCCACCGTGGGTGTATCCAGCGCGAGCGCCTCGTAGTCGAGCACCAGCTCGTTCGCCTCGGTCACGCTGTAGGTCAGGCGCAGTGCCATCGCGCCCGGAAAGCCCTCTTCCCCGTCGGCAAACACATAACGCATTTCAACGCTGGAATCGCTGCACTGCACCGTATCGAATACCCGAAAACGCGAGCCTTTCACGCCGCCGTGCAAGCAGTGCAGGCCGTTGTTGGCGGCCAGCACATGCTCCTTGCCACCCAGCGTGAAGCGCGCATGGCCAATACGGCCTGCATAGCGCCCGATGAAGGCCCCCACCGAGGGCGCTCCGCCGATCACGCCGTCGATGCTGTCGTAGCCCAGCACCACGTCGTCAAAGCGGCCATCCCGGCCCGGCACCAGTACTTGCTCGATCTTTGCGCCGTAGTTTGTCACGCACACAGTCATGCCTTGACCGTTGCGCAACGTGAACAACGCGGTGGGCTTGCCACCGAGCTCTCGTACAAATCGTGTGGGGTCAAGCAGCATGGCAATGCACGGTGTCTGGGACGCTCACTTCGAAATAATCGTCAGCAACTCTTCGCGTGTGGTCGGGTCCGCCATGTATTTTCCATACAAAGGCCCCATGCGCCTGACCATGGGCGATGCATCCCTGACCTTGACGAACTGCGAACCCTGCTTGGTCGTGGTCTCCAGGGCCGCGGCCACCCGTTTGTTCCACAGCTCGCGCATCAGGATGGCGGACTTGACGCCGGCCTCGGTGAACGCGGCTTTGTCTTCTTTGCTGAGTTTTTCCCACAGCTTGGTCGAGACGACCAGGGCCTCGGGCGAGATCACATGGTTGGTGACGTAAACGTTTTTGGCCACCTTGAAGTGTCCGGTGGACTCATACGAAGGCAAGTTGTTCTCGGCGCAATCCACCTTGCCCTGCTCCAGGGCGGCCAACACGTCCTTGAAGGGCAAGGCCACCGGCTTGGCGTCCATCAGCTTCACCATCTCGATGTAAATTTCGGACTGCTGGACACGAATATTCATGCCGGCCAGGTCCCTGATATTGTTGACGGGCTTGACGCAGTAAAAAGAACGGCCACCGCCGTCATACCAGCCCAGCACAACGAAGCCGGCGGCCTTCAGGTTGGCGGCAAAACGCTCACCCAGCTTGCCGTCCAGATGGCGAAACATGTGCGCGGAATCAGTGAACAGGAAGGGCAGGTTCAGCACCTTGATGCCCGGCACGGCGTCCGACAGCGGACCGGAACTGAACTCAGCCACGTCAATCTCGCCGCTCTTGAGCATCTGCACGGCCTTGGGCTGGTCGCCAAGTGTGCCGCTGTTGAAGAGCTCGATGTTATAGCGGCCACTGGTGCTCTTGGCCACCTGCTCCACGAAACTCTTCATGGCCTCCGATACCGGATAGCCATCGGGATGAATGTTCCATGCCCGCAGCTTGGTCTGAGCCACAGTGGCGCTCGCGCATAGGGCAAAAGAGAGGCACAAAAGCCCCTTGAATGAAGTCCGCATGTTTTTGTCTCCTGGCGTGGCTAATAACGGCCAGCCTCTGATGGGCCGACTCGTTTCTTTTCAAAATTGAATCCCTTGCTCGATATTCCCACGGATGCGCGCTCACAACCCAAAGGTATCAGGCAATATCACCACTAAGTCACGCAACGATTTTTCAGTCCAGTTTGATGTTTGCTTCTGCAACAACTTTGGCCCATCGGCTGCGCTCCTGGTTGAAAAAAACATCCTGCTGTGCCGGTGTCATGGTCACGACCTCGGCGCCCTGCCCCGCCAGCTTGGCGCGGATGTCCGGGCTGCGGATGATCTTGATGAGCTCGGTGTTGAGGCGATTGATGACAGCTGCCGGCGTACCGTTGGCCACCAACAAGCCCTGCCAGGTGCCCGACTCGAAGTTGGCAAGACCCTGCTCCGCCAGCGTCGGCACATTGCCAATCAGCGGCATGCGCGTGCTCTTGGAAACACCCAGGATCTTCAGCTTCCCGCTTTGCACATGCGGCAAGGTGGCCAGCATGCCGTTCATCAACACCTGGGTCTGGCCGGCGATCGTATCGCTGACGGCCTGCGAACCGCCCTTGTAGGGGATGTACTGCCACTTCGCCTTGCTCGCCCGCTCGACCGCGACACCAGCCAGGTGCGGCGCGCTGCCCATGGCCGTTACCGCAAAGTTCAGGTCGGTCTTGTGCGAGAGCGCTACGAGCTCCTTGAGATTGCTGGCGGGCACCGAGGGATGAACCACCAGCAGGTGCGGCGAATAGGCCAGCATCGTGACGCCACGCAAGTCCTTGGTCGGGTCGAAACCCAGCTTGGGATAGACCGAAGGGCTGATGGCCAGAGCGCCGGTGTCGCACAGCAGCAGCGTGTAGCCGTCGGGTGCTGACTTGGCCACGATGTCGGCGCCCAGGTTACCGTTGGCGCCGGCCTTGTTGTCCACGATGACCGACTGCTTGAGCGCCTCGGACAGAGGCTGCGCAATGGCGCGCGCGATGATGTCTGAAGAACCGCCGGGTGGGTACGGCACCACCAGGCGTATGGGTTTGGACGGCCATGAAGCCTGCGCGCTCGCAGCGCCAGTCCCCAAAGCCAGTGAAGCAGCCATAAGCTCTCGTCGATTGATCGGCATGTTCGTCTCCGGATGTATGAAAAAGCGGTGTCCTCCACCAGCTGCGCCGTGAGCCTCTGTGGGCTCTTCATGCGGATGAGTTACGCGACTTCGTGGTTGCCCAGAAGTTCAAGCGCACGCACCAGAGCGGAATGGTCCAGGTCCTGCATGCCGTTGGCGGCACAGGCCTGCATCAGCTGGGCGGCGCCCGCCGTTTGCGGTAAAGCCAGACCCAGCGTACGTGCACCGCTGAGCGCGAGGTTCAAATCTTTCTGGTGCAAGCCGATACGGAAGCCCGGCGCAAAGGTGCGCTTGATCATGCGTTCGCCATGAACTTCCAGAATGCGCGACGAGGCAAAACCGCCCATCAGCGCCTGGCGCACTTTGGCTGGATCGGCGCCAGCCTTGCTGGCAAACAGCAGGGCTTCGCCCACGGCCGCAATGTTCAGCGCCACGATGATCTGGTTCGCCACCTTGCAGGTCTGGCCGTCGCCGTTGCCGCCCACCAGGGTGATGTTCTTGCCCATCAGCTCGAACAACGGCTTGACGAGGTCAAACGCGGCCTGCGGACCGCCCACCATGATGGTCAGGCTCGCAGCTTTGGCGCCGACTTCACCGCCCGACACCGGGGCGTCCAGGTAGTCGCAACCCAGGGCATTGATCCTTTTGGCGAACTCTTTGGTGTCCATCGGCGAGACGGAGCTCATGTCGACCACTGTCTTGCCTTTGGTCAGCGCCGAGGCCACTCCGCCCTCGCCAAACAGCACGTTCTCCACGTCGGGGGTGTCGGGCAACATCAGGAAAATGATGTCCGCCTGCTTTACTACGTCGGCGATGGAATCGCAGGCCTTGCCCTTGCCCGTCAAGAGAGCCGCAGGCACTTTGCTCCGCGTGTTCATGAAAACCTCGTGTCCCGCCGCAATCAGGTGCGCAGCCATCGGCGCGCCCATGATGCCCAGGCCGATAAAACCAAGCTTGCTCATAAAAATGTTCCTTGTTCGTAAAAAATAGCGGTAGCCCCGGCCGCGCGGTCAGGGATGACAGAAAAATCAGGCGAGGTATTTGTCGCGCAGGGCCTGCGTGGCGCCACGGAACACGCCGAGATCGCTGCCGACGCCGACAAAAGTTGCGCCCATCTCCATGTAGCGGCGTGCGTCGGCTTCCACCGGCGCCAGGATGCCGACCGGCTTGCCGTGCGCCTTGGCGGCGGCAAAAATTTTCACCATGGCGGCCTGCACCTCCGGGTGCCCGGCATTGCCGAGGTGGCCCAGTCCGGCGGCCAGGTCGGACGGGCCGACAAACATGCAGTCGACACCCGGGGTGGCGGCGATCTCGTCAGCAGCCGCCGTGCCGGCGATGCTTTCGATCTGCACCATCACGCAGATGTGGTCGTTGATGGACTTGAGGTAGTCCGGCACCGTGCCGTACTTGTTGCTGCGCTGGGATACCGAGACACCTCGAATGCCCTGGGGCGGATAACGCGTGGCGGCAACGGCGCTGACAGCCTGCTCGGCGCTTTCGACAAAGGGAATCAGGAAGTTGTAGAAGCCGGCGTCGAGCAGGCGCTTGAGCTCAACCGAGTTATTGCTGGTCGGGCGCACCACGGGTGCGCTGACACTGTCCTTCAGCGCCATCAGCTGCGGGATGTAAGTGGCCATGTCGTTGGGCGAATGTTCACCGTCAAGCAGGATCCAGTCGAAGCCGGCCACGCCCAGCACCTCGGTGGTGATGGCGTTGGACAGCGAGGACCAGCAGCCGATCAGTTTTTTGCCGGCCAGCAGGTCGCGCTTGAAGCTGTTGGGAAAGGATTGGTAAGGCGTGGGTTGTGTCATGGTGGTTTGCTGTTGCTCTCTGAAAGGGGTACGGGCTTATTCGGCCTTGATGTTGGCGGCCTTGATGACCTTGGCCCACTTGTCGACCTCGGTTTTCTGATACTCGAGCAACTGCGCGGGCGTCATGCTGGAGGGCTCCATGCCGAACACCTTGAGCTTGGCCTGAACCTCGGGCTGGGCCAGCACCTTCATCACTTCGGCGTGCAGACGGTCGACCACGGCTTGTGGTGTGTTCGCGGGGACAAACAAGGCCTGCCAGGACACCATGTCGAAGCCCTTCTGGCCGCTCTCGGCGATGGTCGGCACATTCGGGTAGCTGGGCACGCGCTGGCCGCCGGTGACGGCAATCGGGCGCAGCTTGCCGCTCTGGATGTGTGGGCCGACGATCAGGCTGGTGTCGAACATCATGTCGAGCTGGCCCCCTATCAGGTCCTGCACCGCGGGCGCCGAGCCCTTGTACGGCGCATGGGTGAACTTGACGCCCGACTGGCTGGCCAACAGCTCCAGCGCCATGTGCGGCGAGGTGCCGATGCCCGGCGAGCCCGAGCTCAGGCCGCCGTTCTTGGCGCGGGCGGCCTTGAGCACGTCGTCCAGGGTGCGCAGCGGGCTGCTGGCCGGCACCACCAGCAGCAGCGGGCTCACGCCCAGCATGGCGACGGGCGCGAAGGATTTCACCGGGTCGTAGCCGATGGGCGTGCTGTAGAGGCTGACGTTGATCGAGTGCGAGCTGATGGTGCCGCCCAGCAGCGTGTAGCCGTCGGCCGGTGCGCGCGACGCGATGGCCGAACCCACGCTGCCACCGGCGCCGCCCTTGTTGTCGATGACGATGGGCGTGCCGAGCGCGGTGGACAGCGGCTGCGCGATCAGGCGGGCCAGCGTGTCGGTGTTGCCGCCGGGCGGGAACGGCACAACATAGGTGATGGTCTTGCCAGTGGGCCAGGCGCCTTGCGCAAATGCAGAGAGGGCCGACAGGCCGCCGGCAGCTGCGGCGATGGCAGTGTGGATCAGGGTACGGCGTTGCATGATGATGTCTCCTTGCGTGTTTTTGAACGAAAAATCAGGTCACGGGTGCGGGGTTGAACAGCACCAGCGCGTTGTGCAGCTTCCAGTGTTCAGCCCAGGTCTTCTTGCGGCCGCTGGCCACTTCGAGCATGAGGTGGAACATCTCCCAGCCCACGTCTTCGATGCTGGCGTCGCCGTCGGCAATGCGGCCGGCGTTGATGTCCATCAGGTCGTGCCAGCGGCGCGCCAGATCGCTGCGGGTGGCGACCTTGATCACCGGGCATTCGGCCAGGCCGTAAGGTGTGCCGCGGCCGGTGGTGAACACATGCAAATTCATGCCGGCGGCGAGCTGCAAGGTGCCGCAGATGAAGTCGCTGGCCGGCGTGGCGGTGTAGGTCAGTCCCTTGCGCTTGAGCTTTTCACCGGGCGCCAACACGCCGCTGATGGGCGAGCTGCCGGACTTGACGATGGAGCCCATGGCTTTTTCGACGATGTTGGACAGGCCGCCCTTCTTGTTGCCGGGCGTGGTGTTGGCGCTGCGGTCGACCAGGCCTTTTTGCAGGTAGGCGTCGTACCAGGCCATCTCGCGAATCATGGCCTGTGCCACTTCCGGCGTGGCCGCGCGCGAGGTGAGCTGGTCGATGCCGTCGCGGACCTCGGTGGTTTCGGAAAACATCACGCTGGCACCGGCGCGCACCAGCAGGTCGGTGCAAAAACCGACCGCCGGGTTGGCGGTGACGCCGGAGAAGGCATCGCTGCCGCCGCACTGCACACCAACCACCAGTTCGCTGGCGGGCACGGTTTCACGGCGGCGCGCATCGAGCTTTTCCAGGTGCAGCACGGCCGCCTGCATGATGGAATCGATCATGGACATGAAGCCGACATGGTTCTCGGACTGCAGGCACACCACATCAAGCGGCGCTTCGGCGCTGATGCCGACGTCGGCCACGCTGCGTTCGTCGACGATCTGGATGGTGCCGGGCGGCATCAGGCGCTCGGGCTGGAGCTTTTCGCAGCCCAGGCTGACCACCATCACCTCGCCGCCGAAGTTGGGGTTCAGGCTGATGTTGCGCAGCGTGCGTATCGGGATGATGGCGTCGGGGGCGTCGATGGCGACACCGCAGCCGTAGGTGTGTTCCAGGCCGACCACGTCGTCGACGTTGGGAAACTTCGGCAGCAACTCGTCCTTGATGCGCTTGACGGCGAAGTCCACCACGCCGGCCACGCACTGCACCGTGGTGGTGATGGCCAGGATGTTGCGGGTGCCGACGGAACCATCCGCATTGCGGTAACCCTCGAAGGTGTAGCCCTCCAGCGGGGCCTGTGCCGGTGGCTTGACGGTGGCGATCGGCAGGCCTTCGAGGCCCCGCGCGTCGGGCATGGCGAGCAGGCGCTCGTGCACCCAGCTGCCGGCGGGAATATCTTTCAGTGCGTAGCCAATCGGCACGTTGTAGCGCAGAACTGCCGTGCCCTTGGGCAAGTCAATCAGCGCCACCTTGTGCCCTTGGGGAACCCGCTCGACCAGCGTCAACCCATCGGCAAACACTGCGCCAGCCGGCAGTCCGCCGTCGTTGGAGACGATGGCGACGTTGTCCGCATCGTGCATGCGGATGTACAGCGGTGGACGGGGGGCGAGTGCGTTCATCAGAAGTCCACGATCTCGACCCAGTTCGGGTTCTTGCCGCCAGGCTGACTCTTGCCCGCGCCCGGCAGGCCGGTGACGGGATCGATGGCATGCAGCGACACGCCGTGCGAGTCCTGGCCGGTAGCGATCAAGAAGCGGCCGGTCGAGTCCACCGCGAAGCCGCGCGGTGTCTTCTCGGTCGGCGTCTGGCCGACCACCGCGATCCGGCCCGTGGCAGGGTCGACCTTGAAGGTGGTCAGCGTGCTCGAAGTACGCTCGGAGCCGTAGAGGAATTTGCCGTCTGGCGAAATCTGCAGATCGGCCGCCCACACCTTGCCGGCAAAGCCCGGCGGCACAACGGTGCTGCGCTGCAGATGGCTCATTGCGCCTCTGCCGGCGTCATAGCTGAACACGTCCACGCCACCATCCAGCTCGTTGAGCAGATAAACGTATTTTTGCGGCTTGTCCCACACGAAGTGACGCGGACCGGTTTTAGCCGGGGCGACGTTGATGAGCGCGGGGTCGTTGGCCGAAAGCACACCGGTTGCCGGGTCGAACTTCCAGCTCGAGAGGTTGTCCCCGCCCAGGCTGGTGGCGAAAACGTACTTGCCCGAAGCGTCGGCATGGATGGCATGCGCATTGGGCGCGGTTCTCACGATTTGCTGCACCGCACCCACGACGCCGTCGGCGCCCATGCTGTTCACGGTGATCTTGTTGCCGCCGTACGAGGCGGCGAACAGCCACTTGCCGGTCGCGTCGAGGTCGATGTTGGCCATGCTGTCGGCCAGCGTGGATTCGCCCAGCTTCTTCAAGCCACCCGTGGCCCCGTCGATGGCGAAAGTCACGACACGAAACGGCTGCGAGCGCAGCGCCACGTAGAGGAATTTTTTGTCACGGCTCACCACCATGGGCATGGCCGTGCCGCCCACGGGTACGGTGGCCACCGGCTTGAGGGCACCTGCCGCGCGGTCCAGCTGCATCACCGAGATGTCCTGGCTGTCGGCATTGGCAACGTACACCCAGGTGGCCGAGCTGGCGGCACCGGAGGCGGCGATCAGTCCCACGCCGGCGAGCAGCAGAAACGAAGTGCGCAACGAGGCTGGAAGCATGGCAAGTCCTTGTTTCATGGTTGAAGTTGTCCTGCGGATGGGCGCCGTTCAGTAGCGCGGTTGCGCGCCGGTGAATGCGGGGTCATATTTGCGCATCTGCGCGAGGTCGTCGCGGTTGCGGATGCCGCAGTTCAGGTAGTTGTCGTGCAGGCGCGCCAAAGCCGTGCGGTCCAGCGTCACACCCAGGCCGGGGGTGGTCGTCACGCGCAGGCTACCGTCCTCGAAGCGCAGGCGGCCGCCCTCCACCACTTCCTCGTCCTGCCAGGGATAGTGGGTGTCACAGGCGTAAGTCAGCAGCGGCACGCTGGCGCACAGGTGGGTCATCGCCATCAGGCTGATGCCGAGGTGCGAGTTGCTGTGCATCGACAGGCCCAGGCCAAAGGTGCTGCACAGCCGCGACAACTGCTGCGTGACGCGCAGGCCGCCCCAGTAGTGGTGGTCGCTCAGCACGATCTTGACCGGGCAGCCCATCTCGGCGTTGCGGCGGAACTCGGCGAAATCAGTCACCACCATGTTGGTGGCCAGCGGCACCTCGCAGTCGCGCGCCACGGCCGCCATGCCCTCCAGGCCGGGGGCAGGGTCTTCGTAGTACTCGAGCACGCCGCGCAGCTTTTCCACAATCTTCAGGCTGGTCGCCACGCTCCAGTTGGCATTGGGGTCGATGCGCAGGGGCACCCCGGGGAAAGCCTCGGCAAGCGCCAGCAGGCCCGCAGCTTCCTGATCCGGCGCAAGCGCACCGGCCTTGAGCTTGATGCTCTTGAAGCCGTACTCTGCAATCATCCGGCGCGCCTGGGCCACCAGTTGGGGTGGTGTGAGCGCTTCACCCCAAGGGTCGGCCGGATATCCGGAAGAAGCAGGCTTGTCGATGTGCTGCGCATACTTGTAGAACAGGTAGGCCGAAAACGGTACGCGGTCGCGCGCCGCACCGCCCAGCAGGTCCACCACCGGTGCGCCAGCCAGTTGTCCCTGCAGGTCCAGCATGGCGACCTCAAAGGCGCTGACGACCTTAGCCACCGTCTTGGAGACGTGAGTGCCCGGCGCCAGCGACACCTGCTGGCCGAGAAATTCCGATGCGGTCTGCACCGGCGGCGTGACCTGACCGGCAACGCGCGACTCCATCTCGCTGAGAGCCCAGGGCGACAGGCCGACGAGCAAGGGCGCCACCTTGGCGAGCGCCTCCAGCATCGGCAAGTCGCCGTAGCTTTCGTTGATACCGACCAGGCCGGTGCTGGTTTCCAGCTCGATGATGGACCGCAACGCCCAGGGCTCGTGAATACCGGCCGCGTTCAGGAGCGGCGGGTCGCGAAAGGCAATGGGCGTGATGCGAACCGCGGTGATCTTCAATACGGACATGAATTACTTGAGCAGCAGGTTGGGCAACCACAGCGACAGCGCCGGCACGTAGGTCACCATGAACAGCACCAGCAACAGCGCGCCAAAGAAGGGGTACAGCGCCCGCACCACTTTTTCGATGGGAAGTTTGGCTACCGCCGCGCCGACAAACAGCACGCCGCCCACGGGTGGCGTGATCAGGCCCATGCCGAGGTTGACCATCATGATCATGCCGAAATGCACCGGGTCCACGCCGAGCTGGGTAACCACGGGCAACAGGATGGGCGTCATGATCAGGATCAGCGGCGCCATGTCCATCAGCGTGCCCAGAATCAGCAGCAGCACGTTGATCATCAGCAGCACCACATACTTGTTGTTCGAGACGCTGGTAAACATGCCGGTGATCTGCTGCGGAATCTGCATCAACGTCATGATGTAGCCGAAGCTCGCGGCAAACGCGATCAGGATCATGACGATGGACAGGGTCTTGACCGTGCGGTGTACCAGCTTGGGCAGGTCGCGCCACTTGTAGTCGCGGTAAATGCACATGGTCACAAAGAAGGCCCAGATCACGGCAATGGCGGCCGATTCGGTGGCCGTGAAAATGCCCGACAGAATGCCGCCCAGGATGATGACCATGGTCATCAGGCCCCAAAGCGCATCGGCGCAAATCTTCAGCGCCTCGCGCATGGGGATGACGCGGCCCTTGGGAAAGTCGCGTTTCTTCGCGATGAACAGACACATGACAGCCAGGGTCAGACCCAGCAGCAAGCCAGGCAGCACACCCGCGAGAAACAGCGCCGCGATCGACACGCCGCCGCCGGCGGCCAGCGAATAAATCACTGCGTTGTGGCTGGGCGGGATCAGGATGGCCTGCACCGAGCCGCTGACGGTGACCGCCGTAGCGAAGTCGCGCGGGTAGCCCTTTTTCTCCATCTCGGGAATCAACACCGAACCGATGGAGGCCGTGTCTGCCATCGACGAGCCGGAAATGGCGCCGAAGAAAGTTGAGGCCAGGATATTGACCAGCGACAGGCCGCCGCGCACAAAACCGACCAGCACACTGGCAAACGCCACCAACCGGCGGGACATGCCGCCCTCGGCCATGATGGCGCCGGCCAGTACGAAAAAGGGAATCGCCAGAAGCGAAAACTTGTTGACGCCGCTGGAGATCGCGATCATCACCGCGTCCAGCGGGATGTCTATCCACCAGGCGCCAATCAGCGCGGACAAGCCCAGCGCATAAGCCACCGGCAGGCCCAGAACCATGAGCAGGAGAAAAGACCCCAGCAGAACAAATGCATCCATCAGAGGGCCTCGCCTTCAATTTTTTCGTGGTCGTAGGTGACAACTTCGCGGTCACCCTGATGGCCCAGCGCCATGCGTTCAAGTACAAAGATAAGCGTAATCAGGCCACCCAGGGGCAGCGGGAGATAGGTCGCACCCACCGGCATCCAGGGGATTTCGCCGATGTACTGGCCCCAGGTCTGCATGCAGAGCTTGGCGCCGTAATAGGCCATGAAGACGGATACCACCGCCATCAAGATGTCCATCAGCCAGGCAACGACGCTGCGCATTTGTTCGGGCATACGGTCTGTAACCATGGCTACAGAAATATGAGCGTTGGCGCGGTAGCCGGCAGCGGCGCCGAAGAAGGTAAAGATCACCATCAACAAAATTGAAATGGGCTCCGGCCACTGCGAACCGGTGCCCAGCACGTAACGTGTGAAGATGCCCCATGGAATGATCAGCGACATGAGAAAGATGGACAGGCCCGAGATCCAGATGCACGCAAGGTACAGCCAGTCGTTGAAGCGAAGGGTATGGTGTTTCATGGTATTTCCGCAATACGGCAAGACGGCCCGGGCGCGCCGCGTCGGCAGCGCACCTGGGCCCGGGAGCAACGCTTATTTGGTTGCGTCGATACGCTTCATCAGGTCAGCAAACTTCACGCCGTACTTGGCGCGCACGGGCGCCGTGGCATCAAAGAACAGCTTCTGGTCCACCGGCACAAACTCGACACCCGCGGCCTTCAGTTTGGCCGAGTATTCCTCGACGCTCTTGTCCCACAGTACGCGCTGTTCCAGCTGTGCCTCACGGCCCAGCTTCTTGACCAGGGCCTGGTCGGCTGGCGTGAGTTTGTCCCATGTCACCTTGGACATCACCAGCAGTTCTGGAATGATCAGGTGATTGGTTTGGGCGTAGTACTTGGCACCGGCGGTGTAATGGTTGGAAGTGAACATGCTGGGCGGGTTGTTTTCCGCACCGTCGATCACGCCGGTCTGCAGTGCGCTGAACACTTCGCCGTAAGCCATGGAAATGCCGTTGCCGCCCATGGCGTTCATGGTGTCGACAAACAGCGGATTGCCCATCATGCGGACCTTCACGCCCTTGAGGTCGGCGGGGGATTTGACCAGCTTCTTGGTGTACAGGCTGCGTGCGCCGCCGTCCATCCAGCCGAGGGCAACCAGGCGCGCCGGGCTGGCAGTGACCTTGGCCAGCAGTTCGTCGCCGATCGGGCCGTCGATCACTTTGCGCATGTGCGGGATGTCGCGGAAAACGAAAGGCATGTTGAACACGTCAACTTCCGGCACGATGGGGCCGATCACGCCCAGCGAGATGCGGTTGATTTGCAAGGCGCCGAGCTGGGTCTGCTCGACGGTTTCCTTTTCCTGACCCAGCACGGCGCCGGGGAACATCTGCATCTTGATGCGGCCATTGGTCTGGGCTTCAAGCTTCTTGCCCATGTTCTCGACGGCGACAACCGTCGGATAACCCGCCGGGTGCGTGTCAGATGCCTTGAGCACGATGTTCTGCGCCGAGGCAGTAAACGATGTGGCCAATGCGACTGCCGCAACGGCTGCGGCGATAAAGTTTCTGCGGAAGGTCATGGTTGTCTCCTTGAAGGACCGGTTTATAAATAACTAGCGGGAAAACTGCGGCTCGGGCAGCCCGCGCACGCCGGGGCGCAACGCGAACACACCGCCGGCCAGCGGCTGGTCAGATAAGTCGACACCTTCAGGGCGTATCGACGTCACGAACAGGGTGTCAAGCCCGGCGCCGCCAAAGGCGCACATGGCAGGTTTTTTCACCGGCACGGCCAGCGAGCGGTCCAGCTTGCCGGCGGGGGTGAAACGATGGATCAGGCCGGCATCGTTGCCGCAAATCCAGTAGCAGCCGTCGGCATCGACAGCCGCGCCATCCGGACGGCCGGGCAGCGGGTTCATGTCGACAAAGACGCGCCGGTTTGATGGCGTGCCAGTGTCGGTGTCGTAGTCAAAGGCCCAGATGGCCTGTACCGACGGATGCGAGTCCGACAGGTACATGGTACGGCCGTCGGGGCTGAAGGCCATACCGTTCGGCGTGATGAAACCGTCCAGGAGTTTTTTCAGTTCGCTATCTTTTTTATAGCTATAGATACAACCCACACGTGCGCCGGCAGCCATATTCATCAACATGGTACCGGCAAGAAAGCGCCCCTGACGGTCACAACGGCCATCGTTGAAGCGCATGCCGGGCATGGCATGCGTAACGGCGGCAAGCTGCTTGAACCCAAGCTGGCCATCCGCCCGTGGACTCAGGCGGAACACGCCGCTTTCAGCGCCTGCAACCCAGTCCTGCGTGCCGCCTATCGAAGCAACGCAGGCCAGCATTTCAGGAGCGGCCCATTCAGTGAGAACGCCTTCGGCCACGCTCCAGCGGCACAGCCTGCGCGCCGGAATATCAACCCAATAGAGCGCTTGTTCGGCGGCCTGCCAGACAGGGCTTTCCCCCGTGCCATTGCGCGCATCCAGAATCAGCTCAACGTGAGATTCACTCGTGTTCATCCTGGCCACTCAGTCGCCGAAAGGGCCGGCCACGACAAAGCCACCACCCTGGTACTGGGCGACCGGGTCTTTCAGGTCAGGTGCAGCGGTTCGGGCGTAGACGGCCTCGCGAAAGATGTCCGAGCTGTCTTTCGGCACATAACCGATGTGGCGTGCGCGGCTGTTGTCCCACCAGGTGACGGCGTTGTCGGACATGCCAAACACAATGCTGTGGCCCAGCACCGGCGTGGTCAGGCAGGCGGTAATCAAGCGGTGCAGGTCGTCAAAGCTCAGCCAGGTCGCCAGCATGCGGCGGTCTTTGGGCTCGGCAAACGAAGAGCCGATGCGCACGCAAGCGGTTTCAATGCCGTAGCGGTCAAAGTACAGGCGCGAGAGATCTTCACCGAAGGCTTTGCTCAGGCCGTACAAACCGTCGGGCCGCGGCGGATGGTCGGCATTGATGGTCTGGTCCTGGCGGTAAAAACCGGTGACGTGATTGGAGCTGGCAAAGACGATGCGTTTGACGCCGTTCTTGCGCGCGGCCTCATACAAGTTATAGGCGCCCAGGATATTGGCCTGCAGGATGGGGCCAAAGGGCCCTTCTACCGAGACACCGCCCAGATGAACAATCGCATCAACACCCTGAACCATGGTGTGGACGGCAGCGGAATCGGCCAGGTCGGCCAGAATCACCTCCTCGTTGACCGCGGCAGCACCGAAAGGCTGCACGTCGGACAGCCGGAGTACCGAGCAATTGGCTTTCAGGCGCTCGCGCAAGGCCTTGCCCAAGCCACCAGCCGCGCCGGTCAACAAGAGCTTTTCGTGAACTTTGATGGTCATTTTTTACATCTGTGCCCGGTGCGATTGCAAACACTGGACTTTTTTATGAAGTTTGTTAAAGTCAACCCAAGAACATCGCAGTCATAGGTTGTCTGATGACTTGGAATTCTCCAGTTCGCCCCCTAGCTTGTCAATGGTTTTTTAATGGACTCAAGGAAAACCCCTAGTCGCTCCGAGGCAGGCCTTACGGTTGGCTTTCACGAAGAGCCGTTACGCATGCGCCGCCCCCGCGGACTGGTGGGTGAGATCGTCGAAAATCTGGCCACCAGCATCCGTTCAGGTCACCTGCAGCCGGGCGAAAAACTGCCCACAGAAGCCGAAATCATGGCTCGTTTTGACGTGAGCCGGACCGTGGTGCGTGAGTCGCTGTCCAAGCTCCAGGCCTCAGGGCTGGTCGAAACCCGGCACGGCATCGGCACCTTTGTCCTGCAACCGCAGGACGCCGGCAACTTCAAGATCACCGCCGAGGACTTTGCCACCGTGGCCGATGTGATCTCGGTGCTGGAGCTGCGTATCAGCCTGGAAACCGAAGCCGCCGGCCTTGCCGCCCAGAGGAGAACGCCAGAAAACCTCAAGGCCCTGGAAAATGCATTGCGCGCCTTTCACGACTCCATCAGCCTGGACTCCGACGCCGTGCCACCGGACTTCCAGTTCCATATGGAAGTAGCCCGCGCCACGGGCAACCGGCACTTCGCCGACCTGATGACCTACCTGGGCACCATGATCATTCCGCGCACTCGCGTCAACACGGCGCACAGTGCACCCGAAGGCCGCTTCAACTACCTGCAGCGGGTCAACAGCGAGCACGAGAGCATCTACAACGCCATCCGCAATCAGGATGCGGAGGCCGCACGCGCCGCCATGCGGACGCATCTGTCCAATAGCCGTGAACGGCTTCGCCGGGGCAATAACGCGCATACCATGCAGCCACCCGAAGAGCCTTCCGAACCTCAGGCACCTCGCACCCTGGGTACAAATCTGGTTGCATAAATAATCGGTGAGTTGTACGATAACTGATAAATTGTTTTATCAACCATCCTACAAGCACGTCCGGTATGCCCGCTTCAAACGCTCCCGCAACAGCCCCTCACGCCCTTTCCCAAACTCCCCGAATCACTCGCGTGCAGGTGATTCCCGTGGCCGGCCAGGACAGCATGCTGTTAAACCTCAGCGGTGCCCACGGCCCATTTTTTACCCGAAACCTGCTGATCCTGACCGATAGTTCAGGCCGCACCGGCGTAGGTGAAGTACCGGGCGGCGAGAAGATCCGCAACACCCTGGAAGACGCCCGTGAACTGATCGAAGGGCAATCGGTAGGCGCGTGGAACCAGATTCTCAACACCCTGCGCACACGTTTTGCGGACCGCGACAGCGGCGGCCGCGGCAACCAGACCTTTGACCTTCGCGTGGCGATTCATGCCGTCACTGCCGTGGAAAGCGCCCTGCTCGACCTGCTGGGTCAATTCCTGGGCGTACCTGTGGCCGCCCTGTTGGGCGAAGGCCAGCAGCGGGATTCAGTGGCCATGCTGGGCTACCTTTTTTATGTGGCCGATCGCAAGCAGACGGACCTGGCCTATTCCAGTGCGCCGGATGCAGAGGACGACTGGCTGCGCCTGCGCCACGAGGCCGCCATGGATGCCGACGCCATCGTGGCATTGGCCGAAGCGGCCTACAAGCGTTACGGCTTCAAGGATTTCAAGCTCAAAGGCGGCGTGCTGCGGGGCGAGGAAGAGATGGAGGCCATCATTGCCCTGTCAGAGCGGTTTCCCGATGCACGCATCACGCTGGACCCGAACGGCGGCTGGCTGCTCAAGGATGCCATCCGCATCTGCCAGGGCCGCGGCGATGTGTTGGCCTACGCAGAAGACCCCTGCGGCGCCGAAGGCGTGTTCTCCGGCCGCGAAGTGATGGCGGAGTTTCGCCGGGCCACCGGCCTGCCGACCGCCACCAACATGATCGCCACCGACTGGCGCGAGCTGTCGCACACCATTCACCTGCAGTCGGTTGACATCCCGCTGGCCGACCCGCATTTCTGGACCATGCAAGGCTCCGTTCGCGTCGCGCAGGTCTGCCAGACCTGGGGGCTCACATGGGGCTCGCACTCCAACAACCACTTCGACATTTCCCTGGCCATGTTCACCCACGTGGCTGCGGCCGCGCCGGGCAAGGTCACCGCGATTGACACGCACTGGATATGGCAGGATGGCCAGCGCCTGACCAAGGCCCCCTTGCAAATTGTGGGCGGCCAGGTTGCGGTGCCGCAAACACCGGGCCTCGGCGTGGAACTGGACATGGCCGAAGTGGAAAAAGCGCACCAGCTTTATCTCAAGCACGGCCTCGGTGCGCGCGACGATGCCGTAGCCATGCAGTACCTGATCCCCGACTGGAAATTCAACAACAAGATGCCCTGCATGGTTCGATAAATCCAGCAGGTCGCCGGAATTTAGAGGGTTCCGGAAATCTGTCATGCCCATTGCACGGGACATTTGTTGCCCGCCAGGCGCCGGGGGCGGTATACCGCGGCGCCCTTTCCCCACCAACGATACCCACTGAGCCACAAAAACAATCAGGAGACAAGACATGAAACGCAGAACCCTTTGCAGCATTGCGGGTGCGACACTGCTGGCGCTGGCCGGCACGCTGGGCGCAGGCGCCGCCGCAGCCCAGACCAAGCTCAAATGGGCTCACGTCTACGAGACCTCGGAGACCTTTCACAAGCAAGCCGTCTGGGCCGCCGACGAAATCAGGAAGAAGACCAACGGCCGCTATGTGGTGGAGGTCTTTCCGGCCTCATCCCTGGGCAAGGAAACCGACATCAACCAGGGCCTGACACTGGGTACCGTCGACATCATCTACACCGGCGCGGCCTTTGCCGGGCGTGCACACCCGCCGTTGTCGATCGCCGCCGCGCCTTTTGTGTTTCGCGATTACGCGCACTTCCAGGCATTCCGTAACGGCCCGATCTTTCAGGAGCTGGCTCAGGGTTATGCCAGCAAAACCGGTGGCCAGCATATTGCAGGCTACACCTACTACGGCCTGCGCCACATGACTTCCAACAAGGTCATCAACAAACCCGACGACATGAAGGGCCTCAAGCTGCGCGTGCCCGACGCACCACTTTTTGTGATGTTCCCAAGGGCCGTGGGCGCGAACCCGACGCCCATCGCCTTTGCCGAGGTCTACCTGGCGCTGCAAAACGGCACGGTCGATGCACAGGAAAACCCGCTTCCCACGATCGAGGCCAAAAGGTTTTACGAAGTCCAGAAATACATCACCCTGACCGGCCACATCACCGAATCGTTGATCACGGCCGTGTCGGGCTCGGTCTGGACCAAACTCAATGAGGCCGACAGGAAAATCTTTGACCAGGTGCTCTGGGAAGCATCAAGCCGCGCCAGCCAGGACATCGTCGATGCCGAAAACCGCCTGGTCGCCGAGTTTGAGAAGAAAGGCAAAACCGTCAACAAGGTAGACCGCGCGCCTTTTGCCGCAGCGGTCTTGCCCTCGCTGACCGCAGCCGATGCCCCCTGGCCCAAGAGCCTGTACGAGCGCATTCAGGCCATCAAGTAAGTTCCAGCCAACACCACCAGACAACACACAGGAGACATCATGAAACGCCGTTCCCTTCTTCACTCTGCCATTGCCGGCGCCATCCTGCCGGCGCTTGCGCTCCCCGTGTGGGCGCAAGACAAGTGGCCCAGCAAGCCCATCACCTTCATCGTGCCTTTTCCTGCGGGCGGGACCACCGACATCCTGGGCCGGCTGATTGGCCAAAAACTCGGGCCGGTACTCGGCACCACCATCGTGATTGACAACAAGGGCGGTGCTGGCGGTAGCGTCGGCTCGGAAGTCGCGTCCCGCGCACCGGCAGATGGCTACACGATGCTGGGCGGCACCGTCAGCTCGCACGCTATCAATGTGAGCCTTTACCCGAAACTGGGCTACGACCCGATCAAGTCTTTCTCTCCGGTGGCGCTCATCGGCACCAACCCGGTTGTGCTGGTGGTGGGAGCCAACAGCCCTTACAAAACGCTGCAGGACGTGCTGGCCGCCGCGAAGGCCAAACCCAAAACCATTTCGTCCGCATCGGCCGGCAGCGGCACGTCGCAGCATCTCTCGCTGGAACTGCTGGGCTTCAAGTCGGGCACCCAGTTCATCCATGTGCCCTACAAAGGCAGCGGCCCCGCCATCCAGGACGTGATCGGCGGACAGGTGGACATGATGTTCGACACCACGGTCGTAGCAGGTCCGCATATCCAGAGCGGCAAGGTGCGTGCGCTGGCGGTCACCTCCGCCAAGCGCCTGGAGTCCATGCCGAATGTGCCAACGGTGGCCGAATCCGTTCCCGGATTTGAGGTTGCCTCGTGGCAAGCCATTTTTGTGCCCACCGGCACCCCCAAGCCCATCATTGACAGGCTGCACGATGAAATCATGAAAATCACCGCGCAGCCCGAGATGCAGGAACGCCTCAAAGGGCTGGGCATGCAACCGTCCAGCATGACGATCGAGCAGGTCTCCGCCTTCCAGAAGGCCGAGGTCGAGAAATGGGCGCAAGTCATCAAGGCGGCCAACGTCAAGCTTGACTGAACATGCCGTTCGTACCCAGCCCTGCGCGGCTGCGCCTCGCCGTCATTGGTGCAGGGCTGGGCTCTGCACCTCACTTCCGAAGTCTTGAAGACCTGGCCAGTGAAGCAGACGTCGCATGGGTTTATGGGCGGAACGCCGAACGGCTGGCCGCTGTAGAAGTGCCTCAAGGGGCGCGCCGAACCACACGCCTGGAAGATATTCTGGAAGATGCCAGCGTGAAAGCCGTGCTGGTTCTTACGCCGCCCAATACCCATCTGGACCTCGTGCAGCAGGCAGCGCGCGCGGGCAAGCATGTGCTGGTCGAAAAGCCGCTCGAAATTGATTTGAACCGGGCCAATGCATTGGTTGAGGCTTGCGAAACTGCGGGGGTCATGCTGGCGGTGATGCTGCAGCACCGCATGCGCGACGCGGCCCTTGCCGTGGCGGCACTGCTGCGTGACGACGTTATGGGCCCGCTGGTCAGCGCCGCCGCGTCGATCCGGTGGTGGCGGCCGCAAAGTTATTACGATGAACCCGGCCGCGGCACCCTGGCGCGGGACGGCGGCGGCGTGCTGATCACGCAGGCCATTCATACGCTCGACCTGCTGCTCAGCTTCACCGGCATGCCGGCGCGCGTCACAGGAGTTGCCAGCACCAGCGCAGTGCATAGCATGGAGGCCGAAGACATGGCTGCCGCATTGCTGCACTACGGCAGTGGTGCGGTCGCTGTGGTTCAGGCCACTACGGCGGCCTACCCCGGTTTTCCCGAGCGCGTTGAACTCAACTTCACCCAGGGCACCGTGACGCTGGAAGGCGGTGAAATGCAGGCGGTTTTTTCCAGCGGAAAGACGCTGACCGCCGGTGCACGCCAGGCCTCCGGCGGTGGCGCCAACCCCATGGCCTTCGACCATGCCGCTCATCGCGCCGTGCTGCAGGATTTCATTCGCTCTGTCCAGAATGGATGCGCACCCGCCGTGACGGGGCGCTCCGCACTTGGGGTGCAACAGGTGATTGAAGCGATCATGGAGTCCTCCAGAACAGGCAGCGCTGTAGCACTTCATCCGGCAACACGGATCCCCGTGATGTAGGTAAAAATAATGTGCTTTGACACCACCCGGTGATCCTGCCAGCGCATTGCGGTGTTCGCCACATCAGGGTTTTCCAAGGCACAAACATGCCCCAGTCCAACTGCAGCGGGCGTGGACAGCTATAAAACTCGTAGCAGTCAGCAATTTGCGTTATATTTGGCCCCAAGCTTTCGAAGCTTTCTGCTTAACAACCCCCTGTGACCAAACTGTGACCCGAGGAGATAACCTGATGAGTGCCAAAGAAAATGCAGCGGTAGGCCAATTGCTTGAACTGCTGGAAGCACGCTACGCACTGCGCGTGCTGTGGGCCCTGAAAGACGGCCATCCCCAGACATTCCGCCTCCTGCAAGACAGCATCGGCAGCATCACACCCAACACCCTCAATACCCGCATCAAGGAATTGCGCGCAGCCGGCCTGCTTGGCCATGGCAGCGATGGCTACACGGTCACCACGCTGGGCGCCGACCTGCTCAAGCGCCTGAACGACCTGCAGGCATTTGCCGGCAAGTGGGCCGTCAGCCAGACCAAGAAAAAGTAAATTACCTGGCCAGCCTGGCCCGAAAAAAAGCGACCTTCAAGGTCGCTTTTTTGTTGCGCTGTTTTACCGATCAACAGGCATTCATCAGGTATTCATCCATGCACTTCCCGGCGCCCTAATCCACTGCAGCGCCGGAACGCTTCACCGCGTCACCCCACAAGGTCATGCTGCCAGCAATATGCCTGGCCAGTTCCTCGGGGGTGCCCGGCGCCACCTCGGCACCACGCGACTGTAGCTGTGCGCGCAACTCCGGATCCGCCAGGGCTTTGTGGATCGCTTCGTTGAGACGATTGATGATGGGCCTGGGCGTTCCGGCCGGAACAAAAATCGCGTCCCACGCGCTCACATCAAATCCGGGCAAGCCCGACTCCGCGATGGTGGGTAGATCCGGCCAGCCCGCCACGCGCGTGGCTGTCGTCACCGCCAATGGTTTGACACGCCCGCTTTTCACCTGGGGTGCGGCATTCGGCATGACCTCGATCATCATGTCGACCTGCCCGCCCATCAGGTCCGTCATGGCCTGTGCGCCGCCGCGGTAAGGTATGTGCACCACCGCCAGACCCGCGCGCGATTTGTAGATTTCTCCGGCCAGGTGGGACGTGGTGCCATTGCCGGCGGAGCCAAAGGTGTATTTTCCCGGATTGGCCTTGAGCAGCTTGGTGAGTTCCGCCATGGAGTTGACCTGCAGCGTGGGCCGCACCACCACCATGGCGGCGATGCGGGTGAGCTGGGTCACGGGCTCGAAGTCGCGAGACGGGTTGAAGCCGGGTGACCTGTAGATCGCATGGTTGATGGCATGTGTGCCGTTGGTGCCGTATAGCAAGGTGTAGCCATCGGCCGGCGCCTTGGCCGCTGTTGCACTGCCCACGTTTCCGCCGGCGCCGCCCAGGTTTTCGACCACGATGGGCTGACCGAGCTCTTTGGCCGCGCGCAGCATGACCAGTCGGGCCAACGTGTCGCCACCACCGCCTGCCGGAAAAGGAACGATGAGCTTGACGGGCTTGCCGGGATACGCTGCAGCCGGCTGGGCATATGCCACTGTCAAGCCGTTGAAGACAAGTGAGGCCGCACAAGCCGCAGTCAGCTGGACTGCCGTGCGGGCAAACTTGCGCAAGCGATTGAAGCGGGGCAGGTTCTTCATGGGTGTCTCCTGAGGCTCGCCGCCGTCACCGGCGCATTGAATGGTTCATGCAGGCGAAAAATACTTAGTCCTCTTATTTTATTGCACGCAATAATTGGTATATCACCCTCATAAACCCTAATAAATCAAGATACTGCATGCAATAATTCAGCCAATTTCGTCGTTCGTCCATTTACCCCCAGGGCCTATGTCTTCCCAGATTGAATACACCACGCAGACGTTGAGGCAAAGAATCCTCAGCGGCCAGGCGGCCCCGGGCGAACGAATGGTGGAGCTTGAGCTGTCCGCCCAATTGGCGGTTTCGCGCACACCGATCCGTATTGCGCTCGGCGAGCTGGAAAAGGAAGGCCTGCTGGAACGCCTGCCGACACGCGGCTTTCGCGTCAGGCAATTCAGCGTTGACGAAATTGCCAATGCAGTCGACGTGCGGGGCGTACTGGAAGGCATGGCGGCCCGGCAGGCGGCCGAGCGCGGCATTACGCCCGAAACCCGGGAGGCCCTGCAGGCCTGCGTCGAAGAAGGCAGGCTGCTACTGGAGCAAGCACAGGCCGCCTGCCACGTGATTGACGCGGCCCGCTGGGTACCGATGAACGCCCGTTTTCATGGCGCCCTGGCGCACGCCGCAGGCAACAGCACATTGACCTCCGCACTGGCCCATGTCAGCAAAACCCCGATGGCCGGCGCCGGTGCGCTCAGCCTGAACGGCGCCCTGCCCCTGCTCGAATACGGGTTCATCCAGCGCGCACAAACCGACCACGAAGATGTGCTGGCCGCACTGCTGGCCGGTGAAGGGGCGCGCGCCGAAGCCCTGATGCGCGAGCATGCCCACCGCAGCCGTGACAACAAGCGCGAACTCATGACGCGCATGCAGAAACCGGCAGCGCCTTGAGGCCTTTTTTTACCGCCTCACCAGAGTTTTCGACGATTTGGCCTCCAGCTCAATGTGGGCGTGCGCAAGCAGCTATCAATAACATAGCATAAGGCCTGCATTCGGGCGCCATTCGATGGACAGCCAGAACCAGCCCCGCTAGCCGGGAACATGGGTGGCCAGCCACTACAATTCAGGCCACGAACCAGTTCCTACGGCTGGGGCACACCGGTCCACATAGGGACGGCAGGGCCCCCAACCGCGCTGGGCCCCAGGCCGCGCACCCGCAGCCAAACTATCTGGACCAAAAACGAAGCCCCTGTCTTGAAAAGGGCTTTGCCATCCCCAGCTGGAAACATTACCAGCTTCAACCCTGTCTTCGAGCATGTCTGACAATACACAACCCGAACAAAATCAACCACTTAGCGGTGAGCCCAGCCCTGAAGAACTGGAAGCGGCACAGGCCGCCAACGAGTTTGACGCGCTGACGGTCGCACAAGCCGAAGTCGCCACGCTGCAGGCCAAAAACACCGAGCTGGCCGACAGCTACCTGCGCGCCAAGGCCGAGACCGAAAACGCCCGCCGCCGCGCGGATGAAGAAGTGGCCAAGGCGCGCAAATACGCCCTGGAAAGCTTCGCCGAAAGCCTGCTGCCGGTAGCAGACAGCCTGGAAGCCGGGCTCGCCATCAAGGACGTCACGCCGGAGCAGATCCGCGAAGGCGCCGAAGCCACACTCAAGCAGCTGAAAAGTGCACTCGAGCGCAACAAGGTGGTCGCCATCGACCCGGCTCCTCGCACCAAATTCGACCCGACCCAGCACCAGGCCATCAGCATGGTCCCGGCGGACCAGGAAGCCAACACCGTGGTCAACGTGCTGCAAAAAGGCTACCTGATCGCCGAGCGCGTGCTGCGCCCCGCTTTGGTCACGGTGGCAGCCCCCAAGTAAAACCCCCTTTAAAAACCTTGAAAACTTTGTTGAAGCCCTTGAAGCCGCACAACTTACCCACAAGTTATCAACATAGTTAATCCACACAGCGGCTGCGGCCTCAAACGCCCCGGCCACCCCACCTTCAATCTTTAACGAATCAAAAAAGCAGGAGTAAATCATCATGGGAAGAATCATCGGCATTGACCTCGGCACCACCAACAGCTGCGTGTCCGTCATGGAGGGCAACACCCCCCGCGTGATCGAGAACTCGGAAGGCGTGCGCACCACCCCTTCCATCGTCGCCTACCAGGAAGACGGCGAAGTGCTGGTTGGCGCATCTGCCAAGCGCCAGGCCGTGACCAACCCCAAGAACACCCTGTACGCCGTCAAGCGTTTGATCGGCCGCAAGTTCAGCGAGAAAGAAGTCCAGAAGGACATCGCGCTGATGCCTTATTCCATCGTGGCCGCCGACAACGGCGACGCCTGGGTGGAAGTGCGCGGCAAGAAGCTGTCGGCCCAGCAAGTCAGCGCCGACATCCTGCGCAAAATGAAGAAAACCGCCGAAGACTACCTCGGCGAGCCGGTCACCGAGGCCGTGATCACCGTGCCTGCGTACTTCAATGACGCACAGCGCCAGGCCACCAAAGACGCCGGCCGCATCGCCGGCCTTGAAGTCAAGCGCATCATCAACGAACCCACCGCAGCGGCTCTCGCCTTCGGCCTGGACAAGCAGGAAAAGGGCGACCGCAAGATCGCCGTGTATGACCTGGGCGGCGGCACCTTCGACATCTCCATCATCGAAATCGCCGACGTCGACGGTGAAAAGCAGTTTGAAGTGCTGTCTACCAACGGCGACACCTTCCTGGGCGGCGAAGACTTCGACCAGCGCGTCATCGACTACATCGTGGCCGAGTTCAAGAAAGACAGCGGCATCGACCTGTCGAAGGACGTGGTGGCCCTGCAGCGCCTGAAAGACTCGGCTGAAAAGGCCAAGATCGAGCTGTCCAACAGCCCAGCCACCGAAGTCAACATTCCTTACATCGCGCACGACCCGGCTACCGGCCCCAAGCACTTGCTGGTCAAGCTGACCCGCGCCAAGCTCGAAAGCCTGGTTGACGAACTCATCGAGCGCACGATTGCGCCTTGCCGCATCGCCATGAAGGATGCCGGCGTCAGCGCGGCCGACATCCATGACGTGATTCTGGTCGGCGGCCAGACCCGCATGCCCAAGGTGCAGGAAAAGGTCAAAGAACTCTTCGGCAAGGAACCCCGCAAGGACGTGAACCCCGACGAAGCGGTTGCCGTCGGCGCAGCGATTCAAGGCCAGGTCCTCTCCGGCGATCGCACCGACGTGCTGTTGCTGGACGTTACCCCGCTGTCCCTCGGTATCGAAACCATGGGCGGCGTGATGACCAAGATGATCAAGAAGAACACGACCATCCCGACCAAGTTCGCACAGACCTTCTCGACCGCTGAAGACAACCAGCCGGCCGTGACGATCAAGGTGTTCCAGGGCGAACGCGAAATCGCTTCGGGCAACAAGGGCCTGGGCGAGTTCAACCTCGAGGGCATTCCGCCGGCAGCACGCGGAACGCCGCAAATTGAAGTGTCTTTTGACATCGACGCCAACGGCATCCTGCACGTCGGCGCCAAAGACAAGGGCACCGGCAAGGAAAACAAGATCACCATCAAGGCCAACTCAGGTTTGTCTGAAGCTGAAATCCAGCAGATGGTGAAAGACGCCGAGCTGAACGCCGAAGAAGACAAGAAAAAAGTCGAGTTCGTCACCGCCAAGAACAACGCTGAAGCCATGGTGCACAGCGTGAAAAAATCGCTGGGTGAATACGGCGACAAGCTCGAAGCCGGCGAGAAGGAAAA
This sequence comes from Polaromonas sp. P1_E12, assembly GCF_056405975.1. Classification (NCBI taxonomy): domain Bacteria; kingdom Pseudomonadati; phylum Pseudomonadota; class Betaproteobacteria; order Burkholderiales; family Comamonadaceae; genus Polaromonas; species Polaromonas sp. P1_E12. The sequence goes on along the minus strand of NZ_JBFUBB010000001.1, from coordinate 683,415 downwards.
GATCGAAGCCGCCATCAAGGACATGGAAGAAGCGCTCACTGGCGACGACAAGGCCGCCATCGACGCCAAGAACACGGCCCTGATGGAAGCCAGTCAGAAGCTCGGCGAAAAGATGTACGCCGACATGCAGGCATCGCAGGCGGCAGCCGGTGGTGACGCAGGCGCAGCGGGCGCCGCCCAGGCTGAAGCCAAGCCGGCCGACGACAATGTCGTGGACGCTGAAGTCAAGGAAGTCAAAAAGGGCTAAGCGCTTTTTTACAAAGCATCCCTGCATTGGCGCGATAACTGCATGCAAAAGCAGACGGCAAAGGCAGCCAGCAAAGGCGGAAAACCGGGAGCAATCCAGGATTTCCGCTTTTGCGTTTCCCGCTGACCCCCACAATAACGATTCCTGACTGACCTGCCATGGCCACCAAAAAAGACTATTACGACACGCTGGGCGTTGCCAAAAACGCCAGCGATGAAGACATCAAGAAGGCATATCGCAAACTCGCGATGAAGCACCACCCCGACCGCAACCAGGGGGATGCGTCCAAGGTTGCCGAAGAAAAATTCAAGGAGGCCAAAGAAGCCTACGAGATGCTTTCCGACGAGAACAAGCGCGCGGCCTACGACCAGTATGGCCACGCCGGTGTAGACCCCAACATGCGCGGCGGCCCCGGCGCAGAAGGCTTTGGCGGCTTTGCCGAGGCCTTTGGCGACATCTTCGGCGACGTGTTTGGCGGCCAACGCGGCGGGGCACAACGTGGCGGCGGCCGGCAGGTTTACCGTGGCGGCGACTTGAGCTACGCCATGGAAATCACGCTCGAAGAAGCCGCTAACGGCAAGGACGCACAGATTCGCATTCCGAGCTGGGACGACTGCAATACCTGCCACGGCAGCGGCGCCAAGCCCGGCACCAAGGTGGTGACCTGCACCACCTGCCATGGCCACGGCGTGGTGCAAATGCGGCAGGGTTTCTTCAGCGTGCAGCAAACCTGCCCCCAGTGCAAAGGCACGGGCAAGCTGATTCCCGAGCCTTGCATCACCTGCCACGGCGTGGGCAAGACCAAGAACAACAAGACACTCGAGGTCAAAATTCCCGCGGGCATCGACGACGGCATGCGCATCCGCTCGACCGGCAACGGGGAGCCGGGGACCAATGGCGGCCCGCCCGGCGACCTCTATATCGAGATCCGCCTGAAGAAGCACGACATCTTCGAGCGCGACGGCGACGACCTGCACTGCGCCGTGCCCATCAGTTTCACCACCGCCGCACTGGGCGGGGAAATTGAAGTGCCGACACTCGCCGGCAAAGCGGCCATCGACATTCCCGAAGGCACCCAGGCGAGCAAGCAGTTCCGCCTGCGCGGCAAGGGCATCAAGGGCGTGCGCTCCAGTTATCCGGGTGACCTGTATTGCCACATCACAGTGGAAACACCGGTCAAACTGACCGAGCACCAGCGCAAGCTGCTCAAAGAGCTGGACGAGTCGCTGAAAAAAGGCGGCGCCAAGCATTCGCCCAGCGAAGAAGGCTGGGCCGACAAGCTCAAGAGTTTCTTCAGCGCCTGATCGGCCTCTATCTCTTTCACTTCCCGGAAGATACGGGACTTGTTCGAGACATTCAACTAAAGGGTCAAAATCCACAAAAGCTCTTCCGGAGATCCGGAAGAGCTTTTTCTTTTGTCACTCGCTAGTTGGCGTGGCCACAGCTTGAGGTAGTTCTTCGCTGCGTTGCGAGCCCGGCCGGTACTCCGTCAAGTTCTCGTCGAGAGACGGACGGACAGGCGCTGCGACCAGGTCGTCGCGAAGACGTTGAAACTCCAGCGACTCGCGCAGCACGACGCGACCTGCCTCCTCGAGTTGACGCACCTGCAAAGGCAAAACGGTGAACGCGGTCGGGACCTGCAGCAGGGACTTGCGCGTCTTCTCGTCTTTCAGGTCCCGCAGGCTGACATTGATGACATGGATCTCGGCGTCCGGCGCAAACGGGCTACCGTGCCGGCCCCGCAACGCGTTCAACTCTTGCGTCCATCGCCGGGCATTGTCATTCATCTCCACAAGCGTCTCTTTGGTGGCCCGGGAGCCGGCGCCGAAGATCAGCGCATCCAGAACCTGGCCAATTCCCGGAACACGGTCGCTGCGGTCAATACGGTCAGCGGTGTCTCGCTCCGAATTCACGCTGATCAAGACGACCTTGTGTACGGATCCCGGCGGCAAATTCTGAAAGTTTTCATCAAGCGACCCTCCCGCGGCGGTGCGGTACAGCAGGCCGCGCACGCCGAGATTGTCAACGAGGCCACCGTCAACCAGATGCAGGAACGGTCGGTCCTCAGCGTCCAGGTAGCTCTGGGCACTCGCGTATAGCAGGCGCTCCTGCAGGTTGCGATCATTCTTTGCGGCGTCCGTCACCTGCGCGGCTTGCGCGCAAGAGCCGGCATAGTTTTTCAGAGTGACAGGACTGAGCAGTATCGGCACTGACGACGACGCGGCTACCGCGAAGGACAAGGGCACGCTGTTCAGATCGGAACAGATCAAGGCGAACTGTTCGGGCGTGAATTCAAACGGCGCGCCGGTCGTCAGGTCGGTCGCTGTGACCAGAAGCCTAGGCCCGCGACCGCGGGCCAGGATGTCAGCAAAGGTCTTCCCTTGATACAGCCCGTTCAACTTCTCTTCAAGAAGATTGGTGCGTCCGAACCAGGGTGACGTGAGCCGGTAAAGGGATTCCGGCGAAAAAGCTTCTTTGATCAGGCCGGCCTGGAAGTCCACCAGTAAAAAGTCGCGCTCGAAACGCGTGAAGGTTTCGTCTCCGAAGGCCGCGTAATAGGTCGCCAGCACGCTGCCCCCGGAGACACCGCTGACCAGCCCCACCTCGTCCAGAAGGTTGGTCGTTCTGCCTTCCCATTCAAAACGCGTGGCCTTGAGTTCCTTGAGAACCCCCAGGCCGAAGGCTGCCGCCCGGGCACCGCCCCCGGACAAGGTGATCGCAGCGATCATGGAGGGAGGCCGCTCCTGCGCCGACACCTGCACAGGCATGAACGTCGGCTGGGGCGACTCCGCAGTGATTGGCTGGTTCAACCAGGGCCGCGTCGTGGAGCAGGCTGCCAGCAGCATAGCGGCGCCCGCGCACAGCACCCCGCGGGCAAGACGCGCCCAAATGATTCGATATCCCGATTGCATACCCGTTTCCTCCTTGGTGCTTTGCTGACTCAGGACCCCAGCCACAGGCTCAGCGAGCGCAGGCTGCCCTCGTTCAATTCGCCGGCTGCATCGGCCAGCCGCAAACGCCCCAGCAGGTAGTCGACGCGCGCCTGGACAAGGTCCAGTTCCGCGCCATGGAACCTCTGCTGGGCATCGAGCACGTCGAGTTCGGTGCGGCTACCGACGTCACGCCCGAGCGTCGTCGCTTCCAGCGCGCTGCGCGCTGAGACCAGCGCCTGCTCGGTCGCGGCAATGCGGGATACGCCGGTCTTCACGGCCAGGAATCCGTCCTGCACTTTCAGGCGCACATCGCGCCGCGCTGCCGCTACTTCCTGCTCGGCCTGGCTACGCTTGGCGACGGCTTCCCGCTCGCGCGAATCCAATCCACCGCCGGCGTAAAGCGGTACGTTCAGTTGCAACCCGATGGTTCCGGTCCGGCCGCTTGAGACGGCCAGCGGCGAAAGGTTCCCGCTCTGCCCTGACGTGGCGTACCGGCCCACCAGAGCGAGGCTCGGACGATTGACGAGACGGTATTTGTCGATCTCGGCGCCGGCGATCTGGAACTCGTTCTGCCTGACCTTGATCAAGCTGTTCTGGTCCTCGCCTTTCGCCTGCCAGGCGAGCAGGTCGTTCGGCTCGGGCAGGCGGGCAACGAATGAGGGAGCCAGTTTTACGAGCTGCGCCGGTGACGCACCTATGGTCTCCCGAAACTGGGCGTTGCGTAGCTCAAGCGAGGATTGCGCTGATATTTCCCGGCTTTCCACGCCGTCCAGGCGCGCTTGCGCTTCGTTAAGGTCGGTGATCCTGCCTTGCCCGATCTCGAAGCGCGCCTTGGCGCGGTCACGCTGGTGGCGCAATGCCGCTTGCTCGGCTTGCACCACACGCAGTGTCTCCTCGGCCACCACGACACCGAAGTAGGCGTCGGCCACACGCAGCGCGAGATTCTGGCGAGATTGGTCGAACTGCGTCTGCGCGAGCGCGGACTGCTCATGCAGCTGCCGCCTCGTCGCGGTCGCCGTCTTGTCATACAGCGGCTGCACGACCTCCACGGCCGTTTGCCGCACCGTGCCTGTACTGTCGGTTGGTGCCAATGCCGCGAAGGCGGAAGGCGCGTCGGAGGTAGAGTGAACGTGCATCCGGCTCACGCCCGCCTGCAAGTTGACACGCGGCCGCACCAGGGCATCGCCCTGCACGGCTTTCTCGCGGCCTGCGGCCAACGCATTGTTGGCGGCAAGGCTGGTCGGATCGTTCTGCAGCGCCTGCTCGTAGGCACCGACCAGATCAATGGCATTGGCGTGTGCGGCACCCAGGGCAAACAGGATTCCCAGAGCCGAATGCACCGTCCAGCGGGTGGGTTTAGCTAGTGTTTTCATGGATATATCTTTCTTCAGGGATTTACGGATAGGGTGGCGGAGGGGCGCTTGGCCCGGTACCACGCCGCATACAGTGCGGGCAGGAAAATCAGCGTCAGCAGGGTTGCAACGGCAAGCCCGCCCATAATTGCCCAGGCCATGGGGCCCCAGAAGACCGAGTGGGTCAGCGGCACCATCGCCAGGATGGCGGCCAGTGCGGTCAGCACGATGGGACGCAGGCGACGCACGGCCGACTCGATGATGGCGGTCCACAGCGGGGTTCCGGCGGCAGTTTCCTGGTCGATCTGCACGACGAGGATCACCGAGTTCCGGATGATCATCCCCGCCAGCGCAATCACCCCCAGCATTGCGACGAAGCCGAACGGAATACGGAACACCGCCATGATCACGCTGACCCCAATCAGGCCGAGCGGCGCGGTCAGCAACACCAGGGCCATCTTCTTCATGTCTTGCAACTGGATCATCAGCAATACCAGCACGATGATGAGCGTGGCAGGCATGACCGCATTCACCGAAGCCTGGGCTTTCTCGCTCGACTCGGTCGCGCCGCCAACCTCGATGCCGTAACCCAGCGGCAGCTCCTTCGCGAGCGCCGCCATCTTCGGTTGCAGCGCATTGGTGACGTCCGGCGCCTGTGCGCCCGAGATGTCGGCGCGCACGGTCAGGGTCGGAATACGGTTGCGCCGCCACAGCTCGCTCTCCTCGCTATCAAGCGCAATCCGGGCCACCTGCGAAACCGGCACGAACTTGCCGTCACGCACATAGATCTTTGCGTCCTTCAGGTTATTCAGGTCCGTGCGTTCCGGTGCCACGAGCCGTGCGACGACGTCGATGCCCTGGTCTTCTTCGCGGTACTGCGTGATGGGCGTTCCGGACAGCGATGCCTCGAGCGCCTGCTTGATCTGGTAGGAGCTGATACCCAGCGCGCGCGCCTTGTCCTGGTCGACGTCGACCCGCACGCGCTTGATACGCTCGCCCCAGTCCTGGTTCACGCCCCGCACATGGGGGTTTCCGCGCATGATGGCGGCCACGCGTTCTGCGATTTCGCGCACCTTGGCGTTGTCGTTGCCGTAGACGCGGAACTGCACCGGATAACCGACCGGTGGGCCGTTTTCCAGGCGGTTGACGCGGCCGCGCACGTTCGGGAAGCGTTCCTCGAACAGCGTGTGGATTTTGGCCAGCACACGCTCGCGCGCTTCGCCGCCTTTGGTCATCACCAGCATCTCGCCGAGGTTCAGGTTAGGCGTCTGCACGTCCAGGGGCAGGTAGAAGCGCGGGGCGCCGTTGCCGACGAAGCTGGTCACCGCCTCGATGTCGGGATCACCCTTGAGCAGGGTTTCAAGCTCCCGCACCTCGCGCTGGCTTGCCTCGAAGGTCGATGCCTTTGGCATCCAGAGGTTCACCATCAGCTCCGCCCGGTCGGATGCGGGGAAGAACTGCTGCGGCACGGCCTTGAACAGAACGAGCGAGGCGGCGAAGAGAGCGAACGTGATGACGATTACCCACTTCCGGTGAACCAGGCAGAGGTCGACAAAGTGCCGGAATTTCAGGTAGAAGCCGCGCTGGTAGACCGCATCCTCGTCGTGCGATGCATGCGCGTTTTCCTTCAGCAGCTTGAAGCCAATGTACGGAGTAAACAACACAGCCACGATCCAGGAGAGGATGAGAGAGATACCCACCACCTGGAACAGGGAGTACACGTATTCGCCGGTACCCGACTTGGCGAAACCCACTGGCAAGAAGCCGGCGGCAGTGATCAGCGTGCCGGTCAGCATCGGAAACGCCGTAGCCGTATAGGCATAGGTCGCGGCCCGGGCCTTATCCCAGCCTTGTTCGAGTTTCAGGGCCATCATCTCCACGGCGATGATGGCGTCGTCAACCAGCAAGCCCAGCGAGATGATCAGCGCGCCCAGCGAGATTCGCTGCAGCTCGATGCCGAGCAGGTACATCACCAGGAAGGTCATCGCCAGGACCAACGGGATGCACAACGCGACGACCAGTCCGGTGCGCATACCTAACGAGAAGAAGCTGACAGCAAGCACAATGAGTACCGCCTCCGCCAGGCTCTTCTTGAACTCGAATACCGAGTGTTCGACGACGTGCGGCTGGTCACTGACGGCATGAATCTGCACGCCGACGGGCAAGTCTGCCTGAATGCGGCGAACCGTTTCGTTCAGCTGCTCGCCGAGGTGGATCACGTCACCGCCCTTGCGCATGCTCACTGCCAGGCCGAGCGCTTCGTTGCCGTTGAAGCGCATTCTGGAGGCGGCGGGTTCGACAAAGCCGCGGCGGACCTCGGCGATATCGCCGAGGCGGAAAGTGCGGTCTCCGGCGCGAATGCCGATCGCCCGGATGTTTTCGATCGAGTCGAATTCGCCGCTCACCGTCAGCCGAACCTGTTCATTCGTGCTCTGCACGGTTCCGGCCGCCGCAACGGCATTGGTCTGCGCCAGGGTCGACGCGATCAGGGCCGGATCCAGGCCCAGCGAGGCGAGCTTGGCGGTGGAGACTTCCACGTAGATCTTTTCGTCCTGCTTGCCCACGAGGTCCACTTTGTTGACGTCCGCCACACGGAGAAACTCGTTACGGGCGGCGTCGGCGAAGCGGCGCAAATCGGCGTAGTCAAAGCCGTCGCCGGTGATCGCATAGAGATTACCGAAGGTGTCGCCGAACTCGTCGTTGAAGAACGGCCCCTGCGTGCCCTGAGGCAGGGTGTGCCGGACGTCGCTCATCTTTTTGCGAACCTGGTACCACACGTCCGGTACCGCTTGCGGCGGTACGCTTTCACGAAGGTTGACCTTGATCTGGGTTTCGCCCGGCTTCACGTAGGTGGAGGTGTAATCGATCTCGGCCACTTCCTGCAGCCTTTTCTCCAGCTTGTCGGTCACCTGGTCGGCCATCTGCTGCGCGGAGCTTCCGGGCCAGTAGGCCTGCACCACCATGGTCTTGATGGTGAAGTCAGGGTCTTCCTTCTGGCCCAGGCTGCCGTAGGCCAGCACGCCGGCTACCGACAGCAACAGCAACAGGAAGGCGATCATCTGCTGGTGCTTCAACGCCCATTCGGACAGGTTGACGCCTTTCATTTGGCACCTCCCGCCACGGTGACGGCGGCCGCATTGACCAGCTTCACGCGCTGGCCGGGTTGCAGCATGTGCACGCCGGCGCTGACAACGATCTCGCCGTCGGCCAGGCCGCTGGTGATGAGCACGGTGTCGTTCTGCGCACTGCCCAGTTTCACTTCGCGCAGTGCGACCTGGGAAGTCTTGGCGTCCACCACCCACACCCGGCGCCCGCCTTCGCGGTCGACGATGGCCGTCAGCGGCAGGCGGATCGCTGCTTTGCCGTCGACGTCGGGAGCGAAGACAGTCGCAGTCATTCCCAGCCTGAGCAGGGCTGGGTCGGGCTGCTGGATCGAAATGCGGGCCGAATAGGTGCGCGTGACGCTGTCCGTGTCCGGCGCCAGTTCCCTCAGCGTGCCGGCCCAGGACTTGTCCGGATGCGCCCAGACGGCAACCTGCAGCGACTTTGCCTGGCGCAACTCGTCGATCCGCGATTCGGGAATGCTGATGGTCACTTCGCGTTCGCCGTCAGCCGCCACTGTGACGATCTGTTGGCCCGCCCCGACCACCTGGCCGGCTTCCGCGCTGATCGCGCTGACCACGCCGTCGCGGTCGGCCACCAGCGTGGTGTATCCACGCAGGTTGGCGTTCACCTGCTGCCTCGCGGACGCCGAGCGCAACTGCGCTTCAGCCTGCGACAGCGCCAGGCGCTGTTGATCGAGCTCCGCTTGTGACGCGAAATTTCGTGCCAACAGTTGTTCGATGCGTTGCACGTCGATACGCGCTTGTGCGACGCGGCTTTTTGCGGCATCGGTTTCGGCGCCCGCTGCGGCAACCTGCAGCGTTTCCTGTGTCGGGTCGAGCTGCAGCAGCAGCTGGCCGGCCTTGACGTGGCTGCCGACCTCGACGAGACGGGCAACGATCTTCCCACCGGTGCGGAAGCCGAGCCGGCTTTCGTAGCGAGCGCGAATCTCGCCTGAATAGCTTGAGCCGACAGTCCCTGGCGTGTGGCCGGCAACAACGGTCCGCACCGGACGCGCATCGTCATGCCCAGGCTCGTGAGCGGGAGCGCACGCGGTGAGCAGATACGCCGAGATGATAGTCAGGCCTATCGGTCCATAGTTAATTTTCAATTTCAGTTCTCCAATCAAATTCTTCAGACACCAACTCTTTGGCAATCAGGCAGCTAACGCGACTCAGCTGCGATTTCGTTACGCCGAGTTGTGCCTTGCCTGGCACTCCGGCATCTGCGGGACCGGCCGATCCGGGCTAATTTCCGACTTACGAATCTGGAATATACTTCATATTGACTGATTTGTCATCATGACAGTTAAGTTATTATTAAGAAATGAAACTTTGAATACGACTCACCCCGGCGGGCCCATGAGCCTGGAAGATTCGCGTGTAGCCCGTAAAGAAGCCCAGGAAGCGCTCAAGGAGCCGAGAAAGCCCAGGAGTCCTGGCGTAGAGGTGATCGGGCTGCGAACCCCGCAGATCGATCACCGAGATGGATAAATCATTTTCAAGAGACAGAATGCAAGATTCACCAGACAACAACCCCAATCCGCCTTTGATCGCGGATCACCGCTCACGGGTCGCCGCCCAACGGCGAGAGCGCATGCGCTCTCGATTGCTGCGCAGCGCCATGCGCCTTGTGTCGGAAAAGGAGCCTGCGTCCATCTCTATTGAAGACGTTATCTCGGCAGCGCAGGTATCCCGCGGAACGTTCTATAAGTACTTCCCGTCCTCAGACGCGCTTGTCCGTGAGCTGGCGACGGAAATCGCCAATGAATTGATCCGTATTGCCGAGCCGATCGTGCGCAGCCATGAGGACTCGGCAGAACAGGTGGCACGGGGGATCCGGCTGGGAGCGCGGCTGGCCATTCACTACCCGGCCTTTGCGGGATTCCTTCTCCGGCTCGGCTGGCCAAGTGAGAACGGGCCCAATATGCTGGAGTTCGTCCGCCGGGATATCGAGCAAGGATTCCAGCAAGGGCGATTCAAGCGCATGCCGATGGCACTGGCGCTCAACATCGTTGCCGGCGCTGTGCTGGGTGCAATACACGGAACGATGGAATCCGGCCGCAAGGAGGATTTTTCCGGGCAAGCCGCAGCCGTTGCGTTGTGCGCGCTGGGTGTGGATGCCGCGGCCGCCGAGGTCATCTCCGCCACTCCGCTGGACGCTGACGAGAGTCAGTTCGTAAGTTTGCTTGCCAAAACGCTCATCGATGTGCGCCCCTAGCGCTTCACGGCGAAATCCGCTTCCTGCCAAGCTTGCGCGTCATGCGCCAAGCCGCCGGGCGCCACGTCACCCGGTGGCGGCAGTCTGCGCCTCAAGCCGCGCCTGCGCTTGTGCGAACAAGGACTCCGGTGGAGCATTCAACCTGGGTAAAGCTGTCGCCGTCAAGCGCACAGCCTCGGCAGTGCTGACGCCGAGCGAACGCAAGATGGCCTGGACCATTCTTTCAGGGTAATCCTTGGCTATCCGGCCGTTGGCGATGCGATGGATCGCGGCCAGCCCGGCGCCTCTGACAAGGTCCATTGCAATATCGATCGGCATCTCGTCGAAGCACCCTCTCTTCTGCCCCTCCTTGAGATCCGGAGGCAAGAACTCGTAGACGGAGCTTTTCTCTCCCCCCAGCTGCAGCCCGGCACTGGCAAGAAAACGGGCAACGACGCGATAGGAACGCGCGAGGTGCAGGTAGGAGCGGATGGCAGTCGCGACCCGTAAAGCCGGATCCTCGATCCCGCCAACCACGGACTCGATCAGCTGCACCATCTCATTGCTGAGTTCCTCGCCGACTGCTGCCAGCAGCTCTTCATTGGTGGAAAAGTAGTTGTAGAACGAGCCCTGCGAGACCTCGGCTGCCGCAACGACCTCCGGAATGACGCTGGCGCCGACCCCCTTTTGCGAGAACACGATGATTGCGCTTTCGAGCAATCGTTTGCGCATGCGGACGCGGCGTTCGGCGGCAACCCGGGTGCGATGGTCTGTGGAAGCAACAGCAGCGGGCATCTTGAGTCTTCAGCTAAGGGAAAAAAACATGATATCAGCCCAAATCCCGGCCCTGCCCATGAAATCTGTACGGCGATGGCTGGGTCGCTGTTGTATAGACATCAGCGCCATACACACTGTCACACGCCTGTCGTGATCAGACACATACGATCAGCCCTTTAACTCCGGAAACACCCATGACCGTATCGACCCGCCAGGCCGTAAAACAAGGTAGCCTGCTCGCCCTTATTTGCAGCAGCGTACTACTCACCGCTTGCTCCTCCTCAGGCACAACATCACAAGCAGGCCTGCCCACCCTTGACGGCAAGGCGCCACTGGTCATCGCCCACCGCGGCGCTTCCGGTTATGTGCCGGAAGAAACGATGGAAGCCTATGTGCGGGCGATCGAACTCGGCGCCGACGTGATCGAGATGGACCTGGTCGTGACCAGGGACGGCGTGCTGATCACCCGCCACGACCCCAACCTGGCCATCAGCACCGACGTGGCCAAACATCCGGAGTTCGCTTCACGCAAGAAGACCATCCAGGTCGACGGCGAAACGCAGACCGGCTGGTTCAGCAACGACTTCACACTGGCCGAGATTCGCACCCTGGGGGCGATCTCGACCGACGCCGAGCGCCCGCAGCAGTTCAATGGCCAGTACAAAATCCCCACCCTCCAGGAAGTGGTGGACATGGCCAAAGCCCAGTCCGCGAAAACCGGCCGCACGATTGCGATCTACCCGGAAACCAAGAACCCGACCTACTTCCGCGAACTCGGCCTGCCGATGGAAGACAAGCTGATTGCCATCATCAACGCCGCCGGATGGAACAGCAAGACCGCGCCCATCTATGTGCAGTCGTTTGAACCCGGCAGCCTGAAGTACATGAAGAGCAAGGGCCTCAATACGAAACTGATCCAGCTCGTCGACGGCGACGGCATTGACCCGAAAACCGGCCGCGTGACCTTTGCCGTGCCGAGCGACCGCCCTTACGACTGGACCAAGGCCGGCGACAAGCGTTTCTTCAGCGCCATGGTCACACCAGCGGGCCTGGCCGAGATCAAGACCTACGCCGATGGCATCGGCCCCTGGAAGCGCTACATCATCAGCACCAAGGGCACCTTCGGCGCCGACGGCAAGCAGGTCGACATCAACCGCGACGGCAAGCTCAACGACGCGGACTCCACCTCGCAGCCAGCCACCAGCTTCGTCGCCGATGCGCACAAAGCAGGCCTGTTCGTTCATCCCTTCACCTTCCGTAACGAGTCGCGCCGCCTGGCCAGCGACTACCAGGGCGATGCCAAGGCCGAGTACCTGGCCTTTTACCGCACAGGCGTTGACGGCGTGTTCACCGACTTCACCGACACCGCCATCGCCGCCCGGACGCAGTATCTGAAAGAAGCCGGCCGCTGAGCAAGCCGTGGCGGGTATCACTCGCCAGACCTCAATGCTATGAAATTAATAGCCGCTTGCGCTCATGTTTAATGGGCCAGGCAGCTTTTTCATTTACAGAGAAGGCCATGAAGGCTCTGCTCCCACAATGCGCGGCATACTCCAGCCTTAGGGTCGGCGACACAGCCCGGGTGCATGGCCCAGCTTTTCTCAAAATGAAACATCGGGCCCATGAAGATACGGCTTCAGGGGAGACTCAGCGACGGTGACTGGCTTATAGTGACCTACGCACGGAACCTCATCCCCACTCACTTCAAGCGCAAGCCAACACACCATGAAAACCAAAGCCGCCGTTGCCTGGAAATCAGGCCAGCCCCTGACCATTGAAACCGTGGACCTGCAAGGCCCGAAGTTCGGAGAGGTGCTCGTCGAGATCAAGGCCACCGGCATCTGCCATACCGATTACTACACGCTCTCGGGCGCCGACCCGGAAGGCATCTTCCCAGCCATCCTCGGCCACGAAGGCGCGGGCATTGTGGTTGACGTCGGCCCCGGCGTGACAACGCTCAAAAAAGGCGACCATGTCATCCCGCTCTACACGCCCGAGTGCCGGCAATGCAAGTTCTGTCTTTCGCGAAAAACCAACCTGTGCCAGCTGATTCGCGGCACGCAGGGCAAGGGCCTGATGCCCGACGCCACAAGCCGCTTCAGCCTGGACGGCAAACCCATCTTTCACTACATGGGCACCAGCACCTTCAGCAACTACACCGTCGCCCCTGAAATTTCGCTGGCCAAAATCCGCGAAGACGCTCCCTTTGACAAGGTCTGCTACATCGGCTGCGGTGTGACCACCGGCATTGGCGCGGTGCTCTTTACCGCCAAGGTCGAGGCTGGCGCCAACGTCGTGGTGTTCGGCCTGGGCGGCATTGGCCTCAATGTGATTCAGGGCGCGAAGATGGTGGGTGCCGACAAGATCATCGGTGTGGACATTAACCCCGCGCGGCAGGAGATGGCCCGCAAATTCGGCATGACGCACTTCATCAACCCCAAGGATACGGAGAACGTCGTCGACGCCATCGTTCAGCTGACCGACGGCGGCGCGGATTACAGCTTTGAATGCATAGGCAACACCAAGGTGATGCGCCAGGCGCTGGAATGCACGCACAAGGGCTGGGGCCGCAGCATCATCATCGGCGTGGCCGAGGCCGGCGCCGAGATCAGCACCCGGCCCTTCCAGCTGGTGACCGGCCGCAAATGGGAAGGATCGGCCTTCGGCGGCGCGCGCGGCCGTACTGATGTGCCCAAAATCGTCGACTGGTACATGGAGGGCAAGATCAATATCGACGACCTGATCACGCACACTATGCCGCTGGAGGACATCAACAAAGGTTTTGATTTGATGAAGTCCGGTGAGTCCATCCGCGGTGTGGTCCTGTACTAAGCGACATGACAACACCCCTCGAACTCCTCAGCGAACACGGCTGCTTCGGCGGCGTACAACGCTTCTACCAGCACGACTCGCGCGAGGTCGGCCTGCCGATGAAGTTTTCGGTCTTCCTGCCGCCGCAAGCCATGGCTGGGGAGAAGGTGCCGGCGTTGATCTACCTGGCGGGCCTGACCTGTAACGAAGAAACTTTCATGATCAAAGCCGGTGCGCAGCGCGTAGCCGCCGAGCTGGGCCTGGCGCTGATCGCGCCTGACACCAGCCCGCGCGGCGCAAAGATTCCGGGCGAGACCGACAGCTGGGATTTCGGCCGCGGCGCGGGCTTCTATCTTGATGCGACACAGGCGCCGTGGTCACAGCACTACCGCATGGAAAGCTACATCACGGCAGAGCTGCTGCCACTGCTGACGAGCGCCTTGCCGCTGGACGCCAGTCGCATCGGCATCTTCGGCCACTCGATGGGCGGCCATGGCGCGTTGACGCTGGCACTCCGGCATCCGGATCTCTTTCAATCAGTCTCGGCGTTTGCACCTATCTGCACGCCCAGCCAGTGTCCCTGGGGCCGCAAGGCGTTTACCGGCTACCTCGGTAGCGATGAGTCGCAGTGGGTCGAACATGACGCCACCGCCATCATGAATCTCATGCCCGCAGCGCCCTACCCTGGCGGCATACGCATAGACCAGGGGCTGGACGACAAATTCCTTGCCGAGCAGTTGTACCCCGAGCTGTTTGAAGCCGCCTGCGTCAAAGCGGGCCAGCCACTGGCGCTGCATCGCCATGCGGGCTATGACCACGGCTACTATTTCATCGCGACCTTTATGGCCGAACACCTGCGGCACCATGCGCGGCAGCTGGGTTTGACCACCGCCACTTGAGGCGCGCATAAGCCCGCCCTAAGGTGGGGCAAATACAATGCAGCGCTATGCCGCTGCAACCGCCATCCGGGTCCAGACCCCCTTCCTCTCCTGACCAACACCGTCGAGGCATGCGGCCGCTGTGGCTGGTGGTCATTGCAAGCCTCTGGATCGCGACCGTGTGCAATGTGGCCTTGTGGCGCGAGCTGGCCCGCCTGCCGGGCCTTACCGGGGGCCAGGCGGTGGTAATAAGCATCGCCTTGGCGCTGGTGATTGCGCTGGCGACCATCGCGCTGCTCAGCGTGCTGGCCTGGCGCTGGACACTCAAGCCCGCCATCACTGTCTTTCTGCTGTCGGCCGCTTTCGGTGCCTATTTCATGGTGACTTATGGCGTGGTCATCGACAAGACCATGATGATCAACACGCTGCAGACTGATGTGCGCGAAACACGTGACCTGCTGAACTGGCGACTGCTGGCCACGGTGATGGTGCTGGCGGTCCTGCCGATGATCTTTTTGTGGCGGCAGAAGGTCAGACGTGCAGGCGCAGTGCGACAGATGCTCACCAATGCAGCCACGCTGACCGGAGCGTGCGTGCTGCTGGTGTTAGTGGTGTTCCTGTTTTTCCAGAGCATTGCCTCCGTCATGCGCAACTACACGCATGTGCGTTATCTCATCAACCCACTCAATTCCTATTACGCGCTAGGCGCCATCGCGGCCAAGCCCTTTCAGCGCGACGAATCCACTCTGTTGCCGTTGGGTGAAGACGCAAAACTCGGTGCCAATTACACAGCCCAAACCAAGCCACCGCTGCTGTTGCTGGTGCTGGGTGAAACAGCGCGCAGCGCCAACTTTTCACTCAACGGCTACAGCCGGCCCACCAACCCGCTGCTGGCCCAGGAAAGCGTGGTGAGCCTGCGCAATGCATGGTCGTGCGGCACCAGCACGGCAGCCTCCGTGCCTTGCATGTTCTCCAACTTCGGGCGTGAAGCCTATGACTCACGCCCGGCCAACTACGAAGGCATGCTGGACGTGCTGCAGCGCGCGGGCCTGGCCGTGCTATGGATAGACAACCAGTCAGGCTGCAA
The DNA here is from genome assembly GCF_056405975.1 of Polaromonas sp. P1_E12. Classification (NCBI taxonomy): domain Bacteria; kingdom Pseudomonadati; phylum Pseudomonadota; class Betaproteobacteria; order Burkholderiales; family Comamonadaceae; genus Polaromonas; species Polaromonas sp. P1_E12. The sequence continues at coordinate 668,029 of NZ_JBFUBB010000001.1, read as the reverse complement.
GGGCGTGTGCGACCGCGTGCCCAACGTGAACACCATACAGCTCAAAGTACCGGGCCTGTGCGACAGCGGCGAATGTTTTGACGAAGTCATGCTGCACGGCATTGACGAACGCATTGCCGCGCTGCCGGCCGAGCGCCGCGCCAAGGGCGTGGTGGTCGTGATGCACCAGATGGGTGGCCACGGCCCGGCGTATTACAAGCGCTCGCCCCAAGCCGTCAAAAAATTCCTGCCCGAGTGCACCGACAACGCGCTGCAAAGCTGCAGCCGCGAAGGCCTGCTCAATGCCTATGACAACAGCATCGTCTACACCGACAAATTGCTGGCGTCTTCCATCCAGTGGCTCAAGGCACAAGAGGCGCGCAGCGCGCCTGCCCTGCTCTACCTCGCCGACCACGGAGAGTCGCTGGGTGAGAACAACCTCTACCTGCACGGCATGCCCTACGGCATTGCGCCTGAAGTGCAAAAGCGCGTGCCGTGGATCACCTGGCTCTCACCCGCATTCGAGCAGCGCAACAAGCTGACGACGGCATGCCTGAAGGAGCAACTGGACGCCATGGTGAGCCACGACAATTACTTCCACTCGGTGCTCGGCCTGATGAATGTGCAGACCAGCGTCTACAAGCCTGCGCTCGACATCTACGCCCACTGCGCCAAGCCCTGAGTCCGCGCTCAGCGTCCGCGAAGCATCCGGATGCGCCGTAGGGCCTTTGTCGCCCTGCATGCACCAATGTGACGGCAGATTTAATATTCACTTTTCATCTCAATAACAATTCTCTTATGCAGGGGTTGAATATGAATATTCGCAAGGCTGCCGCCTCCACCATCGCTTCCACACTTCTTTTGACGCTCGCACTCAGCGCCAGCGCAGCCGACCTGCTCGACACCGTCAAACAGCGCGGCACCCTCAAAGTTGCACTTGAAGGCACCTACCCGCCCTTCAACTACAAGGAAGGCGGCCAGCTCGCCGGCTTTGAAGTGGAACTGGCCAATGCCCTGGCGCAGAAGCTGGGCGTCAAAGCCGAGTTCTCCACGAGCGAGTGGAGTGCCATCCTGGCAGGCCTGCAGGCCGGCAAGTACGACGTGGTGATCAACCAGGTCGGCATCACCGACAAGCGCAAGGAGACCTTTGACTTCTCCGAGCCCTACACCATCTCTGCACCGCAACTGATCATCCGCAAGGATGAAAAGCGCGAGTTCAAGACGTTGGCCGACCTCAAGGGCAAAAAGCTCGGCCTGGGCCAGGGCACCAACTACGCCGACATCGCCAAAAAAGTCGGCGGCATTGACGTGAAGACCTATCCCGGCGCGCAAGAGTATTTGCAAGACCTGGCTTTGGGCCGCATTGACGCCGCGCTCAACGACAGCCTGCTGATTCCCTACATCGTCAAACAAACCAAGCTGCCGCTCAAGCCCGGTGCGCCCGTGGGCGACCTTGAAAAATCCGGCATTCCCTTCGTCAAGAACAACCCGAAGTTCAAGGCCGCCATCGACAAGGCGCTGGCCGACCTGCAGGCCGACGGCAGCTTCGCGAAGATATCCACCAAGTGGTTTGACCGCGACGTGAGCAAGCCGCCTGTCGCCGTGAAATAACCGAAGTAACATTCGATCAGCCGCGCGCCGCTTTCCGGCAGGCGCCCTGAAGCAACCCCGGCTCACTGCCGGGGTTTTTATTTGTGGAGACTCCCATGGATTTGTCTGGCTTGACCCAGTTGCTGCGCGATGCCCTGCCACTGATGCTCAAAGGCGCGGCGTGGACGCTGCTGCTGGCGGTGGCATCTGTATTCTTCGGTGCCATCATCGGTACCATCGTGGCTGTGACGCGACTGGCGAAGGTGCCTGGGCTTTCGCAGTTTGCAACGCTGTACGTCAGCTGCATGCGCGGCACGCCGCTGCTGGTGCAGCTCTTCGTCATTTACTTCGGCCTGCCTAGCATCGGCATCCAGTTCGACCCGATCAGCGCGGGCATCCTGGGCCTGAGCCTGAACGTGGGAGCCTACCTGTCGGAAACCATTCGCGGCGCGATCAACGGTGTGGAACACGGGCAGTGGAACGCCGCCCGCAGCCTGGGCCTCACACAAGCGCAAACACTGCGCTATGTGATCGGCCCGCAGGCCCTGCGTCTGGCGGTGCCCAGTCTCTCCAACAGCCTGATCAGCCTGATCAAGGACACCTCGCTGGTGTCGGTGATTGCCGTGGGCGAGCTGATGCTGGCGACCAAGGAAGTGATTGCCACGACCTTCCAGCCCTTTCCGCTGTACCTGGCGGCGGCGGGCATTTACTGGGCCATGAGCGCCTCGTTTGAAACGCTGCAGAAAAAGCTTGAAGTGAGGCTGAACCGCAGTTATCTGCGTTAGGGCCGGCTCTCGGTTGCCCGATCAGTTATCGCTGATCAAACCGCTTTGCAGCGCTTGCTCGGTATTCGCAAAAATCGCCATCGCGGTCAGCATGCGCCGAAAGCCAAGCTTGCGGTAAAACGGTTCCTTGCCGGCCACCGCGTAGAGGATGATTTTTTTGTGACCGCTGGAAAGCCGCACCAGCGCCGCGACCATGTCCTTGCCCATGCCGGAGCCCTGCCGGTCCGGCGCTACCGCGATGTCGCAGATATAAGAGCAATCCTTGCCGTCCGCCACCGCACGGCCGGCGGCAATCAGCTTGCCGGCGTCGTACACAAAACACTTGAACATGCTGTTGATGAATACGACCTGCAGGTCGGCCGGCTTCTTGTCGCCCAGTGGGGCCATCCGGTAAAGGTTCGACAGTTCTTCCCAGTCTGCGGCGACCATGCCTTCCGATGAATATTTCCACTCGAGTGCCAAGGTGAGCTCCTTTGATTGTCAAACGGCGTGAGGTGCGACGCACAGGCTTCCGGGACTATAGCCCCCGCGCTGAATTGACAGCGGGCCCTCTTAAAACAGCCTACCCTGCCCCTCGGACCCCGCAGCCGCTGGCGGCCGGAACCGGCTCAAATCCAGCTCAATGCGCTGGCGGTTAAAGCCAATCCGGTTGCAGGCTTTCTCAAAACGCTGCTTGATGAGTTCGGCCCACAGGCCGTGGCCTTTCATGCGCGTGGCGAAGTCGCTGTCGTAGTCCTTGCCGCCACGCATTTCGTGGATGCGCGCCATGATGCGCGCGGCGCGCTGCGGGTAGTGCAGCTCCAGCCACTCCTTGAAGATGGGTGCCACTTCCCAGGGCAGACGGATCACGGTATAGAACGCGCTGCGCGCACCGGCCTCCCAGGCGGCCTCCAGCACATGCTCCATGTCGTCGTTCACAAATGGGATTTGCGGCGCCACACTGACGCCGACGGGAACGCCGTGCTCTGCCAGCGTGCGGATGGTGCGCAGGCGCCGGTGCGGTGCGGCCGCGCGCGGCTCCAGCTTGCGCGCGAGTTCGCCGTCGAGCGTGGTGATGGTCACGTAGGCGGCGGCCAGCTTGTCAGCAGCCAGCGGCGCCAGCAGGTCCAGGTCGCGCTCCACGCCGCTGGATTTGGTGATCAAAGAGAACGGGTGCCGCACTTCCTGCATCACCTCGATGATGCTGCGCGTCAGTCGCAGCTCGCGCTCGGCGGGCTGGTAGCAGTCTGTGGCCGAGCCGATGTTAAGCAGCTTGGGAACATAGCTGCGTTTGCGCAGGTCGGCGCGCAGCACCTCGGCAATATTGCGCTTGGCGATGATCTTCGTTTCAAAGTCCAGCCCCGGCGAAAGATTGAGGTAGCTGTGTGTGGGCCGCGCATAACAGTACACACAGCCATGCTCACAGCCCCGGTAGGGATTGATGCTGTAGTCAAAAAAGATATCGGGCGAATCGTTGCCGACAATGGCGCTGCGCGCTTCTTCCATCGTGACCGTGGTTTCGATCCGGGGCGCCTCGCCCGCCGCGCCTTCTTCCAGCGTACCCCAGCCGTCGTCCCATGCGTTGCGCACGTCTTTTTCAAACCGGTGCGGCATGCGCGTGGCAGTGCCTCGGCCCTTGATGGCGTGTAGCGGGATGATGGCGTCGGACATGGATTAATAAGATTTGGTGGGGGCAAGCGCAGTGCCCGGCATGGTCGCAGAAAGATACTGTATATAAATACAGTATATTCAAACAAAAACCCTTTAGCAAATGTCTGCAACAGGGCCCGCAATAATGGGTTTAAAGCAGGAGACGTCCCATGGCACACGTACTGGTAAAACTCACCGGCGCGCCGCTGGCCGCCGTTAAACAGCAGCTGGAAAAGGACGCGGACGAACATGCGAAGCAAGGCATGTATCTGGAGCACCTCTGGCAAAACGCGGAAGACGCGGCCGAGGTGTTTTTCCTGTTTCAGGTAAAAGACCTGGCGCATTGCCGGCAGCGCATGAAGCAGACGCATGCAAAAGCCCGAGAAGAAAACCCCGATGCACCGCTACCGGCCCTGACGTTTCTGGAGGATGCCTGAGGACTCATCCAATGCAGTCATTGATACGCCCCCTTTTTCATTTTTCCGTCCCTCTTCTCCCTTTCCGTTTCACCATGATCCAGCGTCCCGAAAACCTTTATGCCCGCTACCACGCCCATGTGTACTTCGGGCCCGGCACCGTTGAGCAGGCACGCGCCCTGTGCGAAAAGGCCGGTGCGCTTTTCGGGATTGCCGTGGGGCGGGTGCATGAACGAGAGGTGGGACCGCACCCGCGCTGGAGTTGCCAGCTGGCATTTGACCGCGCGGCGTTTGACAGCGTCATTCCCTGGCTCGAAGAACACCGCGACGGACTGGATGTGTTTGTGCACGGGCTCACCGGCGACGACCTGGCCGACCACACCACGCATGCTTCATGGCTGGGTGAGCCTGCGGCATTGAAGCTGGAGATGTTCAGGCAGTGAGCCTGGCTCCGGTTGAATGCTATTAATTCAATAGCTAGTTGCGCTTGTCCAGAAAGGCGAAGAGCTGCTTTTTAACGCAAATAAAAGCGACTCAACCAGCGCGGCCGCAAAGGAATCGGCCGCGATTCCACCGACTGATACAGCACCCAGCCCGCCAGCAGCGACAGCAGGAAGGCCAGCAGCAGGCCCAGCACATTTGCCGCAAGCTGCGTGGGCCAGAAATGGCTCACGATGGCATTGACCAGCAGGCACACCGGAAAGTGGATGAGGAACACAGAGTAGGACATCTGGCCCAGCTGCACCAGCCGGCGCTGCTGCAGCCATCGCACCGGCCAGGACTGTGGCTGCAGCACCGCCAGCCCGACCAGGCCGAAGGCGGTGACCAGTGCCACCACCAGGCGCCCCCTGAAATCCAGCGCCAGGGCGAGCCCGCCCATCACCGCCAGGGTCACGAGCCAGAAGCTGCGCCGCGCGCCAAGGCGGTTTGAGGCCCAGAAGGCCAGCATGCCCAGGGCATAGGAGCCGCAAAAATAGAGGGCGGTGATATCAAAGGCCGGCAGGCGGTTGAAAAACAGCAGCGAAGCCAAGGCAACCAACAGGATGAGGCTCACGCCGAGTGGGGCCGAAACCGAAGTAGTGTGCGTTGCGTCGCCGTTGTGTGGCTGAAACTGGAACCGCCGGGCAAAGGCAAAGATGAGAACCGCCATGGCGTAGAGCTGGAAGTCGATGGCCACGTACCAGACACCGGCAGAAAGCGCGTCCTGCCCGAGCAGATCCTGCAGCAACAGGACATGGGCGAGCAGCTGGTGCACCGTGGGAGCATCCGGCACCGAATGATGTGCGAACCAGGGCCTGACCAACGCGGCCACGAGCATGCTCACGGCCAGCGCCACCAGATAGGGTTTGACGAGTCGCCAGTAGCGGCGAAAAATCAGGGTGCCAGGTGCACCGAACACGGCCACACCCTGTGGCGCCAGCGAGGCCGCCGCCAGAAAACCGCTCACGACCAGGAACACCTGCACGGCCATGCGGGCGTAGTCGTAAAGCCAGTCCATCAAGGCCGGTGCAAACGGGTGCACCACATCCGACATCGGGCCGTAAAAAGCCAGGTGATGCAAAACAATGAGGACGCAGGCCAGCCCTTTGAGGGCATCCATGCCGGGAAAGCGTCGGGTCGCGGTGGTCAAGGCGGGTATTTCAGGCGCAGCGCTGCTCAAAGGTGGCGATGGCGCTTAAGCGCAGACCCGTTTGCGTGCCTGCTCGTACTCGCGCCTGAGCTGGTCCACAAAGGCCGCGGCGCTTTGGACCTTGCTGACAGAGCCAATGCCCTGGCCGCAACCCCAGATGTCTTTCCACGCTTTGGACTTGCTGCCTTCGCCGCCGCCGAAGTTCATGGTCTTGACGTCGCCTTCGGGCAGGTTCTCAGGGTCCATGCCAGCAGCGCGAATCGACGGCGCGAGGTAGTTGCCGTGCACGCCGGTAAAAAGGCTGCTGTAGACGATGTCGTCGGAATTTCCGTCAACGATGGCCTGCTTGTAGGCGTCGGCCGCGCGCGCTTCGTCCGTCGCGATGAACGCCGAACCGATATAGGCAAAGTCGGCGCCCATGGCCTGCGCGGCCAGCACCGCGCCGCCAGTGGAGATGGCGCCCGACAGCGCCAGAGGGCCGTCAAACCACTGGCGGATTTCCTGGATCAGCGCGAACGGGCTCTTCACACCCGCGTGGCCGCCAGCGCCGGCTGCCACGGCCACCAGGCCGTCGGCGCCCTTTTCAATGGCCTTGCGGGCGAACTTGTTGTTGATGATGTCGTGCAGCACCACGCCGCCGTAGCTGTGGGCGGCAGCGTTGATGTCTTCGCGTGCACCCAGGCTGGTGATGTAGATGGGCACCTTGTACTTCACGCACATTTCCATGTCGTGCTCCAGGCGGTCGTTGGACTTGTGCACGATCTGGTTGATGGCAAAAGGCGCCGCCGGCTTGTCAGGGTTGGCCTTGTTGTGGGCTGCCAGTGCCTCGCTGATCTCGGCCAGCCACTCATCAAGCTGCGACGCGGGCCGAGCGTTGAGCGCGGGCATGGCGCCCACCACGCCGGCTTTGCACTGCGCGATGACCAGCTTGGGATTGCTGATGATGAAGAGCGGTGAACCGATGATGGGCAAAGGCAGCTTGTTCAATGCGCCGGGCAGTCTGGACATGGTGGCTCCGTTGTTATTCTGAATTCAAGAAAAAACATGCTGCAGCCCTTTACTGACGGGCGCTAACAGCTATCAAATAAATAGCAGTGTGTACGGGGGTCAGAACGCGTCCAGCGCCAGCGCCGTGACGCTGTCTGCACCATCGACAATGCTGTCGCGCACGCCGGGCACCTTGGTCAGCAGGTGGTCAGCATAAAAACGTGCGGTGGTGATCTTGGCCTGCATGAAGGCGACGTCGATGCCTTGGGCGATTTGTTCTTGCGCCACCAGCAGCGAACGCGCCATCTGCCAGCCGGCCACCACATTGCCCGCGAGCATGAGGTAAGGCACGCTGCCGGCAAACACGGCGTTGGGGCTGGCTTTGGTGTTGCCGGCCACGAAATCAACCACGTCGATGAAGGCCAGGCGCGCCGCCTTCAGGCGCTTGGCCACGGCTACTGCGTCAGCACTGCCCTGCTTGAGCAGCTCGCCTTCGGTTTTTTCGATCTGCGCGGCAATCGCCTTGGCCGTCTGGCCGCCATCACGCGAAGTCTTGCGGCCAATCAGGTCGTTGGCCTGGATGGCGGTCGTGCCTTCGTAGATGGTCAGAATCTTGGCGTCGCGGTAGTACTGGGCGGCGCCGGTTTCTTCAATAAAGCCCATGCCGCCATGCACCTGCACACCCAGCGACGTCACTTCCAGGCTCATCTCGGTGCTGTAGCCCTTGACCAGTGGCACCATGAATTCGTAAAACGCCTGGTTCTGCTTGCGCACATCCGCATCGGGGTGGTGATGCGTTGCGTCATACGCCGCAGCAGCGACAGAAGCCATGGCGCGGCAGCCTTCGATGTAGGCTCGCATGGTCATCAGCATGCGCTTCACGTCCGGGTGGTGAATGATGGGCGCGCTGGCCTTGATGGAGCCGTCAACCGGTCGGCTTTGCACGCGGTCTTTGGAAAATTCCACGGCTTTCTGGTAGGCGCGTTCGGCAATCGCGATGCCTTGCATGCCCACGGCGTAGCGCGCCGAGTTCATCATGATGAACATGTACTCGAGGCCGCGGTTTTCTTCACCGACGATGTAGCCTACGGCACCGCCATGGTCGCCGTACTGCAGCACGGCAGTGGGCGACGCCTTGATGCCCATCTTGTGCTCGATGCTCACGCAGTGCACGTCGTTGCGTGCACCGAGTGCGCCGTCTTTGCCGACCATGAACTTGGGCACGACAAAGAGGCTAATGCCCTTGACGCCTTCGGGCGCGCCGGTCACGCGGGCGAGCACCAGATGCACGATGTTCTCGGCCATGTCGTGCTCACCATAGGTGATGAAGATCTTGGTGCCGAAAACCTTGTACGTGCCGTCGGGCTGCGGCTCGGCACGGCTGCGCACCATGGCGAGGTCCGAACCAGCTTGCGGCTCGGTCAGGTTCATGGTGCCAGTCCACTGGCCGCTCACCAGCTTTTCAAGATAGACCGCCTTGAGGTCGTCGGAGCCGGCCGTGAGCAGGGCTTCAATGGCGCCGTCGCTGAGCAGCGGGCACAGCGCAAAACTCATGTTGGCGGAATTGAGCATTTCACCGCACGCTGCGCCTATGGTTTTGGGCAAACCCTGGCCGCCAAAATCAGCCGGGTGCTGCAGCCCTTGCCAGCCGCCTTCGACGTATTGGCGGAAGGCCTCCTTGAAGCCAGGCGTGGTGGTGACTTCGCCGGATTGAAAGCTCGACGGATTGATGTCACCGTCACGGTTGAGCGGAGCCAGCACGCCCTCGTTGAACTTGGCGCATTCTTCGAGCACCGCTTGCGCGGTGTCGAAGCCGGCTTCTTCAAAGCCGGGGATTTGCGCGATCTGTTCGATGTTGGCCAGATGTTTGATGTCAAACAGCATGTCCTTGAGGGGGGCCTTGTATGTCATGTTTTTGTCTCCGGAAAGTTGTCTTATGCCCGGCGAAGGCAGGGTAAAAATCGGTGCGCCGCCATGGCCTGTCGGCTTGGGATACCCCAGGCGAAATCGGGGTCTCAATTGCCAGGTGAACTCTTGAATCTAGGGCGAAAAATCACGAACTGGAGGTTCCACCAGTTTTTCGGATTTCCGCACGACATAACCGTTGTCCATCAAGGCATTGAGCCAGCCCGCCGCCATCAGGTCCACATGACCCGAATCCGGGGCCGAGGCGTAAAACGCATCCTGAAACTCCAGCATGGGCACGAGCTTCTTGCTGTACAGCGTCACGCGGTAACGGGTAGAACCCCTGCGGGCTTCATGGCCCTGGGAGGTGACGGTAGAGCCCATCGGAACAAACAGCAGCGTGTTGTAACCCTGGCCGGACCATTCGCCCAGCACGCCCCTGATATTGGAACGCTGGCCGAACGTGCCTGCGTACTTTGCGGGAACTCCGTTGAGCTGCATGAAGTCTGCGGCGTGCCCAACACTTTGGTTCATCAGGCGGTTGTCGAGTACACCCGAGAGCCTGTAGCCTTTGACCAGGTCCGGGTTTTGGTTGGCCCACTCGGGGGTCACAAAAACCAGGGCCAAAGACGTCACAGGCTCCTTGATGTCCGACTTGACGCTGACCTGTTCGACTTTGCGGTCAAGCCCCGCGCACGCAGCGAGGAGCAAACCCGCCAGCATCAAGGCCATGCATGCGCCTCGCCTCATGCCGGATTGGCCGGGTTGCTGCTTGGCTTTCATGTCGCGCTGGCCTGAAACCGTATTACAGGGCTGCGACCAACTCGGGTACGGCAGTGAACAGGTCGGCCTCGAGACCGTAGTCAGCGACGCTAAAGATAGGCGCTTCCGGATCCTTGTTGATCGCCACGATGACCTTGCTGTCTTTCATGCCGGCCAGATGCTGGATCGCACCGGAAATACCGGCGGCGATGTAGAGCTGCGGCGCGACAATCTTGCCGGTCTGGCCCACTTGCCAGTCATTGGGGGCATAGCCCGCGTCAACCGCTGCGCGCGATGCGCCCAGGGCAGCACCCAGCTTGTCGGCCAGCGGCGTCAGCACTTCGTTGAATTTCTCGCTGGAGCCCATCGCGCGGCCACCGGAGACGATGATCTTGGCAGCCGTCAGCTCAGGGCGGTCGCTCTTGGCGATCTCGGAGCCCAGGAAGGTCGACTTGCCGCTGTCGGCAACGCCCGCGGGCGTTTCGATGGTTGCGGAGCCGCCCGTGGCGGCCGCGGCGTCAAAGCCGGTGGTGCGCACAGTGATGACTTTGGTCGCGTCCAGGCTTTGCACGATGGCGATCGCGTTACCGGCGTAGATGGGGCGCTCGAAGGTGTCGGCAGCATCGACCTTGGTGATGTCGGAGATCTGGCCGACGTCCAGCGTTGCGGCCACGCGGGGGGCGATGTTTTTGCCCGAAGCGGTGGCGGGAAACAGGATGTGCGAATAGGCGGAAGCGATGGCCAGCACCTGGGCGGCCATGTTTTCAGCCAGGCCGTGGGCGAAATGCTCGCCTTCGACGTGGATGACTTTGGCCACGCCGGCAATGGCGGCGGCGGCTTTGGCGGCGGCTTCGGCGCCCTTGCCGGCCACCAGCACGTGCACGTCGCCACCGCACTGGGCGGCAGCCGTCACGGTGTTAAGGGTCGCTGGCTTGATGGAATTGTTGTCGTGTTCTGCGATTACAAGTGCGGTCATTTCAATCAACTCCTTAGATGACTTTGGCTTCGTTCTTGAGCTTGTCCACCAGGGCGGCCACGTCGGCCACCTTGATGCCTGCGCTGCGCTTGGGCGGCTCGCTGACCTTCAGGGTCTTGATGCGCGGCTTGACGTCCACGCCGAGCTCTTCGGGCTTGAGGTTGTCGAGCTGCTTTTTCTTGGCCTTCATGATGTTGGGCAAGGTGACGTAGCGCGGTTCGTTCAGACGCAGGTCGGTCGTGATGATCGCCGGCAGCGTGAGCGAGAGGGTTTCCAGGCCGCCGTCGACTTCGCGCGTGACCTTGGCGGTGCCGCCTTCGACTTCGACCTTGGAAGCAAAAGTGGCTTGTGGCCAGCCCAGCAACGCAGCCAGCATCTGGCCGGTCTGGTTGCAGTCGTCGTCAATGGCCTGCTTGCCGAGGATGACGAGTTGCGGTTGCTCTTTTTCGACCAGCGCCTTGAGCAGCTTGGCGACGGCCAGCGGCTGCAGTTCTTCGGCGGTTTCGACCAGGATGGCGCGGTCGGCACCGATGGCCATGGCGGTGCGCAGGGTTTCCTGGCACTGCAGCACGCCGCAGCTCACGGCGATGACTTCGGTTACGACACCCTTTTCCTTCAGTCGCGTCGCTTCTTCAACGGCGATCTCGTCAAACGGGTTCATGCTCATCTTGACGTTGGCGATGTCGACACCAGTGCCATCGGATTTGACGCGGACTTTGACGTTGTAGTCCACAACGCGTTTGACGGGAACCAAGACCTTCATGAGAGGACTCCAGAGTTGATGGATTGAGTACGAATTGAAATCGAAATGAAATCGGGACTGAATTGACGTTAACGTAAACGTAAGCTTTGCATTCTATGCTGCGGCGCCCCTGATGCGGGCTGCTCAACTGGTCGCCGGAGGGTATCCAGGGGAACCAGGCAGAAAAAGAACGATCGTTCTATTTTTCATTATAGAGCGCCGGATACAGCGAATTAGAGCATCCTGCCCAACCACTGTCCTTCAGGTGTCTTTCAGGCGTCAATTGCCGATGCAGCGAACGGAGGTCGGGCAGGGAAAAAGCGCGCCGCAGGCCGTTTGTGGGCCGCTCAGGAAGGCTTGGCACCGGTAGCGCCCTTCTCGCCCTCCACGTTTTTTGCATTCTCCGAAATGCTCACGCGGGTATGCACCACACGCTGCGGGTACGGAATTTCGATGCCGTGCGAGCGCAGCGACTCCAGGACGGCGAGGTTGACACGCGAGCGCAGGTTCTGCTGGCCGTTTTCGGGATCAACCATCCAGTAGTTGAGCGTGAACTCGAGCCCGTCGACGCCAAAGTGGGTCAGATTGACGCTGGGACCAGGGTCGCGCAGCACACGGTCCTGCTTGAGCGCGGCTTCGCTGAGCAGGCCCATCACCAGCTCGACGTCGCTGTCATAGCCCACCGACACCACGGTGGACTGCAGCACCTGCGTATCGCTGAGCGAGAGGTTTTCAACGCGGCTGCTGATGAACATCTCGTTGGGCACGATGGATTCGCGCCCGGACGGTGCACGCACCACGGTGTAGCGCGCATTGATATCGGTGATGCGCCCTTCAAAGGTGTCCACCCGCACGTTGTCACCGATGCGCACACTGCGCTCGGCCAGCATGACAAAGCCGCTCACGTAGTTGGCCGCCAGCTTCTGCAGGCCAAAGCCCACACCCACGCCTACCGCGCCGCCCAGCACCGACAACGCCCTGAGGTCAATGCCCACCGACGACAGCGCCAGCATCAGGCCGACAAACATCAGCATGGCACGCACCGCATTGCTGACAGCCTTGCGCAGGGAGAGCTCGTTGCCGGTGGCTGAACGCAGCAGGCGCGCCTCAATGGCCGAAGATATCCACAAGGTGATCAGCAGCACCACACCGGCTGTCACCGCACCTTCAAGCATGGTGCGCACCGACAGCGTCGAGTTGCCGACCTTCCACTTGATGTCGTCGAGCTCGTCAAGTATCACAGGCAAGAAGCCGCTGACCCACAGCACCATGGCGATCCAGGCCAGCCAGGAAATGGTGCGCTCCAGGGCCCGCACGAGCGGCGCGTCCTTGAAGGCCACCTGCAGCACCTTGACCCCCAGGCGGATCACCGCCAGCGACAGCAGCACAGGAATGGCTACCTTGAATACCGCCAACGGAAAGGTCCTCGCCAAAAGGACCTGCACCGCATTGGCAAAGAAAAGCAGCAGCAGCGGAAACAGCACGCCGTCAATCGCGCGCCGCCCGAAAAGGATGGAAGTCCCATCGACCGCCATACGTGCGCGGCCCGCCATGCGCACCACCAGCCAGGCCAGCAACGCGCAGGAAATCAGCGCGGCCAGCTCCGTGAGGGCGGTAGGCTGGGCCAGTGCCGCAAACCAGTCATCCAGCGCATCAATGCGGACGGGAGGAGCGGGACGGGTCGTCAGGGCGCCGGCGCTGGCCATTGGGGTTTCCTTTTTTCGATGAAGGCTTGCACGCCTTCCTGTGCCACGGCATGGACCATGTTGCAGGCCATGGACTGGCCCGCCAGCTGGTAGGCGGCCTCGATGCCGGTTTCACGTTGCTGGTAGAACAGCGCCTTGCCCATGGCGAGTGCTTCGCGCGGTTTGGGCAGGAGCGACTGCAAGAGTTTTTCGACTTCGCCCTCGAGGGATTCCGGTGATGCGACACGGTTCACCAGCCCGCGCGCACACGCTTCGTCCGCGGTGATGAATTCACCCGTGAGCAGCATCTCCATGGCTTGCTTGGCCGGAATGTTGCGCACCAGCGGCACGCTGGGCGTGGCGCAAAACAGGCCCACATCGATGCCATTCACGCCAAAAGTCGCATTGCTGGAGGCCACCGCCAGGTCGCATTGCGCCACCAGCTGGCACCCGGCCGCGGTGGCCAGGCCCTGCACCTGCGCGATCACAGGCACCGGCAGCCTCTGGATGCTGAGCATCACGCGCGTGCACTGCGCAAAAAGCTTCTGGTAATAAGCCAGCTCGGGCCGGGCGCGCATGTCTTTCAGGTTGTGGCCGGCACAAAAAGCCTTGCCCTCGGCCGAGATGACCACCGCGCGCGCCGAGCTGTCGGCCGCGATCAAATCCAGTGCAGCCTGCAGTGCAGACAGCACGTCTTCACCGAGCGCGTTAAAAGTAGACGCCCGGTTCAGCACCAGGCGGTGGACACCGCGCGCGTCATGCGTGTGAAGCACGGGAGCCGAAAGCTCAGCAGATACGGCACTCATGAATGCCCTACAAATCGGCCAGGACGCGGATATGCGCTTCCACGCTGCGCGCCAGCGCATTCAGGTTGTAGCCACCCTCCAGCGACGAGACGATACGGCCTTGGGAATGGCGCCTGGCGACGTCCTTCAGGCGCTGGGTGATCCAGGCGTAGTCCTGCTCGACCAGACCCATCTGGCCCAGGTCGTCGTCGCGGTGCGCATCAAAACCCGCGCTGATGAAAATCATCTCGGGCTTGAATTCTTCCAGGCGCGGAATCCATGCCGCTTCGATCAGCTCACGCACGGCCATGCCCTTGGTATAGGCCGGCACGGGCAGGTTGAGCATGTTGCCTGCATGATTTTCGGTGCCGGTATATGGGTAAAACGGGTGCTGGAAAAAGCTGACCATCAGGACACGGTCGTCGCCGCTGAGGATGTCCTCGGTGCCGTTGCCGTGGTGCACGTCGAAGTCGACAATCGCCACGCGCTTGAGGCCGTGGCGCTCCAGCGCATATTTGGCAGCAACGGCGACGCTGTTGAAAACGCAAAATCCCATGGACCGGTTGTGGCAGGCATGGTGGCCCGGCGGGCGCACCGCGCAAAACGCGTTCTCAAGCTCTCCGGACATCACAGCGTCGGTGGCCGCCAGCACGGCGCCGGTCGCGCGCAGGGCGGCGTTCCAGGTGTGCGCATTGAGCGCGGTATCGGGGTCTATCTGGGCATAGGCCGGCCCGCCGGCCCTGATGTCGTCGACCAGACTGTCGCTCAGGCCGCGGATCGCCGCCACCATCATGCGGTCGTGCGCCAGCTCGATGTCGCCCAGCGCTGCCAGGGGGGCCTCGCGCGCGTCCAGGGCGTCCTTGACGCCGGTCGCCAGCAACCAGTCGTCAATGGCGTCGAGCCGCTCGGGACATTCCGGGTGGCCGGGGCCCATCTCATGCTTGCGGCAATCTGCGTGCGTGAAATAACCAGTCGCGTTCATGGGGGAAATAATTTGTAAAAAATTACGGTATGGTTGGCACCATGAAAGTCACAGAAAAACTCCAGGCACTTCTCGATCAGCTTAACACGGTCATCGTCGGAAAACCGGCACAGGTACAGGACTGCGTGGCCTGCCTGCTGGCCGGCGGCCACCTGCTGATTGAAGACGTTCCGGGCGTCGGAAAAACCACGCTGGCCCATGCACTGTCCCGCTCATTCGGGCTGCAGTTTTCGCGGGTGCAGTTCACCGCCGACCTGATGCCCAGCGATTTGTCGGGTGTGTCGATTTACGAGCGCCAGAAGGAAAGTTTTGTGTTTCACCCGGGGCCGGTTTTTGCGCAGGTGCTGCTGGCCGATGAAATCAACCGGGCCAGCCCGAAAACCCAAAGCGCCCTGCTCGAAGCCATGGAGGAAAAGCAGGTCACGGTCGAGGGCGAAACCCGGCCCCTGCCCCTGCCGTTTTTCGTGATCGCCACACAGAATCCGCACGACCAGCTCGGCACCTACGCCCTGCCCGAGTCCCAGCTGGATCGCTTTCACATGCGGATTTCGCTGGGCTACCCTGACCGCGCCGCCGAACGCGAATTGCTGCGGGGCGCCGACCGCCGCGACATGCTCGAAAAACTGCCGGCCCTGCTGGCGCCGCACGACCTGCTGGAGCTGCAGCAGATGGTGGCGCAGGTTCACGCGTCGGAGCCGCTGCTGAACTACCTGCAGGACCTGGTCACGGCGACCCGTTCAGGCCGCTGGTTTCTGCAAGGCCTCAGCCCGCGCGCGGGCATTGCCATCATGCGGGCCGCCAAAGCACAGGCCTTCCTGAGCAAGCGGGACTACGTGGCGCCGGACGACATTGCTGCCGTGCTGCCGCAAACCGCCGCACACCGGCTCATTCCGGTCAGCGACGCCGGCCGCGGCCCTGTGGAGCAGGTGCGGGCCATGCTCGACGCTGTGCCCCTCCCCTGAAGAAGATGGACGCCCCCCGAAGCGCCTCCGGCGCCTCCCCCCCCGGGGGGCGCCACCAGTGGCCCGACAAAGCCGGTTCCACGGCGGCCCGCGAATGGAATCCTTTTGCCTTCATTCGCGGGCGCTTCCAGAAGTGGTGGCAAAGCAAGCTGCCGTTCACCGACAGCGTGTCGCTGACCCAGCGCAACGTGTACATCCTGCCCACGCGGCCTGGCCTGATGCTGGGCGTGACGCTGCTGGTGCTGCTGGTGGCTTCCATCAACTACCAGCTCAACCTGGGCTACCTGCTGACGTTCCTGCTGGCCGGCAGTGCTCTGGTCGGCATGCACGTCTGCCACGGCACGTTGCGCGGTCTTGCTATGAATTTAGTAGCGCCTCCCGCACACTACGCGGGCGCTACCGCCGCATTTGATGTAAAACTCATGAACGCCAGGCGTACCGCGCGCCATGGCATCGGGCTGAGCGTGCTGAACCCACACGATGTGGACACCAAAAAGGACGCCAAAAAGGGCGGGGAGCAGCACTGGGTGTGGACCGACGTGCCCGCGCAGGGCAGCAGCGTGGTGCAGGTGGCCTTCACGCCGCCGCGGCGGGGCTTGTACCGGCTGCCGACGCTGACCGCCGAAACCCGTTACCCGCTCGGCACCTTTCGCGTCTGGACGGTATGGCGCCCGGCTGCCCAGATCCTGGTCTATCCGCAGCCCGAAGCCCACCCGCCACCGCTGCCGCCCGGCGAGCCCCGCTCCGGTGGCGCGACGGCGGCCTCACGGGCACAAAGCACGGGTGAATTCGATGGCGTACGCGGTTACCGCCGCGGCGACCCCATGAAACTGATCGTCTGGAAAAAAGCAGCCAAGGCCGATGAACAGGGCAACGGCCTGGTCGTGCGTGACACGCAGCAAGCCCAGCGGCATGAGCTCTGGCTGGACTTCATGAATGCGGGCTCTGCCGGTGTTGAACAAAAGCTTTCACGGCTGTGTGCCTGGGTGTTGATGGCCGACAAGCTCGCGCTGGACTATGGCTTGAGGTTGCCTTCGGTGGAGATCAAGCCTGCCAGTGGGGAGGCGCATAAACGGCTTTGCCTGGAGGCGTTGGCGGTATGTTGACGGTTTCTGGGTTTATCCGACCGGGGGGCTTTTTGCTGGGGACGGCTGGCCGGGGGTTGCCCGGCGGCAACTCACTTTCTTTTGCTTCGCCAAAAGAAAGTAAGCAAAGAAAAGGCGACCCTGCTGTTTGCGTCCCTGCGCTGCGCTTCGGGCAGCCTGTGGTGCTCGGTCCAGCCGGGGTCAAAAACAACTCGCCTGCGGCTCAAACAAGTTTTTGCCCTGATCCGTCTGGCCCTGCGCTCCTCGGCGCATACAGAAGGGGTGGGGTAAGGAATACCAACAGCCAACAGCCGAATASCAGAAYCCGAACACTTGAAGAAACAAGGACACGCCATGGCGTGTCCTTGTTGGTATTGGTCCCCGCTCCCGATTGCCCCTTGTGGATGCGCCGAGGAGCGCAGGCTCAGGCGGATCAGGGATCGCGATTGTCTGAGCCGAAGGCGAGTTCGAGCGAGACCCCGCCTGAACCGAGCACCGCAGGTTGCCCCGTAGCGCAGCGAAGGGGACGCAGGAACCAGGGTCGCCTTTTCTTTGCTTACTTTCTTTTGGCGAAGCAAAAGAAAGTGAGTTGCCGCCGGCAACCCCGGCCCCGGAACTCAATCCACCTCAGCGCCCTTACAACAACGAGGCTTCGACAGGCCCAGCCCGAACGGGGACGGGAAGCCCCATGCTGACCCGCCTCCAAACCCTTCCCCGCGACGCCCGCGACACCCTGTTCCTGTTGCTGGTCATCGCCTGGGTGCTGCTGCCCCAGGTGGGCAACCTGCCGCTGTGGTGCAGCGCGCTGGCCAGTACCGTGCTGGTGTGGCGCGGCTGGCTGGCCGTGCAGGCCCGTCCGCTGCCGGGCAAGTGGTGGCTGCTGGCCCTGCTGGCCCTGACCATTGGCGCCACGCTGACGACGCACCGAACCTTGTTCGGCCGCGATGCAGGCGTGACCTTGCTGGTCGTGCTGCTGACGCTCAAGACCCTGGAGCTGCGGGCCCGGCGCGACGCCTTTGTGGTGTTCTTTCTCAGCTTCTTCTGCATGCTGAGCAACTTCTTTTATTCTCAGTCCCTGCTTACCGCCTTCAGCATGCTGCTAGGGTTGATGGGTCTGCTGACCGTGCTGGTCAATGCCCACTTGCCGGTGGGCAAACCGCCGCTGCTGCAAGCGGCCAAAACAGCAGGCTGGATGGCCCTGCTGGGCGCGCCCATCATGCTGGTGCTGTTTTTGCTGTTTCCGCGCCTGGCGCCTTTGTGGGGGGTGCCGAGCGATGCGATGACCGGCCGCAGCGGCCTGAGCCCCAGCATGCAGGTGGGCAGTATCGCCACTCTGGCACTGGACGACAGCGTAGCCATGCGCATCCGGTTTGAGGGCGGCAAGCCACCACCCCAGCAAGAGCTGTACTTCAGGGGGCCTGTGCTTTCAAACTTCGATGGGCGCAACTGGCAGCCGTTGCGCGCGTTCCTGCCATCGCGTTATGCCCTGCCTGCTAACCTCGAAGTGGCTGGTGCGCCTGTCAACTATGAAGTGACGCTTGCCCCCAATAATCAACCATGGATCTTCGTGATGGAGGCGGCCCCGCAAAGCCCCGACTTGCCCGGATACCGCAATACCATGGAGGCCGATCTCCAGTGGTTCACCAACCGGCCTGTCACCGACCTGGTGCGCTACAAGGCCCAGAGCTATCCGATCTTCAGGCATGGGCCGCGTCAGCAGGTGATCGGCCTGCAGGAATTTGTAGCGCTGCCGGCCGGCTTTAATCCCCGCACGCTGGCGCTCGCAGCCGAGATTCGCCGCGACCCGCGTTATGCGGTGGCAAATACCCGTACGCTGGTGCAAGTTGCGCTGGAACGGCTGCGCACCGGGGGCTACGTTTACACGCTGGAGCCCGGTGTGTACGGGCAACACACCGCCGACGAATTCTGGTTTGACCGCAAGGAAGGTTTTTGCGAACACATCGCCTCGGCCTTTGTCATCCTGATGCGCGCCCTCGACATCCCGGCGCGCATCGTCACCGGCTACCAGGGCGGCGAGCTCAACAGCGTCGACGGCTACTGGGTGGTGCGGCAAAGCGACGCGCATGCCTGGGCCGAAGTCTGGCAGGCCGGTGAAGGCTGGGTGCGCGTAGACCCAACCTCAGCAGTGGCGCCGGGACGCACAGGGGCGTTCCAGCGCCTGGCCGCACCGCAAGGCGTGGTGGCGCAAGCCCTGGGCAACTTCAGCCCGACCTTGACTGCGCAGCTGCGCGCCACCTGGGAGGCCGTGAACAACGGCTGGAACCAGTGGGTGCTGAACTACACCCAAGGCAAACAACTCAATTTGCTGAAAGACATCGGCTTTGAGTCCCCCAGCTGGGAAGACCTGAGCTATGTGCTGATCGGTATCGTGGTGTTGGCCGCCCTGGTCGGCGCGGCCTGGACGCTGTGGGACCGTGCGCAGCACGATCCCTGGCTGCGCCTGCTGGCCCGCACGCGCAAGCGGCTGGAAAAGGCCGGCCTTCACAGCACGCCCGCCACCTCGCCCCGCCAGCTGGCGCAGGAGGTGCTGGGCCGCTACGGCAAGCAAGGCGAGGCCCTGCATGACTGGTTGATGCGCCTGGAGCACCTGCGCTACGCCGCCGTGCCGGCAAGCGGCGGTAAAGCGGCGCTGCAGCTTCATGCGCTCAGGCAGGAGTTCGACCGGCTCGCCTGGCCCGCTTAAAATCGGCTCAGCCCTCCCCGCTCACTCCTCGTCATTCGATCACTCCTTCATGCGCCTTCAACGTTTCGGATTTGCTCTCTTTTTGATAGCTGCTTGCGCAGTATCTGCCTGGTCTGGCGAGGGAAATAACATCAAAAAACGCGTGGCCGCCAAATCGGCCCCGGCGCAAGGGCCGCTGTATTCCACCCGCCCCGAAGCCATGCAGTTTGCCGACGACATGGCCGCACGCCGCGACCTGGACCCCGACTGGGTGCGCGATGCGATCGGCCAGTCGCGTTACAACGCCACCGTGGTGCGGCTGATGCAGCCGCCAGCCAAGACCTTTGTCAAAAACTGGCGCGTCTACCGCAGCCGCTTCATCGACCCGGTGCGCATCGAGGCCGGCAGGCGCTTCTGGCTGGAAAACCAGCAGACACTGGAGCGTGCCGAAAAGGAATACGGCGTACCCGCCGAAATCATCGTCGGCATCATCGGCGTGGAAACCATCTACGGCCGCGACACCGGCAGTTTTCGCGTGATGGATGCCCTGACCACGCTGGCCTTCGATTTCCCTGCCAACCATCCGCGCGCCAAAGAGCGCAGCGAATTCTTCAAGGGAGAAATTGAACAGTTCCTGACGCTGCAACACCGGCTTGAGGCCAGCCCTTTCGACGCACGCGGAAGCTTCGCCGGCGCCATGGGTATGCCGCAGTTCATGCCTTCCAGCCGGGTCAAATACGCGGTGGACTTCGACGGCGACGGCAATATCGATCTGTCGGGCAGCCCGGCCGACGTGATCGGCTCAGTCGCGAGTTATTTCAAGGCCTTCAACTGGCAGCCGGGCATGCCCACGCATTACCCCGTGAGCTTCGACAAAAGCCGGCTCGACATGGACGCCCTGATGGCGCCCGACATCCTGCCTACATTCGGTGTTGAAAGCTTCACGGCCAAGGGTGCTGTCCTGGAAGGCCCTGCGCTGCAGCACACCGGGCCGCTCGCGCTGGTGGAGCTGCTCAACGGCCCGGACGCGCCGCAATACATTGCGGGCACCGAAAACTTCTACGCCATTACCCGCTACAACTGGAGCAGTTATTACGCGATGGCGGTGATTGAGCTGGGGCGGGAAGTGGCGGCGCGGGTCAGGCAGTAGGCACCCACCGGCCGGCCTGTGCCGTCCGTTCGGCCAGACGGTTGGCGCGAGGCCGCGTCAATCCCATTCACCGTCCTCCCGCCACTGAATATCCGTTTTCCTGAGCAGGTGAGAAGTCAGCACAACCCGCCCCTGTTTCAGGGTGCCATTTTCAAGTTTCACCTTCACTAAATATTCTTGGACGTTATCGTCTTGCAGGGGACGCATTCCGCTACCGTCGAATTCATGAACATCTCGCACTTCCAGAAGTTCGCCGCCTTGCCCCCTGGCCCAGGCAGCCAGCCCTCTTTTATCTGCGTTTCGGCTCCAGATCCACAAGACCACCATGCAGATGACAACCGCCACCGGAACAACCCATGATTTCATTGGAGCGTCTCCCTTTGACGTTGTAATTTTGAGGCCCAACGTTGGCGCTCACCATGGGCCGGAGGATCGGATGGAAATCCCGGTGCATGGCAGGATGCCACGAAAGCGCCCAGATAGCCAACAAATTCAGGACAGTGCGGCCCTGCGGCAGTACAACTGACGCCGGTGCCAATGACGCCAAGCGCCAATGATGGCCGCCGGTAAGGATGAAGTAACCTGGTGCGCAGCAGGCGAAGCACGCAGTTGCACGAAGATCAAGGCCCCTTGCCAGAGGGCCAGCGATACCCCAGCACCGTAACCAACGGGTAGGCGTTTTCACACACCTGGTCCAGCTGGTTGCCGCCCAGCAGGTACACATTCGTTTCATCTGCGCGAAGAAAAAAACCCACGTGGCCCTTCCAGCCGCCCGGATCTTCCCGCGACAACACGACAACGCAGCCGGGCACCGGCCCACCGAGCGGCTCACCCCATTCCAGCCAGGAACGCGCCAGCGCAGACCCGGTGCCGGGAATGCCGACCTGTGCCAAAGCCCAATTCACGAATGATGAACACCACGACGCCTTGTCGTCATAGCCGCGAATGTTGGTGTGGGCGTGGTACTCGGTCACTCTGAGGTTGCTTTGGCCGGCAGGGAACGTGCGCACGCCGACTTCGGCAAAGGCGATGGGCATCCAGGGTGCGTGCATAGAAATCAAAACTGGCTCAGACCGTAACCTTGATCTCGCCCGCTAGCTGTGGAGTGACTCTTGGCCCAAAGCTCTGGATGTTTGCCAGGGTCGCCGTATGGTGGGCCGAAATCTGTGCCGCAGTGAGGATTCCGTTGTCCACGGTGGAGTGGCCATCCGAAACCAGCGTGACCGGATAGCCGAGAGCCAGGGCGCGCCGGGTCGTTGTGTCTACGCAAAAGTCGCTTTGCATACCGCAGATGATCAGCTTTTTGATTTCACGCTCCTGCAGCAGCGCGTGCAGCTCCGTATTGTGGAACGAGTCGGTCGCCTTCTTCCGCAGGCGGATATCGGTTGGCTGGGTGTCCAGGCCATCGGCGAGTTTCCACCCTTCAGTGCCATATTCCAGTGGATCATCCGGCGCCTCGTGCTGGATCAGGATGACGGGAGCTCCCGCGGCGCGGGCCATGGCAGACACCTGGTTGATTCTGTCGATGACGCGCCGGCTTTCAAAGGCCCCGCTCTCGCCGGAGCAAAGAGCCTTCTGAACGTCGATGATAAGGAGGGCAGTTGTCGTCATGGATTAAGGTCTGATGTTGATGTGCTGGAGGAAAGGGGAAATTCAGCCCGCCACAATTTGCAGGCTCGACCAGTGTTTAGTTTGCATCGCCGGAGCCACGCTGTTGCATCGCCTCCTGCCACAGCCTGGCGAGCTCCCCCGGGCGATCGGGGTGGGTTTCGTACACGGCAACGCCTGGCGGAATCACCACCCAGGAAAGCGCGCTTTTTGTCCAGAGGTGCGCAACAGGCTCAAACTCCCGCGCGTTGTGCAATGTGCCGGGCAGCAACGCCGCCATGGTCGGCTTGTCGGCCGGTTCCGCCCACAACCGGGTATCGCAATCAACACACACTTTCGCCCTGCGTTGGCGCCCGTTTCCCATGTCAAACGTCAGGAGCTGCGGGCTTCCCTGCGTGACCTCCAGCGCCGAGCGGTCAACCCACATGGCCAGCCGCATGCTACTGCCGGAGCGCCGCTGGCAGTCTGTGCAATGACACGCGTAGAACGTCAGCGGATGCGCAGTCAGCTGGTACTGCACCTTTGCGCAAAGGCAGCTGCCGGTCCATGGCGGTTTTGATTCCGGGTAACGCATTTTTAGCCTGACGTTGAAATCAATCGGCAGCCAACAAGCATGCAAAGCAGGCTGGCCGAACATTCGTGCCTACCAAGCTGGCAAATTGCGTCATGCGCCGCTCCAGCCCCAAGTACCCACCGCAGTCAGCCCTCACGTGAAGCTCGATCTTCGTCGGGTTCACTGCAAACAAACCTGACACCCGTGACGCCGCGAATGCTGGGGACAGCAATCAATGTAATCGGTGTCGCCAGCGTGGTCTCCTGGATTCCTGCCCAGGCACCGTTCTCCCAAATGGAAATTGCTTCCAGTTGATCAAGCTCCGCGTTGTAGCTGGCCGAGCCAATCACATCGCTCCCCTCGATGCGCAGCGTAATGACCGGCTCCGTCATTGCATCCGTGACATCCGCGGTGTTCAAGACCGGGCACTGCCACGTCTCATCTTCCACCTCGCCCTCCAGTCCGGCCTCCCAGGCCCACAACCAAATGGGATGATTCTTGGCGTCCTGCAGCGAGATATCGTCCAGCGCCTTCGGCGTTCCAAATTCGAATTTCATGAGTTTTGTTCTTGTGGGCAGGTGTTTGAGATGAGTGGTTGAGCTTCAGACCGGTTGACTCTTGGAGGTGTACTTCAGGCGTGACGGATTCCAGAAGGCAAACTGGCTCCCGTTTCTTGCAATCTCCAGCGCGGAGGCTCCCCCTAAATCTTCCATGACTTCCGACACCTCGCTCTCGTCACCCAGATCGTCGAACTCGACGGCAAACGCTCTCTCGACCACATCTTCGTAGTGCTTCATGGTGTTCTCCATTGCAACTTCTTCAGCGATTGGGCCTGCAATACGATGCGTGTGGATGTCCTGGTCTATTGCAAACGTTTTGATGCGCCAGGTCTCGTTTTCCGAGAACCACCACTGAACCGTGTCGAAGTGATCACCTTCAGCATCATGCTCAACGTTGCCGACATAGGAGCTTTGAACCGTGAGCTGGAAGACAAGCAATTTGTTCATGATGGATTCCAATATTCAATACAAACAGGCCACCGAGGGCGGCTGAAATGATCGACCGTTAAGGGAAGGAGGGTTCGATCATACGGAATGCCCAGGAAGACCAGCAGCAGGCGGACCTTGCCGGCATTGCCAGAAGTTTCGCGATCGTAAAGGTGAAGCATATGCGCGTTGCGGCACTCAACGTTGGCGTTATGCGGCGAATGGCATTCTCAGCTCACATTTCCCAGTTGAACCTGCCGGTGACTGAGCGATTCGGCAGCTTCAAGATGCCCTCACTACCGCGAACTGAAAGCTCAAAGTCTGGCGGCAGCTTGCTGTCCCCGGGATTCCTGTAGCGAACGAGCAGGATTTTTGCCTTCACGTCAAATGCCACGGCGACCAGATGCGGCGGCCGAAGCATCGGACTCGAGCCCGCCCCAGGCGCGGCAAACGACACACCAGCCAGAACTGGGCGCTCCTGTTGCCCTACTTCAAAGTCCAGAACGTAGCCAGCACTTTCGAACGACAAGGAGCCGGTGGCGAATGCAACACTGCTTGCGGCGGTGGCGAGGGCGGCGATAGCAAAAGCAGGACGCACCATTAATCTCTGGACGGAATAGCGACCGCGCCCAGGCAAAGCCGTCCACAAGGCGCCCGCCCGGTGGAAGGATCAGGCAACATCTGCAAGCCGTGACGGCGAGAGCTCAAGGGCCAGGTACCTGGTACCGGGGACGGGATTGAAGGTAACGGGCGCCGCAGGTTGAAAACCCAGGGACTCGTAGATGCGCTGTGCGGCAGAAAACTCAGGCAAGACATCGAGGCAGATGCGGGAGTAGCCCGCAGCCCGCGCTTCATCGAGGATACGTTCGATGAGCCGGCGGCCAAGGCTTTCGCCTCTCGCATCCGGCCGCACGTAGACGCGCTTCATTTCGCAGGTGGTTGCGTCAACGCGGCGAAGCGCGGCACAGCCAACGACAGCCGGCCCCTTCCATGCGAGAAGCAGGCGACCATCGGGCGCGGCGTACTTTCCGGGTAACGCAGCGAATTCCGCTTCGTAATTCTGGAAGGCAAGGCTTACGCTTGGACTGGCGACGTACTCCCGAAGGATGGCTACGACATGCTCAAGGTCATCGGGGAAGGTCGCGGGCTTGATATCGGTCATCTGAGAAGCCTAACGTTTGACATGAGGGGCGGCCGCAAGTGGGCGAAGCCCGCTTGTGGACGTCCCCTCGATGGAAGGGTTAGGCCGCATTCGTTGTGGCCGCAGTTGACTCGGACTCTGACGACTCCAGCTCAGGAGGGTAGTGATACCAGGCTTCATGCGGAGACAGTTCGCTGCAGGCAAGACACTGGGTCTTCGTCCACTTGTATGCGCAACCCGGGCAAACGCCTCGAGTCCAAAACGTATTCCAAACGGTCCCACAAGACGGCATGCATTCCCATCTGTCTTCTGAGCGTGGCCTCCACTCGCATACTGGACAGTAGATTTCCGCCTTGTCGTGCATTCGCACTCTCCCTCGAACCAAGTATTTCAACGGACTATGCCACAACCGCCTACGGCTTGCCCCGGAACCGGCGGAGGCGCTCGCGAGCTGCACGTACTTCGTCAGGCGTGCGCTGGCGAAACAGCCATTTTGCGGCTGCCACTACAGCGGCCACGAAGACGATTGTGATGAACAACCACGGTTCCATAATGCGGCCTAACGTTTGACATGAGCGGGGGCGAAGGCGATCCGCTCTTGATGGAATGGTTAGCCCTCATCGCTCACTTTTCGATGAGAACTGAATGCTGAGAGCGATCAGAGCGGCGGGAACCGCGAGAGCGAAATGAGCCGCCGCGACGCCTTTCGGGCCGAAAAGGTCTCCAGCAAAAGAGAAGAGAGAAGCCGCTCGACCTGAAGGAGACAAAGATCCCGGGTGGGCCCATTCGTAAGTACCGCAGCCCAGACAGACGAACGTTATGCCCCAAGCGATTGCGAGCCCCGCCCAGCGAGGCAATCCTTGGGAAGAACCGATGGGCAGGTTCATGAGGGCTAACGTGCGTGTGACCGGCGCTCAAGGTCAGGTGCGACCAAAGGGAGCAGACTCACTTGGGCGTCCGTGTCGACTAGCGGGTTATGTGGCGTCCTATCCACGTGCAACTCCAACCAGGGCCGTGACCAAGAAGGCACCCGCCAGTGACACACAGCCTATGTTGAGGCTCGTGCGCAGGCTCGAATAAGCCACAAGATCGACTAACCCCCGAACAAAGGTGACTAGGGTGATGAAAAATGCAGCAATGCCTGTGATCACAATTGCTCCGAGCAACAACGCTCCGTCGCCGTGAACGTTCCAAAGATGTCCTTGGCCTGAGCCCACCATTCCCACAATCACAAAGGCCAAGGGAACTAGGGCCGGCGCAACCAAGCGTATCCTCGGAAACTCGCTTGGATCTGGTGGGACGCAGCGATACCTCATGTGCTCAAGCCATATAGCGTCGGCGCTGTACGGCACGCAGCACGCGCCGCGAAGCGGCATTCTGACGCTGCTTGTCCGCGACGAGCACCCTGTTAGATTGAATTTCTTTTCCTGAGCTTGTGAAGTGCATAGCCAGTGAATCCTTGATGTATGAAACCGAATAGTGCCATGAGAGGTATCCACGCGGCAAAGTATTGGGGCAAAGCCAGTAGCAGCATCAGGCAAGCCAACAGGCCCGCTCCAAACGTTAAGTCGCGCCAAGCAAACCATCGAGCAAATGCTTCAATGCCTTCAGGCGGGCGCGAAATCCATTGATGTGTAAGTTCAACGCGGCCTTTGACTCCCATCTGATAGGCGCGCCAGAGAAGAAATGACGCCATACCAACAGGCAGGACCAGAAATACTAAAACCGTGAGCGCGTACATCTGAAAATCTAACGTTGGCGCTGCCCGGCACACAACCTGCGCCGCAAAGCGGCAGCCTTGGGTTGCGTGTCCGTGCCGAGCAACGGGTTAAATGGCTCAGTAGGCAGGAAGAAGAATGACTGCACCAACACACACCACCATTTCTAGAAAAAACTGAAATACCGCGCGCCAATGCCGCTTGTATGCAAACCAGAAAAACGATCCGAAGGCAACGACAAAGCCCAAAAACAGGACCTCCCCAGAAAAATGATAGACGATGAAATTGAAGGTTGCAGCGGCGAACCCTTTGTCGTCCAGAAAGTTTGGGCGGTCAAAGAAATACGCCGACCACGGCAAGAAAATCAGACCGAAACACACGAGGGCCGTGCTGACGCGGAACCGAAATCGCGGGAGCGTTTGAACTTGCGAGGTTGCCATTTAACGTTCCGCATCACCCGCGCGCGCCGCTGTTGCGCGCGTCGGCGTGGATGCGGCGGTTAGGCGTGACGTTTCTATCCTCCGCGAACACGAAGAATTCTCACATTCGCCTTCATTTCGGAGGGCCTACGCCGCCGTCACGTGCCTTGAGGTGGCGGGCAAGAAACTCGAAAACCCGTTTGCGCGACTCGTCCGCGACCTTGGCGTCGTAAGCGAAGAGCACCCCCTCGGGGGAACTTCCAATCTGACGGACGCGCCGGGGCGGGCTGGATTTGGGTTGGTCCCAAGCGTGGCCGGTATTAGGGAACACATGCCATTCGACCGGTGCGCCGGATTCCTGGAGCTTTTGAAGTCGGGGCAGGCATTCCCGCGGGTCGCCGTCTTCATCCAGCTCGCCGAGGAGTGACAGGAGCGGCGCATCGCTGTCCGGCAGCACGAACGTCGCGCCGAATTCCCGGCTGAAGCACTGGCCGTAAACCGCGACGGTGGCGGCGAAGCGCTGCACGGAATACCTCGCGGCGGTTCCCTTGCTCGCAAGCAAATGCGCGACCCGTCCGCCCTGCGAAAACCCCATCGCGGCGACACGGGAGGTATCTACGAAATCAAACTTGCCCAGATGCCGTAGCGCTTCATAGGCGTCCCGAACGCGGACTGGTAGAGGAGCGAAACCCGGACGAATGACGAAGCAGGTACCCTCCTGGGGAATCCCTCTTTGTTTCCAGCTATCCACGACGAAGGCGACGTAGCCCTCTTCCAGCGCCCGGCTCACCCAGTAACGCATGTGCTGGGGATCAAAATCGACCGCCGCGCACGTGTGCAATAGAAGCAGCGCGGGGAACGGACCATTGCCTTTCGGCTTGAAGATGGCCATCCGAGAAGCGTTGGTAAAGGAGCCAAATTCCTCCACTGTGTCCGGAAACTTCAACCCCATGACGGAGTACGCTTGGAGGCAGAGTTGCCGGGGTCGCTCGTCTGCCACGGCCTCGCAGCGCGCCTTTTGCTCCGGAGTCGGCTCAACAAACTCGACCGCATCGGCGTTCGGCGAAAATCCAAACGAGGAAACGAATCCGAGTACGAGCAGGAACGAAATGACCGATCTCATGTGACACTAGAACTATTCATACACGCCTAACGTCGGAGATGACCGGCGACCAAGGAACAGGAGCGGCGTAGCCGCGGACGCCCTTGGGCGTCCGTGTCGATCGACCTGTTAGACCGCAGCGCCATGGACATCACTATACGGCTAGGCCACGAAAAGTTGATGCGCTATGCGCCAAGCATTCGCCAAGAACAATGCTCCGAAAAGACCCTGGACTATCACGGCGAGCCAGAAATACACAGGTCGCGCACGACGGCGGATCGCAGCGTTGTGTACGTTAGCCGAGCCAGTTGCCAGCGCTCGCCAAACGTGGCGCGCAAACGAAGCCCCGAAGAGCGCGCTTCCGGCGGCAGCCAATAATGAGAGGGCGGTGTTCATGCGGTCTAACGTAATGTATGCCGCAAAACCTGCGGTATAACCTGGCGCTTGCAATCTAATCTGGACATTAGAACCTCCTGTAAGCCGCTTGCATGCTGGGTCTCAAAGAAATACACTGTAATTTCATACAGATATAAAAGTTCCGTGAAACCCCGCAATCCTCCACTGCAGTCTGCCCGCTTGCTGGATCAGGTCCGGGAGCGGGTTCGGTATTTGCACTATAGCCTTAGCACCGGGAAAACTTACCTGTACTGGGGTACGTTTTTGTTCGATGCCACCGCGGCAACAGCCAGATAACGCATACAACATATCCGTTCGGTATTGGTCGCCGGTGGCGGTTTTTCGATCACGCTGACCAAAGTCCTGCCAGGCCGCCAGCTGTATGGCTCGCCTGGATTGCTATCAATTCAATAGCTTCTGGCGCTTGCTTTGATTGGGCTGGATTCCCTTTTGATGCTTAAAAAAGTCGACTTGAGCCGCCGCAGGCCTCTTTTGCGCCTCCGGGGCGGTCAATTGAGGCGTTAAAACGGGTTTTAGCGCGCTTTTGGGCCTGTTTTCATTCATATTTTAGGTCTGCAGGCCAATAGTAGCGGGCGCGAGCAGCTATGAAAACAATAGCAATCAAATGGACTGATCGGGTATCTACCTCCGCATTGCGCTCAGTGCATCTGCCCATCCAGGCCCGGGCAGGCTCACACCGGCTGAATCGTGATCTCCACCGTCATCGATTCTTCCCCGCCGCCCTGCCGCACGCCCTTGATGGGGGGGCAGGCGTTGTAGTCGGTGCCCATGGCCAGGCGCACGTGGCGCTGGTCGATCAGGCAGCTATGGGTGACGTCGATGCTGACCCAGCGGCGGGTGGCCACATCGAGGCACACGTCACACCAGGCGTGGCTGGCAAGGTCGGGCTCGTTGGCGGCGTAGAAGTAGCCGCTGACATAGCGCGCTGGGTAGCCCAGGCTGCGGCAGATGGCGACCATGACGTGGGCCTGGTCCTGGCAGACGCCTGCCCCGGACTTGAAGGCTTCCAGCGCCGTGGTCGTCACGCTGGTGCTGTTTTTCAGGTAGCCCACTGCGTCTGCCACGCCCTGGCTCAATGCCAGCAGGGACGGCAAGCTTGCGGTGCCGTCAAGGCTTTGCGGGATAAAGCGGCGGCCAAATTCGGCGAGCTCCCAATGCGGCTCAGCCAGATGCGTGGCACGCAGAAAAAAATACGGATGCGGCAGGGTTTCCGGGTCGTTGAACTCAGCCACGCCAAAGGTTTCCACATCACCAGCCGCGTTGACCAGGCTCCAGCGCACGTTATCGGCATCCTTGCCCACAAAGGTGTAGGAGCTGATGGTGTTGCCAAAGGCGTCGCTTTGGGTAAAGAGTTTTTCGGGCGCGCCCAGGCTCCAGAAATGCACCGTCTGCGCCGGGCTGGACTGCGGCGTGAGCCACAGCGTCTGCAACGCGTAACGCAGCGGCTCCGTGTACCGGTAGTCGGTGATGTGTCTGACGTGC
This sequence comes from Polaromonas sp. P1_E12, assembly GCF_056405975.1. NCBI lineage: Bacteria > Pseudomonadati > Pseudomonadota > Betaproteobacteria > Burkholderiales > Comamonadaceae > Polaromonas > Polaromonas sp. P1_E12. Next base: position 637,870 of record NZ_JBFUBB010000001.1, on the reverse strand, counting down.
AGTTTCATTAAGCCTCTGCCTTCCAGCGGCGCCGGGCTTGCCTTGGCTGGCCCGGCGCTGCGGCCGGTGGGTTACCGTCTTTCAAGTGGTGGCCGGCACCAAAAACTCTCGGCTGATGTGTGCGCCCAGCTCGTTCACGCGGTCCAGGAACTGCGTGAGGAATGCATGCAGGCCCGTTGCCAGGATTTCGTCGATACGTGCGTACTGCAGGTCGGCGCGCAATTTGCCGGCGCGGCGCTGGGTTTCGCTGCTGGTGTCGCTGGTCACCATGGCAAGGTTGCTCATGACTTCGTTCAGGCAGGCCAGCAGGGAGCGCGGCATGTCGGCGCGCAGGATCAGCAGCTCGGCCACGCGCTCGGGTTTGATGACGTCGCGGTACACCTTGCGGTAGACCTCAAAGCCCGAAACGCTGCGCAGGATGGCGCTCCAGTGGTAGAAGTCGTATTCCTGGTCTTTCTCACCGGCCATGCCGAGGAAGTCGTTCTGCACGGCGTGAAACTTCACGTCCACCAGCCGCGCGGTGTTGTCGGCGCGCTCGAGGAAGGTGCCCAGCCGCAGGAAGTGAAAGGCTTCGTCCTGCAGCATGGTGCCCAGGGTCACGCCGCGCGACAGGTGCGAACGGAACTTGACCCATTCAAAGAACTGGCCCGGGTCGCGCTCGAAGTCGCCGCTGCGCAGCATGCGGATGACTTCGAGGTAAGTCTGGTTCTGCGTTTCCCATACTTCGGTGGTCAGCGTGCCGCGCACAGCCCGGGCGTTTTCACGGGCGTTCTGCAGGCATGAAATGATGCTGGACGAGTTTTTCTCGTCGCGCACCATGAAGTCCATCACGTCGCGCGGGTTGATGGTGTCGCCGTACTTGGCGGCAAACGAAGGCTTGAGCTCACTGATGCTGAGCAGGCCCTGCCAGCCGGCCTGTACCAGCGCATCGGACTGCGGCAGCAACGAGGTCTGGTAGTTCACATCCAGCATACGCGCTGTATTCTCCGCCCGCTCGGTATAGCGCGACATCCAGAAGAGGTGGTCTGCAGTGCGTGACAACATGATTACATTCCTCCCCGGGATTGCGACTGCGATTGGGACTGGTACTGCATGGACGAGCCGTCCTGCAATATCCAGGTGTCTTTGGTGCCGCCGCCCTGCGACGAATTGACCACCAGCGAGCCGTCTTTGAGCGCCACGCGCGTGAGGCCGCCCGGCACCATCTGCACTTCTTTACCGCTCAGCACAAAGGGCCGCAAGTCGATATGGCGCGGTGCAATGCCGCTTTCCACATACGTGGGGCAGGTTGAAAGGCTGAGGGTGGGCTGCGCAATGTAGCCCGACGGATTGGCCAGCAAGGCCGCACGGAACTCTTCGATCTCGGCCTTGGTGGCAGCTGGCCCCACCAGCATGCCGTAGCCGCCGGCGCCGTGCACTTCCTTGACGACCAGGTCTTTCAGGTTGGCCAGGGTGTATTGCAAATCCTCGTTGTTGCGGCACATGTAGGTCGGCACGTTTTTCAGGATGGGCTTTTCGCCGAGGTAGAACTCGATCATCTTGGGCACGTAAGGGTAGATCGACTTGTCGTCCGCCACGCCGGTGCCGATGGCGTTGCACAGCGAGACATTGCCGCTGCGGTACACATTGAGCAGGCCGGCGCACCCCAGTGTGGAATTCGGCCGGAAGGCCAGCGGGTCGAGGAAGTCGTCGTCCACGCGGCGGTAGATCACGTCGACGCGCTTGGGGCCGCGTGTGGTGCGCATGTAGACAAAGTTGTCCTTGACGAAAAGGTCCTGCCCTTCGACCAGCTCGACGCCCATTTGCTGCGCCAGGAAGGCGTGTTCAAAATAGGCCGAGTTGTACATACCGGGCGTCAGCACCACCACCGTGGGTTCGGCCGTGGCCGGCGGCGCCATGCCGCGCAGGGTTTCGAGCAGCAGGTCGGGGTAATGCGCAACAGGCGCAACGCGGTTTTCGCTGAAAAGCTCGGGAAAGAGCCGCATCATCATCTTGCGGTCTTCCAGCATGTAGCTCACGCCGCTGGGCACGCGCAGGTTGTCTTCAAGCACGTAGTACTCACCGTTGCCCTGCGCATCGGGTGCACGGACGATGTCGATGCCGCTGATGTGCGAATAGATATTGCCGGGCACATCAACGCCCATCATCTCGGGCCGGAATTGCGCATTCTGGAAAATTTGCTCAGACGGCACCACGCCAGCCTTGATGATTTCCTGGCCGTGGTACACGTCGTGGATGAAGCGGTTGAGCGCAGTGACGCGTTGTACCAGGCCTTTTTCCATGCTGGCCCATTCGTGGGCGGGAATGATGCGGGGAATCAGGTCAAAGGGAATCAGGCGTTCGGTGCCGGCGCCGTCTTCGTCCTTGGCACCGTAAACCGCAAAAGTGATGCCGACCCGGCGGAAAATCATTTCAGCTTCGGCGCGGCGGGCCTGCATCACGTCGGCAGGCTGCCGGGCCAGCCAACGCTGGTAACCCTGGTAATGCTCACGGACGCTGGACTCCGTGGCGTTCATTTCGTCGAACATCGGTCGGCTCATTGGCTTGATCTCCAGCAAGTTATGCGCATGGCAATTGTTTTAACGTAGCTTAGCAAGTTATGCGCCAAGGCGGTGCGTCCGCCAATATTTTTAGCGTTCAGGCACATGATGCCAGTAGCGCCTGCCCTGCTCCCGCTGGCACAAAATCTCCCCGGGGCGAAGGCTTTGCCAGGTGGCAGCCCCGCACTGCGGCGACTTCACCAGGCGTACGCCGCGCTCCTCATAACGCGCCACCACGGACTCCACCGGGTGGCCAAAACGGTTTCGGTAACCCGACTGCACCACCGCCCACTGCGGCCTGACGGCATCGAGGAACACCGCGCTGGACGATGTTTTGCTGCCGTGGTGGGGTACCAGCAGAAAGTCAGCCTTGAGGCTGGCCGGCACGCTGGTTGCCAGCCGGAGTTCCTGCGGCGATTCGATGTCGCCGACCAGCAGGGCTGTGCGGCTGCCGCCAGGGACGCTGCTGGAGATGCGCAACACGCAGCTCATGGCGTTTGACTTGCTGGCAGCGTCGTAATCGGCGGCTACGGGGTGCAGCACCTCAAATGCCACGCTGTCCCATTCCCAGCGCTGGCCGGCCACGCAGCGGCCGGCTTTGCGCTGCATTTGCAGCGGATGCGCGTCTTCAATCGAACTCACCAGGCTGGCTTCTGGCTGCATGGCCAGGACAGCCTGGGCCCCGCCGATGTGGTCGATGTCCCGGTGGCTGATCATGAGCATGTCCAGCCGCTCCCCCAACGCGCGCAACAGTGGCACCAGCACGCGGTGCCCGGCATCACTTTCGCGCGAAAAGCGCGGGCCGGCGTCATACAGCAGCGTGTGGCTTGCCGTGCGCACCAGCACGGAATTGCCCTGCCCGATGTCCGCGGCCAGCAGCTCGAACTGCCCCGGTGCCACGCGGGCCGGTTGCCACAACAGCACCGGCAGCAACAGGGGAAGGCCCAGCGCTCGAAAATGAAACGGCAGGCGCGTGGCCAACAGGCCGCCGCCCGCCACGCCGGCGACAGCACACCACAGCGGTGCCGCCGCCACGCTGACCGAGGCCAGCGGCCAGCTCGCCAGCCATTGCAAAAATATCGCCAGCCCGCCGACCGACCATGCCGCCAGCGACCACACCGGCGCCCACGCCACGCCCAGCAAAGCCAGCGGCGTGATGACCAGTGTTACCACCGGAATGGCCACGGCATTGGCCAGAAGGCCGACCAGCGAAACCTGGTTGAACAGCAGCAGCGACAGGGGCGTGAGCGCCAGCGTGACGACCCATTGCTCCCGCATCGCACGCCCAACGCTGTCCAGCCATCTGGGCCGGCGCTGCCACCAGTGCCCGTCCTCAGGTTGTTTTTTTGAGTCGAATTGGGCTGCAGCCCTTTCCCCATGAGCGCGAGCAGCTCCTGAATCTGTAGCAAACAAAACACCCACCGCAACGAAAGACAACCAGAACCCGGCTTGCATCAACGCCCATGGGTCCAGCGCCACCACCACGGCCATGGCCAGCAGCCAGGTCTGCAGCCAGGGCCACTGCCTGCCGCCTTGCCGAAGCAGGATCACGGTGGCCAGCATCCAGATGGTTCGCTGCGCGGGCACGCCCCAGCCGGAAAACAATGCATACAGGGTGGCAAGCAGCAAGCCGCCCAAAGCACCTGCAGCGGCTGCCGGCAACACCAGGCACAACCGCGGCGTGAAACGCGCTGATCGCCGCCACAGCGCGCCGATCAGCAGTGAGGCAGCCCAGGCAAACATCGTTATATGAAGGCCTGAAATACTCATCAAGTGAGCTACGCCCGTGGCACGAAACACATCCCAGTCGGCGCGTTCGATGGCGGCCTGGTCGCCGACCACCAGCGCGGCAATGACGCCTGCCAGCTGCCGGTTTTCAATGCGCCCAAAAATCGCTTCACGCACGGCCTGCCGGGCCTGCTCAATGGGGTGTTGCCAGCTGCTGGAAAGTTTTGCCGGCGGTGCGTCGCGCGGGCCGGCACGCACATAGCCCGTGGCCTGTATGCCCTGCTCCCACAGCCAGAGTTCGTAGTCAAAACCATAAGGGTTGCTGTTGCCGTGCGGCGCCTTGAGCCGCACCGTCATTTGCCAGCGTTCTCCGGCGCGCAGGGCTTGCGGCTGGCGCTGCAAGGCCAGTGCTATCTCGAACGGGTCGGCGTCCTGCGCCGGTACGGCGGGCTCGCGCCCGGCAAAGCCCGAATACCAGCCCAGCATGATTTGCGGCGGCAGGGTGACTGTGCCGCCATTGAGGCGGGCAGATTCCACCGCGAAGCGAAAGCGCAGGCCATCTTCTCCGGGTTGCGGCATCGCCAGCACCTGGCCTGTGACCTCGATATCGCGGCCCTCCAGCGCCGGATTGAGCGCCGCCGTCAGGAAGACGCCGGCACGCCAGCCCGTGAGGCCCACACCGAGCAAGGCAGCAAGGGCAAAGGCCGAAACCACCCTTCCCCACGAAGGAAGACGCAGCCTGCCAAAGCGCAGGTACAGGCCAGCCAGGGTGCAGGCCAGCAGCGCCATGGCGGCATAAATCTGTTGTGGCCACAAGACGGGCTGCTGCAACTGCAGGGCAACACCCGCAATAAAACCGGCAAACACCGGCCCCGGGCTTGCCGCATACAGCCGTGCCCCGGCTGATACAGGTCGATTCAAACCCGCCTCCCCTTTGAACTGTTTTTATGCACTGACCGCTTTGAGCTTAACGGGAAAGCGCGGCAGATAGCCAACAAACAGCGCCAAACAGCCGGTTCACACTCAAGAGACCACGTGGCGCAGCTCTTGCTTTCAGAAATGCCACCAAATCCGGGTAAGCTGTTTACACGGCGTTCCTGAGACCGCAAGATGTGGCGGTCTGTTGAACGTATTTTCCAGAGGGCGTGATTACACGCCCGTTCCTTTAAAAGCGAGGCTGCCTTGTCCATCCACGTCGCCCTGAGCCACATCACGCATTACAAATACGACCGCCTGGTCAAACTCGGCCCCCAGGTCGTGCGCCTGCGGCCTGCGCCGCACAGCCGCACACAGGTACTGTCGTATTCCCTCAGGGTTGAGCCCGCCGGCCACTTCATCAACTGGCAGCAGGACCCGTTTGCCAATTACCAGGCCCGGCTGGTGTTTCCCGAGCCGACACGCGAGTTCAAGGTCACGGTGGACCTGGTGGTGGAAATGGCGGTGTTCAACCCGTTTGACTTCTTCCTGGAACCGGCTGCCGAAGAATTCCCGTTTACCTATAACGCACTGCAGGCCCGCGAACTGGCACCCTACCTGGCCACCCAGCCGGCCACGCCGCTGCTCAAGCGCTACCTTGAAAAAATCGACCGTACGCCCAAACGCACCATCGACTTTCTGGTGGGCCTGAACCAGGGCCTGCAGTCGGACATCAAATATTCGATCCGCATGGAGCCCGGCGTGCAAACGCCCGAAGAAACGCTGCGCCTGGCCTGCGGCTCCTGCCGCGACACCGGCTGGCTGCTGGTGCAGCTGCTGCGGCACATGGGACTGGCCGCGCGTTTTGTCTCGGGCTATCTGATCCAGCTGAAAGCCGACGTCAAATCCATCGACGGCCCCAGCGGCGCCGAAGCCGACTTCACCGACCTGCACGCCTGGTGCGAGGTGTTTTTGCCCGGTGCCGGCTGGGTCGGCCTGGACCCGACCTCGGGACTCATGGCCGGCGAAGGCCACATTCCGCTGGCGTGCACGCCCGAGCCGTCGAGCGCAGCGCCGGTCGAAGGCGGCGTCGACAAATCCGAAGTCGAGTTCGAGCACCACATGGCGGTGCAGCGCATTTACGAGTCACCACGCGTGACCAAGCCCTATACCGAGGAGCAATGGCAGGAGGTGCTGGCGCTCGGCGAAAAGGTCGACAAAGACCTGGCGGCCGGTGACGTGCGCCTGACCATGGGCGGCGAGCCGACCTTTGTGGCCACCACCGACCGCGACGCGGCCGAATGGAACATCGACGCGCTGGGCCCGACCAAACGCGGCTATGCGACCGAACTCGTGCAAAAGCTGCGCGCCGAATATGGCGAAGGCGGCTTCCTGCATTTCGGCCAGGGCAAGTGGTACCCGGGCGAGCAATTGCCGCGCTGGGCACTCAGCATTTTCTGGCGCAAGGACGGCCAGCCGATCTGGCAAAACCCGAGCCTCTTCGCCGACGAGCGCCAGCCCTGCAACTACACCAGCGCCGACGCGCAGCGTTTTGTGCAGACACTGGCGGGCAAGCTGGGCCTGGCCACCACCTACATCACGCCAGGCTATGAAGATACCTGGTACTACCTCTGGCGCGAACGCCGGCTGCCAGTCAATGTCGACCCATTTGATTCGAAGCTGGACGACGCCATGGAGCGCGAACGCCTGCGCCGCGTCTTCATGCAGGGCCTGGATTCCGTCGTGGGCTATGTGCTGCCGCTGCAAACCAAGGAGCAACTCAAGCAACGAAACGCAGGCGCCTCGCCCGCGCTGAGTGGGCCCAAATGGACCACCGGCCCCTGGTTCTTCCGCGAAGAGCGCATGTACCTGATGCCGGGCGACTCGCCCATGGGCTACCGCCTGCCGCTGGATTCGGTGCCCTGGGTGTCCAAGACCGACTACCCTTACATGATCGAGTCCGATCCGTTTGCCCCGCGACAGGACCTGCCGGCGGCTTCCGCACTGGCGGCGCGCTACAACGGCAGCTTCAGCGCAGCCCGCGGCGCCACACCGGCGGCCGCATCGGCAGGCGGCAGCGCCAGTTCGCTCGCGCAGTACATGGCGCGCTACATGACGGGCAATACCGCGCTGTCGCAAGCCAGCCGCATCCTTCAGTTCCGCCCGCTGGGCAATAACGGCGCCGGCGGCGCAGACGGCAAACCGGCCGGTGCGCCTGCCGCAGAAGACGCAACCGCAGCAGACGATCGCGCGCCCAAGCCCTTTGAATCGGCCGCATGGCTCACGCGCACCGCGCTCTGTGTGGAAGTGCGCGACCCGCAGCGCGCCAACGGCCCGAAAGACAAACCCAAGGCCGACCCGGACAGCAAGGCCAACAAGTCGGGCCGTGGCGAAACCGGTGCGATTTACGTCTTCATGCCGCCCATGGAAAGGCTCGAAGACTACCTCGACCTGTTGGCCGCGGTGGAAGCAACGGCGCAATCGCTGGGCGTGAGCATCGTGCTCGAAGGCTACCCGCCACCGCGCGACCCGCGCCTGAAGATGCTGCAGGTCACGCCCGACCCCGGCGTCATTGAAGTCAACATCCACCCGGCTTACAACTGGGGCGAGCTGGTGGAGCACACTGAATTCCTCTACAAGATCGCGCATGAAACGCGCCTGTCGGCCGAGAAATTCATGACCGACGGCCGCCACACCGGCACCGGCGGCGGCAACCACTTCGTGCTGGGCGGCGCGACGCCCGCCGACAGCCCCTTCCTGCGCAAGCCCGAGGTACTGGGCAGCCTGATCGCCTACTGGCACAACCATCCGTCGCTGAGCTATCTTTTCTCGGGCATGTTCATCGGCCCGACCAGCCAGGCACCGCGTGTGGACGAGGCCCGCAACGACCAGCTGTACGAACTGGAAATCGCCCTGCGCGAGATCGAAAACAACCGCAAAAAATACGGTGCCGACATGCCGCCCTGGCTGGTGGACCGTACGCTGCGCAACATCCTGGTCGACGTGACCGGCAACACGCACCGCAGCGAATTCTGCATCGACAAGATGTACTCGCCCGACTCCGCCACCGGGCGCCTGGGCCTGCTGGAGCTGCGCGCGTTTGAAATGCCGCCGCATGCGCGCATGAGCATTGCCCAGCAGCTACTGCTGCGCGCGCTGGTGTCGCGCTTCTGGAACAAGCCCTACCACGGCCGCGTCACGCGCTGGGGCACCGAGCTGCACGACCGCTTCCTGCTGCCGGGCTTTATCCGCATGGATTTTGAAGACGTGCTGACCGAGCTGCGCGAAGCCGGCTACGGCTTCGACATGGCATGGTTCGAACCTCACTTCGAGTTCCGCTTCCCGCTGATCGGGCAGGTCAAGTCCAACAGCATTGAGCTGACGTTGCGCAGTGCGCTGGAGCCCTGGCATGTGATGGGCGAAGAAGGCTCGGCCGGCGGTACCGTGCGTTATGTGGATTCATCGCTGGAGCGCGTCGAAGTGCATGTGACGGGCCTCAATGACAACCGCTATGTCGTCACCGTCAACGGCCGGGCATTGCCGCTGCAAAGCACCGGCCGCGTCGGCGAATATGTAGCCGGTGTGCGCTACAAGGCCTGGAACCCGCCTTCGGCCCTGCACCCTTCCATCGGCGTGCATGCGCCGCTCACGTTTGACATCGTCGACACCTGGATGGAACGCTCGCTGGGCGGTTGTCAATACCATGTGGCGCATCCGGGCGGGCTCAGTTATGACACGCTGCCGGTCAATTCATACGAGGCCGAAAGCCGCCGCCTCACGCGCTTTTTCCGCATGGGCCACACCCCGGGCAAGATGCGCGTGGCGCCGGCGCAGCCCAGCCGGGAGTTCCCGTTCACGCTCGATCTGCGCTGAATCCGCCCCTGCGGCGGCGGCCCGGGGCTTGAAAGCCCCGGGCGAAGCGCCTCCCCGTACCGTTAACGGCTGTCTTATGGCTGCAACATTTGCATGCGCAGGCGGCATAAATAGCCATTTTGGCCGTGCATTCAACCCGCCTTGAGCCTTGCAGGGGATGGGCCGCAGGCATACTTGCACCCACGTGGAAAATAACACTCAGTCACTTTTTGCCGCCCAGTCGCTTGAATCTCCCTGCGCACTGGCTGCGGCGCTGGCGCCTCATGCGGCGGCGGGGCATTTCGATGAGTTGCGGGGCCGTGCGTCCGAGGGCCCCGCACCTGTAGAAACGGCCGCGCCGGCACAGCCCGCGCTGCGGGCCGCAGGCAGTCCCCCTGAAACCGCCCCCGCCCGGCCCGACGCCCCGGCGGCGGGGACGGACGACGCGCTGTCGCCCGACTGGACGCGCTTTTTCAACTTCCTCGGCAGCGACGGCTTTTACGACCTGAACCGCCGCACCGCCAACCTGCGCCGCCAGATCCGCGACAACGGCGTGACCTACAACGTCTATGCCGACGCCAATGGCCCGCAGCGGCCCTGGTCGCTGGACCTGTTCCCCATGATGGTTTCGCCCGCTGACTGGGCGCAGATCGAGACCGGTATCCAGCAGCGCGCCCGCCTGCTGGACCGCGTGATGGCCGACATCTACGGCCCGCAGGAGCTGCTATCCAAAGGCCTGCTGCCCAGCGCGCTGGTGCACGCCCACCCGGGTTACCTGCGCGGCATGCAGGGCGTGCAGCCGGCCGGCGGCACCTATTTGCACATTGCCGCCTTCGACATCGCCCACGGCCCCGACGGCCGCTGGTCGGTGGTGTCGCAGCGCACGCAGGCGCCTTCGGGCCTGGGCTATCTGCTCGAAAACCGCCTGACGATTTCACTGCTGTTCCCCGAAGCCTTCCGCGAAATGAAGGTCGAACGGCTGGCCGCGTCGTACAAGGCGCTGGTGGATGGCCTCAAAGCCATGAGCCCGACGGACAGCGACGAGGAAAGCCGCGTGGTGCTGCTGACGCCGGGGCCTTACAACGAAACCTATTTCGAGCATGCTTACCTGGCGCGCTTCCTGGGCCTGACACTGGTCGAGGGCAGCGACCTGCTGGTGCGCGATGACAAGCTTTACCTGAAAACCCTGCGCGGCCTGGAGCGTGTGCACGGGCTGCTCAAGCGTCTGGACGACCAATTTCTCGATCCGCTGGAACTGCGCTCGGACTCCACACTGGGCGTGCCCGGCCTGCTGCAGGTGATACGCGCGGGCAATGTGCTGGTGGTCAACACGCCGGGCTCGGCCTTCCTCGAGTCAAGCGCGCTGCTCGGCTTTCTTCCCGCGCTCTCCGAGCACCTGCTCGGTGAAACCCTGGCCCTGCCCTCGCTGGCCACCTGGTGGTGCGGCGAGCAGGCGGTGATGCAGGACGTGCTGAGCCAGCTCAAGACCTGCGTGATCAAGCCGACCTATCCGGGCACCGGCATGGAATCCGTCATCGGCCATACCCTGTCGCGTCGCGCGCTGGACGAATGGGCTGGCCGCATTGTTCGCCGGGGCGAAGACTTCACCGTGCAGGCTTACCTGCCTCTGCCGCAAACGCCGACCTGGCAGGGCGAGCGGATTTCCCCGCGCTCGGCCATGCTGCGCGTGTTTGCGGTGGCCGACGGCAACGGCTCCTGGCAGGTGCTGCCGGGCGGCCTGGCACGGCTGGCGGGCAAGAACGAAAACATGTCGTCGATGCAGCACGGCGGCAGCAGTGCCGACGTGTGGGTGCTGGGCGATCCATCGGCAGCCAAGGCGGCGGCCGAACACACCACCGCGCCGCGCACCGAACAGCCGGCGCCTGCCTGGGCCGCAGCACCGCTGCGCCACCGCCCACCAGTAACCAGCCGCGCGGCCGAAAACCTTTTCTGGCTGGGCCGCTACACCGAGCGCGCCGAAAACTCCACGCGCCTGGCGCAGATCACGCTGCAATGCCTGGGCGGCGAGGACCAGACCTCGCAGCCGCTGCTGGCCTGGCTGACCAGCATGGCCGTCGGCAATGCGCTGGTGCTGGACACCGTGCCGCCGGCCACGCATGCGCGCCGTGTCTTCGAACGCGCGCTGATCGCCAACCTGGCCGACACCGAACAGGCCGCCAGCGTCGGCTTTAACCTGCGGGCGCTCAAGAGCGCCGCATCTGCCGTGCGCGAACGCCTGTCACAGGAACAATGGCACATGATCGTGCGCACCGAGACCGACTTCTTCCAGCGCTGCTCATCGTTCAGCGCCGTGGGCCAGACCCAAAGTCAGGGTGGGCAAAGCCAGAGCCAATCCAGCCAATATCTGCTCGAATATTCTTCCGTCGAGGCGCTGCGGGCGCTCGAGTCAGCCAGCGGTTTCCTCTCAGCCATGACGGGTGCGCAAACTGACCGCATGACACGCGACGACGGCTGGCGCCTCTTGAGTCTGGGGCGGCTGATTGAACGGCTCAACACCCTGGCGGGCGCATTGGTGCGCGGTTTCGAAACCGGATCGGTCTTTGAGGAAGGCGGCTTCAACGCCATGGTGGCGCTGTTCGACAGCACTATCACCTTCCACGCGCAATACCAGCAGCGCCGCGACATCCCGGCGCTGCTTGATCTGCTGGTGCTGGACCGCGACAACCCGCGCTCCCTCGGCTGGGTGGTGCAGACCCTGCGCGGGCGCCTTGCCAAGCTGGCGGGCAGCGCGCCGGGCGACATGCCCGACCTGGCGATGGAACTACCCGACCCCGGCAGCTGGGCGCTGGCTGATTTGTGCCAGGAGGTCCCAGCCCGCACCGGCGAAGGCGAAGATGAAAACGGCGAGCAACATGACGGGCGGCTGGTGCAGCTGCTCGAGCAGTGCTGCGATGCCGCGCTGGAGCTGTCAGACACCTTGAGCCGCCGCTACTTCAGCCACGCGGCTTCGGCCAGCCAGAGCTTAGGCGCCTGAGGCCCCAGGAGTTTTCCCGTGCTGCTTCACGTCGTTCACGAAACCCGTTACCGCTATGCCCCTGTGGTGGAAAACGCGCACCATGTTGTGCATCTCAAGCCCGCCAGCCGAAACGGCCAGACCCTGCTGGACTATGCGCTGCGGGTGAATCCCGAACCGGTCCAGCTGCGCGAAACCGAAGACGTCTACGGCAACACGCGCACCTACTTCTCCCTGCAGGCGGCACATGAGAGCCTCACCGTGGTGGCCGACAGCATCGTCTCCACGTCGGCCCTCAACCCGCTGCAATCAGAAGCGACGCTGTCCACCGGCAAGCCTGCATCGCCCGCCTGGGAGCAGGTGCGCGAACAGTTCCGTTACCGCGCCGGCGCGGCCTACGACAGCGCCTCCGAATTCCTCTTCGCCTCGCCCTATGTGCCGCGCGACGATGCCTTCATTGAATTTGCCCGCCCCAGCTTCCTGCCTGGCAGGCCGCTGCCCGAGGCGGCGCGCGACCTGATGGAACGCATTCACAGCGCCATGACCTACGAAAGCGAAAGCACCGAAGTCAACACGCCGGCGCTCGAGGCGCTCAAGCTGGGCAAGGGGGTGTGCCAGGATTTCGCGCACATCATGGTGGCCTGCTGCCGCGCCATGGGCCTGCCGGCGCGTTATGTCAGCGGTTACCTTCTCACCACGCCACCGCCCGGCCAGCCACGGCTGGTGGGCAGCGACGCCTCGCATGCCTGGGCTTCGGTGTACTGCCCCGGCCTGGGCGCCTGGCTCGACTTCGACCCCACCAACAACCGCGCGCCGGGTGAAGATTACGTCACGCTGGCCATCGGCCGCGACTTCCTCGATGTATCGCCCATGCGCGGCGTGATACGCGGCGGCGCACAGCACATCCTGGACGTGGCCGTTACGGTGGAGCCGGTGGCAAGCGCCGGGAACTGAGGGGCTTGCGCGAAGCTGTCGGCTCTTCCAGCAGCGAACCCTCCGGCAGGCTGCGTGCCAGGCAGCGCCGGCACAGGCTCACAAACTCCTGCGCGGCACCCGACTGCGCCTGGCGCGGCTTGAAAGCCAGCAAGGCCCTGAACGACACATCAGCCGCCAGCGGAACGCTGCGCAGGCCCAGCGCCACATATTCACGCGCCACCAGCGGATTGGTAACTGCCAGCCCGGCCCCGGCCAGCACCAGCGAACACTGCGTTGCGCTGTAAGGTGTTTCAACCACAAAGCGCGGCTGCACACCCGCCTGTGCAAATGCGGCTTCCAGCCGGCGCTGGGCTGTATCCGAGGCGGACAGGCCGACCAGCGGCACTTCTGCGAGATCCCTGGGCTGCAGGACCTGCTTGCGCGCGAGCGGGTGGGCCGCGGGCATGACGCATACCGCAGGCACCTGGTAAAAAAGCGAAGACACCAGGCCGCTGGTGTCCGCCTCGTCGCCCAGGAAAGCCAGGTCCACCGCCCCCTGGAACAACGCCTCGCGCAGCACTTTCGAGCTGTCGACCAGCAGCAGGCAACGCGTGCGTGGATAGCTGCGCTGGAACTCCGCCAGCGCCCAGGGCATCACGCTGGCGGCCATGGCATGCAGTGAACCGATGCGCAGCACGGTGTCTTCATGCGACTGCAGGGCCACGATTTTTCGCTGTACGGCTTCCAGGCCTTCGTAGACCCGCTCAACCTCTTCCATCAGCGCGTGCGCCTCCGGCGTGGGCGTGAGCTTGCCTTTGGGCCGGTCAAACAGCTTGAGCCCGGCGCGCGCTTCGAGCTGCTGCAGCAGCTGCGTGACCGCCGGCTGGCTCACGTGCAGCGCCGCCGCCGCGCGGTTGGCGGTGCCCAGCCGCATGACCATGCGGAACACCTCAATCTGACGTGCACTGGCTTCAGCCATGGCTTCTTCCTATAAGTTTTACTTATTTTAAATCGCAAACAAGCGATGCATGAGAGGCCACGGTCTTCGTACCATCTGCCCATGAATCCTGTTTTCCCCGAATCCCTTCCAAGCCCTCAGGCATGGAACGCCATCAGCCGCAATCCCCGGATGACCGGGCTGCGCTGCATCCTCTGCGCCCGTAAATACCCGCTGAAGGATTTGCCCACCGGCTGCCCGCACTGCGCGGCGCAAGGTACGCCCGCCAGCCTGGAAGCCGTTTACACCGGGCTGCCCCAAACACTGAAAACTGCCAGTACAGGTTATAAGTGGGGAGACTGGCTGCCTTACACCCACGGCGTGTCCCTGGGCGAAGGCGACACGCCTTGCCTGGACCTGCCGCGCCTGGCGCGCGAGCTTGGCCTGCGCCAGCTCAGCGCCAAACACGAGGGCATGAACCCCACCGGCTCGCACAAAGACCGCATGTCGGCACAGGCCGTCAGTCGGGCGCTGGACGCAGGCGCACAGACCGTGGTGCTGGCTTCCAGCGGCAACGCAGCAGTGTCGGCAGCAGCCTATTGCGCCGCGGCCGGACTGCCCTGCGAAATCGCCACCTACCGCGACATGCCGGCGCCTTTTGCGCGAGCCCTCCATCACCTGGGCGCCCGGCGCGTGGTGTTCGACCACGGCTTTTACCGCTGGAGCCATGTACGCCGGCGGGTCGAGCAGGACGGCGCATTTGCGCTCACCAACTACAGCGTGCCCGCGGTCGGCAGCCCGGCCTTTGGCGTGGAAGGCTACCGCGCGGTGGCGCTCGAATTTGTCGCCGGCGGCTGCGTGCCGGACCACGTGCTGGTGCCCACTGCGCGCGGCGACCTGCTCTGGGGCATTTACAGCGCACTGCGTGATTTGCACCAGGCGAAACTCATCGGGCACATGCCCAGGCTGTGGGCCGTTGAGCCGTTCCCCCGCCTTTCCCGCGTACTCGAGGGTGCGCCACTGCAATCGGAATTTAACGGCCAGACGGCACAATTTTCAACAGGCGGCAGCACCGTCACGCTGCAGCAGCAACTGGCCGTGCAGCAGTCAGGCGGCGGCGCCGTGGCCATTGATGATGCCGGCGCCATTGAGGGCAGCGCCCGACTCGCGGCGCAAGGCCTGTGGGTGGAGCTTTGCGCCGGCGCCTGCCTCAGTGCGCTGGCGCACCTACGCGCACTCGGCCAAGTACAGGCATCAGAACACGCCTTGCTGCTGCTCACGGCCAAAGGCGACCGCGACACCTTTAACCCCATCCCTTGACCACACGACTCCTTTTTCTTCAGCCCGCAAAGGAATTTTTCACCATGAAGACCCGACTGCTCCCCGCCCTGCTTCTGGCCTGCGCCACCCTGGCGGGAACCGCCCATGCCGCCTACCCCGACAAACCCATCCGCCTCATCGTGCCCTGGGCGCCCGGTGGCAGCACCGACGCCATCGCCCGCGCGATTGCCCAGCGCATGGGCGAAACCATGGGGCAAAGCGTGGTGGTCGACAACCGCTCCGGCGCTTCCGGGCGCATCGGCACCGAAGCCGCGGCCAAGGCCGCGCCTGACGGCTACACCTTCGCCATCGTCGAGCTGCCGCATGCGATTGCGCCGGCCGTGTTCAACAAGATGCCCTACGACCTGCTGCGCGACTTCACGCCGGTGTCCATGGTCGGCACCTCGCCGCTGCTGCTGTTTGCCGGCGGCGCGCAGTACAAGAATGGCGACATCAAGGGCTTCCTCAAAAACTACCGGGGCAGCAAGGTGCCGCTGGCGCTTGCCCACAGCGGCAATGGCTCCATCAGCCACCTTTCCAGCGAACTGTTCGCCGGCGCCACGGGGATCAAGGTCAACGCCATTCCCTATCGCGGCTCCGCACCCGCGCTCACCGACGTCGCAGCCGGCCAGGTGGACGCGCATTTCGCCACGATGGCCAGCGGCAGTTCGCTGCTGGGCGCGAACAGGATCTCTGCCTTGATGGTGACCGGCAATGCGCGCCTGGCTACCCTGCCCGGCGTGCCGACCGCGCGCGAAGCCGGCATCGAGGGCATGCAGTTCAACCAGTGGTGGGCGCTGGTGGCGCCGGCCACCACGCCGATCGATATCGTCGAGCGGCTGCGCAGCGAAGCGGTGGCGGCGCTGGCGCACCCTTCCACGCGCGAGCGCCTCACCACCCTGGGCATTGACCTGAAAGGCTCGACACGCGACGAACTGCGTGCCTTCATGCGCAACGAAGTAGACCGCTGGGGTGCTGTGGTGCGAAAGGCCGGCATCAAGCCCGAGTGACGCCGGCATGTGGAACGGTGAAAGGGGGCGCGGGACAAGCCGCGCAGGCCCTGCGCCGTTCCATCATTTCCTTTCATGACCCCAAAGGCCTCCGGAACCCGGGCACCATCCTACAATTCCCTGCACTACCAGCCGGCCGCGCCGCTTTATTCGCTATCAAAACAATAGCTGCTCGCGCTTATACTCATTGGGCTGGTGCCATTTTTCTTCACCAAAAGGATCACCATGAGCGCCTACGACAAGCTGAAAGCACTGAACATCACCCTGCCAACCGTGGCAACGCCCCTGGCAGCTTACCTGCCCTTCGTGCAGACCGGCAACCTGGTGTTCCTGAGCGGCCACATCGCCAAGAAGGACGGCAAGCCCCTCGTCGGCCAGCTCGGCAAGAACATGACGACAGAAGAAGGCAAGGCCGCCGCGCGCTCGGTCGCCATCGACCTGATGGGCACACTCGAAGCCGCCGTCGGCCTGGGCAAGGTCAAGCGCATCGTCAAGCTCATGAGCCTGGTCAACTCGACCGGCGACTATACCGAGCAGCACCTGGTGACCAACGGCGCCAGCGAGTTGTTTGCAGAAGTCTTCGGCGACGCCGGCAAGCATGCGCGCAGCGCCTTTGGCGTGGCCCAGGTTCCCATGGGCGCTTGCGTCGAGATCGACCTGGTTGCTGAAGTCGAGTGAGACAAGACGTCAGGCCGGAGCTTTGTACCCCCGGCCTGAATTTGACTTCCAGCAGAACCTTCTTCATGGCAAGTGCAACGAAGTTTGCACGGAAGCCGACTTTCTGAAAGTATTCACCATGAACAAGGAAAAGCGGCATTTCGGCAAACTCGCCAAGCTCGGGATGTCTGTCCTGTACCTGGCTTTGGCCTGTCCCCCGCTGGCAGTTGCCCAAGCTCCTGCGGGTGCAGCCAACGACATCAGGTCTGTCTGGAATTTATCGCTCCAGCCCTGCAACGGCGGAGGCGGAAACCTCATGGTGCGCAATGCAGACGAAGCGACCATCAAGTCCACCCGAAAAATCATCCTGAAGGACGCGGGGTTTCAAATTGCCGTGCCGCAGCTTCCCGAACTGGAACGAACGCACGTCAAGCTTTTCCTGAACGACAAATCGCGCGGGGTCACTGATCACTATGTGCTGCTTTCCCCGGGAGATCTGGCTCCCCCGATTGCCGCGATCGTGGTGACAGAGCTTCCTTCCAGCATGAGAAGCAACGCAAGCGGTCTGCGTGCTGCGGCCGACTTACAGGTCAAGTCATCCCGCGGCGCGCCGTTTTCCTTCTCCAGGTTGACCGGCCCGTTTGGTGAGTCCATTGAACTCCTGGTGCCCAACAGGATTGGCTCGCATTGCTTCCCGACGGCGGACTTTCAGGTTTCACCGGACGCCTCTGTACTGAACACGCTGGGCATCAGCAGGTTCTCGGTCATTGGAGACAAGCTGGTCGAATTTGCACTGATCATGCGAATCCCCAGCGGAACCAGCAAGGAAAAAGCGATTGCAGACGCAAGAAAGCTGATGGACAGCTACTGGACCTCGCTGAGTACCCTCCTCTGAGCTGGCGCCAGGGCATTCACCCGCCCGGCAAAGGTTTCTCGCAAACCATAAAATTCACTTCGCCCCGGCCATTTTGCCGGGGTAGCGTTCTCAGGGCGGGGTGAAATTCCCCACCGGCGGTGTTTGCAGGCAACTGCATCAGCCCGCGAGCGCCTGGTTGCCGTGCTTCATACGGCAACCAGGGTCAGCAGATTCGGTTCAACTCCGAAGCCGACGGTCACAGTCCGGATGAAAGAGAGCGCGATGTTTACGGCTGTGCCGTGGGCGTTTACGACTGGGCGCGTTCTGCGCTGCGGTCGTCCGCGTGTCCACGCGCAAAGCCGCAGGCTCGTGCGCCCTGATTCTGGTAACACCCAACAGAGGCCATCCATGAGTCAGTCAACCCAGTTCCCCGTTTCCACCAACCATTCCAGCGGCTCCTCCCACAAGGCACGTTTTGCCTTTATCCAGTCGTCCTGGCACGAAGACATCGTGGACCAGGGCCGCGGTGCCTTCCTGGCCGAGATGGCCCGGCAAGGCGTGGGCGCTGAATCCATCGACACGTTTGAAGTGCCCGGCGCGTTCGAGATTCCGCTCCACGCGAAAAAACTCGCACAGTCGGGCCGTTATGCAGGCGTGGTCTGCTGCGGGCTGGTGGTGGACGGTGGCATCTACCGTCACGAGTTTGTGGCCGATGCGGTGATCAGCGCGCTGATGGGTATCCAGCTGGAAACCGGCGTGCCGGTGTTTTCAGCGGTGCTGACGCCGCAGCATTTTCATGAGCATGACGAACACCGAAAATTCTTCACGGAACATTTCCTGACCAAGGGCAAGGAAGTGGCGCAAGCCTGCCTGGAGACGGTGGCGGGCCTGAAAAAGCTTGATCTGCTCTTGGCAGCTTGATTGCTGAATAGCTGCTGACCAGACCGGTGAGCGCAGCATCTTGCTATTAAATCAATAGCTGCTTGCGCCCGCCAGTTATGACCTTCAGTCAGTTTTACTCAACGCGGCTGATGCCGGTGGGTTTGAAGCCCAGGTCGGCCGCCTTGCCCTTGCGCGCGCGCGCCGCACGGGCATTGTTCAGGCTGCGGATTTCCAGCGTTTCCTCACGCGCCTTGCCGCCGCGGCCAATGCCTTCAATCTTCACGCTGCGCGTGTAGGCGGCTGCACCAGCCAAAGTGTCTTTGGCTTCGAGGTCGATCAGCATCAGGCCGCGCCCGCCGGCGGCCTGCATCTTGAGTTCCGCGATTTCAAACGTCAGGATGCGGCCGCCCGTCGAGGCGCAAGCCACATGCGTGGCCGGCACCAAGGGCGCCGATGCGCTGGTGAAGGCGGCATGCGAAGGCCTGCAAATGGTTTCACCTTCAGCGCAGCTGATAAAGGCCTTGCCGGCTTTGAGGCGCGACGTCATGTTCTCGACCGTAGCGAGGAAGCCGTAGCCGCCGCTGGCGCTCAGCAGCAATGCGGCATTGGACGGGCCCGCAAAATAATGCACCAGCTGCGTGCCGGACTCCAGGTCGATCAGGGTGGTGAGCGGCTGGCCGTCGCCGCGCGCACCGGGCAGCAATGACACCGGCACCGAATAAATGCGGCCGCGTGAGCCGAAGGCCAGCAACGTGTCGATGGTGCGGCATTCGAAGGTACCGTAAAGCCCGTCGCCCGCCTTGAAGGCGAAGCCTGCCGGGTCATGTCCGTGACCGTTGCGTGCGCGCACCCAGCCCTTGTCGCTGATGACCACGGTCACCGGCTCGTCGAGCACCTTGACTTCGAGCACGGCCTTTTTCTCGGCCTGGATCAGCGTGCGGCGCGCATCGGCGAATTGCTTGGCGTCGGCCTCGATTTCCTTGACCAGCAGGCGCTTGAGCGCCGCCGGGCTGCCCAGGATTTCCTCGAGCTTGCCCTGCTCTTCGCGCAGGTTTTTCAGGTCCTGCTCGATCTTGATGGCTTCAAGCCGTGCCAGTTGGCGCAGGCGGATTTCAAGAATGTCCTCGGCCTGGATTTCGCTGAGCTTGAAGCGCTCTATCAATGCGGGCTTGGGCTCTTCCGACTGGCGGATGATGGCGATCACCTCGTCGATGTTGAGCAGCACCAGTTGCCGCCCCTCGAGGATGTGGATGCGGGCCAGCACTTTGTCGAGCCGGTGCTGCGATCGTTTTTGCACCGTGGTCTGGCGGAACTCGATCCACTCCGTCAGCATCTGGCGCAGGTTTTTCTGCGTCGGCTTGCCGTCCAGCCCGACCATGGTCAGGTTGATGGGCGAGGAGCTTTCCAGGCTGGTGTTGGCCAGCAGGGTGTTGATGAGCTCGGACTGGCTGATCTTGCTCGTCTTGGGCTCGAACACCAGGCGCACGGCGGCGTCCTTGCTGGATTCGTCGCGCACCACGTCGAGCACGGCCAGGATGGTCTGCTTGAGCTGCACCTGGTCCTGGCTCAGGGCTTTTTTGCCGGCCTTGATTTTCGGATTGGTGAGCTCTTCGATTTCCTCGAGCACTCGCTGGGTGCTGACACCGGGCGGCAGTTCCTGCACCACCAGCTGCCATTGGCCGCGCGCGAGTTCTTCAATCTTCCAGCGGGCACGCACCTTGAGCGAGCCGCGGCCCGTGCTGTAGGCCGCCGCGATTTCCGCGCCGCTCGAGATGATCTGCCCACCGCCTGGGTAGTCGGGCCCGGCGATCAGCGCGTACAGCTCTTCGTCCGCAAGCTTGGGTGTCTTGATGAGCGCCACGCAGGCGTCGGCGACTTCGCGCAGGTTGTGACTGGGAATTTCGGTAGCCAGGCCCACGGCAATACCGCTGGCGCCGTTGAGCAGCGTGAAGGGCAAGCGTGCCGGCAACTGGCGCGGCTCTTCAAAGGAGCCGTCGTAGTTGGGCACAAAGTCGACCGTGCCTTCGTCAAGCTCGTCGAGCAGCAGCGTCGTGATGCGCGCCAGCCGAGCCTCGGTGTATCGCATGGCCGCTGCGCCGTCGCCGTCGCGGCTGCCGAAATTACCTTGTCCATCGACCAGCGGATAACGCTGGCTGAAGTCCTGCGCCATGCGCACCATCGCGTCGTACGCCGCCTGGTCGCCGTGCGGGTGGTATTTGCCCAGCACGTCGCCGACAACGCGCGCGCTCTTGACAGGCTTGGCACCGCTCGCGCCATTCGCCCCGCCAAAACCCAGGCCCATGCGCGACATGCTGAAGAGGATGCGGCGCTGCACCGGCTTCTGGCCATCGCAAACGTCGGGCAAGGCGCGGCCCTTGACGACGCTGAGGGCATATTCAAGGTAAGCCCGCTGCGCGTACGCGGCCAGGGAATCCTGGTCTGCGGGTTCGGGGATCGGGGCTACGGCGTCCGGTGTAAAGAGATCCATCTTGAGTTTGGCTTGGCGGGTAAGGTGGCGTGAGGCATGCCGGCACACGCGGGTGCGGCCGCCACAGGGTTACAAAAAAGGAAAGCTGTCTATCAGGCTGCCGGGCAGGACACAAGGCGCATTGTGACCTCAGTACGGCTCGGGCAAGGCCTCTGGCGTGGCGGTGGACACCACCGTGGGTGACACCATGTTGCCGCGGCCGGTGGCCCCGCCCATCATTTCCATGCGAACGCGGCCGCCGGACGCCATGCTGGGTGGCTTGAGGTGGTTATAGAGCTGCATCACGGTCTTGACGTAGTTTTTGGTTTCGGGATAGTTCGGAATCTTGTTGCCGGCACGCTGAACGGCGCCCTCGCCGGCGTTGTACGCAGCGATGGCCAGTTCGAGCTGGCCGGGAAACATGGC
Source organism: Polaromonas sp. P1_E12 (assembly GCF_056405975.1). NCBI lineage: Bacteria > Pseudomonadati > Pseudomonadota > Betaproteobacteria > Burkholderiales > Comamonadaceae > Polaromonas > Polaromonas sp. P1_E12. Next base: position 616,391 of record NZ_JBFUBB010000001.1, on the reverse strand, counting down.
AATCAGATCACTGAGGTAGCTGGAGCCGGCCCGGATGTTGGTCTTGGGATCGGTGAGCCTTTTGTGGATGGTGGAATCCTTGGTGGCCCGTACGCCATAGCGCTCCGCTGTCGGCGGGATCAGCTGCATCAGCCCGACCGCACCCTTGGGCGAAACGGCCTGGGCGTTGAATCCGGATTCGGTGGCGATCAGTGCCTGCAGCAGCTCGTAGTCGATGCCGTGTTTGGCTGAAGCCTCGCGCAGCAGGTGCTTGACGGCCTTGTAGTTGGGGGACACATCAAAGTAAGCAAGCAGCTTGGGCGGCGCATTGGCCACACCGGTGGCCCGGTTGGCGCCGTTGCCGACGGCTTTGCCGCTTTTGGCAACGTTGTCGCCTGCGCTGAAACTTTCAACACCACGAAAGAAAAGCTCATAGCGCTCATCCAGCCGCACAGCCGAAAAATGCGCAATGCCGTCTTTGTCCACGTAGCCCCAGATGTCGGCATGGGCAGATTGCTGCGACAGCAGCATTAGCAGGCTCAAAAAGAAACCCGGCCAGAGCCTGGGTTTGCCACTAAAAATTTTCATAAAAGAAATCCATTGTTGATTGCTCAACCATCCAGGCAAACCTGTCGGCCTCAGGCCGTCGGAACCACGAGGTCAGCTTGCAGGAACGGTAAAACATCAAGTTATTCATCGTCACGAGTCAGGACTTCAGTGTGAGCACAATTCTTAAAACGGCCCCACCAATCATGACAATCAGCAAAACCACCATTCCCCTGTAAAACCATTTCAGCGGCTTCAGGCGCTCATCCAGTGCACTCATGTTGTGCTTGAAAGCATTTACTTCTGCATTGGCCGCTGAACTCATCCGTTCGAGTTCAGCCTGCATTTGACGGTCAATTTCCGCCAGTCTTTTTTCATCAACAGGTCCCGACCGGTTCATTCGCTGCAGCTCGGCAAACAGCAGGTCACTCTTGCGGTTTGCCTCCCTGCGGAGTTCAGCAGCTTGCTCTCGCTGCTCCGCCACGTCAATTGCTTCAAGGTAGTTCCAGCCCTTGACCCTTCGCCCACCTGATTTGTCCGCGATGAACTGGACGGCCCGAACGACGAGCTCCGGGTCTCTTCCTAAAAAATCGCAACCAAACTCTACTACCGCAGGCTTCTCCCTTAATTTGGGACCCGTCCAATGAAGCGACCTCGGCACCAAGGCAGATTTCAGCTCGTTGAACGTCGCCGGATCAAGCGCCAACATCAAGATGGCTTTCTTTTGCCCCTTGACTTCAAACTGCTTAAGGTCGATCCCGCGAATATGCTTCCAGGCGATAGCGGGCAAGCCGCAGAGCCTCAAGCCCAGCAAATCCGCCTTCAACGCGCTGCCGGATTGCCATGCGGCATAACCTGAAACAAACAAACTGCCAATGTACACAAACAATAGAACAGCAAAACTGCTCAGCAAGGCCACGGGAACCAACTTCCCTTCCTGCCAGGTCGCCCTTGCCAGCAAACCCGTTACCCCAAAAATCAGCAACAGCGCAACGACAAAACAGAGCCAGCGAAACCAGCGAAATGGCACGTCCAGCGCACTGTCGCTAAACAGCAGCGCCTCCAACGTGACCTCTTTCTCCGCCTGCTGCTTCTTTCTGGCGATGGCCTTCTCTGAAAAAATCGACAAACACAAACCACCTGCGGCAAGAGCGAAAGCAAAGCCGGAGGCCATGAATTCATGGCGCGCAAGTGCCACCGTCGCCCAGAATGCGGCAAGCACCAGTACCACGATGCCCATCACACGCGCAAACGACAGGAGAAGCCTCAAACGTCCACCTCGACGCTGTCACCGTGCAACTCCATCAGTTCGCGGCGCGCTGCGGCCTCGCCTTTGCCCATCAGCTTGGTGATGAGCGTCTCGGTTTGCAGAAAATCCTGGTTGCCCAATTGCACGGGCAACAGGCGGCGGGTGTCAGGATTGAGTGTGGTTTCCCATAATTGTTCCGCGCTCATCTCGCCCAGGCCCTTGAAGCGGCTGATGCTCCAGGCGCCTTCCTTCACGCCATCCTTGCGTAACTTGTCCAAAATGGCAATCAGCTCGCCTTCGTCCAGGGCATACACCTTGGATGCCGGCTTTTTGCCGCGGGCCGGCGCGTCCACCCGGAACAGCGGCGGCCGGGCGACATACACATTACCCGATTCGATCAATTTGGGGAAGTGGCGGAAAAAGAGGGTCAAAAGCAGCACCTGGATGTGCGAGCCGTCCACATCGGCGTCGCTCAGGATGCAGACCTTGCCGTAGCGCAGGCCGCTCAGGTCGGGCGTGTCATTGGGGCCGTGCGGATCGACGCCGATGGCGACCGCGATGTCGTGGATTTCGGTGTTGGCAAACAGGCGGTCGCGCTCGACCTCCCAGGTATTGAGCACCTTGCCGCGCAGCGGCAGGATGGCCTGGCTTTCCTTGTCGCGGCCCATCTTGGCGCTGCCGCCGGCCGAATCGCCTTCGACCAGGAAGACTTCGTTGTGCGCCAGGTCCCGGCTTTCGCAGTCGGTCAGCTTGCCGGGCAGCACGGCCACGCCGGAGCCTTTGCGTTTTTCGACCTTCTGGCCGGCTTTCTGCCGGGTTTGGGCGGCCTTGATGGCCAGTTCGGCCAGTTTGCGGCCGTAGTCGACGTGCTGATTAAGCCAGAGCTCCAGCGTCGGCCGCACAAAGCTCGACACCAGCCGTACCGCGTCGCGTGAATTGAGGCGTTCCTTGATCTGGCCCTGGAACTGCGGATCGAGCACTTTGGCGCTCAGGACATAGCTGGCACGGGCAAAAACGTCTTCGGGCAAGAGCTTGACCCCCTTGGGCAGCAGCGAATGCAGGTCGACAAAGCTCTTGACGGCATTGAAGAGGCCGTCGCGCAGGCCGCTTTCATGCGTGCCGCCGGCGCTGGTGGGAATCAGGTTGACGTAGCTTTCGCGCACCGGCTGGCCCTCTTCGGTGAAGGCCACGCACCACTGCGCGCCCTCGCCTTCGGCAAAACTCTCGTGCGAAGCGTCGGCAAAACCTTCGCCCTCAAACATCGGGATCACCGGGTCGCCGGTCAGGGTCTGCATCAGGTAGTCGCGCAGGCCGCCCTTGTAGAGCCAGGTCTGGACGTCTTTGGTTTTCTCGTTGGTCAGCGTCACCGTGACGCCGGGCATCAGCACCGCCTTGCTGCGCAGCAGGTGCGTGAGCTCGGCCATGGGCAGCGCGGCCGATTCAAAGTATTTGGAATCGGGCCAGGCGCGGACGGTGGTTCCGGTCTTGCGGTCGCCCTCGCCGTTTTTGCGCAGGTGCAGTTTCTCGGTCACGTCCCCGCCGGAGAACACCAGATGGGCGACCATACCTTCACGGTAGGAGGTGACTTCCAGGCGTTTGGACAGTGCATTCGTCACGCTCACGCCGACGCCGTGCAGGCCGCCCGAAAAGCTGTAGGCGCCGCCCTTGCCCTTGTCGAACTTGCCGCCGGCGTGCAGCCGGGTGTAGACGATCTCGATGACCGGCACCTTTTCTTCCGGGTGCAGGCCAAAGGGAACGCCCCGGCCATCGTCATCAACGCTCACCGATCCGTCGGTGTGCAGCGTCACCTTGATCTTCTTGCCGTAGCCGGCCAGGGCCTCGTCGGCGGAGTTGTCCAGCACCTCCTGGATGATGTGCAGGGGGTTGTCGGTGCGGGTGTACATGCCCGGGCGCTGCTTGACGGGCTCCAGGCCCTTGAGCACACGGATCGAGCCTTCGGAATATTCAGTGGGTAGTTTGTCAGCCATGGCAGATGAAAGAATTGCCGCAATTGTAGTCGGGGCCGCAAAAGTCACTGTACAAACATACAGCCCGTCTGATTCAAGGGTGGGAACGAAGGACGGCCCCGGCAGTGTTTCGCCATTTTCGTTACAGTCGGCAAAGAGCCTCCCGGCCGCCTCAGGCCTTTCCTTTTTTCGCCACTCGAGGCGACTCGCCCATGACCACCGACACCAAAAAACTCTCCATGCTGCAGGTGCTGATCTGCGGCGCCACCATCGTCACGCTGTCCATGGGCATTCGCCACGGTTTTGGCCTCTGGCTGCAGCCCATCACGCAGGCGCAGGGCTGGACGCGCGAGACTTTTGCCTTTGCGCTGGCGGTGCAAAACCTGTCCTGGGGGGTGTTCGGCATCTTCGCCGGCATGGCGGCCGACCGCTTTGGCGCCTTCCGCGTGATCGTGGGCGGCGCGCTGCTGTACGGGCTGGGCCTGGTGGGCATGGCGCTGTCGCCCACCGGTTTCCTGTTCACCCTGACAGCCGGCGTGCTGATTGGCGCCGCACAGGCCGGAACCACGTATGCCGTGATTTACGGCGTGATCGGGCGCAATATTTCGGCCGACAAACGCTCGTGGGCCATGGGCGTGGCCGCGGCGGCGGGCTCATTCGGCCAGTTCCTGATGGTGCCGACCGAAGGTTTGCTGATCAGCAGCCTGGGCTGGAAAGAGGCTTTGCTGGTGCTGAGCGGCGCGGTGCTGCTGATTGCGCCGCTGGCATTGGGCCTGCGCGAAGGCGGTTTTACCGGCGGGCAGCCTGCCAAACGCGAGCAAACTATCCTTCAGGCGCTGCGCGAGGCTTTCAAGTACCCGAGCTTTCAATTGCTGATGGCGGGTTACTTTGTCTGCGGCTTCCAGGTGGTGTTCATCGGCGTGCACATGCCCAGCTACCTCAAGGACAAGGGCCTGTCTCCCCAGGTGGCCAGCTATGCGCTGGCGCTGATCGGCCTCTTTAATGTGTTTGGCACCTATATTGCAGGCTCGCTGGGTCAGAAAATCGCCAAACGCAAGATCCTGGCGACGATTTATCTCTCGCGCGCCATCGTGATCGCCGTGTTCCTGGCGGCACCGCTGAGCCCCTTGAGCGTTTACATCTTTGCCAGCCTGATGGGCCTGCTGTGGCTGTCGACCATCCCGCCGACCAACGCCGTCGTGGCGCAGATCTTCGGCATCCAGCACTTGTCGATGCTGGGCGGCTTTATCTTCTTCAGCCATCAGATCGGCTCCTTCCTGGGCGTCTGGCTGGGCGGCTATTTGTATGACCGCACGGGCAGCTACGACATCGTCTGGTACATCGCGATTGCATTGGGCGTGTTTGCCGCGCTGGTGAACCTGCCGGTGCGTGAATCACCGATTGCACGCGCGGCCGTGCCCCAAGGGGCCTGAGATGGCCAAAAGAATCGGCCTGTGGACGCTTGCGATCATCGCGTCGCTGGGGGTGTTTGCCCTCTACACACGGCCGGATTTCCTGTTCACACTCGCCAACCAGGTCTGGGCCTGCTTCTAGCGCAAGGCCCTTCCCAGGGGTTTTATGTGTGTTTTGGGCTGCGGCCCAATCAGGACGGGCGCAAGCAGCTATGAAAACAATAGTAATTACCGGAGCCTCTGACGGCATAGGCGCTGAAATGGCGCGGCAATTGGCCAAAACCCACGGCGCCGGCGTGGCGCTGGTGCTGGCCGCGCGCAATGAAGCACTGCTCAATGAGGTTGCGGGCCAATGCGCCGCCCATGGGGCGCTGACCCTGGCCGTCAAAACCGATGTGTCGCAAGAGGACCAATGCCGCCAGCTGGTGGCCGCCGCCATCGGCCGGTTCGGGCAAATCGATGCCTTGATCAACAACGCAGGCATGTCGGCGCAAGCCCTTTTTGAAGACGTCAAGGCCCAGGACCTGGCCTGGTACGAACAGTTGATGCGCATCAACCTCTGGGGCAGCGTCTGGTGCACCCATGCCGCCTTGCCTTACTTAAAAGTGCGCCACGGCAGCATCGTGGCGGTCTCCAGCCTGGCGGGCCTGATCGGTGTGCCGGGCCGCACAGCCTACAGCGCCACCAAATTCGCCATGACGGGCTTCTTCGAGGCATTGCGCGCCGAGCTTAAAACGGCCGGTGTCAGCGTAACGACGGCCTACCCGGGCGTGGTCGCCACCCGCATCCGCCACCGCGGCTTCAACGCGGCCGGTGAGGCGGCCGGTGCCAGCGGCCTGAAGGAAGACGACGCCATGAGCGTGGAAGAATGCGCACGGCTCATCCTTGAGGGCATGGCGCGCCGGGAACGCGAGGTGGTCATGACGGCCAAGGGCAAGCTGGGCCGCTGGCTCAAGCTGATCGCGCCGGGCCGGGTCGAGGCGATGGCGCTCGCCGCGCTCAAAGATGACGTAAGACCATGAATACAGCCCCCACGCTTGTCACTCCGAGCCTGCGGCGCGCTGCCCCTGATCTCACTTATGGGGCGCATTTTTCCTTGGGGCGGCCCGGCGGAAAAACCCTATGACCGGTACCGCGCATGGCACGGAACCACCCTCCGCCTGGGTGCAGCGCTGGTCGCACCTGGTGCCTGAGCGCGGCGTAGTGCTGGACGTGGCCTGCGGCCATGGCCGTCATGCCCGCTGGTTTTATGAACGAAATCACCCTCTGGCCCTTGTGGATCTTGCGCAAGCAGCTATCGAATTCATAGCATCAGCTCTTCCCACGCGCCCCGCCCAAACCGTTGAAGCCGTGGTGGCCGACATTGAGGAAGGTCCCTGGCCTTTTGAAGGACGACAGTTTGAAGCCGTCATCGTCACCAATTACCTGTGGCGGCCGCTCCTGCCCACGCTGCTGGCCAGCCTGGCGCCGGGTGGCGTGCTGATTTACGAAACTTTTACGCAGGGCAATGAAACGGTAGGCAAACCCTCGCGCCCCGACTTTTTACTGCGTCCCGGTGAATTGCTGCAGGTCTGCCAGGGCCTGAAAGTGGTGGCCTTCGAGGAGGGTTTTGAGGAGCGTCCGCCACGCTTTGTCCAGCGCATCGCCGCCGTCCGCGACTCAGCCAGCACCGCGGGTTTATCCGCCCCCCTTCATACCGCGGAAGGGGGTCCACCCCGCTATAGACTGACCTAGGCTCTGGGTAGAATGCAGGATTGGCCTTTTCCGGGGCCGGCTTGAAGCTGTTCAGGCCGGAACACCCCAGATACCTGCATGGCCGCGAACGTTTACAAGCAGAGCATGAAACCCATTACTGGCAGCATCGTTGCACTGGCAACGCCCTTGCACGAAGACGGCAGCGTAGATTACCCCACCCTGCGCAAGCTGGTTGACTGGCACATTGCCGAAGGGACCGACTGCATCGGCGTGGTCGGCACCACCGGCGAATCCCCAACCGTCAATGTCGAAGAACATTGCGAAATCATCCGGGTGTCAGTTGAGCAGGCCAAAAAGCGCGTGCCGATCATGGCTGGCTGCGGTGCCAACTCAACGGCCGAAGCCATCGAATTGGCCAAATTTGCCAAAGGCGTTGGCGCGGACTGCCAGCTGCAGGTCGTCCCTTATTACAACAAGCCCACCCAGGAAGGCCAGTACCGGCACTTCAAGGCGATTGCGGAAGCGGTTGGCGACCTCCCCACCGTGCTTTACAACGTGCCCGGCCGCACCGTCGCCGATATGGCGCATGCCACCGTGCTGCGCCTGGCCCAGGTGCCCGGCATTGTCGGCATCAAGGAAGCCACCGGCAATATCGAGCGCGCCCAGTGGCTGATCAAGGAAGTGCCCAAGGGCTTTGCCGTGTATTCAGGCGACGACCCGACCGCGGTGGCGCTGATGCTTTGCGGCGGCCAGGGCAATGTCAGCGTGACAGCCAACGTCGCGCCCCGCCTCATGCATGAACTCTGCGTGGCCGCAGTGGCCGGCGACACCCGTCGCGCCATGGAGCTGCAACTTAAATTGCTGCCGCTGCATCGAAACCTCTTTGTCGAAGCCAACCCGATTCCCGTCAAGTGGGCCATGGCCCGCATGGGTCTTTGCGGTGGGACGTTGCGCCTGCCGATGACGCCGCTGGAAGCATCGAATGAAGCCACCGTGGAAAGCGCCTTGCGCATCTGCGGCCTGATCTGATTTGCCTGATCTGATTTTTAAGGGAACCCAAGTGAAGATATTGCCAACACATCCTGCATTTTCCAAAGCCCGGAGCGCCGCAACCGTGTCTGCACTGGTTGCCCTCAGCCTGCTCGCCGGCTGCTCTTCCATCAGGGATGTGATGGAAGGCGAACGCGTCGACTACAAAAGCAGCGGCGCCAAAGCCCCTTCCCTGGCGATCCCTCCCGACCTGACACAACTCAGCCGCGAAACCCGTTATGTGGTGCCCGGTACGGCGGTGTCCGCCAGCAGCTACCAGGTTGGCCAGCCGACACAGGCCGTGCAGACAGCCGCAGTGACCGTGGGCGACGTTCGCATCGAACGCGCAGGAAGCCAGCGCTGGCTGGTGGTGAACCGGCCGGCAGACAAGCTCTGGACGCCCGTGCGCGATTTCTGGCTGGAGAGCGGCTTCCTGCTGTCCCAGGACCAGGAAAACCTCGGCATCATGGAAACCGATTACGCTGAAAACCGCGCCAAGCTCCCGCAGGATTTCATCCGCAACACTATCGGCAAAGTATTCGACAGCCTGTACTCCACAGGTGAACGCGACAAGTTCCGCACACGGCTGGAGCGCCGCCCTGATGGCGGCACCGAAATCTATGTCAGCCACCGCGGTATGGTCGAGGTGCTGACCGGCGTCAAGGCCGGCTCCACCGGCGGCGACAGCACCATGTGGCAACCCCGCCCTGCCGACCCGGAGCTGGAAGCCGAATTCCTGCGCCGCCTGATGGTCAAGCTGGGTGTCACGCAAGAGCAATCGAAGGCCCTGGTGGCCGCCGGTGCAGACAAACAAACCTCGCGGATCGCCACTGTCAACAGCCAGCCCGTCGTGCAGATCGACGAAGGCTTTGAACGTGCATGGCGCCGCGTCGGACTGGCACTGGACCGCACCGGGTTCACGGTTGAAGACCGCGACCGCAGCCAGGGAACCTACTTCGTGCGCTACGTCGAGCCCATCGTGAACAAAACCGAGCCCGGTTTCTTCAGCAAGCTGTTCAGCGGCTCGCCAGCCGCCGTGCCGCCGTTGAAGTACCGTATCGCCGTCAAGAGCCAGGGTGAAAGCACCACGGTGTCGGTCCTCAATGCCCAGGGTGCCCCTGAAGCATCGGCCAATGCCCAGCGCATCATCCAGGTGATTGCCGACGATCTGCGGTAAATCCCGGTTCGTGATCCTGTTCATCCCGACTGAAGATTCCATACCGGTGTGCTGAGGTTCAAAAGCCTGGGCAGTGGCAGTTCAGGCAATGCCACACTGGTTGAAGCGTCGGGGATCACGCCGCTTCGCATTCTTGTCGACTGCGGGTTGGGGCTCAAGCACCTGCTCTACAGGCTCGGTGAGGCGGGCCTGCAACCCGAAGACATCCACGCCGTGTTCATCACCCATGAGCACGGTGACCACATCGGTTGCGCGCGGTCACTGTCGCTTCGCTACCGGATCCCGGTCTGGATGAGCCATGGCACCCACGCAGGCATAGGGGCACCAGATTTTGACGGGTTGCTGCACAAGGCGCGCGACGGGAAAGCCATTGACCTCGGCGGCATGCAGCTGACGCCTTTTACGGTGCCCCACGATGCCCGGGAACCCTTGCAGCTCAGCTGCACCGATGGCTCGGCAAAGCTGGGAATCCTCACTGATCTCGGTCATGCCACTTCGCATGTACTGGAACACCTTGGGGGCTGCGACGCCCTGATGCTGGAGTGCAACCACGATTCCGACATGCTGGCCCAATCGTCCTATCCCGCATTCCTGAAGCGGCGGGTGGGCGGCCAATTTGGGCATCTTTCCAATACGGCCGCTGCGGATGTCGCCCGCGGCGTCATGCATCAGGGGCTACGCCACCTGGTGGCAGCCCATCTCAGCGCGCAAAACAACCGGCCGGAGCTGGTGCAAGCCCTGATGGCCGAGGCCCTGGGCTGTGGCGCAGAAGACATTATTGTGGCCAGGCCCGACGTCGGCACACGCTGGATCCATATCTGAGGAAGGGTCGTGGGCCCTGCAATGCGGGTGCATACCGGCCATCGCGGCAAACAAGCGCCCATAAAAAAGCCGCCTCGCGGCGGCTTTTTTCGACTCGCTGAAGAATTACTTCGCAGCGCTGGCTGGAGCGGCGGTAGCAGCGGCAGCAGCGGCAGCAGCGTCAGCAGCAGGTGCCGATGCAGGTGCAGATGCGGCAGCGGCAGGAGCCGATGCGTCAGCAGCAGGGGCTGGAGCTGGTGCAGCAACTGGAGCTGGTGCTGGAGCTTCTTCTTTCTTGCCGCAAGCAGCCAGAGCAACAGCGGCAACGATAGCTGCCAAAACGAGTGACTTGTTCATTTTTACGATCCTTGATGATATTTAAGAAAACAATTTCCGGAAATTGCCAAAAGAAAACCCAAACCGGAATTCAAGTTATTTTTGACCGGGGAAAGGACTCGAGCTCTTTCTACCCAGCTTTAAATTATATGCCGGATATTACAAATGGGAACGCAAGCCGGAAAACCCTAAGCCAGCCTTTACAGGCCTGTAGCGCCCTCAGACGCACAAATGCCCGCCTTAAAGCCCCAGCGTGGTGGCGGGGAACGACGGCGAACTTTTCAGCAAACGCTCATTGATGCGCTCCCTCAACGCCACCCGCCTCGCAACCTCAGAGCCGGCAATGCCAGTGCAGCGCTGCACATCCAGCCGCTCAAAGACCCAGCCGGGGCCGAGCAAGGCGCTGGGCATATCGTCCGCCGCACCCGACGCATTGGCACGGCATTCCACAATGTGCGCCCAGGTACGCCGCCAGGTGACGAACCGGGCGTGCCGCCTGACCACTTCATCGTAGTTTTTTGCCAGCATCGTGAATTTCCGGCCCGTCATGGACCAATCATTCAGCGCCTGAACGACTGCACGTTCTCCCAGGGGCCAGTCTTCGAAATCGGGATCGCACACAATGATTTCACGCCACCCCTGTGCGGCTGCCGCTGAAAGCGACTTCCTGATCAACTCCGTGAAATCGCTGCGGCCGGTAAACCGGCCTTCCAGCAAGGCGGGCGGCAGGGCAGAACTGGTTTTTTCCGTATCCATAAAACGTCTCCAGGCTGTTTGGCAATCAGGTCAGTCGTCTTCCGCAGGCAGCGTCTGCCGCAACCAGCCCGCGTCGTGCCAGTCGCCCAGCAGCGCGATGGCAGATGCGCCAGCCTTGCGCAGCTCCCGGGGGGCCAGGCTGCGCTGGTCGGCCAGGCGGTGCATCAGGGCAGCATCGGCACCTTTGGCGCGATAGCTTTCGCCATTGATAAACACATGGTCGCTGTCATACATCATCCGCGTGCGTGTGTCGAGATGCACGCCGGCACTCCCCTGCCGCGCCGCATCGACATCCCACTCGCACTCCACCTCATCAAACCATACCGAAGGCTTGGGTTCGGTCATGTATTCGCCCAGGGCGCAAGCCACGGCCAGGGGATCTTTCAACGCGTCCAGAACCGCCTGGCCGGCGAAGGCCGTGAGCTCTGACGGCATGGCGGCCGGTGTTGGGGTTGCGGCCTGCCCCGCATCGCGGTACAGGCGGGGCCGTGCCTTGCGGCCGAGTTCTTCCGCGGCAGATTCATCACCCTCATGGCGATCGTCCTCAGTGAACTCGGCCAGGCGATGCAGCAGTTCCGCGGCAAGTTCCCCCTGTGCAGGCGACCTGAATCCGATGGAATATGTCATGCAATCTGCAGGTTTTCCGTCGGCCTGCAGCGACGCCTCGGCAATGCCGTCGTGGGCATAGCGCGGAGGCAGGTAGAGCATGTCGCCCGCTTCCAGTACAAACTCTTCCTCAGGAACAAAATTCTGGAGGATTTTCAGCGGCACGCCTTCCTGCAGCGTCAGGTCTTTCTGCCGCCCGATCTTCCATCGCCGCCGGCCGCTGGCCTGCAGCAGAAACACGTCATAGCTGTCAAAGTGCGGCCCAACGCCGCCGCCGGGCGTGGCAAACGAAATCATCAGGTCGTCGAGCCGGGCATCAGGCACAAAACGGAACTTCTGCAAAAGCGCATGCGCGCCGGCGTCATGCAGGTCCACCCCCTGCACCAGCAAGGTCCAGGCTTTCTGGCTCAGCGGCGGGAGGCTTCGCGCGGCAAAAGGCCCCTGTTTCATCCGCCATCCCTTGGGCTGCTGGACGATCAGCCGGGACTCGACTTGCTCACGCGACGCGAGCCTGAACAGTGCTGCGCGGCTGAGCACAGGTTGCAGCCCCGGCAGCGCCTGGCGGATGAGAAGCGGCTTTTTTTGCCAGTGCCGGCGCATGAATTGCGCCGGGCTCAGGCCGGCGAGGAGCTCTAGAGATTGATTTACATCCATGGGACAATTGTCGGATGAAAATCACCCCGCAATGCGTCGTAGCCCTGACATGGACGCTGAAAGACACTCTGGGCGATGTGCTGGACGAGCTGGACGAACCCATCGAGTTTTTACTCGGCGGCGATGATCTCCTCGCGAAGATCGAGGAGGCACTGCAAGGCCATGAAGCCGGAGAGAAGCTTGAGCTGCACCTTGAGCCCGAAAACGCCTTCGGTGACTACGACGAGAATCTGGTTTTCCTCGAACCCCGCAAGATTTTTCCAGCCGAACTGGAAGAAGGCATGACCTTCGACGGCATGGCCCTTCCGCCAGGAAGCAGCGGGCAAGCGCCTCATGATCATATTTACACCGTGACCGAGATCTACCCCGATCACGTCGTGCTCGATGGCAACCATCCCCTTGCGGGCATTGCCATCCGGTTGAACCTCAAGGTTGAAGCCGTGCGCGAAGCCAGCGAAGAGGAAATCGGCCAGGGCTCACTTGGTACCGGTTTTTTCAAACTTGAGCCGATCACACCGGGAAGTGGCACGCTGCACTGAGACGCGTGCAATTCCAGGCGTAAAAAAGCCGGCCCTTCCCTGCGGGAGTAGCCGGCTCTTCATATGCGGAGGAACCGCAGCTTTACATGACCCGGTTGATCTGGCCGTTTTCGATCTTTACGCGGTCTCCCACGCGAAGGTTGCCGTAGCTGGGCACGTCGTAGGCGCGTGAGCTGCCATTGTCCAGTTGCACGGAGACGCGATAGCTTTCACGAATGGTCGCATTGCGGTTCTTTTCAATGGCGTTGCCGGCCACTGCGCCGCCCACCGCACCCACCACGGTTGCAGCATCCTTGCCGCTGCCGCCACCGATCTGGTGACCCACCACAGCACCCGCCACACCGCCCAGGACAGCACCCACGCCAGAGCCGCGGCCCTTTTCCGTAGTCTGGATGGCTTCCACATTGATGACCCGTCCGTACTCAACATAAGCATTCTGCTGATTGGCGGGATAGGACGAAGAAGCGGGATAGGTTGAGGTGGTGGCCGGGTAGGACGAATCGCCGCTGGGGCTCATGGGCGCGCAAGCAGCCAAGCCCACCAGTGCCAGCACAGCGGAAGCCGAGGAAATAAAGCGGAATGTGTTTTGCATGAGTCTCTCCTGTTAATAAGTTCATGAGCTTCCCGGCCCCTGCCATCGGCTTCACGCTAGCGAGAAGCCGATACCAGGAGCGCGGAGACTCCCATGACCCATTAAGGGCACGCCGCAGCAAATACAAGGTGGGGATTAGAGCTGTCGCGGCGTGGGAGCCGTGTCGCAGGGGTTGTAGGAAAACACCCTCCCCTGACGCCTTTTGCCCGCCAGCGCCAGCCCTTCAGGCGGTCAGGCTTTGCCCGTGGAGCCGTACCCGCCTTCGCCACGCTCACTGGCGGGAAATTCCGCCACCACATTGAACTGCGCCTGCACCACCGGCACGATCATCAGCTGGGCGATCCGCTCCATCGGCTCAATGGTGAATGGCACATCGCTGCGGTTCCAGGCGCTGACCATCAGCTGCCCTTGGTAATCACTGTCGATCAGGCCGACCAGGTTGCCCAGCACGATGCCGTGCTTGTGGCCCAGCCCCGAGCGCGGCAGGATGAGCGCGGCATAGCCGGGGTTGTGCAGGTAGATCGCAATGCCGGTCGGTACCAGTTGCCACGCGTTGGCGGCCAGCGTCAGGGGCGCCTCCAGGCAGGCGCGCAGGTCCAGGCCGGCGCTGCCGGGCGTGGCGTAAGCAGGAAGGTTGTCCTGAAGGCGGGGGTCGAGAATCTTGACGTCGATGAGCATGAATTATTTTTTCTTCGGTTGTTGATTTTTTTGCGCCTCTTCGGCGGCCTGCCGGGCGAGCTCGCGCAGCCGCTGGACCAGCGCACCCGAGGAGTTGCGGTTGGCCTTGAAGACCACCCAGGCCCCATAGACCAGCAGCGCGGGCAAAAACAAAAAGCCCGCGCCGGGCAGCACTTCGGAGAGCGCCTGGGTAGCGATCCACAACACTACTACCCATCTAACGTGGCTGAGGAAGGACATGCCAGCCAAAGGCGCCAGCGCAGCCTTCACCGAAGGCGTGCCTGAACTCGCTGAAAACCGGGGGTTGGCGGAAACACCCGCCTGGGGTTTGAGCAAATCCTCACGCACTCCCGCAGCGGCATTGGCGCCAGTCAGGCGCTCCACGTAGCTGGCGAAATCACCGTCAGGCGGTGTGTCCGAGGGGTGATTCATGGTGCAGCCGCCTTTCCGTGCGATGGCCCGGCCGCCATCCGGGCGGCGATCTCCTGCACCAGACGGCGCGCCAGCGAGAGCTTGGAAGCCCTGGGCAGCGCGGTGCTACCCTCCGCATCTACCAGCAGCAACGCGTTGTGGTCCTGACCGAAAGTGTCGGGGCCGATGTTTCCGACCAGCAGCGGCACTTTTTTGCGCAGGCGCTTGGCCCCGGCGTTGTCGGCCAGGTCATGGCTTTCAGCGGCAAAACCCACGCAGAATAACCGGCCGGCCTGGGCGGCGGGTGACTGGGCGACAGTGGCCAGGATGTCCGTGTTTTCGGTAAACACCAGCTGCGGCGTCTGGCCGGAGCCGTCTTTCTTGATCTTCTGCGTTGAAGGCGCGGCCGGCCGCCAGTCAGCGACAGCCGCAGTTGCTATAAAAATAGTAGCTGCTTGCGCATGCCCTGTAACGGCTTCAAGCATATTTTGTGCAGATTTGACGTCAATGCGATTGACCCCGCGTGGCGTTGACAGCCCGACCGGGCCCGCAACAAGAGTGACCTCTGCTCCTGCTTCGTGCGCCGCCCGCGCAATGGCAAAACCCATTTTCCCGCTCGACAGGTTGGTGATGCCGCGCACGGGATCTATGGCCTCATAGGTCGGTCCGGCCGTGACCAGCACATGCTGCCCGGCCAGCACCTTGGGCGCAAAGAAGGCAATCAGGTCTTCGAGGATCTGCTCAGGCTCCAGCATGCGTCCGTCGCCGGTCTCGCCGCAGGCCTGAAAACCACTGCCCACGCCCAGCACCGTGGCACCATCACCGGCCAGTTGGACAAAATTGCGTTGGGTCGCCGGGTGCGCATACATCTCACGGTTCATGGCCGGGGCCACCAGCAACGGGACCTTGTCGATGGGCCGGGCCAGGCACATCAGGCTCAGCAGGTCGTCGGCACGCCCGTGAAGCAGCTTGGCCATGAAATCGGCGCTCATGGGCGCAACCAGGATCGCATCGGATTCGCGCGACAGGTTGATGTGCGCCATGTTGTTCGCTTCACGGCTGTCCCACTGGCTGGTGTAGACCGGCCGTCCGCTCAGGGCCTGCATGGTGACGGGCGTGATGAACTGCTCGGCAGCTTCGGTCATGACTACCTGCACCGTGGCACCCGCCTTGATCAGCGCCCGGCACAGTTCAGCGGCCTTGTAGCATGCAATGCCACCCGACAGGCCCAGCACGATGTGTCTGCCGGCCAAGTCCAGGGCTTCATTGCCGTCCGGGCCGCTTCCCATGGGATTCACTTGATTCGTCATGTTCCGCAATGTATCTCAGTTGGAGGAAAGGCCCCCACGCTTTTCGCTTCGCGTAATGCGCTGCCCCCCGAGGGGGCGCTGCGCCTGCGGCCCGGCTAAGCCGGTTCCGCGGCCCCGGCTTGCTTGGTCAACACCGGCCAGCCTTACGTGGGCTGCGAGCCACCGTGCAAGCCCGAACAGCTGTGGGCTGAAATTCAGTATCCCCTGCAAGAAGTAACCCGGCGGGCAACCCGTATAATCTCCGTTTACCACCTCTACGAACTTGCGGTTCGTACCTGACATGACCAAATTTGTCTTCGTCACCGGCGGTGTGGTGTCTTCCCTGGGCAAGGGAATCGCCTCAGCCTCCTTAGCTGCGATCCTCGAATCGCGAGGCCTCAAAGTCACTTTAATCAAGCTCGATCCCTACCTGAATGTGGATCCGGGCACCATGTCGCCCTTCCAGCATGGCGAAGTTTTTGTGACCGACGACGGCGCCGAGACCGACCTGGATCTCGGCCACTATGAGCGTTTCATCGAAACGCGCATGCGCAAGGCCAACAACTTCACCACCGGCCAGATCTACAAAAGCGTGCTTGAGAAAGAACGCCGTGGCGACTACCTGGGCAAGACCGTGCAGGTCATCCCGCACGTCACCAACGAAATCCAGGAATTCGTCAAGCGCGGCGCCGGCTACGAGACGGCTGATGCGGTCGACGTGGCCATCGTCGAAATCGGCGGCACCGTCGGCGACATCGAGTCCCTGCCCTTTCTTGAAGCCGTGCGCCAGATGAGCCTGCGCCTGGGCGCCAACAACACCGCCTTCGTTCACCTGAGCTACGTGCCCTGGATCGCCGCCGCCGGCGAGCTCAAGACCAAGCCGACCCAGCACACCGCCAAGCAACTGCGTGAAATCGGCATCCAGGCCGACGTGCTGCTGTGCCGTGCCGACCGCCGCATTCCCAACGAAGAGCGCGAAAAAATCTCGCTGTTCTCCAACGTTCCCGAGTGGGGCGTGATCTCGATGTGGGACGTCGACACCATTTACAAAGTGCCCCGCATGCTGCACGAACAGGGCCTGGACGGCCTGATCTGCGACAAGCTACGCCTGAACACGCCACCGGCCAACCTCAAGCGCTGGGACGACCTGGTCTACGAGACCGAGCATCCGCAGACCGAAGTGCACATCGCCATGGTCGGCAAGTACGTAGACCTTTCAGACAGCTACAAGTCGCTTAACGAAGCCCTGCGCCACGCCGGCATGAAGAACCACGCCAAGGTGGTCATCGAGTATGTCGACTCCGAAACCATCACGCAGGACAATGTCTCGCGCCTGGCGCGCTTTGACGGCATCCTGGTGCCCGGCGGCTTCGGTATACGCGGCGTCGAAGGCAAGATCTGCGCGGCCCGCTTCGCCCGCGAGCAAAAGATGCCTTACCTTGGCATCTGCCTGGGCATGCAGGTAGCGACCATCGAATTCGCGCGCCATGTGGCTGGCCTGAAGGACGCCAACAGCACCGAGTTCGACCCCGCCACACCGCACCCCGTGATCGCGCTGATCACCGAGTGGAAAGACGCCGACGGCACGATCAAGACACGCAATGCCAAATCCGACCTGGGCGGCACCATGCGCCTGGGCGCGCAAAGCTCGGACGTCGCAGCCGGCACGCTGGCCCACAAAATTTATGGTGACGTGGTGACAGAACGCCACCGCCACCGCTATGAAGCCAACGTCAACTACCTCGATGCCCTGCGTGCGTCGGGCCTGGTCATCTCCGCGCTAACGCAGCGCGAGCAACTCACCGAAATCGTCGAGCTGCCGCAAGACGTCCACCCCTGGTTTGTCGGCGTGCAGTTCCACCCCGAGTTCAAGTCCACGCCTTGGGATGGCCACCCGCTGTTCAATGCCTATATTGCGGCCGTACTCCAACAGCGCGCCACGGCAGGCCAGGACCCGAAAGCTGCCGCCAAGCCCCTCAAGGCGGTAGCCTGACCATGAAACTCTGCGGATTCGACATTGGCCTGAACCAACCCTTCTTCCTCATCGCCGGCCCCTGCGTGGTGGAGTCCGAGCAATTGCAGATGGACACCGCCGGTACGCTCAAGGAAATCACTTCCTCGCTGGGTATTCCCTTCATCTTCAAGAGCAGTTTCGACAAGGCCAATCGCACCAGCGAGACGGCCTTTCGTGGACTGGGCACGGAAAAAGGACTGGAGATCCTGGCCAAGGTCAAAAAGGAAATTGGCGTGCCGGTGCTGACCGACATCCACTCCGAAGACCAGATCGCCCAGGTCGCCAAGGTCGTCGATGTGCTGCAAACGCCGGCCCTGCTGTGCCGCCAGACCGACTTCATCCACGCCGTCGCGCTGTCCGGCCTGCCGGTCAATATCAAGAAGGGCCAATTCATGGCCCCGGGCGACATGAAGAACGTCATCACCAAGGCGCGCGCGGCCGTCAAGGCGGCCGGTCTGCCGGAAGACAACTTCATGGCCTGCGAACGCGGCGCCAGCTTTGGCTACAACAATCTGGTCAGCGACATGCGCAGCCTGGCCATCATGCGGGAGACCAACGCGCCGGTCGTGTTTGACGCGACCCACTCGGTGCAGCTGCCCGGCGGCCAGGGCACCAGCAGCGGCGGCGTACGCGAGATGGTGCCGGTGCTGGCGCGTGCCGCGGTGGCCGTCGGCGTCTCTGGCCTGTTCATGGAAACCCATCCAGACCCGGCCAGGGCCTTGTGCGACGGCCCCAATGCCGTACCGCTCAAGCACATGAAGGCGCTACTGGAAACACTGCTCGAACTGGATCGTGTCACCAAGAAAAACGGCTTCCTCGAAAACAACTTCAGCGCCTGAGCCAGCGATCCATCCCGGAAACCTACACAAGCCATGACATTCGCCTACATCATTGTCGACATGAAGATCACCGACCCCGAGCAGTACAAGCAGTACATGGCGGCCGCGCCCGCCGCGGTTGCAGCCGCTGGGGGCGAATACCTGGTGCGCGGTGGCAAGTTTGAGGCGCTGGAAGGCACCTGGCAACCTGCACGCGTCGCCATGCTGCGCTTTCCCAGCTACGAAAAGGCCAAGGCCTTTTATGACGACGAAATGTACCGCGCCGCACGTGCCAAGCGTGCTGGCGCCACCGAGTTTTTCAATATGGTCCTGGTCGAAGGCGTTGCCGCCCCGGTCTGATCCCCTCTCTACAAAAAAAGGAACCTAATGAGCGCAATTGTTGATATCGTCGGCCGCGAAATTCTCGACAGCCGTGGCAACCCTACCGTTGAGTGCGACGTGCTGCTGGAGTCCGGCGTCATGGGCCGTGCTGCAGTGCCTTCGGGCGCGTCCACCGGTTCGCGTGAAGCCATTGAGTTGCGCGACGGCGACAAGTCGCGCTACCTCGGCAAAGGCGTGCTCAAGGCCGTCGAACACATCAACACCGAAATCTCCGAAGCCGTGCTGGGCCTGGACGCCAGCGAACAGGCCTTCCTGGACCGCACGCTGATTGACCTGGACGGTACCGACAACAAATCGCGCCTGGGCGCCAACGCCACGCTGGCCGTCAGCATGGCCGTGGCACGCGCAGCAGCTGAAGAAGCCGGCCTGCCCCTGTACCGCTACTTCGGCGGCAGCGGTGCCATGCAGATGCCCGTGCCCATGATGAACGTCGTCAACGGCGGCGCGCATGCCAACAACAACCTGGACCTGCAGGAACTGATGATCATTCCCGTGGGCGCACCAAGCTTTCGCGAGGCCGTGCGCTACGGTGCTGAAGTGTTTCATGCGCTCAAGAAAATCCTGCACGACAAGGGCATGAGTGTGGCCGTCGGCGACGAAGGCGGCTTTGCACCCAATGTGGCCAACCATGAATCGGCCATCCAGATGATCCTGGAGGCCATCGACGCCGCTGGTTATGTGGCCGGCGAACAAATTGCCCTGGGCCTCGATTGCGCAGCGTCGGAGTTCTACAAGGACGGCAAATACGTCCTGGGCGCAGAAGGCCTGAGCCTGGACGCCACCGAATGGACCAACATCCTGGCAACCTGGGTCGACAAATACCCCATCATCAGCATCGAAGACGGTATGGCCGAAGGCGACTGGGACGGCTGGAAGACCCTGACCGAACGCCTGGGCAAAAAGGTGCAGCTGGTCGGCGACGACCTGTTCGTCACCAACACCAAGATCCTCAAGGAAGGCATCGACAAGCAGATTGCCAACTCCATCCTGATCAAGATCAACCAGATCGGCACGCTGACCGAGACCTTTGCCGCCATCGAGATGGCCAAGCGCGCCGGCTACACCGCCGTCATCAGCCATCGTTCGGGCGAAACCGAAGACTCCACGATTGCCGACATCGCCGTGGGCACCAATGCGGGCCAGATCAAGACCGGTTCACTCTCGCGCTCGGACCGCATGGCCAAGTACAACCAGCTGCTGCGCATCGAAGAAGACCTGGGTGACATCGCCACCTATCCGGGCCGCGCGGCCTTTTATAACCTCCGGTAAATGGCCCCCACGCTCGTCGCTTCGCGTACTTCGCTGCCCCCCGRGGGGGCGCGTTTTTTCTTGGGGCGGCCCGGCGAAAAGTCAGCCCCCACGCTCGTCGCTTCGCGTACTTCGCTGCCCCCCGAGGGGGCGCGTTTTTTCTTGGGGCGGCCCGGCGAAAAAACCTTGTCCTTTAATCATCACCCTCAAGCATAGGCATGGGAAACCGACTCGTCCCCGCCATCCTGATTGCGCTGCTAGCCATATTCCACGCGCAACTCTGGATCGGCCGGGGCAGCATTCCCAGCGTGCGCGACATGCAGCACCGGCTGACCGAGCAGCTCGCCAAAAACGTTCAGGCGCAGGCTGCCAATGACCAGCTCGCTGCAGAAGTCCGAGACCTGAAGGAGGGGCTCGAAATGGTCGAAGAAAAAGCCCGGATCGAACTCGGAATGGTCAAGCCGAATGAAATCTTCGTGCAGGTGACCAAGTAAGCCCTGGGTATCCAGCCTGCGAAAGTACCCGTGCTGAAAATTGCCGTTACCGGCGCTCCACTTACCGGAAAGAGACAGCTTGCCGCTGCGCTGGACTGCGCCCTGAAAATCTCGGGGCACGAAGCCACCGTAGCCGTGACCGATGCCGCGTCCCTTCCTGCCGACCTCCCCAGCTTTGGGCTGACGCTGCTCATGGGACTGGAAGAAGTGCAGGCGGCAACAACGGCCGATGAACGCCGGCAACTTCAACACAGCGCCGACCAGTCGATTCGTGCAACCCTGTCGCACGCGGGCATTCCCTATCGCGTGATGTACGGGACCGCAGAGCAGCGCCTTGCCCGGGCGCTGGAGGCCGCGCAAAGTCTGCGGCCCCGTGCCCCGACTTTCACCCGAAGCACGCCCGGCGCGACAGCAAGCCCCCAAAAAAGCAGGAAGGCCTGGGTGTGGGTCTGCGAAAAGTGCAGCGATCCTGCTTGTGAGCACCGCCTGCTCAGCGACCTGCTGGCGGAGCGCGCTGCAGCAACCGCTTGAAGCATTGCCCTGCCGCAGCGCGGCCGACGAAACTATTGCACGGTGGACGTGGGTGGCTGCTGGTTGGTCTGGCTGGTGAAAAGCTGCGCCGCATCCACCGGGTCAAATTCATACTGTGCGCCGCAAAATTCGCACCCAACCGCGACCTTGCCACGTTCGGAAATGATGCTTTCGATTTCGTCTGTACCCAGGCTGCGCAGCATGTTGCCCACACGGTCGCGCGAACAGCTGCAGGCAAAACTGGGGGTGGCGGGTTCAAACCGGGTGACCTGCTCTTCCCAGAAAAGGCGGCGCAGGATCGTGTCGGCATCGAGAGTTAAAAGCTCTTCGCGCTTGAGCGTGCCGGCCAGCATGGCAATACGTTTGTAGTCTTCATTGACGCCGATCTGGTCTTCGTTGGCGTCCCGGTCGATCTGGCCTTCAAGGTTCCCCTGGCCTTTGACCGGCAGCCGCTGGATCAGCAGGCCGGTAGCCACCTTGCCGTCGGCTGCCAGAATCAGTTTGGTGTCGAGCTGCTCACTTTGCAGCATGTAATGCTCAAGCACTTCCGCCAGGTTCTCAATCTTCTCGCGCTGATCGCCAAAAAGCGGCACCACACCCTGGTAGGCCTGGTGCCCCGGCAACTTGTCCTTGGGGTCCAGCGTGATCGCGCAGCGCCCCTGATTGCTCACGTTGACCAGCTGGCTCAGCGAACTGCCCGCATCGACCGTACCCGTCACCGTGGCGGTGGCGCGCAAGCTCAGGTCGGGCTGAACCTCGGCCACGGCCAGCTTGACCGGGCCGTCGCCGAAGATCTGAAGAATGAGCGCACCATTGAACTTGATGTTGCTCTGCATCAGCGCGCCGGCGGCCGTCATTTCGCCCAACAGCTGCATGACCTCGGCCGGGTAGCCGCCGGCCGCCTGTCTGCGCTTGAGGATTTCCTGCCAGGAATCGGTCAGGCGAACCAGCATGCCGCGAACCGGCAGGCCTTCAAAGATGAATTTATGCAACTCAGACATTAAACAGGCCCCCACGGTCGCTCACTTCGTGTAGCTCCCTGCCCCCCGAGGGGGCCGCTGCGCCTGCGGCCTGGCGAAGCCAGTTCCGCGGCCCCAGCTGGAAGGGGAGCCCTGACGTTAGCGCTCTGCATGTATTGGGTAGTTTGGTCATTCTGGGTGCTCAGGCGATTTTCTTGAGCCCGGCCTTGTAGCGCTGGGCATTTTCTATATAGTGCTTCGCGATCATTTTTAAACCCTCGATCTGCTCGGGGGAAAGCTGCCTTACCGCTTTGGCGGGGCTGCCGATGATCAGGGAGCCGTCCGGGAATTCCTTGCCTTCGGTGACCACGGAGCCCGCCCCGACCAGGCAGTTCTTGCCGATCTTTGCGTGATTGAGCACAACCGCCTGGATGCCGATCAGCGAACCATCGCCGATGGTACAGCCGTGCAGCATGACCTGGTGGCCGACCGTGACGTCTTCCCCGAGGGTAAGGGGCACGCCCATGTCGGCATGCAGCACGCTGTTGTCCTGGACATTGGTGCCCCGGCCCACCGTGATGGTTTCGGTGTCGCCCCGGATCACCACGCCAAACCAGACGCTGCAGTCTTCGCCAAGCCGCACATCGCCGATCACCTGGGCGTTGTCGGCCACCCAGGCAGACGCAGGAACGGTGGGGGTCAGCTTGTCCAATTGATAAATAGCCATGCGTTCTCACTCAAAATTAAAGCCAAAGGCCACAAACGGGAAAGAGCGTGGCGGCTATGCACCGATTGTAAGGAGGCAGCTTCCCCTGTCATTCAGCGTACACCGCCGGCAACCAATCCCGGCATCCCGAGGTATCAACGACAATGGATTCATGACGGATCTACTGGCCCCTGCAGAACTGCGCCAGCAAGCGCTGCAGGCCCTTCTCACCAAAAATCCAGAGCAAAAAGTGCGCCTGGCCCAACAGGCGCAAGCGCAAGCAGCTACTGTTTTGATAGCAAAGGAGCTGGCGATTCCTGCGCCGCCGGGTCTGCCCGGATGCCCGGAACGGCCGGAACTGCGCTCTCACCTGGATGTACCCAAGCGCTCACCTTTCACACACGAGGGGTTGGCGGCCCTGCTTCATGCCGTCACGCACATCGAGTTCAATGCCATCAACCTCGCCCTGGACGCCATCTGGCGTTTTGCCGGCATGCCGCGGGCCTACTACCTGGACTGGCGGCAGGTAGCCGCCGAAGAAGCCCACCATTTCAGCCTGCTGCGCGCCCATCTCCAGGCCATGGGTTACGACTACGGCGATTTCCCATCGCACACAGGGCTATGGGACATGACCGCCAAAACCGAAGGCGACGTGCTGGCGCGCATGGCGCTGGTGCCGCGCACCCTGGAGGCCCGCGGCCTGGACGCCACCCCACCCATGCAGGCCAAGCTGCGCAAGGTCGGCACGCCGGACGCGCTGCGAGCCGTGGACATCCTGGACATCATCCTGCGCGACGAAATCGGCCACGTCGCCATCGGCAACCGCTGGTACCGCTACCTGTGCGCCCAGCGGGGCCTGGATCCGGTGGCGACCTACCCGGTGCTGGCCAGGCAGTATGGGGCGCCTCGCCTGAAGGGCCCGCTGAACCTGGACGCCCGCCGGCGGGCTGGTTTTGACGAGGCGGAACTGGCGCTTCTGGTCTAGCAACAGGTTCCAGGACGCGGCGAATTCCTACACATACAGTCACGGCAGGGATTTTCGAACAGCGCTAGACTGCAAAACTCTTGAAAAGGAGTTTGCGCATGATCCGGCATCTCGTTCCAGACATCCCTTCGCAAATGCCGGGCTTGCCCGCGGACATCGCCTTGCAGCTGCCGCAGGGCCAGCGTCTCGGAGAGCCTAACGCCCCCGTCAAGCTCGCGTTTTCGCACTGGTCTTCCATCGCCCGCCTCAAGGCCGGCCAGATCGGCGCCCTGGCAGAGGACTACGTCGAAGGCAAACTCCAGCTCGAGGGCGCCATGCGCGACGTGATGCGCGCCGTCACCAAACTGCTGCCCGGCAACCCGGTGCAAAGCGACACCGGCTGGTGGTCCGGCCTGCTGCATCGCGCCAAGTCCCTGGCCGCCCACACCCAAAGCCGGGATGCAGCGCAAATCCAGTTCCACTATGACGTGTCCGACGCCTTCTATGCGCTCTGGCTCGACCCCCGGCGGGTGTATTCATGCGCCTACTACAGCGACAACGCCATGACATTGGCCCAGGCCCAGGAAGCCAAGCTCGACCACATCTGCCGCAAGCTCATGCTCAAGCCCGGCGAACGCTTCCTGGACATTGGCGCCGGCTGGGGCGCCCTGCTGATGTGGGCGGCCGAACATTACGGCGTCGATGCCACCGGCATCACCCTGTCGAAAAACCAGCACGCGCACGTGCAGCGGCTGATTCAGGAAAAAGGCCTGGAGGGGCACGTGCGCATGGAGCTGCGCGACTACCGCGACATGCCGGAAGACCAGCCCTTCGACAAGATCTCGTCCGTGGGCATGTTTGAGCATGTGGGCCATGCCAACATGACGGCCTACTTCCAGAAGATCATGCGCCTGCTGGCCCCGGGCGGGCTGGTCATGAACCACGGCATCACGGCCGGCGGCCTGGAAAACCGCCAGCTCGGCGCCGGCATGGGCGAATTCATCGAAAAGTACATCTTCCCCGGCGGTGAGCTGATGCACGTCAGCGCCGTGCTGGAGCACATGTCACGCGCAGGCCTGGAGATGGTGGACACCGAAAACCTGCGCCCCCACTATGCACGCACGCTGTGGAACTGGTCGGACGCCCTGGAGGCCAGGCTGGACGACGCGCGTCAGGTACTGGCCGCAGACGGCGGCGCCGAACGCGCGGAGAAGACTTTGCGCGCCTACCGCCTCTACCTGGCAGGCAGCGCAATGAGCTTTGAGCAAGGCTGGATCTCGCTGCACCAGATGCTGGCGGCGCGGCCCTCAGGTGATGTGCACAACACACCGGTCACCGGCGCCCAGTCTAGCTACCCGTTCAACCGGGACTACATGTACACCCCCGTCCAGGCTCACTCCGTGTAGCCTGTTCCCCCCTTGCAGGGGGCGGCGCCGGGGGCCGGCGAAACCGAAAAATCGGCACACCCCTATCGGGCTCACTTCGTGTAGCCCTTTTCCCCTTGCAGGGGACGGTGCCTGCGGCCCGGCAAAGCCGGTTCCGCGGCACCTGCTGGTGAAATACCTCTCTACTCGATTACGCCCGCGGAACTATTCATGCCAGCATGAGCGCCGGAACCGGCTTTGCCGGGCCGTAGGGTGGGCGGCCCCTCGGGGGCAGCGAGTTACGCAGCGAACGACCGTGGGGCTCTACTACCCCCTGGGGTGGTGCTGCGCATGCAGCGCTTTGAGCCGTTCACGCGCCACATGGGTGTAAATCGTCGTGGTGGAAATATCGGCATGGCCCAAAAGCATCTGCACCGCGCGCAGGTCGGCGCCGTGGTTCAGCAAATGCGTGGCAAATGCATGGCGCAAGGTGTGCGGAGACAGCGGCGAGTTGATGCCGGCAAGCCGCGCATATTTTTTCACCAGCATCCAGAACATCACGCGGCTCATTCCCTTGCCGTGGCCGGTGACAAACAGGTCGTCGGTCTGCTGCCCGCCCAGGATGGCCGGCCGCGCGTCTGCCAGGTATTTCACAATCCATTCCCGTGCCACCTGGCCGAAGGGCACCAGCCGTTCCTTGCTGCCTTTGCCCATGACGCGAAGCACCCCTTCGTTCAGTCCCACATGAAATGTCTTGAGGCCCACCAGCTCGCTTACGCGCAGGCCGCTGGCGTACAACAGTTCCAGCATGGCGCGGTCGCGCTGGCCCAGCGGCGTGCCGTCGTCGGGTGCGGCCAGCAGGGCTTCAACCTGGGCTTCGCTCATGACTTTGGGCACCCGAAGCGCCTGCTTTGCCGACTGGAGTTTGAGCGTCGGGTCCGCGGCAATCAGGTGTTCGCGCAATGCCCAGCGAAAATAGCGCTTGAACACCGTCAGGCGCCGGTTGGCGGATGTTGCCTTGGTCGCAGCGTGCCGGGCCGAAAAGTAGCGGTTGAGATCGGCCTCCGCCGTCTCGTCAAGTTTTCGCCCTCCCTGCTCCCTGGCAGCCAACCATCCGGCGTAGAGCGACAAGTCGCGGCGGTAAGCCGCCAGGGTGTTTTTGGACAGCCCGTCTTCCAGCCACAAGGCGTCAATAAACCCATCAATACTGGACTGGCTTTCTGGCTGCATGGGGTGACCATAACAAAAAAGCCGCCGCACATTTGAATGCGCGGCGGCTTACGGGTAGCTTTGCTTCCGGTCAGTCCGGCTTCAAAGTTCTATTCGAGCTTGAGCCTGGCCGAGTCGACCACTTTTCTATAGACATCAAATTCGGCCTTGATCTGCGCCGTGAACTGCTCGGGCGTATTCGCAATGATCAGGGAGCCGGTGTCTTCGATCCGTTTGCGTATCGCCGGATCTTCCAGCGATTTCTTCACCCCGGCGCTGACCTTGTCGACCACGTCCTTTGGCAAGCCTTTCGGGCCGATGATGCCGTAATAGGCCATGCGGTTCACAGGCTCCAGGCCGACTTCCTTGAAAGTGGGTACATCCGGCAGCACAGCCAGGCGCTGGGGCGCGGCCACCACAATGGGGATCAGGCGCTTTTGCTGGATGAACGGCAGGGCCGATGGAAGGTTGTCAAAAATCATGGGCACCTGCCCGGCCACGGTGTCGTTCAGGGCCGGACCCGCGCCGCGGTAGGGAATGTGCGTCACGAAGGTACCCGACATGCTCTTGAAGAGCTCCATCTGCAGGTGACCGATTCCGCCGGTGCCCGAGGACGAATAGGAATACTTGCCGGGGTTCTTTTTGAGCTCAGCCACAAACTCCTTGTAGTTGCGCGCCGGAAAGCTCGGGTGAACCGCAATGATGTTGGGCGTTGCCGCGATATTGATGATGGGCGTGAAGTCCGTCAGCGTGTTGTACGGAATTTTGGGGTTGATGGCCGGATTGGCCGCGGTGGTGGACACCGTGGCCACGCCCAACGCATAACCATCGGGAACGGCGCGCGATGTCTCAAGTGCGCCCACCACGCCGCCGCCGCCGGCCCGATTTTCGACGATCACGCTCTGGCCCAAGGCCTTGCCCAGTGGCTCGGAGATGACGCGGGCGACGATATCAGTGGTGCCACCCGGTGCAAACGGCACCACGAGCTTGACCACCTTGTTGGGATAACCCTGTGCCAATGCGGGGCCTGCGGCGGCGCCCAGCGCAAGCGCGGACACCACGGAATAGGCAAACAGATAACGACGTTGCATGTTCAGTCCTTCAATAAAAACAGCAGAAATGGTAATCGCAACATTCATGCCCCGCAGTTGTGGATTACGCATAAGGGCAAACCCGGGGGGATTGCGGTTATTCTCGGCGAGTGAACTACGCGCAGCTTCTTTTTCCCGACTTTTCCCTGATTGTTTGCGGCTACCTCGTCTGCCGCTACACCGCCCTCAACCGCACCGTATGGGAACAGGTGGAGAGCCTGGTTTATTACTTTTTGTTTCCGGTCCTGCTTTTTCATTCGATCGTCAAAAGCCCGCTGGACCTGGGCGCCGCCTCCAGCCTCATCAGCGCCGGCATCCTGCTGGGAATAGCCGGTATTGCGATGGCCTACAGCCTGCCGCACCTGCCTTGGCTGGGCAGGCACATCGACTCGCGTGAGCACGCCGCCAGCGCGCAGGTGGCGTTTCGCTTCAACTCCTTCATTGCGCTGGCCCTGGCCGACCGGCTGGCGGGCAGCCAGGGCCTGCAGCTGATCGCCGTGCTGATTGGTGTATGCGTGCCGCTTTTCAACGTGGCGGCGGTGTGGCCCATGGCGCGGCATGCCAGGCGCGGCTTCATGGGCGAGCTGGCGCGCAATCCGCTGATCCTCGCTACCGCCACAGGCCTGGTGGCCAACCTGCTCGGCTTTACCCTGCCTGTCTGGCTCGAACCCACGGTGACCCGCATCGGAGCCGCCTCGCTGGCACTGGGCCTGATGGCGGCAGGCGCCGGCATGCAGTTCGGCCACCTGTCGCAAGCCAAGACGCTGGCAGTGGCCGTGCTGTCGATACGGCACCTGCTGATGCCGCTCATGGCTATGGGCCTGTGCAAAGCCTTCGGGCTGTCGCCGGTGCAAAGCACCATCCTGCTGGCGTTTTCCGCCTTGCCGACGGCCTCCAGCGCGTACGTGCTGGCGGCGCGCATGGGCTACAACGGGGGTTACGTGGCGGGCCTGGTGACACTTTCAACAATGCTGGGCATTCTTAGCCTGCCTTTCGCTCTCGGTATACTGATGTAAAAATTTGTGACATCAGACGCCGGCAGGGAGGAAATACGTGGGAATTTACAGGCCAATGATGGTCGCCGTATTTGCGGCGATCGCGTGTTCTGCAGCAAGCAGTCAGCAATTGTTCAAATGTGGAGCCACATTCCAGGACAAACCCTGCGACACCGAGATCCAGAAAAAGTATTCCTCCTTAACTGGCTCCTTTAGCAAGGAACAGGTCAATGCCGCTGCCGACACGCAGTGCGCAGATTTGGGAGCCCGTGCCATGCCCATTATTCAGGCCAGAGCCCACAAGGAAACCCTTGAGGGCTTGCATGCCCAAATTGATGCCAAAACTATTGGTCGGTTGGAAAAAATTCAGCAAAAAGAACTGGTTTCTTCCGTGTTTGCCAAGAAAGGCAATCCTGCAGAGATTAGGGGAGCCATTGAGGCCGAGTGCATGGACAGCAAACGGACAAGCAAAGCTCGTCTTGCTATATCGACACCGAGCGTCTATCCAGAAAATTCCCGACTTACAGGTGTCGATGCCGGAGCTGAAGCACATACAGCAAGAAGAATCACAGTAACTGTAAGTACGTCAAGCCGGCGCTAGGCTCCGTCGCGGATAACCACTAACAATATCTACCTCACAGGGATTTCATGAAGTCAGCCTATCTGGTTCTGGGAGTACCCGGAAACGCCAACAAAGAAGACATTGAAGTGGCCTTTAACAAGGCAAATATCCATTACTCCCCGGCCAGGCTGGCGGCTGACCCACAAGCCGTTGACAGATTCCTGGAAGTCAAAACCGCCTACCAGGTACTGCGAGACGACGAGTCCAGGGCTGCGCATGATCGCAAGCTCAGCAGTACGCTAACGAGGCCCGCGGCCGCACGTCTGGACAGAACAATCAAAGTCGAGCAGGAATCGTCGGGACTCACACGTGTTGTGGTCATTCTGGCTGTGGGAGTTGCAATGCTGTTCGCAGGGAGTTTTTACATCAGCTCCAAGCGTGAAGCTGCGCGCAAGGAACAGGCCGCACAAGAACTTCGGCTGAAGGTACAAGCGGAAGAGGATGCCAGGAAGGAAGAACTCCGTCTGGCTGCGGAAGAAGCGAACAGACAGCAGATTGCCAAGCAGGCAGCACAGCAAGAGCGGCAATTCCGCCAGGAAAGCGAGCGCGCAATCAACAATGTCCGTTCAGCGGAAGCGCAGCGCAGCTATCTGGAATCACAAAGAGCCAGTGCTGAACAGCGTGAAGCGCAGCGCAAGGAGTACGAAGCCCAATCACGTGAACAAAACAAGGTAAGGGAAGCGCAAAACCAGCTGGCCAGAGACAAAGCCCGTATTCGCGAGTTGTGCTACCAGAACTACCGGCGCTGGGACTGCTAAAAGACCGCGCTGCCTTTTGTGGCTGCCCGGTCAGGCACTTCGTGTCGGATGCCTGATGGCCGGCGCGAAGCCAGCACCTCGGTTCGAGCCTTAAGTCTAATATGCGCTTATCGCTCAAGCGCATGACATGCCAAATGCTTTGCTATTGATTTAGGAGCTGCTTGCGCTTGTCTCCAAAGGGCTGCAGGCCATTTTCGTTCAAATTTACTGATCAAGGGCCCAGGCCACATGTTCCCGCACCAGCTCGCTGGGAGAAGCGGCATGCATTTGCAGGGCCTCGCGCAGGGGCTGTCCCGCCTCAGGATCGAGCACCCGCAGGGCATTGCCCATGGCCACCGCAAGGTTGCGCAGCCAGCGCTCATGGCCAATACGGCGTATCGGGCTGCCTTCAGTGAATCGCAAAAACGCCGCTTCCGTCCAGCCAAGCAGGGTGACGAGCTGCTGCCCCGTCAAGCCGCTGCGCTCGTCAAAATCGGGCAAGGCACTGCGCTGGGCGAATTTATTCCACGGGCAGACCAGCTGGCAGTCGTCGCAACCATAAATCCGGTTACCCATCAGCGGGCGAAGCTCCAGGGGAATCGGGCCCGCGTGTTCGATGGTGAGGTAAGAGATGCAACGCCGCGCATCCAGCTTGTGGGGCGCGATGATCGCCCGCGTGGGGCACACGTCAATGCAGGCCTGGCAGGTACCGCAGTGCGGCGTCACCGGCTCGCTGGGCGGCAGGACAATGTCAACGTAGATTTCCCCCAGGAAGAACATGGAGCCCGCCTCCCGGTTGAGCAGCAAGGTGTGTTTGCCGCGCCAGCCCTGGCCGCTACGGGCTGCCAGTTCGGCCTCCAGCACGGGCGCGGAGTCGGTGAAAGCCCGATGGCCGAGCTGGCCGACGTGGCCGGAGATGCGTTCGCTGAGTTTTTGCAGACGGGCGCGCATGATCTTGTGATAGTCGCGGCCACGTGCATACACCGACACAATGCCTTCCGCCGGCCGCTCAAGCCGGCTGAACTCAAGGGCCTGCCATTCGCCTGGGGCGGCAGCCGTCGATGCAGGCAGATAGTCCATGCGTGCCGTGATGACGCTGATGGTGCCCGGAATCAGCTCGGCCGGCCGGGCCCGTTTGAGCCCGTGCGCCGCCATGTAATGCATGTCACCATGGAAGCCTGCAGCGAGCCAGGCTGATAATCCAGGCTCGGCCGACGATAAATCCACACCGGCCACGCCAATTTGCGAAAATCCAAGCTCGCGCGCCCAAGTTTGAATTTGAGAAACGAATTGATGACTGTTCAAAGAATTGCTGGCGGGCACCCGCTGATTGTAAAAAACATTGCCTGGCAGGACGAAGCGGCCACGGCAGCCTTCGCGCAGGCACTGGCGGGTCATCCCGCCATTGGCCGCGCGCTCATTGAGCTTCAGGGCGACCTTGGCGCCGGCAAGACCACCTTTGTGCGCCACCTGCTCAAGAGTTTGGGCGTCGAAGGCCGCATCAAAAGTCCCACGTATGCGGTGGTCGAGCCCTACACTTTGCCGAAGATGAATATCTGGCATTTTGACTTCTACCGCTTTAACGATCCGCGCGAGTGGGAAGAGGCGGGGTTACGCGACATCTTTGCCAGCACCGGGCTCAAGCTGGTCGAATGGCCGGAAAAAGCAGGACCGCATCTGCCGCAACCTGATCTGCTGCTCCACCTGGAAGTCCTGCCGGACGATACCCGCACAGTTACCCTGACGGCTCACACGCCCACAGGCGCGGAATTGCTGGCATGAAGCGGCAGCCCGTCACCCGCCGCAGCGCCCTGCAACTGGGCAGCGTGGTGCTTCTGCTGGGCGTGCAGCACATCGCGCGCGGCGCGACCATCGTGGCCGTGCGTGTCTGGCCGTCCAAAGACTACACGCGGCTCACCATCGAATCCGACGGCGAGATCAAGGCAAAACAATTTTTCATCGCCGACCCGCCGCGCCTTGCCGTCGACATGGAAGGCATAGACCTGATTCCCGCGCTGCGCGAACTGGTCGCCAAGGTGAAATCCGACGACCCGAATATCTCGGGCATACGCGTGGGGCAAAACGCCCCTGGCGTGGTGCGGCTCGTAATAGACCTCAAGCAGCCCATCCAGCCGCAGGTATTCACCCTGCCGCCTGTAGCGGCTTACCAGTACCGGCTGGTGTTCGACTTGTACCCGACGCAGGTCGCCGACCCGCTCGAAGCCCTGATTGCCGAGAAGCTCGCCGACAGGCAACCGGGCGCCACACCCGCCCCCGCCAATGACCCTATCGCCGACCTGATCGCGCGGCAGTCGGGCAAGCAGGCCGACGGCAAGCCACCGCCGGCAGTCGTCGCGGAAAAAGACAAGGACAAGGCCCACGGGCCAACGACCGGCCCTGCCACCCCCGGCGGCGCCAAGACCTCGCCCGAAGCGGCCGTCATTGCGAAGAACAAGACCGACCGTCTCGTCATCGTCGCGCTGGACCCGGGCCATGGAGGGGAAGATCCCGGCGCCGTCGGCCCCGGCGGCACGCGCGAGAAAGACGTGGTGCTGCAGATCGCGCACCGCCTGCGCGACCGTATCAACCAGCAGCCCAATATGCGCGCCTACCTCACGCGCGATGCCGACTTCTTTGTGCCGCTGCATGTGCGCGTGCAAAAAGCGCGGCGCGTGCAGGCCGACCTTTTCATCAGCATCCATGCCGACGCATTTTTTACGGCACGACCGCAAGGCGCCAGCGTCTTCGCGCTCAGCGAAAAAGGGGCCTCCAGCAGCGCCGCGCGCTGGATCGCCGATAAAGAAAACTCCGCCGACCTGGTGGGCGGCATCAACGTCAAGGCCAAGGACGCCCAGGTACAGAAAGCCCTGCTCGACATGAGCACCACGGCGCAGATCAACGACAGCCTCAAGCTCGGCAGTGCCATGCTGGGCGAGATCGGCAATGTCGGCAAGCTGCACAAACCGAAGGTCGAGCAAGCCGGCTTCGCTGTCCTCAAAGCGCCCGATATCCCCAGCGTGCTGGTGGAGACCGCCTTCATCAGCAACCCCGACGAAGAAGCCAAACTGCGCAGCGACGAATACCAGGTACAGCTGGCCGACGCCTTGATGCGCGGCATCACGCGCTACTTCGCGCGCAACCCGCCGCTGGCGCGCAACCGCGCTGTTTAAGTACCGCATCGGCGCGCATTGATGCGCCGAAAATTACCACCAAAGACCGCAGCAAGCCGACACGCCGCGGCAACCTTCTCCTACAACCTCCACATACCCGTCCCCCTACAGTGAAATCACAGGCAAGGTCAGGACTTCACGATGTGAATACCCCAGCAAGAGCCTGAAACTCTGAGCAAAGGTGGACAAGATGAATACGAAATTGATGATGTCAGCGGTAGCAGCGGCGGCACTGATAGGCCTGGGTGGTTGCAGCACCAGCCCGACCAATGCACAGATAGGCACCGGTGTTGGTGCCGTGGCCGGTGGCCTGGTCGGTAATGCCGTATTCGGCAGCACCCTGGGCACCGTGGGCGGCGCGGCAGCCGGAGCGGTGATCGGTAACGAGGTCGGTAAGAGGCGCTAAAAGAAACGCCAGGCAACGCGGCCCCGGCACCTGCCGGGTTGGTGCTGCCTGCACCACACCAGTATCCCTGCTACACCGGATAGATCAGCGAGTTGAGGATCATCTCGCTGTCATACACACAAAGACGGCTCCTGAATTTCAGGACGCCGTCTTTTTTGATGAGCTCGTCGATATAACGCCCGACGTTGTAGACCTCGCTCACGCCGCCCGGCTTGGTGCGGAACACCGCGTAGTTGGCCTCGGCCTTGACGACATCGCCTTCCTCCGAGAGGATGCGCGCCGGGCTGACGATGTGGCGCATGTAATAAGGCCCGTGATAGATCGTCTGCGTGACGCCATACACCCGATCCTTCATCATGCCCCGGCTTTCCAGCGCCATGAGGGCCAGCGGCAGGCCGCGGTCAAAATTCTCGCGGGCCTGCACCTTGTAGTTGCCCTCTTCCACAAAGAATTCCGGCCACGCATCAAACCGCTTTTCGTCCAGCGCCGCCGCGTAGGCTGCGTTGAGCTGGTCCACCTCCAGTTGCAGCATCAGGCGCTGCAGTCCCTGTTCAGTCGCCGTCATAGACCCATGACTTTCTTCCAGTAGGCATACATGCTGCGGATCAGGGTTTCGGTGACCATGTGCTCCGTCATCTCGGTGCCGGTGCCGCCCAGCTCGCACAGTGTTGAGCCGGTGTCGCCAGCCTGTGCAAAGCCGGCCTGGCTGAACTCGATCACTTCACCGTCATCCGCACTGACAAAACCGGCCGGGCCGAACAGGTTGGCCTGGCGCAGGCGACGCTGCGTCATGTCGGGGGTGTCGTCGGCAAAGCCGAAGTGCGTCCAGATGAAATCAAACTCACCCTGCCCACGCGGCACGATATGGCGTGTGCTCAGCGAATTGACCTGCTGCTGGATGATCAGGCTGGGAAACAGCGTGATCATGGTCACGGTGGGCGTGATGTCGCTGCCCGGGCTGGATGGGTCGGGCATCTTCCACCAGGGCTCGGGCACCACGTCCAGCAGGCGGTCGTCATGCAGGGCCATGTTGGCCTTGAACGAGGTCACGCCTTCGGTCACGGCGTCGTTCTGCCCACCCTCGTTGCGGCGGGAAATCATCACGGCATGGCGGCCCTCGCCGTCCATCACCATGCGGCTTTTCTGGTCGGCACGCCAAAGGCCGAAGGTCACAAACCACGTGTGCAGCAAGCCGGGATGGTAAGGGTCCTTGATGTTTTCCATCATCAGCTTCCAGTTGCCCGGAATGCGCTGGCGGTTGTAGCCCAGCAGCGTCAGCTTGCGCGCTCCGTCAGGGCCTTTGAAGATGCGGTCCAGCCACGGCATGATCTGCGGGCCGAGGTAGTCTTCCAGCGGTTCGGTGTCGTCGCTGAAAGTGGCAAACACCAGGCCGTGCAGCACTGCAACACGCAACTTGGTCAGCCCATGATCCTTGAGATCGAACCCTTCGGGCATGCCGCCGTTGACGCAATCACCCTCTTTCACGCCGTCCTTGAAGGGCAACCCCGCCAGGTCGCCGTTGAGTTTGTAGGTCCACTGGTGATACGGGCAGACAAAGCTGCGCGCATTGCCCTGCGGGTTCTGGCAAAAGCGCACACCACGGTGGGCGCAACGGTTTTCAACAACGCGTATGCCGTGGTCGGTGGCACGGTCTTTGGGCGCGATACGGTCCCGCACCATCAGCACCTGGCGTTCGCCGACATGGCTGAGTTTGTAGTCGCCCACATTGGGAATCTCGGCTTCCAGGCCCACATAGCACCAGTGCGCGCCGTAAAAGATTTTCTCCAGCTCGCGCTGGTATAGCTGCGCATCGGTGTAGGCCCAGAAGGGCACGCGACTGGAGCCGGGGTCGCTCCAGCGTGACAGGGTATGGGGTGCGTTCATCTGAGTGTCTCCGGGTCCTGCAGCGTACCTGCGCACAGGATTTCGGACAGATAATACGCTTACTTACGATCTCTGACTTCTTTCCCTGATCTTTTCAGTAAGGCATCGGTAGCGGCCGTCAGTCAAATACGCAGGTTGCCTGTTCAATCCTGGCCTGCACTTCCGCCCCGGTCGGAGGCACACAGCCACGCTGCATGACACACAAGCTGGCGCTGGCCACAGCATGGGCCAGCAAACTGCGCCCCGCGTCATCGCCGACCAACGCCACCAAAGCGCCAGTACCGCTCGCAGCGGTTTTCCGCGCGAGCAAGGCAACCATGAAGCCGGCGAGGAAACAGTCACCCGCCCCCACGGTATCCACCACCGCCAACGGCCGGGATTCGCGGGCGCGCCACTGCCGGCCATCGCGTGTCAACAGACAGGCTCCGTGCGGCCCCAGGGTCAGAACCAGCAAGCCGGCACCGCTCGTGCCGAGCAGATGCTGCGCCCGCGCAAATACATCGGTGCCAGGTATCTCCAGGCTTTCCAGGTCTTCATCGCTGACCTTGACGACGTCGGCGTGTTGCAGCGCAGCGTGCACATTGCGCCTGTAGGCCTGCAGGTCCGGCATGACCGACGGCCGCAGGTTGGCATCCACCACCACCACGCTGCCCGCCTGATGCTGGGCTCGCAGCCATGGCAGGTAGCGGCCCGCATCCTCGGGCGCGAGCGCCAGGGCGCCGGTGTACACCATCTCGAGCCCGGGGACGCGCTGACACGACTGGATCAGGCTGTCCGCCGTGACTGCACGGTCCGCCACTTCCTGCCGGTAAAAAACATAGTCAGGATGGCCTGCGTCATCCAGCCCCACCACGGCCAGTGAGGTGCTTTGTGCCACGGGCTGTGGACAGGCCAGCCGCACACCATCTCCGGTCAGCGCTGCGGCCAGCTGGCGGCCAAAGCGATCGCGCGACAGAGGGTTGAGGTACAGGGTGTTGACGCCCTGCCGGGCCAGCGCGCGCGTCAGGTTGAAAACAGCGCCACCCGGGCAGGGTTCATAACGTCCGTCCGATTGAACGATCAGGTCAATCAACGCTTCACCAGCGGTTGCAACTTGCAGCACTTTTTCAGGGTTTTTCTCAGGGTAATCCATAATTAAAACAACTTGATTTAATAACTCAAGCGCCACTATAGTTCAGCAACGCCCAGCACTCATGGGTATTTTCCCGCGAACTCCAGTGCCTGGCGGCCTGGAATGTCGATTCAACAAGGAGACAATTTGATGAAAAAGACCACCACTCTCTTGACACTGTCCAGCCTCGCGCTGGCCGCCACATCGGCCTTTGCAGCGGGCGAACCTGTGATCGGCCTGATTACCAAAACCGAAACCAACCCCTTCTTCGTCAAGATGAAGGAAGGCGCTGAAGCCGAGGCCAAAAAACTCGGCGCCAAGCTGCTGACCGCCGCCGGCAAATCGGACGGCGACACCGCTGGACAGATCACGGCCCTCGAAAACATGGCTGCCGCCGGCGCCAAGACCATTTTGATCACCGCCAGCGGAGATGCCATCGCACCCACCGTCAAAAAACTGCAGGCCAAGGGCGTGCAGGTCATTGCACTGGACAGCCCTTTTGCGGGAGCTGACGCGCTGTTTGCCACCGACAACTACAAGGCCGGTGTGCTGATTGGCCAGTACGCCAAAGCGGCCATGGCCGGCAAGCCAGCCAAAATCGCCACGCTCGATTTGTTCCCCGGTCACCCCGTGGGCGCACAGCGTCACAACGGTTTCATGAAGGGTTTCGGCCTGGCAGCGGCAGACGCGAAATCCAACGAGCTGTCCAAAGACCCAGCCGTGGTCTGCATGGCTGACAGTTTTGGTGACCAGGCCAAAGGCCAGACCGCCATGGAAAACTGCCTGCAAAAAAATCCCGATATCAACGTGGTCTACACCATCAACGAACCGGCCGCCGCCGGCGCATTCAATGCACTGAAAAAGGCCGGCAAGGAAAAAGGCGTGACCATCCTCTCGGTCGACGGCGGCTGCCAGGGCATCAAGGACACGGGAGCCAGCGTCATCACCGCGACTTCACAGCAATACCCCCTGACCATGGCGGCACTGGGCGTGGCAGCAGGTGTCAGCTACGCCAAGGGCGGCAAAAAAGCGTCGGGTTACACCGACACCGGCGTGACCCTGATCTCGGCCAAAGCTCTCCCGGGCGTAGACAGCAAAGACGTCAAAACCGGCATGGACCTTTGCTGGGGCACCAAGTAATCGACCTGCTGCTTGCCAGCTGTCATCCCGGACCGAACCCGGTGCGGGATGACAAAATCATTTTCCTCATCCTGGGCCCTTACCGATGAACCTGTCTTCGCGCCACATCCCGTGGGGGGCCCTCGGCCCCTGGCTGGCCCTGCTGGCCACTTGCATCTTTTTTACCACCCAGTCAGACCGCTTCCTGACGGGCGCAAACCTGTCCCTGGTGCTGCAGCAGGTGATGGTCGTCGGCGTGCTGGCCATTGGGCAGACCCTGATCATCCTGACGGCCGGCATCGACCTGTCCTGCGGCATGGTGATGGCATTGGGCGGCATGGTGATGACCAAGTTCGCCGTGAATTACGGCATCGACCCCTACCTGGCCATTGCTTGCGGCCTGGCGGTCACGACCGGCTTCGGCCTCCTCAATGGCCTGCTGGTCACCCGCATCAAATTGCCCCCTTTCATCGTGACGCTGGGCACACTGAACATCGCATTTGCGATCACCCAGATTTACTCCAACGCGCAAATCGTTCCCAACCTCCCGACGGAATTGACGGCGCTGGGCAACACCTTCGATCTGGGCAGTACGGAGGTCAGCCTGGGCACCGTCGCCATGATCGGCCTCTACCTGCTGGCGTGGTTTGTCTTGCGTGACACCGCACCGGGCCGGCACCTGTATGCAGTGGGCAATAACGCCGAAGCCGCACGGCTGACCGGCATCCGGGTCGACCGCGTGCTGGTGGCCGTCTATGCACTGGCCGGCCTCTTTTACGGCATCGCCGCGCTCCTGTCGGTGGCGCGCACCGGCGTCGGCGATCCGAATGCCGGGCAAACCGAAAACCTGGATGCCATCACCGCCGTGGTGCTGGGTGGCACCAGCCTGTTTGGCGGACGCGGCATCATTCTGGGCACACTCGTCGGCGCGGTGATTGTGGGCGTGTTTCGCAACGGTCTCACCCTGATGGGCGTTGCCTCCGTCTACCAGACACTGATTACCGGCATTCTGGTGATCCTGGCGGTCGCGGCCGACCAGATGTCGCGCAAAGGGCCTCGCTGATGAACACCCCAACGCCCCTCCAAACTCCTGCGCCTTTGATCATGCAGGCCAAAGGGCTGGTCAAACGCTACGGTCAGGTCACCGCACTGGACGGTACCGACTTCGAACTACGCGCCGGCGAAATCCTGGCCGTGATCGGTGACAACGGCGCCGGCAAATCCTCGCTGATCAAGGCACTGTCGGGCGCCACTGTGCCCGACGAAGGTGAATTGCTGCTCGACGGCAAGCCGATGCGTTTCAAGTCCCCCATCGATGCGCGCCGTGCCGGGATCGAAACCGTCTACCAGGACCTGGCCGTGGCCCCTGCCATGAGCATTGCGGAGAACCTGTTCCTGGGCCGCGAACTCCTCAGGCCCGGTCCCCTGGGCCGCTGGCTGCGTGTGCTCGACAAGAAGAAGATGCTGGAGCAGGCCATTGCCCGCATGCAGGAGCTCAAGGTCGGGATTCGTTCGATGACGCAGGCCGTGGAAACACTCTCCGGCGGCCAGCGCCAGTGCGTGGCCGTGGCGCGCGCCGCTGCCTTTGCGCAGCATGTGGTCATCATGGATGAACCCACGGCCGCCCTGGGCGTGAAAGAAGGCAACATGGTGCTGGAGCTGATTCGCCGGGTGCGCGACAAAGGCCTGCCCGTCATTTTGATCAGCCACAACATGCCGCATGTGTTTGAAATCGCCGACCGCATCCACATCCAGCGCCTGGGCCGCCGTGCGGCGGTCGTCAATCCCAAGACCATCAGCATGAGCGACACCGTGGCCGTGATGACAGGCGCCAAGACGGCCGAAGAACTTCCGGAGTCTGCGCTTGCCTGAAACAGCCCCCACGCTCGGCACTGACGTGTCCTCGCTGCCCCCCGAGGGGGCGCTGCGCCTGCGGCCCGGCGAAGCCGGTTCCGCGGCCCCGGCTGGTGAAGAAGAAGCTTCCACGCTTGTCACACCGCAACGCATGAGGCCCGCTCATGCTTAAAGGCATTGACCCCCTGCTCACGCCCGAGTTGCTCAAGGTATTGGCCGAGATGGGTCATGACGACGCGCTGCTGCTGGCCGATGCCAATTTCACGGCCATGAGTGTGGGCGCGGGCAAACCCGTGCTGCGCCTGCCTGGCCACGGCATGGCGCGAACAGCACGGGCCGTGGCTTCGCTGCTGCCTCTGGCTGAAGATGTGGATCACCCGGTGGCTTACATGCAGGTCAGCGGTACCGAGGCACCCTACCGTTCGGAGCTACAGCGCGAGGTACTGGCGCTGCTGGCCCCGGGGTGGCTGCCGCATCAGCAGGCCGAGGCCGTTGAGCGCTACGCGTTTTATGAGCGGGTACGCCAGGCCTATGCGATTGTGGTGACGGGTGAATTGCAGCCTTTTGGCAACTTCATCCTGCGCAAAGGGGTCATCGGCGAAAATCTGCGTCCATGACCGAATCTCCTGTCACTGCGGCCACTCCCGCTACCCCCGCGGAATCCGAAGCAGCCACGCCTGTGTGGCTGCGCCAGCGCGGCTCCAACCACGTGGGCATGCGCCAGTTCAATGAACGCGTGGTGCTGCAGGCCATCCGCCTGCACGGTAGCGTACCCAAAGCCGAACTGGCCCGCCTGACCAACCTGACCGCACAGACCATCGGGCTGATCACTGCCCGGCTGGAAGAAGACGACCTGCTGATCCGGCACGACCGCGTGCGCGGGCGCATTGGCCAACCCTCGGTGCCGCTGGCGCTGAACCCCGACGGCGCCTTCTCAGTGGGCATCAAGATTGGCCGGCGCAGCACCGACTGGTTGCTGGTCGACTTCACCGGGCAGGTCCGCCAACGCCTGTCGCTGGCCTATGCCTTCCCCGATGCCGACACCCTGCTCCCCGTGATCGGCCAGAACCTGCGCACCCTGCGTGAGCAACTCGGTGCACTGGCTCCGCGGCTGGTCGGTGTGGGGGTGGCCGCGCCCTTCCAGCTCGGTGGCTGGCACCGGATGCTGGGGCTGTCGGCGCAGCAGTCGGACCGTTGGAACCACATCGACCTCAGCGCCGAAGTGCAAGCCATGACCGACCTGCCCGTGAGTTTTGCCAAAGACACCTCGGCGGCCTGCGTGGCCGAACTGGTGTCGGGCCGCGGACGCGACCTCAAGAGCTTTCTCTACTTGTTTGTCGACACCTTTGTGGGCGGCGGCCTGGTCATCAATTCACAACTTCACGCAGGCATCCACAACAACGCCGGCGCCGTGGCGTCGCTGCCATTGCAGGCGGCCCAGCCACCCGGCGCGCCGCCACAGCTGGTCAGCCAGGCTTCGCTGTGGGAACTGGAGCAGTGTTTCAAGGCGCGCGGGCTTGACCCGGCTGCAGCCTACGACGAACGCGCCCTGCAGCCGCCGTTCGAGTCCGACACCCAGGCCTGGGTGGCCAGCGCCGCCAATGCACTGGCCCACAGCGTGGTCAGCGCAACGGCCCTGCTGGATATCGATGCCGTGGTGATGGATGGCTCCTTTTGCCGCCCGCTGCTGCAGCGCCTGATTGAAGCCACGGGCGCAGCACTCGGCCGCTACAACTGGGAAGGTCTCTGGCCCGCCCAGGTGATGGCCGGCAGCATTGGCTCCGACGCTCGCGCACTGGGCGGTGCCATGCTGCCTCTGCATGCCAACTTCGCACCCGACCGCGACCTGTTTCTCAAGGGTGGCCGCTGATCCGCGCTTCGGGACGGTACATCGCCTCGATTTCGCGCGCATAACGAGCCATCAGGTTGTTGCGCTTGAGCTTGAGCGTCGGCGTCATCAGGGTGTTTTCGGGCGTCCACGGCTCCCGCGTGAGGTACACGGCACGCGGCGTCGCGTAGCGTGCGAAGTCCTTCGCCTGGGCGGCCATGCGCTCCAGCGCGAGCTTGTGCACAGCCGGCAGGTGCAGGCTGGCCGGGTCCTCGGGGTCCACCGCCAGCGCCGCAGCCACACGCCGCCATTCCGCCGGGTTGACCACTGCCACACAGGCGATGAAGGGGCGGTTTTCACCGACCACAAAGACCTGGTCGAACAGGGAGTCGGCGGCAATCGCCACCTCGAGGTCGCCCGGCGGTACTTTTTCGCCGGTCGACGTCACGATGATTTCCTTCAGGCGTCCCATGATGCGGATACGCCCGCCATCGATCACGGCCTGGTCTCCGGTACACAGCCAGCCGTCGTCCGTCAGCACGCGGGCCGTGTCTTCGGGGCGTTTCCAGTAGCCCTTCATTACCAGCGGGCCGCGCACCTGCAGTTCCTGGTTGGCGCTGATGCGCACCTCGACACCCGGCAAGGCCCTGCCCACTGTGGCCGGGTCGTTGTCGTCCACACCATTGCCCGACACCACGGGCGATGTCTCCGTCATGCCGTAGCCCTGCAGCAGCGGCAGGCCTAGCCCGAGGAAACAGCGTGCCACCGCATGCGACAAGGGCGCACCACCGCTCACCGCCACCCGCACGCGTCCACCAAACTGCGCCCGCAAGGTTCCGGCCACCAGCCGCTCCAGCAGGGGCCAAACCAGGGGATCCAGCCATGCCCACGGACTTTTTTCGCTTTCCGCCAAAAGCAATCCCTGTGCGCGGCAAAACCGCCGCCAGCCGACAGACTGCGCCGTCAGAAACAGGCGTGTTTTAAGCGGCGACTGCGTCAGTGTCTCCTGCAGTTTGGCAAATACGCGCTCGTAAATACGCGGCACCGAAATCAGCACGGTGGGACGCACGGTTTTCAGGTCCTCGGCCAGCAAGGGCACGGAACGCGCATAAGCCACGCAGCTTCCGGCGGCAATGGGCAGGTAATAACCGGCGGTCCGTTCAAACGTGTGCGACAGCGGCAGGAACGACAGGAACACATCGTCCACCATCGGTACCACCAGCGACAGGATGGCCCGTACATTGGACACGATGTTTCGGTGCGTCAGCATCACACCCTTGGGTTTGCCCGTGGTGCCTGAGGTATAGACGATGGCCGCAAGGTCGTCCTCCTGCGGTGCGGGCAGCAAGCCGGCGTACCCTT
The DNA here is from genome assembly GCF_056405975.1 of Polaromonas sp. P1_E12. Taxonomy (NCBI): domain Bacteria; kingdom Pseudomonadati; phylum Pseudomonadota; class Betaproteobacteria; order Burkholderiales; family Comamonadaceae; genus Polaromonas; species Polaromonas sp. P1_E12. The sequence goes on along the minus strand of NZ_JBFUBB010000001.1, from coordinate 573,787 downwards.
CCCCCGCCGCCAGCCAGTCGGCCAGGGGCACAACTGCCACCGCCCCACCCGCCCCGCTCAACGGCGCTTCAGGCACGGCGACCACCACGCAGCGCAGCGCCGGCAAGGGCGTTCCGACAGCCTCAACGGCCTGCCACTGTGAAAGCGACGACACCATCAGCAGGGAAGCTTCGCAGTCCGCCAGGATGTAGGCAATGCTGCCGGCATTGTCAATGGCATGCAACGGTACAGGCACCAGCGCCAACGACAGGGCCGCCTGGTCGATGCTCACGGCATTGAGGCCGTTGGGCAGCAGGATCGCAACACTCGCATGGGCCGGCAGCTGCGTGGCCGCCAGCGCGCGCCGCCACTGCGCGACCCGCTCGCTGGCCTCAGCCCAGCAGGTGCTGTGCCATTGCCCGGTGAGGGCATCAAATTCACGGTAAGCCTCAGCCTCGGGACTGTGTGCCACGCGAAAGGCCAGTAATTCCGGCAGCGTGTGCACTGCGGCAATATCCAGGGGAGTGATGTTCATTCAGGTTTTCCTGCCAGCCAGAAAGGCGGCACTGTCATTTTTTATCACGTGCGCAGTTGCGCGTGACTGCGTTGCATCAAGCCCGTTCAACAACAGGCCTCTTGGGCGGATGCGTATCAGCGCACCTTCAGGCGCCGGCGTTGCCTGCTTTGCGCCTGGCCTTCCAGGCGCCGAAAATAACAATCAGGCCGGGAATAAAAATCATGGCCCAGATGATCTTGTCGAGATGGGTTTTGACGAACGGGATGTTGCCGAAAAAATAACCAGCCGTCACGATGCCGCCGACCCACAGTGCACCGCCCACAAGGTTGTACAGCGTGAACTTGCTGCGCGTCATGTCCGACACGCCCGCCACAAAGGGGGCAAAAGTACGAAGAAACGGCATGAAACGCGCCGCGATGATGGTGATACCGCCGTACCGCTCGTAAAACGCATGGGCCTGGTCAAAAGCCTTTTTGTTGAACCAACGCGAGTTTTCCCACTGAAACACCTTGGGACCCAACGCTCGCCCTATGCCGTAGTTGCACTGGTCGCCCAGCACAGCTGCCACAAACAGCAACGCCACCGCCACCGGAAAACTCATGAGGCCGACGCCGCACATCGCGCCCACCACAAACAGCAGTGAATCACCCGGCAAAAATGGCATGACGACCACGCCGGTTTCCACAAAAATAATCAGGAATAACAGGGCATACACCCACGCGCCGTAGCTGGTGACAAAGGCTTCCAGGTGCTTGTCGACATGAAGAATGAAATCAATGAGAAAGGTGGCAAATTCCATACCGGTGATTTTGACAGGTATGAAACCCGCGCCCGCCGCGTACCGGCCTCAGCGGCCACTGTTGCCGCTGACCCGCGTCATGACATGTACCAGACCCTTGCCAGGCGCATAGATATAGCCGTAGCTCGTCCCCGAACCGGTTTTCCAGCCATACTGCACGGCACCGGGTGTGCCGTCATACACGCATGAAAGCTTTTCAATCTCGACGGACGTCACTTCGTTGCGCGTGCCTCTCGGTGAAAAATAAGTGGTGTTGTAGCGGCGTACCTGGCCCTGCGACCACATGCCCACCGGAAACTTCCCCTCGTTGGTCGCGTTGCCAAAACGCTGGTCATACACCCGGCCAATGGCGGTACGGTCGGGCGTCAGCGCAAAACGCTCGTGCGCACGCGGGACCTTGCGTTCGTAGATTTCGTAGACAGTACCGCCCTGGCCTTCCCACTGCATGGGTCCTTTGAGTGTCACGTCTGCCTTGCCCACAGAACCATCGGGTAACTCGTCGACAAACGGATACACCCGATCAACCGCTGCAAATACCAGTTCCCGGCTATCTGTCATGGGGTTGCCGGTGAGAAGTTCGACTGGCAAAAACCGCTCCTTGATGCTTTCATCCTGTATGCACACGGGCACCTTGGGTGTTTGCACCTGCGCTTGCGCCATACCGGCAAGAAAAAGGGCGAAGATCAAGGAAGAAGCTTGGGCTTTCAATCGCATGGGATTCCCTTACATCAATAAAATAAATCGGAACCATGATGGTTGTCGCAACAAAATCTTACAAGATCCGGAAAAGGGGCAGTTGCCGGACTTGTTGCTTCCTCACTCCAAAAAGCCCAACCCGTAAAATCAGTAGCAATGACCCCTCTTCCTGCCCGCCGCCCGATCCGCGAACTTCCCGATGAATTGATCAGCCAGATCGCGGCCGGCGAAGTGGTGGAGCGCCCAGCGTCCGTCGTGCGCGAGCTGGTGGACAACGCGCTGGACGCCGGCGCCACGCAAGTGACTGTGCGGCTGCTGGCCGGCGGCGTACGGCTCATCGTGGTCGAAGACGACGGCTTCGGCATCCCGCGCGAAGAACTTCCCGTCGCCCTGAGGCGCCATGCCACCAGCAAGATTGCCTCATTGCAAGACCTGGAAGCCGTCGGCACCATGGGTTTTCGGGGCGAGGCGCTGGCGGCGATCAATTCGATCGCCGACATGAGCCTGCTGTCCAGAACCGCCGCGGATGAACACGCATGGCAGCTTGACGGCCGCACCGGCGAACTGAAGCCCGCCGCGCGCAACCGTGGCACCAGCGTGGAAGTGCGGGAGCTGTTTTACGCCACGCCCGCGCGCCGCAAATTCCTGAAGACCGATGCCACCGAACTGGCCCACTGCATCGAAGCCGTACGCCGCCATGCACTGGTGCGGCCCGATGTGGGTTTTGCGATCTGGCACGAAGGCAAGCTGGTCGAACAATGGCGCGCGGCGACAGGCGACAACGCCCACCAGCAGCGCCTGGCCGATGTGCTGGGCAGCGAATTTGTCGAGCAGTCCGTGACCGTCAGCTATGAGAGTTCAGCGCGCCGCGCCGACGGCCTGCCCGCCGTGCGCGTCTGGGGCGTCGCCGGCATTCCGGATGCCGCCCGCTCGCGCGCCGACCAGCAGTTCGCGTATGTCAATGGCCGTTACGTACGCGACAAGGTGCTGACCCACGCCGCGCGCAGCGCCTATGAAGACGTGCTGCATGGCCACCGCCAGCCGGTCTATGCGCTGTATGTCGAGATCGATCCGTCCCGCGTGGACGTGAACGTGCACCCGACCAAGATCGAAGTGCGTTTTCGCGACAGCCGTGAGGTGCACCAGGCGGTGCGCCACGCCACCGAAAACGCGCTGGCCATCCCGCGCTCCACGGCAGCTGCCCAGGCAGGCGCGGAAGACGCTGCTGTCACGCCCACCGGATTTCTTGAGCAAAACAAGGCTTTTGCGCAACAGGGATGGGCGCAACCAGCTATCAATTTTGTAGCAAACGGCGGTCACAGGGCCTCCGACTTTGACGCCATGTGGCCGTCATCGCAAGCCGTCGCGCCCAGCCAGCGGGAATCTGGCGAGGATGCCCTGTACGTCACCATTCCCCCGGTCGGAAATGGCATGGCGGGCGTGCCTGAAGGCGCAAGCGCCCTGCCCTCCGGCGACTGGCCGCTGGGCCGCGCCATCGCCCAGCTGCAGGGCATCTACGTGCTGGCCGAAAACACCCAGGGCCTTGTCATTGTGGACATGCACGCTGCCCACGAGCGCATCGTCTATGAACGCCTGAAAACCCAGATGGACGGTGCCGATGGCGCCAGCATCATCAGCCAGCCGCTGCTGATTCCGGCCACCTTTGCCGCCAGCCCCCAGGAAGTGGCCACGGCCGAGGCCAACGCCCAGGCATTGGCAACGCTGGGCCTGGAAATCACGCCTTTTTCGCCCAAAACCCTGGCGGTGCGCGCCGTGCCCACCAGCCTGGCGCAGGGCGATGCGGTGGAGCTGGCCCGCAGCGTGCTGGCCGAACTGGCCCAGCACGACGCCAGCACCGTCATACAGCGGGCCCGGAACGAGTTGCTGTCCACCATGGCCTGCCACGGCGCCGTGCGCGCCAACCGCAAGCTCACGCTCGACGAAATGAACGCCCTGCTGCGCCAGATGGAAGCCACTGAGCGCTCCGACCAGTGCAACCACGGGCGGCCCACCTGGCGGCAGGTCAGCATCCGGGAGCTTGACACGCTCTTCATGCGCGGACGCTGAACTTTCCGGCGCCCGGCGAATCATTCACTTGCATGAAACGCTGGCACCTCTTTACTTCCTTCCTGATGACGCTGGCGTTGCTGGCAGGCTGTGCCACCCTTGACGAAAAGCAGCGAGCCTGGATCTTTCAGCCCAGCGACCGCACCTGGGGCGGGGCTGCAGCCGCCGCGGTGGGAATGGAAGACGTCTGGATTGACTTCAACGCCGCCAGCGGCAGTGGCGGCGACCACCCCGTCCGCCTGCACGGCCTGTGGCTGCCGGCAGACGAGTCGGATGCCGCAAGCAAAACCCCCGTGCTGCTGTACCTCCATGGCGCGCGTTACAACGTCACCGGCTCCGCGCCGCGCATGCGCCGCATGCAGGAGCTCGGCTTCTCGGTCCTGGGGATCGACTACCGCGGTTTTGGTAGAAGCACCTACGAACTGCCGTCGGAAACATCGGCCTACGAAGACGCCCGCGCCGCCTGGGACTGGCTGGCCAAAAAGTACCCCGACCGTCCCCGTTACATCTTCGGACACTCGCTGGGCGGGCCGATTGCCATCAACCTGGCCACGGAGGTGGCCGATGAAAGCGGCACGATTGTCGAAAGCACATTCACTTCCATCGCCGATGTCGTGAGTACGTCCCAGTGGGGCTGGATGCCGGTGTCGCTGCTCATCACCCAGCGTTTCGAGGCCGTCCGAAAAGTCGGCAAGATCGGCTCCCCCCTGCTGGTGGTGCATGGCGGCGAAGACCGCCTGATCCTGCCGGACCTGGGGCGCAAGCTTTATGACGCTGCAGCGCAGCCCAAGCTCTTCTTGCTGGTGCCGGGTGGCTCGCACCACGACACCAACCTGGTCGGCCAGCCCCAGTACCGACAAGCGCTGGCACAGCTGTTTCGGATGGACAGGAGCCTTGCTGACGGTGCGCACAATGAGGCATTGCAGGTGGCTGGCGGCAAACGCGCCCCAAAACAAGCCGAAATGCTACAGAACAAGGAATAATGCCCAAAAACGGGTATTTTTTACTTACCCAATACATGTAGCCGGATGTAACATTCCCCGTACCGCATAGCAGCTGATAACAGCTGAAACAACGAGAGGGGAATGTATGAGCCAAGTCCTGGTTACCCGCAGGTCGTCTGCCTTCACTTTGCTGGCCCCTGCGCTGGCGCTGCTGGCATCTACCCCTCTCCACGCCCAGACCGCCGCCGCTGCCGCGGCGCCTGCCGTTGCGAAATTCAATGGCGCGGACACCGCCTGGATGCTCATCTCGACCGTGCTGGTGCTTTTGATGACCATTCCCGGCATCATGCTGTTCTACAGCGGCATGATGCGGGCCAAAAATGCGCTCTCCATCGTGGCGCACACTTTTGCGGCCACCACGGTTGTCACGCTGGTTTGGGCGGGCATTGCCTATTCACTGGCCTTCACGCCCGGCAACCCCTGGATCGGCGACATGAGCCGCGCGCTAAGCGAAGGACTATTGGGCGCAAAAGTCGGCGCGCACGTTTCAGCGCCTTCCGTGCCGGAATCCGCTTTCTTCCTGTTCCAGCTGGCATTCGCCATCATCACCTTCGCACTGATCATCGGCGCCACCGTGGAGCGCATGCGCCTGAGCGCCACCATTTTCTTTGCGGCCTTCTGGACCATCCTGGTATACGCCCCTGTGGCGCACTGGATCTGGCAACCCACCGGCTGGCTCGCCAGCATGGGGCATATGGACTTTGCGGGCGGCACGGTGGTGCACATCGCGGCCGGCTTCAGCGGCCTGGTGGCGGCCAAGGTCGTGGGTCCGCGCAAAGGCTTCGGAACCGAACCCATGGTGCCGCACAACCTCTTGATATCCATCATCGGCGCCGGGCTCTTGTGGGCGGGCTGGTTCGGCTTCAATGCCGGTTCGGCCTTTGAGGCGAGTTCACGCGCCGTGGGCGCCCTGCTGGCCACCCAGGTGGCAGCTTGCGTCGGCGCGTTCATGTGGGGCATTTGCGAATATGTCCAGCGCGGCAAGTTCAGCGTGCTGGGCATGGCAACAGGCGCCATTGCCGGCCTCGTCGCCATCACGCCGGCGTCCGGTTTTGTCGGCGTCATGGGCGCATCGGTCTTGGGCTTTGCGGGCGGCGTCGGCTGCTTCCTGGCCGTGACCCGCTTCAAGCGTGCCACAGGAATTGACGACTCGCTTGACGTATTTGCCCTGCATGGCGTGGGCGGCATCATCGGCACGGTCCTGACCCCGGTCTTTGCGCTCAAGGAAATTGCACCCGTGACCGCCACCGTGTTTACCAACCTCGTGGGAGCCTGCGCCGTTGCAGCTTACGCAGGCGTCGCGACCTGGCTGATTTTGCTGGTGGTCAAACCCCTGGCAGGCCTTCGCGTCACCGCGGCAGAGGAAGAACTGGGCCTTGACCTTGCCCAGCACGGCGAGATGATTTCAGGTGCTTGAGTTCCCACCCATCAAGACACGTAAACCATGCTGTTAACCATGACACCGCCTGACGACTCCGATCTCATGGCCTACGCGGTGCGGATGGTCATTCCCATGAAGCGGGAGTTCGGCCGTTCACTGAATGTCCATCAATTCCTGCACGACCTGCCGTACGCCACTGAGGTAATTCAGGAAGCGCTCAACAGCAAGGACGAGCGCCTGCGCAGCTACGCGGCCTATGCGCAGACCAAGATTTTCGGACCCCGCAGCGGCAGCGAACCGTTGCTGTCAGCGTCCGCAGCATCGCCCGCCGTAGTGGCTGCCGCTCCCGCCGCAAGCGAAACAGAAATCAGCGAAGACCTGCGGGCCAAGGCCATCGCCCGGTACAAGTCGGGCCTGCGCTGAACAGCCTGGCCGCCCCGACAGCGCCCTGATACCCCAGGCTTGATCAGCCGGCCCTCACCACGCGCACGCCGGCACGTCTGGCGCTGCTGATCCACGCTGCTTGCGTGCCCCTGTGAACCACCACCGCCGACACATCGGCCAACGCCATGATGCGGCAGGCCGAGGCCGCGCCAAGTTTTTCGCCCGATGCCAGCAGCACTGTCTCCGAGGCACAGCGGTGCAGTGCCCGCTTGACGGCGGCTTCTTCGGAATCTCCCGTGGTCACGCCCGCCGACGCATGCACGCCGGTCGCCCCCATGAAAAACACATCCGCCCGCAAGCGCGAGAGCTGCTCCATCAACTCGGCCCCCATGGCCACCATGGAGTGCCGGAAAAGCCGCCCGCCAAGCAGCTGAATCACGATGTGGGGACAACGCGCCAGTTCTAGGGCAACCGCCGGGCTGTGGGTAAACACCGTCGCATGGAGGTCTTCACTCAGGTGCCGCGCCATCTGCAACGCTGTGGTGCCGCCGTCAATGATCACCACCTGCCCGGGCAGGACCATGGCCGCCGCCACCTGGCCGATGGCCTGCTTGTCCAGCGGCGCAATCTGCTCACGCACAGCCACATTACCGACGGCCGGCGAAGCAGGCAAGGCCCCGCCATGGACACGCTGGAGCTTGCCTGCCTGGGCCAGCTCGCGAAGGTCGCGCCGGATGGTGTCTTCCGAAATACCCAATTCCTGGCTGACGGCTTTGGCAACCAGTTGCCCGTCACGGTCAAGGCGCGTCAGCAGCAGGTGTTTGCGTTGGCTGGTCAGCATCGGGTTTCGGCTCCGGTCTCTTGTGCGGTCTGGAACTGGACATTGCACGAAATTTCATGATAATGCACGATATTACACGAAATCAACCAACCCGAATGCGCCCTTCCTTCCTGACTCCACCGCCCGCACAACACGTGCGCGTGCTCGGCGATGAACGCCTGTCCGACAACTGGTATGTGTTGCGCAAACTCACCATCGAGTTGCGCCGCCGCGGCGGCACGTGGCAGCAGCAGACACGCGAGGTCTACGACCGCGGCAACGGCGCAGCGATCCTTCTTGTCAACGTCCGGCGGCAAACCGTGGTGCTGACAAGGCAGTTCCGGCTGCCGGCCTGGGTCAATGGTTGCGCCGACGGCATGCTCATTGAGGCCTGCGCCGGACTGCTCGATGGCGACGACCCCGAGACCTGCATCCGCCGCGAAGCAGCCGAAGAAACCGGGTTCCGCATCCAGGCACCGCACAAGGTGTTCGAGGCTTACATGAGCCCGGGCTCGGTCACTGAAAAGCTGCACTTCTTCGTGGCCTCCTACGAAAGCTCGGACCGCACCGGGGAAGGCGGCGGCATCGTCAATGAAGGCGAAGACATTGAGGTGATCGAGCTGTTGCTGGAAGACGCGCTGGCCATGGTGCGCAGCGGCGCCATTGAAGACGCCAAGACCATCATGCTGCTGCAGCATGCAAAAATCACCGGCCTGGACCGCCTGCTCCCCCTGCGCCCTCCGTTCTCTTCTTCCGGGTCCTGAGCCATTCTGGAGACGGCCGCTCCGCGGAGCCACGCCAGCGTTTGTCTGATACGCTCAGCTCAATGGATGTTCCTGTTTCGAAGACCGCGGCGCCTGCCATGTCGCCCGGCATGGTCGTGCTGGTGCTGTCGATGCTGCTGGGCATCCAGCCGGTCACGACCGACCTCTACCTGCCCGCCCTGCCCGCATTGACCGAAGGCTTCGGCGCGCCGATGTCGCAGGCCCAACTCACGCTCAGCGCCCTGCTGCTGGCCTTCGGCACCTCCCAGCTGATCTGGGGCCCGCTGTCTGACCGCTTCGGCCGCCGTCCCATCCTGCTCTGGGGTCTGTGCGCCTACACCCTCGCCTCCGTCGGCAGCACGCTCGCATCGTCGATGACGCTGCTGATCACCTGGCGCATCGTGCAGGGCGCCGCCATGGGCGCGGCAGTGATGTGCGCGCGCGCCATTGTGCGCGACCTGTACCAGCCGCTTGAAGGCGCCCGCGCCATGTCCAAGGGCTTGAGCGGCCTGGGCGTGCTGGCCTGTATCAGTGCACCACTGGGCGGCCTGCTGTCCGAGCTTTTCGGCTGGCGCATGGCCCTGATGGCACTGGCCGTGTTCGGCGCGGCCACGCTGGCCCTCGTCTTGCTGCGGTTTGAAGAAACCCTGGCACAGAAAAACCCGCGTGCGCTGCAGCCAGCCACACTGCTGCGCACCTGGGTCCATATTCTTCGCAACCCCACGTTCCTGGCGTTTTCGGTGTTGACCGCGGCCTCCTACGGCGGCCTCTTCACTTTTCTGGCCACCTCGTCGTTCGTGTTTATCAAGGTGCTGGGCCTGACCAAAACACATTACGGCCTCATCATGTTTTCGATGTGTTTTTGCTACCTCACCGGCACTTTCATCTGCCGTCGGCTGCTGCCACGCTTTGGCGTGCGGCGCTCGGTGGCTGTGGCCGCGTGCCTCACGCTGGCCGGCGGAACCTTGATGGGCGTGCTGGCCTGGGCCGGCATCCAGAACGTCTGGGCCATCATGCTGCCCTACTACCTGTTCATGCTGGGGCATGGCGTGCACCAGCCCTGCGGGCAGAGCGGCGCGGTAGGCCCCTTCCCCCAGGCGGCGGGCGCTGCCTCGGCCCTCAACGGTTTTCTGATGATGGTCGTAGCCTTCGGCATGGGCGGCTGGCTGGGAACCCACATGGACGGCACGGTGCGGCCGCTGACCAACGGCGTCTGGTTCTGGAGCGTACTGATCGCCGCCACGGCCTGGACCGTGATCCAGAAATACGGAGAGCCTGCCCATGAGGCCGCAGCCAGGGCCTGACATGCGCGGCATCGCGCTGGCCGGGCCGACGGCCTCCGGCAAAACCGCCGCCGCCATGGCCATCGCGCAGCGCCACGCAGTGGAAATCATCAGCGTCGATTCCGCCCTGGTCTATCGCGGCATGGACATCGGCACCGCCAAGCCCACACCGGCCGAGCTGGCCGCTGTGCCGCACCACCTGATCGACATCCGCGATCCGCTGCACGCCTACAGCGCGGCCGAGTTTGTGGCCGATGCCAACCGGCTGATGGAAGACATCCGCGCACGCGGCAAACTGCCGCTGCTGGTGGGCGGCACCATGCTGTACTTCAAGGCGCTGTTCGACGGGCTGGACGACATGCCCAGGGCCGACCCCGCCACGCGCGCCCTGATTGCCGACGAAGCAGCCGCCAACGGCTGGCCGGCGCTGCATGCCGAACTGGCCCGGGTGGACCCGGTCACGGCCGCCCGGCTCGCACCGAACGATTCGCAGCGCATCTCGCGTGCGCTGGAGGTTTTCCGCGTGTCAGGCCAGCCGCTGTCATCCTTTCATCAGCAAAACGCTACAAAAAACATAGCTGCTGGCGCACAGCCATCAATGGCTACAGCCCTTATTTCCCTTGAACCGCAAGACCGAAGCTGGCTGCACGAGCGCATTGCCCAACGCTTCGACGCCATGCTGGCCGGCGGGTTGATGGACGAAGTGAAAGCCTTGCGCGCACGCGGCGACCTCACCCCCGACCTGCCTTCGATGCGCTGCGTCGGCTACCGCCAGGCATGGGAAGCACTGGATGGCAACTACCCGCTGGCCGAGCTGCGCGACAAAGGCATTTTCGCCACGCGCCAGCTGGCCAAGCGCCAGATCACCTGGCTGCGCTCCATGCCGCAGCGCCAGGTCGTGGCCTGCGATGCGGCCGATGCGTTGCAGCAGGTGCTTGCGCTGGTTGACGCTTCCGTGAGGCAGATAACGTGAGCCTTCAACTCAGGGACCTCGCCAAACGCTACGGCACAACTGCCGTGTTCAGCCATGTCACGCTGGATGTTGAGCCCGGCGAATTCGTCGCCATCATCGGCGAATCAGGCGTCGGCAAATCAACGCTGCTCAACTGCATGGCCGGGCTCGATACCTGGGACGAAGGCACGGTACTGCTGAACGGCCAGGACCTGGGCGCCATGACTGATGACCAGCGTGCGCTGCTGCGGCGGCGCCATGTGGGTTTTGTGTTTCAGGCCTTTCATGTGCTGCCGCACCTGGATGTTGCGCAGAACGTCGCCCTGCCATTGCTGCTGCTCGGCGAGCCGAATGATGCGCGCGTGCAGTCACTGCTGGATGCGGTCGGCTTGTCGGGCATGGGCGGGCGGCTGCCCCAGCAGCTCAGCGGCGGCCAGTTGCAGCGCGTGGCGATTGCCCGCGCCCTGGTGCACCGGCCCAGCCTGCTGCTGGCCGACGAACCCACCGGCAACCTGGACCCAACGACGGCCGCCAAAGTAATGGATGCGCTGATTGCCCAGACCCGCGAGCACGGCGCGTCACTGGTGCTGGTCACCCATTCCGAAGCCGCGGCCGCACGCGCAGACCGCCGGCTGCATTTAAACGCAGACGGGATTCTTCCCTAAGCTGCGCTCCTCGCATTCAGGGCGTCAAGGCTGGGCGAGCAGTTCCGCGTAGCGCTTCAAATCAACATTTCCGCCGCTGATGATGACGCCCACCTTTTCGCCGGCAGCCGGCGGGTTGGCCTGCAGCGCGGCGCACGCCCCGGCAAACGCCAGGCAACCAGTAGGCTCCACCACCATCTTCATGCGCTCGGCAAAAAAGCGCATGGACTCGACCAGCTGCGCATCGCTGACGGTGAGGATGTCGTCCACATCCCGCCGGATGATGGCAAAGGTGTAATCGCCCAGGTACTGGGTTTGTGCGCCGTCCGCAATGGTTTTTGGCGTTTCAATATGCACAATGCGGCCTGCGCGCAGCGACTGCTGGCCGTCGTTACCCGCTTCAGGCTCGACACCATAGACCTTGCACTGCGGCGACAGGGCGCGGGCTGCAAGCGCCGAACCGCTGGTAAGCCCGCCGCCGCCCAGACATATGTAGAGACGGTCCAGCGGGCCGGTTTCTTCGATCAGCTCTTTCGCTGCCGTACCCTGCCCGGCAATCACGTCGGGGTGGTCATAAGGCGGGATCAAGGTCATGCCGCGTTCGGTGGCGAGCCGTTTCGTCAGCGCCTCGCGGTCTTCGGTGAAACGGTCGTACAGCACCACTTCCGCGCCATAGCCCCGCGTGGCGGCCAGCTTGGCAGCGGGTGCATCTTTGGGCATCACGATGACCACGGGCATACCGAGCAGGCGCGCTGAAAGCGCCATCGCCTGTGCATGGTTGCCCGACGAAAACGCGATGGCACCAGTCCGGCGCTGCGCCGCGTCGAACTTTGACAGCGCATTGAAGGCGCCGCGAAACTTGAAAGCGCCCATGCGCTGGAAGTTTTCACATTTGAAAAAGAAATTCGCGCCCCAGCGGGCATCGGCCGTACTGGACCGCAACACGGGCGTGCGGTGCGCATGGCCTTCAAGCCGCGCGGCAGCGGCGGTGACGTCGTCGTAGGTAGGGAGTTGCATGGTGAATACGCTTTCATTCCGGGGTAGAAACTCAGAAAGATCCGGGGAGGCATCCAAAAGAGACTGCAAGCTTAAATGACGAGGCATTTTCTGGGCAGAGCCAGAAAGCCCGATTCTGTACCGATACAGATGGCTGATTCGTTCAATTGCTGCGAGCAGGTTTCGCCGCGGCGCTGAAAGGCACAATGAGCGCATGCGCGCCCTGCTTTCAAGTTTCTCCTGGCGGGAACTGCAACACCACCCCTGGCGCAACGCCGCCGCCGTGGTGGCTGTGATGCTGGGCGTGGCATTGGCGTTTTCCGTACAGCTCATCAATGCGTCGGCACTCAGTGAGTTCTCACAGGCGGTGCGCGCGGTCAACGGTCAACCCGACCTGGAGCTGCGTGCCGTGCAGGGCAGCTTTGACGAGGCGGTGTACGCGCGCGTGGCCAACCATCCGCAAGTCGCGCTGGCCAGCCCGGTGCTTGAAATCAGCACGTATGCGCTGGACGACACCTCCCCCACCGGCCGCCTGCCGCTGCGCATCATCGGCGTCGACGCGCTGGCGGTGGCCGCCATCGCGCCGTCGCTGATGCCGGTGCCGTCTTCCGACGCGGGACGCTTCGCCCTGTTTGCGCCTGGCAAGGTGTTCTTGAACCCCGCCGCGCAGCAAGCATTGCACTCGCCGGAGTTGCGCCTGCAAAGCGGCCTTGAACTGCGCAGGGTTTCTGTGGCCGGCAGCGTCGGCGCCGGTGGCGGGCCCCTGGCCGTGATGGACATTGCCGCCGCGCAAGAACTCTTCGGCAAGGCCGGACAACTCTCGCGCATCGACCTCAGGCTCAGCGCCGGCGCCGATGCGCGCCGTGTGATCGAGTCGCTGCAGCTGCCGTCCAACATCACCGCCACGGCGCCGGGCGATGCGGCCGAACGCGTCAGCAACCTGTCGCGCGCCTACCGCGTCAACCTGACGGTGCTGGCATTGGTGGCCTTGTTCACAGGCGCCTTCCTGGTGTTTTCGGTGCTCTCGCTGAGTGTGGCCAAACGCGCGCAGCAATTCGCGCTGCTGGGCGTGCTGGGCCTGACCGGCCGTGAACGCCTGCAGCTGGTGCTGGCCGAGTCGCTGCTGCTGGGCGTGGCCGGCAGCGTGCTGGGCATCGCGCTGGGCTCCGGCCTGGCTGCGCTGGCGCTGCGGCTGCTGGGCGGGGACCTGGGGGGCGGCTACTTTTCCGGCGTCGCACCTACCCTGCAATGGAACGGCTGGGCCGCACTCACTTACGGTGCGCTGGGAATTGCTGCCGCCGGGGTGGGAGGATGGTGGCCGGCTCGTGCGGCGCAAAAACTGCCGCCCGCGCAAACCCTCAAGGGCCTCGGCGCTGCGGCAGGCACCGGCGGCGGCCACTGGTTCAGTATCATTTTGATAGCTGCTGGCGCTCTACTGGCGCTGGTTCCACCGCTATTTGGCATTCCATTGGCGGCTTACGTGTCGGTAGGCCTGCTGCTGGTCGGCGGCATCACCGCCTTGCCCTGGCTGATTTCGCTGATCTACAACCGGCTCAGCCCCCGGGTGGCTCACCGGCTGCTACCGCTGCTGGCTGTGGAGCGCGCGCGCCGCGTGCGCGAAAGCGCCGCGGTGGCCGTGAGCGGCGTGGTGGCATCGCTGAGCCTGGCCGTGGCGCTCACGGTGATGGTGACCAGCTTTCGCGAGTCGGTCACGCACTGGCTGGACGTGGTGCTGCCGGCCGACCTGTATGTGCGCACGGCGCTGGGAACCTCCGCCAGCGACACGGCGTACTTCTCTCCGGAGTTTGTTGATGCGCTGGGCCGCCTGCCCGGCGTGGCGCGGGTGGGCAGCCTGCGCACCACGCAGCTGCTGCTGGATACCGCCAGGCCCAGCGTCACCCTGATCGCCCGCCCGCTGGACAACCCGGCCACCGCACTGCCGCTGGTGGGCCAGGCGCTGCCGGTGCCGCCCGGGCACATTGGCATCTATGTGAGCGAGCCGATGGTGGACCTGTACGGGGCACGCCCAGGCACCGTTTTTCGCCCACTTTCACAAGCTTTTATGGCTCTAGCCCAATCAGGACGAGCGCGAGCAGCTCCTGATTTGATAGCAAGCAAGGTGGGATCCGGGACGCCCGTGTTTTATGTGGCGGGCGTCTGGCGCGACTACGCACGCCAGTTCGGCGCCATCGCCATCGCCCACACGGACTTCGAACGCCTGACCGGCGACCAGCGCACCAACGACCTCGCGCTGTGGCTGACGGAGGGCGCCAGCGACAGCCAGGTGCAGCAGGCCGTGCGCGGCCTGGCCGAGCAGCAGTCCGGCGCCGGCGCGCTGCTGGAGCTGGCCTCCGTCAGCCAGCTGCGCGCCACATCGCTCCGGATTTTTGACCGCAGTTTTGCCGTCACCTACTGGCTGCAGGGCGTGGCAATCGCCATCGGCCTTTTCGGCGTGGCCGCCAGCTTCAGCGCCCAGATGCTGGCACGCCGCAAGGAGTTTGGCCTGCTGGCGCACCTCGGGCTGACACGCCGGCAAATCCTGGCCGTGGTGGCCGGCGAAGGCGCGGCCTGGACGGTGATAGGCGCGCTTGCGGGGCTGGCCCTGGGACTCGCGGTGTCGACCGTGCTGGTGTACGTGGTGAACCCGCAAAGCTTTCACTGGACCATGGACCTGATGGTGCCCTGGTTGCGCCTGGCCCTGCTGTGCGCCGCGGTGGTGGCGGCCGGCACCGTAACGGCCTGGCTGGCGGGCCGCGCGGCCGCAGGCCGGGACGCCGTGCTGGCGGTGAAAGAAGACTGGTAAGCCTTGCCCCTTTGCGGCATTTGCCGCGAAAGGATACGCCACGGGCAAGGGGCAGCCCCCGTGTACCGTCCTACAGGCGTGGAGGCCGGTTTCCGACGTCATCCGGCCGCTCCCGGCATCACACTGTGACTCATGCGATGGCCGTCAAGTGCGCAGGTTTTTTTGCCAGCCCTTGTCTCCCACGCCCCTTTTTCTCTCCCTTTTTCTCTTTCAAATGCCTGCGGAGAACGCGATGACCACCAACACCAGCCCCCTGACCGGCGCCAACGCGAACCCGACAGGCAAGTTCGCACGGCATGCCTCCTCCCGGCCGTCCCACGGCTTGCAGCTCACCCGCAATGACGACGGCAGCGTGACCCTGGCACTCAACCAGCCCCTGAGGCTGCAGGCCGAAGAACTCGAAGAACTCGTCGCCAGCCTTGCCGGCTTGCGCGCGGACATGGACCCGCCCTATCCGCTGGACTGCCCGCCATTGAGTGCGCTGGAGCCCAGCTACAGCCCGCGGCACTGGGTTGCCTGCGACCCGCTGACCGGCAAGATCCTGCTGTTCCTGCGCCACCACCTGTTTGGCTGGCTGGGCATTGTGCAAACGCCTGAAACCGCACTCGACATGCTGAAGTCCATCGCCGTCGAGATGAAAAACCTGGAGCTCTCCGACCACGATCCGCGGCGCGAACTGCACTGAGAATTGCTGCCCGCCAGGCAATGGCCGCGTCCCCGTGCGAGCCTCGTCTCATCCTGTTTATCGTGCTGTACATCTTGATACGAGGCGCTCCGCGGGTTGGCCAATGAATACAGGGCCTGCGCGCTGCATGGTGCAGCACCTGCCGCCTTCCCATCTTTAGCTTTCTCCAATGCAGGCGACCACGCCGAAAGGCGTTTTCGTTTGCTTACTCATGGTCACGTTTCTGACGCGCGATTGTCATCACAGCGCCGGGATGAACTCCTACCATGGAGGCATTCACCAGAGAGGGCTTGCATCATGAGACCTGCTAAAGCACCGCCGCACGACTACCGCATTGAAAACGTTGATCCGGCCGAAGGCAGCCTGCTGCCGTCGAGCTCGAATCATCTTTTCGCAGACTACTCGCTGGCTGTGGCGGTGGCCGTGAAAAGTGTGGCCGACCCCACGCGGCAGGAAGTGCGCGTCGTGCACATTCCCAGCGGGGAAGTCGTCTTCCGGACTTCAGCATTTTGAAGTCGAAGTCCATCGCATCAGTCCAGCCTGATGCTGTTTGCAAAGTGGTCATACACCACGGAAATTCTCCGCAGGTGGCGCGATTCCGCGTGCGCCAGCAGCCACAGGTCTGACTCGCAGTCGGCCAGGGTGTCCCCCAGCGGCACCAGCCCGGGCTCTCCCGCCAGCATGAAGCGCGGCACAATGCCCACCCCCAACCCCGCCTTGATCGCATCCATCACCGCCACAATGCCGTCCGCATAGTGCCGCGGCATAACTTTGGGCAACTGTTTGCGCCGCCACAGCACCGAGGGGTGCTCCGGAAGCGATTCGTCAGGCGCTATCCAGTCAAAGCCCGCCAACGCATCAAGCAAGGGGATTTTTTTGGACGACACCGCCCTGGCCTGCGTTTTTGATCCGCACACCACAAAGCGCACAGCGCCCAGCCTGCGGCCCACCAGGTGGTCGGGCGGCTTGCGTGTCGCACGCAGCGCCAGGTCGGCATCACGCCGGCTCAGGCTCACGAGTTCATTGCCGGTGCGAATGTCGAGCTGCAACAGTGGATGCTGCACCAGCAGCGGCTTGAGGGAAGGCAGCACCAGCCCGCGCAGCACCGCGTCGGTCGTGGTCAGCCGCACCAGGCCTGAAACGCCTTCATGCGGCCGCTGCATGCTGGCGCGCACGGCTTCAAGCTCGGCCTCCACACGCTCCGCATGCGGCACCAGGCCCAGCATGGTCTCTGTGGGCAGGTAGCCCAGGCGCGACCTTTCGAAGAGGCGCTGGCCCAGGTTTTTTTCGATGCGCTGCACCGAGCGGAACACCGTGGACGCATCCGCGCCCAGCCGCCGCGCGGCCTCGGCCAGCGTCATGCCGCGCACCATGGCCAGCAAAGTTTCCAGGTCCGACGCCGTCAAAGCGTATTGCGTTTTTGCAATAGATGTTTTCATGATTGCCAATTTACATTGTATTCTTGCAATCGTAAAGTGGCGGCTCCTTCAACGCTACGCCCTTTGCCGGGCTTTACACCATGACCACCGACACTTCTGAAAACTTCAGCGCCAGCCATGGCGCCACCTTGCTGCGCCTGGCCCTTGGCACCATGTGGGTCACCCACGCGCTGCTCAAAATCTTCGTCTTCACCCTGCCCGGCACGGCACAGTTCTTTGAATCGGTCGGCCTGCCCGGCTTCATGGCCTACGTTGTCGTAGCGGTCGAGCTGGCCGGCGGCGCGGCGCTGCTGCTGGGCTTTTATGGCCGCCAGGCATCACTGCTGCTCGCGCCGGTGCTGCTGGTGGTCGTCTGGGTGCACTGGCCCAACGGCTGGGTGTTTACCAGTCCCAAGGGCGGCTGGGAATACCCGCTGTTCCTGTTGGTAGCCTCGCTCGCCCAATGGCTGCTGGGTGACGGCGCCTGGGCCGCGCGCCGCAGCCGCCTGCTGGTGCCGCGCTGATCTGCGCAGAAAGACATCACCATGAAGCTCACCCTCATCAGCCACACACTGTGCCCCTACGTGCAGCGCGCAGCCATCGTGCTGACCGAAAAAGGCGTCGCCTTCGAGCGCATCAACGTCGACCTCGCCAACAAGCCCGACTGGTTCAAGGCCATCTCTCCGCTGGGCAAGACGCCGGTGCTGCAAGTAGACGACGACGCGATCTTTGAATCCGCCGTGATCTGCGAATACCTGGACGACACCCTGCTGCCGCGCCTGCACCCGGCGGATGCCCTGAAGCGGGCCCAGCACCGCGCCTGGATGGAGTTCGGCTCTGCCCTGCTCAATGCCATCGGAGCGTTCTACAACGCTGCCGATGCGGCGTCCCTCGCGCGGCACCGCGAAGACATTGGGCGCCGGTTTGCCCAGCTTGAGGCCGTGTTGCCGGATCAGGGGCCTTATTTCGCCGGTGCATCTTTCAGCATGGTCGATGCCGTGTTCGGGCCCGTGTTCCGTTATTTCGATGTGCTGGACGACGTGGGTGAGATTGGGTTCTTTGAGCAATTGCCAAAGGTGCAGGCCTGGCGCGCCGCTCTCGCTGCGCGTCCCTCAGTCCAGCAAGCGGTGGGCAGCGGCTATGCTCGCGAGCTGCATCGCTTCTTCTTGGCCCGCGGCTCCGAACTCTCGCGCCGCATCGCGGAGCGTGAAGTAGCCTGATGCTATAAAGCGGATGGCCGCTTTTGGCCAGAAGTCGAAATTCGTCATCTCAATCGATGCCATCCAAAACACCTTCCTCCGGCCCCGCCGATTGGTTGCTGGGCCGTTGGCGCTCTGACAAAGGGTTGACCGTTGACGGATGGGGTAAGCATCCCCCAGGCTCTACAGAGTTTCAGGCGATTATGCTTCGGACACTCGGCAAGACAGAGGTGCTATTCACTCCAAAACGCTTCACCTCGATGTTCGAGGACGCCAGGTCCGTCACACCGTATCGGGTTATTTGGAAGTCAGAAACAAGCGTGGTTGTTGTGTTTGGCCGCATCGGTGAAGAAACAGCGCAACACCTGCATTTTTTAAGCCCAACGCTCTACTGGGTCCACACCGGAAGATTCTGGGAATACTTTTCCAAGATGAAATGAGCTTGTTGCAGTGTCGGCAATGACCCAAACGGAAGCGCTTTTTCCCATCAGCCCGTAAAACAACCGGCCCCCAAGGCTGCCCCTCCTCAGGCGGCCGATGACCCGCTAGTGAAAACTGCCAATTGCGCATCAAAAGCACGCTGGTAGGCAGGCCGCGCTTCACCACGGGCCACATAAGCCGAAAGATTCGGGTATTTCTCCAGCAGCCCCGATACGCCCGCCCTGCGCAGCACCGTCACCATCAGCAGGTCACCGGCGCTGAAGGCACCGTCAAGCCAGTCGGCATTGCCCAGCCGGCTGGAAAGGTCGCCCAGCCGCGCATGGACGCTGTCCTCGAGCGCGGGCAGGCGATCCGCATACCAGGGCTTGTCCCGCTCGAAGAGCACGGCCATTGAGCGGTCAATGATGGGCGGCTCTACCGTGTTGAGCGCGGCAAACATCCAGGTGACGGCGCGCGCACGGGCATTCACATCGGCTGGCAGCAGACCTCGATGGCGTTCTGCGATATGGAACACGATGGCCCCTGACTCGAACAGCGCAAGATCACCCTCTTCATAGGTTGGAATCTGCCCGAAAGGATGAAGCGCACGGTGGGCGGGTTCCTTCATCGCCGCGAACGAAACAAGGCGAACCTCGTAAGGCTGGCCCACTTCTTCAAGCGCCCAGCGAACGCGCATGTCACGCGCCAGCCCCCGGCCGCGGTCGGGTGAGCGTTCAAAGGCCGTCATGGTGGGAGTCGTCGGAAGGGTCATGGTGGTTTCTCCTTTTGCTGAGATGCCTGGTTGAGTGTTTTGTTGATGCCGGACATGCGATTGACCGGTCACCTACCTCACGACGTTCGGGATAGAGCCCAATCGACATCCCGGCGCCACTTTTTTTGCAAATTCTGAGAAAAAAAGGAAATTGGGTGCCGTCAGCAGCGTACCCGTCGTCGCAGATCACGCCCCTGCTCAGGTCTGCCGAAAACTCGCCAGCGTCTTGAGCAGGTTACGGGTGGCGCCGTCGAGCACATCCAGCGGCCTGTGGACCATGGCCGTGTGGCGCGTCAGCGCGGGCTTGAGCGGCACCAGTTGCACGTCATGCCGCACGTTGGACTCCTCCAGCGACTGCTCCCTCGGCAGCACCGCAGCGCCGTACCCAGCGGCCACCAGGCTCTTGATGGCCTCGGAATAGTTGAGCTCGATGCGCGCGCGCGGCGTGAAACCCGCATCGGCAAACCAGGCCATGGTCATGCGGTACATATGGGTCGGGGTTTCGTTGAAGATCAGCGGGCGGGTGGCCAGCCATGCGGGCGTGGCATGTTTGGGCGCCTTCCAGCGCTTGGGTACAAACGCCATCATCGGGTCGCTACGCCAGTGGGTGATCACCATGCCGCGCTGCGCAGGCGGCGGTGTGGCGACCAGGCCGACATCGAGCGTGCCGTCCAGCAAGCGCTGCAGCGTGTCGGCGGAACCAAGAATACTGACCTCGACATCGATGTCGGGGTGGGCTTGTTCCATGGCCTTGAGCACCTGCGGCAAAAAGTACACCAGCACGCCGGTAGTGGTGCCCAGGCGCACGCGGCCGGTGCGGCCCTCGACGTGGCGCTTCACCGCATCGACCGCATCGTCGGCGTCGCGCAGCAGGCGGCGGGCCCGCTCGACCAGCACGGCGCCCGCCGGTGTGGGCTCAACGCGCCGACCGCCGCGCACCACCAGCGGCGTGCCCAGCCGGCTTTCAAGCTCGCTCACATGCAGGCTCACGGTGGGCTGCGCCAGATGCAGGCCCTGCGCCGCGGCAGAGAAGGTGCCCAGGTCAGTGATGGCGACCAGGGTGCGTAGCTGGTCCAGGTTCAGTTCGCGCATGGCAGGTGGCTTGTTAGTTGATATCAGTAATTCTGATAGTTTCGATCAGAAAATTCAACTTCCACAATATCATGATTTTCAGCACCATAGGGCACTTCCTGCCAGGAGTGCGCGAAATGCTGACAAAGACGATGAGAATTTTTCCGGGAGCCCTGCCCGGCTTTCCAGCCAGAGAGCTAAGCCAAAGGCTTCTGGCCGCCCTGCGCAAAAACGCACAGAGGCGACGGAACCTGAATGAGCTGCGGCTGATGAGCGACCACCAGCTCAATGACCTCGGCATTGGCCGCAGTGAAATCCCCGGCCTGATGAATGACCTAGGGACCCGCCGCCGGGAATGGCGCTGAAACCCCTGCGCCGGACCGGCGAGCGGGCAAGACGTTTTACGCCAACAGGTCTTGCTGCGAGAATCAGGCAATGACTTCCCTCCAGACCTCCAGCAGTTCCTGGCTCAGCGCCGCCATCGCCCGCATTGAAGCCGACTACCTGCGCAGTGCCGACACCCACCTGATCCCGCTGCCGCTGCCGGCATTCGCTGCGCGCGGCATTGATTTTTACCTTAAAGACGAATCCACCCATCCCACCGGCAGCCTCAAGCACCGGCTGGCACGCTCATTGTTCTTGTACGCGTTGTGCAACGGGTTGATCCACGAAAGCTCCACCATCGTCGAAGCGTCCAGTGGCTCCACCGCTGTCAGCGAAGCCTACTTCGCGCGGCTGCTGGGCCTGCCCTTCATCGCCGTGATGCCGCGCAGCACCTCGCCCGAGAAGGTGGCACAGATTGAGTTCTATGGCGGGCGCTGCCACTGGGTGGAAAGCGCGGTGCAGGTGTACGACGAAGCGCGCAAAGTGGCGCTTGAAACCGGCGGCCACTACATGGACCAGTTCACCTATGCCGAGCGCGCCACCGATTGGCGCGGCAACAACAACATCGCCGAAAGCATGTTCAGCCAGATGGCCCGCGAGCGGCACCCGGTGCCGCGCTGGATTGTGGTGGGTGCCGGCACGGGCGGCACTAGCGCCACCATAGGGCGTTACGTGCGCTACCAGCGTTACGGCAGCCAGCTGTGTGTGGCCGACCCGGTGGGTTCGGTTTTCAGCGCCTACCACCGTACCGGCGATGCCGGCCTCACCGGTGCAGGCTCGCGTATCGAAGGCATTGGCCGCCCACGCGTGGAAGCCAGCTTTATCCGCACAGTGATAGACCGCATGGTGGAAGTGGCCGACGTGGATTCGCTGGCCGCCATGCAGGCCTTGTCGCAGCTGCTGGGCCGCAGGGTCGGGCCTTCGACCGGCACCAACCTGGTGGGCATGCTTACGCTGGCGCATGAGATGCTGGCGCGCGGCGAACAGGGCTCTATCCTGTCGCTGCTGTGCGACTCCGGCGAGCGCTACCTGCCCACGTACTACAACGCCAACTGGGTCGCTGAAAAAGTGGGCGACTGCACGGCAGCGAACGAGCAGATCAACCGCTTGATGCGGCCGGTGCGGGCCTGAAACCCGGAACCCGCATGCGCCAGCCACTTTTGCCCGCCGGTTTGCCAAGGCGCCAGCTGTTGCTGGGCGGCGCGGCGGGCCTGGCGAGCCTGGCTGGCCTGGAAGCCCACGCCCTGCCCGCCAAAACACTGGCGTTCCCGCGCGACCGCGGCGCCCACCCCGGCTTTCGCAACGAGTGGTGGTACATCACCGGCCAGGCCACGGCCGCGGATAGTCGCCTCTTCGGCTTTCAGCTGACCTTTTTCCGTTCACGCGTGGACGATACGCAGGGCATGTCGTCAAAATTCGCCGCAAGGCAGCTGGTTTTTGCGCATGCCGCCATCACCGATGTGCAGGGCAACAAACTCTGGCACGACCAGCGCATCGCACGGGAAGGTTTTGGCGTTGCAATGGCCAGCGAACAGGACATGGCCGTCAAACTGCGCGACTGGTCCCTGAAAGCCGAGGGCGCAAGGTACACCGCAGAGCTGCCGGCCAGCGACTTTGCGCTCAAGCTGCAGTTTGAAGAAACGCAAGGCGTGCTGCTGCAAGGCAACAAGGGCCTGTCGCGCAAAGGGCCTGACGAAAAACAGGCTAGTTACTACTACAGCCAGCCGCAGCTTGCTGCGCGCGGCACCCTGCAAGTCAAAGGAAAAAACTTTGCCGTTACCGGAACAGCCTGGCTGGACCACGAGTGGAGCGAAGAGATCCTGCATTCAGACGCCACGGGCTGGGACTGGATAGGCATGAACCTGCTGGACGGCAGTGCCCTCACCGCTTTCAGGCTGCGGGGCAAAGACGGCAACACGCTGTGGGATGGGGGCTCGTTCCGCTCAACCAAAGGAGGGCTGTACACCTTCAGCCGCGGCGAGGTGATTTTTAAACCCGTGCGCTATTGGAAAAGCCCACTGACGCAAGCGACTTATCCCGTGGAATGGATAGTGCGGACACCGGCCGATTTTTATACCGTGCGCGCCGTCATCGACAACCAGGAGCTGGACAGCCGCCAGTCGACAGGTGCGATTTATTGGGAAGGCTTGAGCGAGCTGATCGACAACAACGGCAAGCGCGTGGGGATGGGGTACCTGGAGATGACGGGGTATGCGCAGCGCCTGAAGATGTAGCGCCCCAGGCCGGCGCCGGCCGCAGTTGCGACGCAGCGCCCAGAGGGATCAATAGTCGGCGCGGATCAGGCGCTGGGCACGAGGGCTCATGTTGCGGCGGATATTTGCCGTCAGCCATGGGTAGGGCTGGCCAGGCGCAGCGGCGACAGACGGTGCACCGGGCAGCAGAAATTGCGCAGCATCCATCACCTTGCGCAGCAAGGAAGACAACGAGGAAGAAGCCTGCAACGAACGGCCGCCGACAGAGGCGTTGGCGGAAGCGGGCTCAGTGAAAAATGCGGTGCGTGTCATGGAAGGTCCTTTCGAAGTGACGTGAGCGGCAACGATTGCCGAAACAGAGGTCATGACGAGAATATAGGGTTTACGAGTATAAAAGTAAAACGACTTATATTGCGTTTGAATGCAGAAAAATTGCATTTAGAGCACGGCCTCTAAGGCCGGACAAATGGGAGACACGCCATGGATATCAACCTCGCCCGCACCTTCCTCGAAATCGTGTCCTGCCACAGCTTTGTCCAGGCCGCAGAACGGCTGCATGTCACCCAGACCGCGGTCAGCGCTCGTGTGAAAACGCTGGAAGAACTGCTGGGACGCACGCTCTTCGTCAGGAACAAGGCCGGCGCATCGCTCACGCCCGCAGGCGAGCAGTTTGTACGGCACGCCATGACGCTGGTGCAAGTCTGGGAGCGCGCCCGCCATCAGATGGCCGTGCCACCCGGTCGCCGCGCGCTGGTGACCGTTGGCTGTGAAATCAGCCTCTGGCAACCGCTGATGCTCGACTGGCTGTTCTGGATGCGAAAAAACGCACCCGATCTGGCGCTTCGCACCGAGGTGGGCGTTGCAGAAGACCTGCTGGAACGCGTGGCCCACGGAACCCTGGACATCGTCATTGCCTATGCACCGCGGCAGCGCCCCGGCCTCAGGATCGAACTGCTGATCGAAGAAAAGCTGGTGCTGGTCACCACCTCGCCCAGGCTCGAGATGCCGCAGCCCGCCGACTACGTCTACGTGGACTGGGGGCGCGAATTCTCGGCACAGCACAGCCTGGCGTTCCCGGAGCTTTCCAGTGTCGGGGTCTCCTCCAGCTTGGGGCCGTTGGGGCTGGAGTACCTGCTTGCGGTGGGCGGTGCCGGTTATTTCCGGCAAAACGTGGTGCGCAACCACATCAAGGAAGGCCGCCTGTTTCGCGTGCCAGGCAAGCCGGAGTTTTTGTACCCCGCTTATGCCGTCTACGCAGCCAACGCAGACATGAAAGTACTGGAACCCGCCCTGGCAGGCTTAAGGCAAGCCGCGGCGGGAAGCCAGGGCGGCAAGGTGCGCACTGTCAAGCCGGCAAAGGCTCCCGGCAAGGGCAAACAACCCTCATCGTGATACATCACAGCCCCAAGTCCCTCATCTTCACCACTTCATTCATCACTTCAATCAGGATGGCCCAATGCGCTGGATAGCCCTATTTGACGACACACCTGCCATGCTGGCGATCCGGCAGGAGCGTGAACCCCTTCATCTTGCCTACCTTCGGCAACACCAGGACGAAATCCTCATCGCAGGCGGTTTGCGTGAAACGCCCGGCGACAGCTTTGTAGGGGGCCTCTGGGTCATGGAGGTTGCGTCCAGGGCGCGTGCCGCGGAGCTGGTCGAGAACGACCCCTACTACGTGCCGGCTCATCGCAGCTACCGGCTGCTGGCCTGGGGCAAGGCATTGGCTGACAGGCAGGTGATTTTGTAAGCAAACCCCAACATCGTCGCACCCATGTCACCGTTCAGCGATAGAAAGGGACCAAGAGCAAGGGGTGTTCCGTGACGCAAGCGCGGGAAAAGGCTGCGTGACTACACTCGACCCGTGCTGGTAAGCCTCTTGCCAGCCTTTTCCTCATGCAACCGGAACTGAAATGGACTTTTTTCTCCTGGTGACCTTTGTCGCCATCGGCACCTACCTCCTGAAAGCCAGGGAAGAACGCCAACGCATAGCGCTGCTGGGCAGCCATCTGGGCAATTACCAGATTGAAAAACTCATGGAAACGCTGGCTGACGGTTACCTGCGGGCACTCGGCGAAAAAGAGCCCGAGCGGCGCGAACAGGTCTGGCAACAATTGGCCAACTCTGAAGCGCAGCTGGCCGTGCAGTTCAGCAAATTTGCGACAGAGTTTGCCAGGGTGCCTGAACCCGAGGCCCGCGTCAGCCGGCTGCCCATCAGTTTTCCCTTTGCGACCCTGATCCTGCCGGCCATGAGCTTCGACATGCGCATTGCCCTGGCGATCCACGCCGCCGGTATTGCGCGCGTGGCCCAAAATACCGCCGGGCTCAGCCCCAAGGCCAAGGCCTTCACGATGTCGGCCGAACTCTTCCTGATGCAGCACACCTGCCACTGGTTTTGCAAATCAAAGGCCATCGCCTCGGCCCGCGTGCTGGTGCGGCACAAGACACCCCATGCGCAGCTGGTGGATTCGGTGTCGCCGGAGACGCGTGAGGCTTATAGCGTGCTGATCGGCGGCGGCAGATAAATAAGCGTGTGAGGCACTTTCACGCGCGACGCCTCACGGCCTTGCAACCATTGCTTTCACTTCCTCGCTGAGGCGAAGAACTTCCGGGCTTGTTGTCACCCCGACTGATATCGCGTCCAGGCCATCGACCATCGTGCATTTGAAAGTCGCATCCGCCTGTTTGTTGCATTCCATGACACCACGAGACTTGCCATCCACCTTGAAACGCGCAGGATGAAAGATGTAGGTGAGATCCGAGGGATCTTTTGAATAGACAGTGCGATCCAAAAGATCGTCCGGAAACTTCTTCTCGGTCATTTCCCTGATGAGATAGGCCATCCGGGCCCCAAGTTGCGGCATCGCCTGTTTGGTTTCCCTGTTGTGCGCGCCGTGCAGGCCAATCATGGTTTTCGCCAGAGGAGCGCCGTCGCTGTAGTAGCGGTGGACCCCTCCGAGAAAAACAAGGCCGCATGCGGACTCGCATTTTCCTGAGACTGCAGTGTCGAGGCCTGCATCCCGAATACGCCTTGCAAGTTCTTGCCCGTTCCAGAGATCGCCCCCGGGGCTGTTGTGCAGCAAAACGAGCTTCACTTGATTCGTGGCAAGCTGGTCCTTGAGCTGGGCAACGTCACCGCCAACAACCGGTCCGGACATGATCAGCGTTTCCCCAATGAGATTGAATTCCATGGCCAGGGCCGGCGTGACGGCGAGCTGGAACGCGACCAGGACGAGCCATCTTCTATGGTGAAACGGCATTTGTGGCGCCTTAAAGGTTTGCCAAGCCACTCAGCGACAGGCAAACACTATTCATCAAGGAAATCACCTCGGTAAAAGCTCCAGGCAGTTCCGTCGTGAAGATAGAAGTACCCATCAGCGCAGAAATCTTTACCGGGGAAAAATTCGCGATACGCCTTGGGGACGATCCGTGACAGCTGCGCGTCCGTGAGGTCGTCGAATTGCTCGGGCGTAATCGGTTGGCCGACTCTGAGTTTGGGAGATTCCATGGGTGAGCTGGATAGTTGGAGGTGTATGGATGATGAGCGTCATTGTGCGGTGAAATCCTGCCCTTGGCTCTGGCGCAGAAGGTGCGGAAACCTCGGAAGCAGAAAATCGACCCAAAGATCTAGGTCAGCCACCGCGTAATACGGCAGCCAGACATCGACATCCGGCTTCCAGGCGTCAGGATTCACTGTCTGAAGATCAGCGATTCTCTTGCGCCACATCTCGCCCTGATAGCCCGGAAGTTTTGCCCATTCGTGTACTGGATCCGATGCCGCGGGCTCTGGAATGCGTTTGGCCAGCTCCGCTGCGATGGAAAAACCGAGCTCTATATCGGCTGCACTCAGAGTACGCAGCACGCGGGCATTTGGCCCACCGCAGAGTGACGATTCCGCAGACTCCTGATGAACCAGATTCAGTGTGAACGAACTTCCCGAGAGTTGACCTCCCCAGGAATTGACCTGAAACCACAGACACCAATAACCCGGCCCGGCAGGTCGAATAAACGCACAGGAGTAACCGGGCCGCCGCTTCCAGCCGTTCGCCGTAAACCATGGACTGAGCGCGCGCCTCAGCGCAGCGTGTACGACCTTGCTGGTTGCATAAATGGTCATCATGACGCCTGACGTTTGAGATAAGAAGGCCAGGCGGCTTCAGGAGAGCCATTGAATGGCCAGCATCACAAAGAGCAATAACCAGACCGTTGAGCTCAATACAGCTGTAAGCCAGTTTGTCCATTTAATGCGCCCTGGGTACATGCGGCCCAGAACGACAGGGCTTGACGCTGCATCGTAGAGCGACCAGCCACCTATGGCGGTAAAAACGGCCAGGGCCCACAGGCTTCCCTTTGATGCCGAACTGAAAGAAACCGCCGCAATGGTTGTGGCCAGGACGAACCAGACAACGCTGATCCAGAGGAATCCTCTGGCCATGTCACCTTTTTCCGCCGGCGCCATCGAAGGCTCGACTTTCTCTACAGCTGCGAGCAATTCCGGCAAGGGTTGCCTGGAACGCAGCGACGCAAGAAGCAATACGGCCTGGACACCAGACCACGCGAGAAAAATGAACAGGGCTTGAGTTGTTGATGGCATATGCGAAGAACTTAAGGTTTGTGTGCCCACCCGAAGCAAGGCTCAGGCCTGTGATGCGAGAAGACCGAGGTCACTAGAGAAAAAATTTCTAGCGCGTTAAAGCTCATCGTCTTCCCATACCGCTGGGTCATCGGCCCATTCCAGCAGTAACCCGGCCCTCGATGCGAGCATGGGGGCGAGTTCTTCCATGTTCTCTCCCGTACCAATGACAAACGTTGGGTGCCGCTCTCCACGCGCCATGCATCGAGCCGCGTCCTGCCAGAGAGAAGCGATGGCATGCACCGCTTCCCGTGGAGTTCCAGCCTTGCTTGAGGAAACATAGTCGTTCGGCATATCGCCAGAGATAGCCCACCAGCCCACCGAACCAGGGCTCTCAAGGCTTTCGACGGTCCAAACTGAGACATAGGGGGCAAGGTGCCACACAGGCTCAACGCCGATCCGGCCATGCACCAGGCCTTCTCGCTGCAAGTATTCGGATACTTCAGCACGGCGCTCTGCACACCACTGGGCTTCAACTTCGGGGTTGTCGTAATCGGGCATTTTTAAGGCCTAACATTTGGGCTGAGTGGACTGTAGCAGCAGGCCGCGCGGAACCGGAACTAACAGCACGGTGTCACGTGGCCTGCTGTTGTGGGTCCGCTCAGATGATGGGTTACTCCCGGCGAGACACCCTAAGGTTGCAGGAAAGCCTGCTCCCATCGGGGACCAATGCGGGAATAGGTCGTGCGCGCATGCAGGCGGCTCTCTTTGAACTCCAGGAATTCAATATGCTCGGCCCGAAGCCTGAATCCGCCCCAGTTCGCGGGGCGAGGGATTGGCTTGCCATCGTACGCAGCTACGGCGCGTCCGTATTGATCCGAAAGCGACTCGAGGCTTGCAAGCGGGCGGCTCTGCTGAAATGTCGCTGTGGCAATTTGGGCATCCCGCAGACGGCCAGCCCAATGTACTTCGGCCTCCTGTTCCGGTATTACCGTACAAACGCCTTTGATGCGTACTTGCGTGGCGATATGCTCCCACCACAGCGTAATGCCGGTCTTGGGGTTGCGAGCGATGTCCAGGGCCTTGCCTGAGTCAAGGTGCGTGCAGAAGACGAAACCCGTCTCTTCCGCTTCCTTCAAATCGACAAATCGCGAACTGGGGTATCCATCCGCATCGATGGTGGAAACACAAACAGCATTCCTGTGTTTTGACGATCCACGGCTCCTGGCGTCGAGCCATACGGTTTTGAAACGCTCAATGGGACTGCGCATATTTTCTCTTGACGTCTAAGGTTTGAGATGAGCGGCTCCACCCGGCATGCCGGGGTGCGCCCTCTTGATAGAAGGGTCAGGCATTGATGCGGCCACCTTGGCGCTCACTGTGCGGGCATCCATCGCTCAGCGGTCCATTTGAGTACGGTGGTTGGCGAAAGAGGATTGGATGATTTTGCAGCGGTGTCTTTTGAGAGCGCCCGAAGTGCATCTATTGCTGACGGAGTAGATTCCGATATGTACAAGACCATATCCGTTGTTGGAAGAGCTATAACAAGGAGACCTTGCTGAGCATTTGCAAGAGGTGCCCACTGAGAAAGAATGGCGACGCGGCCGACTTCATACACGCTACCTGTAATAGCGCCAATCTGTCCGCTTCCGACGGGCTTCGCACTGTCAGCGAGAGGCTTCAGTGTGGCTTGCAGATTCTCACCACCAAGCTCAAACAGCTGATTCTGTGACATGTTGAGCTTTCTCAGGTCGCGATCGTCAAGCGGTCTCATCGCGCGCGGCGTATCGAGCACGGCTACCGATACCAGCCCTTCAACGAGTGGCTTCGTTTGAAGCGTCGGGCCATCACTACTCAACGATTCCTGCGCTCGCTTGATATATTCGCTTGACCGGACAACGAGGCGCACTGAGCTTCTGTCTACCGGCGCATTCTGTTGTTTTAGCACTTGCGCCACACCCTTGGCATACCGATCAATTTCGGATGCGCAACCAGAATTATTAGAGCGGCAAAAACCGAAAACTCTGTCTAGATTGGCCTGCAATGCGCCAACCGACAGTGTAAATGGCCCCTTTATTGCGACGGGCGTGTCGCCAACCTCGCGCCGTACTGCTTGTGCAGCAAATTCAGTAAATGTCTGTTCCTCCATTGGTATGGCTTGGGCTGCGGCTTCAACTGACAAGAAGGCCAACAAACTTGCCGACACTGCACATGCTTTCTTCAAAACTAACTCCCTTGCTAAATGGTGACGCTGAAAGACGCCGAACGTTCTACATGAGCTGTTAGGCTGTAGAGCGAAGGCAATATGCCGCCAAGAAAATCGAAAGCCTGGTCACGGCGTGGCTCTTCACGTCACATTGGCGCCTGATTTCACAAACAAACCTGCAGCGCCGCTGGCCGTCATGAACGCAAAGATTGGCCAAAGTACTCCTTGGCCTACAGATTCAGAAACGACAAGCGCGAGGCCGGCAGCACTGACGCCCAGGCCAATGCATAAAACGAAGCCGTACCGCCGCATTCTGAAGACGCCGATGGAGGCGATGAGGCAGCCCACTCCGAACGCAACGATGGCAGATAGCATTCCAAAGAACATGGGTGAGTTGGGTTCGGCCTGGATGATAGCCGCGCTCCCTACAAGGACCAGCAGTACTCCAGAGAGTGCCAGGAGTGCGGCGAATAGCTTTGCAAGCATGAGGCAGGGAAGAAAGAGCCTAACGTGAAGATGACCGGACCATCAAAACTGGGGGCGAAGCCGCCTCCTGCAGTTGTGGATCCGTGTCGATTGACATGTTATGCATAAGTCACCATAAGTCACTTCTCCGCTCGTTTCGGCTTTAGCGCCCAACCCGTCGCAATCAGGATGAGGCCAAATGCCAGCAAACCCCACACGAGCATACTCGACTCCCTGGTGGGAACGACACGCATGTAGCGCGGAGTCGAAGCGCCAGACCAGAGAACTTGAAGCCAAAGAAAAAGGTCAACTGGCAGCAGATCGCCAACCCCCAAAAGCAGCAGTAAGGCAATGACTACGACAGAGTAGCTAACGCACCGAAGCCAGGTCGAAGCTCTCATGCCATTTCGGTTCGCATGCCTACGCTGCGAATTGATGCTGGACAACGTTGGAGCTGACCGGACGGCAATACTCGCGGCGAATCGGCCTTCTGCAGTTGTGGGTCCGCATCGAGCGACATGTTGGATTTCGCCGTCACTGCCCTGCCTCCTGGCTGAAGTGCGGACGAATCAATATGGAAATAACTTGAGCGATAGTCCAAGCCGCCGCATATGCAACGCACGTCAACAGAAACACCGGACTCAACTCGAAGGACATGAACAATGCGCCGGTTGCAGCGGCGGCGAGTGCACCCACTGTCACCGAACCAATGCATCGAACGAACAGCAATCGGCCACTGATTGACTTGGCCGAGCCCGGCAAGAGAACAAGTGTGGGCCCCAAGCATGCCGCCAGTGCCACCCACAAAAATTCGTATTGAAGCGTGAATACGACCCCGATGATTGCCACAGAAGGCACGATACCCGCGGCGATGAGAATCGAGTTCCGAAGGCTAAGCCTCATCTTTTGAGTCTTTGATATCTCGAAACCGGCAACACGAGCAGTGACTTTCGTTAAGAGGAACATGGAAACACCAAACAGGACGCCACCAATCAAAAATAGGCCCGTCACCAGCAGAAGCGTAAGGACTGGATTCGAACCGCCTCGAAAATCATAAAGAAAGAAGGCCGACATGGCCAAGCCCCATGCGAGTCCAAGCAAGATGAATCGCCAGATAGTCATGTGAGGCCTAACGCTTGAGCAAGGGGTTAGGCCGCATGCGGCGACGTGGCCTACGGCTTACCGGGGCAACCATCATTTAACGCGATTTCTTGATACTCGACCGCGTGTTCTTGGAGAAGCAGAACTATCTTCTTGACCTCAAGTAGGCGTGCGTCTTCCAGGCTGAATAGGAACAAGACGCCAGGCTCTTCTGGAAGGCCGCGAGGTGATGGCGACGTCTTGAACAGAATCTGGATGTAGTCGGGCAGGAATTGCTTGTCGTGATACCAGGACCCAGCCAGGGCGACTCCTTTCCGCGAACTGGCAGGGACAAGTTCGAGCAAGCAGCCTTTGACGACAGTGCTTTGTCCGACGGAAGTTAGTGTCAGCTTCGTGAGCCTTCCTGATTTGCCCTTCGAGAACCCGATCTGAACGCGCGTTGCCGCGTACCGGGGAGGCAGTTCGGGGATTGCTCCTCCCGAAGACAGCGAAAGTCGTCTGTCTTGATGGGCCGATACACCAGACGCTGCGATACAAAGGATGAGGGTGAGAGTGATGGTGAAGCGTTTCATGCGGCCTAACGTTTGACTTAAGCGGCGCCGCTAGGCGTCTACTTGGAGGAAGGGTTAGGCAGCATCGAATCGTGAATTTCTGCGACCGCCCGTAGTTCTCTCAGTTGCCCCAGCGCCTTGAGCGCCTCCATTTCTTGCTCCACAACAAAGGCAACGACTTCGCCATTCAGCACTCGATCGGTGGCGTCCTTAGCCTCGCTTAAAGACAGGCCCGCCCACTCTCGAAGTGCTTGGGTATGAGACACCTTGAGAAAACCGGGCTCCCATCCTGTTATTCGAATCAATGGCATGAGCGACGGCCTAACGTAAAAGTAACCGGCGCCCACTAGAGGTGGCCGCGCCAGCAGCCGGACGCCACTGGGCGTCCGCGTTGACTGACAAGTTATGCCTCATGTAGCCGTGCAACTAGTTTGTCCATGTCGAGGAATTCAATGTCTTCCCAAATACTCTCTTCAACTCGACGCCCCGGGGGAAACGCACGCAGACTCCAAGTGATAACACCTTGCACGAGCTTCGTACTCTTTCCTTCGAGCGCGACATCAGCTTTGTACACGATGCCAATGGGCTTGAATTCGTATTGAATGTCATAACCGAGTAGCTTGCCTGTATGGTGCAGGCGTTCACCTTTGATT
This sequence comes from Polaromonas sp. P1_E12, assembly GCF_056405975.1. Lineage (NCBI taxonomy): Bacteria > Pseudomonadati > Pseudomonadota > Betaproteobacteria > Burkholderiales > Comamonadaceae > Polaromonas > Polaromonas sp. P1_E12. The sequence continues at coordinate 540,987 of NZ_JBFUBB010000001.1, read as the reverse complement.
GTGCGAATCGACATCTTGATAGATAGAGCTCAGTTCAATAAGGCATAACGTAGAGTTGTGCGGCGCGCCGCCGCGCTGCCTATGAATGAAGACGCTGGTGTTCGGCGCGTCCGCACCACCGCCATGTTAGGTGGCATTGTCATTCGCTCGGCTTGGTAAAACCTTTAAGCACTTGATCGGGTTCCGCCTCTACATCGTAGCGGCGTATACCCTCCTCATCATCTGCGGACCACCAATCTGGCGGCACCACAAACACCTTCAGCCGCGGGTATTTGGCCGTAATTTGGTCGGGTGAGTCTGCGGTGATGTATTGCCACACGCCACCGGTGCCGTAGTCGTAGATAGTCAAGAACGGCCGTCGCATTCGTGTCACCTAACGCTGGCGGTAACCGGCACGCACCGGGAGGCGAAGCCGACCTGAGCGCGTCCGGTTGACCAACTGGTTAGGCCGAACCGCTGGGGCTGGCCGCATTTGAAATCTCCGCGAACTCACAGGCACTACCTCTCGTCTACTGGCAGAACGACTGCGAAAACCAGTGCGCTTTGCAGCCCACCCAACCAACAACATAGAGCACCACCGGCCCTCCGATGAACCAGGCTAGCACAACGGCCCTTAGGGTCTCGACCTTTAGCGCAGCGGCGCCCGCGAGCATGATCACAGCGGAGAGCAGCGGGATGAGAACTAGAACTTCAGCTCCATTCTTCTGCAAGTCGCCCTGAAACCAGATGTGCCCTGTTACCCCGAGGAAGAAAAAACCCATAACCACGCATAGCGTCTTGAGTGCGCGGCTCGAAAGGAGATAGACGTGGCCCAGGGACATGTGTGCGGCCTAACGTAATGTATGCCGCAAAACCTGCGATATAACCTGGCGCTTGCAATCCAATCTGGACATTAAAACCTCCTGTAAGCCGCTTGCATGCTGGGATTCAAAGAGACACACTGTAATTTAATACAGGCATAAAAATTCTATGAAACCCCGCAATCCTCCACTGCAGTCTGCCCGCTTACTGGATCAGGTCCGGGAGCGGATTCGATATTTGCACTATAGCCTTGGCCCCCGGAGAACTACATGCGGTCCTCATTCCTTTGGATACATCACTCTGTAGACTGTGGCACCTTCCCGCCAGTAGGACGGTCCTTGGCGAACCCTGATGTTCAGCGCTGGTGAAGCACCTATCGTCTCCCCGTCTTTAATCACCGGTCCACTGCTGACGAGATACTGGGCCATGTTCATGAGCAGGGAGAAAACTTCCAGGCCATTCCGATTCACGTCCTTGGTCTCAATTTCCCGAAGGTCAAACTTCTCCATTCCTTGCGTGGACAGCGAGAACCCCTTCTCCAGATCGGTTGAGATACGGAAGTTGACCCAAAGCCAAACGGGCGGCCTCGCTCGACTGGCCTGCGCGCTCTGTTTCAGGAACGCCTCCCGGGACTGCAGGCTCGCGCCCCAATAGCTTGCGATGGCATTCTGGTCCATCAGCGTTGTCACCACGTCGGTCTGCAAGAGATAAGCGTCCAGCTGATCGAGATTCGTGTCCAGGATACTGACGTATACATGGGCTTGGTGCCGGGCAGTCTCTTCGCAGGCCCTCTTCCAGTACCAAGCGCCTTGGCACAAGTCGTCAATCTGGCCTTTTGGCAGAGGTGCATCGATGAGGCCAATCATCACCGTACCACCCCGCGATCGAAGAAGAATGATCTTTTGGCCGTCTGCTTCCATGTCATCAATCTTGACCCTTCCCTTGAGCCGCACCTCGAGCTGTGCACGAAAGGCCGCTGCATCGGGAAGCCTTGATTCAGCAAGAAGTACAAACGAGCCAGCCCGGACCTTGCTGGGCTCTGCAGCCGTGGCGAGTGTTGAGGTGATGACAAACGCAAGCAGGGCTAAAAGTGAACGCATGGTGTTGTGTGTGATGCTTTGCGCGTATTAAGCCTGTAGTCTGCGTCGGATAGCAAGAGTGGAATTGCCGTCACGTGCACGGTTTAACGCTTTAGAAGGACAGTGCTGACCGGTTTTCCGGTCGGCACCTCCCAACAGAAGGGTTCAGTGCCTCTTTTAAAGTACTCAAGGCACATCATGCGGATTGTATTTACCGGCGACAAGAAAGTAGAGAGCTATGGGCAAGCAGGCAATCCCGATAACCACTCCGATGGCACCGAACAAAGAGGTAACCAGGCTCATGGCGATCAGGCCAAGGCCTACGGTGAAGATTGCGACTGCCAGAACAACCCTGATCAACAGCGGCATAGGCCGCCAGTGGGATTCTTCGGCTTCATCCTGAGCTTCGGTTGACGGCCGCAGAAGGACTGAGCTGACGTATCCGGCAACAACGGCAGCGACTGCCATCTTGACGAATGGCCACACGGAGATGCCGGCTCTCAGATCGGTCTTGACGGTCGCGACGACATAAATTAGCCAGAAGGCCCAGCACGCACCGACGAGTAGAAGTTTTTGCATGGCCGGTGACGACTAAGGTTTGAGATACCCGGTACAACCCTGCTTGGCGAGGCGGCCAAGGCCAACAATGGCGGCTACACCATTGAATGGAGGGTTCCCGGCGCCGCGCCGGCTCATGTGGGCAGTCCGCATGCGGCGATAAACGCTTCCAGAAAGCCAACCATCGGCGTGCCGCGCTCGCGGTAGCGAGACAGCTTGCCGGATGCCCGGGCGGCAAAGTCAGGCGCATTTGCCGCCTTGGCGATGGCGAGGTCGGCATGGTAGTTTATGGGTGTCCATGTGGTGGGGCGGCGCAAGAACCGAAACGGGCAGTCGGCATCCGGTACGCGGTTAGCCCAATGGTCCAGCGCTTGCCAACTGTCGATCCCTGCCAGCAACGGCAGTGCATGCGCCAGTACAGAGGCAAGCTCAGCCGCGGCACGCTCTGCTGCCGGGCCGTTGTTCACCAGCATGGTGTATTGGTTTTCACCACCAGGCAGCACGCCCTTTAGGCTCAATGGCAGGTTGTGCGCGTCGGCCAATCGCTTGAGGTCGATCTCCAGATCGAAGCTCGCCATCGACGAGACAGCGGCTTTCATATGGGACGGATATTTGGGGCAGAGATTCAATGCGAACTCGAACGACCAACTCGGCACACGCCCGTAGAACTCAAGCTTGAACAGCTTGGTGGAGCTTGTGAACCAGCTGTGGCCACGGCCGCTCTTCCAGCCCTGAAGGGGTCCGAAGGTCGGTGTCAGCAAATTCCGCAGCGTGCTCGCCGCGAACTGGGGAGAAATGGGCTCGGCGATAAGACTCATGGGGTTGGGGTGGCTGTTTTGAGTAGCAGAAATACCGTGCCCCCGTTTGAGCTGCGCGGCCCCGGGCAAGACACAGCACTTCTGGTCAACTCGCTGCCACCTTACGGCCAAACCAGAAGCCAAGAACGCCCAACGCCACCGCGATCCAGCCGATGGTGTAGCCGCCGCTGTTGCCCTCGACAAGCCTGGCCTTGAACGCGGCTGTATCGCGGTACGCGATCACCTGGCGGCTTGGGGTGCTCAGGCTGAACACCGACTTTTCGTCCTTCGGATCGAACCTGACTGTCACGGTTTCACCACCCAGCCCGTCCAGCGAACGCTCAGAGTTCGGCTCGCCCACGCGCACAGTCTCGATGCCTGCGGAGGTTTGTATGTCCAGCTCCGCGTAACGGCTCGCAAGTACACCTTTTTTTGTCTTGCGCTCAACAACGCGGGCGCTCAGGGCTTTGCCGGTGGCAGTGCTCAATTCAGCCTCAGAAGGGACCTTGTGGCGCGACGGGCGCTTGCGGTCCTCCGCATACTCGGCACCGAGCCATACCAGGCCCCCAATGAACAGCACAAGTGAAATCTTTGTCAGGCTCAAAACCAATTCCCCCCAATATTTGAAGTACATCAGTGACGAACGCACGGGGTCCTTATCCAGTGCTCGCCGCTTGTCTCGCATGAATGCGAGGATCCCCATCCCAGGCGGGCCTCCGGTCGTGAGACCTGCGGCTTCATCAGTTCACCTGGGGAGGCAAATCACGGCGATTATCACCATGAGAATCGACCTCGCCAAGAACGCTTTGGAACCTATGGCGTGGATGCGACAGACAAGCACAGGCGTGCGCACGAGTCCGGTCGTCAGATAGGCCCCCTTCCCGCTCGAAATGCTATTGATTTAATAGCTGTTTGCGCCCGTCCACATTGGTCTGCAGCCAGTTTTCATGCATAAAAAGAGGTCAAAACCGCTCTTTGGAGGCCACTACAGGGTCTTTTGCGAGGTATGGCAGCGCCAGAATCAACTGTTTTTGGGTATTTTCATATACGAAACAGGCCCCAAGACCAATGCGGATGAGCGCAAGCAGCTACTGATTTGATAGCAAAACAAGGGGCGCGCAAAAAAGCGCCGTCTTCGTTTCAGCCCTATGCAGAGGCAGGCCTCAGTGCGCGCATGCCGCAGCGTCGGCGCTGCCCCCTGCCCCACCTGCGGCAAAGAGAACTCCAGGAAGCAACGAAAGGTCAGGGACCACGCTCGCCGTTCACTTGCGGCCGTACTCTTGCGACAGCGCCAGGGCAACCCGGCCAATAAGCTCGATAGGAAGCTCCTCCTTCAGCGGGAAGGACAAATTGCCCTTTTCGCCACGGTATGGCGCGAGTTCCTGTATGAGGCGCGCATCTTGCGTGACAGGCGGATAGACGCCAATGTGCTTCTTGAATGCAGCGAAGTAGAAGAACACCCGACCGCGCTTGAATGCGGGCATGTTGTAGCTTACGCAGCGCGAGGCGCCAGGCACCAAGGCCTCAACTTTTTCCTGAATGGATTGGAGCTGAAGGCGCGACTCGGCGGGCACGCTCGCGAAGTACTCTTCATGTGAAGCGAAAGCCATGGCGTAATTCGTGCTGTCTAACGTTTGAGATGTGAGGCGTGACCCGGCTTGCCGGGACGCGTCCTCTCAATTAAAAGGCTGGGCACCACTGCAAGTCAAGTGCGTTAGCTACCAGCGCGCTCAGGCCTTGCGTCAGTGACAAGTCGCAAGATTGACATGAGGGCTTCTTCCGCCAGTGTTCCGTGTTGCTTTCCGTTGTACTCAACATCCAGCAGGCTCGCAGGCCGATACTTGCCAGAGAGGTAGGCGTGAATACGTTGAACGCGTTGGGTGTTTTCGGGCGTCCCAGGCTTCAGGTTATCGGGGGCTATGTGCATTGCGACGAGCGACAGGAACTCCTCGTCAGTGAGTTCCGCAAAGCTCTTGCCGAAATATGCCTGTGCGGCGGCCGCATAGCCATGAACAGGCTGGCCATTCTTGCTGCCCAGATAGCAGATATTCAGGAACAATTGCATTTGATCGTTCTTGGAAACCAGCGAATCCAGGGCGTATTGCGCAATCAGCGTCTGGCGAACTTTAGCGATACCTTGCTTGAACCCGTCCGGGAAGTAAATGAGCTTGACCAGACCTTGCGTGATGGTCGTCATTCCTGCGCCGGGAGTTTGAAGATCGACGCCGTGATGCCGGGTGAACGCCGGGTCTTCGACTGCCAACAACATGGCTTGCCTGTCCTTCGACAAGTCTGTGGGTTTCAGCCGGGCTCCAAAGCGCTTCCAGGTTTCGGAAATCAGAGACGGTGTTGCAACTCTGGCAGCCCTCACTTCGTTGGCGTAATAGCCGGCTGCGAGAACCAGGGCAAGTGCACTTGCACCTGAGAGCCCCAGGATCGTGCGAATGACTGCTTGACCGATCTTCATGTTGTGGCTGATCTCGGAAAGTGATGTGCGAGGGAATTCGTGACGCCTAACGCGACGTTGACTGGCGACCCGGCAAAGTTGGGAACGAAGGGGGCGAACGCCGCTGGACGTCCGTTTCGAACGACAGGTTATGTCGCAACAGCCTCAAAGAATGCTCTCCGGCCGATCCGCGTATCGGCTCATGAATAGACGGAATGTCGGAGCCATCTGTTCCCCACCCTCGTCCGAGGCTGTGACGCGGTACACCGGGGCGAGTTGATTCCGGTCGCTCGTCAGTCGGACTGCGTAAAGCCAACTGTTCATAAGATGATCAGCGAACACGAAGCAGTCGGGATACGCGAAGCGATCCGGATAGATGACACCGCCTGAATCATCCAGTTCGTCTTTCACGGGCCTGATCTCCGCCAACGGCCAAAAGCGGAAGTACACATCATCCATCTCATGGCCAGTTCCGTTTTCAGCAACGAAATAGGCTCGGACATCCTCAGGCAAAGCTACTTCGTACCGGCGCTCAAATTCCGCAATCGCTTCCTCAGTTGCGCCAGCGCTTACGCCCACTCCAGCGTCGCGCCATTGCTTGTGCACGCGCTGCCAGAGATTGCCGACATCAGGAGGCGGTGGCGTTCGCGACATAACGTAAAGATGACCGGACCATCAACAATTGCGGCGAAGCCGCATCCTGTCGTTGTGGGTGCGCGTCGATGGATATGTTAGACGGCATCTCCCGTGTCCTTGCCGTCTTCAGACGGCGCGCTCCGCGATTCGGTTGAGCCTCGGCCACTTCGGCCAATATCGAACGGCAACAATGTCGCTGGCGCGAAAGCCATAGCGCGTCGTCTGCTTCCCCGCTTGAATCTGAGGCGCACCGGAGGTCGAAGTAGCTGTGAACTCATAAAACACGACGTACACCACGCTTCCATCGTCATTCTTCTCTACTGAACTTACCACTGCACCTTTCGTTCTGCGGCCCCAGCGCTCGAGCACATACGACGCGGCAGCGCGAAGGCACAACGACCCGATCACCGCTAGCCCAATTGCGATGCCTCCGAGGAACTGCCATGTGCTATCGAAGCCCATGCTGATGCCTTCTAGCGTTTGACATGAGAAGCGGGCCAACGGGCGCGAAGCGGCCTCCGAAGTGTCTGCCCGACGGTGGGGCCAGGCCTCATTTCGGCTGCCCTTCCTCTTGAGCAATGACCTCGGCGACGAGAGGAAGAGCCAGCATTCGCGCCCTGTGATCGAGGATTCGGGGAAGGCGGGAGAGGTCCACCCCGTCACTCTCCAGCCAGCGGGCCAAGGTTAGAAGATACAGGTCTGACACAGAAAACTCTTCTCCCAGAACCCACGGTCCACGCAGATACTCATCTTCAATAAGCGAGAAGGCGTCACCCACAGATTGAGGAACCTTCCTTCGCATCGCGTCCCACGCTTCAGGTTCGTCTGCCCATCTGTGGCCGCGCATTCGGTGGGCGTGGGCGACATGAACCGTGGAGCACAAATAGCCGTTGAAAGCGTTCATCTCCGCAAGTCGAAACGTGTCACCAAGCGGAGCCAGATGCGCGTCCGGGTACGTCTGGGCGATGAACATGAGCATGGCCGGTGTTTCCGTCAGGACCCCGCGCCCCGTCACAAGCGCTGGAACCCGGCCCTTCGGATTGACCTTCAGGTAGTCTGCCGCCCGTTGTTCATTCTTCGAGAAGTCGATCCGTACCAGTTCGTACTCTGCATTTGCATGAGCCAGCGCCAGATGCGTTGCCAGCGCACAAGTATTGGGGGTGTAGTAAAGCGTGAGCATGTGACCTCTCAATTTTGAATTGACGATGCGAGGAACTGCTTCAAGTGACGCCTAACGTTGAAGTTGACCGGCTTCAGCCAACAACTCGATTGCCCCCGTGTGCCCCTGGCTTGCCGCCGCCGTCAACCACCGGAGAGCCTCGGTTGTGTTCTCCGGGAACTGCAGAAGATGCTGGCCGAGTTTCCACTGGGATGAATCCAGCCCCGCCTCTGCACATTCACGGAGAAGGCGGACGGCAGCCAAGACGTCCTGACTTGTGCCCATGCCGTGATAGGTGAAGCTCGCAACCCAGTGCTTTGCCTCCAGCAGGCCGCCGGCGGCAGCTTTCTTGTACCAGACCAGCGCTTCGACCGGGTTCCTGGGCGAGCTCTCGTCCGCCAAGTGACCAAGATAGAACTCGGCCTCGTGGTCCCCATCTCCGGCGAGTTCGTGCAGCCGTTCCCGCGCCTCTTCGGGCGCCAGATCGTAATAAATGTCCTCGGCGGCCGTCACGTGATGCCTAACGTAGAGGGTGACCGGACCGCAACATTTGCAGCGGAGCCGTCTTTTGAAGTTGCGAATCCGCGTTGACCGACCAGTTAGACCGCATTGGGATCTCCCAGCGTTTGATACATGACATGAGCTAGCTCAAACTGGTTGCAGCCACGCGACGCAATGCCGCCCTCGTCGTCTGGGCGTTCGAGCTCCCACCCTTCCTCTACGTCGGACCAGTACAGCAGCTTATCGCCAAAGGCAGCGACGGCAACGACATACTCACCCGGTGAATCCGCGACCGACAGCTCACGCGGAGCTATGCATGCCTTCTCTAAAGCTGCCCGATGCTCCGGATGCAACCCGCGAAGGCCGTCTTCCAAAAGGTCGGCGACTTCAGCGATGGTGGCAGAGCGAAACATTGAGGTGCGGTCTAACGGTTGACTTAACCGGACCGCCGCAGGCGGGTCCGCTTGAAGAAAGGGCTTGGCATCATTTCGCACGGCCTGAAAAGAAGAAGCGGATGACCAACATGGCCAGTCCCCCAAGCAACATATAGCGACCAACGCCCTTCTGGGCATCAGAGGAGTCGTCCTGGTTGATGTCTTGAAGCGTGCTGGGTGCTTCAGGTAGATAGCGAACCGTCATGGTGGATGGGACAGAGTTGCTGCGCAAGGCACGGCCAAGCTCCGCAGCAACGCCGACTTCAGTCCGAATTTCGCGACCATCCTCCGTAGTGAAGCGAACATGCGCTGTGTAAAGGCTGTCAGCATGGGTATTCTTCTTCTCCTTCCACTCCAGCCTGGTTACCTCGGCCTTGGTCGTCTTGCCGTGATCGCGCAATGCCGAAAACTTGGTGGCGTTCTTGTGACCGGCATACATAAAAAAGATGCCAAACACAACAAGACAGATCGCGACGACTCGGCTACCTAAGATTCGAAACATCGGTGGCTCCTTAGGCCTAACGTAAAAATGATCGGACCACCAACAAATGCGGCGGAACCACATCCTGCTGTTGTGGCTCCGCGCCGGTTGATATGTTATGTGGCGTAGCGTATCGCGACTTCATATGCGATTCAAACAAGAATGTAGCCACGACGACGCCGAAAGACAAGATGCCGGCTTGCCGGGGTACGTCTGGTTGATTGAGGGGTTAGACGCCATTGCTAAACGACTCGACTGCTGTCCGGTACGCTGCCAGTGGCTCCGAAGCACCTGCTATGGCGCGGCCGATGACGATGTGAGTGGCGCCTGCCCTGGCCGCCGCAGCAGGAGTGGAGATGCGCACCTGGTCTGTGGCTGCCGGCTGGGAAAGCTGAATGCCGGGGCAGACGATGAGTACCCCGGCAGGCAAGGAATCACACAAGTAGGCGGCCTCCTGGGCGGAGGCCACGATACCGTGGCAGCCTGACTTGCAAGCCAGCGAAGCGAGGCGGAAAACCTGGTCTTTGACTGATGATGCAAGACCGATCTCTGGGAGCTCGGCGTCAGAAAGGCTTGTGATGACCGTAAGGCCAAGAACTTTTAGATTGGAGTATGGCTCGGCAGCACTGGCAGCCGCTCGCAGAACGGCCGAACCCGCCGACGCATGGACCGTGACCATTGAAACCCCAAGCTTGCCAGCGGCTTTGACGGCACTGGCTACGGAGTTGGGTATCTCGTGAAGCTTGAGATCGAGGAAGACCTGTTTGCCTGCCGACACCAGCTCTCGAACTACCTGCGGTCCAGCCTCTGTGAGCAGCTGAAGGCCGACCTTGTAGTGATCGGCTTCGGGACCGAGCCGATTGACCAATGCCAACGCCTCAGCCGAGGATTCGAAGTCGAGCGCGACGATGACTGGTGATGGCATATGTGAAATGGAGTCTAACGGTGGAGGCCAGACGCGGCCGCAGATCGTCGCCACTGGGTCGATTTGTTAGCTGTCTTGCTCTTCATCGGGATCGCACCTTGAAGTTTTCGTCAATGTGGACGACCGAATCAGACGAGCCACGGTTCGAACAGTCAAAGCCTTGCAATCTGAGTATCGGAAAGCTGTTGAGGCGAACGTTGACGTCCTTGTGCCTCTTGCCCGCGTGGCGTGAATGAATGGCAGTTTTCGTCAAGTAATTGTTGCTGACCCTGTAGTAAGACCCATCGTTATAGTTCTCGTCAAGAGTCTCTTCGCCGACGAATTCAAGGTCTTTGAGACTCGCGTTGTATCGAAACTGCATGGTGTAACTCGACGCGCGAGCGGCGTCCGCATACTCGACCGCCTGCACAAACACAGAATTCTTTTTTATATCGATGTTATAGAACTTGCTCACGCGACAAAACTCGTCAGACGCGGAAAGGACTCCATAGCTTCCATCCGGATTTCCCTTGAGAATGAAAAGGCGCTCCTCGCGCTGTGGATTTCCACCTCTCTGCCCAGTGGCCACTAAAGCCAGATCAGCGATTCCGTCACCGTCCAGATCGCCTTCGGCGCTTGTCCAGATGAAATCCAGATGCGGAAAATCGGCCGAGATTACGGAGATGGCCTTCCGTCCCGTTGGCGTGTATTCAGCAGATACAGGCAGGGCTGAGGTGCAGAGAAGCGCAAAGATCAGCAGGAGCCTGGTGGCTACCATGAGCGGCACCTAACGTTTGTCTTGATGGAAGGGTTAGGCCGCATTCTCAGCGAAGCTCCTTGCGAACCACCAATTTGAGTCCCGACCAGACTTCCGTGACGGCGCAGACCTTGATATCTACGAAGCCAAGTGGCAGCGCCAACTCGCGGATAGTGTCTTCTGTGATGGTGGTCGGTACCTTGGCTGATTTTTTTGGCCAGGAGACCCACAGCGCTGCGTCGGGTTTCAGCTTCTTGCGCAAGACACTCAGAGTCTTTGCCAGTTCTTCTCGCTGCGTGACAAAGGCGTGAGCGATATCTACCTTTGAATCGGGCTGGCTCACAAACTGCACGGCTGGTGGAAGTGGGGCCAACAGACTTTCGTACTCCTCAGGTGCTGCGATGAGCAGCACTCGATGCGCCTCTTTGATGCCAAGCTTCCTGGAAAGCGGCGTTCCAGAGTATCCAGCGGTGTTTGAGGTTGCCATGCGTCTTAACGTTGGACATGAGAGGCGGCACAAGGGTGAAGCCCCTGTGCCGTTCTCTCGATGGAAGAGTTAGTCGCCTGTTTCATCTGCGAGGCTTGGCTTTTTTCCCTTGCGGCGTGGTGGCTCCCGGCCCACAAAGTGGGCAAGTACCATGAGTCCCAGACCGAGCAAGATGAAGAATGGAGGTCCAAGGAACAATAACAACACGGCGCCAACCAGGACAAGAAGGCCGAAGCCTGGCGCGTTTTCGGCGCGTGTGGCCTGAACGGCACCCTGCGTTCCGCCTAAAACCGCAACCCACATTGCCCAAGCCGCCACAAATGAGAGCAGCCCTGCCAGGAGCAGAACCCTACGCCATGCCTTGGATGCACTCGGCGCGCCAAACGCTACGGCGGCACCGAGCATCCAGGCGCCAACAGGCGCCGCAGCACCTGGCAGGAGTGATCCGAAGGACACCCAACCGAGCAGAGCAACGAGGGCTCCGCCTAAGAGTGCAGGGCCCAGGCGACCGGCAATGGTAAAACTAGGCATGCTTTTTTTGGGATGTCATCTGTGCTGAGGGGCCAGGGAGTTTGCTGCGGCCTAACGTAGAAGTGATCGGCAGACCATATGCGCGCGACAGCGTGCCTCGAGGACGTCCGTGTCGACTGCCATGTTATGCATTGCCCGTCCCTTTGGTTAGCTGCTTGCTCCGAATATGAAAGGCCCCGCCAAGTGCCATGAGCAGAAGACTTCCTTCCGCAAACACGGGGCCGATCGCCACGAGGATTCCGAGCCACCGGGCCGCCCCGATCACCAAAAGCGTGATCCCCAGAATCCGTAGCCTCTCGCCACGTTCGATGCCTCGGTCAGCCAACGCGAGCCAAAGGGATACAAGGGCAAATGGCACGGACAGCATCACCCCCGCGACTATAAATGCTGCGGCGTACTGAGCCGGGTGTCCAGCGGACGGGGAACCTGCCAACACCGTAATCGCCGTGGCAGCTAACACCGCCATGAAGCCGAACGCAACACTCAAGATTGTTTGCATTTGCCTACCCTTTGACGTAAGGAGCGGCCCGCTTGCGGGACGTCCCCTTGACGGAGAGGTTAGGCAGCGCCGCGCCGCTCACGGAGTTGCCCTGGTCCGTTTGGGATTCGACGGGGGCGAAGGCCAGGAGTTTGTTTCCGTCATATGGAGGTTGTCCTCGACAGTCTGGAGCATGGAGTCGGCTTGTTCTTCGACGGTTGTGTGCTCAAGATACTGCCAGGGAGTCAGACTGTGCCACGTACGCCTGTACTGCTCTGCCCGATAGCACACCGCAGCCACCTTGGCGTTCAGGTTTGATGCAATGCCTTCGACGGTGCCCGTGGCGAGAATGTCGCGAACGGCCTGTGGCTTCGATTCGGCTTTGCGCTTGGCAAATTCCAGCGCCTCAGAGAGCAACGCCTCGTACTTGGCTGCCATTTCAGACAACTTCGCCTTGTTGTCTCGCTTGGTGATGCGCCGAAACTCAGCCATTGCACTGCCTAACGTAATGTATTTCGTAAAACCTGCGACATAACCTGACGCTTGCAATCTAATCTGGACATCAGAACCTTTGGTAAGCTGCTTGCACGCTGGATTTCAAGGCAATGCTCTGAAATTCATACTGTTATAAAAATTCCGCGAAACCCCGCAATCCCCCACTGCAGTCTGCCCACTTGCTGGATCAGGTCCGGGAGCGGGTTCGGTATTTGCACTATAGCCTTGGCACCGAGAAAACTTACCTGTATTGGGTCCGATTTTTGTCCGCTGGCATGGCCAGAACGGCCACATGACGCATCCGCGCGACATGAAGGCATACGCATCCTTACCGCTCCTCCGCCTAGCGCCGACGAGCAGGCATCAAGACCTCAAGGTCTTGAATGGCGGCGGTGGCTTTCGACCTGGCCCAAACTACTGGAATGAGGCTGAACAGCGGAAGCAGAAAGACGAGATAGAAGAAGAGTTGGATGCCCGCAGCAATTTTCATGGTTCCAAGTAGCCGGGTTCGCTGTACGAATTCGGTGTTTTCCAGATCGCCTTCCCATAGCGATAGCTGGCGACAAACGATTATGAACCCGACGATCGCCAGGGCGGACGCCGTGAGGCTCAAAAACCAAAACGTCTTTTCCGGCATTTGCCTGTTGCCCAGGATGTTCAGGTGAAGCAGTAAATCGGCTTGTCTGAGCGCGATCTCGATCAGAAACGGGAGCTGAAGCACTATTGCCGCAGTGAGGAGTTTGCGTGCCAACTGCAAGGTACTTTTGTGCCTGTGAATTTCGCGAAGTGCTGTCATGCTTGTTTGATGATGAGAGATGCGCCGCTGATGAGGCTTACCGTTCGGGCTTCCCGGCGCACAGCAAGCGCCGCGTAGCAGCATCCTGCTGCTGCGTGTCCGAGCCAGGCGAAATGTCAGACATGTCTGGTTACCTGGTTTGCTTTAGATGAATACACTCCGGCTGGCCTCGGACTTTGGCCCAGTACTCAAGCCTGGCATCGTCATCAATGTCGATAATGCCGCCGTACATCGTGTCGCCACCTTTCCTCTTGGGGCCAGAGATCCAGTAACGCGCTCCCGTCTCTTCCTCGATGCAGTTGTATTTGTAGCCGGACTTCGTTTTCAGAAAACGCTTGCCGGCGTACGTGTACGAGCGCGTCGAGCGCGACATCTCCACCCAGCCAATGCGGCCGGAACCGCTCAAACCACCCGATTTGTTCTCGATATACATGATGCGCTTCATGCTCCGGCTCTCTACTCTTAATGTCTAACGTTTGACTTAAGCGGACCGCCGCAGGCACGTTCGCTTGAAGGAAGGATTAGGCGCCACTCAGGTCGGCCAGGCCAAGTTGAATTGGAACTTGGTAGTCCGCGGCAATGAGGCTGGCTCGAAAGGACTTTCGAGGATGGATCGTGAGCTTGTGATCAACGATGGCAATGCGATCGACCAAGCTTGGAGCATCATCGTAGAACTTCACCTCTGCAACTCTAACCATCTTCGAGCGCTGCGTTCTCAGATTTGTGACTTCAACGAATACCTCGGTGGGTTGTGGATGCACGGGGACCGTTTGCTCAACGCGTACACGGTATTGCTTTGTCGCTTTGACCTTAAGGCACACTCTGAGCGCCTCGCCTTCTGACTCGACTGAGTGTCGAAGCACTTCAAGCGCTGGCGTCTCGGTTGGCGCAAGCATGCGCAGCGCTGAAAACGTTGCCTCGGTAACTACAGCCAGTTTTCTCTCGTCCGGCAGGGAATTGAACGCTGGATCCATTCCGCAGAGCACGAAGCGGTGCCAATGCTCCGTGGCGTATTCAGTCATACTGACTGCCCCATCGGGCAGAGATGGTGTAAAGCACAGGTAGAGATGATCAGCGTGACCGATAGACATTCCAAGTTCTTCGCACTTCATCCCGACGCGCTGGCCAAGAGCTACACATGCGCGTGGGAAACCATAGAGCTTCGATGCGTAGTTCGGCATGGGATGCTCGAACTGAGGGGGATCGATGCTCTCGAAGTACCGAATGTCGCGCAGAGGCTTGGGTGTTTTGAGTGGTGAGCGCATATTGACGCCTAACGTAGGAGATGACCGGCGACCAAGGGACAGGAGAGTCGTAAGCGCGGACGCCCTTGGGCGTCCGTGTGGACCAGCATGTTAGAGCATGCACCTAGAAGCACGTGCCCGCCCATGAACATCCGATGAAGATGGCTGTGAGTAGCACCGGCATGGCCATGGCCAATACGTAAGCCACGGCGATTGCAATTCGAACCCTGAGTGAGCACGGCATGTATTTGATCAGGCCGAACGCGCCGACGAACGGAAGCAGTAGCAGTACGGCCAAGAGTATCCATTCGGCAACTGTGCCATGCAACGAGCGAAACCGGGGAAGGAGCAGCACGCATACGCCGAGCGCCATGGGGCCGAATGAGACGGCTAGCGTCAGAAATTTCCAGGATGCAGCTATCGTCGGCCTCATGGACACACTAACGTGAACGTAATCGGCGACCAATGCCAGGTGCGACCGTAGGGAGCGGACACCATTGGGCGTCTGTGTTGACGGGCAAGTTAAGTCTCAACACCCGGGTGCCTCCGCAGCATTTCAGAAATATAGGTCGTTGCAACGATATCCTCTTTCAAGATGGCGATCGATCCTACCCACTTCCCCTGTGCCTCCAATGAATCACAGATGTGCACAGAAATGCAAAAACGGGCTGCATCGCCAACCAAAAGGTTCTGCAAACGTATCACGGCGGCCCAAGGGAATTCCCCGGCGCGAAAGATAAGCGAGCGAACTCCATCGCCGTAAAAGTCCTGATTGTGGAACCAGACATCAGAACTCTCCCAAGGACCAACAAGTGGGACTAATACCGCTTCGACTGATACTTGAAGATCACCGTCGATGTGGCCATGAGAGTCTCCCTGCTCGTCGAAGAAATCAGAAGATCCCTTCAGCTGTTGAACCACAGCCCAATACTCGTCCTCTGAGATTACGCTTCGAATGTTCAAGGGCATACGCTTTGAGACCTGACGTTTGACTTAAGCTGCCCGCGGAAGGCAGGTCCGCATTAAAAGAGGGTTAGGTCTCACAGCCACCTTCGCACCCTCTGTGTGTACGACGTGTAATCGTTACCAAACATGCGCCGCAGTACCCTCTCTTCGGGTTGAATCTGGAAGCGAGTGACATAGAGAACGAAGAGTGCAGAGCCGGCCAGAAGCGCAGGCGCTGACAAGTAGAAACTCCATGCCACCAGAAGCAAGGCGAGTGCGACGTACATTGGATTGCGAGTGATCCGATAGACACCGGACGTGACGAGTGACGATGCGTTCTCCGGCTTCAAAGGATTGACCGTGGTCCTGGCTCGCCGAAACGCAATGGTGCCAGCGATGCTGAAGTAGCCACCAATGACCGCGACGACGCCGGCTGCGACGATGCGAGTAGCGGGCGACAGTTCAAGCGTCGGCGCAACATTTCTAGCAATCCACATGGCGACCGCAATGATTAGCGCCACGAGCGGCGGTGGGATCTTGAGTTCGAGGGCGCGCATAGCTTGGACTCTGAGGTCTAACGTTTGACATGAGAGGGGGCGCCCGGCTTGCCGGGCCACATCCTCTCGATGGAAGGGCTAGGCGTCACTGTCGTCAGTGTCTGATGACTCACCTTGATGAGAAAGCTTCAGCCCACCTTTCCCGTCCGGTAGCCACACGGCCCCGGTTTCTGAGCTTGCATCAAAAAACCCAAGTTGATGCTTGGCTGCAAGGCTAAAGACCTGCTCATATGCGGCTTCTGCCTTGGACCAGGCGAACGCGGCGTAGATTGCTTCCTTCCCGACGCTATAGTCGGTGACAGCCGAATCATCCTCTGGAAACTCTTCCGAAGAGAAGGGGCCGTTCATTGCCGGGTACAACTTGATCATCTCAAGGAACCAAGCCTGAAGTTCTGGTGTGGAGACCTTTGGATCGTCGTAGCTGTGATCCTCGGACCATTCGGATGTCTCTTCCCACCAGGAAAGAAATGCCTCGCGTTCATTCGGCGCCTTAGCGGGTGCAAAGACAAGCAAGTCATAGCTCATTCAGGGTCTCCAGGTGTAAGCAGTTCGGCTATGCGCCTTGTGACGCCTAACGTTAGATAACCGGCGCACAACACTTCGCGGCGACGCCGCCTCCTGCTGTTGTGGGTCCGTGTCGATTGATAGGTCAGGCTTCACCTGGTACTCTTCCAAGAAGATCGACGATTGAGTTCCAATAGCTTGAGTTGGGCACTGAGTCCATCATCTGAAAGCCAAGATTAATGGGGCGCCAAACTGCTCCGCCTATCAGGCGAACAGCCAGGAACGGATAGTCGAAGAAGTCCTCTTCATTTGGGGGTTGATCTGGCTTAAACCACTCGCCTTGCCTGGCCTTAAGCAAAACCTCACCGGCAAACGAACCGAAGGCATAGATGGACTTTGCTACCTGTTCCATCTTGGCACCGCCGGTTTTCCATTCTTCCAGAACGGAGTCGACTCGGCGCAGTGTGGATGGGGCAAAGGAGGAAATGTCGACGGCGTAGATCTTTTGCGTCATCCGAATGGCATCGTTGGCATATCCATCTACTGTTTCGATGGATGGCTGAAAGTGCAATGGAATCAATGTTGTCCCCTGAGGATTGTGTGAAATCTAACGTGTATGTGAGCGGTCGCCACAGGCGATCCACTCGGCAGGCGTGTCAGGAATCATCCTTTTCGAATGCTTCATTTGTGAGTTCCTCGTCAAGTAGCTCGTGCATCCAGGAGCCACCACCAGAGTAGACCAACTCCGCGTAGTCTGGCTTCTTACCTGTGCCTTTTGTAAAAGCCAGTACGGGATGCACATATTCCGCGCCAGTATTCATCACCCTCGACCCATCGACGATGCATGCCAAATGGAACGCCAGGTTCTCAGTCAACTCCTGCAGCTTCTTCTCCTTCTTCACTCCAGCTTCGACGAAGCCATCGCGGACCGTTATCAGGATCTCCAGCAGCATGCGTCGTTGGTGCGCCTCGAAGGCTGAAGAATCATTCACAAGGGTGCTCATTGATGACTCCTAACGTGAAGATAATCGGCGCCCACCCAAGGTGGCCGCGAAGCAGCAGGACGCCTTTGGGCGTCCGCGTTGACTGACCTGTCAGGTTTCAATGCCACGATTTCACCGACTCCATACGAATAGTGCGATCCCCATCAGAGATACCAACAGGACGAACAAGAGCACAAGATATGAAGGGTAGCCTAGCCAGCCGAAGTAGCGCAATTCCCGGCTTTGAAAGATCGTGTTGCATCCAGGGCAGCGAACTCCGAATAGGACTACCCCAGGTACCTCGTCCGCTCTCGTTGGAAGCAACATTCCGAAAAGGCGAGCCACGGTAATCCTCAATCGATGAGCGCGCCCTACGAAGGACTTCCCGCACTCTGGACACACATCATGCTTCTCCATGAAACCCTAACGTAAAAATGAACGGACCACCAACACTTGCGGCGCCGCCGCCTCCTGCTGTTGTGGCTCCGTGTCGATTGACCAGTTAGATGTGCACGCAGGAGCCAGCTTGCTCATTGAGTACCTCCTGGCATTGGATCAGAACCGTCAACCGGCGGAGGCGCTTTGCGTCTGCGAGGCTCCGCGTCGGCCAAGTGCACAAGCAAAACGCAGACTACTCCAAGGACAGGCAGTAGCCACACGATCAGGCATTGAAAGGTCTTCTGAGTCGTAGTCAGTGCCGGCGAAAGCACAACCCATGCAGCGAGGGCAAGGTTCGCCACGACCAGAACGACGACGCATATGGCGAGTGTGTTCATCATCTAAGGTCGGAAATGACCGGCGGCGCATAGGCGGGGGAGCCCGCCGCGACGACGTCCGTGTCGATTGACTTGTTAGGACTCAACGCCCCCTCCCCAAATGAGGCTCACGGGGGATTGCGACAGAGCGCCTGCGCAGTGCTCGCATGACTGTCACGAACCGAAAACCAGAATACACACCAATGATCCCCAGAGCGCTGAGGAAGAACTTTCCCATTTGGACATTCTCACGTTCAGCCTCCAAGCGTGTACTTGGTGAAACCAGTTCCTTTCCATTTATCCACAGGCCGTAGGTCTTTCGCGAGCCGTCCGCTTGCGGCGAAAACGAATGACGTTCTGGAATCCACACTCGTATCACAGGTCGCTGTCCCCACTCAACCGGCACGGAGGAGACTGCATCAGTCCAGAATCGGCCGGGGTAGCCGTCAACCTCAAAGGAAACCACTGAGTTGCCTCGACGTGGAGGCGGCAGTTGGACGATTGCATGCGCGGCTCCGCGAACCTCGACCAACGACGTTCCCGACATGCTCGGATAAGTCGCATACGTGCTGAAGCCGAACAACACGGAAGTGACCAAGAAGCAAGTCATCAGACCGAAGCCAACAAGTTGCATCACGCGCATGTTGAGTCCTCACGTTGGCGCTGTCCAGCACGCAGCAAGCGCCACGAAGCGGCAACCTGCTGCTGCGTGTCCGCGACGAGCAACCAGTTAGCCGTCTGTAGGCCGCCGGGCGTATGTGATACGAATGCCATCTACTACAACCTTAGATTTTGGTGTTGCGAAGGGCGGAGCATTGCCAGAAATATCCTCACTGTCAGGGTGAAACGCAACGGACAGATGAGAATTCGACTTCCACGCCACCGAGTAATGATGTACATCATCTGGTTCATTGGCCCATATCTTCTTTGGTCCAGTGGCCGTAATTCGCCAGACCTGCAACTCGTTATGCGAATGCGCGTAGTTGTCCCCGAACACAGCGAAATGCTTGCCATCTGGTGATACAACAGGTAGCGACGTGTCCGGCAGGATGGTGACACGCCCAACCTCTTCGTCGATGAGGAAGATCTTGTGGTTCTCCCAGCTATGACTGCTTACGATGAACCAGCCGAGCGCTGCCACGTAACCTTCAAAGAGAGGCTGATCTTCCCCATCACACGGGATTCCGCGAAACGCCTTGATCCTTCCGCCCTTCAGCTTGATCGCAAGTGTCATCTCTGTACGTGATACCGCGAGCGTCACTCTTTCACTGAAGGGTTCAATCTTCTTTCTTTGATCCGCGAAAGCTTTCGAATGGTATTCACCAAGGTAGCCATCGCCGATGTCATACCCGCAGAGGTTGTTGTCGAAGGCCATGGCTCCCATTGACCAAACGAGCAAAGCAATGGACAAAACGCTGCGCATAGGGTGGCTAACGTTTGACATGAGTGGCGGGCGACAGCTGGCGAACCCAGATGGTGCACCTCCCCTCGATGGAAGGGTTAGGCCGCACGACGTGCGCTCGCCTTTCGACGTTGGTAGATCCAGGCGCCATGCTTATTGAGAGCGATTTGTACGGAAGCCGCAATGCCTGCAGGACGAGGCAAACACGCTTGCAGAACCTCCCTCACTATTCTCAAAATGTCCGGAGAAGAGCTTGCTGCACTGAGGGCAACGGCTAGCCGCACGCCCCAAGCTTCCAATGGCCATGACACCGAAACCGGTGCAAGCAGCAGCGGTGAGAACACTGATGTGTTCGTCCAGGGGCCTAAGAGTGAATATGCCAATGAAGGCCGCACCGAGCACAAGCGAGCCTAGCCAGAAAAGACCTAGGAAGATCCGCATCCTTATTGCGAACCGCATCTGTTGTTCAGTGTTCATCGTGAGGCCTAACGTTTGACTTAAGCCGACCGCCGTAGGCCGGTCCGCTTGAAGGAAGGGTTAGAGGGCGCTGGCTGATTAGCCCACGAATACCAAGTACGCAATTGGCAAGATCACGACACTGCCAACGCCCCCCATGAATAACAGAGCGAAAACATCGAACCAAAGCTCTGTGATGGTTCCGATTCTCGCCTTCAATTTGCCATTTCCTTCGTGAATTAGCACGGTTACCGTCTCACCAATCTTTGGATGTCGCGAGGAACTGGTAACGCTACTTCTAAGGTTAGTTGACTGTCCATTATTCAGGCAAAATTCTACTCTGTAGTACCGCATCTGAATGCCGTTCATTCGGTAGCTCCATTCGCTCGCAACTTTGCCGAGTACACGATACGACTTGGCAATGAATAGAAACTGATGCGCTGCCAGTGCAAGGGCACTGAATAGCGCCGTCATTGCTACGAAAGTAAGGATCGCGACCGCGACGGATGCCACCATTTGCGCCCTCTATCGTTTGAGGTAAGCGGCAGAATCCGGTACCACGGGGGGCTGTCCGCTTGACCGAATGGTTAGACCGCACTCTGGCCGAGTATGCGTCGGACTTCTGCGAGAACAAGGCCGCGCCAGCCAGGAAATGGCGCGAGTGCAAGTCCCGGACCGGGAATCAGCGTTTGCCAAATGGCCACAGCTGGTGAATGGCATCCCATGGTCCTTGAGCGAAGCGCAAATGCGGCGCCTCCCCCTTTTTTAGTATGTCCTCCGCTGTAATCAAGTGATTGACCCGATCGATGACCTCCTGCGCTTCGATCGACACACTGTGCAAATTGATTTTCTCGGTACGCAGCTGGGCGCGCAGGCGCTCCAGCGCCTTGCGGAACGCTGGAAGCTGATGCAATTGATCGCGAGTCACGATGGTGCTGGTTATGACCAACAGCTGAAGCACACCTCTCTTGTTCATCAACGGACGCACCCGCGTCTCGCTATCAACAGAAGCCGCCACCTTTGTCACAGCAGCATCTATGAGTTTCATCACGGACTCGAACGGATCGGCCGGAGGCGCCGGAGGAACTACTGGTCCATCGTCATATAGACGGACCGGGCGAGCTGCAGTCGGGGATTTGATAAAGACATCAATGTCGCCCGGCAGGACCATGAAGCGAAACGCCACCGCTGCCTTGCCGAACTCGTCCTCAAGCTGTTGCCATCCGGCGGGGGGCAATGCGAGGAAGGCTAAGGTCAGCCCGATGGAGTCGACGCAACAACGAAGCTCCCCAACATGCGGTTGCCTCGACTGGGTGTGCCAGATCAGGTCGTCTTCATGATTGAGCATGTCATCCCAGCTACAGCTTGCGGGGGGCCTAGCCAGCATGCGTCGGGCCAGTTTCAATTGATTGTCTGGTGTCATGTCGAACCGGATGCTGAGTTTGTATTTTTGGTTGGAAGCAGTGCTACGGAATTCCAAACAACGGTCATTGAAACAGCACTACTTCACGCTCTAACGTAATGTATGYCGCAAAACCTGCGGTATAACCTGGCGCTTGCAATCTAATCTGGACATTAAAACCTCCCGTAATGCGCTTGCATGCTGGATTTCAAGGAAATATTCTCTAAATCCAAAGAGTCATAAAAATTCCGTGAACCCCGCAATCCTCCCTTGCAGTCTGCCCGCTTGCCGGACCAGGTCCGGGACCGGGTTCGGTATTTGCACTATAGCCTCGGCGCCGGGAAAACTTACCTGTACTGGGTTCGTTTTTTTCCCGCTAGGCATGGCCGCAACAGCCACATGGCGCATCCGCGCGACATGGGGGCACAGAGGTGGAAGCCGTATCCGTTTGCGCCTTGCACCTCGATGAATTACACCCATGTGCTAAAGGTTGCCTCTGGGCGGCACAGCCAGCCCGCTGGACGCCCTGCTCGCCTGATACGCTATTGATTTGATAGCTGCTCGCGCACATTCCGATTGGGCTTCAGCCCGTTCTAATACCTAAAAAGAGGCAAAAACCGCTTTGGAGGTCGCGCCAGAGCCTTTGCAAAGTGTGGCAGCGCCAAAATCCCTTGTTTTTGAATATTTTTTGGCCGTTTTTTGATATGAAACAAGCCTGCAGACCAATGCAAGCCTGCGCAAGCAGCTACTGATTTGATAGCGCCAACAAAAACGGCGCACAAGGCGCCGTCTTCGTTCCAGCCCCATGCAAGAGCCTCAGTGCGCGCCAGCCGCAGCATCGGCACTCCCCGCCCCCGCCTTGGTGTGCTGCGCCCAGAGAAGCAAACCAGTCAAGCGGTGTGCCGAAGGCGTGTCCGTTTGAGCGATGGGTTAAAACTGGCAGCCACGATGGGGGAAAGGGCCAGAGTTCGAGCACAAAGGTTCAGGATCCGAAGAAGTAGCGGCCGTTTCGCAGACCGAAAATCATGATGTCCGACTCTTTTACTGTGGCGCCACTGGGCAATTTGGTGCCGGAGAACTCGACCACCAACCAACCTTTCGGCTCTATGGTCGGGGTGAGTCCACGACTAACAGCCTGTTTGTATTGGGCCTCGTAGGTTGAAAATGGAACTATCTTTGCCGAGATGACACCTCCGCCACTCACCCGCCCGCCAAACTGAGCTTCCACAGGGCCGCGGTCTTGCTCGCGCGACAACGACACCAACGCCATGTACGACCGGACGTCTTTCTTTGCGAGAGCCGTCTTGTACGACTCGACAAGCTGCTCTGGCGACTGCGCACCTTGCGCGAGAGCCTGTGTCGCACTGAAGAACAGGAAGAGGGAAAAGGCGATTCTCAACATATCGATCCTCAAAGTGAAAGTTCAACGGGGTCCGGAACACCTTAGGCAACGATGCCACTGATCCGCTATGGAACGACGTCGTGTCACGGCTTCTGGCGATTGCAAATTTGAGTGCCATGTCAGCCCTCGCCATTTGCGCGGAAACCGCAATGCCTGCACGATGAAGCAAGCACGCTGCCAGAATCGCCTCCATTGTCTTCAAATTTTCCACAGAAAAACCCGTTGCACCTGGGACAGCGGCTTGCAACGCGTCCCAAGCCTGCGACGACCATTGCACCGAAACCCGTGCAAACAACAGCGGTAATGATATTGATATGTTCACCAAGTGGCCTAAGCGTGAACATGGCGATGAGACCCACACCGATCACGAGCAAGCCCAACCAGAAAAGCCCCAGGAAAATACGCATTTTTCTAATAAACCGCGCGTCTTGTTCAGTGATCATTGCGAAGCCCAACGTAGATGAGAGCGAGCGCCGAAGGTGGCCCGCTCGAATGTCATGTCCAGTGGCGACTGGCGCTTCATGACGGGAAACCTGTTACCAGTGCTCTCCGCCTCTTCAACAGTGGCAACACCACATGGAAATTTCTTATGAGATCGTCCTCGGACATGACGACGACAGGGAGCCTCACCTGGAACACCCCCAAAACGCCCTTCCGATGCACCACTGATATCCAGAATCTCCGGCCCCGAACTCTCCCAGGAAATGCCCACCTGCCAGCCATTTGGATCGGTCACAAACAAGTCTCCATTCTTCTTTGGCCAAGGACCAGGCCAAGGTATTCCGATGTAGCCAAGTGTCCAACCATCGCGCTCCGAACGGGCAATGGTGTTTTCTTCGTTGTACGTATTGATACGATGCATCTAGAGCTATTTAACGTTTGGCACGAGAGGCCGGGCTCGACTTGCCGGGGGCGAGTCCTCTCGATGGAAGGGGCAGCCGTCACTTGGCACATTGCTCTGCCCGGTCGAGAAATTTTAGCCATACGATGGATGCGGTATGTGGAATTAATGTGCCAGGCAACCTCAGGGCTTCTGGGCTAGTCGAATTCAACGTTGAGGCGAGCCTCATACGCAGTGCATTGCCGACAAACATAAATGTGGCCAGAGTGCATGCCGTCTACCCGTTCCTCGGAACACCAGTACACATCAAGCTTCATCCCGCAGCCAGCGCAATAGGAACGCGAATGAACCGAAAAGACAAACGCAACGAGACCAATGAGAACGCAAAGGCACATGGCAACAAATGCAGTTGTCATTTGTCCGGTGGCAATGCCCCAAATCATGCAAGCAAGGCCACCACAAGTTGTGACAATGAAACCACCGATCCGCAGTGCGTAGAAGGCCTTTGAGCGCCTGAGAATTGCCCGCATGCTGAAACTCTTGAAGTCTATGAGCTGTGCTTGTTGCATGATGCCTAACGTTGAACTTGACCGGCGCACGAGCCAGTTGCGACCGGAGTGAATGGACGTATCTGTGCGTCCGCGTCGAAGGACCTGCTAGAGCTCATTTTCGTGGCCCTTGCGATTTGTTCCTGTGGCTTCCTTCAAAGCACTCAAAGTGGCTGATGCAAGCTCCTCTTGCACGTTGAAGGCCTGCTTTGCTGGCGCCGCCTTAAGTTCGTTGATTGAATTCTTTTCAATCCCCTTCTTCAGGAGGAAAGCCGGGCCGGGAAAGAAAACATCCAGGCTATTTGGAGCATTTTCAATTGAAAACTTCTCTACCGGCTGAACGGAGGCCACGGCGATAGCTCTTTCACAGGGAGTCAAGCTTGCTTCTGCTGCACACAATTGCCATGGAAGAATCGAGATAAAGAATAGTGCGATAGTTTTTCGACCGGCGCGCAGCGGCGTCCTGACCGACGCGAAGTGACGGGCAAGACGTCCGCTCGACAGAAGGGTTAGGCGTCGTTCTCACAGCGACGCCGACTTCTCAAGTTCCAGGTTGCCCTCGATGAACTTGAGCTTGAAAACAAGCCGGGAGATACGCCATCTGTCCGGGAACGGCAGCAACTGCAGTTCGTACGTGCCCACGAAGATGCGGCTCTTCAGGCCGATCGCTTTGCCCCGGTGGTGGAAGGCCACGCCGTGGCATCTGACAAGCGCTTGATTACCACTGACCTCGGTTCGAAGGTTGCCAATCTGATGGTGAACGTGGTCGAGCGGCTTGAATCCGGCAGCCCATGCCTGAGCCACCTGGTTTGGCGTCATTTCGGTCGGCGTTCCACCGACCATGGAGGTCATGTCCAGCGTAAAGGGGCTGGTAAAGCAACTTTCCAGCGCTGGCCAGTCTCGTTCGTCGGTGGCAACGAACATCTGAACGACGGTGTCCTCGACTGCCAGGCGCATGGCCAAGTCAGATGCAGACAAAGTGAGAGACATTTAGAACCTCCGAGTGAACGCGCCGCATCTTGCGGCGCCTAACGTTTGAATTAAGCGGCGTGCCGGAGGCACGTCCGCATGAAGGAAGGGTTAGGCAGCATTGCGCACTGAATGAATGATCTTGTACCCGAGGGCGCGAGCGGCAGGTGTATCAAAGTAAGCAGAGATCTGAACATGCCCCATGGGTGCGATGACATAACCGGAAATTGATTTATAGGAAGACCTTTCTCGGGAGTAATCTTCTTCCGGCAATTCGTATGTCAGCCGGATAAGCTTCCCGGTGCGTTCGATCTGTTGCTCGCCTCGAAGATCGCTGGCTGTTTCCAGAATTGAAGCTAGCCGCTCCTCTTCGGATGTGCCTTTGTCGTTCCCCCAAATGGTGACCCAGAAGGTGAGTGTTGCCCTCCAGAGAACAAGGCTTCCATCTTCTATTCGTCGATTAAACGTTTCAGGAAGAGCGACCGCCCATTCATCGGTCATTTGATAGGTTCCCGTGACAACTGGATAGTCTGGATGCAGGCTCATGGCGGCTTCTGATGTTGTCTAACGTCTGAAATGACCGGACCACGACGTTTGCGGCGAGACCGCCCTCTGCGGTTGTGGGTCCATGTCGATTGACCAGCTAAGTGGCATGGCCTCAAGTGTCGACAGAGATATGTGTCAATTTACCTTCTTCGAAGTAGCAGGTGTATAGAAATTTCGAGTTGTTAGTAAGACACTCGAGGGCAATGTCCCACTCAGCGTTTGGATCCCCGTCCAATGGCACGCCTACGCCGGCAAGAGTGAATGCCAGGCGCCAATCGGACGGAAGGTTTTCGCCGTAGATTTCCTTGTGGCGTTCCCCGAGCTCTGACAATACAGGCCCAACGACGCTATCAAGATCGGTTGTGACGCGCTGAAAGAAATCGATCTGTAATTGGGTGGGTTCCGCTACGTCGCGCGTATCGATCGAAATCGAAATGCCATCCTCACCCTCATACACCTCATGCACCCAGTAAGGACCTTTGGCCCCACTTTCCAATGTGAGAGTGCCAAACACTGGGTGCCCGAGCGTCACAGTGGGCGACCGGCGAAAGAGGTTAGACAGGAAACCCATTGTTCGTGCCATTTAACGTTTGACTTAAGGGGCCTGCCGAAGGCAGGTCCGCTTGAAGGAAGGGTTAGCCCGCACCCTCACGATAGCCATTGCAGTGCCCCGTCGCCTCGGGACGCCGCGTCTCGGTAGAAGACGACAAGCTGTTGGTAGCCTTCCATTAAATAGTCGAAAGCGTCTTCTCCGTCTCGCACCCAGATCACGTCCGGGTATATGTCCTTGGCTTTCATGTCTTGCGGATCGAAGCGCTCGCGCAATGCTTCCAAGGTCAGGTTCGAGAGCGCGTCCGAGACGGCAGAGACCTGAGCCGGCGTGAGAAATCGAGCGGGCCCATATCCGACCTCTGGGCCGAATTCTTCACCACCGACGACAGCAAGACTTAGCGGCAGCGTTCCACCTTCGGCCTGCCCGGTAAGCAGGTAGTGGATTCCATGCCAGGCTTTGTCGACATCGATGTAGTACGGTGGCTCATCTTCCCCGTCGTTGGGGTAGAGGTATTCCTCGATCGCCTCGGGATCGCTGCGCAGCTGATTGAGGGTCTCCGGCGATACGGCAGCAAAGCAACCAACCATTCCCATGGTAATGAACTCCTATTGATGATGAGTGCGGGCTAACGCCGCCGCTAAGATGCGCGCGCATTTTTTGCGCGCGTCGCTCTTGAGCGGCTTGTTATGTTTCTTCGATGCGAGAAAGAAATGCATGCGGGTCCTTTACGAAGCGTGTTGCTTCCGATTGCTTTGCGTATGCCAATAGCGATTCCGTGTCACAAGGGATCACGTGTTGAATGCCTGGGACCAAAATTGCTAATTCGAAGTCCTGCGCCAATTGCGAGACGGCAACGAAGAGTGCGTCATTCGGAGCTCGAAGGTCAAATCGAACGGCGAGTGATGAGACGGCGGTGCCCTCACGCCAAAGCTGGATGTCTTCTGTCTTGTCTGAACCCCAGCATAAGCATTCATTGTGCCAAGACTTACTGCCCGGCAAGAGCAAGCCGAGATGCTCGATGAGTTTTGGATCGGAGTAACCCAACCAAGCTATGGAGGCGTCACAACCTTCCTCAGTGAAGAGTGACGCAACATCGCCGCCAGCGTCAAGCCACTGCCTTGGAATGAGTTCAACCTTGAACTGCCAGAGCGCCATTAGTTGTTCTTAAGAAACATAACGTTTGGCATGAGCGACGTGTGGGAGCGGGCGGAGCCCGCTGGAACACGTCCGCTCGATGGAAGGGTTAGGCGTCAACATTCTCACGCTTGGCATAGATAATCGCGAGTAGCGAACCGAACGGAGGGTTTCGAATGAAGCGCAAGTTCGGCGCGGATATCAGCGCATACCCCGTGGAGCTCTTGACTGGGGTCTTCGATGCGATGAGCGTGTGTAGTGCATTGCGACGAAGCCCGAGATTTCGCTTGGCATTTGCAAGAAGTTCGCGGGTCGTTCGCCTCGGGCTCGCACCGGTCGCGGTGAGGTAAAACCCCTTCCAGTTTCCCATTCGCGCGAAGCTCCGGCCGTAGACGCCTGGTGCGTGCAGGCGAACACCGAGCGCGCGCTGTTGCAGGCTAAGCGGCCAGTCTCCGCGCTTGTCTTCATAGAATACGCGCGGGTCCTGCGCTCCCCGCGGTGTGT
This sequence comes from Polaromonas sp. P1_E12, assembly GCF_056405975.1. NCBI lineage: Bacteria > Pseudomonadati > Pseudomonadota > Betaproteobacteria > Burkholderiales > Comamonadaceae > Polaromonas > Polaromonas sp. P1_E12. The sequence goes on along the minus strand of NZ_JBFUBB010000001.1, from coordinate 512,902 downwards.
GGAGGAGCCAAAGGCCGTAGCGAAGAACAGTGCGTGGCATTGTTGACGTCTAACGTTGGACATGAGCGGCGCCGGGAAGCGTGGGTAGCACGCTGGAAGATGTCCGATCGATCGAAGGGTTAGGTGGCTTTGTGCGCCGCGTTGGCGGCAGGCCGCGATCGCTAACTTCGTCAGCCAGCAAGCCAAACAGCGCCATGCATACCAAGAGCGCCAAAGCCCACGGCAGATTGCTACGTATCCCTCCCGCAGTTTCTCCAAAGAAATGAAACCAATAGTTCCTTTGCTTTGAGGGAAGAAGCACCAAACAAATCGGAAGAGCAACACCCGCGAGAACGATGAGCCCGGTGCCCCAGAACCAATCGCGAAAGTAACTGAAGAAGGCTTCTGAATTCTCCCCGTGCGCATATGCCATGTACGGATTACTGTTCTTTCTTTTAATGAGCACCTCACCATCAATGAACGTTTCCCAGCCGAGGTAAAAAAAGTAGCTGCCAAAAGCGACCAATAGGGCAGACGCAATGAAGAGCCGTACGATCCCGCCCCTTCGGCTTGAAATGACTGATCGTGCCATAGCCGCCACCTAACGTTGGAGCTGACCGGAACGCAACACATGCCGCACAGCGACCTCCCGCAGGTGCGTTTCCGTGTCGAGCGACCAGTTAGAGCTTCTTGCCGTCGGCTTCATCGGTCACCATCTTTCCGTCCACTACGAACTCCTTCAGCGATGCGGCTTTTTTTCCCACTAAGAGGTAGTAGGCTCCAACACCGATGAATGCAAGCCCACCCAATAGAGGTTTAACTGGTACAGGTCCGTCACTGAGCAGGACGACAAATACGATAGCAATTCCAATTAAGACTGCGCCTCCACCGGCGATCTGATTTCTCATAATTCCTCCTACAGAAAAAGTTGTGAGCTGGCGGTATCACACAAGAAGCCGAGAGTGTCTGCCAAAGGCTCTAACGTTTGAGCTGCCGGGCGTGCCACACGAGCCGCGAAGCGGCCTTCTGCTGTGGCGCGTCCCAGCCGAGCGACTTGTTAAGGCGCATTCTTCACCTCCGTCACCATAACCACAAGCTTCCGCATGTGCCACGCAGTGTGCTCATGAAACACAGTACCGCGAGCAACGATGGATTTTCCCCTAGCAGCATACAATTTTTTTCGAAGTGCGGGATCCTGTGCGATGAGTTGAAGTTCGCTAACGCAAGGTTCGTCGGAGTTGATGGGGTTCAAACCATCTGCGTTAACAGATACGGGCGTTGCGAGCTTCATGATAGGGTACTTCATCGTCGTCCCATTGGGGTGTCGGGCACGCGCGAAATTCACTTTCCCCGATACCTCTACGACGCTGGGCTCATATTGAATCGGTCGGGCGTTGTCGCAGGTCTCCGCAACGGCCGGAACCATGGTTGCAACTAGAACGAGTGGTAGGTAGCGCATGCGCCCTTAACGTAGCGATGACCGGACCACCAACATGAGCGGTGGAGCCGCCTCCTGCTGTTGTGGGTCCGCGTCGATTGACCAGTTAAACCGCTTCACTCGCTGGACTCCAGCTGAACGACCTTGGTGCGGCCCAAATAATCGCCGAGGCGGCGCCGCTGCTTACCAAGAATAAAGACGGCATCAATCACCCCAAGCATCATCGCGAAATTCCTAACTAAGGATTGCCAGTAGCGGCAAGGTTCCTCAGTTGTGACGTGCACCACCGCCGTGCGCGTAAACCGTTTTCCCACGCTCTGCCCACCGGGCAATCCATCACACAAGAACACGTAGAGAAAGAAGCCTAGCAATGCTAGCTCCAGGGGGAGCGCGAGGGCTTTGGCGGAAATGTAGAAGATGACGCCTGCTGCGATTGCAACCAAATCGTCCAGGAATTGGGAAGTGAATCTCTGCCCAATAGACGCGAGGGGTTTGCTCATATGGAGGATTGCTTTCTCGGAACTGTGTTGCGGTTTAACGCTGAAGTTGTGGGACGGCGCAGCCGTCCCAAACGAACGACCAGTTAGGCAGCATCTTAAGTCCGGGGCGAGCGCATGTCATTCGTAGTCTTTAAGCAGGGTAGGGTTCCCGGCAAGAATGAGCTTGCCGTTGAAACGTACATGCCAGTCCGGATCGAATTCGTTGTGCGCGTGAATCTGTAGGCCGCCATCTACCAAGTCGATCGTAAGGGGAAGAAGGCCCGGACTCGGCCTCGCCAGCAACTCAACGGAATGGCCAGGCGAGAGAACTACCTCTTCCGGGATCATTTCCAAGAACAGGCGCATCTCGACTTTAGTGTCGTTTCGGAATTTTCCGACCGTAGGGTAGTGCGTAGGCTGCATTTGGTAGCTGTCTAACGTTTGACATGAGGGGCGGCCAAGGGCGCTAGCCCTTGGCCGCCCCTCTCGACGGAAGGGTTAGGCGTCATTTTTCGATGAGGAGCGTTTGAATGCATCGAAGACGAGGCCGGCACCGAACAGCACAAGAACTGGACCAATGCCTAGGGTAAGAAAGCCGCCTGTGTAGTTGGGATCGCGTTCCCAGAATGAGTTGTAGAGCACCCAGCAAACAATGCCGATGCCGATCGCCGCGCAGGCGACGCCAAACAGTGCTTGAGGAACACCCATAAGAAGCCCAGCAATGCGGCGAAGCCGACTGGAAGACGGCGAGGTGCGCAGCTCTCTACCGAAGTCGAACCAATACAGGATTACCAGCGGTAGCGCCACCACAAAGCCAATACCAAACCAGCCGTCTACTCGGAGAAGAAGTATTGATCCGACAAGTAGACACCAGGAGAGCGCGAGCTTTAGTGCGGGGGACACGATGACGCCTAACGTTGGAGTTCAGCGGACGCCGGGGGCGGTCCGCTGCAAAGACGGGTTAGGCGGCCGGCGCCCCACTGCGTACACAAGCGCACCACATACCAACCACCAGAAACCAATGAAGAACGCAGTAAAGAAAGCGAACCCGCTATAGGCGCTGCCCCGTTCGATTGTGAAAGAAGCAGAAACTGCCGGAAGCCCCGTTTGCAGCAACCATAACGGGGGATCAATAAAAACATCGCGTACCCAATGAGCATGGACAAGCGTGCCATCTGTTGCGACGACTATGCCAAGAAGAGCCACTGCTAGCAGTAGCCCAACCAGAATTAATCCGATTACTCGCCTCATCTCCGATAGCCGTCTAACGTAAAAATGACCGGACCACCAACATGAGCGGTGAAGCCGCGGCCTGCTGTTGTGGGTCCGTGCCGATTGACAAGTTATGCATCAGCACCTGCCGCCACTATTCTCACAAGTTTCCCCTGTGCGGCCGCGTACACAACAGCCTCCGCTATTTCTGAAGCCTCGCCCTCCGCGAACAGCACACCATCTGGCCAAGGCTCCGCGAACAGCGCTTTGAATCTGCCGCGAAGCTGCGGCGCGATTGAAATCCAACTGGTCGCCGGACCATCATCTCCGCAGTTCAGGCAGCGCAAAAAGTAGCTCCCGTATTCCACGAAGGCTCCAGACGTCGGCGAACCACAGCTGGAACATCGCTCAGCGCTCACTTTCTCACTCCCGAGGCATAACGTTGGAGGCCAGGAGGCGCCGAACGCGACCGCCTCTGGTCCGACAGATCAAGCCTATGCGGCATAGACAATGGTGACCACAAGCAAAAAAACATAGAAGGTAATGCCGAAGAACAAGAGACCGGTGTCGGTAATGACCCGCCTACCGGAGTTGAGCGGGAGCGAAGGCGATCCGCTTCGATTGACTGGTTAGGTACGTCACTACTGTTCATCACAAGACCCCGATTCGCACTCATATACGCTGACATACCTGCATGAATACGCCTTCAATTCGGAAAGGGACTCACACCAGTATGCGTCAACCCAATTCTTTAAAGTTCCGTCAGGCCGTAGGCTCGAAAACGTAGATACCCCAACAAACTTTGCTCCTGGATACGGTATCTCGTTCTTGCTTTGAGCAATGGAGAAAACCAGCAGATCGGAATCCCGAGAGACGTCCTCCTCAATGGCTATCGGAATTCCTGGCGCCTTTTCAATACCGATAAAGCAAAGAGGAAAGTACGTTCCCGATACTGAGACTGAATTGGGATACCAGGATAGCAGCCCTACGTCTTCCCACTCGGCCATACGGTTCGGGTGCCAAGTCCCGTTTGGCAGTTGCTGCTCCAACCGCTTCGGGACCCGATTACATTGCCCTGCGTGAACGGATGCACACCCGAGTCCCAGGACGGCTGCCGCAAGGTAGATGTGTTTGGTGAACATCGCGACCTAACGTACCAGGTAAGCGGCGGCAGATACGGCCGTCCGCTTGAGTGCCGGGTTAGATGTTGCGGTCATCGGACCACCTCGGCGCCCCAGCCATCGTACGCGCCTCCATTTGCCGAGGCTAAAGCTGAAAGATGTTCCCGGATCTCTACTAGGACCTTTAAATCTGGAACCATCGTTTTGCTCGCCTGAACAAGCCACTCGGATGAGTCTTGCGCGCCAGGCTTCACCTGCACGTCGTATCCGTGGAAAGATGGGTCTTTTGCCACGCGGTCTGCTGAATCTTGCGACGGCAAATACAAGAAAAAGTCGACCTTGTGCGGTTGATCCAGCTTGGAGCCAACTTGCCTCAGTTGGGACAGAACGCGCAAATCGGGAACTGCCACTTGGCCTGCTCTGTTCGCCGAGATGAGGACGTAAGCCAATACGGCCAGAATGGCCCCAATTGCAATGATCGTTGTAGCGGACATGTGGATATCTAACGTTGGAAGCCACCGGCACGCAGCAACCGTCGCGCGGCGGCAACCTGCTGCTGCGTGTCCGCGTGGGCTGACCAGTTAGCCTTCATCGCGCAGTGTTGGAAAGCTGAAGCTTAGCGTTGCTCCGAGTGCAACTAAGGCTTGCAGTGACTCAAGCTCAATGGCGCCGTCTTCGGAGTACTCAGAGTTCCGAACATCTATGACGAGGTCAATCTCCAGAAATTCAGGCGCAACAACTGCTCGAGCATTCTGCAAGTGTTCGACTCCGCCGAAGTGGTTTAACAGTTCTGGAATCATGCCGCGCATTGCTGCGTCCGGCGCAAAGGGCAGCTTAAATACTGCGGCGGACCGAACAGCGAGCGTAGAAACGCCAGGCTTGACCGGATGTCCCTTCAGGAGCACACGCGACGCTGTGGCACCCACTGCAGCCTCAACTTCAGATGGGTGGGCTGTGAATCCCCTGAAAGTCAGGGATGCAGATCGCTTGAGCGGTGCTTTCATGAAAGCTAACGCTGGCGGTAACCGGCACGCGCCGGGAGGCGAAGCCGACCAGAGCGTGTCCGGTTAACCAACTTGTTAGAACTTCTTGGCACAGCGCTTCAACGGTACTTGATGAAGGGGAAACAACCGCTTGACTTCAGCGTCTTGAAAGTCCAGTTTGACTACGCCTACTTTCTCGCCTGCGTTGAAATATGCCGTGAAGGGCGGTTCGTCCTTGCCGCCAAACTCAGGCAGCAGCCAAACCACCTTACCGTTGTATTTGGCCCCTCCTTCGCATGAATAGCAAAAGTCGAGGTTCCCAAATGACTTGGACTGCGCGCCGTTTATCAATACGACTGCCGATGGCTCCACCCGAAACCGCAGATCTGATTGGCACGACCGCGTCGCCGGCACCCAGTCGCCCAGGAAGTCCGGAGGAACCTCCGGAACAGCCCAAGCTGAGACCGTGAGAAGAATGGGCGCGAGAGCGATGATGTAACGCACAACCGTGCTTCCTGAGAAGTTCTAACGTCGGAGTTGACCGGCACGCAACGCTCGCCGCGAAGCGATGGCCTGATGTTGCGTGTCCGTGTCGGGCGACCAGTTAAGTCGAATGCTCATCGTATTACTCCCTCAACCATTTGTTCAAGCTGCTTCGTGCGCTCCTGCGTTTCAGACACCCGGCACTGCTCCTCGGCAACAACACACCAAGTGGTTGGGCAAGACCCTCCCCATTCTGTCTCGATTCGCCTTGCGCAAGAAGCGTCTCTAACCTCATGAATCCAAAGTCGTTGTTCGACGCGAAGCTTATCTTTCTGAACCTGCGATAGTGACGACATTAACCGCCGATAAACGAGGTTGAGTTCGGCATCCACCTTCTCGAACTCCGAACCCGCTTTCGATTGTGCGCAGTTTCGATCACACTCGGTTTGTCCGAAAGCCCCCGACGCAAACAGCATGAAAAAAAGCGCGGCGTATTTCATGCGACTTAACGTTGGAGGTGAGTCGCACACAACGGCTTGGCGCCGCGAGGTGCACGATCACCCGCGCGCCTCGCGGCGCCAAGCTGTTGTGCGTCGGTCTCGACCGACCTGTTAGGCTGCGCGCCGACTTTATGACTCATTTCGCTTGGACATCTTTGCTTGCTGTCGCCGCCGAGGACTGAAGGCGAACAAAGCCCCTCCTACCCCAACTACCCCCACCCCGAACATTGTGGTAATCAAGTACACGTTGCCGAAGCTGGCCAGCCAAAGAACCAAAGCTATTGCTATTGCGAACACAACGCCGCCGGCAACTTGAACTCGGCTCGCCGGTATAGCTGTGTCAGGGCGAAAAACAGTGGGCCGCCAGCCATTATCGGCAGAGAAGTCAGCGCCGCACTTCTCGCACCGGAGGGAAGCAACGTCGACTATAGAACCGCAATTCGGGCAGTACGACATAGCAGCCTAACGTTCGCGCTCAGCCGAACGGGCCAGCATAGCTGGCACGGGTCGGATGGAGCAAAGGGTTATGGATGCCACGCTGAACCTCTGGGACCTGCACTGGCGAGCAAGGCAGTTGCTTTGTCGATGATCGCGGTAGGAACGGCGGACCAATGCCAGTCACCAGCGTCAATGGACGCACGAACGAGTTGAACTCGCGCGGCTTCGGCGTCGACGCAGCCATAGTGCGCAACTGCCCCGCGCTCCCAGAGGTCGGCCGTGCAGCGACCATGAGCGAGTGCCTGCAGCAATTCAACGAGAGGCAACTGTGGATTCATGTCGTATAACGTTGGAGGCCACCGGCACGCAGCATGAGCCGCGAAGCGGCAACCTGATGCTGCTTGTCCGCGTGGGCCGAATTGTTAGAGCGAATACTAACGGAGCGGTGAGCCATTTGGATTGATCGCCTCTTCATCACGCCTCGTCGGGTAGTACTTCATTTTCACGTCAAGTTCGAAGAACAATAGGCCATGAATACCCATGGCATCTCGCTTCGGAATCCGGCGTGTCCAGATCCGCTCGAATGCCGCACCGAGCTCTTCACCCGGCCCCCGAGCGTAGACTTCATCGATAAAGGCAACGTCTTCTCCACTCGGATAGATGAGCGAGAACTCTTCGTCCGTCGCTTGGAAGATGTCATACACCGAGTTGATGGCACCGTCTATGACCTGGATGTTCTTCATGCGCTCTAACGTAATGTATGCCGCAAAACCTGCGGTATAACCTGGCGCTTGCAATCTAATCTGGACATTAAAACCTCCTGTAAGCCGCTTGCATGCTGGGTTTCAAGGAAATATTCTGTAAATCCAAAGAGTCATGAAAATTCCGTGGACCCCGCAATCCTCCCTTGCAGTCTGCTCGCTTGCTGGACCAGGTCCGGAACCGGTTTCGGTATTTGCACTATAGCCTTGGCACTGAGAAAACTTACCTGTACTGGGTCCATTTTTTTGTCCGATGGCATGGCCGCAACGGCCACATGACACATCCGCGCGACATGGGAGCACGCGAGGTAGAAGACGTATCCGTTTGCGCCTTGCACCTCGATGATTTATACCCATGTGTGGAACGTTGCCTCTGGCGGTACAGCCAGCCCGCTGGATGCCCTGCTCGCCTGAAATGCTATTGATTTGATAGCTGCCCGCGCACATCCGTATTGAGCTACAGCCCGTTTTATGCCTGAAAATAGGTCAAAAAATCGCCTTAGAGGCGGCTGCAGGGCCTTTGCGAGGCATGGGAGCGCCAAAACCCCTTGTTTTTGAGCATTTGGGGGCGGCCTTTAGATACGAAACAGGCCTGCAGACCAATGCAGACAGGCGCAAGCAGCTACTGATTTAATAGCAAAAAAAAGCGGCGCACAAAGCGCCGTCTTCGTTCCAGCCCCACGCAAGGGCCTCAGTGCGCGCCCGCAGCGGCATCCGCACTCCCCGCCCCCGCCTTGGTGTGCCGCGTCAGGAACACCAGCGGAATCAGCAGCAGAAAGATCAGCGCGGACACATAGAACACGTCGTTGGCGGCCAGCATGTAGGCCTGCTGGTCGACCAGGCGGTTGATGGTGCCCAGCGCCTGGTCGGGCGTGAGGCCGGCGCCGGCCAGGCCAGTGAGGGCGCTGTTGGTGGCGGTGCTGCCCTGGTTCACGTATTCGCTGATCTGCGCGTGGTGCATGGCGGCGCGGTCTTGCCAGATGGTGGTGGCAATCGAGGTGCCGAAGGAGCCGGCGGTGATGCGCACGAAGTTCGACAGGCCGGAGGCCGCGGGAATCTTGTCGGGCGAGATGCCCGACAGCGTGATGGTGACCAGCGGGATGAAAAAGAAGGCCATGGCCACGCCCTGGATGATGGTCGGGATCATGATGGTGCGGAAATCGGCCTGGGTGTTGAAGTTGGACCGCATCCACAGCACCAGCGCAAACACCATGAAAGCAAACGCGGCGAAGCGGCGCGGGTCTACCTTGGCGATGTTCTTGCCGACCACGGGCGACAACAGCAGGGCAAACGCGCCGACAGGCGCCAGCACCATGCCGGCCTGCGTGGCGGTGTAGCCCATGTACTGCTGCAGCCACAGCGGCAGCAGCACCACGTTGCCGAAGAAGAGGCCGTAGCCCACCGACAGCGCCAGCGCGCCGGCCCAGAAGTTGCGCTTCTTGAACAGCGTGAGGTCGACCACCGGGTGTTCTTCGGTGAGTTCCCAGATCACGAAGGCGATCAGGCCGACCAGGGCGATGATGCCGAGCGCGATGACTTCACCAGAGTGGAACCAGTCGAGCTCCTGGCCCTTGTCGAGCATGATCTGCAGCGCGCCGACCCAGATAACCAGCAGCGCCAGGCCCACCGAGTCGATGGGAAGCTTTCGCGTGACGCTTTCGCGCTTCCTGAAGATGCTCCAGGTGATGAAGGCAGCGCCGAAGCCCACGGGGATGTTGATGTAAAAAATCCAGGGCCATGAGATGTTGTCGGTAATCCAGCCGCCCAGGAGCGGCCCCATCACCGGCGCGATCAGCGTCGTCATGGACCAGAGCGCCATGGCCAGCCCCGCCAGCGCTTTCGGGTAGCTCGACAGCAGCAGCGCCTGCGACAGCGGGATCATGGGCCCGGCCACCAGGCCCTGCAGCACGCGCAGAAAAATCAGCGTGGTCATGTTCGGCGCCAGGCCGCACAGCCACGAGGTGATGACAAACAGGATGACGCTGGTGGTGAACAGCCGCACCTGGCCGAAGCGCTGCGACAGCCAGCCGGTGAGCGGCACGGCAATCGCATTGGCCACGCCAAAGCTGGTGATGACCCAGGTGCCCTGGTTGGGGCTGACGCCCAGGTCGCCGGCAATCGCGGGCAGCGACACGTTGGCGATGGACGTGTCGAGCACGTTCATGAAAGTCGCGGCCGACAGGGCCAGCGTGCCCCACAGGCGGGCAGAGCCTGTCAGCGGTGGCGGCTGGACATAGGCGGAGGCGGGAGCAGGTGCGGAAGCCATGAAAGCCTTGCGAATAAGGGGCTGGTGGAAACCGCTACGGAAAATCGCTGCGGTTGCGCGGTCTGGAAGTGCGGGTTGTCTGTGAGGCTGTGGCTTACGGCGCCACGCGGTTGCCAGCCAGCGACAGCGTGTGGCTGAACGCGAGGCGCTGCGCATCGGCGCCGGCCTGGGCGGGCGAAACAGCGCCGCCCTGCGGCAAGGCCGGCCTGGCTGCGAGGGCGGGCTTGGCCAGCTTCACGGATTTGCCGGTGTTGGCGGCAATGACGCGCTGCACATCCTTGTCGGCGGCATCGTCTGGCGTGCCGTAAGTCTGGCTGTGTGCCAGGGCGGCGTCGCGCGGGGCATCGGCCAGGGTCTTGCCGTCCTTGCTGCTCACGTCGACTTCGGCGTCCATCGACAAACCCACGCGCAGCGGGTTCTCGGCCAGCTGTTTGGCGTCCAGCGCAATGCGCACCGGCACGCGCTGCACCACCTTGATCCAGTTGCCGGTGGCGTTTTGCGCGGGCAGCAGCGAGAAAGCCGCACCGGTGCCGACGCCCAGGCCGGCCACCTTGCCTTTGTATTCCACCTTCTTGCCGTACAAGTCGGCCACCAGTGTCACGGGCTGGCCGATGCGGATGTTGCGCAGCTGGACTTCCTTGAAGTTGGCGTCGACCCAGACCTGGTTGAGCGGGATGATGGACATCATCGGCGCGCCGGCGGCCACACGCTGACCGAGTTGCACCGTGCGCTTGGCCACATAGCCATCCACGGGTGCCAGCAGCGCGGCGCGCTGTGTGGCCAGGTAGGCCTCACGCACCCGGGCGGCGGCCACCTGCACGCTGGGGTGCTGTTCGACGCTGGTGCCTTCGGTCAGGGCCTGGTTGCTGGTGAGCTGCTCACGTGCGGCGACCACACCGGCCTGCGCTGCAGCCAGCGCACTCTTGGCGGTGGCCAGCTGCGTCTGCGCGTGGTTGAGTTCTTCCTTGGACACCGCGCCGTTGCCGGTGAGCGATTGGCGGCGGTTCAGGTCGTCGCTGGCGCGGGCGATGTCGCTTTGCGCCTTGACCACATCGGCATCACGCAGCGCGATCTGCGCCGCCAAGGTGCCGTTGTTGGCGTAGAGCGTGCGCACCTGGCGCACGGCCTGGGCCAGTGCGGCTTCGGCCTGCTCCAGCGCAACTTTGGCATCGGCCGGGTCAAGCTGCACCAGTGTCTGGCCGGCTTTCACGAAGTCGGTATCGTCGGCCATGATGGCCATGACGGTGCCGCCAATTTGCGGGGTGATCTGGATCACGTTGCCCTGCACATAGGCGTTGTCGGTGGACTCGTAATGGCTGGCCACCAGGTATTCATAGGCAGACCAGCCCAGACCAGCAACGACCACCACGGCTGCAAGCGCGGACAGCGCCTTTTTGCGTTTGGGGTTTCCAGCGGGCGGCTGTGCTGGTGCATCGGAAGCTGGGGAGTTGGTAGATGTTGTGTCGCTCATGATGGTGTCAGGTGTTGGTTGATTCGGGAACGATGCGTTACTTGCGTTTGGGCCGGCGCCTAATGCGCTGCGGGCAATTTTTCAGAGTTAAAACCGGCTGTAGCCCAATCAGTACTTGCGCCAGCAGCTATTGTTTTTGTAGCACCTTGCGCCTGCTTCGCCTGCGCCGGGGCATTGCCGTAGCCGCCGCCCAGGGCGCGTATCAACGCGACCTGTGTGTCAAGCGCGCGGGCCGAGAGGTCTACCGCCAGGCGACGCTGGGCCAGCACGCTGGTTTCGGCCGTCAGCACATTGAGGTAGGTACCCAGTCCGGCCTTGTAGCGCTGCACAGCGATGTCATAGGCGCCTTCCGCGGCTTCCTGCGCGGCGCGCTGTTCGGCTTGCTGGCGCGTGATGGCTTGCGATGACGCCACCTGGTCGGCCACATCGCGCACCGCGTCTATCACGGCGGCGTTGTAGCTTTCGACAGCGGCGTCCAGGTCGGCAGTCTTGCCGCGCAGGTTGGCGCGCAGGCGGCCGGCGTCAAAAATCGGCAGGCGCAGGGCCGGCCCGACACCCCACTGCTGGCTGCCCGAGTCAAGCAGGCGGCCCAGGCCGATGCTGGAAAAACCGGCAAAAGCGACCAGGTTGACGTTGGGGTAGAACTGGGTTTTGGCGTTGGCCACGTCTTTGGACGAAGCCTCTACGCGCCACCGCGCGGCGGCAATGTCGGCGCGCCGGCCCAGCAGGTCGGCCGGAATGGCCGTGGCGGTTGCTACATTTTTGATAGCTGCTTGCGCAGGAAGGGAAAGGGCTGCAGTGCCATTTGGCTTGCCAATGAGGGCGTCGAGCGCATTGCGGGTGAGCGCCATCTGCTCTTGCAGGGTTTCGAGCTGCAGGCGCGCTTCGGGCAGGCCGCCTTCGCTCTGGCGCAGCTCCAGGCGGGTGTCCAGGCCGGCGTCAACGCGGTCACGCACCAGCTTGAGGGTTTCGTCACGCTGGGCGAGTGTTCGGCGGGCCACCGTCACCTGCTCGTTCAGGCGTACCAGCTGAAAGTAGGTGCGGGTCACATTGCTGGCCAGCAGCAAGCGTGCGGCCTGCGCGTCTGCTTCAGCGGCACTGGCGGTGCCCAGCGCAGCATCCAGCGCGGCGCGGTTCTTGCCAAAAAAATCAAGCTCCCAGCTCACCGCGAGCTGCGCCGTACCGCTGTTGCGGATGGAGCCTGCCAGTGGTGCGGGCACTGCGCCATTGGCGGTGTATTGCTGGCGCGTCAGGTCCAGTTGCCCGGTGACCTGCGGCAATGTGGCGGCATCGGCAACCTCGGTGACTGCCAGTGCGCGCGCCAGGCGGGCCTGCGCGAGCTTCAAGGTCGGGCTGGTTTGCAGGGCCTGGTCAACCAGGCCGTTGAGCTGCACATCGCCAAACTCGCGCCACCATTCGGCGGCCATGGGCGCCTGCGCCGGCGTTTGGCCGGCGGTGTCGGCAGCCAGGCCCAGCGAAGGCGCGTCACGCAGGCTGGAATGCGGTGCGATGCCCGACATGTCGGCACAGCCGGTGAGGCCGGTTGCCATCAGGCCCACGGCCACCACGCTGGCGGCGGCCACCAGGGCCATGCGGAAAGAGGCGCGCCAGAGCGGCAGGCGCGGCTCGGCGTGTTCGGACTGGTTCACCGAAACGCAAGCCGAGACAGAAGCGGACGCGCTGCAAAGGGTGTTGCTGTTATTTGTCATCTTTTTCATTCGCTGCTTGAAGGGCTTGAAGGGTCTGCGCTGTTTCAAGGATGCGGCGCAGGTAGCCTTTGAGGTTTTGCCACTCATCGACCGTGAAGCCGGCCAGGTGGGCGTTTTGCACACGGCTGAGCACCGCGGGGATTTCTTTTGCGGCTTCGCGGCCTTCGGGTGTCAGTTCGATGTTGACCACGCGCCTGTCTTCGCTGGAGCGGATGCGGCGGCAAAAGCCCTTGGCTTCGAGCCGGTCGAGCAGGCGGGTCATGGAACCGGCGTCGAGCTGGCACACACGGGCGAGTTCTGCCACCGTGGAGGCCTTGCCGAGGTAGATCTTGAGCATGGGCACCCACTGAGCGTTGGTGAGGCCCTGGGGCTCCAGTTCACGCGTGACCTGCTGGGAGACGCTGTTGAGAATCTGGCGCATCAGCGCACCGGTGCTTTGTCCGGCGTCGTAATCGGTCGCGCAATAAAACTCGGCCGGCAACCCGCACAAGGGAGTTGAAGGAATTGAGGTCGCTGGCGGACGGGTGGATTCGGATTTCATGGACACGAATAATACATGCCTAGACAAACATTGTCAAGGCTGTGTTTGTACAGACATCTTTTATGGCTAAACTCCCCGCATGGCTACTTCCTCCCTTTCCAACGCGCCCAAAGGCGCGCCCCGCTCCCTTTCCGGCCTCGTTCCCTTCCTGCGTCCCTACCGGGGGCGGATTGTTCTGGCGATGTTTTTCCTGGTGATGGCGGCCGTTGCCACGCTGGTGTTTCCGCTGGCCCTGCGCAGCCTGATCGACGGCGGGCTCAGCGCGGCGGACAAGGGCCAGCAGCTGATGGCGCTGCGCACCCATTTCTTTGAACTGTTTGGCGTGGCGGCGGCGCTGGGCCTTTTTTCGGCAGGCCGCTTTTACATGGTGAGCTGGCTGGGCGAGCGTGTGACGGCGGACCTGCGCAACGCGGTCTACGCGCATGTGGTGCGGCAAAGCCCCGAGTTTTTTGAAACCACGCAAACCGGCGAAGTGCTCTCGCGCCTGACAGGGGACACGACACTGGTGCAGACGGTGGTGGGCTCCTCGCTCAGCATGGGCCTGCGCAATGCAGTCATGGGCGTGGGCGCGCTGGGCATGCTGGTCTATACCAACCCTTACCTCATGGTGCAGGTACTGGTGGTGCTGGTGTTGATCGTCGCGCCCTCGGTCTGGTTTGGCCGGCGTGTGCGCAAGCTGTCGCGCGCCAGCCAGGACCGCGTGGCAGACTCCAGCGCGATCGCGGCCGAAGTGCTTAACGCCATTCCGGTGGTGCAAAGCTACACCGCTGAAGGCCGCGAAGCCGCGCGCTTTGATGCGTCAACGACCAATGCCTTCAACACCGCGATTCGCCGCACCAGGGCGCGCTCGGTGCTGGTGGCCTTCATCATCATCGCTACGTCGGCGGCGCTGCTGTGGGGCCTGTACCAGGGCACGCAGGCGGTAATGCGCGGCGATATTACGGCAGGGCACCTGGGTCAGACCGTGGTGTACGTGATCATCCTGGCCAGCGCGGCGGCCGTGCTGGGCGAGGTCTATGGCGACCTGCTGCGGGCTGCGGGCGCCACCGAACGGCTGATGGAGTTGCTGACGTCGCGTTCACCCGTGGCATCACCGGCCAACCCGGTTCCCGCACAAGTCACGCGGGCCGGCAGCGCGGTCAAATTTGATGCCGTGACATTTCACTACCCGTCGCGGCCTGCGCAGGCCGCGCTGACAAACTTTTCCCTGAGCGTGGCGCCCGGCGAAACGGTGGCCATCGTGGGGCCCAGCGGCGCGGGCAAGAGTACGGTGTTCCAGCTGCTGCTGCGGTTTTACGACCCGGCTTCAGGCCGCATCGAACTGGATGGCGTGCGCACTGCCGACATGGCGCTGCATGATTTGCGGCAGCGCATCGGCATCGTGCCGCAGGACGCTGTCATCTTCTCGACCAGCGCGCTGGAGAACATCCGCTACGGCAAACCTGAAGCCACTGATGAAGAGACCCGTGCAGCGGCCAGGGCGGCCTTCGCACATGAGTTCATCACAGCCCTTCCCGAAGGCTACGACACCTTCCTGGGGGAGCGCGGCGTGCGGCTTTCCGGCGGCCAGCGCCAGCGCATTGCGATTGCCCGGGCGATGCTGAAAAACGCCCCGCTGCTGCTGCTGGATGAAGCGACCAGCGCGCTCGATGCCGAAAGCGAACGCATGGTGCAGGCGGCCCTGGAGTCGGCCATGAAGGACCGCACGACGCTGGTGATTGCGCACCGGCTGGCCACTGTGCAGCAGGCTGACCGCATCCTGGTGCTGGACCATGGACAGCTGGTGGAGCAAGGCACACATGCCGAGCTGGTGAACCGCGGGGGCGTTTATGCGCGGCTGGCGGCATTGCAATTCACGGTGTGACGGCCTTGGCATGTGCGGGCTTCCCGGCTTTCGCCGCAGCTCTGGCGGCCATCAAAATCAGTGATATGCATTATTTGCATAGATTTTGCTCAACAATGCCTTGGACTATTTAGACCGGGGCTCTTAAGCTCCGTGCATTGATTCTTCCCGCAGACTTTCCCGCAAGAAATCCCACAAGGAGCTTTTTCAATGTCACACGCAGCCGCCTCTTCCGTTTCCACCCCTGCCGGGTCTCACCCGCTTCCCTCTTACCTGCAGGCGGACAACCTGGGCCCTTGGGGCAACTACCTGCAGCAGGTAGACCGCGTCATTCCCCACCTGGGCAGCCTGGCGCGCTGGGCTGAAACCCTGAAGCGGCCCAAGCGTGTGCTGATCGTGGACGTGCCGATTCACATGGACGACGGCACCGTGGCGCACTTTGAAGGCTACCGTGTGCAGCACAACGTTTCGCGCGGCCCAGGCAAGGGCGGCGTGCGTTTCCACCAGGACGTCACACTGTCTGAAGTGATGGCACTGTCGGCCTGGATGTCGGTCAAGAACGCGGCGGTGAACGTGCCTTACGGCGGTGCCAAAGGCGGCATCCGCGTCGACCCGAAGAAGCTTTCGCGTGGCGAGCTGGAGCGTATGACGCGCCGCTACACCAGCGAGATCGGCATCATCATCGGCCCCAACAAGGACATCCCGGCGCCGGACGTCAACACCAACGACCAGATCATGGCGTGGATGATGGACACCTACTCGATGAACACCGGCTCTACCTCAACCGGCGTTGTCACGGGCAAGCCGGTCGACCTGGGCGGCTCGCTGGGCCGGCGTGAAGCCACGGGGCGCGGCGTGTTCACCGTGGGCACCGAAGCGGCCAAGCACATCGGCCTCGATATCAGTACGGCGCGAGTCGCCGTGCAGGGCTTTGGCAATGTGGGCGGCGTGGCGGGCAAACTGTTTGCCGAAACCGGTGCACGCGTGGTCGCGGTGCAAGACCACGGTGGCACGATTTACCGTGAAGCCGGCCTCGATGTGCCGGCGCTGCTGCGTCATGTGGAAGCCAACGGCAGCGTGGCCGGATTCACCGAAGCCGAAGTCATTGCCAATGACGCGTTCTGGGACGTGGAGTGCGACATCCTGATCCCGGCCGCACTTGAGCAGCAGATCACGGCGGCCAATGCCGGCCGCATCAAGGCGCGCATGATCATTGAAGGCGCGAACGGCCCGACCACGCCCGCCGCCGACGACATCCTGCATGACCGCAACGTGCTGGTGCTGCCGGACGTGATCGCCAATGCCGGCGGCGTGACCGTCAGCTACTTTGAATGGGTGCAGGATTTTTCCAGCTTCTTCTGGGACGAAGAAGAAATCAACAAGCGCCTGGTGAAAATCATGAAAGACGCCTTTGCCGGTGTTTGGGCCGTGGCGCAAGACCAGAAGGTCAGCCTGCGTACCGCCACCTTCATCGTGGCCTGCAAGCGAATCCTGCACACGCGCGAGTTGCGCGGCCTGTATCCTTGATCCGGTACTGCCCTGAGAGTCGGCAGAAGCAACGATAGCCATGAAGCGGCGATACTCTCGGGTGCCGCCGCTTTTTTAAGCGGCCACGCGTTATGGGTGACCTCAATTACCATGGCCCGCACACCATGACCTCCAGTGCCTGGCCGGCGCCAGGAAGTTCGGCTCACCCGCTCACTCAGGATCAGGCAATCCATGCAAAGCACCGAATTCTCCATCGAGTACGTTTCACCAGCCATGATACGAAACGACTCGAATGACTTCTGCCTCATTTACAAAGAAGCTGGAGCCGATGTGTATTTCAAGAGAGAAGCGTACTTCTACGTTAAGGAGCAAACTGGTGAAAATGGCCGCCTCACTTATAAGGCTCTGCTACCCAATGAATTTAAAGGCGTGACAACCATCCCGTGGTTTTCGGAGTGGAAAAGCCTGGTCGTACGGCGTATGCGTGACTACATTCTGGGCGACCAGCGACTTCTGAGCCTGTATGGAGAAATCTCTGTTGAAGAGTTGAATCCCTGACAGGCTGCGGGAAATCGCTTTACTGAAGTGTTTCCTTGACCGCCGCCGGCAAGGGCAAAGGCATAACGTCTATGCCTTCCTCGATCAGCTCCACAGCTTCGCGCACACTGGCCTGGCCGCGAATGCTGCGCGCCTCAAGTTCGCCATAGTGCATGCGGCGGGCCTGATCCGCAAACTGGCTTCCGACATCTTCGGTATGCGCCATCACATGACGCAAGGCCTTCAGGAACGCGGCCTGCTCTGCGTGACTCTTTGCGGCCGGTATACCCGCCATGGCGGTGGCCTCGCCTTCGGCGCCCCGCACCGGGTTCGAAATGGCAACTTGTGAAGACGCAGCAGCCCGGCTGCCTGCGCTTACGATGTCATGGCCGCCCAGGTTGAGGCGTGGTGCACTGGGAAGTTTCTGGATGCTTTTGTCGGCGCACATCGGGCATTCGATCAGGCCGCGCGACAGCTGGGCCTGGAAGTCGTCCTCGGACGCAAACCAGCCTTCAAATGAATGCTGGTGCGCACACTGGAGATTCAGGACTTTCATGGCCGGATTATCGCCGGGGGATCAGGGTGTTGCAGTTTGCCAGTCCAAAGCCCACGCCCCGGACAGCACGTTTTGCAGCCACAGGGCGCCTGTCAATGTTTTTGCATCCGTGACCTCGCCGCTGGCACACCAGGCAAGAAGCTCAGCGGGTGTTGCCGTAAAGACGTCCAGAAACTCCCCGGCATCCAGCTTGCGCTGGCCGGGGGTCAACCCGCGCGCAAACCAGATGTCAATAAATTCGGTGGAATAGGAGATCACCGGATGCAGCACGCCTGCCCTCGCCCACTCACGCGCGGTGTAACCGGTTTCCTCCAGCAGTTCACGCTGGGCGCAGGCCAGCGAGCCTTCGCCCGGATCGAGCTTGCCCGCGGGAAACTCCACCATCACGGAACGCATGGGGTAGCGGTACTGGCGCTCCAGCACCAGACGCCCGTCGTCCAGTTGCGCCACGACCATCACGGCACCGGAGTGAATGACGTATTCGCGCGTTGCCTGCTTGCCGTCGGGCAGCCTGACGGTATCACGCAAGGCATGCAGGAAATTCCCTCTCAGGATCTCGACCGAGTCGATGCAGGTCTCGACGAGGTGCGCGTCGGCAATTGCACCGGCTTGATCAGGACCGGAAGATGCGCTCATGGGCGGTGCTTGAACAGGTAGCGCCAGGTGAATCCGGGAAACGCAAAGGTGATGAAGAGCGTGCCGGTGATGGCATAAAACTCCCAGCCTTGCGGTGCAATCTGGCCGCTCCGCTGCTCAAGGTATAAACCCAGACCGCCGACAACCAGGTACCAGACCACCAGCTCTGCGGCCCTGATCGCCAGGTTTTTCGGCAACTTGAGCGCGTAGACCGCGAACAGGCGATTGCTGATGAAAGGCAGGTTGGCTGCCAGCAAGGCCAGCAGCACGACCAGCCAGACTGAAGCAGTTTGGGTCATGGCAGGGGTCAGCTACCCAGTGATTTGACGATGCTGCTGATGGACTGCGCGCACAGGGTCATCAAACCGCCAGGCATGATGCCCAGGATCAGGATGAGCGCACCATTGATGGCCAGCACTGCCTTGGCATCTGCCGGCGCAGAAACCGGCTGGGCGTTATGGGCCAAGGGTGCATCAAAGTACATAACCTTGACCACACGCAAGTAATAGAAGGAGCCCACCAGCGACATGATCACCGCAAAAACGGCCAGCACAATGTAGCTGGTTTGTTGCGAGGAAATCAGCGCCTGCAGGACGGACAACTTGGCATAAAACCCCACCAGCGGCGGCAGGCCGGCCAGCGAGAACATGCTGATGGCCATCACGCCGGCGTACAACGGGCTGCGCTGGTTCAGGCCGGCCAGATCGACGATCTCTTCGGACTCGTGCCCGGCGCGTGCCAGCAGCATGATGATGCCGAAAGCACCCAGGGTGGTGAGCACATAAGTCAGGGCATAGAACATCGCTGCGCTGTAGGCCGATTCGGTGTTGAGCTGGTTGCCGTTGACCACGCCGGCCAGCAGGCCGAGCAACAGGAAACCCATTTGCGAGATGGTGGAGAACGCCAGCATGCGTTTGAGGTTGGACTGCGCAATTGCGGCCAGATTGCCCACCAGCAGCGAGCCGATCGCCATCAATCCCAGCATCTGCTGCCAGTCAATTGCCAGCGGCAACAGGCCTTCGACCAGCAGGCGGATACAGATAGCGAAGGCCGCGAGCTGCGGCGCTCCACCGATCAGGAGGGTCACGGCTGTAGGCGCACCCTGGTAGACGTCAGGCAGCCACATATGGAAAGGCACAGCGCCCAGTTTGAAGGCCAGGCCAGCCACGATGAAGACCAAGCCGAAAATCAGTACCTGATGCTTGACCTGGCGGCTGGCAATCGCGTTGAACACCTCGTTGAGGTCCAGGGAGCCGGTCGCGCCGTACAGCATCGAAAGACCATACAGCAGGAAACCCGAAGCCAGCGCGCCCAGCACGAAGTACTTCATGGCGGCTTCGGTGGCAGTGGCGTTGTCGCGACGCAGGGCCACCAGCGCATAGCTGGACAGGGTCAGCAATTCCAGGCCCATGTAGATCACCAGGAAGTTGTGGCCCGAGATCATGACGAACATGCCCAGCAGCGCGAACAGGCTCAGCGTGAAGAATTCACCGCCGCGCAACATGTCGCGATCTGCCGCGTAAGGGCGGCCATAGACCAGCGTAATCATCACGGTGATACAGGCAAAGCACTTGAGCCAGCCGCCCATGGGGTCGCTGACAACCATGTTGCCGAAACCATAGAAGGTCTGGCCTCCAGAGGCGTAGGCAGCCTCCATGGCCGCCACGACGGCCAGGGTCAACAGCGTGAGCACGTAGGTCAGCGTACGCTGCGGCGTCTTGACGCCCAGATCCACCAGCGCAATCACGCAGGCCATGGTCAGGAGGACGATTTCCGGATAAACCGTGATCCAGGAGAGTTTGTCAATCATCTGAATTCTTTGTAGTTGCTTCAGTTCATCTTCAGTTCAGTTTGGAGGCTGCGACATGCTTGAGCAGGTCCGCCACTGAAGTATTCATCACATCGGTAAACGGCTTGGGATAGATGCCCATGTACAGCACAGCGATAGCCAACAACGCCAGCATCAGGAATTCGCGGCTGTTGATGTCGACGAGTGCCTTGACGTCGTCATTGGCCACGGGGCCCAGGTAAACGCGCTTGTACATCCACAGGGTGTAGGCTGCGCCAAATATGAGCGCCGTCGCTGCCGCGCCGCCTATCCAGAAGTTGTATTTGACCGCACCCAGAATCACCATCCACTCGCCGACGAAACCGGCTGTGGCCGGCAGGCCGCAGTTGGCCATGGCAAAAAGCAGGGCAAAGGCCGCAAACTTGGGCATGGTGTTCACCACGCCGCCGTAGCTGGCAATTTCGCGCGAATGGACGCGGTCGTACAGTACACCAATGCACAGGAACATCGCGCCCGACACAAAGCCGTGGGCGATCATCTGCACGATGCCGCCGGAAACGCCCAGGTCGTTGAAGATGAAAAAGCCCAGGGTGACAAAGCCCATGTGGGCCACAGACGAATAAGCCACCAGCTTTTTCATGTCCTGCTGCACCAGTGCAACCAAACCAACATAGATGACAGCAATCAAGGACAGGGCAATCATCAGCCAGGACCATTCATGCGCAGCATCCGGAGCGATAGGCATCGAGAAGCGCAGGAAACCGTAAGCGCCCAGCTTCAGCATGATGGCGGCCAGCACGGCCGAACCACCTGTGGGGGCCTCAACGTGCACATCGGGCAGCCAGGTGTGGACTGGCCACATCGGCACTTTGACGGCAAAGGCTGCGAAGAAGGCGAAGAACAGCAATGTCTGCACCGTGCTGCCCAGAGGCAGCTTGTGCCAGGTCAGGATGTCGAAGCTGCCGCCCGACTTGTTGTACAGGAAGATCAGTGCCACCAGCATCAGCAGGGAGCCGAGCAAGGTGTACAGGAAAAACTTGAAGGCCGCATAGATCTTGTTGGGACCGCCCCAGATGCCGATGATCAGGTACATCGGGATCAGCGTGGCTTCAAAGAACACGTAAAACAGAATGCCGTCCAGTGCCGCAAACACGCCAATCATGAGTCCGCTGAGGATCAGGAAAGAAGCCATGTACTGGTTCACGCGCGTGGTGATGGCTTCCCAGCTGGCGATGATGACGACCACATTGATGAAAGCCGTCAGCAGCACAAACCACAGCGAAATGCCGTCAACACCCACGTGGTAGTTGACATTAAACCGCTGGATCCAGCTGCCCTTTTCGACAAACTGCATGGCCGACGTATCCAGCTGAAAACCGCTGTACAAAGGCAACGTCACCAGGAAGCTGACGACCGCGCCTATCAGCGCGACCCAGCGAACGCTGCGCGCCTGCTCGTCACGGCCCAGTGCCAGCAGAACCACACCGAAAACAATCGGCGTCCAGATCGCAAGACTCAACAAACCCATTCTTGTTCTTCCTTGATTTTGTTGAACTGATCAGCGATTGAGCCAGACGAAATACGTCATCAACACAAACACGCCAATGATCATGCCGAAGGCATAGTGGTAGATGTAGCCGGACTGCAGCCGGCGCACCATGCCGGAAACCCAGCCAACCAGCTTCCATGAACCGTTGACCAGCGCGCCATCGATCAGCTTCTGGTCGCCGCCCTTCCAGAGTGCGGTACCAAGTGCGCGCGTGCCCCGGGCCAATACGTTCTCATTGAACCAGTCAAGGTAGTACTTGTTCTCGAGCAACGTGAAGACTGGCATGCACATGCGCTTGATCGCGGCCGGCAGGGCCGGGTTGATCATGTACATGTACCAGGCCAGCACCGAGCCCGACAAGGCCAGCCAGAACGGCGCAGCCGTCAGCCCGTGCAAGGCCATCTGGGCCGGACCGTGGAACAGCCGCTTCAGCTCTTCCATGGCGGGATGTTTTTCGAGATTCACCAGGATGGCATCCTTGAAGAAGTCACCGTACAGCATGGGCTCAATCGTCATAAAGCCGATGACCACGGACGGGATCGCCAGCAGGATCAACGGCACTGTCACGACCCAGGGGGACTCGTGCGGCTCATGATGCTCGTCATGGTGGCCGTGATCGTCGTGGCCATGGTGGTGCGCATCGGGGTTCTGGTCAAAACGTTCCTTGCCGTGGAACACCAGAAAATACAGGCGGAATGAATAGAAGGCCGTCACAAAAACGCCCGCCAGCACCGCGAAGTAGGCAAAGCCGGCGCCTGCCAGATGGCTTTCATGCACGGCTTCAATGATGCTGTCCTTGGAGTAGAACCCCGCGAACAAAGGCGTGCCTATAAGGGCCAGTGTACCCAGCAGTGAGGTGATCCAGGTGATAGGCATGTACTTGCGCACGCCGCCCATCCAGCGGATGTCCTGGTTGTGGTGCATGCCGATGATGACCGAGCCGGCGGCCAGGAACAGCAGCGCCTTGAAGAAAGCGTGCGTCATCAGATGGAACACCGCGACAGAATAGGCCGAGGCGCCCAGCGCCACCGTCATGTAACCCAGCTGCGAGAGTGTGGAATACGCAACCACGCGCTTGATGTCATTCTGGATGATGCCGAGGAAACCCATGAACAAGGCCGTGATGGCGCCAATCACCATGATGAAACTGAGCGCGGTATCGCTGAGCTCAAACAGCGGTGACATGCGCGCCACCATGAAGATGCCGGCCGTCACCATGGTTGCCGCGTGAATCAGCGCGGAGATCGGGGTTGGGCCTTCCATGGAATCCGGCAACCAGACGTGCAAAGGGAATTGCGCCGACTTGCCCATGGCGCCAATGAAGAGGCAGATGCAGATCACGGTTACCAGCATCCAGCCGGTGCCCGGGAAGCTCAGCTTGGAAAGCTCGCCGGCCTTGGCAAAGGCCTCACCGTAGTTCAGTGTGCCGGCATAGGCAGCGATCAGGCCAATGCCGAGGATGAAACCGAAGTCGCCCACGCGGTTGACGAGGAAGGCCTTCATGTTCGCGAAGATGGCGGTCGGCTTGTTGAACCAGAAGCCGATCAGCAGGTAAGACACCAGGCCCACGGCTTCCCAGCCGAAAAACAGCTGCAGCATGTTGTTGCTCATCACCAGCATCAGCATGGAGAAGGTGAACAGCGAGATGTAGGCAAAGAAGCGGTTGTAGCCCTCGTCTTCTTCCATGTAGCCTATGGTGTAGATGTGCACCATGAGCGACACAAAGGTCACCACGCACATCATCATGGCCGTGAGGCCGTCAACCAGGAAGCCGATTTCCATCTTCAGGCCGCCGACGTTCATCCAGGTGTAGAGCGTCTCGTTGAAGCGCGCGCCATCGATGGCCACGCTCTTGAGCGTCATTGCCGAAATGATGAAGGCCACCAGCACGCCGAGGATGGTGAGGGTGTGCGACAGGCGACGGCCTATCCAGTTGCCGCCAAAAGAGGTGCCGAGGATACCGGCCGCCAGGGCGCCGGCCAGGGGTGCCAACGGAACGGCCAGCAGAGTTGAAGCGTTGAGGGTGGATGCCATATTAGTTTTTTTCCGCCAAGCAAGTTACGCAGGCAAACAAGGAAGCCATGCCAAGGCCGCCACGGAACCGGCTTTGCCGGACCGTCAGCGGCGCCCCCTTGAGGGGGAGGCGGCCGAAGGCCGCTTCGGGGGGGAGCGTCATCATTAGCCCTGGAGCATATTGAGTTCGTCTACGTTAATGCTGGACTTGTTGCGGAACAGCAGCACCAGGATGGCCAGGCCGATGGCCGATTCAGCCGCCGCGACGGTCAGGATAAAGAACACAAAAACCTGACCAGCCATGTCATTCAGGTAGTACGAGAAGGCCACGAAGTTCATGTTGACCGCCAGCAGCATGAGTTCGATGGCCATCAGCAGCACGATCAGGTTTTTGCGGTTCAGGAAGATGCCGATGACCGACAGCGCGAACAGCATCGCGCCCAGCGAAAGAAAATGTCCCAGGGTGAGAGTCATGCTTTCTTCTCCTCGGCGGGAACGGCGGTTGTAGCGGTCGCGGCGGCAACCGGTGCGGCCACGACGGATTTCATCTTGACCAAGCTGACGCGGTCCGCGCGCTTAACCCGGATCTGCTCTGAAGGATTTTGGTATTTGGAGTCCTTGCGCGCACGCAAGGTCAACGCGATGGCGGCAATGATGGCCACCAGCAGGATCACCGCGGCAACTTCCAGTGGATAGAGGTATTCCGAGTACAGCAGCTTGCCGAGTTCCTTGGTATTGGAGACCTGCGCGCCGATCTGACCCGCCGCAGTTGCAGCTTTCGGGGGTTCACGGAAGCCACCCATCAGCACATAGGACATTTCCAGCGCGATGATGGCCCCCACGGAGCCGGCCAGCGGGAAGTGCTTCCAGAAACCTTTGCGCACACTGTCGATGTTGATGTCCAGCATCATCACGACGAACAGGAACAGCACCATCACGGCGCCCACATAAACCAGCACCAGCGTGATGGCCAGGAACTCGGCCTTGAGCAGAATCCAGACGGCGGATGCCTGGAAAAATGCCAGCACGAGGTACAGCGCCGCATGCACGGGGTTGCGCGCGGTAATCACCTTGAATGCTGCAAACAGCAGCACCGCGGCAAAAACATAAAAAAGACCTGTTTTAGCGTCCATGTTGTTGTGGATTCTTTCTTGAGCCAGCGGCTTGGGATTCAGCGGTACTTGGCGTCAGCCGCGCGACTGGCGGCGATTTCGGATTCATACCGGTCACCCACGGCCAGCAGCATCTCTTTGGTGAAATACAGGTCACCGCGTTTTTCGCCGTGGTATTCAAAGATGTGAGTCTCGACGATGGAGTCGACCGGGCAGCTTTCTTCGCAGAAACCGCAGAAGATGCATTTGGTCAGGTCGATGTCGTAGCGCGAGGTGCGGCGGCTGCCGTCTTCGCGCACGTCAGATTCGATGGTGATGGCCATGGCCGGGCACACCGCTTCGCAGAGCTTGCAGGCGATGCAGCGCTCTTCGCCGTTTTCATAACGGCGCAGCGCGTGCAGGCCGCGAAAACGCGGGCTCAGCGGGGTTTTTTCCTCAGGGAACTGGACCGTGATCTTGCGGCTAAACATGTACTTGCCAGTCAGGGCCATGCCCTTGAACAGCTCGGTGAGCATGAAGCTCGACGCAAAGTCTTTGATGGAAGCTACGGTGGACATATCAATTTCCTGCGGAAGTGGAGCTTGCCGGCGATGCGTTGATGCAAGCAGGGGCCGCGGGACTGGCTTTGCCAGACCGCAGGCGCAGCGGCCCCCTCGGGGGGCAGAGAGCTACACGAAGTGAGCGAACGTGGGGGCTCATAGTCACTTCCAGATGTTGTACGGCGTCTGCATCCAGGCCCCGACGACCACCAGCCAGACCAGGGTCACGGGGATAAAAATCTTCCAACCCAAACGCATGATCTGGTCATAACGAAAGCGCGGGAAGGTGGCGCGCACCCACAGGAACATGGTGACGACCACAAAGGTCTTGGCGCCTAGCCAGATCCAGCCGGGGATGAAGCTCAGGGCTTCAACAGGCGGCAGCCATCCGCCCAGGAACAGCAGCACGGCCAGGATGGCGACCAGCCACATGTTCGCGTATTCAGCGAGAAAGAACATCGCGAAAGCCATGCCCGAGTACTCGACCATATGG
The DNA here is from genome assembly GCF_056405975.1 of Polaromonas sp. P1_E12. Taxonomy (NCBI): domain Bacteria; kingdom Pseudomonadati; phylum Pseudomonadota; class Betaproteobacteria; order Burkholderiales; family Comamonadaceae; genus Polaromonas; species Polaromonas sp. P1_E12. The sequence continues at coordinate 486,966 of NZ_JBFUBB010000001.1, read as the reverse complement.
CCAGCCACGATTTCGGACTCGCCTTCGACGACGTCGAAGGGGTGGCGGTTGGTCTCAGCCAGGCCGGAGATGAAGTACACGACAAAGATCGGCAGCAGTGGCAGCCAGTTCCAGGACAGGAAAGTCCAGCCATGGCTGGCCAGCGTGCCCTTGCCCTGGCTCATCACGATGTCTGTCATGTTGAGACTGCCCGACACCATGAGCACCACCACCAGGCAGAAGCCCATCGCGATTTCATAGCTGACCATTTGCGCCGAAGCGCGCATGGCGCCCAGAAAGGCGTATTTGGAGTTCGAAGCCCATCCCGCGATGATCACGCCATAGACCTCGAGTGAGGTAATAGCCATCAGGAATAGCAAGCCTGCATTGATGTTGGCCAGCGCGATCTCGGGCCCGAAGGGAATCACGGCCCAGGCGGCCAGGGCCGGCATGATGGTCATGATGGGGCCGAGCACAAACAGGCCCTTGCTGGCTGCCGTGGGGATGATGATTTCCTTGGTCAGCAGCTTGAGCGCATCGGCAATCGGCTGCAGCAGGCCGAAAGGCCCGACCCGGTTGGGGCCCAGGCGAATCTGGGTGAAGCCGATGGCCTTGCGTTCCCACAAGGTGAGGTAGGCCACCAGACCCATCAGCGGCAACAGCACGCAGACGATTTTGATGAGCGTCCACAACACTGGCCACACCGTGGCTGGCCAGATGCCGCCCATCAAACCCTGGCCGAAGGCGAAGATTCCATCAATCATGCCGTCACTCCTTCGAGCCTGGCTTCGAGGCCGGCGGCCTGGCGGGCATCCGCCGTCAGCTGCAGCGATGTCGCGCGCCTGACCAGCCCGTCGAGCTGGTAAATGCTGGCCACCGCAGGCACCTGGACGATAGCGGCCGACAGGTCGACAGCGGCCTGGGTGCTGTTGCCGAGCTTGTCCGCGGGAAGCTGCGCCGCATCGGCACCCGCGACCTGCTTGAGTACGTCCTGCGAGGATTCGAAATCAAAGCCGGGCAAGCCCAGCACGTTGGCGAGCACGCGCAGCACCTTCCAGGCCGGACGGGTATCGCCCAGCGGCTTGACGACGGCGTGAAAGCTTTGCACGCGGCCCTCGGCGTTCACAAAGGTGCCGGGCGTTTCGGTGAAAGGCGCAATCGGCAGCAGCACATCGCTGAAGCCCATGTTGGCCTTGAAAGGGCTCAGCGTCACGACCATCTGTGCGGCGTTGAGCGAAGACTTGGCACTGGCGCCGGCAGCCGAGTCAAACTCGGGTTCGTTGTTGAGCAGAATCACGGCCTTGAGCTGGCCGCCCAGCATCTGACCGGCATTCAGGCCCTTGCCGGCAGGCAAGGCGCCGGCCAGTTGGGCACCCACGGTATTGGCGGCTTCTGTCAGGTAACCCACGGTGGCGCCGGTCTGCGCGCCTATCCAGTTGGCAAGCGCCAGCAGGCTGGAAGCGTTGGCATGGTGCGCTGCGGCGTTGCCCAGCAGGATGGCTTTGCGCTCGCCGCCCTGCAGGGACTTGGCGATGGCCTTGGCGGCATCGGTGGCCTGGCCGACGGCCGGCGCCGTGACGCCTTTGTCGGCGGCAATCGCTGCCGCCACATCGGCCAGGGACTGGGTCCAGGCTTCGGGCGCTGCCAGCAGCCTATTGGCGACAGGCATGGCCCACGCGTCGGCGTTTGCCAGTTCGGCGGCGGAGTTAATGGCGCTCAACGCCCCGCCCTTGCGGACAGCCTGACGTATGCGCTGCGCGAACAGCGGATGGTCCTTGCGCAGGTTAGACCCGACCACCAGCACGCGCTGCAGCTGCGACAGCGAGGCGATGGAGGTGCCCAGCCAGCGGATGGCCGAGGGCGGGGCGAACTCGGCGTTGCGCAGGCGGTAATCGATGTTCTCGCTGCCCAGGCCGCGCATCAGGGAGGCGGCCAGGTACAGCTCTTCGAGCGTGCTGTGCGGGCTAGCCAGAGTACCGATGCTGCCGGCGCCGTGATCGGCCTTGATCTGCTTGAGGCCGTTGGCCACGTATTCAAGGGCGGTCTGCCAGTCGACGGTTTTCCATTCGCCGCCTTGCTTGAGCATGGGGCTGGTCAGGCGCTCATCGCCGTTGAGGGCTTCATACGAAAAGCGGTCGCGATCGGCGATCCAGCATTCGTTGACGTCTTCGTTCTCCAGGGGCACGACACGCATGACCTTGTTGCTCTTGACCTGGACGATCAGGTTGGCACCGGTCGAATCGTGCGGGCTGACCGACTTGCGGCGCGACAGCTCCCAGGTACGGGCGCTGTAGCGGAAAGGCTTGCTGGTCAGCGCGCCAACCGGGCAGATGTCGATCATGTTGCCGGACAGCTCGGAATCCACCGACATGCCGACGAAGGTTTCGATCTCGGCGTGTTCGCCGCGATGCGACATGCCGAGTTCCATCACGCCGGCCACTTCCTGGCCGAAGCGCACGCAGCGCGTGCAATGGATGCAGCGGCTCATTTCCTGCATGGAAATCAGCGGGCCGACGTCCTTGTGGAAGACCACGCGCTTTTCTTCTTCGTAGCGCGATTCGCTGCCGCCGTAACCTACGGCAAGATCCTGCAACTGACACTCGCCGCCCTGATCGCAGATCGGGCAGTCCAGCGGGTGATTGATCAGCAGGAACTCCATCACGCCCTTCTGGGCCTTGATGGCTTTGTCGTTCTTGGTGCGCACGATCATGCCTTGCGTGACGGGCGTAGCGCAGGCCGGCATGGGCTTGGGCGCCTTCTCCACGTCGACCAGGCACATGCGGCAGTTGGCGGCAATGCTGAGTTTCTTGTGATAGCAGAAGTGCGGAATGTAGGTGCCGGCTTTTTCGGCCGCATGCATCACCGTGCTGCCTTCCAGCACTTCCACCTTCTGGCCGTCGAGTTCTATTTCAACCATATTTTTTTCTTTCCGCTACTCAGGCTTGCGCAGCAGCCGAAGCCTGGGATGTGGGAGCCTGAGGGGCTGGCGTCTTGATCATGGCTTCAAACTCATGGCGGAAATGCTTGATCATGGCGCGCACCGGCATGGCCGCAGCGTCGCCCAGCGCGCAGATGGTGCGGCCCTGGATGTTGTCAGCCACCGAGTTGAGCAGGTCCATGTCGGTTTGTTTGCCGTGGCCGTTGTGGATGCGGTCCACGACGCGCCAGAGCCAGCCCGTGCCTTCGCGGCAGGGGGTACATTGGCCGCAGGATTCGTGCATGTAGAAGTAGGACAGGCGCTTAAGCGACTCGACCATACAGCGGCTGTCGTCCATCACGATCACCGCACCCGAGCCCAGCATGGAGCCGGCCTTGGCGATGGAGTCGTAGTCCATGGTGCATTCCATCATGATGGAAGCCGGCAACACGGGCGCCGACGACCCACCGGGAATCACGGCCTTGAGTGTGCGACCCTTGCGCACGCCGCCGGCGAGTTCGAGCAGCCTGGAGAACGGCGTGCCCATGGGTACTTCGTAGTTGCCGGGCAGCTCGACGTCGCCCGAAACCGAATAGATCTTGGTGCCGCCGTTGTTGGGCTTGCCGCATTCAAGGTAGGCCTGGCCGCCGTTGCGGATGATCCAGGGCACGGCCGCAAAGGTCTCGGTGTTGTTGATGGTGGTGGGCTTGCCATAGAGACCGAAGCTGGCCGGGAACGGCGGCTTGAAGCGCGGCTGGCCTTTTTTGCCTTCGAGCGATTCGAGCAGCGCGGTTTCTTCGCCGCAGATGTAGGCGCCGAAACCGTGCGAGGCGTGGAGCTGAAAGCTGTAACCGCTGCCGAAAATGTTGTCGCCCAGCAGGCCGGCAGCGCGTGCTTCTTCCAGGGCTTCTTCAAAGCGCTGGTAGGTCGCGAAGATTTCGCCGTGGATGTAGTTGTAACCCACGCTGATGCCCATGGCGTAGGCGGCGATCGCCATGCCTTCGATCACGCTGTGCGGGTTGTACTGCATGATGTCGCGGTCTTTGCAGGTGCCCGGCTCACCCTCATCCGAGTTGCAGACCAGGTATTTCTGGCCCGGGAACTGGCGCGGCATGAAACTCCACTTGAGCCCGGTCGGGAAACCTGCGCCACCACGGCCGCGCAAGCTGCCGGCCTTGACTTCAGCGATGACCTGGTCGGGCGTCATGCCCTCGCCGCCATCCTGTTTCAGGATCTTGCGCAGGGCCTGGTAGCCGCCACGCGCTTCGTAGTCCTTGAGCCGCCAGTTGCTGCCGTTGAGGTCGGCCAGAATTTGCGGGTTAATGTGCCGGCCGTGAAAGCAGGTCTGCACGCCGGTGGCCGAGAACTGGGACAGCACGCTTTGCGCGGCTGCGCTGTGGGGATTCAGGGGTGCGAGCGTCATGGTTGCTTTGCCTCGGCGGATTGAAGGCCTTCGATGAGCTGGTCCAGCTTCTCGTTGCTCATGAAGCTGCACATGGTGAGGTCATTGACGAGCATCACCGGGGAATCCGCGCAGGCGCCCAGGCATTCGGATTGCTGCAGCGTGAAGAGGCCGTCGGCGCTGGTCTCGCCCATGGCGATGCCCAGTTTGTGCTCCAGGTGCTTCAGCGCCTTGGCGCCGTCGCGCAGCTGGCAAGGCAGGTTGGTGCAGACGTTGAGCTTGTACTTGCCAACGGGGCGCTGGTTGTACATGTTATAGAAGGTGGTGACTTCATGCACGGCGATGGGCGCCATGCCGAGGTATTCGGCCACGACTTTTTCGCTCTCGGCGCTCACGTAGCCGTGCTCTTCCTGCAGGACGGTCAGGCAGGCCATGACGGCCGACTGTTTCTGGTCCGCGGGGTATTTGGCGACTTCGCGGTCGAAGCGCGCTCTGGTTTGTTCAGAAATCATGGGGGAAACCATCCGGTTTAGCGATCAATCTCACCGAACACAATGTCCATGGTGCCGATCACGGCGACGGCATCGGCGATCATGTGGCCGCGCGACATTTCGTCCATGGCCGCAAGGTGCGGGAAACCCGGCGGACGAATCTTCAGGCGATACGGCTTGTTGGCGCCGTCGCTGACGATGTAGATACCAAACTCGCCCTTGGGGTGCTCGACCGCCGCATAGGCTTCGCCTTCGGGCACATGGAAGCCTTCGGTGAAGAGCTTGAAGTGGTGGATCAGCTCTTCCATGTTGGTCTTCATGGATTCGCGGTCAGGTGCGGCCACCTTGTGGTTGCTGGTGATCACAGGTCCGGGGTTGACACGCAACCAGTCAATGCACTGCTTGATGATGCGGTTGGACTGGCGCATCTCTTCGATACGGACGAGGTAACGGTCGTAGCAGTCGCCGGTCTTGCCGACCGGGATGTCGAAGTCCATCTTGTCGTAGACATCATAGGGCTGCTGCTTGCGCAAGTCCCAGGCGAAACCCGAGCCGCGGAGCATGGGGCCGGTGAAGCCGAGGTTGAGGGCACGCTCAGGCGACACAACGCCGACACCGACGGTGCGCTGCTTCCAGATGCGGTTGTCCGTCAGCAGGGTTTCGTACTCATCGACGTAACCCGGGAATTTGTTGCTGAAGTCCTCGATGAAGTCGAGCAAAGAACCCTGGCGGTTCTCGTTGAGCGCCGCGATAGCCTTGGCGTTCTTGACCTTGCTGACGCGGTATTGCGGCATGCTGTCGGGCAGGTCGCGGTAGACGCCGCCCGGGCGGAAGTAGGCCGCATGCATGCGCGCGCCGGACACGGCCTCGTACATGTCGAAGAGCGCCTCTCGTTCGCGGAAACAATAAATCAGGATGTTCATCGCGCCGCAGTCGAAACCGTGCGCGCCCAGCCACAGCAGGTGGTTGAGCAGGCGCGTGATTTCGGCGTACATCACGCGGATGTACTGCGCGCGAACCGGCACGTCGACGCCGAGCAGTTTTTCGATGGCCAGACAGTAGGCATGCTCGTTGGACATCATCGAGACATAGTCCAGCCTGTCCATGTAGGGCAGCGACTGGATGTAGGTCTTGCTTTCGGCGAGTTTTTCGGTCGCGCGGTGCAGCAGGCCGATATGCGGGTCGGCGCGCTGAATCACTTCGCCGTCGAGCTCGAGCACCAGGCGCAGCACACCGTGTGCCGCGGGATGCTGTGGCCCAAAGTTGAGCGTGTAGTTTTTGATTTCTGCCATGTGGGGTATCTCTTGCAAGCGCCGCTTACTGCAGCCCGCCATAGTTGTCTTCGCGGATCACACGGGGAGTGATCTCACGCGGCTCGATGGTGACCGGCTGGTAAATCACGCGCTTTTGCTCGGGGTCGTAGCGCATTTCCACGTGGCCCGAAGTCGGGAAGTCCTTGCGGAAAGGATGGCCGATGAAGCCGTAGTCGGTCAGGATGCGGCGCAGGTCGTTGTGGCCCTCGAAGATGATGCCGTAGAGGTCGAAGGCCTCGCGCTCGAACCAGTTGGCCGAGTTCCAGATGCCATTGAGCGAATCCACCACGGGGAAATCATCGTCGGGGCAGAACACCTTGAGGCGAACACGCTGGTTGAGGCTGACCGACAACAGATGCGACGCCACGCAATAGCGCAAACCGTCGTATTGGCCGTCCTTGTATTCGGAGTAATCGACGCCGCACAGGTCGATCAGTTGCTCGAAGCGGCAACCGGGCGCATCACGTAACTGGGTTGCGGCAGCCAGGTAGTCGGCAGCAGAAACCGTAAGAGTGATCTCACCGAGCGCGATGTTCAGATTCTTGACTTTGTCGCCGAGCACTGCACGAATCGTTTCGGCGAGTTGCTCCATGGAAACAGGAGAAGAGGACATGTCTTATGCCCTCGCAATCGTGTTGGTGCGACGAATTTTCTGCTGCAGCTGGATGATGCCGTACATCAGCGCTTCCGCTGTGGGTGGGCAGCCGGGCACATACACGTCAACCGGCACGATACGGTCGCAGCCGCGAACCACGGAGTAACTGTAGTGATAATAGCCGCCGCCATTGGCGCAAGAGCCCATGGACAACACCCAGCGCGGCTCGGACATCTGGTCATACACCTTGCGCAGTGCCGGTCCCATCTTGTTGCACAGCGTGCCAGCCACGATCATCAGGTCGGACTGTCGTGGGCTGGGACGAAACAACATGCCGAAGCGATCCAGGTCGTAACGCGCCGCGCCCGCATGCATCATTTCGACGGCGCAGCAGGCCAGGCCGAACGTCATGGGCCAAAGCGAACCCGTCTTGGCCCAGTTCACCACCGAGTCGTAACTCGTGGTCATGAAGCCTTCGTTGAAAACACCTTCAAGTGACATACCCGTACCTTTGTGGCGTGACCCGCCTAGAGAACCCTCGGGATCTTCTTATTTCATTTCCAAATCAAACTTGCACTTTGTCGGCCCGCCTTGCCGTGCCTTAGCACTGTCTACGGCGGACCTTCGCGTTCACGCTCGATTTGGAAATGAAATCACTCCCAGTCCAGCGCACCCTTTTTCCACTCGTAGACAAAGCCCACGACCAGAATGCCCAGGAAAATCATGACGGACCAGAAACCGACGGGGCCGATTTCCTTGAGCGCCACGGCCCAGGGAAAAAGAAACGCGATTTCGAGGTCAAAAAGAATGAAGAGGATGGCAACCAGGTAGTAGCGCACATCGAATTTCATGCGGGCATCTTCGAAAGCCTCGAAGCCGCATTCGTAAGGGGAATTTTTTTCGCTGTCGGGACGCACAGGGCCCAACAAACGCCCCAGGACCTGAGGCACCACACCGACACCCACACCCACCAGAATAAACAAAAGAACAGGAAGGTATTGATCGAGGTTCATCGTGGATTCAACTTCTGAAAAGCCACTTGCGCGGTTTGCTTCAGCTTGCCGTTTGAGCCGACAGCACTGCCGGAGCGTTGCTGCCGATGCATGTCAATCTGGTGCGGACGGCGAGACTCGAACTCGCACACCTTTCGGCACTACCCCCTCAAGATAGCGTGTCTACCAATTTCACCACGTCCGCGGTATTTAACTGCCTGGATGGCATGAGGAACCTTGCGGTTTTGGCTTTCCAGACAGTCTTAGAGTTTACCCCGAAATATTGCTGCTCCCGACTGCGGGCAACAGCAAAATCTCGTTATTTCGTCGGGATTTGCGCGGCACCGGAGGCGGCGGGCGCAGGCGGGACAGGAACTGCCGTGCCGGTACCTGCAGGTGCAGAGGTTCCCGGAATCTGGGCCGCGCCGGAAGCTGCAGCAGCCGGCGCCGGAGCGGTCACGGCGGCCCCCTCCAGGACGCTGGAGCTTGTGCGTGCAGGAGCATTGCCAAAGTAAGCAAGCAGCAAGGTGCAGGCAAAAAACAACGCGGCGAGAACACCGGTAGTGCGTGACAGGAAATTGGCACTGCCGCTGGCGCCAAAAAGACTGCCCGAACCGCCGCTGCCAAATGCCGCGCCCATGTCTGCGCCCTTGCCGTGTTGCACCAGGATCAGGCCAATCATGCCGAGTGCCGAGAGCATTTGCACGGCGAGGACAATGGTTAATACAACGTTCATATCTACTCCTAATTAATAGCGTTCTGCGCTCGTCAGTTGCGGGCTGCAGCAATAATTGTCAAAAAATCGGGGGCTTTGAGCGAGGCACCGCCAATCAGGCCGCCATCGATATCGGACTGGGCCAGCAGCGTTGCCGCGTTGGCCGCATTCATGCTGCCGCCATACAGGATTTTCACGCGGGCAAACTGATCGGTAGCCGCCTTCAATTGGCTGCGCAGCACCAGGTGCACAGCCTGCGCCTCTTGCGGGGTCGCTGTCTTGCCGGTACCAATCGCCCATACCGGTTCATAGGCCACCACGATTTCACTGATGCAGTGGCCATTGGCGTGGATCACCGCCGCGAGCTGCCGCTTCACGACTTCCTCGGTATGGCCTGCCTCACGTTCGGCCAGCGTTTCGCCAACACAAACGATGGGGGTAACACCGCAGGCCAGTGCAGATTTTGCCTTGTCGGCGACCATCGCATCAGTCTCACCGTGATACTCGCGGCGCTCCGAGTGACCAACGATGGCGAAACGGCAACCAAATTCCTTGAGCATCGCGGCACTGACTTCACCCGTATAGGCGCCGCTGGCATGAGCGGACACATCCTGCGCGCCCAGTTCAATGGCAGACAGGCCGGGTTTTGCAGCTCGCAATAACTGAACCTGTGCCAGGTAAGGCGCGGGAACACAAACCGCCACTTCGCATGCCGGAGGGCTGGCCAGCCCGCTCGCCAAGGCATCCAGCAAGGCCGCGTTGGCCTCCAGGCCGCCGTTCATTTTCCAGTTACCAGCAATAAGCTTCTTCATGGTGCCGGTGACCAGGTTAAGACGATTTTGCCGACATGCTGGTTGGACTCCATCAATGCATGCGCCTTGGCCGCATCAGCCGCCGCAAACGTGCTGTGAATCACCGGCTTGACAGCACCGCTCGCAAGCAGTGGCCAGACCTTGTCCCTCAATGCATTCGCAATGGCACTCTTGAACTCAACAGATCGCGCACGCAGGGTTGAACCGGTGACGGTCAAGCGCTTGCGCAACACCAACCCTGCATTGATCTCGGACTTGACCCCGCCCTGTATCGCAATGATGACCAGACGGCCGTCTTCGGCCATGCAGTCAACTTCTCGCGCAACATAACCGCCGGCAACCATATCAAGAATGACGTCGACGCCCTTCCCGTTGGTCAGCTTTTTTGCCTCTTCGGAAAAGTCGCTGGTCTTGTAGTTGATGGCATGGTCCGCGCCCAGGGCAACACAGGCAGCACATTTTTCGTCGCTGCCGGCTGTTACCAGCACCGTGGCCCCCAGGGCCTTGGCGATCTGAATGGCCGTGACGCCGATGCCGCTGGAGCCGCCCTGGATCAGCAAGGTTTCGCCCGGCTGCAGGTAAGCGCGCTCAAACACATTGCTCCAGACGGTGAAAAACGTCTCGGGCAGAGATGCCGCCTCGATGTCGCTCAACCCTGAAGGCACCGGCAGGCACTGCCCAATCGGAGCAACACACAACTCGGCATAGCCGCCACCCGCGACCAACGCGCAAACACGGTCACCGATTTTGAGACCGGCTGCAGTCATGGCCCCGGCATCGCCGGACACGATCACACCCGCGACTTCAAGCCCGGGGATGTCAGATGCCCCGGGCGGTACCGGGTAGTGACCCATTCGCTGAAGAACATCAGGGCGGTTGACGCCACTGGCGCTCACGCGGATCACTACCTCGCCAGAGCCTTCGATGGGCGCCGGGCGATCAGCCAGACACAACACCTCAGGCTTGCCGTAGGAGGTAATTTCAACAACTTTCATGGCGTATCAAGGTCATTTGAGCCGCCAGCCCTCTGTAAAAGAGCGCAAGCAGCTACAAAATCAATAGCAAATATTGATCAGCCCCGGTCCTGGTCCTGGGCCGGACGGTCCAGCAGGGCCTTCATCGACAGCTTGACACGGCCTTTTTCGTCGGTCTCAAGAACCTTCACCTTGACGATCTGGCCTTCGCTCAGGTAGTCGGTGACTTTTTCAACACGCTCGTGGGCGATCTGGCTGATGTGCAGCAGGCCGTCCTTGCCGGGCAGCAGGTTGATCAGTGCACCGAAGTCCAGGATCTTGGTGACCGGGCCTTCGTAGACCTTGCCGATTTCGACTTCTGCGGTGATCTCGGCGATGCGGCGTTTGGCTTCGTCGGCCTTAGCGCTGTCATTCGACGCGATGGTGATGGTGCCGTCTTCTTCGATGTTGATCTGCGTGCCGGTTTCTTCGGTCAGCGCGCGGATGACGGCGCCGCCCTTGCCGATCACGTCGCGGATCTTCTCGGGATTGATCTTCATCACATAGAGGCGCGGCGCGAAGTCGGAGACTTCGGCCTTGGCTTCACCCATGGCTTCCTGCATCTTGCCCAGGATGTGCATGCGGGCCTCCTTGGCCTGGGCCAGTGCGACCTGCATGATTTCCTTGGTGATGCCCTGGATCTTGATGTCCATCTGCAGCGCGGTGATACCGAAGGTGGTACCGGCAACCTTGAAGTCCATGTCGCCCAGGTGATCTTCATCACCCAGGATGTCGGTCAGCACGGCAAAGCGGTTGTCTTCCTTGATCAGGCCCATGGCGATACCGGCCACGTGGGCTTTCATCGGCACGCCGGCGTCCATCAGCGACAGGCAGCCGCCGCAAACCGAAGCCATCGACGAGGAGCCATTGGACTCGGTGATCTCAGACACCACACGCATGGTGTACGGGAATTCTTCCTTTGTGGGCAGCACGGCGATCAGCGCGCGCTTCGCAAGCCGCCCATGACCAATCTCGCGGCGTTTTGGCGAACCAACACGGCCGGTTTCGCCGGTGGCGAACGGAGGCATGTTGTAGTGCAGCATGAAGCGGTCTTCGTAGTCACCCGACAGTGCGTCGATGCGCTGCGCGTCGCGCTCGGTACCAAGTGTGGTCACGACCAACGCCTGGGTTTCGCCACGCGTGAAGAGGGCCGAGCCGTGGGTGCGTGGCAGCACGCTGTTGCGGATTTCAATCGCGCGCACGGTGCGTGTGTCGCGGCCGTCGATACGGGGCTCGCCGGCCAGGATCTGGCTGCGAACGATCTTGGCTTCGATGTCGAACAGCATGCCTTCAACGGCCACGCCGTCGAATTCAACGCCGTCAGCCTTCAGTGCGGCCATCACGTCGGAAGTCACCACGCGGCAGGCTTGCGTACGGGCTTGCTTGGCGCGGATCTGGTACGCGGCTTGCAGCTTGGCGCCGGCCAGTTCGTTGACCCTGGCGATCAGCGGTTCGTTCTTGGCGGGAGCTTTCCAGTCCCAGACCGGCTTGCCGGCGTCGCGCACAAGTTCATGGATCGCGTTGATGGCGATGTTGCCTTGCTCATGGCCGAACACCACGGCGCCGAGCATGATTTCTTCGGACAGTTGCTGGGCTTCGGACTCGACCATCAGCACGGCGGCTTCAGTGCCGGCCACGACGAGGTCCATCTTCGAATCCTTGAGCTGGGTCTTGCCGGGGTTCAGAACGTATTGGCCGTCGATGTAAGCAACGCGGGCGGCGCCGATGGGGCCGTTGAACGGGATGCCGGAGATCGACAAGGCGGCGCTCGAAGCGATCAGCGCGGGGATGTCGCCTTCCACTTCAGGGTTCAACGACAGCACGTGGATCACGACCTGCACTTCGTTGAAGAAGCCTTCGGGGAACAGCGGGCGAATCGGGCGGTCGATCAGGCGGGAGGTCAGCGTTTCGAATTCGCTGGGGCGGCCTTCGCGCTTGAAGAAGCTGCCGGGAATGCGGCCGGCGGCGTAGGTTTTCTCAAGGTAGTCAACCGTCAGGGGGAAGAAATCCTGGCCGGGCTTGGCATCGGTCTTGGCAACCACGGTGGCCAGCACCACGGTGCCGTCCATATCAACGATGACGGCGCCGCTGGACTGGCGTGCGATTTCGCCGGTTTCCATCGTGACTTTGTGCTGGCCCCATTGGAAAGACTTGGTGACTTTGTTGAAAATGCTCATGTTCTTATCTCCACTAAATTCACGCACTTGAGGCAGTGCGGGAGGCCCGGAGCGGCGGCTGGCTGAACACGATGCCATTCCACAAAATGCCTGGGATCAGAGGCCTGACCAGGGCTTTTCTTGTGGAATGACACAGCGCGTGCTCGTTTTGCCTTGCTCCGAAGTAAAAAGCGCCTGAGCTAGTGAACTAACTCAGGCGCTTTCAAATCGTTGTTACCGATTACTTGCGCAGGCCAAGCTTGGCGATCAGCGCGGTGTAACGTTCGGCATCTTTGGACTTCAGGTAGTCCAGCAGCTTGCGGCGGCGGCTCACCATGCGCAGCAGACCGCGGCGGCCATGGTGATCCTTGGCGTTGGCCTTGAAATGGGGGGTCAGTTCGTTGATGCGGCCGGTCAGCAGCGCCACTTGAACTTCAGGGCTGCCGGTGTCGCCGGCGGCACGTGCGTTGGCCTGAACGATTTCGGCCTTGATTGATTTTGCAATCATGTTTTCTCTTTCTTGCACCGAGGTGCGCTTGCGAGCGAAGCAGCGTTCCCGACATGGGAGTTGAATAAACCGCTTTCGTCGTGTTCCGGCATGAAAAGGCCCCTAAAACTTCTATCTGGGGCCTCAATTTGCGCAGAGCCTTGGATTATAGCCCAAGCCAGCGCCTCAGGCGCCCCACCCCCTGCCCAAGCCTGTCCACGTCCTGGCTGGCGAAACACCAGCGCAGCCAGCCCTGGGCCTCCGGGCCTGGGTTGACCATGAAGGCATTGCCGGGCGCCAGACCCAGCCCGGCCTCCACGACCAGGCGTTTGGCCGTCTCCAGCGAGTCCCCAAAGCGCGCCTGGTCTTCCAGCCTGAAAAAGGCGTACATGCCGCCTTTGGCCGGCGCCAACTGCACGCCCGGCACGGCCTGCAGCAGCGGCACCAAAGTGTCGCGGCAGGTTTTCAGATGGGCAACCACCCGGGGCGTGATATCGGCCGTGCGTTCGATGGCCACCAGCCCGGCCCGCTGCACGAACACCGGCGCGCAGGAGGTGTTGAACTCCACCAGCTTGCCCATGTGTGGCGTCATGGCAGCCGGCATCACCAGCCAGCCCAGGCGCCACCCGGTCATCAAAAAGCTCTTGGAAAAGCTGTGAACGACCACCAGTCGATCCTCGGGCGCGGCGATATCCAGAAAACTGGGGGCGCAACCGTTAGGGGTGGCCTCGTAATAAAGCCGTTCATAGACCTCGTCCGCCAGGATCCAGGTCCCGGTCTTGCGGCAATGCGCCAGGATGGCCTCCTGCTCGGCGCGCGACAGCGTCCAGCCGGTGGGATTGTTGGGCGCGTTGACGATGAGTAGTTTGGTTTTCGGCGTGATGGCGGCCAGTAGCTCGGCCACATCAAGCCGCCACTCGCCTGCCACCGGCTTGAGGCTGACGCATTTGACCTGCGCGCCCATGATGGCCGGCTGGGCCGTCAGGTTGGGCCAGACAGGCGTCACGGCCACGACTTCGTCGCCGGCATCCACCAGCGCCTGCACCGCCAGCATTAGCGCATTGACGCCGCCGGAAGTCACAGCGATGCGCTCGGCCGTGATCGGCGCGGCCCCCGCACAGCGCAGGCCCGTCGCGTAATTGGCAATAGCCTCCCGCAGCTCTGGCAAGCCCAGGTTTTGCGCATAAAAAGTCTCGCCCTGCTGCAACGATGCAGCCGCCGCATCGCGGATAAACGCGGGCGTGACCTCATCGCTCTCGCCAAACCAGAACTTGAGGACGTCATCGCGCCCCATGCCCGCGTTGGCCACCTGGCGGATCATCGATTCTTCAAGATCTAAAACAGTTTTTCTCATGGATAGTCCGTCCGCCTGCCGGCTTCAATCAATTATTCAATCAGCCAATTTGAACTCAGGGCCGGACCATCTTGCAGCTGTTGGGCTGCTCAGCCTTTTCGGGCGAAATAGTCTTGATGACGCGAAAACCGTAGCCGGAACCCTCCACGTCAAATTTCACACCCGGCGAACCCTGCTTGCCCATCAACGCCACCAGCAGCGGCTGCTGGAACTGGTGGTCGGCCGAGCGCATCGCGCCTTTGTGGCCCGCAAAAGTGACCGTACTGCGCTCAAGCTGCGCCGCCACCGCGCCGGCGTCAGCACTGCCCGCTTTGTCAAGGCTTTGGGCCAGGGCCTCAATCATCAGCTGCATGCGCATGTGCACATAGTCGTCCTGAGGCTTGGGAAAGCGCTGGCGGAAGGACTGGTAGAAGGCTTCGGACTGCACGCCCGCCTCATTCGGGAACCAGTCGGCCACCGCGATCACCTTGCCTACGCCGGCATCGCCCAGCGCGCCCGGCACGCCCAGCGCGTTGCCGTAGAAGGTATAGAACTTGCCCTCGTAACCGACTTCCCTTGCCGCCTTGATCAACAGCGTCAGGTCGTTACCCCAGTTGCCCGTAAGCACTGCCTGCGCTCCGCTGGCCTTGATCTTCGCGGCATAGGGAATGAAGTCCTTGACACGGCCCAGCGCGTGCAACTCGTCGCCCACGATCTGCACGTCGGGTCGCTGCGCACCCAGTTGCTTGCGCGCCTCGCGCAGCACGGCCTGCCCGAAACTGTAGTCCTGGCCGATCAGGTAAATGCTTTTGAGCGCCTTGTCGTCCCGGAGCACATCCATGAGCGCGGCCATGCGCATGTCTGCATGCGCATCAAAGCGGAAATGCCAGTAGCTGCACTTTTCATTCGTCAGGATCGGGTCGACCGCCGAGTAGTTGAGAAACAGCACGCGCTTGTTCGGCTCACGTTCGTTGTGCTTGTTGATGGCGTCGATCAGCACAGCCGCAATCGCGGAGGAATTGCCCTGTGCAACGATGGTCACGCCGTCGTCGATCGCCGAGCGCAATGCCGCCAGCGCCTCTTCGTTCTGGCCCTTGCTGTCGTAGCGCTCAACGACCAGGTTGCGCGGGCCGCCTGCCAGCTTCACACCGCCACGGGCATTGACGCGCTCAGTGGCCCAGACGAGGTTTCGGAACACCGCTTCGCCGGTATTGGCGAATGCGCCTGACAGGCTTTCGATCAGCGCAATACGAACAGGTGCCGGCACAGGCGGCTGGCTTGCGGTCTGCGCGAACGCCGCCGCCGAGGCGCAAAGACATAGGGCCATGAGGAAGCGTTTCAAGTGTTTCTGCATAAAAAAATAGACCCTGGTCTTTTGCCTGATTTGGCTTGAATAAACCGCTTGCACACCTAACTGGGGTGCAAGCGGCAATCACGGTGAGCGCCGCGCAGTGTAAGGGGAAAACACCCCTTGTTCATCCATCAAGGAATAGCCATGTTTTACTCTCTCGCCCATCGCCCTGCCCGTGCCTTTCAACGCCACTACGCACCCGTCGTGAGCAACGGCGCCCTGGAAAAATTCCTCAACGATACCTTCTCGTCGCTGTCTGACACCGGCGCCGCCAAGGCTGCCAACGTGGAAGACCTCGAGAAGGCCTATACCCTGCAATTCGACGTTCCCGGCCTGGCCCGCGAACAACTGGATATCGGCATTGAAGGCGACGTGGTTCGTGTCTCCAGCAAGGAAGACGCACCCCGCAAGATCAAGGCCGCATGGCGCTTCCCGCTGGAAATCGATACCGCCAACAGCAGCGCCAAACTGGAAAACGGCGTGTTGACCCTGACACTGGGCAAAAAAGTCCCTGTCAGCAACGTCACCCACCTCGACATCCAGTAGCCACCGACCAAAGCCGGGTAGCCGTCCCTGCCAGCCAGGGCCGCAGAACCGGCTTTGCCGGGCCGCAGGCGCAGCGGCCCCCTCGGGGGGCAGGGAGCTACGCGGCGCGAGCGACCGTGGGGGTCAAACTCCAGCGCGGCTTCACATCAAACGTGTAGTCGCGCTGAAGCGTTTCAAGCCCGGCTTGCAGGCGCATGCCAGCCGCCAGGGCGATCATGGCGCCGTTGTCGGTGCATAAATGCAGCTCGGGGTAATGCACGCGGATGCCTCGCTGTTTGCACACGGCATCAAGTTGGCTGCGCAGCAGCGCATTGGCGCCCACGCCGCCAGCCACCACCAGGCGCTTCAACCCGGTTTGCGTCATGGCTGCGAGTGATTTTTTCACCAGCACTTCAACGATGGCCGCCTGCGTAGACGCGGCCAGATCGGCTTTGCGGCTTTCCAGATCCGGCCCCAGTTTTTTGGCCTGCGTTAGCACCGCGGTTTTGAGCCCGGCAAAGGAAAAATCAAGATCGCCGCTGTGCAGCAAGGGTCGCGGCAACTTAAAGGCCGCGCCGTCACCGCCCTCAGCCAGCTTCGACAGATGTGGCCCTCCTGGATAAGGCAGGCCCATCAGCTTGGCCGACTTGTCAAAGGCCTCACCCGCCGCATCGTCAATGGTTTCACCCAGCAATTCATAACTTCCCACACGGTCCACGCGCATCAATTGGGTATGCCCGCCGGATACCAGTAGCGCCACAAAAGGAAATTCAGGCGGGTCGGCACTCAAAAAAGGCGACAGCAAATGCCCTTCCAGGTGATGCACACCCATGGCCGGCTTGCCCAGCGCCGCCGCCAGCGAGCAGGCCACACCCGCCCCCACCAGCAACGCACCTGCAAGCCCAGGGCCGCGCGTATAAGCCACCACATCTACCTGTGCAAGGCTGCTTCCCGCCTCTGCCATGACCTGATGTGTCAAGGGCAAGACGCGCCGGATATGGTCCCGGCTGGCCAGCTCGGGCACCACACCGCCATACGCCTGGTGCATGTCTATCTGGCTAAACAAGGCGTGCGACAGCAGGCGCGGCACTCCGCCGCCGCTGGCATCCACCAGCGCCACACCGGTTTCATCGCAACTCGATTCGATTCCTAGAACTAGCATCGTCCAAGTGTAAGGTTTGAGGTAACTCCTCACATCAACTGGGGCTGCAGGCGGGCGGTCCCCGAGGGGCTGGAGCCCGCGGCTCCAAGCCTGCCTGTGCAGGCTTGGACGGGCGACAGAGGCGAAACGTCTCGTGAGCTGCGGCCAGCAAGGCCTCGGGAGTTACACGCAGTGAACGACTGTGGGGGCACGGTTCTTGCACCGCTTGGCACATGACACCGTCCCAATCCCTGCGCCTTGTCATCATCGCCCCGGACCTGCTGGAGTCCGTATCCGATGACGCCCATGCACGGGAACTGGCCGAGCGCTCGCGCCAGCTGCGTATCGGCCTGCTGGAAAACGGTTACAACATTGTCGCGGTGCTCCCGGCCGATACCTTCCTGGACGAGCGCCTGGCGCAACTGCAACCCGACATGATCATCGTGGACGCCGAAAGTGAGGCCCGCGATTCGCTGGAGCATGTGGTCATGGCAACGCGGGACGCCCGCCGGCCCATCGTGCTGTTCACCAACGACAACGACACCAGCCACGTGAAGGATGCCGTCGCCGCCGGCGTGTCGGCCTATGTGGTGGCCGGCCTCTCCCCGGATCGAATCCGCCCCATCCTGGATGTGGCCATGGCGCGCTTTGAACACGAACAGGGCCTGCGCAAAGAACTGGCCCATGCCAAAACAGAGCTGCATGACCGAAAAGTCATAGACCGGGCCAAAGGCATGCTGATGCAGCGCCAGGGATTGTCTGAGCAGGCCGCTTACGAAAAGCTGCGCAAGGCCGCCATGGACAAGGGCCTGCGCCTAGGCGAAGTAGCCCAGCGCATGCTGGACGCCCTGGACCTGCTGGGCTGAATCGCCGGCCAGGCCTCAATAAACCCTCAATTGGTGCAGCGCACAAATACGGTGCAAACATCAACCTGCAACCCTGCGTCATCCCGCCCCGCAGCTGCCCACAGCGCACTTCACATGGCTCGCATAACTGGGCGCACCCACTCTCAAAACCACCGCGTCCTAACGACACCCGCCAACCCTGGCACAGCTTTTGCAATGCCCTAGGCACTGGTCAAAGATGGCCGACCGGCACAGCACTTCAATGGCGAAGTGTGTGGTGCCCCCAAGGAACAAAGGCGTTCGCACCCTGCATCACGTTCAACGTGTTGCCCGGGTCGAGCGCCTTTTTTGTTTTTGTCTTTCGTTTTTAACTATCAGGAGCCGCCAACATGACTGAACTGCTGAAATCTTCGCTGACACGCCGCACCGTGCTGCAGGCCGCGGCCGTAGGCGCCGTGGGCATCAACCCCGCCCTGCGCGCTGCCGTGTACGCCCAGGGCTCCGACGCGCCGGAGAAGAAGGAAGTGAAGATCGGCTTCATACCGCTGACCGACTGCGCCTCCGTGGTCATGGCCTCGGTGCTGGGCATTGACCAGAAATATGGCGTCAAGATCATCCCGACCAAAGAAGCCAGCTGGGCCGGTGTGCGCGACAAGCTCGTCAACGGCGAGCTGGACTTCGCCCACGTGCTCTACGGCCTGGTCTACGGCGTGCACATGGGCACGGCAGGCCCCAAGAAAGACATGGCTGTGCTGATGACGCTCAACAACAACGGCCAGGCCATCACGCTGTCCAAAAAACTCGCCGACAAAGGCGCGGTTGACGGCGCGGGCCTGGCCAAGCTCATGGCGACCGACAAGCGCGAATACACCTTCGCCCAGACCTTCCCCACCGGCACGCACGCCATGTGGCTTTATTACTGGCTGGCCGCCAACGGCATCAACCCGATGAAGGACGCCAAAGTGATTACCGTGCCGCCGCCGCAGATGGTGGCCAACATGCGCGTGGGCAACATGGACGGCTTCTGCGTGGGCGAGCCTTGGGGCCACCGCGCCATCATCGACGGCATCGGTGTGACCGCCGTGACCACCCAGGACGTCTGGAAGGACCACCCAGAAAAAGTACTAGGCACCACCGCCGACTTCGTCAAGAAATACCCCAACACCGCGCGTGCCGTGACCGCCGCCATCATCGAAGCCGGCAAGTGGATTGACGCCAGCCTCTCCAACAAAAACAAGATGGCCGAGACCGTGGCCGACAAGAGCTACGTCAACACCAGCGTGGACGCCATCAACCAGCGCATCCTGGGCCGCTACCAGAACGGCATGGGCAAGACCTGGGACGACCCGAACTACATGAAGTTCTACAACGACGGTGCGGTGAGCTTCCCTTACCTGTCCGACGGCATGTGGTTCCTCACACAGCACAAGCGCTGGGGCCTGATCAAGGACCATCCAGACTACCTGGGCATTGCCAAGCAAATCAACCACATCGACGTCTACAAGCAGGCAGCCACGGCGGCCAAGGCCAGCGTTCCCAAAGACATCATGCGCAGCAGCAAGCTGATGGACGGCACCGTGTGGGACGGCAAGGACCCGAAAAAATACGCCGACAGTTTCAAGGTTCACGCCTGAACACCCACGCGATATCCACGCTACACCCCACCCAACCTTCCTACGTAAAGAGGTGACGCCATGGTCAGTGCCGTATTTCACACCCCGCTGGAGGCGGCAACCCCGGCAAGCCGCAGCAGCGAAAGGCCCAGAGATGCCGCCGCTATCAATTCGATAGCTGGTGGCGCTCATCCAACGGGCGCTACAGCCCAAAATAGCATGAACGCCCCAACAAAACCCACCCCAATCACCAAGCCATCCGGCGATGCCTCCTGGCTCTGGCTCAGCGTCCTGCCCCCCCTGTTGGGCCTGGGTTTGCTGGTGCTGATCTGGGAACTGGTTTTCATGGGCACGGCCGGCAGCATTCCCTCGCCCAAAGACACCTTTGTGCAGGCGGTGCAGATCTTCAGTGATCCGTTCTACAGCAAGGGGCCGAATGACCAGGGTGTGGGCTGGAACGTGCTGTCGTCACTCAAGCGCGTGGCCATGGGCTTCGGCATGGCGGCTGTCGTCGGCATCCCGGTCGGCTTCATGATCGGGCGATTCAACTTTCTGAGCCGCATGTTCAACCCGCTGATCAGCCTGCTGCGCCCGGTCTCGCCGCTGGCCTGGTTGCCGATTGGTCTGCTGGTCTTCAAGGGCGCCAACCCCGCAGCCATCTGGACCATCTTCATCTGCTCCATCTGGCCGATGATCATCAACACGGCGGTCGGCGTGCAGCGCGTGCCCCAGGACTACATGAACGTGGCACGTGTGCTCAACCTCAGCGAGTGGAAGATCGTCACGAAAATTCTCTTCCCCGCCGTGCTGCCTTACATGCTGACCGGCGTGCGCCTGGCAGTGGGCACCGCCTGGCTCGTCATCGTCGCGGCCGAGATGCTGACCGGCGGCGTCGGCATCGGCTTCTGGGTCTGGGACGAGTGGAACAACCTCAACGTCAAGAACATCATCATCGCGATTTTTGTCATTGGCATCGTCGGGCTGGTGCTGGAGTTCGCCCTCATCAAGCTGGCCACGGCTTTTACCTTCGAAGAAGTGAAAAATTAAGGAATCGCCATGACCTCTTTCACCACCAAGTACATCGAGATCCAGGGCGTAGAGCAAACTTTCAAGACCAAAAAGGGGCCGTTCTGCGCACTGCAGCACATCAACCTCACGGTCGCCAAAGGCGAGTTCGTCACACTGATCGGCCATTCAGGCTGCGGCAAATCCACGCTGCTCAACCTGATTGCCGGCCTGACCACGCCGACAGAGGGCAGCCTGCTGTGCGCCAACCGCGAGATTGCCGGACCCGGCCCCGAGCGCGCTGTCGTATTCCAGAACCATTCGCTGCTGCCCTGGCTCACCTGCTTTGAAAATGTCTACCTCGCTGTCGAGCGCGTGTTCTCAGCCACCGAAAGCAAGGCGCAACTCAAGGCCCGCACCGACGCCGCACTGGCCATGGTCGGACTGACGCCGGCGGCGCAAAAACGTCCCGGCGAGATTTCGGGCGGCATGAAGCAGCGCGTCGGCATTGCACGCGCGCTGTCGATGGAACCCAAGGTGTTGCTGCTGGACGAGCCTTTCGGCGCCCTTGACGCCCTGACCCGCGCCAAGCTGCAGGACGAACTGCTGCAAATCGTTGCCACCACACAAAGCACGGTCGTCATGGTGACCCATGACGTCGACGAAGCGGTTCTCCTGAGCGACCGCATTGTGATGATGACCAACGGTCCCGCCGCCACGATCGGCGAGGTGCTGCCGGTGGAGCTGCCCCGCCCGCGTTCCCGCGTGGCGCTGGCCGAAGACATCCGTTACCTGGGTTACCGCAAAGCCGTTATCGATTTCCTTTACACCCGCCAGGGCCACGTCGAAAAAGCAGCCTGAGTAAAGACTCGCCCCCGAAGCGCCTTTGGCGCCTCCCCCTCGAGGGGGCGCCACCAGCAGCCCGGCAAAGCCGGTTCTGCGGTGGCCCGCGACTAAACAACCAAGCAGGAGGTTTCCAATGTCTGCAGTTTTGCCAATCCCCGGCGCCGGCAGAATCGCCCATGGCGCACCGGCCAGCACACGGCCTGCGCGCTCGAGCGGCCTCGCCTCGCTCGGGAAGTACCGTGAAATCATCATCGCGGTCGCGCTTTTCCTGCTGTTTGACCTGGGGGTGCTGGTCCTGAACTTCTACACCTCGTTCAAGATCGACCAGGACACCGTGGCCATCAACCTTTCCGGCCGCCAGCGCTATGTTTCGCAGCGTGTCGCACGCACCCTGCTCGAACTCGACGCCATGCGGGTGGCGGGCACGCCTTACAAGCCCGAGACACTGGCCGAGCTGCGTTCAGGCGCAAAGATCTTCCAGGCCTCCCATGTCGCATTCCGCGAAGGCGGCACCATTCCCGGCGGCGACGGCAAACCGGTGTACCTGGAGCCCGTGGTGTCCAGCCGGGGCCGCGAGCTGGAGGACAAGGTGGATGCGCTGTGGAAGCCCTACTTCGAGCTGCTCCAGCCCCTGCTTGCCGGCGACGGCTTCACGCAGACGGAACTGGCTGCCGCGCTGGCCTATAGCCAGGCCAACAACATCAAACTGCTGGGCGTTGCCAACGACTTCGTCACGGAAACGCAGCAGATCGGCGCCTCGCGCGCCAGCGTGCTGCGCATGGTGCAAACCGTCGGCATCGTGCTGGCACTGCTGAATTTCGCCTTCATCCTGTTCAAGTTCCTGCGCCGCCTGAAAACTTCAGACGCCGCGATTGAAGCTGCCACCGAAGAAAACCGGGAAATTCTCGCCAGCGTGCGCGAAGGCCTGTTCCTGCTGACCCCCCAGCACCAGCTCGGCTCCCAGTTGTCCCGCTCGACCCACGCGCTGTTCGGCAAAACGCTGGCGCCCGGGCAAAACTTTTTCTACCAGCTGTCCACCCTGGTTTCCGACAAGGCATTGACCGATGCGCGGGACTATGTCGAGTTGCTGTTCTCTCCACACGTCAAGGAGCAGCTGATCCAGGGCATCAACCCGCTGTCGGAAGTGGAACTCACCGTCAGGAACCGGCTGGGCCAGGACACCAAGCGCTATCTTTCTTTCCATTTCAACCGGGTGCAGGACGGCGCCACGGTGCGGCACCTGCTGGTCACCGTACAGGACATCACGCAAAAGGTCGAGTTGCAGGCCCGGTTGACCGGCGAACGCCAGCGCTCGCAAAAAGAACTGTCGATGATGCTCAAGGCCTTCGAGACGGAGCCGGCCATGATGCGCGCCTTTGTCGAGCGGGCCGAAGCGTCCCTGCTGGAAGTCAACGACCTGCTGCGAAGCACTTCATCGGCCGCCTCGGAAGTCCAGGTGCTCAAAGCTGTGGACGGCGCCTACCGCCGCATCCACGCCTTCAAGGGTGACGCAGCATCGCTCGGGCTGGAAATCCTGGCCACACTGGCCCATCAGTTCGAAAGCGAGTTGCAAAAGCTCAAGGACAACGGCGCCGCCACCGGCGACGCTCTGCTGGCCCTGCCTTTGCCGCTCGAGGACCTGCTGGCCAAGGTCGGCGCCTTCAAGGCGCTGGGCCAGAAGCGCTCAGGCGGTGACACGGCGCCCGCCCCGGACGGTTCCGCATCGCAAGGACTGAACGCCGTGCTAACCCAGCTGGCGAACGAGGTCGGCACCGACTGCGGCAAACGCGTGGATGCCGAGGTGCGTATGGGCAGTGCCCAGGACATGCCGGCCGACAAGATGAACCTGCTGCGCGAAATCGCCATCCAGCTTCTGCGTAACGCCGTGGTGCACGGCGTGGAGGCGCCCTCCGTGCGGCGCGCTGCGGGCAAAGCGGAGGCCGGGCGGATTGCCGTCAACCTCACCCGGAACGAAGACGGCCAGTGGCAGCTCAGCGTGCGCGACGATGGCGCGGGCCTCAATGCGGCCGACGTTCGCCGCCGTCTGCTTGAACTGGGCTGGTATACGCCTGAGCAGCTGCAAAGCTTCAGCGAGCAGCAGATCGTTGCGCATATTTTCAAGCCGGGCTTTTCCACGGCCGGTGCCACCTCCCGCCACGCAGGCCGCGGCGTGGGCCTGGACCTGGTGCAGACCAACGTGCAGCAGCTGGGGGCGCGCCTGCTGTTGTCCAGCACGCCCGGCCAGCACACCGAATTCAAGGTTTCTTTTTCCTGAATTTTCCTGAAGCAATCCAGCAATGGCCATCACAAACCCCACACAGGAGCTTCTCCATGCGACTGCTGATTGTTGACGACTCCAACATGATCCGGACCCGGATTTCGAGAGTGGTGCAAAACGGCGGCATCAAGGGCGTGGTGCTCGCAGGCCTGGCCAAGAACGGCCTCGAAGCCGTGCGGCTGGCCCGGGCAACCCGCCCCGAGGTCGTCACCATGGACCTGACCATGCCCGAGATGGACGGCATTGAATGCATCACCGCATTGCTGAAGTTCGACCCGTCCATCAAGATACTGGTGGTCAGCGCGCTCAGCGACAAATCGACAGCCATCCAGGCACTCAAGCTGGGCGCCCGCGGATTCGTTGCCAAACCCTTTACCGACGAAGAGCTGCAGATTGCACTGCTCGACGTTGCAGACGTGCGCTAAGGACACTGCGATGGCCACACTGAACGAAAACGACCTCAAGCTCTTTGTCGATTCCATCCGGCATTACCTCAAGATCACGACCCGACAGGAACCGCAGATCACCTCGGCCTATCTCGGCACGGGAGATATCGAAGCCTTTGAATTCAACGGCATCGTCACCTTCTCGGGAAGCCACAACGGACATGTGGTGGTGTCCATGCCGGGGAAACTGGTGCGGGAAATTTTGCTGCTCCAGCATGAGACTGACCTCAGCGATGGCAACCTGCTTGACGCGGTGGGTGAAATCGCCAACACCCTGGCAGGCAATGCACGCAAGGCTTTGGGGTCCGAGCTGCAGATTTCAGTGCCGATCAAGCTGCAGGGCGCGCAGGGCATGAAGGCCCGGGTACGCAAGCGCCCCTACGTGATCACCTTGCGCTGGAACCACTACGCGGCGATGGTCTGCGTCGACATGGACCGCAAAAACTGAACCGCACACCCAGCGCTACACGCAACCTCTCTTGAGGCCGCGTGCACGTTATTTGTGCGGCGCACCAAAAAAATCAGGCCAACACCCCTAAATTGCGCTGCAAGGGTGCGTTTTGCATGCCCCAAGTTGGCATGCTTTTCGCACTGTTTCTGTGAATCAACCATCTTCACAGAAAGAGCTTGCACCATGGCGGGGTTTCGTAATTTTCTCAAGGCTGGCCACGCGCCCACACTGGGTGCAGCGTTTTTCTACTTCGCGTTTTCGTGCTGCATCTGGGTCATGAACGGCGCCATGGCGCCTTTCATTTCGGAAACCTACAAGCTCTCGCCCACAGAAAAAGGCGTGATGCTGTCGGTTCCCATCTTCGCCGGCGCGCTGATGCGCTTTCCGCTGGGCGTGCTGGCGCAATACATTGGCCGCAAAAATGCCACGCTGGTCGAAATGGGCCTGATCATGGTGGCGCTGCTGTTCGGCTACTTCGTGGTTGACTCCTACAGCAGCCTGCTGGCCATGGGCGTGCTGTTGGGCATTGCCGGCGCCAGTTTCGGCGTAGCGCTCAGCCTGGGTTCGGGCTCCTTCCCTCCCCGCTACAAGGGCCTGGCCATGGGTCTGGTCGGTGCGGGCAACGTGGGCACCGCTGTCTCCGTGCTTGTCGCGCCGGCGCTGGCGCAGCGCTTCGGCTGGCAGTCGGTCTACGGCATTGCCGCCGTAGCCATGCTGCTGCCGATGATCGCGATGATTCTTTTTGCCAAAGAACCCGACGATGTGGACAGCCACGCCACACTGCGCGAACACGTGGCCTGCCTGTTTGAAAAAGACGGCTGGGCCTTCAGCCTGATCTACGCCGTGAGTTTCGGCGGCTTCATCGGGCTGGCGACGTTTTTGCCTTCCTACTACTACGACCAGTTCGGTGTCAGCAAGGTGCAGGCAGGCCAGTTGTCCATGCTGGCAGCTTTCATGGGCGCGGCGCTGCGCATCTTCGGCGGCTGGATCTCGGACCGCTGGGGCGGCGTGAACACCTTGAGCGTCGTACTGCTCACCATCGCCGTCACACTCGTGGCATGCGGGCTGGCCAGCAAATCCCTCGTGGCCACCACCTTGCTGGTCATGCTGTGCTTTGCCGCACTGGGTGCAGGCAATGGCGCCCTTTTCCAGCTGGTACCGCTGCGCTGGCCCCTGGCCACCGCGGTGGCCGGCTCCATGATTGGGGAAATCGGCGCACTGGGCGGCGGCCTGGTGCCCAATGCCATGGGTATTTCCAAGCAGTATGCGGGCACTTACATGTGGGGGTTCTTCTTCTTTGCAGCCTTGTCGCTGGGCATGCTGGTGATGCTGCGGGTGATGCAGATCCGGTGGACACGGACCTGGGCGGAGAAAGGTGGACGGGCGAGGACTGCTTGAGGATGGGCCTTTAGCTGAGGCCGCTGGCCGGGGTTGCCCGGCGGCAAGTAACTTTCTTTTGCGTCGCCAAAAGAAAGTCACCAAAGAAAAGGCGACCCTGCTGTCTGCGTCCCTCCGCTTCGCTGCGGGCAACCTGCGGTGCTCGGTTCAGGCGGGGTCTCGCTCGAACTCGCTACGTTGCACTTCGCTCAGACAATCGCGATCCCTGATCCGCCTGAACCTGCGCTCCTCGGCGCAGACAGAAGGGGTAATCGAGAGCGGGGACTGAAGACAAATACCAACTCCAATACCAACAAGGACACGCCATGGCGTGTCCTTGTTTCTTCAGGTATTCGGGGTTTTGTCTTTGGCTGTTTGGTATTCCTGTCTCCACCCCCTTGTGTATGCGCCGAGGAGCGGAGGTCCAGACGGATCAGGGCAAAAACTTGTTTGAGCGAAGCGAGTTGTTTTTGACCCCGGCTGGACCGAGCACCGCAGGTTGCCCGCAGCGCAGCGCAGGGACGCAGGAACCAGGGTCGCCTTTCTTTTGCTTACTTTTCTTTGGCGAAGCAAAGAAAAGTGAGTTGCATGCCGGGCAACCCCCGGCCAGCAGGATTCAGACGAGAGCGCCTCCATCAAACCAACAACAACCCCAAAAAAAGGCCGCTATCAATTCAATAGCTGCTGGCGCCTGTCCCCATTGCCCCAGAAGTCAATTCAATACTCAACCACCCTACCGAGGCAAAAACAGCAGCCAGTAAATCAGCAATAAATTGACCAGCACACTCACACCCAGCAGCAGCTTCCACAACACCACAGGATCCCGATGGATCAGCGGCGTCGCCTGCGGTGCAGTCAAGGGCCGCGAGGCGCCGCGCTCCAACGCCAGCAGCAGCTCTTCGGCGGTTTCAAAACGCCGGCGCTTGTCACGCGCCACGGCCTTGAGCACCACGTGGTCCAGCCAGATCGGCACTTCGGGATTGATGCGGCTGGGCGCAACAGGGTCGCGGTAATACCGCCCAGCCTGGTAGGGCAGCACCTCGCCATACGGCAGGCGCGCGGTCAGCAACTGGTACAGCGTCACACCCAGAGCGAACAAATCGCTTTGCGGATCGGGCAGCTCCTCCGGCCCATCTGTGCTGCTTGCGCTGAAGCCCCATTGCTCGGGATTGATAAAACTGGGCGTGCCGGCGTGCAGCTTTCGCATCGCTTCGGGCTCGCGCCCGCTCAATGCCACGCCGAGGTCCAGCAGCCGCAGCACGCCATCTTCGCCCTGATGGAGGTTGGCCGGCTTGATGTCGCGATGAATGACGCACTGCCGGTGCAGCCGGCCCAAGGCCCGCGCGGCCTGGGTGGCCACGCCCAGCAGCTGCTCCACGCTGAACTTGTGGCGGCGGTCAAGCTGCTGCTGAAGTGTCTCGCCGCTGTGCCAGTCATACAGCAGGTAAAACGCACTGCGCTCTTGCCCGCCCGGCAGGCGCTCATGAAGGTTGACCAGATGCTCCGCCGCCCGGCCCGACTGCATGCGCATGGCCAGCCAGGCCTCGTGGGCCAGCATGGCACGCTCTTCCTCGTCATGCGACCTCGACGGGTGCAGCGTCTTGAGGGCATACAGCACCCGTGTAGCGGGATCGCGCACCTGATACAGCACATTGATGCCGTTGTCGGCCACCGGCGCCGTCACGCTCAGGCCGTCCATCACATCGCCCACCTTCAGGCGGGTCGGGATGGGCAGGGTCTGCGCAATGCGGTTGACGTCCTGCAGTGTTGCGTCGAGCAAACCGCGCACCCGCACCACCACGGCCGTCACGTTGTCGTTGCTGCCGGCCGCCAGGGCCGCCTCGACGAGGTTCTGGCTTGCAAGCTGGGCACCTCCAGGCTCCTCAAGATCGGCAAAGCCCTGCAGCCGCGCGTCACGCACCAAGCCGTGCACGCCATCCGTCAGCAACACAAAAACGTCGCCGACCTGCAGGTCACCCTGCATGTAGTCCACCACCACATGGTCCTCGGCCCCCACCGAACGCAGCAACTGGTGCCGAAAGTCCGGGTGATTGACTGCATGGTCGTGCGTGAGCTGCTGGGTTTTGCCGCCGCGCAGCAAATAGGCCCGCGAATCGCCGACATGCGCAAGCGTGTACGACTGCCCGCGCAGTACCAGCGCCGTGAGGGTGGTCAGGCCCATGGCCGGACTGCGGCGCTGGTTGATACCCGCCAGCCAGGCGTTTTGCGCCCCGATGATGCGGTCCAGGGCCACGGTGGTGTCCCACGTTTCGGGCGTGCCGTAGTAGTCACGGACCAGGCTGGTCACGGTGGTCTGCGCCGCCTCCCGGCCCATGCCGCCTGTGCTCACGCCATCAGCAATCGCCACGATGGAACCCATACCCTCCTGCCCCGCCTCGGGCAGCATCGCAGCGCAAAAGTCTTCGTTGGTGTTCTTGCGGCCCGCCAATGAAGCGAAGCCAATGTCCAGATCAAATGCCATGCACCAAGATAAGCAAGTTTAATGCCCGAATTTGGTGCATCGCAACAATGCACGACTGGCGTGCAGGCCCTAGCCCACCAGCATTTGCATGCTGTGTTCGTACTGGGCCGACAGCTGCTCAAAGACGTCGAGGAGGTCTTCGCTGGCCGTCGCCAGACCCTCCAGGCGCCGGGGATCTTTGTCCATGGCAAGCGCGCCCTCGCGCATGTGCTGCCAGCTGATGGCCGCCCGGTCCAGCGACAGGCGGATGTCCTTGCTGGTCAGCGGAATGTCGTTCAGGTATTGCAAGGCCTGCTCGAATGCCGCCTGGGACTCGGCCATGCCGGCCTCGCTGCGGGCCAGCGTTGCCTTGCCACCCGTGGCCCTGAGCAGGGCATATTTGGCAAAACGCTGGCTCAGCATGCGCTGCCGGCCAGCCAGGTTCAGCATCTGCAAGGGAGGCATTGCGCCGGCGCTCTCCAGGCTGCTGGTCATGCGCTCGGCATCCTGCAAAAGCAGGTCTGCCAGTTCATCCAGGTGAGCCATGCTGCCAGCGGTGGGCGTGTCCTGCAAGGCAATCTTGAGCCGCCCCCAGGTAATGGA
Organism: Polaromonas sp. P1_E12; assembly: GCF_056405975.1. NCBI lineage: Bacteria > Pseudomonadati > Pseudomonadota > Betaproteobacteria > Burkholderiales > Comamonadaceae > Polaromonas > Polaromonas sp. P1_E12. The sequence goes on along the minus strand of NZ_JBFUBB010000001.1, from coordinate 457,819 downwards.
CACCTGCCCGAGCAGGTCTCCAAATGTGGGCTGCGAAAGGCTTTTCCCCAGCGAAACCAGGTTGGCGTCGATGCGCAGCACCGACTCTTTCAGCAGCTCTTTGGCCCGGGCGGCCTGCACCCCCGCAAGCTGCAGCAGGGCAAGCTTGACCAGCCGCTGCGACAACATGCGCAACTGGCCGGAACGGTTGACATCCTCGGCGAAGCGCGCCGAATGGATGATGTGCTCCGACACCTGCCCCAGCCGCTGGTTGGTATGCATGGAGGCGGTCCGCAAAATGTGGAAAGCGTCGTCGTCCGACATCTGCCGGGCCCGCATCAAAATACCTTTGGCCCGGTCCACCGCCTTGCGCTCTTCAAGCCGGCTGGCGGCCTCCTGCACCTGGGCACGCAGGGCCTGCTCGCGGGTAAAACGCGCCTTGGCGAGGTGAATGAGGGGCCGCAGGCGCTGCGCACCATAACCGTTGACCACATAGGCATGAACCCCCACCTCGGTGGCCCGTGTGATCTTTCCCGCGTCTGTGTCGCTGGTGAAAACAATGACTGGACACGGCGCCGTGTCAGCCACCAGCTGCAGCACCTTGAAAAGCTCATCACCCGGAAGCGGGTCATGGCAAATCACCACATCGGGTGCTTGCCGAAGCACTTCCTGCACCAGTTTGCTGCGCTCATCCACAGGCCCCAGTACCTGGATACCAGCTGCCACCAGGTCTGAAACCAGGGGATGTGCGCCACCAGGGCCGTTCAGGTTTACCAATGCGGAGGTCATACAAATCAAGAGGTTAAGCGGGGAACAGCGACACAGTTCGCAAGTCGCAGGCCATGCCACCGCCACGCCGGTGCCGGGAAAGCTGCGAATCCCAATGATATGGCACAAGTCTTGCGTCATTTGCAGCGGGCGTAACGACGCGCCCAACCTTAGCGAATGCACTGCGGGTTCTGCGCACAACGACGTGCGTAATGGTGTGCCTCATACCGGGTTGACAGCCCGGATCCCTGTTTCCGGGAGAGAGCATCATGATTTCCACTCAATTTTTGACAAATCAGACAGATCCGCTGGTGTTGGCGAACTACCGCTGCGTTGCTGCGCCTCATCCTGGCGCCGAGGCCATTCACCGCGCCCAGCCCGCCCGTTGCCCATCTGCTGCCGCGTTCGCCGTGGCATGACGCTTGCACATTGGACCTTGAACATGACATCGAATCAATCTGGAGTAGCCCCATGAAAAAATCAAAACTGGTGATGGTCGGCAATGGCATGGCCGGCGTTCGCACCCTTGAGGAGCTGCTCAAGGTCGCCCCCGACCTTTACGACATTACAGTCTTCGGCGCCGAGCCCCATCCCAACTACAACCGCATCCTGCTCAGCCCCGTGCTGGCCGGTGAGCAGACGCTCGACGAAATCGTGCTGAACAGCTGGGACTGGTACAAGGACAACCACATTACGCTGCATGCCGGCAAAAAAGTGGTTGAAGTGGACCGCATCAAGCGCGTGGTCCGCGCCGAAGACGGCACCGAAGAGGAATACGACCGCCTGCTGATGTGCACCGGCTCCAACCCCTTCATCCTGCCCGTGCCCGGCAAAGACCTCAAGGGCGTGATTGCCTACCGCGACATCGCCGACACCAACGAGATGATCGCCACAGCCCAGAAGTACAAAAAAGCGGTGGTCATCGGCGGCGGCCTGCTGGGCCTGGAAGCGGCCAACGGCCTGATGCTGCGCGGCATGGAAGTCACCGTGGTGCACGTCATGCCCTGGCTGATGGAGCGCCAGCTTGACGACGTGGCGGGCAAGCTGCTGCAAAAATCCCTGGAAGACCGCGGCCTCAAGTTCATGATCGGCGCGCAGACGCAGGAACTGGTGGGTGGTGAAGACGGCCGCGTGACCTCGATCAAATTCAAGGATGGCACGGAAGTGGCCACTGACCTCGTGGTCATGGCGGTCGGCATCCGGCCGAACACACAGCTCGCGGAATCCATGCGCCTGCACTGCAACAAGGGCATCGTGGTCAACGACACCATGCAGACCGTCACCGATGCGCGCATCTACTCGGTCGGCGAATGCGCAGCCCACCGCGGCATTGCCTATGGCCTCGTGGCCCCGCTGTTCGAACAGGCCAAGGTTGCAGCCAACCACCTGGCGCAGTTCGGCATAGGCCGCTATTCCGGTTCGCTCACGTCAACCAAACTGAAAGTCACCGGCATCGACCTTTTCAGCGCCGGCGAATTCATGGGCGGCAACGGCGCTGAAGAAATCGTGATGAGCGACCCCTTCGGCGGCGTCTACAAAAAACTCGTCATCAAGGACGACAAACTCATCGGCGCCTGCCTTTACGGCGACACCGTGGACGGCAGCTATTACTTCAAGCTGCTGCGTGACGGCCGCAATGTCAGCGACATCCGCGACAAGCTGATTTTCGGAGAGTCCAACCTCGGCGACGCCGGCCACGAAGGCCAAAACAAGGCGGCGCTGATGGCCGACGATGCGGAAGTCTGCGGCTGCAATGGTGTCAACAAGGGCACCATCTGCAAGGCCATCAAGGAAAAAGGCCTTTTCACGCTTGACGAAGTGCGCAAGCACACCAAGGCCAGCGCCTCCTGCGGCTCCTGCACCGGGCTGGTCGAGCAGATCCTCATGTTCACCGCCGGCGGCGACTACTCGGCCACGCCCAAGCTCAAGGCCATGTGCGCCTGCACCGACCACGGTCACCAGGCGGTGCGCGACGCCATACGCGCCAACAAGCTGCTCAGCATCTCCGACACCTTCAAGTTCCTGGACTGGAAGACACCCAACGGCTGCGCCACCTGCCGCCCGGCCGTCAACTACTACCTGATCAGCACCTGGCCCAAACAGGCCAAGGACGACCCGCAAAGCCGCTTCATCAACGAACGCAGCCACGCCAACATCCAGAAAGACGGCACCTACAGCGTCATCCCGCGCATGTGGGGCGGCGAAACCACGGCCAGCGAGTTGCGCCGCATTGCCGACGCGGTCGACAAATACAAGATCCCGACCGTCAAGGTGACAGGCGGTCAGCGAATCGACTTGCTGGGCGTGAAAAAGGAAGACCTGCAAAACGTCTGGAAAGACATCGGCATGCCTTCGGGCCACGCCTACGCCAAGGCCCTGCGCACGGTGAAAACCTGCGTGGGCAGCGAATGGTGCCGCATGGGCACGCAGGACAGCACGCAAATGGGCAAGGACCTGGAGCGCGCCATGTGGCGCATGTATGCACCACACAAGGTCAAGTTTGCGGTGAGCGGCTGCCCGCGCAACTGCGCGGAGTCCGGCATCAAGGACGTCGGCATCATCGGCGTCGACTCGGGCTGGGAGATGTACATCGCCGGCAACGGCGGCATCAAGACGGAAGTGGCCCATTTCTTCACCAAGCTCAAGACCGCGGCCGAGGTGCTCGAATACACCGGTGCCTTCTGCGAGCTCTATCGCCAGGAAGGCTGGTACCTGGAGCGCACGGTGCATTACGTGAACCGTGTCGGCCTGGACTATGTGAAGAAAAAAATCCTGGAAGACCACGAAGGCCGCAAAGCCCTGTGGGAGCAGCTGCAGTTTGCGCTGGACGGTGAACCGGACCCCTGGTTCGACCTGAAAGAAGCGTCTGTGGATGCCCGCCAGTTTGAAAAACTCACACCCGCCTGACCGGCCGAATTTTGAGAGATCACTATGTCTGAATGGAAAAAAATCTGCCTGGTCACCGACATCCCGGTGCTTGGCTCGCGACGTGTCTCACGCGCCAAAGGTATTGATGTGGCCGTGTTCCGCAATGACCAGGACCAGGTGTTTGCGCTGCTGGACCGCTGCCCGCACAAGGGCGGCCCGCTGTCGCAGGGCATCGTGTTCGGCACCAGCGTGGCCTGTCCCCTGCACAACTGGACCATAGGCCTGGCGGACGGCTGCGCCAGGCAGCCCGACGAAGGCTGCACGCCCAAATTCACCTGCAAGGTAGAAACAGGCCAGGTCTTCCTGGACGCTGTCGAGCTGGACACGCTGGCGCTGGATTTGCAGCCCCCTCGCGCCGGCCCGGGTGCAACCAGTGGCGCATTGGGCGACGAAAGCTTCAGCGTGCAGGCGCCTCACACGGCATAAGCCGCATCACCGGAATAAACGCGAAGGCTCCCTGAACATTCATGACTGATACCCGATCAACTTGCCCGTATTGCGGTGTCGGCTGCGATCTAACAGCTCATGCTGTTGATCGCTTTGCGATGCACGACAAAGGCCGCAGCCTTGGCTTCGTCCATCATGGCTGAGACCCGGTCAACTTGCCCCTATTGCGGTGTCGGCTGCGGCGTCATCATTGAATCGCAAGGCGACGAAATCACCGGGGTACGCGGTGACCCGGATCACCCGGCCAATTTCGGGCGGCTGTGCACCAAGGGCTCAACGCTGGCGCTGAGCGCGACGGCGGCCGTTACGCGACAGACGCGCTTGCTGCAGCCGATGCGGCGCGAACATCGGCATGAAGCGCCCAAGCCGGTGTCCTGGGACAACGCGCTCGGCTTTGCGAGCGAAAGCTTTGCGCAGATCATCCGCGAGCATGGGCCCGATGCGGTCGGTTTTTACATTTCAGGCCAATTGCTAACGGAAGACTATTACGTCTTCAACAAGCTGGCCAAGGGCTTGATCGGCACCAACAACGTCGACACCAACTCGCGCCTGTGCATGAGCAGCGCGGTGGCGGGTTACAAACAAACGCTGGGCGCAGACGCACCGCCTGCCTGCTACGACGACGTGAATCATGCGCAGTGCATTTTTATCGTCGGCAGCAACACCGCCTACGCGCACCCCATCCTGTTTCGCCGCATTGAAGACGCCAAGGCCGCGAACCCCGCGCTCAAGATCATTTTTTGCGACCCGCGCCGCACCGACACGGCCGAGATCGCCGACCTCTACCTGGGCATACAGCCGGGCACCGATGTGTCGCTCTTCAACGGCATGCTGCACATCATGCTGTGGGAAGGCTGGACGGACGCCGCTTACATTGCGGCGCACACCACGGGCTTTGACGCGCTCAAGGCCACGGTGCGCGACTACACGCCCGACCTGGTGGCCGAAACCTGCGGCATCAAAAAAGAAGACCTGCTGGCCGCGGCCAAACTCTTCGCCACCTCGGCCACCACGCTGAGCCTGTACTGCCAGGGCCTGAACCAGTCCAGCAGCGGCACCGCCAAGAATGCCGCACTCATCAACCTCCACCTGGCCACAGGCCAGATCGGCAAACCGGGCGCCGGCCCCTTTTCATTGACGGGGCAGCCCAATGCCATGGGCGGACGCGAAGTGGGCGGCCTGGCCAACCTGCTGAGCGCGCACCGCGACCTGGCCAACCCGGATCACCGCGCCGAAGTCGCCGCGCTGTGGGGCATCCCATCCGTGCCCGAAGCACCAGGCAAGACTGCCGTCGAAATGTTCCAGGCCGCGGCCGATGGCGAAATCAAGGCGCTATGGATTGCCTGCACCAACCCGGCCCAGTCCATGCCCGACCAGGCCACCGTGCGCCGCGCCATGGAGCGCGCCGAGCTGGTGATCGTGCAGGAGGCTTTTTCCACCACGTCTAGCTGCGACTACGCCGACCTGCTGCTGCCGGCCACCACCTGGGGCGAGAAGATCGGCACGGTGACCAACAGCGAGCGCCGCATCAGCCGAGTGCGGCCGGCCGTGGCTGCGCCAGGCCAGACACGCCATGACTGGTCCATCGCGGTGGACTTTGCACTGCGGCTTGAAAAGCTGCTGCCCAGCCGCGCGGCAGCCGGCGCCACCCTCTTCCCCTATTCGCTGGCCGAGGAAGCATCAGGCGCGGAAACCATCTGGAACGAGCACCGCGAATCCACCCGCGGCCGCGACCTCGACATCACCGGCTTGAGTTACGCACTGCTCGACGACGCACCGCAACAGTGGCCCTTCAAGACGGGCGACACGGCGGGCAAAGTGCGGCTGTATGAAGACGGCGTGTTCCCCACCGCCGACGGCAAGGCCCGCTTTGTCAACACGGTCTACAAGCCGGTAGCCGAGCCGCGCGAATCGCGTTATCCGTTTTCGCTTACCACCGGCCGGCTGCGCGACCAGTGGCACGGCATGAGCCGCACCGGCACGCTGGGGCGCCTGTTCGGCCACGTGGCCGAACCCTCGATTCAAATGAACGTGCAGGACATGGCGCGGCGCCTGCTGAAAGACGGCGATCTGGTGCATGTCACGTCCAAGCGTGGCTCCATCGTGGTGCCGCTGCAGTCTTCACCTGAAGTGGCAGTAAGCCAGGCTTTCATGGCCATGCACTGGGGCGAAGAGTATTTAAGCGGTCAGTCGACCGGCGGCACGCCGCTGGCAGGCGTGAATGCGCTGACCACGTCGGCTTATTGCCCGAGCTCCAAACAGCCCGAGCTCAAGCACGCTGCGGTGAAGATTCTCAAAGCCGAAATGCCGTGGACGCTGCTGGCGATGGCCTGGCTGCCCGAGGGCGATGCGCTGGCGGCGCGTGAGCAGCTCAAGCCGCTGATGGCGCAATTTCCCTTCACCAGCTGCGTGCCGTTTTCCAACAACACACCGCTGGCCGACCGCAGCCTCGAACGCACCGGCGTGCTGTTTCGCGCGGCCAGCCATGAGGCGCCGCCTGACGAAACACTGGCCGCGCTGGAACGCATTCTCGGGTTGGATGCGGCCGATGTGCTGCGCTACGCCGACCGCAAAAAAGGCCAGCGCCGCACGATGCGACTGATGCGCAGCGAAGGCGACGTCCACCTCGCCGGCTTTGTACTGGCGGGCGACACCAGCGCCCAGGCCTGGATCAAAACCTTGCTGCAGGACGAGCTGGCCGCGCAATCGTATGGACGCCTATTGCTGCTGCCCGGCGCCAAGCCACCGGTGGCGGTGCAGTCGCGCGGCAAGCCGGTGTGCACCTGCTTTAACGTCAGCGACATGGCAATTGACGAACACTTGTCGCTGTTAGCGGCCGGTGGTGGCGGCGCCGGTCATCTGGGCACTGATGAAGAGCGCCTGGCCTCGCTGCAATCCACGCTGAAGTGCGGCACCAATTGCGGCTCCTGTGTGCCCGAACTCAAACGCCGGGTGCGGTCATCGCGCAACGACGCTCCGCCTTCAGCACCCCGTACCGTGATCCCTATCCGGCAAGTGGCTTAAGCTCATAACAAGAAGTTATCTGCATTGGCGGACAATCACGCTTATGGGCATTAGCCAATACATCAAGGAAATCGGTCGCGGCAAGGATGGCGCCCGCGCTTTGTCACGCGAGCAGGCTACGGACCTGATGGGTCAGGTGCTCGACGGCACCGTGACTGATCTGGAAATCGGCGGCTTTTGCCTGGCCATGCGCATCAAGGGTGAAACGCCCGAAGAGATGGCGGGTTTCCTCGATGCACTGCACCAGCGCCTCAATCATCTGCCCGCCGGCGACAGCCCCACGGTGGTGCTGCCCAGCTACAACGGCGCGCGCAAGCTGCCGGTGCTCACGCCGCTGCTGGCGCTGCTGCTGGCGCGTGAAGGCGTTCCGGTACTGATCCACGGAACACCCACCGAATCGAGCCGGATTTTTGCATCAGAAGTGCTTCTAGCCCTTGATATACCTGCGCAGACAGCTATTAAAAAGATAGCAAACGGCAAAGTGGTATTTGCCCCCACCGAGCTGCTGCTGCCTGCGTTAAAGCGCCTCCTGGACGTGCGCCGTGCCGTGGGCCTGCGCAACCCGGCGCACAGCCTGGTCAAGATCATGACACCCTGCCTGGGCAAGAGCCTGGTCGTGAGCAGCTACACGCACCCGGAATACGCTGTGTCGATGGCGCAGACCTTTGAGCTGACGGGCGCCAATGCACTGCTGTTGCGCGGCACCGAAGGCGAAGTGGTGGCCGACGCGCGCCGCATGCCGCAGATGGACGCTTTTATCGGCGGGCAGCGCTCACTTCTGCAGGAAACCCAGGCCGGCACGCTCGCCTCCATCCCCGACTTTCCCAAAACAGTGGACGCCGCCACCACAGCGGACTACATTCGCGCCGTGCTGGCAGGCGGCGTGCCTGTGCCGCCTTCGATTGCACGGCAAGTGGAACATATCTTGCAGTTGCTCCCTCAAATCAAGCTGCCTCACATCACGACATCATGAACAACGGAAAAGTCACTTTGGTAGGCGCCGGCCCCGGCGACCCGGAACTGTTGACCCTCAAGGCCCTGAAAGCCATCCAGCGCGCCACCGTGCTGCTGGTGGACGACCTCGTCAGCGACGAAATCGTGGCGTTTGCGCGGCCCGAAGCCCGCGTCGTGTATGTGGGCAAGCGCGGCGGCTGCAAGTCCACACCCCAGGCCTTTATTGAAAAGCTCATGCTGATGGCCGCGCGCGAAGGCGAAGAGGTCGTGCGGCTCAAGGGCGGCGACCCATTCATCTTCGGCCGTGGCGGCGAAGAAGTTGAACACCTGCGCGCCGCGGGCATTACGGTGAACGTCATCAACGGCATTACTTCAGGCCTGGCCGCCGTCACTTCGCTGGGCGTGCCGCTCACGCACCGCGAACATGCACACGGCGTGGTGTTTGTCACCGGGCATGCCAAGCCCGGCGACACCGGCACCGACTGGAAAGCGCTGGCTGCCACCGCACACAGCGCACGCCTCACGCTGGTGATCTACATGGGTGTCAGTAGTGCATGTCGCATCCAGGACGAGCTTTTGAGTGGCCTGCCTGCCACCACCCCCGTGGCCATCGTTCAAGGGGTGAGCCTGGCTTCGCAGCGTCATGCTGTCACCACGCTCGGTGAACTGCATCTGACCATTGAGCGTGAACAGTTGGCCAGTCCCTCGGTGATCGTTGTCGGGGACGTGGTTCGTGGTGTGGCTGCTGCTGTTTCGCATGACCGCGCATTGGTGGGTGGGCGCGCTGCCTAATTACCGTCTCCTGCCGCGCGGTAAAACGGCGTACGGGCCACAATTGTTGGCACCTTCTTTATCCGCCCTGTCGCATTACCACGGGCCGAAAATAATCATGTCGATGATGAAGTGGCCCAGAACGATTGGCCACAGGATTCGCAGCTTCGTGTAGAGCCCTGCGGCCAGAACACCAAACCAGAAAGCGGCGATGACGCCGCCGATGCCCTGCTCCGAATGGGCAAGTGCAAAGGCCGCCGACGTGATCAGCACATACCAAAGGTGCAGCCTCTTGGGCGGAAGAACCGCCGACAGGTAGAGCCAACCCAGGCCGCGCCATACGGCCTCTTCCACCATTGCCGCACTTGCCGACATGTAGACGGCTAACGCCAGCTTTGCGGAGAAGCCGACGGGCATGGCTTGAACGGGCTGAAAATGGTCCGCATACGCCCAGTAAAGGCGTTGAGTCAACAGGATCACTGGCCAGTCGGCCGCCACCAGCAAAAACGCAACGAACAGCATGACAGCGGCGCCGTCGCGTCGTTCGTGCGGTCTCTTGCGCCCTGGCATTCCCCAATCACGGGGCGTGATGCCAGCGGGTCGCAGGAAAAAATACCAGCCCGCAGCAGGTGCGACGATGAATTGCACAACATCGACCAACCAGTACAGGCCCGGGTTAAACGAGAACAGCCAGCCGCGGTAAAAGTCATTCAGCAAGCTGAGCGCAACAAACGGGAATGCAGCGGCCAGAACGGCCTCCCGCTTCGTCAAGCCCCTCCCCCTGACAGCAAATCGAATCACTCCATTCATGCGCGCCAGTGTGCCCCGGCTCAAGACGGCGCCATTCCGTCAATCTGCAAGGAGTGCCAAAAACTACCGAATACAGCAGCAGTTGCGCACTCTTGCCCACGCTCGATCACTTTTGGCTCGCAGTCGCCGCCAGCTAAACTCCTTGAAAACACATCACCCGCTGGAGAGGCGAAAAATGCTTGAAAAACTCAATGAACTGACGGAAAGCCACGGCGAGCTGCGCCGCGGCAAGGGCCTCATGAGCGGAGTGATCGCCCTCAGCCTGGGTGTGCTGTGCTTCCTGGGCGTGTTGGCCTTTCACTTCCCCGAATACCTCACCACACCGGAATTGCGCAAAAGCTACAACGTCGACGTGATCCGCATCGTGATGTTTACGTCGCTGGTGATCGCGGGCGGCATCTCGCTGGTCAACATCATCTTCAACCGCTCGCGCTGGCTGGCCGGCGCCGCCTTTTTGCTGGTGGTGGCCACCGCGCTGCTGGGCGGGCACAAGGTGCCGGTGAACGACTTCGCCGACAACACGCCGTATATCGGCCTGGACTGGTTCATCCTCGACCTGCTGGGCTCCTCGCTGATCTTCATCTTCATTGAAAAGCTGTTTGCGCTGCGCAAGGAGCAGCCGGTGTTTCGCGCCGAATGGCAAACCGACTTTCACCACTTCATCGTCAACCACATGATCGTGGGCTTTGTGCTGCTGGCAACCAACCTGCTGGTACACAAGTTCTTCGGCTGGGCCGCCAACGACGGCATACGCGGCTGGGTGCAGGGCCTGCCCTTCTGGGGTGGCGTGTTGCTGATCGTTCTTGTGGCCGACCTGGTGCAGTACTGGACCCACCGCGCCTACCACGAGGTGCCGGTGCTGTGGCGCCTGCACGCAGTGCATCACAGCGCCAAAAGCATGGACTGGCTCGCCGGCTCGCGCCAGCACATCCTGGAGCTCTTGATCACCCGCACGCTCATCCTGGCACCCATCTACGTGCTGGGTTTTTCCAAGGAAGTGATCGACGCCTACATCGTCATCGTCGGCTTCCAGGCGGTCTTCAACCATGCCAACGTGAGCGTGCGCCTCGGCCCGCTGCGCTACGTCATCGTCACGCCCAACTTCCACCACTGGCACCATAGCCAGGACCAGGAAGCACTGGACCGCAATTACTCGGCCCACTATGCCTTCATCGACTACCTCTTCGGCACAGCCGTGAAAAGCACCCGGCTCTGGCCGGAGCGCTACGGCGTGCTGGGCGACTACGTGCCGAATGGCTTTTTGAAGCAGCTGAAGTTTCCTTTCACCTGGAAAGGTTGAAGTACTTGGCCCCCACGCTTTTCGCTTCGCGTAATGCGCTGCCCCCCGAGGGGGCCGCTGCGCCTGCGGCCCGGCAAAGCCGGTTCCGCGGCCCCTGCTGGCTGAAACTCGCAGAACGGCGAGCGGCGGTCTGAGCGTGCCCGTCCAATCATTCGATGTGGTCGTGATCGGCGCGGGTGCTGCCGGCCTGTTTTGCACGGCCCAGGCGGGCCAGCGCGGCTTGAAAGTGCTGCTGGTCGATCACAGCGAAAAGGTCGCCGAGAAGATCCGGATCTCGGGCGGTGGCCGCTGCAACTTCACCAACCGCGACGCCACGCCCGCCAACTTCCTGAGCGAGAACCCGCACTTCTGCCGTTCGGCCCTGTCGCGCTACACCCCGCAGGATTTCATCGAGTTGCTGCAGCGCCACAACATCCCCTTTCACGAAAAGCACAAGGGCCAGCTGTTTTGCGATCGCTCGGCCGAAGACATCATCAATATGCTGCTGGTCGAATGCGATGCCGGGCACGTGACGCGCTGGCAACCCTGCGCCATAAAAAGCATAAAATACGGCTCCAGCCCAGACGGAACAGGCGCCAGCAGCTATCAAATTGAGAGCGATCGCGGGCCGGTCGAAGCGCCGCAAGTGGTCATCGCCACCGGCGGCCTGTCGATCCCGAAGATTGGCGCCACCGATTTCGGCTACCGCATCGCCAAGCAGTTCGGGCTGCGCCTGGTCGAGCCCCGCGCGGCACTGGTACCCCTCACCTTTGACGGCGAAGCCTGGGCGCCCTATGCCCAGCTGGCAGGCCTGGCGCTGCCGGTGCTCATCGAGACCAGCCCCGCCGACGCGACGCCCAAGCAACGCAAAAAGGCGGTGGTTTTTTCGGAAGACCTGCTCTTCACCCACCGCGGCCTGAGCGGCCCGGCAGTCCTGCAAATCTCCAGCTTCTGGCGCGAAGGCCAGCCCATCCGCATCAACCTGGCACCCGGCGTGGACCTTCCGGCCCTGCTGCTGCGCGCCAAGGCCACCTCCAAAAAACTGATCGCCAACGAACTCGCCACCCTGGTGCCCAACCGCCTGGCCGACGCCTGGGCCGGCACCGACCCGGCGCTGCAAAAACCCATCAGCGAGGCGACCGATAAAGCGCTGCTAGGTCTGGCCGCGCGCCTGTCAGACTGGCAACTGACGCCGAACGGCTCCGAGGGCTACCGCAAGGCCGAGGTGACCGTCGGCGGTGTCGACACTCGCGACCTGTCGTCGCAAACTATGGAATCGCAGCAACCGGGGCTGTACTTTATCGGTGAAGTGGTGGATGTGACCGGCTGGCTGGGCGGCTACAACTTCCAGTGGGCCTGGGCCTCCGCGCACGCCTGCGCGCAAGCACTGACACCGGCGCGCTAGGCCTGCCGGGCCAGCTTCCACTCGCGCGGTGACTGGCCGCTTTGCGCCTTGAAGGCGCGCGACAGCGCCGCCTCGCTGCCATAACCGACCTCGGCGGCAATCAGCTTGAGCGGCCGCCCACGGCGCAGCGCCTGCTGCGCCAGACCCACCCGCCAGCGCTGCAAATACACGCCGGGCGTGCAGCCGACCGTATCGCGGAACTGGTTGGCGAACACACTGCGCGACATGCCCGCATGATCGGCGAGCGCCTCCAGGCTCCACTCTTGCCCAGGACTTTGATGCATCGCGACAAGGGCGTGGCGCAGTCGCTGGTGCGAGAGCCCCGCCAGCATGCCGGAGCGGGTTTCGCCGCTTTCCATCAGGTGCCGCAGCACCTGGATCAGCACCACATCAAAAAGCCGGTCCAACAGCGCCTGACGGCCGCAGCGCTGCTCAAAAGCCTCTTCGAACAGCAGTTGCAGGACGCCTGCGGCGCCCTCGATCTGCGCCAGCGGCAGGCACACAAAGGACGGCAGTGCCGCAGCGATCGGGTTGGCCGCGCCGCCCTCAAAGCGCAGGTGCGCACACACAAAGTCGGCGCCATGCCGGGTATCCGTGATGAAGCGGTGCGCCATCGGCCTTGGGTAAAGCAGCAGGCAGGGGCCGCTGACACGCATCACCTCGGCACCGCCATGGCTGATACCAACTTCGCCGCTGCGCACGAGGTGAAGCTGGCCGGTGCCCTCCTCCTCGCCCAGCTCGTTGACCCCGCAAAGTGCGCCCGAATGGAACACATTCGCGCTCACCGAGAAATGCCGCAAGAGCGCTTCAAGCCGGTCACTCATAAATACTCCAGATCAATTTTTTAGGATTATTAGCGACTTATCGTATTTTGTGAAGCGTAAAGTTCAGTTTGTCGATTCCGACTTGTTGCAACCCTCTCAAAGGAACAGCCATGAACGCTCTCACCCGTCTCGCCGCCGCCACCGCATTGGCCGCCGCCGTCACCGCCAGCCCAGCGATGGCCGCAGACGCCGCCGCGCCGCAACCAGCGGCGTCGGCCTCACGCAGCGCCAGCTACGTCACCACCCCGGATGGCGTGCAAATCTATTACAAGGACTGGGGCCCGAAGAATGGCCCCGTGGTGAGTTTCAGCCACGGCTGGCCGCTCAACTCGGACAGCTGGGAGTCGCAGATGATTTTCCTGGCCTCAAAAGGTTACCGCGTCATCGCCCATGACCGGCGCGGCCACGGGCGCTCCAGCCAGCCCTGGGACGGCAACGACATGGACCACTACGCCGCCGACCTCGCAGCGGTGATCGACACGCTGGGCGTGAAAGACGTGACGCTGGTGGGTTTTTCGACCGGCGGCGGCGAGGTGGCGCGTTACATCGGCCGTTACGGCACCGCGAAGGTCAAAAAAGCTGTGCTGGTCAGCGCCGTACCGCCCTTGATGCTGAAGACCGCAGCTAACCCGGGCGGCCTGCCGATCGAGGTGTTCGACGGCATTCGCCAGGGCGAATTGGCCAACCGTTCGCAGCTTTACCTGGACATCGCCTCGGGCCCGTTTTTCGGCTTCAACCGCCCCGGCGCCAAAGTCTCGCAGGGTTTGATCCAGTCGTTCTGGGTGCAGGGTATGCAGGCGGGCCACAAGAACACCTATGATTCGATCGCGGCTTTCTCGGCCACCGACTTCACCGAGGACCTCAGGCGCTTTAACGTGCCGACCCTGGTGATCCACGGCGACGACGACCAGATCGTGCCAATCGACGCCTCCGGCCGCGCCGCCGCGAAACTGGTGAAAAACGCCAGGCTGATCGTCTACGCCGGTGCGCCGCACGGTCTGGCCGACACCCACAAGGAGCGGCTCAACCAGGATTTGCTGACTTTCATCCGCGAATAAACGCACACTCCAGGGGGCCGGGCGCGGGGATTGAGGCGCTTCGGGAGCGCTTGAGAAGGGCTTCGCCGGGATTATTGGGCTATAATCCAAGGCTTTGCTAGCAAACCCGCGTCCGGCCTGATTCTGATCAGATCACTAACGACGCAAATTTTGGATCTATTCATCAATGACCACCATCCGTGTAAAAGACAATGAGCCCTTCGACGTGGCTCTGCGCCGTTTCAAGCGCACCATTGAAAAACTCGGCCTGCTGACCGACCTGCGCGCCCGCGAGTTTTACGAAAAACCAACGGCAGAGCGCAAGCGCAAGAAGGCAGCCGCCGTCAAGCGCAACTACAAGCGTATCCGCTCGATGCAATTGCCGAAAAAGCTGTACTAATTTTTAGTACCGCCTCACGGCAACAAAAAGCCCGCACGAGGACGCTCTGCGGGCTTTTGTGTTTTTGGCGCCTCCCCGGCCCAGTCGATTCCACCCCACCCTATTCGCTTCAGGAGCCCCAATGTCAGCACTCAAAGATCAGATCACCGAAGACATGAAAACCGCCATGCGCGCCAAGGACAGCGAGCGCCTGGGCACCATCCGCCTGCTGCTGGCGGCCCTCAAGCAAAAAGAGGTGGATGAGCGTGTGGTGCTGGACGACGCAGCCGTGGTCGCCATCGTCGACAAGCTGATCAAGCAGCGCAAGGACTCACTGGAAGCATTCCAGAAGGCCGAACGCAAGGATCTGGCCGACAAGGAAGCGGCCGAGCTGGTCGTGCTGCAGGCCTACCTGCCAGCGCGCCTGAGCGCCGACGAAGTCGCCGCCGCCGTGAAAGCCATCGTCGCCGAACTGGGCGCCACCGGTCCCGGCGACATGGGCAAAGTGATGGGCGCGGTGAAAGCCAAGCTCGCCAGCAAGGCCGACATGGGCCAGGTGTCTGCCGCAGTGAAGGCAGCGCTAGCCGGCTGAATACAGAGGTGGGCGGCTACATGTACCCGCCTTAAGCCAGTTCAAGCCGCGGAACCGGCTTTGCCGGGCCGCAGGCGGGCGGCCCCCGAGGGGCTGGAGCCTGCGGCTCCAAAGCTGCTTGAGCAGCTTTGGACAGGCGACAGAGGCGAAGCGTCTCGCGAGCCGCGGCCTGCAAGGCCTCGGGAGCTACACGAAGTGAGCGACCGTGGGGGCTCTAACTACCGGCGACCTTCATCCGGTTGACGAGAATCGAGCCCACGGTTTTGGCGCCGTAGTTGTAGGCGTCCGCACCCACCGCCTCAATGCCCATCAGCATGTCCTTGAGGTTGCCCGCAATCGTGATTTCCTCGACCGGAAAGGCGATGCGGCCATTCTCGACCCAGAAACCCGAAGCGCCGCGTGAGTAGTCGCCCGTCACATAGTTCACGCCCTGCCCCATCAGCTCGGTCACAAAAAGGCCGCGGCCCAGCTTGCGCAGCATGGCGTCCAGGTCGTCGCCCTTGCGGGTATGGCGGCTGGTCATGATGAGGTTGTGTGAGCCGCCGGCGTTGCCGGTGGTGCGCATGCCCAGCTTGCGGGCTGAGTAAGTGCTCAGGAAATAGCCCTCAACGCGGCCGGCTTCCACCACCTGTCGTGCCTTGGTCTTGACGCCCTCTTCGTCAAAGGGTGCGCTGCCTTTGCCTTTGCGCAGGTGCGGGTCTTCGGCGATGTCGATGTGTTTGGGGAAAGCCGGCTTGCCCAGGCTGTCGGCCAGGAAGGTGCTTTTGCGGTACAGCGCGCCGCCGCTCACGGCCTGCACAAAGCCGCCCAGCAGGCCCGCTGCCAGCGGCGACTCGAACAGCACCGGGCATTGCGTGGTCGGGATTTTGCGGCTCTTGAGCCGTGCCAGTGCACGCTCGGCGGCATAGCGGCCTACCGCTTCGGGGGCCGCCAATTCACCTGCATCACGCATGGAGCTGTACCAGGCATCGCGCTGCATCTGGTCGCCCTTGCCCGCAATCGGCGCCACCGAGATGCTGTGTCGCGAACTGGCGTAACCGCCGCGAAAGCCCTTGGTATGCGCACTGAAAAAATGGCTTTGCTGCGCCGACACACCGGCGCCTTCGCTGTTGGTGATCAGGCGGCTGGTACTCAGGGCGGCGGCTTCGCACTGCAGGGCGAGCTGGGCGGCTTCTTCCGAATTGATGGACCAGGGATGAAAGAGGTCGAGCGCCGGATGCACGCGCGCGATGTCGCGGTCATCGGGCAGGCCGGAGGTTTCGTCTTCCGCCGTGAAACGCGCGATGTCGTATGCCGCTTTCACGGTCTGTTCAATCGCCGCCTTGGAAAAGTCGCTGGTGGCGGCATTGCCGCGCTTTTTGCCGATGTAGACGGTGATGCCCAGCGACTTGTCACGGTTGCGCTCGACGTTTTCAAGCTCGCCCTTGCGCACGCTGACTGAGAGCCCGCAGCCTTCGGAGGCTTCCGCGGCGGCATCGGTGGCCCCCAGTTTTTTGGCATGGCCAAGGGCACTGTCGACGAGTTCCTCGAAAAAATCGCGGTGGTAGCTGAAACCGGATTCGGGCTGGGCTGACTGGCTCTTGGGGCCCGGGACGGGGCGGGAAGCACTGCGTGTTGCGCCGCTGGCGCGAGAAGAAGCTTTTTGGGTCATATGGGTAGCTATGATACTGACTGCTATGAACAACAAGACTCCCAAGGCCATCAAGGGCTACTGGTCCAACGGCCGCTTCGTCAAACCCGAGGAAATCGCGCTTGAAGAAGTCGGCCCGCCCAGCAAAACCCAGCTCAAGGCCGAGGCCGACGAAAAACAGGCGCTCGGTGAAGCGCTGCTGACCCTGCGCGCCGATTTGATGGCGCGCCTGGACCTGCCCGACAAGCTGCGCGACGCGATCGCCGATGCCAAAAAAATTACCAACTTCGAGGGCAGACGCCGCCAGATGCAGTTCATCGGCAAGCTGATGCGCCCGCTGGACCCTGACCCCATCCGCGAAGCCATCAATGAGCAGCTCAACGGATCGGCCGACCTGACGCTGGCCCTGCACCTGGCCGAGCAGTGGCGCGACAGGCTGATCGCCGACGACGCCGCGCTGGGCGCCTGGCTCGAAGAACACCCCGGCACCGACTCCCAGCAACTGCGCGCGCTGATCCGCCAGGCCCGCAAGGACGCCAAGCCCGAAAAACCCGGCGAAGCGCCGCGGCACGGCAAGTCCTACCGCGAGATTTTTCAGCTGGTCAGGCAAGGCATGGCACGAGGTCCTGAAGATGGCGAGGAGCCGGAAGCGTGAGCAGCGCCTTTGACGCGGTGAAGATCGGTATTGTCTCGGTCAGCGACCGCGCATCCGCCGGCGTCTATGTCGACAAAGGCCTGCCGGCACTCAAGGACTGGCTCACCCGCGCCCTGCGCAACCCCATCACCTTTGAAGAGCGCCTGATCCCCGACGAGCAGGCGGGTATCAGCGCCGCATTGATTGAGTTGGTCGACACCGGCTGCTCGCTCGTGCTGACGACCGGCGGCACTGGCCCCGCGCTGCGCGACGTGACGCCTGAAGCCACGCTGGCTGTTGCCCACAAGGAAATGCCGGGTTTTGGCGAGCAGATGCGGCAGATCAGCCTGAAGTTTGTCCCGACGGCCATCCTGTCGCGGCAGTGCGCCGTCATACGCGACAAATGCCTGATCATGAACCTGCCGGGCCAGCCCAAATCGATTGCCGAAACCCTGGAAGGGCTCAAAAACGCCGACGGCTCCCAGGCTGTGGCGGGCATCTTCGCCGCCGTGCCTTATTGCATCGACCTGATCGGCGGCCCTTACCTGGAAACCGATGAAGCGGTGTGCCAGGCCTTCAGGCCCAAAAGCGCCATACGCCCGCCGCGCTGAACCTTGCCGCTCGCCAGTTTGGGCCTGGCCTCTTTCTCACGTAGTATTCGGGCTTTACAACACGAGGAGCTGGGATGGACGACCTGATTGAAACGCCGAGCAAGGAATCGAAAAACACCGCCGTGCTGATCTGGATCGGAACCCTGTTTCTGGGTTTCATTCCGGGGCTGATTGTCTACCTGGTGAAAAAGGACGACGCCTATATCCTGGACCAGTCCAAGGAAGCGCTCAACTGGTCAATCACCGCGACCATCGGCTATGTGGCGGCATTGATCCTGACTTTTGTGCTGATCGGCTTTCTGGTGTTCGCGGCGCTGGGCATCTGCCACCTGGTGTTCTGCGTCATGGGCGCGCTGGGCGCCTCCAATGGCAAGGCCTTCCGCGTGCCGTTCGCGCTTCGCCTGATCAACTGAAGCCCACCGGCGAAAACAAAAAAGGAAGGGCTCGCCCTTCCTTTTTTTTGCCCGTCTTATTCGCCCGCCTGTCTCACTGCCTTATTTACCGACCAGCTGATTGAGCTTGTCGGCCTCAAAGGTTTCCGTAAGCGCGGCGTCCTGCGGCACGCAATCCTTGCTCATGGCTGTCTGCGGTCCGGAGAGTTTCTCAATCGCTTGCCACAGCAGGGCGATCTGGTGCTCCTGGCCGGCGGCGCTGTCGATCAGCCCGCGCATGGCTTGCGACAGCGGGTCATCCTCTTGCGTGATGCCATAAGCCGAAAACTGGGTAATGGTGACGTCGGCGCTTTCCCCGGTCTTGGAAGGAATGATGCGCGCCGGGATGCCCACCGCCGTGGCGCCTGCCGGAACGGGCTTGATCACCACTGCGTTGCTGCCAATCTTGGCACCGTCACCCACCAGGAAACCGCCAAGCACCTTGGCCCCCGCACTCACCACCACATCGCGGCCCAGGGTCGGGTGGCGTTTGGTGCCTTTGTACAGCGAGGTGCCGCCCAAAGTCACGCCCTGGTAGATCGTGCAGCCGTCGCCGATTTCAGCGGTTTCGCCGATGACAACCCCCATGGCATGGTCGAAAAACACGCGTTCACCAATTTTGGCGCCAGGGTGGATTTCAATGCCAGTCACCCAGCGTGAAAAATGTGAAATGAAACGGCCCAGCCACTTGAAACCGTGGTTCCAGCACCAGTGCGCCCGGCGGTGCAGCACCTGCGCATGCACGCCGGGGTAGCAGGTCAGTGCTTCCCAGGCCGTACGGGCGGCAGGATCGCGGTCGAGAATGCACTGAATGTCTGAGCGAAGTCGGGAAAACATAGGCGAAGTCTACTGAGGCTGTGAGCTGCTTGCTGGGACCACGCTTTTGCCCCTGGCTTCGGAGGCCTTCTGCAGCATGGCTTTGGCCACGCCGCGCAGAATGTGGATCTCTTCGGGGCTGAGCTGCGCACGGTTGAACAACTGATTAAGCCGCGGCATCAGTTTTTTGGGCGAGGCCGGATCCAGGAAGCCGATGCCGGTCAAGGCCTCTTCCCAGTGCCTGAGCATGCCCGCCACTGCGGCCGCGTCGGCCAGCGTCGGCTCCGCCGTGGCGGGCTGCACGCTGAAACCGCCCAGCGCCTGGCGCCAGTCATAGGCAATCAGCTGCACCGCCGCGCCCAGGTTGAGCGAGCCGAACTTCGGGTCGGTCGGAATGCTCAGCGCCACATGGCAGCGGTAAACGTCCTCGTTCTGCATGCCAAAACGCTCGGAACCAAACAAAAAAGCAACGGAATCGGGCTTCTGCCCAATAGGGGCAAGCGCAAGCAGCTCCTCTTTTGATAGCAGACCTGCCAGGCCCAGCAGCTGCGCAAAGTGCTGGCGCGGCGCCCGCGTGGGCGGGCCAAAGTCGCGTGGCGTCATGGCGGTGGCGCACAGGTGGGCCATGCCGTCTACGGCTTCATCCAGCGTGGCCACAATGCGGGCGTTTTTGAGAACGTCGAGCGCCCCGCTGGCCCGCTGGATGGTTTCTTCGCGGTTGAGCACATTGGCCCAGCGCGGCGCCACCAGCACCAGGTCGTCAAAGCCCATGGTTTTCATGGCACGGGCCGTGGCCCCCACATTGCCGGCATGGCTGGTATTGATCAGGATGAATCGCGTGTGCATGGAGCTGGATTGTCCTATGCCGGCGGCTTCAGGACGCGGAGCAATGCCTCCACCTTCGGCGACTTCGCCCCTTTGCGCCAGATCAGGTCAGTCTGGGCGCAGTCGCTGCCCGGCGGCAATGCGTGGATGCTGAGCCGGCCCCGCTCCGGAAAGGTTGCCAGCACGCTGCGCGGCACCAGCGAAATGCCCATGCCCACCACCACGCAGCCCAGCATGGCATGGTAGGACGTGATTTCAATCGTCTGCACCGGCATGCTGTTTTTCAGCAAGTACCAGGCTTCCAGCCGCGCGCGATGCGGGCAGCCCTTTTCGAAAGCCACCATGGCACGCGGAGGCTCACTGTGGATTGCCGTAATGGGCGGGTGCCCGGCACTCGCAACAATGACCAGTTCCTCGGTGTAAATCGCCTCTCGTTCAAAGGGACCCTCCGCAATAGCCCCAGTGACCAGCGCCGCGTCCATCTCTCCCGCCAGCACAGCTGCGGCCAGTTGCTGCGGGTTGCCGGTTTTAAGCGCAAGCCTGACCTCCGGATAGAGACGCACAAAATCGCTCAGAGGGGCCGGCAACCGCACAGCCGAAGTGCTTTCCATGGCGCCAAGCACAAATGCGCCGCGCGGCTGCCCGCCCTGCACCGCATCGCGTGCTTCGTCAGCCAGGCTGATCAGGCGCCCGGCATAGTCCAGCAACACCTGCCCGGCTGGCGACAGGTGCAGCCGCTTGCCCTCACGGATAAAAAGCGGCACGCCGAGCTTTTCCTCCAGCTGACGGATACGCGTCGTGATGTTGGATTGCACGCGGTGCAGGCGCTCGGCGGCACGTGTCACACCGCCCGCCTCCACCACGGCACGAAAAATAACCAGGTCGCTCAGCTCCATGATCTCTTGAAAAGATATTAATTATCTTTATTATTCATTTTTCAGAATGAATTGTCACGCGTATCGTCCAGCCTTCATCACTTCACACCACCCAAGGAACAAGAATGGCAAAGGCTTACTGGATCGTGCGCGTCTCGGTGCGCAATATCGAGGAATATCCTCGTTACCTCACGGCGGCGCGGCCGGCCTTCGAGAAGTTCGGGGCGCGCTTTCTGGTGCGCGGCGGCGCGTACGAATGCATGGAGGGCAGCTCGCGCGAGCGCAACGTCGTCGTGGAGTTTGCCGACATGGTGACCGCAAGGGCCTGTTATGCCAGCCCTGAATACCAGGCGGCCCGGGCGATACGCCAGCAACATGCAGACGCAGATTTCCTGATCGCGGAAGGCGCCTAGAACAGGTTTCTGGACGATTGGGACGCGATATCGCCCTTGAGGAGGGGTTGAAAGGGGACTGGAAAGGGTCGTATCGCGTTTATGGGAAAATACCGGCATTGCCCGCCGCCCGCATCGCCGGCGCCGGTTCGTTCCGCTCTTCCCTACAAGTTATGTCCAGCAATCTCCACCCCATGCTCAACGTGGCCATCAAGGCCGCGCGCGCTGCAGGCGCCATCATCAACCGTGCGGCGCTTGACGTCGAATCGGTTCGCATTTCGGTCAAGCAGACCAACGACTTTGTCACCGAAATCGACCAGGCCGCTGAAGCGGCGATCATCGAAACCCTGCTGACCGCCTACCCCGGCCACGGCATCCTGGCCGAAGAATCCGGCAGCGAGCATGGCGCCAAAGACTCCGACTTCGTGTGGATCATCGACCCGCTGGACGGCACCACCAACTTCATCCACGGCTTTCCCGTCTATTGCGTCAGCATCGCGCTGGCCGTCAAGGGCAAGGTCGAGCAAGCCGTGGTGTACGACCCCACCCGCAACGACATTTTTTGCGCCACCAAAGGCCGCGGCGCCTACATGAACGACCGCCGCATCCGTGTGGCCAAGCGCACCCGCCTGCAGGAATGTCTGATCTCCACCGGTTTCCCCTACCGCCCCGGCGACAAGCTCAAAAGCTATCTCAACATGCTCGGTGAAGTCATGAGCCAGTGCGCCGGCGTGCGCCGCCCGGGCGCTGCGGCGCTGGACCTGGCCTACGTGGCAGCGGGCTTCAGCGACGGCTTTTTTGAAACCGGCCTCAAGCCCTGGGACGTGGCGGCCGGCTCACTGCTGGTCACCGAGGCCGGCGGCCTGATCGGTAACTTCACCGGCGAGGCCGACTTCATCGACCACGGCGAATGCGTGGCCGGCAATCCGCGCATTTACGGGCAGATGGTGGCCACTTTGGGTAAATACAGCAAATTTGCCGGCGCCGGCGACAAAGCCACGGTACGTCAGACCCTGCAGGAAGACACTGTGAGCACCGAGACCGCCGACACCACCGCCCAGCCCGCAGACAAACCAAAGCTGACCGCCAAAAAGATCAAGGCCCCCGCGGCACGCCCCGACACCACACCGGACGCACCCTTCTAGCACCAGCCGTTGTAGGCAAAGGCCGCGATGAAGGCTTGAGCAATATAGCCTCAGCTAAAATTTCCGCACTGCGCAGGGAGTCGCATGCATGCAGCGGCCCCGACCGAACTGTTTTCGCACCTGGTAATAACTAGTAATAAAACTATGCCTGAATCCACCGTAAAAACCTCTTCCACATCGGCTGATGCAGCCTTGCTGCGCGAGGTCGCGGAACTGGTGGTGAGCGCCCTCAACCTTGAGGTGAGCGCCGACGATGTACAACCCGACGAACCGCTCTACGGCGACGGCTTGGGGCTGGATTCCATCGACATCCTGGAAATTGCGCTGGTTGTCTCCAAGCACTATGGCCTGCAGCTCAGGGCGGACCACGAAGACAACCACGCCATCTTTCATTCGCTGCGAAGCCTGGGCGACCATATTGCCGCCTGGCGAACCCAGTGACAGCTGTGCTGGCGACACGGTTTACCCAAGCCTGTCGCTGGGGCGGCATCGCGGCTCTGGGAATCGGCTACGCCGTGCTTTCCCATCTGGCCGCGGCATCGACGGCGCCGGGCTTGCTTGAGGCGCTGGTCGCCGTGCTTCCGCTGCTGGTGCTGGCCGTTGTCCTGGCCTGGCGTTCACCGCAGCGCCCTGTCATGCTGGCCCTTTGTGGTGTAGCCTGCCTCGGGTTTTATCTGTTCAGGGAATGGCTGATCACCCATTACAACTGGGTTTTCCTGCTTCAGCATGCGGGCACATATGCCCTGCTATGCGGAACTTTCGGCCGCACACTCGTGCAAGGACGCACACCGATGATTGCGCAGTTTGCCCGCATCGTGCATGGCGAGCTTTCGCCTGCGCTTGTTTCGTACACGCGGTCGGCCACCTTGGCGTGGGCCTTGTATTTCGGAATCATTGCGGGCTTTTCATTACTGCTGTTCTGGCTGGCGCCCATTGCTGTGTGGTCCACTTTTGCCAATCTTCTGGGCATTCCCCTGCTCGCACTGATGTTTGCAGCGGAATATGCCGTTCGCTGCTACGCATTGCCGGCAGCAGATCGTGCCGGTCCGCTGGAGGCCATTCGCGCCTACCGGCAGGCTTCCGCAGAAAGCCGCGCGCGCCGGCCATGACGACGTTTCCGCTGATCTCGCACACCCGGGCTGAAGACGTTGTGGCTTGCAGCCATGGCCAGGCCGTTACCGTTGAACATTTTCTGGCCGATGTCAGGCAGCTTGCGGCGGCCCTGCCCTCAGGCAAGCATGTTCTCAATGTCTGCGCAGACCGCTACCGATTTGCCGTGGGTATGGCGGCCGCCCTGCTGGCAGACAAGGTCAGCCTGCTGCCACCCACGCTGACGCCGGAAATGGTGAAACAGGTCCGCAGCTTTGCACCCGACGTGTTTTGCCTCGCGGACCAACCACAGTCTCTGGCCCTGCCGTTACTGAGCTGGACGGATGCGATGACGCCACGTCCGCCAGGAACCGCAACTGGCACGCAGTGCGATATTCCGCAAATTCCCGCATCGCGCATTGCCACCATCATGTTCACCTCCGGCTCGACCGGCACCCCGGTGGCGCACCGTAAAAGCTGGGGCGGGCTGGTTCGCAGCACGCGGGCTGAAGCCGGCCGGCTCGGCTTGCTGGATGGCCGCAAGCACAGCATCGTGGCGACGGTGCCGCCGCAGCACATGTTCGGCTTCGAATCCACCGTGTTGCAGCCTTTGCAAAGTGGCGCCATTCTGGTCGCGGCCCATCCGTTTTATCCGGCCGATATCTGCGCCGCACTGGCGCAAGCGGAGCGCCCCCGCATGCTGGTGACCACGCCCGTGCATTTGAAAGCGCTGCTGGCTTCAGGCCTGGACATTCCGCAGGTTGACCTCGTGCTGTCCGCCACGGCACCCCTGCCACCCCAGCTGGCATTGGCCACCGAAGCCCGGCTGCAGGTTCCTCTGCTGGAAATCTACGGCTCCACCGAAACGGGACAAATCGCCACGCGACGCATGACCGAGGCCCTGGCGTGGACACTCTTTCCGGACGTCACGCTGAGCATCAGGCAAGGCCAGACCTGGGCCTCAGGCGGCCATGTCGACCAACCCACCCCGCTGGCCGATGAACTGGAGTCGGTGTCGGACACACAATTTCTTTTGCACGGCCGGACTGCCGACCTGATCAATATCGCGGGCAAGCGAAGCTCGCTGGGCTACCTGAACCATCAGCTCCACGCCATACCGGGCGTGATGGACGGCGCCTTCTTCATGCCGGACGAGGGTTCCGGCGACACCGTGGTCCGGTTGATGGCTTTCGTTGTGGCACCGGGCCTGACGGCGCCGGCCCTTTTGGCGGCACTGAGGGAGCGGATTGACGCCATCTTCATCCCGCGGCCCCTCGTGCTGCTGGGCAGCCTGCCACGCAACAGCACCGGGAAATTGCCGCGCGATACGCTGGTTACCCTGGCGCGCGACCATCTTCAAAAGAAATCTCCCGTTCCGGGCGAAACCCGGTTTTCCATCGCCCCTGACCATCCGGCGCTTGCCGGGCATTTCCCCGGTACACCCATTGTTCCCGGTGTGGTGTTGCTCGACGCCGCCATACACGCGGTACAACACGCACGTACCGGCCATGCCCCGGAGGTCTGCCAGATCAGCTCGGCGAAATTCCTCAGCACGGTGGGGCCCGGTGAGACGCTGACCATCTCCTGCAGCACCACCGCCTCCGGCAGCACGCGCTTTGACATTTCCAGCGGCGACCGAAAAGTTGCCACCGGAACCTTGCTGCTATCGCCGCAGCCATGAACACGCCACGCGGAGCCAATGCGACATCCGGCGCCGAATGGCAGCAGCTCCCGGAACGCAGCAACGGCTTCATGCTGCGTGTCATGACCGGGATCTCGCTGAACCTGGGCCGTAGCGCCAGCCGCATCGTCCTTTACGGGATTGCAGCCTATTTCCTTATTTTCGCGCCGGCGGCGCGCCGGACGTCGCGAAACTACTTGCGGCGCGTGTTCGACCTGCCGTCGCCCGCTGCGGTCGGCTGGCGTCATCTGTTCCGGCATTTCCTGAGTTTTGCTTCTGCCATTCACGACCGTGTTTACCTGCTGAATGACCGCTTCGAGCTGTTTGATATCCGGGTGCACAACCAGCAACTGATCGACAAGGTGGTGGCTGACGGAAGAGGCGTGTTCCTCATCGGCGCCCATCTGGGCAGTTTTGAAGTTCTGCGGGCCATCGGGCGCCAGCAACCGGGCCTGCGCATTGCCATGGTGATGTACGAGGAAAACGCGCGGAAAATCAACGCGGCGATGGGCGCCATCAATCCCAAAGCGCAGCTGGACGTCGTGGCATTGGGACATATCGATTCCATGATCAGGGTGCACGAACTGCTGGATGAGGGTGCCGTCGTCGGCATGCTGGGTGATCGGTCACTGGGTAAGGACGACACCTATTCCATCGAGTTCCTCGGAGACGCCGCCGAGCTGCCGCTGGGTCCTTTTCGCATGGCCGCCATACTGAAACGCCCCGTGTTGTTCATGACGGGGCTGTACCGCGGCGGCAATCGTTATGACATTCATTTCGAACCTCTGGCGGATTTCTCGACGCTACCTTCGCGCGGCCGCACAGCGGCGGTGCAATCCGCCATGACGCGCTATGCTGCACTGATGGCGCAATACTGCCGCAGCGCGCCTTACAACTGGTTCAATTTTTTTGATTTCTGGCGACCTGCGCCGCGGCAGTCCGGCCAGCCCGAACAAAACACCTGAGCATATGACACACCTTATTCAGCAAACATCCACCCCCGCCTCATCGCACATCACGCAACAGCCGTCACGGCCCGTCTTCGCGGTGGCCGCAGTTGTGGTGGGTCTGGTGTTGGCCGCATTGAGCCCGGCAGCGCTGGCCGCCTGGGACCTTCAGCAACTGATGGATTCGCTGGCGCAAACCAAGTCGGGCCGCGCCACCTTCGTCGAAAAAAAGAGCATTGCGTTGCTCGACAAACCGGTGGAATCGTCCGGGGAACTGCTCTATACCGCGCCAGACCGGCTGGAAAAGCGGACGCTCAAACCGAAGCCTGAATCCATGGTGGTGAACGGCGGAGAACTGGTGATTGAACGCGGGAAGCAAAAATACCAGTTGCGGCTCCAGGCGTACCCCGAGCTGGCCGCATTCATTGACAGCATTCGCGGCACCCTGGCGGGCGACCGCAGCGCCCTGGAGCGCAACTACCGGCTCAGCCTCGAAGGCACGGCCGAACGCTGGACCCTGCAATTGCAGCCCGTCGATCCCAAAATGCAGGCGGTGATCCAACGCATCCGCATTACGGGTGTGCGTGACCAGTTGCGCAACATCGACATCGCCCAGGCCGATGGCGACAGCTCCACCATGACCATCGAGCAAGTGGCCGCCCCGTGATGAACGGCGCACGCGGCCGCATGGCAGCCATTGCGGTATGGCTGGCATTCCTGATCGGTTGCGGCATTGTCATCAGCCGCACACAGTTCACGACCGACCTGTCGGCGTTTTTGCCGCGTACTCCCACACCCGAGCAACAACTGCTGATGGACCAGCTGACCGAGGGCCTGGCCTCGCGCCTTGTCCTGGTAGGCATAGAAGGCTCCGACGCCCCTCAACGTGCAGCGCTTTCCAAAAAAATGGCGCAGCAGCTGCGCACCGATTCCGCTTTTGCCAGCGTGGCGAATGGCGAACCCGTCAATAGCGAGCGGGACCGCAATTTCCTGCTCAACCATCGCTATCTGCTGAGCCCTTCAGTGACGCCGGAACGATTCAGCGCGGATGGGTTGCACACGGCCCTCACTGACAGCATCGAATTGCTCGCTTCGCCCGCAGGCCTGATGGTCAAGGCCCTGCTGCCCCGCGACCCTACCGGCGAAATGGTGCAGTTGCTGGGCCAGCTCAACGGCGGAAGCCAGCCGCAACAGGCCCATGGCGCCTGGACTTCCCGTGACGGCAAGCGGGCACTGATGCTGCTGCAGACCCACGCAGCAGGCTCTGACACCGATGCCCAGCAACGTGCCATGGCCGCGATTCGCCAGGCCTTCGATGCGGCGGGCGGTTCCTCAGCTGGTGCCAGCTTCGTCATGACAGGCCCTGGCGTATTTTCGGTCACGTCCCGCGAAACCATTCAAAGCCAGGTGAGCCACCTCTCGCTGATCAGCGTGGTGCTGATCGCGACGCTGTTACTGCTGGTTTACCGTTCTGTCAGCGCCCTTTTGCTCGGATTTTTGCCCGTGCTGAGCGGCGCGCTGGCGGGGATTGCCGCAGTCAGCCTGGGTTTTGGGTCGGTGCACGGCATCACACTGGGCTTCGGCACAGCGCTGATCGGCGAAGCTGTGGACTACTCCATCTATCTTTTTGTGCAGTCCGAAGATGCAGGCGCCGACCAGGCGCATTGGGTCAAGCGCTTCTGGCCGACCGTCCGGCTCGGCGTTCTGACCTCCATAGCCGGTTTTGCCTCTCTCTTGTTCTCGGGCTTTCCGGGCCTGGCGCAACTCGGCCTGTATTCGATTGCCGGCCTGGTCGTGGCCGCCGCCGTGACCCGCTATGTACTGCCGCATCTGCTACCGCGCCATTTCCGCATCCATGATGTGTCGGCCATCGGGCGGGCGCTGGAGGGGCTGGTGCAACATGCGGCCTTGTTGCGATGGCCTGCCGCGGCCCTGCTGATAGCCGCCTGTGCCGTCCTTGCGGGAAATCACGCCAGCCTGTTCAACGACAAGATTTCCTCGCTCAGCCCGGTCTCGCAAGCCGATGTGGCGCTGGATGAAAGCCTGCGTGCCGATATGGGAGCGCCTGACGTGCGCTATGTGGTGGTGGTTTCCGGCACCAGCCAGGAGTCGGTACTCCAGACCGCCGAACAGGTTTCAACCCTGCTCCAGGCACAGGTCGAGCGCGGTGAAATTGCCGGGTTTGAGAGCCCCAGCCGCTACCTCCCCAGCGTGGCCACGCAACGCGCCCGCCAGGCCAGCCTGCCCGCTGCTGAGGTGTTGCAGGCCCGCATGACCCAGGCCACGCAAGGGCTGCCAGTGCGCCCGGGGGTGTTTTCACCTTTCCTGGCAGAGGTCGCTGCCGCCCGCAGCCAGCCCTTGCTGCAACCAGCCGACCTTGAAAAAACCTCGATGGCCATGGCCCTGGCTGCACTGCTCATTGGTAAGGACGGCCGCTGGAGCGCCCTGCTACCTTTGACTGCGTCCCAGGGACGAAACATCGACGCCGACAACATTCGTGCCGCGCTGGCCACCAAGCCCTTGCCTGGCGTACTTTTTGTCGACATGAAAACCGAGTCTGACCGTTTGTATTCCAGCTACCTGCACGAAGCCATCGTGCTGTCACTGGGCGGGCTGGCAGTCCTCGTGGCCCTGTTGCTGGTGGTTTTCCGCTCCCCTTCCCGGGTGCTGCGGATCATTGCGCCGCTGGCGGCCGCGGTCGTCACAGTCACGGCCGGGCTGGCCCTGCTGGGCCAGCAACTGATCATTCTGCACCTGGTGGGCCTGTTGCTGGTCGTGGCCGTGGGCTCCAACTACGCGCTGTTTTTTGACCGGCCCGATCCCCATGCCCCGATAGCGCCCCGAACCCTGGCGTCCATGTTGCTGGCCAATCTGACTACCGTCGCAGGGTTTGGCCTGCTCGCATTTTCCAAAGTATCCATCCTGCAGGCCATGGGTGTCACCGTTGCACCGGGCGTCATCCTGGCGCTGGTCTATGCCGCAATTTTTGCCAGGAAGCCCCATGCCTGACCTCCGGTGGAAGCCCAGCATCCTGGTACGTGCGAGCATCGCGCTACACGCGGCGGCACTTGCGGCCGTTCTTGTTGATTCCGGCTGGTGGCGCTGGGCGCTTGCCGCCGTGGTCCTCAACCATCTGTTGCTTACCGTCGTGGGTATGTGGCCCCGCAGCCAGTGGCTGGGCCCCAACTGGACCCGCCTGCCCCAGGCCTCCGTCGCCAGGCGGGAAATCGCCCTGACCATCGATGACGGCCCCGACCCCGCCGTGACACCCAAAGTCCTGGACCTGCTCGACCGGTATGCGGCCCGCGCGACCTTTTTTTGCGTCGGTGACAAAGCCGCCCGCCATCCCGAGTTGTGCCGCGAGCTGGTGCGGCGCGGACATGCCGTTGAAAACCACAGCCAGCACCACCGCCACTACTTTGCCCTGACGGGCCCGCGCAGCATGTTTCGCGAGTTGCAGGCAGCGCAAAACACACTGAGCGGCCTGACAGGCCAGCGGCCTCTCTTCTTTCGCGCTCCCGCCGGCCTGCGCAACCCCTTTCTTGATCCGGTACTGGCCCGGCTCGGCCTGAAGCTCGCCAGCTGGTCCGTGCGCGGCTTCGACACCCGCGTCGCCAATGCCGAGCGTGTAAAACGCAAACTCACGGCCGGGCTGCAAGCCGGCGCCATCCTGCTGTTGCATGACGGCAATGCGGCACGCACACCGCAAGGTGTTCCGGTCATCCTGGATGTCCTGCCCGCCTTGCTGGAGTCCATTGCAGCGGCCGACCTGCGCACCGTGACCCTGCAGCAGGCCCTCGCATGAATCCCGTGCAAACCCGGCAAGGCCCGTGGTCACACATGGGACGGGTCGTCTTTCAGCACATCTATCTGAAAGCCATCGGGACGATGCTTTTCATCGGCGTATTTTTTGGCGCCTACTTTTACCTGCTCAAGCACCCGGCCTTTCCGATCGCGGTGATGCCTCTCACCTGGCCCGACCACCTCATCGGTTTTGAACCACTGGCCTTGCCGGTTTACCTCTCGCTGTGGGTTTATGTCTCGCTGCCACCCCTCTTCTTTGGTGACCGGCGTGAACTCTTGCGCTATGGCGGCGCCATTGCGCTGACCTGCCTGGCGGGCCTGCTGGTGTTTTATTTCTGGCCCACGGCCGCACCCGCTCCAGACATTGACTGGCCGAAATACCCTCAGATGCTTTTCCTCAAAAACATGGATGCGTCGGGCAACGCCTGCCCTTCGCTTCATGTGGCAACAGCCTTTTTTTCGGGCATCTGGCTGCACCATCTGCTGCGCCGATTCTCCGTACCCGCGTGGTTGCTGGCGGTAAACGCGCTCTGGTGTTTCGGCATTGCCTATTCCACACTGGCCACAAGGCAGCACGTCGCGGTGGACGTAGCCGGGGGCCTGCTCCTCGGGGGGGTGGCAGCCTGGTTGTCCCTGTATCTTCACAAACAGCACACCGCAGGCAAGTAACAGCTGGTGTCCGGCATCGCAACGGCGCCGGATTTTCCACCTGATTTGCTAAAGTGTCTTTTTCTTCAGATTGGTTTTTTCTCTGTATCCACTTTGGCTCTCCCACTTCACCGCAACCAGCAGCATGGGTCGCGGTCTTGCACAAACTCTCGACGCGTTGCGTACGCGGCGGGGCGGGCTCGCCCCATGCACGTTCGACACAGTCGACCTGCCGACCTTTGCAGGCGAGGTCACGGGCACGGACAGCGTGCAGCTTCCTGCGCAATGGGCCCGCTTCGACTGCCGCAACAACCGGCTCGCCCTGCTGGGGCTTCAACAGGACGGCTTTACTGAAGCGGCGGCAGCCGCCAGCAAAAAATACGGCGCGCACCGCGTGGGGGTCTTCATCGGCACCAGTACATCGGGCATTTTGCAAACCGAACTGGCCTATCGCCGGCGCGACCCGGGAACCGGCGCCCTGCCCCCCGATTTCATTTACGGCACAACACACAATACATTTTCTGTCGCTGATTTCACGCGCCAGTACCTTGGGCTGACCGGCCCGGCCGCCGTCGTCTCGTCAGCCTGCTCATCCAGTGCCAAGGTGTTCGCTTCAGCGCGAAGGATGATGCGGGCGGGTCTGATCGATGCTGCCGTGGTCGGCGGGGTAGATTCGCTGTGTCTCACAACCTTGTATGGCTTTAACTCGCTGGGTCTGATTTCCCCCCAGGCTTGCAGGCCATTCGACGCCGCGCGCAACGGCATCACCATTGGCGAAGCTGCCGCTTTCGCCCTGCTGGAGCCCACGCCGGCACAACCCGCCCCAGGTGACGTGCTGCTGCTGGGCGTCGGCGAATCCAGCGACGCCCACCACATGTCCTCCCCCCATCCCGACGGCCTGGGTGCACGGCTGGCCATGCAGCAGGCCCTGGATATGGCCGGCCTCACCACGGCCGGGATCGACTACATCAACCTGCACGGCACAGCCACACAAAGCAACGATGCCGCGGAAGCCAAGGCAGTGTCCGGGCTGTTCGGCCCTGGCACCCCCTGCAGTTCCACCAAGGGCGCCACCGGCCACACGCTGGGCGCCGCAGGCGGGCTTGAAGCCGTGATCTGCGCGCTCGCATTGCAGCACGGCCTGCTGCCCGGCGGCATCAACACCCACGAGCGCGACCCGGCCCTGGCCGTCAACTACCTCATGGACAACCAGGAGGCCGCCCCCCGGCATGTGCTCAGCAATTCCTTCGGCTTCGGCGGAACCAATTGCAGCCTGATTTTTGGCCGTGCCGGTTAAGGTTCCGACATGACACAAGCACAATCCCCATCCGCAACAGCGCTGACGGTTTTTGTCGAAGGTATCGGGCTGCTGGGCCCCGGACTGGCGGGGTGGGCGCAAGGGCGCGAATATCTCAAAGGCAGCACCGCTTATCAAGCCACGCGCTGCGTTCTTCCGCCACCCATGGCTTTGCCGCAGGCCGAACGCCGCCGGGCCGGCGCGGTGGTCAAGGTGTCGCTGGCAGTGAGCGAGGAAGCGGTTGCAGCTTCGGGCCTGCAAGCTGCCATGCTGGCATCCGTGTTTTCATCTTCCAGCGGCGACGCCGTCAATTGCCACGAAATCTGCAATGCGCTGGCCTCCAGCGACAGGCTGATCTCCCCGACGCGCTTTCACAATTCAGTGCACAACGCCGCCTCCGGCTACTGGAGCATTTCAAGCGGCTCGATGGTTTCGTCCTCGGTGCTTTGCGCGCGCGATGCAAGTTTTTCGGCAGGCCTGCTGGAGGCCATGACCCAGGTAGCGGTGGACCAGATACCCGTGCTGCTGGTCGCTTATGACACCGATTACCCGGAGCCGCTGTACAGCACACGCCCCATTCCCGACACCTTCGGCCTGGGACTGGTGCTGACACCCCACCGCAGTGAACGCAGCCAGGCGCAGTGGACGCTGGAACCAGACAACTGCCTGACGGCCTTGCCTGCCGACCGGCTCGATGACGCCGCGCTCGAACAGCTGCGCACAGACATTCCTGCGGCACGCTGCCTGCCTCTACTGCGCAGCATCGCGCGGCAGCAAAGCGGCCGGATCGTGCTGGACTACCTTGACGGCCGGCAGCTGGCCCTGCAGGTGGCACCGTGATACTTGCAGGCCTGATGCCCACCAAGGCCTGCAGCGCGCCTTTGAGCCTTGGGCACGACGAGATCGCGCGCCGTATTCCCCATCAAGGCAGCATGTGCCTGCTTGAACGCGTCACGGCGTGGGACAACAGTCAAATTTCTTGCGAAGCCACGAGCCACCGCGCTGCCGGCAATCCCCTGCGTGCCTACGGAAGGCTGGGCGCCGCATGCGGGATTGAATATGCGGCGCAAGCCATGGCCGTGCATGGCGCACTGATCTCGGAAGCCGTGGCCGGTACCCAGGAAAATCACCCGCAGGCCGGCGATGCCGCCCCCTTCGGCTACCTGGTCAGCGTTCGCGGCGTCACCCTGCATGTCGAAAGACTCGACGACATCAACCTCGCGCTCACCATCCATGCCGAGCGCACGAGCGGCGACGCCGGCAGTATTCTTTATGGGTTCACGGTCCACGCGGGCCCTGCATTGCTTCTGTCAGGCCGCGCCGTGGTGATGCTCGGCGCACCATCCAAGGGGACTGCATGAACGCCTCCGTACTCAAACGCGCGCTGGTCACCGGTGGCAGTGGCGCCATTGGCTCGGCCATTTGCCGGCAACTGGCTGCCGATGGATTTCACGTCATCGTGCATGCCAACCGCGGCCTTGATGCCGCCTTAGCGCTGGTGGCCTCCATCCAGGCGGCAGGCGGTCATGCGGAGGCTGTGGCGTTTGATGTCACTGATGCCGCCGCAACCGCCATTGCCCTGGAAACCCTGCTGCTGCAGGGGCCGGTCCAGGTGATCGTGAACAACGCCGGCATCCATGACGACGCGGTCTTTCCGGGCATGCAGCTGCGGCAATGGCAACAGGTCATTGACGTCTCGCTGAATGGTTTTTTTCATGTCACCCAGCCCTTGATGATGCCGATGATCCGTACGCGCTGGGGGCGTATCATCAACATCACGTCGGTCGCCGCAGTGGCAGGCAACCGCGGACAGGTGAATTATTCGGCTGCCAAAGGCGCATTGCATTCGGCCACAAAATCCCTTGCACTGGAGGTGGCCAGCCGCGGCATCACGGTCAATGCGGTCGCGCCCGGCATCATCGCAACGCCGATGAGCCAGGACAGTTTTGATGCCACTGCCATCGCGCAGCTGGTACCCATGAAACGAGCCGGCCGACCCGAAGAAGTCGCCGACCTCGTGAGTTTTCTGACTTCAGAGCGCGCAGCTTACATCAGCGGCCAGGTTATTTCCATCAACGGCGGCATGATTTAAAAAGGCACTCCATGACCATTCCTGAAAACACTCCCACGGTGCATGCACCTCATGTCCCGCTGACCGAGTATTACCAGACAGAGCAGGACCGGCAAACCTATCTGCGCAGGATTTTTGACAGCACGGCGCCGGACTACGACCGCATCGAGGCGATCCTGGCCTGGGGCAGCGGTTCACGCTATCGACGCGACGCACTGATTCGCGGCGGCCTGAAAACCGGCATGAAAGTGCTCGACGTGGGCGTGGGAACCGGCCTGGTTGCCGCCCAGGCGTGTCTCTTGACCGGAGACCCCACGCTGGTGACCGGCCTTGATCCCAGCCCCGGCATGATGGCCGCCAGCAAGCTGCCAAAAACCATGGTGCTGGTGGAAGGCCGGGCCGAGTCCCTGCCGTTTCCAGACAACCATTTCGATTTTTTAAGCATGGGCTATGCCCTGCGCCACATCAGCGACCTGGGGGTGGCATTTGCAGAATTTGAACGCGTGTTGAAGCCCGGTGGACGGCTCTGCGTGCTCGAAATCACCCAGGCAAAAAGCCCTTGGGGCCGCTGGTTGCTCAAAACCTACATGCGCGGCGTCATACCGCTGCTGACGCGCTTCGTTTCGCGGCAAAAAGAAACCGCGTCCATCTGGCGCTACTACTGGGACAGCATAGAAGCCTGCGTGCCGCCCGAACAGGTGCTGGCCACGCTGCGCGCGGCGGGCCTGGCGGATGTCCGGCAACACCTGGAAGCCGGCGTATTTTCAGAATACCAGGCAGTCAAGTCGCTGCCCGGCTCCGCGGCCCTGGCCTCAACTCATCACGATCGCTGAAACAGGCGCCGGGCCAGCAACACCGGCAAGCGCAGCACAAACCCGATGAAAAGCCGGGAATGCATCCAGGTGAGCAAAAGGTTGTCGCGCAAGTAGTTGAAGTGCGACACCCCCCCTTCGTCGGGCCGAAAATACTTCACGGTGGCCGGCAGGTTGACTGGTTTCACGCCGCGCCAGCACATGCGCACCACCGCTTCCGGGTCAAAATCAAACCGGCGCATCCAGCGCTGCCCGGCCATCACATCACGCAGCGGCGCGATCGGGTACACACGAAAGCCGAACAGGGAGTCCCCGATGCCGGCCCACAGGGTTTCCAGGTCGGCCCATCCATTGGACACCTTGCGTCCATTGACACGCAGGCGCGGTGCATCTGCGGCGAACACCGGCACGCCGAGCACCATGACAGCGGGTTGGGCCAGCGACGCGACCATGAACTCCGGAATCAGGTGGGCGGGGTGCTGCCCATCGGAGTCCATGGTCAGCACATGCGTGAACCCCTGGGCCGCAGCCAGCTCAATGCCGTGCAGCACCGCGGCACCCTTGCCCACATTGCGCGGCAACACCACGACACGCAAGCGCGCATCGTCTGCGGCCATTGCCAGCAGACGGTCGGTGCTACCGTCCGTGCTGCCGTCAACGACCACCCAGACCGGCGCCCACTGCGCAAGCGCACTGCGAACTGTTTCGTCAACTTTGACACCGGGGTTGTAACTGGGAATCAGGACGAGGTGCGTCCTGGACATGTCGCGAAGGGAGTCATTCATCGAGGGATATAGCTTGAACGGAAAACTGCGTGCAGCTTCACGCCGGCGGCGCAGAAGCAGTCAGGGAGGACGCCCGGGTACGCCCCAGCTCGGTCTGGAAGTATTGCTCCAGCTCTGCGGTGAAGTGCGCCGTGTCGCTGACCGGCTCAAAGCATTTGCCGAGGCGAACACGGTAAGTGACCGGCATTTTCGGCGTCCATAGCAGGGACCAGCCCTTGCCCAGAAACCTCGAATCGGTTTCGATAAAAACGGTTTGTACCGGCACACCCGCGTATTTGGAAATCAGGCTGGTCGTTCCCTGCATACGCCCTACAGGAAACCGCCGCGTGCGGGTGCCTTCCGGGAAAAGCAACAAGCTGCTGCCCTGGCGCAAGTCGGCGACAGCCAGCTGCACCATGGTGCGCAGCGGCGTATTGCGGATATAACCTACCAGCCGCGCACCGGCCCCAAAAAAAACGCTGTTGACGATGTCCGCCTTCATGATGCAGGTGGCGTCCGGCAAACGCGACAGGATCATGATGGCGTCCAGCAGGGAAGGATGATTGGGCGCGATGATCACTGGAGGGCCTGCCTGAAGCGCATCCAGCGCCGTCAGGTCGAACCGGCAGGCCCCCATCAACACCAGCAGGCGCAGGTAAGACCGGAAAGTGGCTGCGACAAGCCTGCGCCCCCAGCGTTTGCTTAATACCCTCGGCAACAATGGCCGCATGACCACCGCCAGCAACGAGACCGCCAGGCTGACGCCGACAAGCACCAGGTAACCCACGCAAAGACGGGCAGTTTCATGCACCGCCCTGCGGCCCTTATTGGCCAGGGACGGCTCGGCAAGCAGCACAGTGTCAGTCGGCTCCGCCCCGCTTACGCTGTTGAAAGGCGGGATACTCGGCTCGGTCATTGCTTGCCTTTCGGTTGAGGTCGTGGGCCCTGGCGCAGACCGTATCCGGTTTGCTTTTTGAATAGATGAATGCAAGCGAGTCTACCTCCCCAAAAATGCCTCTCTTTGGCGGATTTCCGGATTCCAGCGTAAGGTTTTATGCCGACTGACGGGTCCAGCGCAATCTTTCCCGGCAAAAGCCGGTGGTGGCGGTAAGTGACTGATAGTAAAGGACAATCAGGGTCCGGAAACATCGAAGAACGGCCCCTAAGATAGGCGCCAGGTGAGACGAAAATGCGAAAAGAAGGAAGCGCGCATGCGCCAGGTCATTGATGCAAAAAGAAACAATTCGGGGCAAAAACCCAACAGGCAGCGCGCCGGAAGACACGCCCATGATGACGCAATACAAGCGCATCAAGGCGGAGTACCCCGACACCCTGGTTTTTTACCGCATGGGGGATTTCTATGAAGTCTTCTTTGCCGATGCCGAAAAGGCCTCCCGCCTGCTGGACATCACGCTGACACGGCGCGGCCAGTCCGCGGGCGAGCCGGTCGTCATGGCGGGTGTGCCCTTTCATTCGCTGGAAGGCTACCTGGCCAAACTCATCAAACTCGGCGAGTCGGTGGCCATCTGCGAGCAGGTCGGCGACGTCGCCACCAGCAAAGGCCCCGTGGAGCGCAAAGTGGTGCGCGTGGTCACGCCCGGCACACTCACAGACACTGAACTGCTGAGCGACAAAACCGAATCCATCCTGCTGGCCGTGCACCAGGGCGCGCGCAACACCTGCGGCCTGGCCTGGCTCAGCGTGACGCAGGGCGAAATCCATCTGGCGCACTGCGCCAATGACGAACTCGAAGCCTGGCTGGCGCGCGTGGCGCCCAGCGAACTGCTTTACAACGTCGATGTGACGCCGGCCTTTGAGCAGCGCCTCAAAGCCCAGCGCTGCGCCGCCAGCGCCCGCCCCGCATGGCAATTTGATTCCGCCCTGGGCGCGCGCCGCCTGCTGGACCAGCTCAAGGTCGCCTCGCTCGCATCCTGGAATGCCGAAGCACTGAATGAGGCGCACGCCGCAGCCTCGGCACTGCTGGGCTACGCTGAACACACCCAGGGCCGGGCACTGTCGCACGTGCAAGGCCTGCAGGTGGTGCGCTCGGGCGAGCTGATCGAGCTGCCGCAAACCACGCGCCGCAACCTGGAACTCACGCAGACCCTGCGCGGCGAAGATTCGCCCACGTTGTTTTCGCTGCTGGACACCTGCACCACCGGCATGGGCAGCCGTGCACTCAAAAGCTGGCTGCTCACCCCGCGCCGCGACCGCGCACAAGCTGCCGACAGGCTGGATGCCATTACCCACCTGCGCAGCGGCTCCCAGCAAACCCTGCGCGCCAGGCTCAAGGGCTGCAGCGATGTGGAACGCATTACGGCGCGCATCGCGCTGCGCCAGGTGCGACCGCGCGAGCTCGTGGCCCTGAAAGACACGCTACAAAAAACAGAGCTGGTTGCGCCCGCCAGTATTGGACTGCCGGCACTTTTAACCAAAATTTTTGAAGACCTGAAGCCGCCGGAAGGCTGCCGTGAACTGCTCGGCCGCTATGTGCTGGACGAGCCTGCCGCGCTGATACGCGACGGCGGCGTCATCAACCACGGCTGCGATGCCGACCTGGATGAGCTGCGCGCCATCCAGACCAATTGCGACGACTTTCTGCTGGACCTGGAAGGCCGCGAGAAAGCCCGCACCGGCATCGCCAACCTGCGCGTGCAGTTCAACAAGGTGCACGGCTTTTATATTGAAGTCACGCAGGGCCAACTCGACAAGGTGCCCGACGACTACCGACGCCGCCAGACACTGAAAAATGCCGAGCGCTACATCACGCCCGAGCTCAAAGCCTTTGAAGACAAGGCCCTGTCGGCACAGGAGCGCGCACTGGCGCGCGAGAAGTGGCTGTATGAACAGCTGCTCGACCAGTTGCAGGACTTCATTCCCGCGCTGAGCCGCCTGGCGCGCGCTCTCGCCTCACTCGACGCGCTGTGCGCGTTGGCCGAACGCTCGCTCACCCTCAACTGGGCCGCGCCGGTGTTTGTGCGCGAGCCCTGCATCGACATCGTCCAGGGCCGCCACCCGGTGGTGGAGGCACGCCTGGCCGAGACGGGCGGCGGCGCCTTCATCGCCAACGATTCCGTCATGAGCGGCAAACACCGCATGCAGGTCATCACCGGCCCCAACATGGGCGGTAAATCGACCTATATGCGCCAGGTGGCGTTGATCGTGCTGCTGGCCAGCGTGGGCTCTTACGTGCCGGCGGCCAGCTGCCGGCTCGGGCCCATAGATGCTATCCACACCCGCATAGGTGCGGCCGACGACGTGGCCAACGCGCAATCGACCTTCATGCTGGAGATGACCGAGGCCGCGCAGATCCTGCACGCCGCCACACCGCATTCGCTGGTGCTGATGGACGAAATCGGCCGCGGCACCTCGACATTCGACGGCCTGGCGCTGGCCGGCGGCATCGCGGCCTACCTGCACAACAAGACGCAGGCTTTCACGCTGTTTGCCACGCATTACTTCGAGCTCACCGAATTCCCGGCGCAGCACCACGGTGCGATCAACGTGCACGTGAGCGCGGTCGAGTCCGGCGCCGACATCGTGTTTTTGCACCACATCGAGCCCGGCCCCGCCAGCAAAAGCTACGGGATTGCCGTGGCCAAGCTGGCCGGCGTGCCCGCCGCCGTCGTCAACCACGCCCGTCATGCGCTCACCGCGCTGGAAGCCCACCAGACCGAAGCCCGCGCCCAGGTCGACCTGTTTGCCGCCCCTCCCGAAGCGGCGGCGCCCGAGCAAAGTGCCGTGGACAAGGCATTGGGTACCATAGACCCTGACGCACTGAGTCCGCGCGAAGCGCTGGACGCCCTGTACCGCCTGAAAAAGATCTCCGCCTCACCGTGACCCAGCGCAACCCGACCGCCCCCACACTTCCAAGCCACCAAAGCCACCTCATGACTTACTGCGTCGCCGCCAAACTCAACGCCGGGCTGGTGTTCCTGTCAGACTCCCGCACGAACGCGGGCCTGGACCACATCAGCACCTTCCGCAAAATGATCGTCTATGAAAAGCCGGGCGACCGTTTCATGGTGCTGCTGTCGGCCGGCAATCTGTCGATTTCCCAGTCGATCCGCGAAATCCTGCAGGTCGAGCAGCTCAAGGACCCCGACGGCGGCGAAGCCATCACGATCTGGAACGCCAAAAGCATGTTCGACGCAGCCCGCGTGCTGGGCTCGGCGATACGCCGCGTCTACGACCGCGACGCCGAAGCATTGAAAAACGCCGATGTCGACTTCAACGTCTCGCTGGTCTTCGGCGGACAAATCCGCGGCGAGAACATGCGCCTCTTCCAGATGTATTCGGCCGGCAACTTCATCGAAGCCACCGACGAGACGCCTTATTTCCAGGTCGGCGAATCCAAATACGGCAAACCCGTGCTGGACCGCGTGCTCACCCCGGCCACGCCGCTGGCCGAAGCCGCCAAGTGCGTGCTGGTGTCCATGGACTCGACCATGAAGTCGAATCTCTCGGTTGGCCTGCCGCTGGACCTGGTGGTCTATGAGGCCGACACCTACCGGAGCGACAAGATCGTCTGCATCGACAACGACAACCCCTACTACCGCATGATGCACAGCAGCTGGGGCCAGAAGCTGCGCGAGGTGTTCGACAGCATCGAAGACCCGGTGTGGGACGACGCGCACACCGACATCCCGTTGAAGATGCCGGCCACGCGCCATGAGCCGTTGAAGAAGATCAGCACGCCTGACGAAAAACTGATTTAAGCCGTGCCCGCCAACGCAAAGCCGCTGGTCATTTTTTCCCACGGCAACAGCTTCCCGGCCAGCACCTACAGCGCGGTGTTCCAGAGCCTGAAAGCACGCGGCTTTCAGGTCAAGGCGATTGAAAAATTCGGCCACGACCCGCGCTACCCGGTCACCAGCAACTGGCCGCACCTGGTGCAGCAGTTGGCCGACTTCACGGCCCGCGAGGTTGAAAAATCCGGCCAGCCGGCTTTCCTGGTGGGCCATTCGCTGGGCGGCTTTTTAAGCCTGATGTGCGCCGCACGTAATCCTGTGCTGGGCGGCCAGCCCGTCAAGGGCGTGGTGCTGGTCGACTCCCCCATCCTCGGCGGCTGGCGCGCCGCAGCGCTGAGCGTGGCCAAGCGCGCACAACTGGTGGGCTCCATCTCCCCCGGCGCCATCAGCCGCAAACGCAAGAACCAGTGGCTGGGCAAGGAGGAAGTGTTTGAACACTTTCGCAGCAAGAAGGCGTTTGCCGCCTGGGACGAACAAGTGCTGCGTGACTACATCGAGCATGGCACCTACGAAGGCACCGGCGACGACGATGGAAAGCAGTTGCTGAGCTTCGACCGCGACGTCGAAACCGCGATCTACAACACGCTTCCGCACAATCTGGAAGGTTTGCTCAAACGCCATCCGCTGAAATGCCCCGTTGCCTTTATCGGCGGGCGGCAATCGGTGGAGATGAAGCAGGTTGGGATGGCGATGACCGAAAAAGTGACGAAGGGGCGGATCATGATGCTGGATGGGAGTCATCTGTTTCCGATGGAGAAGCCGTTGGCAACGGCGGCTGCGATTGAGGCGGCTTTGAGGAATTTCCTCGAGTAGGCTGCTGTTGTTTCCGGCGGTGCACTCTTTGCCGAGGGCGGCTGGCCGGGGGTTGCCCGGCATGCAACTCACTTTTCTTTGCTTCGCCAAAGAAAAGTAAGCAAAAGAAAGGCGACCCTGGTTCCTGCGTCCCTCCGCTGCGCTGCGGGCAGCCTGCGGTGCTCGGTCCAGCCGGGGTCAAAAACAACTCGCTTCGCTCAAACAAGTTTTTGCCCTGATCCGTCTGAACCTCCGCTCCTCGGCGCATCCACAAGGGGGTGGGAGGGAGCCAACACCCAATACCCAACAGCCGAAGACAAACCCCAAATTCCGGAAGAAACAAGGACTCGCCGTGGCGAGTCCTTGTTGGTATTTGTCTTGGGTATTGGTATTCGGTCCCCGCTCCCGCTAGCCCCTTCTGTCTGCGCCGAGGAGCGGAGGTTCAGGCGGATCAGGGATCGCGATTGTCTGAGCGAAGCGAGTTCGAGCGAGACCCCGCCTGAACCGAGCACCGCAGGTTGCCCGTAGCGAAGCGAAGGGTCGCAGACAGCAGGGTCGCCTTTTCTTTGGTGACTTTCTTTTGGCGAAGCAAAAGAAAGTTACTTGCATGCCGGGCAACCCCCGGCCAGCAGCTCCTAGACGAAAGCGCCCAGTCGGAACACAAACCGGCCTCAAGGAACCGCTATCAATTCAATAGCTGCCAGCGCCCGTTCCTATTTCCCCAAAGGCCAAAAATCACCTAAAAGTGTAGATCTCAGCGATGTTGACGCCGCGGGGGACTTACCCTTAAGACCGCGGTTCTACATTTGCAACAGACTGGATAAACTAGCCCACATCATCCGGTAGCCCCTGCGCCGCGCATCAGAACGACTCTCAGAGGAGGTTTCTCATGGCCCTGTCCTTTATCGTCACCCTCGCCGTGACCTTTCTAGCCTGGGCCGTTGCCGCGGTGCTGTCCCAAAGCATGGGCGACGCGATGACGCTGAGCGCATCCGTCTGGCTGGCCACGGGTGTCACCTTTGGCGCCCTGCTGGCCGTGAAACCGCCCAAGCGCCCTGCCGTGCTGGCGGGCGCCGCGCTGGCGGCCATCGCGCTGGCCTTGCTGGACGGCCTGGCCGTGCTG
This sequence comes from Polaromonas sp. P1_E12, assembly GCF_056405975.1. NCBI lineage: Bacteria > Pseudomonadati > Pseudomonadota > Betaproteobacteria > Burkholderiales > Comamonadaceae > Polaromonas > Polaromonas sp. P1_E12. Next base: position 415,484 of record NZ_JBFUBB010000001.1, on the reverse strand, counting down.
CCGGCCATCGCTTTTGGCCTGAACGAAGCCCTCTGCGCAAGCCTGGGCGCCTGGGTGGCGCGCCTGCTGCGCAGCACCGGGCCTGACGGCGGCATGGAGCCGGGCAAGGCTTACGCCGGCGTGCTGCTGGGTGCACTGCTGACCTCCGCGCTGGGTGCCAGCATCGGCGTGATGCTCTGGAGCTGGGCCCTGCCCGAGCCCGTTGTCCTGCTGACCGAATGGCGCGTGTGGACCTGCACCACCTTTGTCGGCATCTTGCTGATTGCGCCGCTCATCACTGCGTTTTCCAGCTTCAAGGTCAAGCGATCGGGCGGCATGGCCACCAGCCAGTTCCTGGCGGGCGCCGGCACCTTTCTGCTTTTCTTTGTGGTGGCGGGGCTGATCTTTTCGAGCGATGTGTCCGACCGGTTCAGCGCATCACTGGGCCCCACCCTCACCTACCTGCCGCTGCCCTTCATGGTGGTAACCGCCATCCTCTGGAAAGAACGCGGCGCCACGGTGGCCACGCTCATCGGCGCGCTGGCCCTGGTCGCATGGACCAACGCCGGCGGCGGCCCCTTCGCCGAGGTGGAAGGCTTTCCCGGTGAGGCCGTGATCGAGATCCAGGGTTATGTTGCCGTGATGGCGCTGCTGGTGGGCGTGGTCAATGCCCTGGGTGCCACCGCCGCACAGGCCCTGGCGCAGGCGCAAGACTGGCGCACCCGCTACCGCCAGGTGCTGGACTCCAACCGCACGGTGGTCGCCAATTTTGACGCCAGGACGGGCGCTGCCGAATGGGGCGAAGGCGCCAGCGAGTTGCTGCGCACCAACGCCAACGCGCTGCTGACCGTGCAGGACTTCATCGCCCACACCGACCCGCAAGAGCAGCCCGGGCTGCAAGCCGACTGGCGCGACCTGACCCAGGGCCAGCGCGACCACGTGCTGTGGAAGAACACCCTGCGCTGGAGCGACGGCCGCGTGGCCAGCGTGAACGCGCGCCTGTCGGGTGTGCGCGGCGCCGACGGCAATGTCGAACAGGTTGCAGCGCTGCTGGAAGTCGAGGCCTGACGTGGCTCTGGACACTTCCAGCACCGCGTCCGCCGAGTCGCCAGCGCCGGCCGCAGACACGAAAACGCCGGCCGTTTTCCTTATCCACGGGCTGGGCGGCACGCAATACGATTTGGGCTCCATGCACAAGCGGCTGAAAAACGCGGGCTTCGTCACGCATTCGCTGACGCTGCCCGGCCACGGCACCACGCCCGAGGATTTGGTGAACGTGACCGCCGAACAGTGGATGGATGCCGTTACGGCCAAGTACCACGAGGTAGCCGCGCTGCACGACAACTTCCACATCATGGGCATGTGCATGGGCGCGCTGCTGGCCACCGAGCTGGCCAAGCGGCAAAAGCACACGCGCGGCAAGCTGATCGCGCTGGCGCCGCCTATCTACATCGACGGCTGGGCCACCGCCTGGTACACCCCGCTGCGCCACCTGATGTACCACGTGCCCGGCGTTGCGGCACGCATGAAGGTCGAGGAAGAAGACCCTTTCGGCATCAAGAACGAACAGCTGCGCGCCATCGTTAAAGCCAAATTTGCGCGTGGTGAAGCCTTTCATTACCGCTGGGTACCGCTGGCCTGCGTGCGGCAGGTAGACCGGCTTCGCGGCTGGGTGATGACGGGCCTGAAAGACATGGCCAGCGAAACCCTGGTCATCCACGCACGCGAGGATGAACTCACCAGCCTGAGCTCGGCCAACTACCTGGTCGAGCAGATCGGCGGCGCCAAAGCCCGCATGGTGGTGCTGGAAAACAGCTATCACATGATCTGCGTCGACAACGACCGCGAACAGGTTGCCCGCAACGTGCTGGAGTTTTTCGGCGCCAGCAGCGCGGCCTCACTAGGCATGGCGGTAGATGACCCGAAGATGAGCCCCGAAGCACTGGCCGCATTTGCGCAAGCGCTGCGCACGGCGCTCGAAGCCGGCGACTTCACCGGCATCTTTGCCAGGGGCGCTTCGGACATGGCATGGTTCCAGCCCGGCGCCAACCGCGCCAGCGGCGTCTACCGCGGCAACAAGGGTCTGCAGGCCATGCTGCCGTGGGCCGCTGCAGTGCGGTTCACGGCATTCGGGCAGCCGGTGTTCAATGCCGGCGTGGCCGTGGTGCCCGCCACGCTCACGGCCGGCGGCCTGATGTCGCAGGGTGTACTGGCCTTTGCGGTGCGCTCGGGCCGGCTGCTCGATGCGCGCTGGTTTCCCGACGACGTGGCGCTGGAAGACGCGCACTTCGGTGAACCGGTGGCCCCTGCCGGGCCCAGCGAAGCCGAGCGCGCTTTTGAAGCCGCCGGCATCGCAGTGAAGACGCTGGCCCAACCACCTGACAACGAAGCCCTGCTGGGCCTCTATGCCCTGTACAAACAGGCGACGCTGGGCGACGCGACCGGCGAACGGCCCGGCATGATGGACGTGACAGGCCGCGCCAAATACGATGCATGGGCCCAGCGCAAGGGCATGACCCGCGAAGACGCGATGGCCGGCTACACAGCCCTGGTCGAAAAGCTCAGGTCCGCCTGAGCGTTACCCCTCGCAAGCCTAGTCCATCAGGTCGGCGGGTACCTTGCCGCCGTTGGCTGCCAGCTTGTTCATGACCTGCTTGTGCAGCCAGATGTTCATGGTCGCGCTGTCATTCATGTCGCCCGTGTAACCCAGCTCCTTCGCCAGCTCCTTGCGCTCACCCAGGCTGCTGTCCAGGTGCAGGAGCTTCATCAGGTCGACGATGGAGGTCTTCCAGTTGAGTTTTTCCGGGTTCTTGCTGGCCATGCCGTTGAGCAGGGCTTCGACATCGACCTGCTGCATGGGTGGCGCTGCAGGCGCCGGGGCAGGTGCTGTGTCAGCGGGGGCGGCAGCCACCGGCGGCGCTGCATCGGGCGTTTGCAGCGAGGGAAATATCTTGCCGAAAATTTTGCCGAGAATACTCATGGTGCGCCCCTGGGTGAAGTTTAAAAATCCAGCGTAACACCGGGATGTGACAGCTTTTGTCAGACGTCACGCCAATCGCAGCTTGGGCAACGCATCGCTCAACGGGCTGGCGCACTCACGCGTTTCAGGCCCGCTTCACCCGCTCGCGCCGCCGCATCGGGCTGCCACACCACCTGATCGTCTACCGCATACAGCCAGCACCTTGATTTCGCCCTCGCACACTGCTGGAAGGTCGTCGCGATCGCTTCGGGCTCGCCAGCGTTGAAGTACCAGCCGCCCTTTTCCGTCACGGCAAAGGCTTTGGGGGACGGCAAGGTACGGAAGTGGGCATAACGCGCCTTGCCGGCGTCGCTGAGCGGCACGGCCGCCGTGTCATCGGCCGCCGCAAAGCCGGAGGCAGGCGGCACCACGTAGTGATGCCCTTTGAAGCGCTGGGCGTGCGACAACAGCAAAGGCTGGCCCAATTGCGCCGAGAGAAACTCGAACATGCGCGCATGCGATGCTTCCCGCGCTGCGGGGTTGCCGCCCACCGTGGCCTTGCCGGTTTTGGTGTTGCCCAGGCCTTCCATTTGCTTGACAGGCCCGGGGCCGTCAAAGCCGTGGTAGCTGCCGGGGTAAACCGTCAGTTCCACCGGCGCATTGGCTTTGTTCTTTTGCAGGCGCCCATGCAGGGTGACGCATTCCGGGGCCAGTGTCCAGTCGTCAAGCTCGCCGATCATGATCAAAAGCGGCACATGGACTTCATAGTTCCACATCCTGTTGTTCAGCAGGCAGCCAGGGTAAAAAGCCACGGCGGCGCGCGGCTGCACCTTCTGTGCCTGCACGAATTTGTCTGTGGCGTCGATGGTGCTGAGCACTGTCTGCGCGCCATGCGACCAGCCCAGGACCACAATGCGCGAAGCATCCACGGACGGCTGCTTCACCAGCCAGTCGATGGCGGCGAACACGTCCTCGCGGCGGTCGCTTTCGTGAATGGTGCGAAGCTTGTTGGGCGTCTCGCAAATCGATTTCTGGCCACGCGGGGTGAAGCTGTCCAGCGCGAGGAAATGCATGCGCTCCGCGTTGAAGTACCCGCCATAGCGGAAGAGCCGCTCGGCAAAATTGCCTTTGCTGTCGAGCCCGCCGCCGCAGCCGTGCAGGCCGATGATGACGGGCCGCGGATCCTTGTCGCCGGTGTCGAACCAGTAGCCGGGAATCTGCAGCTTGCCGTCCTGCGACGGGATAAATACCGGGCCACTCGCATGCGACAGCTGTGCCAGCAGAAAGCCAAAAAGAAGAACAGAAAAATAACGAAGCCAGGTCATGGCAGTCCCCTCCTCTGCGTCTCTTTTACCGGACGCTCAGTTGTTTACGCCGCCCAAACCACCAGCCCGCTCCATGCCGTGGCCAGCACCACAATGCCGAACGCGATGCGGTACCAGGCAAACGGCACAAAGCTGTTGGTCGAGATGTAGCGCAGCAGCCAGCGCACGCAAAGCCAGGCGCTGAAAAACGAAAACACCAGGCCTACCGCGAACATGGGCATGTCGGCAGCAGACAGCAGCGCCCGCTCCTTGTACAGGCTGTAGGCGCCGGCGCCAATCAGCGTCGGCATGGCCAGGAAAAACGAGAAGTCGGTCGCGGCCTTGCGCGACAGCCCCAGCAGCATGCCGCCGATGATGGTCGCACCGCTTCGGCTGGTGCCGGGAATCATCGCCAGGCATTGCACCAGGCCGACCTTCACCGCGTCCATCACGGTCATGTCCTCCACCTCCTGGATGCGCGCAGCCGCGGTGTTCTTTTGCTGGCGCTTTTCGGCCCAGAGGATGATGAAGCCGCCGATGATGAAGGTGCTGGCCACCACCACCGGCGTGAAAAGATGGGCCTTGATGGCCTTGCCGAACAGCAGGCCCAGCACCACGGCGGGCACAAAGGCCACCAGCACATTCAGCACAAACTGTTGCGCCTGTTTCTCGGTCGGCAGGGCTACGGCTGTGGCGCGGATCTTCTGCCAGTACACGAGGATCACCGCAAAAATGGCGCCGGTCTGGATCGCGATGTCAAACACCTTGGCTTTTTCATCGTCAAATCCCAGCAGAGCGCCGGCCAATATCAGGTGCCCTGTCGAAGAGATCGGCAGGAATTCAGTCAGGCCCTCGACGATGCCCATGACGGCGGCTTTGATCAACAGTGCTATATCCACGCGGTCTCCAGAAAATGAAAGATTATGGCCCCCACGGTCGCGCACTTCGTGTCGCTCCCTGCCCCCCGAGGGGGCCGCTGCGCCTGCGGCCCGGCAAAGCCGGTTCCGCGGCCCGGCTGGGTTCAAGAGCTCCCGGCGCGCAACCCGGATGGGGTATTTCACCAGTAGGGCCGCGGGAGTGGCTTTGCCAGACCGCAGGCGCCTGCTCCCTCGAGGGGGAACCAGCTACCGCAGTGAGTCTGGACAGGGGTGGCATTTCTGTGCACAATTTGTTACCCCTTCGCCAGTCGCCACAGCCATGCAACTGACACCGCTGATCGCCATTCACCTGTTTGCTGCCAGCACCGCCATCGTCATTGGGCCCGTCGCGCTGTGGGCGCGCAAAGGACGCGTGCAGCGGCCCAAGCTGCACCGGGCTTTTGGTTATGCTTTTGTGACGATGATGCTGGTCACCGCCGCGACGGCCGTTTTCATCCGCGACTATGACTATCCCAATATCGCCGGCTACACACCTATCCATTTGCTGGTGCCATTCGCGCTGCTCAGCCTGAGCGGCGCGTTCTGGCATTTGAGCCGCGGCAACATTGCGGGCCACCGCCGCGCCATGCAGTCCCTCTACATTGGCGCATGCCTTGTGGCAGGCGTGTTCACGCTGATGCCCGACCGCTACCTGGGCAAGATGCTGTGGATGCAGCTCGGCCTGCTGTGACTTTCCACATCGCCCGAAAAAGCCGCAGCATTTTTTGACGAGCCCGTGGCAGGACGGTCCGTGCACGGAGTCCGGTGAAAATCCCTCAGACGCACACAATGCCCCACCTGGGCGCCCAGAAAAAGAAGGAACACCCATGCACCGTTATGTCCTGAGTGGCCTGTTGCTGCTCGCCGCCACCTGCGTGCAGGCCGGCATGGGATTCACCGAACTGCCCGGCCTGCAGGACGATGGCCCCATCAGCGTTTTTTACCCTTCCGCCGGTGAAGACCGGCAGGCCCAGTTCGGCTCCTATTCCCTCAAACTTGATCGCGGTGGCCAGCCGGTGCGCGGCAATACGCGCCTGGTGGTGATCTCGCACGGCTCGGGCGGCTCGCCCTGGACCTACACCGACCTGGCACGCCGCCTGGTCGAAGACGGCTTCGTGGTCGCGTTTCCCCGGCACCGCGGCGACAACGCCATGGACCCATCCACCCCCGGACCCGACAGCTGGAAGCTGCGGCCCGCCGAAGTGTCCCGCGCCATTGACGCGGTAGCGCATGACCAGCGCCTGGCACCGCTGCTGTCGCTGGACAAGGTCGGCATGTACGGCATGTCGGCCGGCGGACACACCGCCCTGACGCTCGCCGGCGGCCGCTGGTCCCCGGCGCTGCTGGCCCGGCATTGCGAGGCCAACATTGCCGAGGACTTTCAAACCTGCGTCGGGCTGACCACCCGGCTCACGGGCGGCATGCTGGACGGCCTGAAAAAAACGGTGGCGCTGGCAGTGATTCGCCAAAGATTCAGCGACGCAGGCTGGCAAACCCACACCGATCCGCGCATTCGCGCAGTGGTTGCCGGCGTTCCGCTGGCCGCCGATTTCGACATGGCCTCGCTGGCCTCACCGCCCGTGCCGCTCGGGCTGGTCACCGCCCGGCAAGATCGCTGGCTGGTGCCCCGTTTTCACAGCGACGTGGTGCTTGCGGCCTGCAAGCGCTGCGAACACGTGGCCGACCTGCCCACCGGCGGCCACGGTGCGCTGCTGTCGCCGCCGCCACCGGCCGATGCCATGTCGGCCCTGGCCAAAGACCTGCTGCTGGACCCGCCCGGCTTTGACCGCAGCGAGCTTCCCGCGGTGGACCAGAAGATCAGCAGCTTCCTGCGCAGGCACCTGCTCCCTTAAATTCCCGGCAACGGGTTTGTGAGGCTGGCCACAGGCACGCCAGGCAGTCACGCATCGAAGTGAACCAAAAATGAGCCTTTCAGGTGCATTTTTGAGTCAAAAACGAACCAATAAGAACCATTAGTAAAACTTATCTACTCGTACATTCATTCGCTGATGGGTGAACCCTACTACCGCTTCATGAAGGTGAAATATACATTCAGTTACACCAACATTACCACCAAGGTTCTCACGATGAACAGCTTCACCTCCCGCCGCAATACCCTGGTCGGCCTGACCGCCATTGCCGTAGCCAGCGCCCTGCTCTCGGGTTGTGACAACCCGCCAGACACCATCAAGATCGGCGTTGCCCAACCGCTGTCGGGAAACCTCGCCGCGCTCGGCCAGGACTTGCACAACGGCGTGAAGATGGCCGTGGACGAGATCAACAAGGAGGGCTTCCAGATCAAGGGCAAGACGGTCAAGATTGAAATCGTGGCCATGGACGACCGGTCTGATCCAAAAACCGGTGTGGAAGTCGCGCAGCAGCTCGTCGATGCCGGCGTGGTCGCCGTGATCGGCAACCTCAATTCGGGCGTCAGCATCCCGGCCGCACCGGTCTATGCCGCCAAAAACATTCCCCAGCTGGCCATCTCGACCAACCCCAAGTTCACCGAGCTGGGCCTGGCCACCACCTTCCGCCTGGTGGCCAACGACAACCTGCAGGCCCGCGCGATCGGCTCCTTCGCCGCCAACCAGCTCAGTGCCAGCAAGTTCGCCATCGTCGATGACGGCACCACCTACGGCAAGGGCCTGGCCGCCGGTGCGGCCGTCGAGCTGAAGAAAGCCGGCAAGGCAGTAGTGGTCACCTATTCATCCGACGACAAGACCACCAAGTTCGACGAGCTGGCCGGCAAGATCAAGGACGGCAATGTCGAAGTGGTCGTGTCCACGCAAGGCGACTTCCAGATCCTCGCGCTGATTGATGCCCTCAAGAAGATCGACTACAACCAGCAGATCAGCATTCTGGGCGGCGACACCATCAAGACGACCGACATGCTCAAGGGCAGCGACACAGTCAAGGGCATCTACGCCACTTCGCCCATCCTGGACGCCAAAGAGTTTGTCAACGGCAAGGCCTTCCTGAGCAAGTACCAGGACACCTTCAAAAGGGAGCCGGCTTACGGCGGCCACTACACCTACGACGCGATGTACATCCTGGCCGGCGCCATGCGGCGCGCCAACTCGGTCAAGCCCGAAAAAATCACCGAAACCCTGCGCACCTTCGACGGCTACGCGCCGATTACCGGCTCCATGAAGTGGGACTCGGTGGGCGAGCAGCGTTACGGCGTGGTCGGCGTTTACTCGATCCGCAAGGGTGTTTGGGACCTGCAACTGCGCTCCGACCGCTGGTAGGCTAAGCTTTCGGTCGTCATGACCGAGCCCACCTCACTCCCTGGCGCATTGTCTGGCGCACTCCCTGGTGCACTTTCCGGCGCGGCGCCTGCCCGCCACCACGCCACGCCCGCCGAAGTCCTGGACTTCTGGCTGGGCGACGGCGTCGAAAAAGACTGGCCCACGCAAGACCTTGGCAAACGCTGGTTTGGCGGCGGCGCCGAACTCGACGAAGACATCCGCACGCGCTTCGGCCATGCGGTCGAGGCAGCCGTGGACGGCGGCCTGCAAGGCTGGGCGCAACCGCCCCTTCACCGCCTGGCGCTGGTCGTCCTTTTGGACCAGTTCACACGCAATGTCTTTCGCGGCTCCGGCAAGGCCTTTGCCGGCGACGCGCGGGCCCAGCAACTGGTGCTGGAGGCGCTGACCGCCCAAACCGACCTGCAGCTGCCCTGGGCCGGGCGCGTCTTTTTGTACATGCCGCTGATGCATGCCGAAAGCCTGGCGCTGCAAGATGAATGCGTGGCGCGCTTCACCCGGCTGGTGGACGACGCGCCCGATTCACTCAAGCAGCGCCTGCGCGGCAATCTTGACTTCGCCCACCAGCACCGGGACATCATTGCCCGCTTCGGACGCTTCCCCTACCGCAACGCGGCGCTGGGGCGTACCGATACGCCCGAGGAAGCCGATTTTCTCCTCAAGGGCCCGCGCTTCGGGCAATAAGGTTCCCCCCTGTCCAGGCTCACTGCGTGTAGCCTGTTCCCCCCTCAGGGGGCGGCGCCTGCGGCCCGGCAAAGCCGGTTCCGCGGCCCCCGCTGGTGAATACGCCGAAGAACCGGCTCTGCGGGAGTTATGCATCAAATCGACCTCTAGCCCATGCAGGACGGGCGCGAGTAGCTACTAATTTGATAGCGCTTGGCATAGGACGCGATGCGTGGGGCCTCATTCATTTGAATCCATTGCCGTTTTTGCGCCGTATCCATTGCGGGACGCGCCCGCACAGGTACACAACAAGGGCGGACGTCCGGTACATGCCGGCCAGCCTGGCCGGTTCACAAAAACCCAGGAGTTCAAAAATGACTTTACGCACAGCCACCGCCTCAGCTTCAGTTCTGCTCGTGTCCTTGCTCGCCGCCTGCGGCAGCATGTCGCCCATGATGCCCACGTACTCGCAAGCCAGCCTGCCTGCCGCCGTGCAGGTACCGGCCGGCAACAAGGTCGCGATGGAGACCGTCGGCGTGGGCGACATCACCTACCAGTGCAATGCCAAAAAAGACATGGCCGGCCAGTTTGAATGGGTCTTTGTCGGCCCCGACGCGAAGCTCAATGACCGCAGCGGCAAGCAGGTCGGCAAATACTACGGCCCGCCGGCCACCTGGGAAAGCATGGACGGCTCCAAACTGACGGCAACGCAAATCGCGGTCGCCCCCGGCGGCATGGGCAACATCCCTTTGCAGCTCGTCAAGGGCAACCCGGCCATGGGCAGCGGCGCCATGAGCGGCGTGACCTACATCCAGCGCGTGGACACCCAGGGCGGCGTTGCGCCCGCCATGCCCTGCGCCGCCGGCAACATGGGCGCCAAACAGGTCGTGAAGTACCAGGCCGGCTACATCTTCTACAAGGCGATGTAAACGCCGGAAAGTGCAGGGAGTTCGCACAGGCACTTCCCGGCGCCCGACACCCTTCACCCGCATCTCCTCAGGGTGAGCCGCCAGCTCTGAAGTCAGGCGGGGCTGGTCTTACGCCCGCAGGCTTGCCGCAAGGCCGGCGCTGCGGGCTTTTTTATGGGCAGTTGGCCTCCTCTTTGGCTGGTTGCGTGACCTGTCTTTTGACATGCCGCCTGAGCTGTCGCGTTTGCCCGCAAACGGTCCGGCCAGGCGCTGGCAACGAGGCTGCGCGGCGTCCTACAGATGTTTACATTTCAGCGGGCTTTACTGGTTAGCGGGCAAAACAACAACCCGAGGAGCCTTCATGAAAAGCACACACAACACCTTTTGGGCCTATAGCAAGAGCGTTGCCGTCACGCTGGCCATGGTCACCGGCACTGCCGCGCTGATCACCGCCTGCTCCGGCGTCGCGCCGCTTCCCAAGGAATACACGCAGGACCCGCTGGACGCATCGGTCAAGGTGCCGCCCGGGCATGTTGTGGCGCTTGAAACCACCGCCAGCGGCCTGCTTCATTACGAGTGCAAGGCCAACGCCGACACGGCCGGCACCATCGGCTGGGTTCTCGTGAGGCCCGAAGCCGACCTGCTGGACCGCACCGGCAAAACCGTCGCGAAATATTCCGGCCCGCCTGCCACCTGGACGCACGTCGACGGCTCCAGCGTCGTCGGCACGCAGGTGGCGCTGGCACCCCGCATAGGCGCCACCAACCTGCCGAACCAGCTTTCCACCGGTGCATCCGGCGCCACGCCCGGCGTCCTGCAAAACATCACCTACATCCAGCGCATCAAGACCAAGGGCGGCCAGGAGCTGGGCAAGGCCTGCACGCAATCCGACCTCGGCGACAAGCTGACAACGTCTTACCAGGCCGACTATATTTTCTGGAAAGCCTCTTGAAGCAGAGCGGCAAACGGAACCCAAAAGCCCGCAGGCCCCTGGTCTGCGGGCTTTTTTTCTGGCGTTGGCAGAATCAATCCGCTACTGAATTTATAGCTGCTCGCGCTGATTCTTATTGGGCTGCAGCCATATTTGGCACCGGGATGGAGCTGCATCACGACATCGGCATTGGCACCGGCATGGAATACCGGCTGGACGCTTCCAATGCGCCATCACCCTACCCGGTGAAACCTGCCGACCTTTGCCCGCACCCATTCTCTTCGGCGTCCTACAGCGGGCCTGGCTTATTGTGTTTTACTGGTGCCTGAGACCATCGCCCCTCACCTGGAACCTGCCGTGAACACCAAAGCCCCTCGCGCTCCCTGCTTCGCCCTGCTGCGAAGCGTGCTCATGGTCACCGGCGCAGTGGGGGTGCTTGGCGCCTGCAGCGTGCGCCTGCCCAACCCCTACAACGCCCAGCAGGCCCTGCCTGAAGCCATACGCGTGCCGGCGGGCCACCAGGCCGTGCTGGAAGCGCAGGGCAAGGGCGACCTCCTGTACGAATGCCAGGCCATCAAACGTGCGCCCTATGAATACGCCTGGCTGCTCCAGACGCCCGGGCTGCGGCTGCAAGACAGTTATGGCCAGACCGTCATGTACTACCCGGGTTTGCGCTCACGCTGGGTGCACAGCGACGGCTCCAAAGTCGCCGCGCGGGAACTGGTCGAAGTGTTCACCGACCGCAGCAGCCTACCGCTGCAGCGGGCCATGGTGAGCCCTTCAGACACCCCGGGTGCCCTCGCCAGCGTCAGCTACATCCAGAGCCGCAGAACAGCGGGCGGGGTTGTGTCGGCCACCCCATGCACCTCCGCCAGCCTGGGCATGCGGGTGTCGGTGCCTTACGAGGCCGACTATGTTTTCTGGCGCCCGGCCGCCTAGTACTGCAACCCACCAACCTTTCAGCGCCCAACAAAAAGCCCGCACGAAGCGGGCTTTTTGTTTGAGGGTTTTGGGGCGTGATTGACCGGCAGGATGCCTTTCAAAACCCCTTAACGATTCTTAGCGATATCCGTGGCCGTGGCCGTGACCATGTCCGCGGCCATGCCCCTGGTAATACACCGGGCGCGGACCATAGTAGCCGCCGTGCCTGGGGCCGTAGTACACAGGCTGCGGTGCGTAATACACCGGTGCAGGCCTGACGTACACAGGGCGCGGCTGGTAGTACACCGGCGCAGGCTGGTAATACACAGGTGCCGGCTGCACATAAACAGGCTGCTGGTACACCGGGTAGGCGTTTGTCACGCCGACCTGCACACCTGGGGCGGCAACCCCTACAGAAAAGGTCACGTTGTCGCGGGCCTGGGCTGCACCGGCAAAGCCGAAGGCGGCCAGGGCCAATGCGGCTGCGGCACCAGCCATGGCGACGGAGCGGTTTGCCTTGAATGCTGTCTTCATATGATCTCCTTAACAGGGCAGGAAATGCCCATGTGTTTATTAAACGCGCCACCCCCGTAACGGCGTACCGCATGCACAGTGAAGAGCGTAGCCAAACGTAACCCCCTAAAATCACTCAATGACCACCCCCGCCCCTGCCTCCGCTCCCGCCGACAAAGAAACCCACAAGCCCAGCAACTTCCTGCGCCAGATCATCGAAAAAGACCTGGCCGAAGGCACTTATGCCAGCCGCCGCTGGGGCGGCAGCCCCGGGGACGCTGCCCACCATGCTGGAGGCCAGCCCGACCCGGCCAAGGTGCGCCTGCGCTTTCCGCCCGAGCCCAACGGCTACTTACATGTGGGCCACGCCAAAAGCATTTGCCTGAACTTCGGCCTGGCGCGTGACTACGGCGGCGTATGCCACCTGCGCTTTGACGACACCAACCCCGAAAAAGAAGACACCGAATACGTCGACAGCATCATTGAAGCCGTCAAGTGGCTGGGCTATGACTGGGCGCAGATCGGCAACGACAAGGGGGGCGACACGCCCTACCAGGCCAGCGACTACTTCGACTTCATGTACCGCGCGGCTGAATATTTGATTGAAAGCGGCAACGCCTACGTTGACGAACAAACCGCCGAAGAAATGCGCCACAACCGCGGCGACTTCGGCCACCCCGGCACCAACAGTCCCTTCCGCGGCCGCACACCCGCTGAAAACCTGGCCCGTTTTCGCGAGATGCGAGACGGCAAGCTGCCCGACGGCGCCGCCGTGCTGCGCGCAAAAATCGACATGGCCTCCCCCAACATCAACATGCGTGACCCGGCCATCTACCGCATACGCCGCGCCCACCACCACAACACGGGCGACAAATGGTGCATTTACCCGATGTACACCTTCGCCCACCCGGTCGAAGACGCACTTGAGCAAATCACCCACAGCATCTGCACGCTCGAGTTTGAAGACCAGCGCCCGTTTTACGACTGGCTGCTCGACCGTTTGGCCGAAGGCAAGCTGATCGCCACACCGCACCCACGCCAGTACGAATTTGCGCGACTGAACCTCACCTACGTGCTCACCAGCAAACGCAAACTCGCGCAGCTGGTGACAGAAAAGCGCGTGAGCGGCTGGGACGACCCGCGCATGCCAACAATAGTCGGCCTGCGCCGCCGCGGCTACACGCCCGAATCGCTGCAACTCTTTGCCGAACGCATAGGCGTGACCAAGAGCGACAGCTGGATCGACTACAGCACGCTCGAAGGCTCGCTGCGCGATACGCTCGACCCGATTGCCCCACGCGCCATGGCCGTGCTCGACCCCGTCAAACTGGTACTGACCAACTGGGACGAAGTCATGGGCGCAGGAAAGCTCGACGATTGCAGCGCCCCGGTTCATCCGCACCACGAAGAGATGGGCAAGCGCCAGTTCAAGATCGGCAAGGAAGTCTGGATTGAGCGCACCGACTACGAAGAAACTCCCCCCAAAGGTTTCTTCCGCCTGTTCCCGCCCCACATCAACGCCAGCAAGCAGGCCATTGCGGGAAGCAAGGTGCGCCTGAAGTACGGCCACGTCATTGAATGCACGGGCGCGGTGAAAGACGCAAACGACAAGGTGACAGAAGTGCACGCCACCTTGATCCCCGACACCAAGAGCGGCACGCCCGGCTCAGACGCCATCAAGGTCAAGGGCGTGATCACCTGGGTGGGCGTGAACGACGCGGTGCAGGCCGAAGTGCGCCTTTATGACCGCCTCTTCACCACCGAACACCCCGGCACCGGCGACAAGGATTTCCACGATGAGTTGAATCCCGACAGCCTCAAGGCAGTGACTGCCTACGTTGAGCCATCACTGACGAATGTGCCCGCCGGTACGCGCTTTCAGTTTGAGCGGCATGGGTACTTTGTGACTGACCTGGTGGATCACTCTGCCAGTAAAGCCGTATTCAATCGGGTCACGGGCATGAAGGACAACTGGGCCAAATAACTGGCAACCCGAAAGACGCAGCGCCAACGAGGCCCCCAAAAAAGCGTCCACAAAACAATTCGAATTACGAGGGAGAATATTTTGAAAATCTGGTTGCATGCCGTGCGCAGCACGATGTTGATGGGCACGCTCGGTCTGTGCGCACTGGCCGCGCACTCCCAGCCGGCGCCTGCTACACAGGGTCCGAACGAAGGCGTCAAGGAAGTGCGGATTTCATCCGACAAATTCGAGCGCCAGGCGGCCCTGCCCAGTTGGGTCGAACCCATCACCAACCTGCCTGCCACGCAAAGCAAGGCACCAGTGGTAACCATACTGGCGGACACGCAGTTCATGGTGGCCGCACAATCCACCAGCTTTGTACACCGGGCCTGGCTGGCCAACACCAATGCCCCGTTGCAGTCGCTGGGCACGATGCAGGTGTCCTTCAACCCCGAATACCAGCGGGCCAAGCTCCATATTTTGCGCATTCACCGCGCAGGCCAGGTTCTTGACAAGCTCGCCACGGCCGAAATCCGCTTCCTTCAGCAGGAAACCGGCCTCGACATGGGCGCCTACAACGGCGAAACCACCGCATCCATCCTGGTTGAGGACCTGCGCGTCGGCGACATACTGGAGATCGCCTACTCCACCATCGGAGCCAACCCGGTCATGGGCAACCGCTTCATTGACTACGCTAGCTGGGACCAGGGCGGCCCGGTTGACCGGCGCCGTGTCACGCTTAACTATCCTTCCGCGCGCAAGATCAATGTGCGTTTTTTGGGCGACCTGAACAAGGACTATCCAAAGCCTGTCGAGTCAGTCAGCGGCGCGATGAAAAAACTCCGTTGGGAACAGCTCGCGCTGCCGGCCGTGGACTTTGAAGCGTCGGTTCCTTCCAGTTTTTATGTGGGCCGCTCCATGCAGTTCTCGGAGTTCCAGAGCTGGGCCGAGGTGTCGGACTGGGCTGATCAGCTGTTCCGTAGCAACGCACCCTTGCCTCCTGAAATCATGCAGGTAGTGCAAACGCTGGGCACCAAGCCCACCATGGACGAGCGCGTCTCCGGTGCACTGCAATGGGTGCAGAACGAAATCCGTTATTTCTCGGTGTCCCTGGGTGAAAGTTCGCACCGCCCCACGCAACCCGCGCTCACCCTGCAGCGCCGCTATGGCGACTGCAAGGACAAGTCATTCATGCTGATCGAGATGCTGCGCGCGCTGGGCATCAAGGCACAGCCGGTGCTGGTGTCCACCCGCTTCCGCGATGGACTGACGAAGATGCTGCCTTCACCTTACGCTTTCGACCACGCCATCGTGCGCGCGGAAGTGGAAGGAAAAACCTATTTTCTCGACCCCACCCTGATCGGCCAAACCGGACGGCTGGACGCGCTAGGCCAGCCGCATGAAGGCTCTGAAGTACTCGTTGTTCAACCCGGCAACAGCAGCTTCACCCGCATCAAGTCAGCTGATTACGCCGCGATCTCCCGCAACGAACTCACCGAAAAAATCACGCTGCCGAAATTTGGCGGCGACGGCACGCTCGAAAGCCAGAACCTCTGGTCGGGCTACAGCGCGGAAATGCGCCGCATCCAGTTGGCCRCCTGGACGACCGAGCAGCGCGACAAGGTGTTTCGCGAGGTATATGAGCGGCTCTATCCCGGCATCCGTTTTTCGGCGCCGCTCCAGGTGCTCGACGACACCGTTAACAACGTCATAACCGTCAAAAACCTCTACATCATTCCCAACCTGGCCATCACGGCCACTGGCGAGTGGGGCGTGCGCTACAGCGCCAGCAACATGGCGGGCATGGTGGTCATGCCGCCGTCAGTCAATCGCACCCAGCCGCTGTCCATGGAAGTCCTGCCGCGCAAGAACCGCTACTCGATCGAGATTGAATTCCCGCCTGAGGTGTCTGTGGTGCGTGACCCCCTCACGCGCTCCGTGCGCGACGACGCCTTTGACTACAAGGTCTCCAGCACCTTTCGCGGCAATCGGGCATCAACCTCCATCGAGCTGGCCGTACTGCAAACCCAGATCGAGGCGTCACGCGTGCCGGCCTATGCGGCCGCCCTGCGCCGCACGGGCGAGATTTTTTACCCCATTGCGGTAGTGCGTAAAGACGACATCAAGGCATCCGGCCTGCTGGGCCTGGGGGCCAAAAACCTGCGCCAGACAATTGAGGACCGCCTGAAAGACCGCATCGGCAAGATCGGCAAAGGTATCGACAGCGGCCGGCTGAGCGGTGACGACCTGGCAAACGCCCTGTGCGAACGCGCCGAAGCACTCACAGACCTCGGCAAACCCGAAGAAGGCCTGAAAGACGCCCAGCTTGCCATCAAGGGCAGCCCCAACTTTTCGCGCGCCTATGCCTGCCGCGGCAATGTGTACTTTGGCCTGCAAGACTACCCCCGCAGCATTGCCGACTACAGCAAGGCCATCTCACTCGGCGACGAAAGCGACCACGTGATGTACCGGCGCGGCCATGCGCGTTTCTACGGCGGCCAGCTTGCGGCAGCGGCAGAAGACTTTGCCAAAGCAAGCCAGTCCAAACAGGCTGATGCAGACGCAGCACTTTATGCAGAGCTGTGGCGCGTATGGACACAAAAGCGGCTGGGCATCACGCCGGACGCCGCACAGCAAGCGCTTGCCAGGGCCAAGCCTGGCGGTGACTGGCCCCGCCCCGCCCTTGCCATGCTGCACGGCCTGATGACGCCCGAACAGGCCCTGGCCACACTCGACAGCAAAAAAGGCGACGAGCGCGACATGGCCCTTGTGGAGGGTTATTTCTATGTTGGCCAGAACTACTATGCCCAGGGCGACAAGACAAAGGCCGCCGAGTTTTTCAACAAGGCCCGCGAAAAAGGCGTCCTCCTCTACATCGAGCACGTCGCAGCGGGCCTGGAGCTGCAACAGATGGGTGTCGCCAAGCCCTAGGCCCACATATGCGCCCATCCCCTTACCCCAAGCGCCTGCGCAATTTTCTGGTGATGACGGGATGGGCGGCATCCCTGCTGGTACCGGCCACCGGTCATGCCCAGTTCGGCCGTTTCGAATTTAGCGACGCAGGCGATTTTTCAGAATCGGCCATCCTGCACGGCGTCAAGGCCACGCAGGCGCAATGCGCAGCCGCCGCCAATACAGTCTGGGCCGCTACGGCCAGCTCGGGCGCTGAATGCCTTAAATACTGGAAGGCCGGTTTTGGCGACCAGCCCGTCAAACGCGCCATCGTGTTCTTTCACGGCGACATCTTTGTAGGCATAGGCAAGACCAGCAAAAACTACCTGGACTTGACCAATGCCCAGTTGCAAAACTTCGCCGACGGTTGGGCCAAAACACTCGGCATGCCCTACATATACATGGGCCGCCCGGGCACCCACGGCTCATCAGGCGACCACATGCAGCGCAGGCGCATTGACGAATCACTCATCATCTCGGCCGCGTTAGACGAGATCAAGAAGCACTACGGCATTGAAGAATGGGTCATCGCCGGACAAAGCGGCGGCGGCCACGTCACCTCGTCCTTGATCACCGAACGTTCAGACATCGTCTGCGCCATCCCCACCTCAGCACCCTCCTCTCCCCGCATCCGCTGGGAAATGATGGGCCGCACCAAAGACACCACCAACTACGCCGATTCCTACGAGCCGTGGAAATTTGTCGCCAAAGACAAGGTCAACCCCAAGCTGCGCGTGTTTGTGCTGGGCAACCCGAATGACAAAAACGTTTTCTGGGCTTCGCAAACCGTGATGGCCGATGCATTGCAGAAAGCGCAGATTCCGGTTCAGGTGCTGCAAGGCGAAGGCAGCGGGCCGGACGCGCATGGTCTCTCCAACTCGTCGCGCATTGTGGCGGGGTGGTGTGCGAAGGATCTAGGGACGGAGGAGATGGTGGCGCGGGCGGGTAAGGGGCTTAAGGGGTAACGATAGGTATGGCTACCAAAGATCAAGCTAGGCTGGTACCGTTAAGGCAGTCCGCAAGTGGCGAGACCCAAGTTGATACAAAAAGGAGGGGATATGGATTTAGCACGCTTTCATAGGGGGATCGAAATAATCGATCAGGATGTGAACCGCATCAATCTGGACACGCGCATACAAGGTCTCATAAACGATCTCAATGCTATCGCGGGGAGTCCTGGAGACACCAATCTCGCCAAAAACTTCAGAGACCATCTAGAGGAACTAAGAGGCCTCTTACAAGAAAGTCCATTGAACAATCCAGATGAAGATTTAGCGCAATTGATAGCAGATTTGGATCTTGAGGAATACCTCGGAGATCCGTTGTTTGATGAGGTGATGGGTGCCATAAATTCAAACCAACTTAGCGCGAACTTGATGGCGACAGCGCTAAACCGGCTAAAAGACAAAACTGTAAAGAAGCTGAACTACATAACCACCATCAACACCGCCTTCAGTGAGTTGGAAGTTGAGTATTTCAAGCTGCCTGAGGGTGACGCAGAGATGCTGATTGATCTACCGGTAGATTACGAAACGAAGACTCTGGATGATCTATCTAAAGAAGCTAAAGACTGGCACCGGATATGTCAGGCCATCTCAGAGACCTTTGATCCAGAGAGAGCTCCGGTGAATGTTCGAACTCTTGCCTCCGGTTCCTGGTTGCTCTACTTGGCAGGAACGGCCACATTCATATTCGGCGTGGCCAAATGTGTGAAGGGCGTCAACTCCATACTGCGAGATCTTATTAAGATGAAATCGCTGTATGCACAGCTGGTCGATTCAGATGCGCCAAAAGATGTTCTAAAGAAACTGGAGACACACAACGCCTCAAAGGTAAAGACAGATCTGGATAAATTAGCGACGAAGTTGGTCTCAGAGTTCTATAAAGGTTCTGACAAGGGCCGAAAAAATGAACTGCGTAACGCCTTATCCGTAGCGCTTCAAAAATTGTCACATAAGCTGGCGGAAGGCGCCAAAGTTGAACTGCGACTGGAGTTACCCAAAAAGCCAAAAATTGCTGAGGGAGTAGAGCCCACTGCAGAGCAGAAAAAACAACTAGTAGCTTTTGATCGTGCGGAAAAAATTCAACTTGAACTGCAATATGCAAAACCGGACATTGATTTTGGCGAGCATAAAGATGCTTTGCAAAAAGCGCTTCCGGCGCCAACCATGGCCAACGATGAAAATTCAAACTGAGTACATCTGAAAGCTACTTCTGTCAGATACCCAGCAATCTCTAGGCCATGACTTCTTATATCGAGTCTCACTGAGAGATGTGCCGACCAACACACCTCTTCAGCTTGATTCGCATGAGGGTACCCACTGAAATTTTTGTTCATAAAACGAACAAGCTCTTATGACCGACTTTGCATCCACTCTTTTAGCCTCAGCAACGATTAGCGGAATATTGACTGCCGTACTGGTTTGGTTGAGTAAAACATGGATTTCGGAACGAATTAAAGATTCAATTCGCCATGAATATGATCGCAAATTAGAAACTCACAAATCACTCCTTGCGACGGAGCAAAGTCAAAATCTGGAGAGAATAAAAGCCGAACTTGGCACGGCAAGTGCCGAGAAAAATGCACGGCGAGACTACGAATATGAAGCAAAGAAGAAACTGTACGAACAGTACGAACCACTGCTCTTTCAACTAGTAGAACAGTGTGAGGACGCATACTACCGAGTAGCAAGTCTGGCTCGTAGCGTCCGTAGCGGAACGCTCACGCCGGATGGGGGATGGCTCGACCACAACGGGTACTACATGTGGTCCACAATTTACAAGTTACTAGCTCCCATTGCCATATTCAAAATAATTCAACGCAAGCTCACTTTCGTTGATTTCAGCGTAGATGAAGGCGTTGCAACTACATATACGCTTGCGAAAATCCTTTCTCAAACGCTTTCAAGTGATTTTGAACTTGCTGGTAGAGAACCGAAAATTCCATATGAGCCTTTGCTAAAAAGCGGGCATCCGAAAATAGAAGGCGATCTTGGATTTGTTCGACGTCAAGGGATTGCACTAGGCAGTTTAGACAACGTATTACACGATTGTTTTCTATCCGAGAATGAGCCCCATACTCTTCGAACATTCGGAGACTTTGAGCGCAACGTGGGAGAGTTACTCAAGCTGAACCCCCAACATGAAATCTCTCTGTTGTTCAATTTATTTCATAAATTTCATCCCAACACTTGCCCTGTGTTGTGGAGAATCATATTGACGCAAGCGCATATATACAGCCTTCTGGTCAACAGGATTGGTACCAAGTCTGATGTACCTTTGCGTGATATCTGGAACGATTTGTCGCTTAGTCCCGAAGAAAATTCCGAGCTTCTTTGGGACAAAAATCTGCACGAACAAAACTCAGAGATCGCAGTTCAATTTCTTCAAAAATACATGAAGCGACTTTATCAAGCTAACTGATAAACGGACCTCTCAATCTTGCAAATGGCAGCACATTCACATGTCTAAATGTGCCTTCAATATGCGGTTTAGTTCAAGCGCAATACGCTAGATAGCCCGAGTTTCTTGCTTGACCGTTGTAATCCATTCATGCCCAAAGCCACCTTCAGCCCCGCCGCAGACCGCAACAAACAGCCCATCCTAGATGTACTGCGCTTGGTCTTACCTGAACGTGGCAACGCGCTAGAAATCGCCTCAGGCACAGGCCAACACGTCGCATGGTTCGCCGCAGCCCTTCCACAATGGACATGGCAGCCCACCGATGCGATGCGCGCCTCCCTGGATTCCATCTCTGCGCGAATCACGGAACAAGGTTTGCGCAATGTGCGCCCTCCTCTGGTGCTCGACGTGATAGCGCCTGAATGGTTGCCAAGTGATCAGCAATTCGACCTGATCTACTGCGCCAACATGCTGCATATCTCGCCTTGGGTGACTTGCGCTGCGTTGATGCAAGGCGCCTCGCGCCATCTAGCGCCGGGCGGCGTACTGGTGACTTACGGGCCATATCTGGAAGACGGTGTATCTACATCTGAAGGCAACCTCAACTTCGACCAAAGCCTGCGCGCGCAAGATCCGTCGTGGGGCATCAGGCGCAGAGAAGATGTAGAGCAGGAAGCCGCGCGCGCCGGCCTGCAGTTGCAAGCCCGGCACGCCATGCCGGCCAACAACCTGCTGCTGGTCTGGGCCAAATCACAGCAGTCGGCAAAACATTAACTGCGGACTCGTCGTCGGAAAACTGAATTCGCTATTATTTTTATAGCTGGTCGCGCTTTCCCATCAAGGGCTGCAGCATGATTTCTCATAATTCTCGTTCTAACCCGGTTAGCGTGGCGATCAGCGGCTTTTCTCAACCGGGTTGGCGGTCAACCAGTTAGCCGGATACGCCCGCATAAACTCCTTGGCCTTTTCCGTGCGGGCGCCCAGCCAGGCGTCGTAGGCGCCCTCGTTCAGAATCGCCAGCATCCGTTTTTCGTTGCCGGGCTGCTGGTATCGGCTCATCAGGGCGTGGCTGTTGGCATTCACTGTGAGGAGTGCGTAGCTGACGATGACTTCGCCATCCGCGCCTGTCCAGCTCTCCCACAGGC
This sequence comes from Polaromonas sp. P1_E12, assembly GCF_056405975.1. Taxonomy (NCBI): domain Bacteria; kingdom Pseudomonadati; phylum Pseudomonadota; class Betaproteobacteria; order Burkholderiales; family Comamonadaceae; genus Polaromonas; species Polaromonas sp. P1_E12. The sequence continues at coordinate 393,661 of NZ_JBFUBB010000001.1, read as the reverse complement.
CCGCCACACCCATGGGCTCACCGTCCACCCGGGCAATGCGGGTGGGCACGGCCTTGCCGCTGCGCCAATCGTCCTCCATGAAGGCCATCATCGGCACGATGCAGCGCTGCCCGGCCAGCCAGGCATCGCGGAAGTTGCTGGACGTGGTGACGGTTTCCGAGCGGGCATTGACCAGCTTGGTCGAACGCAGTTTGGCGTCTGACGCCGACTTGACCCAGCGCGGCACCAGGCCAAACTGCCCGGCCACCAGCTCATGCGAAAGCAGCGCTCGCGCGGGCTGTTCAGCGCCTATGGGCTCATCAACCTCTGCGGCTTTATCAGTTTTGATCGCGCGGATAAAAACACCCGGCTTGCGCGGCCATACATTGCGTTCCACGGGCGAAGCCGGGGCGGCCACCCTGAAGGCATCGGTATAAAGCGTGGCGGTTTTGATGCTCTCGTATTGGGTACTCATGCGGCGATGCTATCGCAGTGCCGCTACCAGGGCATGGTCCAATGACACCCATGCCCAGCCCCAGCCTCCCCCCGCCCACCGCAACCGGCATGCCGCCGCGCCTGATCTGCTTTAACAAGCCCTACGGCGTGCTGAGCCAGTTCACGCCCGAAGGCCGCTGGCGCGGGTTGAAAGATTTCATTGCAGTGCCCGAGGTGTATGTGGCCGGCCGGCTGGACGCGGACAGTGAAGGCCTGCTCCTGCTGACGAGCGACGGCGCGCTGCAGGCGCGCATCAGTGACCCACGCTTCAAGATGGAAAAGATCTATTGGGTGCAGGTTGAAGGCGTGCCCGACGAGGCCGCGCTGGCCGCACTGCGCCAGGGCGTGCAACTCAACGACGGCATGACGCGCCTCGCCAACGCGCGCCTGATCGGCACACCACCGGGCCTGTGGGAGCGTGAGCCGCCCGTGCGCGTGCGCAAGGCAATCCCCACCACGTGGCTGGAACTGGGAATTCGCGAGGGGCGCAATCGCCAGGTGCGGCGAATGACGGCCGCGGTGGGCTTTCCGACCTTGCGCCTGATTCGTGCTTCCATCGGCCCTTATGCGCTGCAGGGCCTGACGCAGGGCAGCTGGCGTGAAGAGACAGAGCAGGCCGAAACCAGCTGAGGCGTTTGCCCTTTGGGTGAGGCGGTGGCACGGCACATGGCAGCCGAAGACAGGAAGGGCAGCTTGGACGGAATAGCCTTACTTTGCGTTGTTACCCTGCTTAAGTCGGACATGCAGATGCACCCCACCGGACCCCTCATTTGCAACTTCCTTGACTTCAAGATAGGGTTGCTTTCGCATCAACTCGCCCAGCTTGGAAAAGCCATAGTTACGGGGATCAAACGAGGGCTGGTTCTTGGTCATTTGGCTACCCACAGGCCCCAACGCTGCCCAACCGTCTTCGCGGGTGACGGCACCCAATGCGGCAAGCACCATCGGCTTTAGCGCAGGCAGGGCGGGAACCTCTTCAACTTTCCCGCCTTTTTCTTCCGCCACCTCGGACCGCAGAATTTCCGTGTAGATAAATTTGTCGCACGCAGCCACAAAAGCTTCTGGGGTTTTTCTTTCACCAAAGCCATAGACGACCAGGCCTGCCTCGCGAACGCGTGTAGCCAGGCGGGTGAAATCACTGTCGGAAGAAACCAGGCAAAAACCGTCAACACTGCCTGCATGCAGCACGTCCATGGCGTCGATGATGAGCGAGGAGTCTGTGGAATTTTTCCCGCTGGTGTAGCTGAATTGCTGGATGGGCTGAATCGCCATCTTGTGCAGTGTGTCCTTCCAGCCCTTCAGGTTGGTCGTGGTCCAGTCCCCGTAAGCCCGCTTGATAGTGGCAGTGCCGTACCGGGAGACTTCCGCTAATAGCTCCTGGATGACAGCGGCCTGGGCGTTATCCGCGTCAATCAACACCGCCAGTCGCTTGTTGTCCTGAACCGCCATGCCTGCTCCCGGTTGTTTTGGCTCATCGTACTAGAAGAACCCTTTTTGGACCTCGACCTCGTAGGCCCCAAGCCACCGTAAAGCTACGACCGCAGAATCTTCTCCATCGCCTTTCCTTTGGCAAGCTCATCAATCAGCTTGTCCAGCCAGCGAATCTTCTGCATCAGCGGGTCTTCGACCTCTTCTACTCGAACACCGCAGACCACGCCCTTGATCAGCGACACGTTCGGATGCATGGCGGGGGCCAGGGCGAAGAAAGTTTCGAAATCGTTTTGCTGTTTGATTTGCTTGTCCAGCCCCTTTTGGTCATAACCGGTCAGCCAGCAGATGATCTGGTCGACTTCTTCTTTGGTGCGGCCTTTGCGTTCGGCTTTTTGAACCAACATCGGGTAGACCTTGGCAAAAGCCATTGTGAAAATCTTGTGCTTGAGCATCGTCATTCCTTCTGCAAAGCGGCTATGCCTCTGCCTCCAGCGAGGCCTTCAACCGGCCCAGTGCCTGGTCCCACTGCTGGGCAATCAGGTCGAGTGAGCGGCGGGCTTCGTCGAGCTGCTGTGGGTCAAACTGCCACAGGCGCTCTCGCCCCACTTTGACGTGATGCACCAGCCCCGCGTCGGCCAGCACATGCAGGTGCTTGGTTACGGCCTGACGGGTGATGTCGGTGGTGGAGGTGAGCTGGGCAATTGACACGGCGCCGCCCACGCAGAGCACCGCCACCAGCCGCAGGCGGGTTTCGTCGCCCAAGGCGGCGAAGACGCCTGCGGGGCCGGGCTGGGGGGTCAAGACTTCAGAGGTTTTAGTGCGAGGTGACATATTTCTGGATATTGTCCAACTGGCCTTCCCAGCCGCCGGTGTTCATGCGAATGGCTTCTGCCCGGCGGGCCACGGGAATCTTGTCAAAGCCTGATTCGGCCACGCTGAGCAGGGTGCCCTTGCCGGTGTCTTTGAGGGTGAACTCGACCAGCGTGGTGGGCTCTTTCGAATAGTCGATGGCCGGGTCTACCGCGTAGGGGTGCCAGCGGTAAGAGAACAGCTTTTCGGGCTCTATCCGCTCAATGAGCACGTCAAACAGCACATGCTCATAGCCCGGAATGGTGATGTGGCCCTGCACCTGCTGGCCGGCAATAAAGTTTTTGCCCTTGAGCGCCACGCCGAACCAGCCGCCAAATTCTTCGGCGTTCACCAGCGCGCGCCAGACCCGTGACACGGGGGCGTTGATCAAGGTGCTGCGTTCGATGCGGTCTGTGGATGAAGACGATGTCGTTGATGAAGTCATATGCAATCTCCTGGTTGCATTAATTATGCGCAAGCCAATTCAAAACCGCAACAAAATGGTTGCATTAATTTGCAACCATTTTTATCGCCGGCGATAAATTGCAACCGGATGGTGAAAACTGCACGCTAAATACTTAACCAGCGCGTGAGAGCGCTACAGGCCTCAAAGTGGTTCGCCGATCGAGATTCCCCAAGGACGCGTGAAAGTGGCCCTGGAGCCCGGCTATTTGGCCGATGGTTTGTTCAGCGTCGCGGCTTCGCGTATCAATGCCTTCAGCGCTTTCTCATCGATCTTGTCGCCCTCATGAAAGTCAATGGCGCGGCGGGTGTTGCCTTCGAGGCTGGAGTTGAAGAGGCTTGAAGGGTCTTCCATCTTTGCGCCTTTGGGGAAGGTCAGCTTCACGGCCTTCTTGTAGGTCTCGCCGGTGCAGAGGATGCCATCTTTAGACCAGACGGGAACGCTCCACTTCCATTCCTCGACCACATGGGGAACAGCCTGCGTGACGATGGCCCGCACGCGGGCGAGCGTCTCGCCGCGCCAGTCATCGAGGCCTTTGATCTTTGCGTCTATCAACTCAGATGCTGAGCCTGATTCTTTTGCTTCAGCCGGCGCACTTTTGGTTTTGTTCATGTTGTTGCTCCATTCATCATGTCTGGTGTTTGCTCACATCTTTTCGCCGGGCAACTGGCTGGCTTGCTTCACCCAGTCGGTTAGCTGCGCTTCGTCGAAGGGGTCGTCTTCATGGATGTCGAGGTAGCGCGTGTCTTTGCTTTTCGACTCACCAGGCGGAACAGGGCGCAGCGACGTGCCGCGAAAGAAAGCCACCTTGACGTACTTCGTGAAGCAATGGACGCTGAGGAACCAGCCTTGGTCCGCCACACCGTAGAAGGGCGAGTTCCATTTGACGGCCTTGTGCACACCGGGAACGGTGCGCACGATGAGCGCGTCAAGGCGTTGCCCGATGTCGCGCTTCCACCCCGGCATGGCCGCGATGTAGGCCTGCACGGGCGCGTCGCCCTCGCCTTTGGGGATCTGCGGGTTGCCGCCTGCGAGCAGGGCCGGCTTGCCTGCCTTTGCCGGCACCCTGCTCGCATCGGGCTTCTTTTTGGCCATTGCATTCATCTCAATGCCTCGCGTTGAAGACCTGGGCGGTCAACCTGCCCGCGCCAGAACCTGTTCGAGCTTGGCAAAGAATTGCGGCCAGCCGTGCTTGGCGCCCTGGTAGGCCTGCTCCTGGTCCAGCCGGAAGCCCGACTGCTCCATGCGCAGGTGTGTGCCCGTGCTTGTGGGGGTAAGTGTCCAGGTGACGATGCTTTCAAGGCCATAGGCGGCCCAGGTGTAAGACAGCGTTTTGTCGGGCTCGATGGCCAGAACCTGGCATTCGACAGCGCCCCAGTCTGCGCGCAGGCTGAAACGCTGGTCCATGACGGGTTTGAAGTCGTTCTTCATGAGCCACTCTTCGATCAGGTGCGGCTGCGTGAGGGCGCGCCAGATTTTTTCGGGCGGGTAAGGGATCTCGCGCTCGACGACGACAGCGCGTGTTTCAGTGGAGGCCGTAGTGGTGTCAAGGGTTGTGGTGTTGCTCATTGGTCCATCCTTTTCAAAAGTGATTCGAGATGATCGATGCGGTCGTTCCAGAAGGCGCCATAAAAACTCACCCAGTCGCGCAGGACTGAAAGCGCCAGCGGCTGGGCGCTGTAATGCGTTTCGCGGCCCTCACGCCTGTCGTCAACCAGCCTTGCCTGTTTCAGGATGCGCAGGTGCTTGGACACCGCCGGCTGCGACACGCCCGCGCGGTCTGTCAGCGCACGCACGGTTTGCGCCCCGTCCTGGGCCAGGCGCTCAAAAATCGCCCGGCGTGTCGGGTCGGCCAGGGCTTTGAAAACTTCGTTGGCAACCTCGTTGGAAACTGTTTGCATGCCTAAATCATAACCATATGGTTATTGGTTTGTCAACCCACCCTGCATCCAGAAAGTGAAAGCCCCGGGGATTTAGCCCCGTCAACCTCAGCGTGACCTGAGCGTGACAACCCGTTGCCATCATGGAAGGCAGTTCATGAACGCCGACATTCAACAATGCCGCCTTTCTCTGACAGACAAACGCTTGCGATGCGTGCCAAATGGGTTTCAAGCGCCGCCGTCCGGGGGCGCATAACGACCCCTGCCAGGAGATAGCCATGCCCCAGTTCGCCATGATTACCGGTGACGTGACTTACACACCGGGTGACGGTACGCCCATCGAGATCCCGCGTGTGCGCGTGGAAGTTGCGCTGGAGCCGGACAGCGCCACGCTCAGCTGGGACGCCGGCGACGGTGTTGCCGCCGTCACAGCGATTCCGCGCATCCAGTTTGACGACTACGTGAGCAAAGGAAAAATCACGCTCACGCAGTAAGCGCCGCGGCGCCGCAATAATCGACTCCATGCCTGTCAGCTCCTCACGCTCCACTTTCCTGCCTTTCTTGCCATCCCTGCAGCCCTCCCCGCCTACCCGCCGCTCAGTGCTGCTGGCGGGCGCGGGTTTGCTGGCCCTGCCTGCCTCATGCCTTGCCGCGGCACCGGCGCCCTCCGGCGTCTGGCCCAACGCGTCGCAGGTTCCCGGCGGCATTGCCCGGCTGCCGCTGGGCCCGGCGGCGGTGCGGCCTGTGGCGCAGTCAGGTGGCGTGCCCTTGCTGGTGCTGGGTGACCCTGCGGGATGGACCGCGCTGGTGGGCATTGCGCTGTCTGCAGAACCCGGCGAGGCGAGCATCTCGGTGGTGGCCCCTGACGGCAGCCAGCAGCAGCTTGCCTACACGGTGGCGCCCAAGCACTACCTTGAGCAGCGCCTCAAAGTAGCGCCCGGCACAGTAGATTTGTCGCCCGAAGACCAGGCGCGCTACGAGCGGGAACGCGCGCACCAGGAAGTGGTGATGGCGACCTTCAGCGAGCCTTTGCCGCAACAGCCACTGCGCATGCAGGTGCCGGTGCCGGGGCGCCGCTCCAGCTCGTTCGGGCTGCGCCGCGTCTTCAACGGGCACTCGCGCAACCCGCACAGCGGCATGGACATCGCCGCCGCCACGGGCACGCCGGTGGTGGCGCCGCTGCCCGCCCGCGTCATTGACACGGGCGACTATTTCTTCAACGGCAACACGGTGTGGCTGGACCACGGCGGCGGCTTGCTGAGCATGATGTGCCACCTGAGTGCGATTGGCGTGGCCGTTGGCGACACACTGAAGACGGGCGAGCGCCTTGGCGCCGTGGGCGCCACAGGCCGCGTCACCGGGCCGCACCTGCACTGGGGCGTGATGCTGAACCGCGCCATGGTGGACCCGGCGCTGTTTCTGGGGGCCCGGGCAGGCGGCGAGTAGCCGACAGGTTATTTAAGGGAAAAGTGGCCACAGCCCAATAGGATATTGCGCAAGCAGCTATTAAAAACGTAGCACCTCCACACCAAAACCGGCTGTAACTGAATCTGGACCGGCCCCTCTAGCCCGGTAGGTCGCACTCACTAGGGAAAACATTGATGATGAATCATTGTTCAACCCCTTTGAAGGAAACACCATGACCGCCAAAAACCTGTCTACCGTTGCAACCGACCTCATCGAGTCTTCCGGCAACACCGCCCGCCACGTGATCAACGCCTACCGCGCCGGCGGCGAGCGCGCAGTCATCCTGCTGGAGCAGCGCTGGAACCGCGCCCTGAAACAGTCGCGCACCGAACTGACAGCCGAAACGGCCAAAAACGCCACGGCAGCACAACTGGCCTTCAGCGTGTACTACACCAAGGGCCTGATGCTGACGACCAACGGCGCACAGCAAGTGGTGAGCCAGCTGGTCAAGGTTCTGGAGAGCGGCGTGGAACGCGCTGCCGCCAATGCCAGCCTGTTTGAAGAAAAAACCGGCGTGACCACCCTGAACACGCTGGCCCAGGCCACCGCACCGGGCGCCCTGGCACTGAGCAAACTCGCCGCGCAGATCGAGCAGAAGACCGCCCAGCTCGCCAGCAAAATTGCCGGCGACCAGGCCAGCACCGCCAAGCGCAAAACGGCTTTCAGCCAGCGCCGCACCGCCAAGGCTGCCTGAGAATTTCTGAATAAAAGAGGGTCATAGCCCTTTACCGACGGGCGCAAGCAGCTATCAAATCAATAGCATACTGAAGGAGCGCATTCACCCCAAAGAAAAAGCCGCCTTTCCAGGCGGCTTTTTCACGAGCGAAATCCGGAGGCTTGCTGACCAGGCAACTGCAGACCGCGCTTGAAATGCCGGCCACGGCCCCCAGCTGCGCCTGATGACCGACCCTCTCCACATCGTCTGCCCGCACTGCCACACCACCAACCGCGTGCGCGCCGACCAGCTCGGCAGCGAGCCAACTTGCGGCAGCTGCAAGAAGGCGCTGTTTACCGCGCATTCCACCGCGCTGGACGAAGCCGCGTTTGACAAACACATCAGCCGCAACCAGATTCCGGTGCTGGTGGACTTCTGGGCGCCGTGGTGCGGGCCGTGCCGGCAAATGGCGCCGGCCTATGAGCAGGCGGCAGCGCAGCTGGAGCCGCAGGTACGCGTAGCCAAGGTCGACACCGAAGCGGTGCCCAACCTGGGCGCGCGTTTCAACATCCGCAGCATTCCCACGCTGGCGTTGTTCAGGGATGGCCGTGAAGTGGCGCGCCAGGCCGGCGCCATGGGTGCGGCCGACATCGTGCGCTGGGTGCAGGGTAATTTGCGCTGAGACCATCAGCCGGCGCTATGCTTTTCATAGCTGCTTGCGCCCGGTCGTATTAGCCTGCAGGCACTTTTCTTAATCATTTTTGTGCGCCCGCGCCGGGCCGCGTCCACCCGCTCAATCAGTCGAGCGCGGCGTCCGCCACCAGGTAGCGCCTCACCAGGTCAAAAAATCGGTCGTAAAAGTCATCGGCGGTGATGGTTTCACTGCCCACCTTGACCATGGACTCATTGCTCGACGTGAAGGGCAGCGAGACGGAGCCAATGGCGCCCACACCCAGGCTGGCGGAGTTGTTGGTCTTTTTCATGGCGTAGCTGTCCTGCAGGGCCGTGACAAAACCCAGGCTCACTTTTCCATCGGGCGTGTCGGGGGCGCACACCACGCGAACCACCATTTGCAGGTGCGCCTCGGGCTCGGGCTGGAAGGCTTTTTGCCCTTCCACCAGTTCGGCGCTGGCCATGTTGATGATGTAGCCCTGGCTCAGCAGTGCACGCCGCGAGGCCTCGCAGGTCCGTGCAGGGGTGGCGTCAAAGAGGCGCGAATACGTCTGGGTGGAGGCAAACTTTTCCTGCAGCGGAAATGCCTTGGCGCCGGTGACGCAGCCTGTCAGCAGGGGCGACAGGCCGCATGCTGCCAGCAGCAGGGCGGGGAGTCGGCAGGATTTCCAGAGTTGCATCAAAAGGGAAGTTTCCACAAGGGTAAGAGGTGTCTCATGCACAAGGTGTCACCATACCTCCAATACCTCCGCTAGAAGCGCCAGCTCACGCATCGGGTGCGTCGCAGTTGTAGCAAATCGTTCGCGAGGCCAGCTGGCCGGCCGAAAAACCGGCTCGCTAGTTCGGTTCGCTACGCCGGCCCGCTATTTCTGGTCCGCGCCTGCGGACCAGAAGACGGCGCTCCATTCCAGCGGGTTAAAGCTCCGGTCGCGGTTGTATTCGAGCGTGCCGTTGGGCAAGGTCCAGCGCAGAACCGGACCGCCCATCCGCGAAACAATGCCTGCGCGTTCCGCTTTTCCGTACTGCCCTACCAGGCGATCAAGCCACCTGCCGTGCACCCACCAGGGAACATGCACCACCGTGGAAGTCAGGCGGCCCTTGCTGAAAAAAGCCACGAGCATCATTGCGGGTTCCCCATCGGCTTTGTCCACAGCCGCATGGCAAAGCCGGTCGGTCCCGGCAGGCCCGCCCTGCTGGTTGGAGCAGCTCAGGAACACTTCTCCAAAATGCTTGCGCACAGCGGCTTCGTCCATCTGGCCGGAGAGCTGGGCGTAGCGCATCGTCACCGCGGGTGATTCGACGCGCAGGTAGCCGTAATAGACCTCCAGGCGGTCACGGTTCAAAACCCCTACGACGGCGACCAGACACACCAACACCGCCAATACCGCCAGCACGCCCCACTTGATCCACTTTCCGGTCACCGCATTCATGATTTAACCCTTGTTGCACCTCTGCTCCAGCCCCGAAGCATATCCGGCATCGCGGCCGGCGCCCGTGGCACAAACGACACGGCAACCGGGCTCACAGGCTCATAATTGGCCCGCCGCTCTGAAGCAGAATCCGATTTGAAGACACCCGCATCACATCCATGACCCAAAGCCCGCACCGCCGCCCGAATTCCGGCTTTGTCAGCCTGCGCTTTGTACTGGTGGCCTGTGCGCTGCTGGCGGGGTTGCACTGGTGGTTTTCACCCAACACCTTCCGCGCGGCCGGTGTGGGCAACGACCTTGCCTGTCCGCTGCCGCCGCAGGTCAGCACCGGCGACGAGCCGCTGCAAACCGGTGTGCCGGGCGACATGGCGCCTTTCGTGCTGAAAGCCGCGACCCTGACGCCGCTGGCGGGCTTTAGCGTGGACGCGCGGGTGCTGTCGCGCGAAGACTACCGGATGGGCAACGAGGCCACGCTGTCGCCCACCGACCTGGCTTTAGGCTGGCAGCGCATGGCCGACGACAAGGTGTTGTCGCAGCTGATGATCAGCCAGTCGTCACGCTGGTACTACTACCGGTGGGACAACGAACCACCACTGCCGCCGCCGGAAATTGCACGTAGCAGCGCCAACATGCACCTGATCCCGGCCACGGACGCGGTTGCCAAAGCACTGACCCGCGTGAAGCGCAACGACCGCGTGCGCATCGACGGCTGGCTGGTGGAAGCGCAGAAACCCGACGGCTGGCGCTGGCGAAGCTCCACCGTGCGGGAAGACACCGGAGCCAGCTCGTGCGAGGTGGTCTACGTGTGTTCCATCAGCCGGCTGTAGCAAACGCCTGCCTTGTCCCGGCGGCTCAAGCCACCGCCCGGCCATTGATCTGCCCGGTGGGTACCTGGTAGTTGCGTTCGTCAAACAGGTCGATGCCGCATTTCAGCGATTCCGCCCAGTCAAAAAACTGGCCGATGGCCGGGCCTTTTAGCGGCGCGCCGTGCTGGGGCACCAGCATGGAAATATCCAGCCGGCGCGCCATGGCCACCCACAGGCGCAGGACCTTGTTCGACACCATGTAGCGTTTGTGAAAGCCCTCCATCAACGGCAGATGGGGCTTCAGGTCGGTGACGGGCACCTGCGCCGTTCGGCCGGACATCATCGACACACCCAAGTCACCGGTGAACAGGATGCGGCTGATGGGATCGTAAAAATGGAAGTTGCCTTCCGAGTGCAGGAAGTGCGCGGGCAGCAGCCACAGCTCGCTCTGCCCCAGCGGCAACCGCCCGCCGCTGTCGGGCACGCCGACCAGGCGCTGCTCGGTCTTGCCGACCTTGGTGAAGTGCGGCACAAAACGCTCCCACACACGCGAGATCACCAGTTGCGCCGGAGTGGACGTGAGCCAGCGGTCCAGCGAGGCAATGATGTCGGGGTCGGCGTGGGAGGCGATGATGTAAGACAGTTTTTGCGGGCTGAAGTGGCGCGACATGCCCAGGAACAGTTCGTTGAACGCCAGGTTGCCGCCCGGGTCGATCACGGCGCCGGTGCCGTTGTCGACAATCAGGAACTGGTTGGACTGGACGGCTTGCCCGTCTTCTTCGATCAGGTCGGTGAACATCAGGCAGGCATGCCTGTCGTCACGGTAAAGCTCTATGGGCATGGCTGAATGCGTGCGGCGACGCAGAAAAAAAAGCAACTTTATAAGCGGCCTGCTGCTCGCGTATTGATGCAGATCAATGACACGCCTGAAGCGCGCGCCGCCACCCACACCGGCGCAACACGAGCAATGCCGCAGGCAAAAAAAAGCGCGCCGGCGCTTCAATGAGCACCGGCGCGCCTTGCTTGCGCATGGCAGCTGTCCAGGCACCGCGTGGCGGCGCCCGGAACAGCGCTCTACTTAACCGCTTAACCGCGGCGGCGGTTGTTCATCATGCGTTCCACGTCGTCGCGCAGCGATGTCAGCTCATTGCGCAGCTGACGGCGCTCCTGCGCGGTCACCACGCCGTCGGACTTGAATTGGGTCTCATGGCGCTCAATGCGGCGTTCACGCTGGTGCAGCTTCGCGGCTTCGCGCTGCGTGATGCGGCCCGTGCGGACGCCTTCGTCAATGCGCTGGCTGATCTGGAATTCACGGTTGTCGATGCCGGGGGTGCCGGCGTTGTTGCCCGGCCGGCCCGCAACTTCGCGGTTGGCCATCTTGCGTTCCACTTCGGCACTGAGACCATCCAGGTCGGCGCGCAGCTGCTGGCGCTCTTGCGGTGTGGCAACGCCATTGGATTTAAAGCGTGCCTCGCGAGCCGCAATTTCGTGGTCGCGGCGGTACAGCACCTGCGCTTCGGACGGTGTGATGTGGCCGGAGGCCAGACCCTGCTGAATGCGCGCGCTGATGGCTTGCTGCGCCTGGTCAATGCCGGGTGTGTGAGTGCCCTGCGCCATGGCGGGTGCAAACCCCAGGCCGGCGAACAGGGCTGAGGCCAGCAACGAGACAGTGAGGAATTTCGATTTCATGGGGTTCTCCTTGGAATGCTTATGCGTTTGATTGCCAGCAACCCGGTGGGCAACTTGCGGTGGCGGCGATAAATCTCCGGTTCGGCAAGCGGCTGTCGGGGCTGCTCCTGAATCGCTGCTTTTCAAAGACCTGGTGAAAATGCTTTTTTGCGCTTCAGTGAAACCATTGTTGGCCCGCTCTTGTGAATGCCGTGTAAGGCAAACGGAGCTTTACCCCGTCATTACGCAGTGATTACCCTCGCATTACCTCGCGCTTGCAGTGGTGTCCAGATGCGCTTTGGCATGGTTAGACTGTGCGCATGCTGATCATCCCTTCGCTGAGCCGCAAGCAGCTGCATCCGTAAGACAAGACGCCGGCCGCACACCCGGCTCCACCCGATAATCTGAAATAAACCGGCACGACGCATGGACTCGCATCACCAATCCCTTCGCCGCCAACTCCTGCTGGGTGCTGCCGGCTCTGCGCTGCTGCTGGCTACGGCTTGCTCCAGAAAGGCCGGCCCCAAAGGCAAGACCCTGCCCAAGGAGGCCACCCTCCTGTGCCTGGGCGATTCGCTGACCTTTGGCTATGGCGCCCCTGCGGGCGCCAGCTACCCGCAGCAGCTGGAACTGTTGACCGGCTACGTCACGCAGAACGCGGGCATCAACGGCGACACAGCGGCCGGCGCACTGGCACGGTTGCCGGCGCTGCTGCAGGAAAACAAGCCGGGCCTGGTGCTGGTGTGCATTGGCGGCAACGACTTTCTGCGCAACATGCCGCCGGACGGCACCCGCGCCGCCATCAAGTCGATCGTGCAAACCGCCGCTGCCAGCACGCAGGTGGTACTGATCGCACAGCCCAAACCCGTGCTGCTTTCTGCCGCCATGGGTTCACTGAAAGACCATGAGGTGTATGCCGAGGTCGCCGCGGAAACAGCCACCCCGCTTTTTTCAGATGCCTGGTCTTATGTGCTGTCACGCAGCGAATTGCGTTCTGACCAGATCCACGCGAATGCGGAAGGCTACAAGGTCTTTGCCGGGCGCCTGGCCAGCTGGCTGCGCGACAGGAAATTTGTGGCCTAGAACCCCGGACCAACGTCAGGCGTCACCCAGCCCTATAGGCGCCGGCGCCTCCATCACGATGCGTGTGAAGAGGCGGTCATACACCGGGTCTGCGGCGTGCTTGCCGCCAAGCGGGTCGCGGTTTTGCTGGAAGGCGGCGTCCAGCTCCTTCCAGTCGGCCTCCGTGAGTACTTTTTCAGCCTGCGGCAAGATGACTGTTTCTTCGAGCCGCATGTGCTCGAGGTAAAACTCGACGTAGCGTTTGCACTGCGCCTCGAACTCGGGCTTTCGTTGCTCGCCCAGCAGTTCCCAGGCAAGCAGCAGGTGCTGCAGTTCACGCACGGCCTTCTCGCCGCTCATGTGGTCGCGCTCCAGCTGCTGCACCGTGGCCATAACCGATGGCGCGGAGCGCACCACGCGGGGAAACAGCAGGTCCGACTCTTTCGGGTGATGCAGGCGCTCGGGGAACTCGTCGATATAAAACAGCATGGCCCGAAAGACGTCGAAGAACTGCTGCGCACGGTCGCCCGGGCCGCGCGCCACCATGAGCAGCATGGAACGCAGCATGGCGGAAAGGGAGGCGTGCTCATCAAGGATGATCTGCACGCTGGCATGTTTGTGAATGGCGGTCTCCGGCGGGTAAGTGCCACCAAGAATGCCACCAGGTTCTCCCCCGGACTTGATGAAGATCAAACCACGCGGATTTTTCCAGCCGGTATCGCCCCGGGAACGAATATCGCCCCACCCCCTTCCCATTGAGGCGATGGCTTGACCTGCATCAAAGCCGTTTGGCGGCAGCAACCTAAAGTGGAACCGCCTCCTGCTCAAGGTTTGCCGCGCCGGCGATGAGCCGCCCAGGATGACAAGGAGATTTGCCATGTTCAAACATATCCTTCTACCCACCGACGGATCGCCCGCTTCGGAACGGGCGATTGCACGGGCCGTAACCTTCGCCAGGGAAGCCCGGGCCAGGATCACGGGCTTGCATGTGATGCAGGAGTTCCACCTGCTGACCTACCGGGTCCAGATGCTGGAAGACACGCGGGACCAATTCATGAGGGAATGCCAGGCGCAGGCAGAGGCATTCCTGTCTGCGCTGAAAGACGCCGCCGACAAGGCGGGCGTGCCTTGCGAAACCGTTTGTGTCGCAGGCGACCACCCCTACGAAACCATCGTCCGGATGGCGGACGGCAAAGCTTGCGACCTCATCGTGATGGCTTCGCACGGCCGCAAGGGCATCACCGGGTTCCTACTGGGCAGTGAAACCCAGAAGGTGCTGTCTCACAGCAAAAAACCGGTGCTGGTACTGCACTAGAAACCACTATGCCAAAGGAGCTCATCATGAAAAAAAACGCCGGCACTGCCGACCGCGCGGCACGCATCGTGGCGGGACTCGTCATCCTCAGCCTGTATTTTGTGGTGGAGCCCGCCTGGCGCTGGTGGGCGCTGCTGGGAGTCGTGCCCCTGCTGACAGGGTTGCTGGGCTGGTGCCCGGCGTACACGCTGTTTGGCATACGGACCTGCAAAACAGGCCCCACGTGACCCCGTGCGCGGTGGCTGGCCTCAGGGTTCGTCGGACCCGGACCTGCCGGATTTATCCGGCCGGGGAATCTTCTTGAACTTGATCAACCGGTTGGTTTCGATCTTGTCTTTTTTCACCTGGCGCTCGGCGTCGAGTAGCCGGCCGGCGGTCGCCCATTCGGCAAATTCGTCAGGCGTTTCCAGGGTCACACGGCCCAGCGTTCCCGCCCGGAATTCGTAGATCACGATCTCGGCGGCCTTTTGCAGGTTGACCCGGCCCTTGGAGAGCACCGCGCCGCGCTTTCGGCCGATTTCTTCGAGCAGTTGCTCGTCGGTGATGCCGGGCGTGACTTCGACCTTGTAGCGCGCCTCCAGCAAGGCCGGGTAGTGCTTGATCAGGTAGTCCAGCAGCTCGAGCGCCACCTCTTCCTCATTAAAGGCGTTGCGGCCAATGGCACCGCTGGCGGCCAGGTTGTAGCCGCTTTTGGCCACGATGATGCGCGGCCACAGCATGCCGGGCGTGTCCCATAAATAAAACCCGTCGGCCAGTACCAGGCGCTGCTCGACCTTGGTGATGCCGGCTTCGTCGCCGGTTTTGGTGGCGCGCTTGCCGGTGAGGGTGTTAATCAGGGTGGACTTGCCGACGTTGGGAATGCCGCAGATCAGCACCCGCATAGGCTTGACCATGGTGCCGCGTGTTGGTGCCAGCGCGTGGCAGGCGTCGATGAGGCGGCGGGTGGGCGTGGTTTCGCTGGCGTCGAGTTCGATGGCGCGGGTGGCAGGCAGGCTGTTGTAGTGATCCAGCCAGAGCGGCGTGCGGGTGGCGTCGGCCAGGTCGCGCTTGTTGAGCACCTTGAGCGCGGGCTTGGCGCTGGTGAGCTCGGCCAGCATGGGGTTGGCGCTGGAGCCGGGCAGGCGCGCATCAAGCAACTCAATGACGACATCAATTTCCTTGATGCGCTCACTGATGGCTTTTTTGGTCAGGTGCATGTGACCGGGAAACCACTGGATGGCCATCGGGATCTTTTCTTTCTGGGGTTCGGGTTTGGGGGCATGGGGCGAAGACCCCTGCGATACCCCAATTGTCGCCGCATACCGCAAAATACCCTCCTGGCGAACAAGGCACCACCAGCAGGGGCCGCGGAACCGGCTCTGCCGGACCGCAGGCGCCGCCCCCTGCAAGGGGGGAACAGGCTACACGCAGTGAGCCTGGACGGGGGTGTACTTGTTAATAAGTGGTTAATCAGCCATCGGCACGATCAATGCATGGCGTGCACTGCGCCTGGCAGCCCCATCCTGTCACCCCACACAGCGACCCGAAAGAGACAAATCCGTGCACCTGCTCCTGGTAGAAGACGACACCATGCTGGCCGAAGCGGTGTGCGATGCGGCGCGCCAGATTGCCTGGACGGTCGACCACGTCGGCGATGCGCTGGCCGCCAAGCTGGCGCTGGTAGACCATGTCTACGAAGCCGTGCTGCTGGACCTCGGCCTGCCCGGCGATTCAGGCCTGGCCGTGCTGCGCGCCCTGCGCGGGCGCTACGACGTCACGCCGGTGCTGATTCTCACGGCGCGCGGGCAGTTGAGCGAGCGCATCACAGGGCTGGACGCCGGCGCGGACGACTACCTTGTCAAACCCTTCCAGCTCGATGAACTGTGGGCCCGCGTGCGTGCCGTGATACGCCGCAGCCAGGGCAAGGTGGTGCCGGTGCACACCTATGGCGACGTCAGCCTTGACCGAAGCAAACGCGCTGTGACGCGCAGCGGCGTGCGGGTGGCGCTGAGCGCACACGAATACCGCACGTTGCTGGCCCTGCTGGAGCGGCCCGGCCACGTGGTCACGCGTGACCACCTGGAAGACGTGGTCTACGGCAACACCTCGGCGATTGAGAGCAACACGATTGCGGTGTTCATCCACCAGCTGCGCCGAAAGCTTGGCGAGCACCTGATCACCACCGTGCACGGCCAGGGTTACATGATCGGCGAGGCCCAGCCTTGAAGTGCGTGTTCGTCAGGTCACTCAAGGGTCGCATGCTGGCGGTTCTGGGCGCGACCATCACGCTGTGCTGGGCCGGCGCGCTCACCGTGCTGCTGGTGTACACCCTGCGCGGCCAGAGCGACCGCTGGGACAGCAAGCTGCAGGCCATAGGCACCAAGATCCTGACGGCCATCCCCAGCGGCGCAAAGCTCAAACCTTCCTTCAGCCACGGCCTGCAATTGCGTAACGAGAACATGCCGCGCGACGTCAACCTGACCTTCCAGGTCTGGACGAACCGCAAGGAGCTGATCGTTCGGGCACCGGATTCTCCGCGCGTCCCGTTGCTGCCGTCCTTCAACGATGGCTTTACCAGTTCCACCGTCAACGGCGAGCGCTGGCGCATCTTCTCGGTGTCCGACAGCACCGGTGAGGTCAGCGTGCAGGTGGCCGTGCGGCACAGCGTGATCGACGAAGAAATACGCAACAAGATCTTTGCGTTGCTGGGCCTGACGACGATGCTGCTGACCGTGGCCGGCCTGCTCATGTGGTTTGCGGTGAACAAGTCGCTGCGCCCCCTGACGGCGCTGGAAACCGCCGTGCGCAGCCGCCGCAAGTTTGACCTCACGCCGCTGCCGGTAGCGCAACTGCCCAACGAGATCCGGCCACTGGTTGAGTCCTTTAATCACCTGCTGGACCAGCTGGACCAGGCCATGCAGGGCGAGCGGCGTTTTATCGGCGATGCGGCCCATGAGCTGCGTACGCCTTTATCTGCGCTCCAGGCGCAGGCCCAGGTCGCCTTGCGCGCGGCCACGGTGGCCGACAAGGACGCCGCCCTCGTCAAGCTGCTGGCGGTTGCCGAACGCAGCACGCGCCTTTCTGACCAGCTGCTGGATCTGGCGCGCATGGACGCGGGCGTTCATGCGCCGCAAAAAAGCCTGGCCGATTTGAGCGAGCTCATCATGCATGTGAGCCAGGAGTTCGACATGCAGGCCCAGCAGCAGCGCCGCAGCATCATCCTGGCGCTCACGCCCTGCCCCATTGAATGCGACGTCGACGAGATCGGCATCCTGCTGCGCAACCTGCTGGACAACGCGCTGCGCTACACCACCGAGGGCGGCCGCGTGAAGCTTAGCTGCGGTTACCGCGGCGAAGCCGGCCGGGAACGGATCTGCCTGGAAGTGGCCGATGACGGCCCGGGCGTGCCCGATGCTGAGCACGAAGCGATCTTTCGCCGCTTTCACCGCGTAGCGGGCAACGGCGGGCGCGGCAGCGGCATAGGCCTGTCGCTGGTGGCCGGCATCGCGCAGCTGCACGAGGCCGCCATCGAAACCGGGACCGGGCTGGACGGCAAGGGCTTTTGCGTGCGTGTGCTGTTTCCGCTGCCGGCCGAGGGAGCCGGCTCAGCCGGGGTAGGCGCGGTGCCTGCGCAACCAGCTTAAGGAATGTATCCACCCGCGCCAGACTGCTTTCTTCACGAGATAGATTGTGTCGGTTCGCATGTTTGGTAACTCCTTCGTGTAAGGACCGCCGGAACTTGAAGTGCAGGGCCGCGGCCCGGCAGGCCCTGCAACGGGGTAGTCGAAGGACTCAGAAACGGTAGAGGTAACCCACACGCACACTGCTCTGGCTGGAGCGGTCGACCAGCGGGCTGTCCTTGATGCTGGAGCCCAGGTTGGTGGTGCTCAGGTCCAGGAAGATGCTTTGCCGCGGCGCGAGCGCATAACCCACGCGCAGCCCGGCTTCCAGGTTGACGGCCGAACCGCCCTGGTAGAAAGCCCGGCCGGCGCGCACCTCGGCGGCGTTCACGCCGTAGTAGTAGGACACGTATTTGTCGTCGAGCCGGGTCGCTGCCAGACGCGGCGTGATGTCGAAGCTGCCCGACTGGAAGCGGCGGTCCAGGGTCAGCCTGAACTTCGTGCCCTTGCTGTTGCCAGAGGCGTCGCCCAGCAGCTCGGCCGAGAGGTTGGCGATGTCGTTGCGCCAGATGGCCGCGCCACCCAGCCAGATGCCGTCCTTGCGTTCGTCCATGCCGGCCAGGAAAGGGGAGTCGGAAGCCTCATAGCCTTCCATCGAATAGCGCGCACGCAAGCGGAAGGACACCGGGCCCGCCGAAGGCAGCTTGAAGTCTATGCCCGGGCCGAAGACGCTGACCCATTTGTTTTCATAGGTGAGCAACGGCAAGAGCCTGGTCTTGTTGTCAAAGTCGCGGTAGGGCTTGCGCTCCACGCCGACACCCACACCGAGGCCCCACGAGGATGCCACCTCACCTTGGCTCTGGCCCTGCGCAGGCTGCGGCTGGGCGGCGGCTGGCTGGGCGAAAGCCGCCAGCAGGAACAGCGAGAACAGCGGAAGCGAAGCTTTTTCCGCTGTTCCGGCGGGGCGGTTTGCCGTTTGCCCGGCGGTGGATGGGGCGCTGGACGGCACAGGTTTGGCAGGACGGCGCGATTGGCGAGAGGTCATCTTCAGGTTCTCCAGTGGTTAAGCTGGAGCGGATCATGCCGACGCGAATTTAAGGAGTTCTTAGCGGTATTAAGAAATCGTTAAGTCTGGCCATTTGTGCCAGGCAAGCCTGCGGGCCTGTTACATCCACGCAAGCGCGATGAAGGACAATAGGTACCACGGCGCCGGACCGTCACTACAGCTACCAGGGCCACCCCGAGCGCCTTGCAACCCCATCTATCAAACCCTCCATGCCCCTGCCCGCAGCCCCCGACCAAAAACCCGTGATCCCGGCCCGCCGCCTGGCCGCTTCCACCCTCAAGGCCAACAACGAGCTGATGATCAAAGGCATCCTGTGTGTGCTGATCGGCCTCGGTGTGGTGGTGTCGCCCTACTTCATCACCTCACCGGGCATGCAGGGCATCGTCGCCAAATCAGCCTTGGTGGGCTGGTTTGCACTGGTGCTGGGCTGTGCATTCATCGGCCTGTACCTTCGCCGGCGCATGGCAGCCTCCGCCAAACCCTGACAGGCGCCCACACCAGGCCCATGCCCGAAAGCCTCACTGACCACAACGCCGCCCTGGCGATCTTCAGCGCCCTGCAGGAGCGCGCCGCTGCTGCGGGCATCCGCTTGCGGCCACCTCCCCCCGAGCCCACCACCTGCTGCGGTCGCGGCTGCAACGGCTGCGTATGGGAAGGCTGGTACGCAGCCGTGGCGCACTGGCGTGAAGACGCCGAAGAAGCGATTTTTAAATGCCAAATCGGGTCCTAGCCCAATACCAACCTGCGCCACCAGCTATTGAATTGATAGCAACCGCAGTAACCATGACACCGGATCAGCGGCGCCAGCAGGAGTGATTAATGCGGCCAGCAGGGGCCGCGGAACTGGCTTTGCCAGGCCGCAGGCGCCGTCCCCTGCAAGGGGAAAAGGCATTACATGCAGTGAATGCCGATAGGGGTGAACCTACTTCCCAAGGGGAGAGGGGGCTACACGAAGTGAGCCCCAACAGGGGTGTGCTCAACTTCGCGGCCTGGCATGCCCAGGCGCTCAGCCGACACGTATTGCTGCCGGTACACCTCAAACGGCATGGTGTCCGCAGCTTCAATCTTCTTTTGTTCCTGAACGGAAGCATCGGTCAATGCGGCGAAGTGTGCCAGCTGGCCGGCCGACAACGGCTGCACCTGCAGGATGCCTTGCGTCTTTTCAGACTGCGCCCGGCTGAACCGGATGAAGGAGTTGTCGTGGCTGTCGGCCATGGCGGCCAGCACACGGGCCGAAGGCAAGGTGGACGGGTCCAGCAAAGCGGCGCTGGCCAACGTCAGGGCGTCGCTGTATTGCGTGCCGCCATGCGCGGCGTCAAGCGCCGCCGCGATGGGCGCGCATTGGCCCACCACCTCCGCACCCCAGGCCGTCAGCGTGATCTCATGGCCACCGCGCTTGAGTTTCAGGCCGGGCTCGCGCCCGCGCGCCGCCGTCTGGTGCTGGTTGTGCTTGAGCTCGGCGATTTCCTGGGGCGTGTCGTTCGGGCTGTCGCTGAGCAGGCAGTGCAGCAGGAACACATCGAGGAAACGCATGGTCTGCGCATTGATGCCGACGGGCTCGAAAGGATCCAGGTCCATCAGCCGCACTTCGATGTATTCGACGCCGCGCTCGCGCAGCGCATGCAGCGGCCGTTCGCCGGGGAAGATCACGCGCTTGGGGCGAATGGTGCCGTAGAACTCGTTTTCAATTTGCAGCAGCGTGGTGGCCAGCTGGTTGTAGTCGCCGCCGGGGTTGCGGATGCCCACCGCCTCATAGGCCGGGTAGGGCCGGGTCAGCGCGTCCTGCAGCGAAGCGCCGTAGCCGTCCAGGCTGTTGTAGCTCACGGCAAGCGAAGCCTGCGCGTCGCTCTGGTAGCCCAGGCGGCCCATGCGCAGCGAAGTGCCGTAAGGCATGTACATGGTGCTGTCGCTCAGGGTTTGCAGCTCGTGCTGGCGCCCTTCCACAAACGTGGAACACACCGCGGGCGAGGCGCCAAACAGGTACAACAGCAAAAACGCCTGGCGGCGGAAGTTGCGGATCAGCGCGAAATATTCCTTGCTGCTCACCCCGGGCAGGGACCAGTTGTAGTGAATGCCCGAAATGGTTTGCATGCGCCGGCCGTAACGGTGCGACAGGCCCATGCGGTAAACGCTCTTGGCGCGCCCGACATTGGACGAACCGAAACGGGCGATGGGAATGGTTTCGTCGGTCGGCAGGCCGCAGGGCATGCTGGACACCCAGAGCATTTCGTCGCCCAGCTCTTTCATGGTGCGGTAGGTGAACTGGTGCAGCTCCGTCAGTTCCTGCAGCGTGGCTTCAGGGCTGGCGTGGGCGCCGGTGACCAGCTCAACCTGCGATTCGCTGAAGTCCGTGGTGATGCCCGGATGCGTGAGGGCCGAGCCCAGGGCCGCGGGATGCGGTGTGAGGGCCAGGCCGCCGCCGGGTTTGGCGCGCAGGCTTTCCTTCTCGATACCGCGGCGCATGCCCTTGAGCCGGGCCGGGGTGAGCGCTTTCAGGCGGTCCTGTAGCGCGCCCGCAGGCGCCTGCAACTTGGTCATATCGTCATTCCCCCAGAATCTTGAATTGGCGTGGAAGTTATCACAGCACGGCGCTTTGCGCTGGCGCTTCCGGGCTTGCCAGCACAGCCCGGGTGGGGTCTGGCGCGGGGTCTGTGCAGGCCGGCCGGATTTGGGCCATACACCGCACTTTCCGGGCAGAAATCCGCAGTTTGGTGGCCGGGATGTGGAAAGTGAGCGACGCCGGTGCTCCAAGGTGCAGAACTCCCTTGACTTGTCAGACAAGCTGGACGACGATAAAAAACATTCCGTAACACGGCTGTTTTACCCTTCAATTTCCGCCAAACTCATGGTTTTGCGGTCTTTTAGCCTGAGGCAGCGTAGAGCTTGATCAAAAAATGAAAAAACTGCTAGCCAGCCTTTTCGGCGGTTCAACCCCCGCAGCGTCGCCCAAACGCACAGGCGCGTCCAGCCGGGACAACCCGCTCACCATTGAAGACGGCTCGGACAACGCCACGCGCCGCCACCTGGTGCAGGTGCTGCTGCGCGATGCCATGCGCAAATACGGTATTCCCTTGCCCTGGATCGACTGCCAGATGCTGCTCGTGTCCAGCCGCAGCCGCGGCCCTGGCATGTATGTACGCCTCGTTGTGCGGCATTGGGACGACCGCCTGCTGCAGTACGCCTTCGCCTTCCAGAACGCCCTGATGGAAGAAATCACGCGCTTTGAACCCGGGGCGGCCCAATGGCTGCACGGCATTTCCTGGCAACTGGAAGTGGCTGAGACCTGCCCCAACCCGACCATGCCCGACAAGTCGTATTGGGCCGATCCCGTCCGGCCACCTGCTGGCGCATCGGTTCGCCCGCCACGCAGCGCGCCGCTGGCCTCCCTGGCCCCTCTTCCCGCGGCGGCAACAGCCTCTGCGGCGCCCGTGCCAGCCGCCCCCGTTGTGGCCGCCAGCCTGCCGGCCCAGCCCGCAGCACCGGTGGCACGGCCGGCCCCGGTCTCTGCAGCTGACGCAGACGCCATGAAAGACCTGGAGCGGCTCTTTCGCATCCGCGACCAGGAACTGGGCCAGCCAAGCGACAGCAACTCCGCCGTCGGTTACGAAGCCACACGCCCTTCGCCGCTGTAACGCACCAGGTCCGGCCGGGCCATCAACAGCGCAGCGGGGCAGCTGCTGGTGTACGCTTGCCTGATGAGCCCTCCCGTCACGCCTCCAGGCCCCGCAACCGCCACGCAAGATTCCTCCTTCCTCATCGACTCGCGTTACGCGGTGATGCGGCTCATGGTCACGCTGGCCCTGATGACCGTCGGCGCCTGCGGCATGTATGTGGTGGCCGTGGTGCTGCCCGCAGTGCAGGCTGAATTCAGTGTGACGCGGGCCGATGCCTCCCTGCCCTACACCGCGCTCATGATCGGCTTCGGCGTTGGCGGCGTGCTGATGGGGCGGCTGGCCGACCGCTTCGGCGTCATGGTTCCGTTGCTGATTGGCGCGGTGGGCCTGGGTCTGGGTTTTTCCCTGGCCGCCATGGCCGGCAACATCTGGATGTTCTCGCTGGCCCACGGCCTGCTGATCGGCTTTCTCGGCTCTGCCGCCACCTTTGCGCCGCTGCTGGCCGACACCTCGCTCTGGTTTGTACGGCGCCGCGGTTTTGCCGTGGCGGTGTGCGCCAGCGGCAACTACCTGGGCGGCGCGATCTGGCCGCCCATCGTGCAGCATTTTGTCGAGGCCGTGGGCTGGCGCCAGACCTATCTGTGGCTCGGCCTCTTCAGCTTCGTCACCATGACAGCGCTGGCCCTTTTGATGCGCAAGCGCCCGCCGGTGGCCGTGGCGTCGGCGGTGGGCAACAGCGGCATCGCCGCCACCACCAGCAGCATGCCTTTCGGCCTGACGCCGGGCTCGGCGCAAATGCTGCTGTGCGTGGCCAGCGTGGCCTGCTGCGTGGCCATGGCCATGCCGCAGGTGCACATCGTGTCGTACTGCACCGACCTGGGCTACGGCGCGGCGCGCGGCGCTGAAATGCTGTCGCTGATGCTGGCCTGCGGTGTGGTCAGCCGGCTGGTGTCGGGCGCGATCTGCGACCGCATCGGCGGGCTGCGCACACTGATGCTGGGCTCGGTGCTGCAAGGCGTCGCGCTGCTGCTGTTTTTGCCCTTTGACGGGCTGGTATCGCTTTACGTCATCGCCGCGCTGTTCGGCCTGTTCCAGGGCGGCCTCGTACCGGCTTACGCCATCATCGTGCGCGAATACTTCGAGCCAGCCGAGGCCGGCGCGCGCGTGGGCACGGTGATCATGGCATCCTTGCTGGGCATGGCGCTCGGCGGCTGGATGTCAGGCAAGGTGTTTGACCTCACCGGTTCCTACCATGCCGCCTTCCTCAACGGCATTGCGTGGAACCTGCTGAACTTCAGCATCGCGTTTTTCCTGCTGTGGCGCGTGCGGCGGATGGCGCGGGCGGCCACGACGAAAACCGCGGCGGCCTGAAACAACGCCTTGGTCCTGCCTGGACCGCTATGCTTTTAATAGCTGCTTGCGCTCTTTCTATAAGGGCTGCAGCCATTTTTCCTTAAAATCCCGTCAGGCCAGAACCCGGCACAACCATTGTTCCAGGTCGGTGATTTCCTGTGGGCACACCGAGTGCTCCATCATGTACTCGTGCCACTCGACCGTGTAGCCCATGGCGTTGAGTGCATCACGCGTGGCGGTGGCGCGCGGCAGCACCACCACGCCGTCGCGCGTGCCATGCGCCAGAAAAATGGGTACGTCCTGGTTGGCGGCGCTGCGCTCGGCGGCCGTCTTGTCGGCCAGCGGCAGGTAACCCGACAGGCCCGCAATACCGGCCAGCCGTTCGCCGTGGCGCAGGCCCGTCATGAGCGCCATGGCGCAGCCCTGCGAAAAGCCCGCCACCACAATGCGGCTGGCGGGAATGCCGCGGGACTTTTCCCGGGCGATCAAGGCCTCGATGTCGCCTTGCGACTTGCGCAGCCCGGCCTCGTCCTGCCGGCTGACCAGGTCGGCGCCCAGCAGGTCGTACCAGGCCGGCATGACGTAGCCGCCGTTGATGGTGACCGGAATGCTGGGTGCACTCGGAAACAGGAAACGCACATCGCCCACGCTGGACAAATCCATCTGCTCTGCAATTGGCAGGAAGTCCCGGCCGTCGGCCCCGAGGCCGTGCATGATGAGGACAGTGGCGACGGGCTTGTCGCCGGTCTGGGCTTCAATGACTTCGAGGGGCATGGGGTGACGGGTCCAGGTGGTTGAAGGAACAGATGACGATTGAATGCTGCGGGCTTGAAGCTGCAAAGCATGCCAGCGGGGATTTTAAGACCGGCCTAAGCTGACCCGCGAACAATGGTTTCCGGCAGCGCTGAACACCTGGCGCACAAAGCCTGCTACGGTGTGATGACAAGGTAGCTGGCCAGGCCTTCGCACCTATCGGCAGGCCGCATGAACACAGTGCCAGGCAGCACACTGCGCCGACTTGCTGCCCATCGTTGCAGAAGGAGCACGCTGAAATGAAAACCCTGACCCACAAGGCCGCCTCGGCCGTCCTCGGTGCGCTTATGGCGGGCGGCGCACTGGCCCAGGCAAGCGCCCCCTTGCCGCCGGTGCGCACCGGCGGCCCGGTTGAATACCTGAGCGGCGGCATCGGCGCCGACGAATCCGCAGCGATCCGCAATGCCAGCGGGCAATGGCCGCTGACACTCGAATTTGCCATCAAGGACAAGCAGCGTGCCGACTTCGCGGCCGACGTGAAGGTGCGGGTGCTCGATGCCCGGGGAAATGAAGTGCTTCAGGCCACGTCGGAAGGCCCCTTCCTGCTGGCCCGGCTGGCACCGGGCAGTTATGCCGTGGAGGCGACGCTGGCCGGCCAGACCCAGCGCAGGAAGGTGGACGTGAGGGCAGGCAAACCCTCCAGAGAGGTCTTCCTCTGGGGTGCGGGCGCCGATAAAGCCGCGCCGTAAGCACACCGGGCCTGCCTCAATTTAACGTTTCAAATCAGATCATGCGCAGCGTCACCGAACTGATCCACGCGATAGACGACGGCACCCTGCCGGACGCCGAGCGGCGAAGCTTGCTGGCGGCCGCAACCGGCATCGCCGCCGGCGCCGGGCTGCTGGCTGCGGCCTATCCCTTCGCGGCCAGCCTTGCGCCCTCTGAAGTGGCACGCGCCCAGGGCGGTCCGGTGCTTGTCGATATTTCCACATTGGCGACAGGCGAGCTGCGCACCGTCGCCTGGCGCGGAAAACCGGTCTGGCTGATGCGCCGCAGTGAGGAGATGGTGCGCGCGCTGCAGCAGCCCAATGCGGCATTGGCAGACCCGCAGTCCAGGCGATCCGAGCAACCGAAATCGTGCGCCAACGCGACCCGCTCCGAGCGCCCCGAAATCCTGGTGGCGGTGGGGGTGTGCACGCACCTGGGCTGCTCACCGACCCTGCGCCTGGACGACAGCGCGCTGAATGCCGAGCTTCACGCGCCCGGTGGATTTTTTTGCCCCTGCCACGGCTCCCGGTTTGATCTTGCCGGCCGCGTAGTGAAGAACGTACCGGCGCCGACCAACTTGGACATCCCGGAATACCAGTTCATCGACGCCACCAAGCTGCAAATCGGCCAGACAAGCTAGTGTCACTGCGGCTTGTGCCACAGCAGAGGCTTTGCTAGCATCTGGCGTCAGCATTTTCTGACGCAGGTTGGAGATTCACATGAAGCTCATCATTGCCGCCGTCGCCCTGGCCACTTCGTCCCTGGCGTTTGCCCATAACTGCCCCAACGAGATGAAGGCGATCGACGCCAAGCTCTCCACCAACCCCAAGCTCTCGCCCGCCGACATGACCAAGGTGAAAGAGCTTCGCGCCGATGGCGAAAAGTTTCACAAGGAAGGCAAGCACGACGACTCCATGAAGGCGCTGGGCGGCGCGAAGAAGCTGCTCGGGATTTAAACCGCACAGGCGATCCCGCGGTGCAAGCCGCTGGATCCCAAACAGAAACGGCAGCCCGCAAGCCGGGATGCCGCCGCAATGACCTGCACCGCGATAATTCCCCGCAGGAGAATTGCCACATGACAGTGATGACAACCATGCCGCCCTTGTCGGGGCTGCAGTACTACCAGGTGGACGTGTTTACCCACGAGGCGCTGGCCGGCAACGGCCTGTCGGTGTTTCTGCCCGAAAGCCCCTTGCCGGCGCGCCAGATGCAACGCCTGACCATCGAAATGCGGCAGTTCGAGAGCATTTTCCTCACGCCTGACGGCCCCGGGAACCGCTTCGAGGCGCGCATTTTTACGATGGAGGAAGAGCTTGACTTCGCCGGCCACCCCCTGCTGGGCGCAGCAGGTTTGTTGCATCACCTGCATGCGGGGCATCAGCCTTCTGCTGCCTGGACGCTGATGCTGGGCACACGGGCAGTTGCCATCAGCACCACACGCAAAGAAGGCACACCGGGCACTTACGACGCCAGCATGAACCAGGGCGTGGCCCGCTTCGAGGCAGCCCTCGGCCACGCGGACAGCCTGCCGTTTCTCGCGGCATTCGGGCTGGGCCCGGCGCAGCTGGATGTGCGTTTTCCGCTGCAGGTGGTGTCTACCGGCCTGCCCTATCTGCTGGTGCCCGTGGTCGGCGGCCTGGAGCGCGCAAAAATTGTGCACCCTGACTTTGAGGCGCTGCTGGCCACCGTGGGCGCCAAATTTGCCTATGTGCTGGACGTGTCGGCGCGCGAAGGCCGCACCTGGGACAACGCCGGGCAGGTGGAAGACATTGCCACCGGAAGCGCCGCCGGGCCAGCGGGCGCCTACCTGCTGCGCCACGGCGCGGCGAAGGTGAACGAAGTCATCACGCTCAAGCAGGGGCGTTTTGCCGGGCGCCCCAGCCGCATCACGGTAGAGGTCAATGCAGCCGGCGAGATGCTTGTCAGCGGCGGCGTCGTGGTGCTGGCGCACGGCCGGCTGATTTGAGGGATGGATGGCATCCGTTGGCGCGCCGCTTGCGTACCTTCAGCACCCCCAGCATCTTTGGCAGCTGCGGCCATCGAATCCAGGAAAGATTAGCTTTATGACTGCCCGCCTGATCCATTTGAACCGTGTGCTGAACTGCATGGCCGGCCTGCTCGCTGCCGGCAGCGCGGCGCTGTTGCTGGTATGCACGCCATTGCCGGCAAGTGCAGCGCCCTTTACCGCGGCTGACGAGAAGACGGTGCGCACCGTGGTGCAGGCCCAGCTGGCAGCCTTCGCAAAGGATGACGCAGCCAAGGCGTTTTCTTTTGCGGCCCCCAATGTGCAGAAGGCCGTCGGAACACCCCAG
The DNA here is from genome assembly GCF_056405975.1 of Polaromonas sp. P1_E12. Classification (NCBI taxonomy): domain Bacteria; kingdom Pseudomonadati; phylum Pseudomonadota; class Betaproteobacteria; order Burkholderiales; family Comamonadaceae; genus Polaromonas; species Polaromonas sp. P1_E12. The sequence goes on along the minus strand of NZ_JBFUBB010000001.1, from coordinate 366,024 downwards.
GGATTCATGGCGATGGTGCGCCGCGATTACCCGGTGGTATACCGCCCGGCATCGGTCGCCTTTCTGAAACCCGACGGCAAGAACGACCAGGTGATCCAGCGGGTGCAAATGGCCGATGCCAACGGTGTTTCGTGGCTGGCGGTTTACAGCCTCGAACGGCAAAGCAACAAAGCGTGGCGCATCACCGGGTGCGTGGTGGTCGAAAACAAGGGCCGTATGGCGTAGTACGCCAGTCCGCGGCGCCTGCTGATAACGGTTTTCCCAGAGGCGGGAGCCGTCCCGGGGACAGGCACCATTGCCGTGGCCCGCATTGAAACGCCACGCCAACCGGACGCGTATGCGGCAAAGAGCACCGATACGTGGTTTACAGAGGGTTACCCGCTCCTGCCTGCTGGAGGCTAAGGTGTTTGGTGCTGCTGCGTTTGCGGCATTCCGGACTCAACCCATGAACATGCCCGCCACCTCACTTGAATTCCCGCGTCTGCCGGGGGATCCGGCTTCGCCGTCGCTCAGGGAAAACCTGCAGGCGCCACGCCATGCACAACAGCGTCAGCGTGCCACGCAGCCGCGTGAATCGGCCCTCAAGATCAGGACGCGGTGTCCCGGTTGCCTGTCGGCTTCCCTCTCCGTGGTTTACGAGGAACCGTACGCCGGCGCGGGCGTTCAGGCCTATCTTGCAAGGCACTATGAAGGCCATGCGTCAAGGACTGCCGACGCAGGCGTCTATGCGCTGGCGCGCTGCAACAGCTGCAGCCTGGTCTTTCAGCAACAGGTGCCCGACGACCCCTTGCTCGGCGAGATCTACAACGACTGGGTTCCCGGCACCGAGCTGGACCGCGAGCACCGCAACTACAGCCTGGACGAATACCGCTACCTGGCCGAGCAGGTCCAGTTCATCATTCAATACTTCGGGCTTCCGCCGGGTGAGCTGGATGCGCTTGACTTCGGCTTCGGCTGGGCGCACTGGTCAAAAATGGCCATGGGATTTGGCTGCAATGTGTGGGGTGTGGAGCTTTCCGAGGAACGCGCCCGCCACGGCAAATCCGTGGGGCTGCGAGTCGTCGGCCTGGCCGACCTGCCGGCCAGGAGGTTCCGGTTCATCAATACGGAGCAGGTCTTTGAACACCTGACGGAGCCCAGGCTGGTGCTCGAAAAACTGCGCGATGCCCTGTCAGGAGACGGCGTCATCAAGATCAGCGTTCCCAACGCGGCTGCCGCGCTGAAAAAGATCAGCCAGGGGAAAGATTTCGGCGCGCTGTCGCCCGACGACCAGATGCCCATCGCCCCGCTCGAACACATCAACGCTTTCAGCCATGAATCGCTCGTCGCCTTCGGAAAAGAGTTTGGCCTGAAACCGCTGCGCCCCAAACTCTATCGGCTGTACAACAGCGCCTCGGGCCTGCTTCAGCCCAAAAACCTGGCGCGGGTCATTGCCCGGCCTGTCTACCGGCATATTTTTCCGGGCACTACCTTCATCTATTTTGTGCGCGCCTAGCGCCGCGGCTTCATTTTTGGCGGGCTTGGCCGTAGGACGGCGCCGGAAGACGGTCGAGCGGTGCCACACGGCCTTTAAGATAAAAAAAGGTCGCACCGTATGTCGCGGTCCGGCCTGCTTCAGGGTTGATTCAGAAAGCGAGGCACCCCATGCTGATCAAAAAAACCATCACCATCGCCGCAACGGCCACTGCCATGTTTCTGGCCGGCGGTGTTGTCATCGCTGCACAAACAACAGACGCCGGTGTGAGCACCACGGCCGGGAATCCGGAAGGCGCAAGGCTGGCGAGCCGCTACAGCGCGTTTGCCGGCTCACCCCAAAACGCCGAGTCGCTGGTTGAGGGGCTGCGCACGGGCACACCGATCTCGCTGAGCCCCAGCCCGACCGGACCCAACGCCACCGCGCCGGCCGCAAGCCTTTCGCCGGCCACCGGAAAAATGGGTTACGGCAACATCAACATCGCGCTTGCGCTGGCCAAGACTTCACTGGCCAAACAGGGCATTACCAACCCTACGCCTTCACAGCTCTCAGCCACACTGGGCGGGTTGCTGTCCCAGAAGGCCGACGGCATTGGCTGGGGCCAGATTGCCAACAGCATGGGCGTGAAACTAGGCGCCGTCGTGAGCGCTTCGCACACGTCCAAGAGCGGCAAGAAAGCCAACGACAACATCCATGCCGTTCATGCCAGCAATGTCGCCACGGCCCATGCCTCCAGCAAGGGCCTGGGCACCGGAAAAGAGTCCGGTAAAAGCGGCAGCAACGGCAATGGAGGTCAGGGCGGAGGCAATGGAGGCGGCCACGGCGGTGGTAATGGCGGAGGCAACGGTGGCGGAAATGGTGGAAAGTAACGCGCGCATCTGTTCAACCGCGCGCCGCTAAACCACAAGCACCTGCGCAAGGCTGTCGTATCGCTATCGATTTAATAGCTGCTTGCGCTCGTCCTGTCTGGCCTGCAGGCTCTTTTCCCGTAAGAACAGCAGCCGCCCCCTCAACGCTTGCTCAAATGTTCGCGCAGGCCGGGACACATGCCAGATGGGCCCGATGCAGGCCCGCTTTCGTGTCACTGAAGTCCAGTTGCGCGGGCATCGCGCCAGGCTGGATTCGCGTCATGCCAATACCCTTCTTCGCCGGCAAAAATCATCAATCCGTTACATAAAGAAACATTTAATGAAAATTGACGTTTGCCAAGTGCAAATCCAGCGCAGGCTTCCCGGCGCTGCCAGCGTCTTCGATTGAAAATCCCAACCGCGGCCAGTTCTCGCCTGTAGCGTCCAGGTTGAATACTCACGAAGCACATCACTTTGGCCGCGTTTTCATGAAAAAATTCCGCTTTTAAAGAGCCCTCGGCTTGACTTGCGGACGCCAGTCGTCGACATTGTTAACACTTTGTAACACGCGGTGTTAGCCAAAGACAGAGCGAAAAATACCTCTTGTCAGACAGCTGGCGCCGCAACGCGATGCGGGCACCTCATGAAACTTCAACAGCTCTTTGGACTGAAAAGCCAGCCAAAAACGGCCTCAAGCGCCACCCACCCTGAATCGGAAGTCTCTGTCCCCGGCGACGAACACTCCACCATCGGCGTGCGGCAGCAGCTCATTCAGGTGCTGTTGCGGGACACCGCCCGGCGGGCGGGCATTCCGTCGAACTGGCTGGACTGCCAGATGTTGCTGACCGCCAACCCCACACGCGGCGAAGGCATGTACCTGCGCATCATCATGAAGCAGTGGGACCTGCGCCTGCTGACCTACGCGGCAGCTTTCCAGAAAGTGTTGATGGCGGACATCATGCGTTTTGAGCCGCGCGCCAGTGACTGGCTCCACGGCATTTCATGGCAGCTGGACGGCGGCGACAGCTGCCCCCATCAGGAAATGCCCGACCCGACCATCTGGATGCAAAGCCCCACCCGGCCGCGCAGCGGCTACGCGCCACGTGCGCCCGTGGAACCGGCTGCGCCCGGAGCGCCCGCGCTGGCACAAAGCCCGGCGCACTAGGCGCACCACCGGGCGCCACCGGGGCCCGGCAGCAGGCACCCATCCCGGGTGCGGGCGATGGGCTCAATACGAGCCGATGTAATCTTTTTTGCCGACTTCCACGCCGTTGTGGCGCAGGATGGCGTATGCCGTGGTGGTGTGAAAAAAGAAATGCGGCAGGCCGTAATTCAGCAAATAGGACTGGCCGGTAAAGCGCTTTTCCTTGGGCGTGCCGGCTTGCGTGACGATCTCCCGCGTGGCGGCCCCATCAAATTTCGCCACGTCCAGGCCTTCGACGAAGGCGAGGATGGTGTCAATACGCGCCTGCAGTTCGGCAAACGTCGTTTCCTTGTCTTCGATCTTCGGCACTTCCACACCGGCCAGCCGGGCCGACACGCTCTTGGCGAAATCGCTGGCCACTTGCACCTGGCGCAGCAAGGGGAACATGTCGGGGAAGAGGCGGGCCTGCAGCAGCGCATTCGGGTCGATGTTTTTGGCGGAAACGTGGGCTTCGGCCTTGGCCAGGACGCCCTTGAGGCCACCCAGCATCTGCTTGAAAACGGGAATGGACGTGGTGTAGATGCTGCTGGTCATGAAAAGCTTTCGGTAAAGGAATGGAGATAGCCTGCCGCGCCCTGCGCGCGGCGCCCTGCATTCTCGCCGGATTGCGGCGGGAACGCTTTGCAGCCCGGCAATGGCCTGCGGGGACGGCGAAGCCCTTCGCAAAATAGTATGCTGTCATACCAATTTCCGCCCTCCCCAAAAGGCCCCACCATGAACGCCCCTCTCCCCGCCGCCGCCCGCCAGGCCGTGCAGGCCACCGACCTCGCCGCCCTGCCAATCATTGAAAAATGGGTGTCCTTCGCGTCCGTCTCGCGCGACAGCAACCTGCCCCTTCTTGACTGGACGCAGGCACGGCTTGAGGCACTGGGCATTGAATGCCGGCGCACTTATGACGACAGCGGCAAGAAGGCCAACCTGTGGGCCACCCTGCCCGCCGAAAACGGCGAAACCAAAGTGGGCGGTATCGTGCTGTCGGGCCATACCGACGTGGTGCCGGTGGACGGCCAGCCCTGGGACACCGACCCGTTCGCAGCGCAAATTATTGGCGGCAAGCTCTACGGCCGCGGCGTGACCGACATGAAAAGCTATGGCGCCACCGCGCTCATGATGGTGCCCGAACTGCTCAAGCGCAAACTCAAGCGCCCGGTTCACCTGGCCTTCAGCTATGACGAGGAAGTCGGCTGCATCGGCGTGCGCCGCCTGATTGCAGACATGGTGGAGCAGGGTTACAAGCCTGCGGGCTGCATCGTGGGCGAACCCACCGGCATGCAGGTGGTGATTGCGCACAAGGGCAAGCATGCCTACAAGACGTCGGTGCGCGGTTTTGAAGCGCATTCATCGCTCACGCCGCTGGGCGTGAACGCGGTAGAGATTGCCTGCGAGTTTGTCGCCCATCTCAAGACCATGCACAGGCGACTGGTCAAGGAAGGCCCGTTTGACCCGATCTACGACGTGCCGCATACCACCATCCACACCGGGGTGATTGCCGGCGGCACCGCGCTCAACATCATTCCGCGCGACTGCGATGTGACCTGGGAGATCCGCCACCATCACATGAATTCGCCCGATGCACTGTTCAACGAAGCCAGAGCTTTTGCCGACAGCCTGGTGCCGGCCATGCAGGCGGTGGCGGCTGACACCGGCATCACCCACAAACTCAATTCGGTGCTGCCCGGTTTTGCGACGGAAGCCGACAGCGAAATCGCCCAGTTGTGCTTCAGGTGCGCGGATGTGGATGCCAACTCGGGCGCCGGCAAGGTTTCCTTTGGCACGGAAGCTGCGTTGTTCCACCAGGCCGGTGTGCCGACCATCGTGTGCGGCCCCGGCCATATCGCGCAGGCACACCAGCCGAACGAATGGGTCACGCTGGAGCAACTGGCCTGGTGCGAGCGCTTCATGCGCCGCCTGGCCGACGAGCTCTGCATAAATCCGTCGTGAGCCCGTCCTGAACTGACCACTGCACCCCCTACCTCACCCGAAAGAACACATGATGCAACGCAGAGATTTCCTGGGCACCAGCCTGGCACTGACCGCAGGCAGCGCACTGGCGCAGGCCAACCCCAAAATCGCGCGCATCGTGGTGCCTTTTGCACCGGGCGGCGTGCAGGACATCCTGGCCCGGTCCATCTCCACCGAGCTCGGCCTTGCACTGGGCCAAACCGTGATTGTGGAAAACCGTCCAGGCGCGGGCGGCACCGTGGGCACGGGTTATGTCGCCAAGTCCCCGCCCGACAGCGGTGCGATGGTGCTGGCTGCCGCCAGCCACAACATCGCCGGTACGCTCTACACCAAACTCGCCTACGACCCGCAAAAAGACTTCACGCCCATGGCGCATATCGGCACGGCCGACTATGTGCTGATGATCCACCCCGAGGTGCCCGCCAAAACCGCGGCCGAATACATCCGCTACGCCAAGGCCAACCCGGGCAAGATGAACTACGCGACAGCCGGCGTTGGCAGCGCCACGCATCTTTCCATGGCGTATTTCAACGGCCTGGCTGGCATCGACGTGGTGCATGTGCCGCTCAAAGCCACGGGCGAAGCCATCAATGAAGTGATCTCGGGCCGCGCACAGGCCGTGATTGCCGCCAGCATAGGCGCGCTGGCTTTCGCCAAAGACAGCCGCATCCGGCTGATCAGTGTGACATCACCCAAGCGTTCCAGATACCTGCCTGAAGTCCCCACCATTGCCGAAAGCGGCTTGCCGGGCTACCAGTTTGACTCGTGGTTTGGCCTGCTGGGCCCTGCCGGTACACCTGCAGCCGACGTCAACCGTGTCAACGCGGCCATCGCCAAACTGCTCAAGGACCCCGTCATCCTTGAGCGCCTGGACAAGCAGGGCATCGAACCCCTGGCGTTGAGCAACGCCGACTTTGCCAAACTGCTGGCAGTGGACTACAAGCGCATGGCCGAGGTCGTGAAGGCATCGGGCGCCAAGGTCGAATAGCGCCGGCAATACTTCACCGCTGGCCTATGCCAGCGTGACGCCGGCCACGGAGGCCAGGTATTTTTCCAGCACGGCCAGCTCGGCCACGGTGGGGGCGCCCTTGCCCGCGATGACGGCGTAAATGTGTCCCCTGAAACTGCCGCGCGGGTAGTAGCTGAGATAACCCCAGCCGATCAGCATCTGGCTGCACACACCCGGCGCCAGCGTGGCACTGGCGGTGCCTGCCTGCACCGAATTGATACGCAGCCTCTGCGCACCGGGTGCAGAGGTAAGCGCCATCACGGCAGGCACACCCGCAGTGAGTTTCGTGACGCTGGTCAGCTGCACGGTCTGCCCCGCTGAGTCCACCCATTTGGCATACGGCTGGCTGTTGGTGAAACCCAGGTCCGAGGTGTAGAGCGTCTCGGTCTTTGAGGCCTGGAAAACCACGCCGGTATTGGTGGGCCCCGGAACACTGACCGCGGCAATGGCGAAATGGGGATCTTCAATGTTGTAGGGCACGCGGTTTTTCGGATTGGGCTGGATGCCGGCCATTGGCACTGATTTTTTGCACCAGAAGCCCGCCGTGTCGTAAACACTGTGGTCCGAATACTTTTTGCCGCCAGCGTTGACGCGCATCACCGGCGGCGCCATCGTGCCCATGTTGGGGCCGTCCCTGTTGATCCAGTTGATCATCTCCATGGCATTGCCGGGGCTGGAGCCGTAACCCGAATCCGACACCGCGCGCACCGCCTGCCCGGCCGCGGCGGGCGCACCCAGCAGGTAGTCGGTGTAGCCGTGGGTCATGTCCCATTTGCAGGCGTTGTATTTCGCGATGATGGCCAGCGCGGCATCGGCCAGGCTGGTGGCAGCGTAGGCCACCGGATCGGTCAGCGAGAACACCTTGCGCGGCGGCGGCACCTGGCCCGACAGCTGGCCGCCGCTGGTATAGGTCAGCGTAGCCACCCGATTGGCTGCCGGCGTGAAGGTAAAGGTGTCCTGGCCGTTGGCGCCCGCAGGAATGACAAGGCTGGACTTGCTCAACGTGCCTCCGTTGTTGGAGGCCACCATCAGCGTCACGGGTTGCGCCAGATTGCCGCGGGCATACACCGTAAACGTCAGCGGTGCACCGGCAGGTGAATAGCCAGGACCGTCGTCGTACACGGTGGCCTGCACAATACCCACCGCAGCCTTCATCGGCCCCGAGACCAGCGGCTCGAGCGTGCGGTTCTGGTGCCAGCCCGGCACATGATTGATGGCGTAGTTGTGGATGGGCCAGTGGTTGCCCCCCATCCAGCTATAGACCTCGCAGTTGACCTGGCGCGCATAGTTGACGGCCTGGGCAAACATGGTTTGCCACCGCGTGTCGTCAATCGGCATGCCGATCTCGGTGAGCGCCAGCTTCGCGCCCCGGGCCTGTACCCAGTCGGCCGCAATCTTCAGGCGGTCCATGCCCGTGGAAGCCTTGATGGGGCCGACACCAAAACCCGCGCTGTAGTTCTTGGCGACTTCCGTGTCGTAATCGAAAGAGGCACCGTTGCCGAAGGCATCAAGGTAGACGTGTACTTCATACACGAGGTTGGCGCCTGTGACCGGGAAGCCCGGGTTCTTGGTGCCCAGCGATATGGCCGCGCTGTACTGGTTGCCGCCCACATAAATGGGGTTGACGGGGTCGATGGCCCGGATCGCATTGATGGCGGCTTGTGAATACGCCGCCATGATCGCCAGGTCTTCACCGCCCTTCACGGTTTCTTCATCCGAGGCGATAAGGCCACCCGGCTTGGGCAAATCGTGCGGTTCGTTCATGAGGCCATAGCCGCCGAAGCCAGGGTGGCTCTTCCACTTCGTGGCGGCACGCGCCCAGAAATCCGCAAACTGGGATTGCTTGAGCGTGGCGCCTGCGGTCAGCGAAAAAATTCTCACCTGCACCTGGCTTGCATCGGTGGTGTAGGGCCGCAGCAGCGGGTCGGACGGCACGGTCAGGCCGGTCACCGAGCCGTCCGCCTGGAATTTGAAATCCTGGTAGCGCCCGTAGTTATGGTTGTCGATGATGCACTTCATACCCGCCGCCGCATGGGCATCCAGCACACCGGTGATATAGGCTTCATACGCAGCGTGGAAAACACCCGGATTGCCGATCGCCGCTTTGACCGCAGCGTTGGCCACTGTGTCATGCAGCATGGGCTGCAGCAGCTCCCATTGAATGGGCAGCCTGTTTTTGGTGAAGCCGCAGGCGGCGAGATAATCCACGTCGGCCTTGCGCGGCACGGTGAAATGGATGTTGGTTGCAGAACTCGTGTTACGCCGCAAGCCGGTTTTTGCCCATTCCATGCCGGAGAGATTGGTCCCCATCGTTGGCGAGCCGGCCGCAGCAAGAGGCGCTGCGGCCTGGGCAAGCCGGGCCGTCATGAAAGGCCCAAAGGCGGCCAACGCGCCCGCCGCCACGGCGGCCTGTGAAAATTCACGTCTATGCATCGGGGTGCGCTCCTGTTCGTCCAAAGACCTCAGGTTAAACCCCGTATTGCGGCTTCATTACAGTTTGAATCAACACAGTGTCCCGCTTACATTTCGGCCCCTGTCAGGCCTGACAGGTTACTGCCGCAGTGCAAGCAAGAGACAGCGAGGTCAGCGACAATAGCCGCAGATAAATTCTTTACCGTCATTGCGCCCCGCCCTGGTGCGTTTCCAATGGCGGTTTTAACAGTGCCGTTTGGGTGCAAGGCCCTCCGCCTTGTTACTGATACACAAAGCGGCTTGACTTCATTTCATTCATGACAAAAAGTTTCTTCCGGGCAGCCCTGGTGCTGGGTTTGCTGTCCGCCATCGGCCCTTTCGCCATCGACATGTACCTTCCCGCGCTGCCCTCCATCGGGCACAGCCTGGGCGCCTCCATGGGCGCGGTGCAAGCCAGCCTGATGGCGTTTTTCATCTCCCTCGGCATTGGGCAAATCATCTACGGCCCGGTCTCCGACATGGTGGGCCGCAAGCCGCCGCTGTACTTCGGGCTGCTGCTGTTTGCCGCCGGCAGCATCGGCTGCGCGCTGGCGCCTGACATCCAGACGCTGGTGGTGCTGCGCTTCATCCAGGGCCTGGGCGCCTGCGCCGGCATGGTGGTGCCGCGCGCGGTGGTGCGGGACCTGCATACCGGCCACGACGCCGCGCGCCTCATGTCCCTGCTGATGTTGGTCTTCAGCGTCTCGCCCATCCTGGCGCCGCTGGCCGGCAGCTTCCTCATTGAGGCCTTCGGCTGGCGCAGCGTGTTCTGGGCCGTCACCGTGGCCGCCGCTGCAGGGTTGGTGCTGGTGGCCTTCACTCTGCCGGAAACGCGACCGCCCGAACAACGCGTGGACAGCAGCTTTGGCAGCGCATTGACCGCCTACGGCGTGCTGCTGCGCGACCGCCATTTCATGGGCCTGGTGTTCATCGGCGCTTTCGGCATCTCGAGCTTTTTTGCCTACCTTGCCAACTCGTCCTTTGTGCTGATCAACCACTACGGCCTGACACCGCGCCAGTACAGCATCGCCTTTGCAGTCAACGCAGCCTCCTTCATCGGGGTTTCGCAGTTCACCGGCAAGCTGGCTGCGCGTTTCGGGCTTGTGCCCATCGTGAAAGTGGCCGTGACGGGTTATGCCGCCGTGATGGCCCTGCTGCTGGTGCTAAACCTGGTGGGCATCGAAAGGCTGGACGTGATGATCGCGCTGATGCTGGTGGGCTATGGATTTCTGGGCTTGGTGGTTCCAACCACCGCCGTACTGGCACTGGAAGAACACGGCGCCATAGCCGGCACGGCCTCGGCCCTCATGGGCACCTTGCAGTTTGTCACCGGCGCGGTGGTGATGGCGGTGGTGGGCGTGTTTGTAGACGGCAGCGCCCGCCCCATGGTGGCCGGCATCGCCGGATGCGCCTTGCTGGCGTATGTCACGGCACGCGTGACGCTGGGCGGCAAGCGCGCTGCCACTGCGCCGGCGCACTAGCGCCTCGCGAAAAGACGCACCTAACGGGCTTGTTGCATGCGCAGCCGCCGCGCTGACTCTTCAGCACGCGCATCCTCGATCTCACCCATCACGGCGCCGAGGTTGACCGGCCCGGTCTTGTGGGCAAAGCGGCCCGTCAGCACCGTCTCGGGCTGCAGCACGCCGCGCTGGTACAGGTCCCAGATCTCGCTGCCGTAGTCGGTTTGCAGCAGCTCCGGCGCAAAGCGGCCGAAGAAGCCGCGCAGGTTGGCCACGTCGCGCAGCAGCATGCGGCCCGCGTGGTTGTTGCCGGCAGCGTCCACCGCCTGCGGCAGGTCGATGATGACCGGGCCGGGCTGGCCGTCCGTCACACCGAGCAAGATGTTGAATTCCGACAAATCGCCGTGCACAACACCGGCGCACAGCATGCGCACCACTTCCGTGAGCAGCGTGGCGTGGTGCTGGCGGGCATCTTCGGGCGTGAACTCCACGTCGTTCAGGCGCGGTGCGGCATCACCGTGCTCGTCGGTCACCAGCTCCATCAGCAGCACGCCATCGCAAAAGTTGTGCGGCTTGGGTACACGCACACCGGCAGCAGCCAGCCGGTACAGCGCATCGACCTCGGCGCTTTGCCAGGCCGCCTCGGTGGCCTGCCGGCCGAAACGCGTGCCCTTGGCCATGGCGCGCGCCTGCCGCGTGTTTTTGACCTTGCGGTTCTCGGTGTAGTCCACCGCCTGGCGAAAGCTGCGCTCGGTGGCGTCCTTGTAGACCTTGGCGCAGCGGGTTTCGTCGCCGCAGCGCACCACATACACCATGGCCTCCTTGCCGCTCATCAGTTGCCGTACCACGGTATCGATCAGGCCTTCTTCGAGCAGCGACTGCAGCCTCTTGGGTGTTTTCATGGCGCCATTGTGCGCCGGGCTCAGCCTCCTGCCGCCAGCACCAGCTGCGACAGGCGTTTGACGAGAGGGTCCAGCAGCTCCGTCGCGGTGTTCCCGTAGCCCAGCACAAGGCCGTTGTCTTCAGGCGCCGGCGCCATGGCAAACGAGGAAAGCGGCATGGGCGCCATCCCGTACCGCCGGGCAGCTTCCGCAATGCGAGCGCCCGCAAAATCCCGCGGCAGGCGGACAGCCAGGTGCAGGCCGCCCTGCCCGCCTTCAATGACGTGCGGAACGCGCAGGTGCCGTGTCAGTGCTTCCCGCAGGGCATGCTGGCGCTCACGGTACAGCCTTCGCATCCGGCCCAGGTGCCGCACAAACTGCCCGGATTCGATGAAGCCGGCCATGGCAAGCTGCTCATGGCTGTGGCCGCCGCGAAGCATCTCGCGCAAGGCGTCCTGCGCTGAAGCCAGCAGTGGCTTTGGCATGACCACGAAACCCAGGCGCAACGAGGGGAACATGGTTTTGGAAAACGTGCCAACGTAGAGCACAGGCGCATCGGCCACCAGGCCCTGCATCGCGCCTATGGGTTCGCCGGCATGCCGGAATTCGCTGTCGTAGTCGTCTTCAATGATCCAGGCGCCGTGCCTGCGCGCGGCAGACATCAAGGCCAGGCGGCGTGCCACCGACATCACCACGCCAATCGGATACTGGTGCGAAGGCGTCGTGTAAATCAGCCGTGGCGTGCGTGAGCGCCAATCCGCCGCGCCGATGTGCAGGCCTTCGTCGTCCATGCGTTTCGGCACGATGCGCAGGTCACCCGCATGCATCGCTGCCTTGGCGCCCCGGTAGCCCGGGTCTTCCACCCAGGCCGTGTCGCCCGGGTTGGTCAGCAAGCGCACACACAGCATGAGCGCCTCCTGCGCCCCTTCCGTCACGATGACCTGCGCCGGCTCGCAATGCACGCCGCGCGTGATTGCCAGGTGGCGCGCAATGGCGGTGCGCAGTTCAGCCTGACCGAAAGGGTCGCCGTAATGCAGCGCCGCCGGCAAGGCCTCACGCACCGCGCGGTCCAGCGTGCTGCGCCAGACGGCCAGCGGAAAGTGGGAAAGGGCCGGCACGCCGGGTCGCAGGGCGGTGCTGGTGTCAAGGCGTGCGGGGCCCGAGCGAATGCGGGACAGGCGCAGTGCCACGCGGGATGGCGCGGTGGCCTCGGGCTGCGCCTGTTGCGTGGCCGGGCGCAACAGAGCCGCCACGGTGCTTCCCTGCCGGTCGGCGCGGACATAGCCTTCGGACACAAGGTGTTCGTAGGCAATCGCCACGGTATTGCGCGAGACCGACAGGGTTTGCGCCAATGCGCGCGAACCGGGCAGGCGGCTGCCCGCAGCCAGCTGGCCCTTGAGGATGGCCTCCTTGAGCCTGCGGTAAAGCTGGCGCTGCAAAGGCTCGGCGTCGGACCTGTCCAGCGGGGCTTCCAGGAAACCCTGCGGGGCGGAGTGCTTTGGAGCGGACTTGTTAGCGGACTGGGTGGAGGGCATCGCGCAAGGGTTGTTGAACGGCAAAGAATTTGGTCGCAGATCGTGGCACCACGAAATAACCACTTTATGGCACTTTATGAAGAGCCACAAAGATCTTAACCTAGGCGATCAAACTCACAGGAGCATCGATGACCACACGCACAAACGCCTACGGGCAACCCATTGGCGAAGCCATGCAGGGCTGGACAGCAAGGCAAAGGCCGCCACGCATCACACTCGAAGGCCGGTATTGCCGCCTCGAGCCGCTGGACGCCAGGCGCCATGGCGACGACCTGTTCACCGCCTACGCCGCCGCACCCGACGGCCGGGCCTGGACCTACTTGGCCCCCGAGCCATTTACCGCGCGCAGCGATTTCGATGCCTACCTCGAACGCAACGCAGCCAGCGCCGACCCTTTGCATTACACGGTCGTGGACGCCGGCACCCAGCGCGCGGTCGGGACGCTGTCGCTGATGCGCATGGACACCGCCAACGGCGTCATTGAGGTCGGGCACGTGATCTTCTCGCCGCTGCTGCAGCGCAGCCGCGCCTCCACCGAAGCCCAGTACCTGCTGATGAAGCTGGTCTTCGAAACGCTCGGTTACCGCCGCTACGAGTGGAAATGCGACAGCCTCAACGCGCCGTCGCGCAGCGCGGCCGCCAGGCTCGGTTTCAGCTTCGAAGGCGTTTTCCGGCAGCTCCTCGTCTACAAGAACAGGACGCGCGACACCGCCTGGTTTTCCATCATTGACGGTGAATGGCCGCTCTTGAAGAAAGCCTTCGACAGCTGGCTTTCGCCGGGTAATTTTGATGCGCAGGGTGCGCAGGTTCTGGCGCTCACTGACATTCGCAGCCGCCTGATGCACAAAGCCCCCGCTGCGATGGCAGTCTGACGGCAGCACCACACAAGGGGGTTTCTTTTCGCCGCGAACTCCAGGACGGCGCCGGGTATGTATTTCCCGGCGCCGTACCGAAAGTTCAGTTCAGCACCAGTTGCGCGATGACACCGGTGGCGATGGCGATGAGTGCATAGTCCGCACCCACCTGCACCCACTGCTGGCCACGCGGCGGCGCATGGAGGCGATGCCCGCGCCAGTCATTCACCACATACTGACGGCCGCGGTACTCATTCGGGATGCGGCCGCCACGGTAGAACTGCGGGCCGTGCCCATCGAAGTGGCGGTCATTGCGGGCGTAACGGCGATCGTCACGATGGTCAAAACCGCGCCCGCCACGATCGTCTGCACGGGTATCTGCGCGACCATGACCGGGACCATAGCCGGGACCATCGTCGCGACTGTAACCGGGACCGACAGACCCGCGCTGCTCAACACGAGGCGACTCACCGCGCTGGCCGCGCCCGTCGTAGCCTTGCGCAAACGAGAGCGAGGCAAAGCCCAGCGACGCTGCGGCGATGGCACACACAATGGCTTTTGATTTCATGATCGACTCCTTTGGATGGAAGAGCCCTCATGGTGTTCCGGCGAAGTGTCGGCGCAGCAAAGCCGCGGGAGTGTTTGTGTAAAGCCTGGTTGCAATCTGTGCCGAACTCAGGTCTTGGCCTTTCAAGCCAGTACGGGCAAAGGCAAGCGCGCGGAAGGCTTGTCACTCTCGCCAAGTTGCAGCAGCTGAGCCAGCCATTCATCAACCAGCATCGGATCATTCACCGTCTTGATCGCCTGGTAAGCCACTTCCGCTTCAGGAAACCGCCGCCGCAAAAAATTGAGCCACTGCTTGAGGCGCCCAGCTCTCGCGCGTGTCTCAAGCCGTGAGCAGACGATGTGCCAGAACTCGGCGATCAGCGGCAGCAGCGTGGGCCAGCTCACGGTGGCATGGTGGTGCTCACCGGCCATATCCGCCTTGATCGCCAGCCCCAGGCCCGGGTCGCGCACCGCGCCGCGGCCGATCATCAGCACGCCGCAACCCGAAGCTTCACGGCAGCGCCGCGCATCTTCCACTGTCCATATCTCGCCATTGGCCACTACCGGAATCCTGACTGCGGCACGGATGTCGGCGATGCGTTCCCAGTAGGCGGGCGGCTTGTAGGCCTGGGCTTTGGTGCGGGCGTGTACCACCAGTTCGCCGGCGCCGCCGGCTTCGATGGCGAGCGCGCATTCCACGGCACGCGCATCGTCTTCGTAGCCCAGCCGCATCTTGGCCGAGACGGGCATGCCGGCCGGCACCGCCCGGCGAACCGCGCCGACAACGGCCGTCAGGGTTTCGGGCTCACGCAGCAGCGATGCACCTCCGCCGTGGCGATTGACCACCGCGGCCGGGCAGCCAAAGTTCAGGTCAATGCCTGCCGGACCAAGGCTTGCGAGCCGCGCGGCATTCTCGGCCATGCAGCCTGGGTCGGAGCCCAGCAGCTGCGCACGCACCGGCACACCGGCCAGCGTGCGGCCGCCGTGGTGCAGCTCGGGCACGATGCGATAGAACACACGCTCGGGCAACAGCTGGTCGGTGATGCGGATGAATTCAGAGACGCAGCGGTCAATGCCGCCGACCCGCGTGAGGATGTCACGCAGTACAAAATCCAGCAGCCCTTCCATCGGGGCCAACAGGACGGTAGCGCGTGGTTCAGTACTCATCCCAGCCAGCTTCTGGTTTCTATTTGGCGGCCAATCGCCACAAGGACGTGACTTCTGCCGCGCGCGCCGCATGCAGCGCATCGCTGGCGTCGGAGGCCTTGGGGTGATGCGGCTGCGCGTCCAGGCGGTCCACCACCTTGAGGCCCGCTGCATCGATCGCCGCCAGCAGCCAGGCGCGCGTGCGCAGGCCCAGGTGCTCGGCAATATCCGACAGGATCAGCCAGCCCTCGCCTTTGGGCTCCAGGTGCGCCGCCAGGCCGTTGAGGAAACCCAGCAGCATGCGGCTGTCTTCGTCATACACAGCATGCTCCAGCGGCGAGCCGGGACGCGCGGGCAACCACGGCGGGTTACAGACGATGATGTGCGCCTTGCCTTCGGGGAACAGGTTGGCCTCGCGCACCTCGACTTGCGGAAAGCCCAGGCGCTTGAGGTTGTCGCGCGCACAAGCCAGCGCACGCGGGTCCTGGTCGGTGGCCACCACGCGCTGGATGCCGCTGCGCAGCGCCAGCACGGCGGCCAGCACGCCGGTGCCGGTGCCGATGTCAAAACCGGTCAGGTCATCGGTACCTTCAGGCACGGGTGCCTGGGCCACCAGGTCGATGTATTCACCGCGCACCGGCGAGAAAACGCCGTAGTGCGGATGGATGCGGTTGTGCGGCCCGTCTTCACCCAGCGCGGGAATGGGCACGCCCTTGCGGCGCCATTCGTGCGAGCTGATGAAACCCATCAGCTCGCGCAGCGATGCGACGGAGGGCACTGCGCCATCCCTGGATGGTCCCCAGGCTTCGGCGCAGGCTTTTTTTGCATCCGGTGCGCGGCGCAAGGGGATGCTGTAGTCCGCGTCAAACGGAATCAGCACCATGCCCAGCACACGGGCGCGCTGCGCCTGGGACTGACGGTGCAGGTGAAAGGCTTCCGGAAAAACCGGTGCGGCTGCTGAAGCCTGGGTGCTGGCTTCCCCGGCCTTCTGGTCTTTCACGCGTTTCTCTCGCTTGGGTTTGGCCGGTTTGTCGACGCGGCGCGCCAGCGCCTGCAACAGCAGCCGGGCATTCTGGAAGTCGCCGCGCCAGAGCAGGCCCGTGCCTTCACACGCCAGGCGGTAAGCCGCGTCAGCCGCGAGGGTGTCGTCAGCGATCACCACGCGCTTGGGCGGCGGCGCACCGCGCTCGGAACGCCAGCGCGCAGAACGCGCTTCGCCGCCCTCCGTCCAGTGGATGGTGGCGGGCTCAGCAGAAGAAGCAACGGGAACGGCAGGTGAAACGGGTATCAGGGGCATCAGGGGCAGACACAAAGAAGAACAAAGAGGAAAGCCAAGTGTTTTAACAGATGGCCGCCCCCAGCGGCTGCAAGCGCTACCTAATCACTATCAATTTAATAGCTGCTCGCGCACATCCTGATTGCCTCTCAGGCACTTTCGATCCTGAAAAAACGGCTTTTTGAGGGTCTCCAGGCTGTTTTGGGCGCTCAACAGGCTCCAAAAAAGGCTTCCAGAGCACTTTTCAGGCCATTTTCAAGAACGATTTAGGCCTCAAGCCAAATAGGGACAGGCGCCAGCAGCTATGAATTAGATAGCAACGACAGACAGAGGGCGCTCCCCTCCTCACCAGCAGGAGCCGCGGAACTGGCTTCGCCAGGCCGCAGGCGCCGTCCCCTGCAAGGGAAGAGCCTCAAAAGGGGGTGTACCAATCTTCACCAGCAGGGGCCGGGGTCCGGCTTTGCCGGCCCCAAGGCGCCTGTCCCCTGCAAGGGGAGAGGAGGCTACACGAAGTGAGCCTCAACAGGGGTGTTCAAACTGTCCAACCGCCACCCAGCGCCCGAATCAGCCCCACCGTTGCCAGGTACTGCGCGGTCTTGACCTGCAGCGCCTGGCGGCGGTTGCGCAATTCGCTGCGCTGCGCATCCAGCAGTTCGAGCTGGCTGACAAAACCATTGCGGTAGCGCGAATCCGACAGCACCGTGGCGCGTGTGGCCGAAGCGACGGAACGCGATTGCGCTTCCGACTGCTCGGCCAAAAGGCGCAGGGCCGAGAGCTGGTCTTCCACGTCCTTGAAGGCGACGAGGATCTGCTCGCGGTAATTGGCCAGGGCGATGTCAAGTTCGGCATTCGCGTTCTGCACGCCGGCCTTGCGGCGTCCGCCGTCAAAGATCGGCAGCGAGAGCAACGCGCCCACGCCCCATGCCTGGGTCGAGACCTTGAACAGGTCCTTGATCTCGGGCGCGGCATAACCGGCGTTGCCTGTCAGCGAAAAGGTCGGGAACCACGCAGCCTGGGCGACACCAACGCGAGCCTGCGCGGCCTGCATGGTGCTTTGCGCGGCAGACACATCGGGCCTGCGCTCCAGCACGGTGCTGGGCACGCCGGCCGGTATCACCGGCAAGGCCGTCGACCATTCAGCAGGCGCGACGGCAAAGTTCGACGCTACCTCACCGACCAGCACAGCCAGGGCATGCTCCAGCACGGCGCGGCGCTGGTCGAGTGCCAGTGCATCGGACTCGGTTGAGGCGACCTCGGTGCGCACGCGGGCTACGTCCAGCTCGGCCACATCGCCCTCCTTGAAGCGCACTTCCGTCAGGCGCAGCGTGTTGCGGTAAGCCTGCAGCGTGTCGCGCACCAGCGTGCGCTCGGTGTCGAGCGCGCGCAGGTTGAGGTAGGTCTGCGCCACATCGGCCTGCACCAGCAGCTGGGTGCTGCGCAGCAAGGCCTCGCGCGATTTCGCGTCCAGCGATGCGGCGTCCGAGTTGAGCGACAGCTTGCCGATCAAATCGACTTCATACGAAAAGTTGGCGGCGGCTGTGACCGTGGTCTGCGCGACGCGGTTGGTCGTGATGTTGCTCTGGCGCACGGCACCGCCGCTCAAACCCACTTGCGGCAGGCGGTCGGCATCGGTGTTGCGCAGGATGGCGCGCGCCTGGGCCAGCCGGCCCGCGGCCACCTTGACACTGTTGTTGTTGGCGCCGGCCTGCTCGACCAGCTGGTCGAGTACCGGGTCGGCAAACGCCTTCCACCAGGTGCCTTGTGATTGCGGAGCGGTTGCTGCAGGCGCCGCCGCGACGGCGGCAGCGTTTTCCTTGTAGGCGGAAGGCGCAGCCGGAATGCTCGCCGGGTCAACCGACGCGCTGGTGGCGCAGCCGGCCAGCACCAGGGCTGCCAGCAAAGGCAGCAGCGCGGTGCGCAGTTTGGACGTTGTGTGGTTCATGATGAACTCCTGTACCTTTGATGCTTGTTGTTATTCGTGAAGCTTGAGGGGCGCTGCCGGCTGCGCGTGCGCACCTGCACCACCACTGCCCGCGAAGGCCTCGACGTGCGGCACTTCGCCATGCAGCTTGAGCGGACGGTTGCCCGTGAGGCGGCGCAGCGTGACGTAGAACACCGGCGTGAGGAAGAGGCCGAAAGCCGTCACACCAATCATTCCCGAGAACACCGCCACACCCATGGCATGGCGCATTTCGGCACCGGCACCGGAGGACAACACCAGGGGCAGCACGCCCATGATGAACGCCAGCGAGGTCATCAGGATGGGGCGTAAACGCAGGCGGCTCGCTTCAATCGCGGCCTGCAGCGGCGTGCGCCCGGCAAACTCCAGCTCGCGCGCAAACTCCACGATCAAAATCGCGTTCTTCGCCGACAACCCCACCAGCACGATCAAGCCGATCTGCGTGAAGATGTTGTTGTCGCCGCCGGTCAGCTTCACGCCCAGCATGGCGGCCAGCAGGCCCATGGGCACGATCAGCACGATGGCGATCGGCAGGGTCAGGCTTTCGTACTGCGCAGCGAGCACCAGGAAGACCAGCAGCAGCGCCAGCGGGAACACCCACATGGCCGAATTGCCGGCAATGATTTCCTGGTACGTGAGGTCCGTCCACTCGTAGCTGATGCCGGGTGGCAGGGTTTCAGCCGCGATGCGGGCGACCGCATCCTGCGCCTGGCCCGACGAGTAGCCGGGCGCGGCGCCGCCGTTGATGTCGGCCGAGAGGAAGCCGTTGTAGCGCATGGCGCGTTCAGGGCCAAAGCTGGGCGTGACTTTCATCAGTGCCGACAGCGGCACCATTTCGCCGGTGGCCGATCGCACCTTCAAGAGGCCGATGTCTTCAGCGCGGGCGCGGTAAGGTGCATCAGCCTGCACCCGCACGGAATATGTGCGGCCGAACTTGTTGAAGTCATTGGCGTACAGGCTGCCCAGGTAAATCTGCATGGTGTCGAACACGTCAGTCACCGGCACGCCGAGCTGGCGCGCCTTGGTGCGGTCGATGTCGGCATACAGCTGCGGCACATTGACCTGGAAGCTTGAGAACATGCCCGCCAGCTCAGGTGTCTGGTACGCCTTGGCCATGAAGGCCTTGGTGGCGGCGTCCAGCGCGGCATAACCGAGCGAGCCGCGGTCTTCCAGCTGCAGCTTGAAGCCGCCGGTGGTGCCCAGTCCCTGCACGGGCGGCGGCGGGAACATCGCAATGAACGCCTCCTGGATACCGCCGAATTTTCCATTGAGCTGGCCGGCGATGGCGCCTGCACTCAGGTCGGCGGTGGTGCGCTGGTCAAACGGCTTGAGCGAGAGAAACACGATGCCCGAGTTGGAGCTGTTGGTGAAGCCGTTGATCGACAGGCCAGGGAAAGCAATCGCGTGTTCCACGCCGGGTTGTTTCATGGCGATGTCGCTGATCTTGCGGATCACGTCTTCGGTGCGGTCCAGCGTGGCGCCGTCGGGCAACTGGGCAAAACCGATCAGGTACTGCTTGTCCTGCCCAGGCACAAAACCGCTGGGCACTGCCTTGAAGAGGCCCGCCGTGGCGAGCACCAGCACCAGGTAGACACCCAGCATGATGGCCTTGCGCGAAATCGCACCCTTGACACCGCGGCTGTAGTTTTCGGAACCGCGGCTGAACAGGCGGTTAAAGCCTGCGAAGAAGCGGCCGAACACCTTGTCCATGCCGCGGGTCAGCGCGTCTTTCGGTGCGTCATGGCTCTTGAGCAGCAAGGCGGCAAGTGCCGGCGACAGGGTCAGCGAATTGACGGCCGAGATCACTGTAGAGATCGCGATGGTCAGCGCGAACTGCTTGTAGAACTGTCCCGAGAGGCCGGTGATGAAAGCCAGCGGCACAAACACGGCGATCAGCACCAGCGCAATCGCGATGATGGGCCCCGACACCTCGCGCATGGCGCGGTAGGTGGCGTCGCGCGGACTCAGGCCCGCCTCGATGTTGCGTTCGACGTTCTCCACCACCACGATGGCGTCGTCCACCACAATGCCGATGGCCAGCACCAGCCCGAAGAGGCTGAGCGCGTTGATCGAAAAACCGAACAGGTGCATCACCGCAAACGTGCCGATGACAGAAATAGGCACGGCCAGCAGCGGAATGATGGAAGCGCGCCATGTCTGCAGGAAGATGATCACGACCAGCACCACCAGGGCCACGGCTTCGAGCAGCGTATGTACCACGGCCTCGATGGACGAGCGCACAAACTGCGTGGTGTCATAGACGATTTCGTAGTCCACGCCTTCGGGCATGCTCTTTTTCAGGTCCTTCATCACGGCCTGCACATCGTCGGATATCTGGATGGCGTTGGAGCCCGGTGCGGCAAACACCGGCACGGCCACAGCCTGTTTGTTGTCCAGCAGCGAACGCAGGGCGTAGTCGGAAGCACCGAGCTCCAGACGAGAAATATCGCGCAGGCGCGTCACGGCGCCGCCCTTGTCGGTCTTGACGATGATGTCACCGAACTCTTCTTCGCTTTGCAAGCGGCCCTGGGCATTGATGGACAGTTGCATATCCACGCCGGGCAGGCCGGGCGAAGCGCCCACGACGCCGGCGGCGGCCTGGATGTTCTGCTCGCGGATGGCGCGCACCACGTCGCCGGCGGACAAACCACGCTCAGCCACTTTTTGCGGGTCAAGCCAGACGCGCATCGAATAGTCGCCCGAACCGAACAGCTGCACCTGGCCCACGCCGTTGATGCGCGCCAGGCGGTCCTTGACATTGAGCACCGCGTAGTTGCGCAGGTAGGTCATGTCGTAGCGGTCGTTGGGTGACAGCAAGTGCACCACCATCGTGAGGTCGGGTGAGCTCTTGATCGTGGTAATGCCAAGGCGGCGCACTTCTTCGGGCAGGCGCGGCTCGGCTTGCGAGACACGGTTTTGCACGAGCTGCTGCGCCTTGTCGGGGTCGGTGCCGAGCTTGAAGGTGACGTTCAGCGTCATCAGGCCGTCGGTCGTGGCCTGGCTGCTCATGTAGAGCATGCCGTCGACGCCGTTGATGGCTTCTTCCAGCGGCGTGGCGACGGTCTCGGCGATCACCTTGGGGTTGGCGCCGGGGTAGTTGGCGCGCACCACTACCGTGGGCGGCACAACGTCCGGATATTCGGCGATCGGCAGCGAGCGCAGCGCGATCAGTCCGGCAATGAACATCAGCAGCGACAGCACGCCGGCAAAGATCGGCCGGTCAATAAAAAATTTGGAAAGATTCATGGCAATTCTTCTGGTTCAGGTGAAGGAGCGGCTCAGGACTTGGCCGCGACCTTCACGGCTTTTTCGGTGAGTTCCGACTTGGCGGTCATCTCGACCGGCTGCGGCGTGATCAGCGCTCCTGGGCGGATGCGCTGCAGGCCGTTGACCACAATGCGGTCGTTGGCGGCCAGGCCGCTTTTGACGACACGCAGGCCATCGACGGAAGCGCCCAGCGTGACTTCGCGGTACATCGCCTTGTTGTCGGCGCCCACCACCAGCACAAACTTCTTGTTCTGGTCGGTGCCGACGGCGCGCTCGTTGATCAGCAATGCCTTGCCTTTGGTGGCCTGGCCCATGCGGATGCGCGCGAACTGGCCGGGAATCAACTGGCCGTCCTTGTTGTCGAACACGGCGCGTGCGCGCACGGTGCCGCTTCGGGCGTCCACCTGGTTGTCAACCAGTTGCAGCTTGCCTTCAAACGGCGTGTCGGCGCTGGCGGCGGTGCCCATCTGTACCGGAATGCGGTCCAGGTTGCGGCCGCCCGCGATACCGGCGTTGGTGCCCTGCACATCCTTGAGCGCCTTGACCACGACCTGCTCGTCGGCGTCGAAGCTCGCATAAATCGGGCTCACGGACACCAGTGTGGTCAGCACGGGTGCGCCCGGTCCTGCTGCGACCAGGTTGCCCACCGTCACTTCGAGCTTGCCGACGCGGCCGGCCACCGGGGCGCGGACCTGCGAATACCCCAGGCTCAACTGCGCCGTTTGAAGGGCTGCCTGCGCGGCGCGCAGGTTGGCGTCGGCTTCACCCTTGCCGTTGGTGCGCTCGTCAAACTCGCGTTTTGAAATGGCCTGCTCGCCCCACAGGCGCTGTGAGCGCTCGTGTTCGCCCTTGGCCTGGGCCACACGGGCCTGCGCCGCGGCCACCTGGGCTTCGGCGCGCGCCACTTCGGCGGCGTAGGGTGCCGGGTCAATCGTCAGCAGCAGGTCCCCCTTTTTGACCAATGCGCCTTCGCGGAAGTGCACGGCCTGGATGGTACCGGCCACACGCGAGCGGATGTCCACGCGCTCGACCGCTTCCAGCCGGCCCGAAAACTCATCCCAGGCGGAGACGTCGCTTTGCACGACGGTGGCCACCGATACCGGCGTGGCCTGCGGCTCGGCAGGCGCACCCGACTGGGCACGCGTGCCCGAAACGCCGAAGATGACGGCCGTCACGCCCGTCAATGCCAGTACGGCCACGACGGTTGCCAGCAAACGGCGCTTGTTGTTGTGCAGATGAATCGATGTCATGGTGAAACCCCTCAAAAGAAAAGTAAAAAAAGGAACTGTGAAACTCAGGAATGGGTCGCATGCGCGGCCAGCGCATCAGCGAAAAAACGGGTGTACTGCTCATGCAGGACAGGGCCCCAAGCAGCCTTGTGGTCGCAAGGCTGCAGATAGCTGCAGGGCCAGCCGGTCGGCACCGGCAACACGGTCTCGTGCGCAACCAGGCCTGCGGCGCGCAGCCGTGCGGCGTAGGCCAGCGTTTCGTCGCGCAGCGGGTCGTCCTGTGCCGTGATGAGCAGCGTCGGTGCCAGGCCGGCCAGGCGGAATGCGGCGCCGGGTGCAGCGTAAGGGTGGCTTGCGTCTTCGGCCCGGGGCAGGTATTTGTGCCAGCCGTCGGCCCAGGTGCAGCCCACTGGCCCGGCTTCGGCGTCGCGCAGCGAAGCGGTCGCAAGGCATGGGTCCAGCATCGGCGACATCAGGATCTGCCCCGCCAGAGCCGGCTCATGCTGGTCACGCGCCATCAGCGCCACGGCTGCAGCGATATTGCCACCGGCCTCTTCGCCGGCCACAAAAACCGGCGCACCGACGCCGACCAGCTTGTGGCGGGCCTTGGCGGCCCAAACCAGCGCGGCATAACCTATTTCGACTGCATTGGGGAAAGGGTGCTCTGGCGCCAGCGGATAGTCCAGCGACATCACCACTGCGCCGGCTTGGGCCAGCAGCCCGGCTACGCAGGAACCGCCTTCCAGGGATCCGCCCACAAACGCGCCGGCATGGAAATGCACCACCAGGGGTGAAACGCCCGTGCCGCTGCGGCGGCCGTAAAAACGCACGTCCAGCGGCTTTTTCAGTGCCAGCTGGATCTGTTTTTCCACCCAGGGAGGGGGGCTTTTGTCGGCGCCTGCGGGGACGGGCTGTGGGCTGTTCATCTTGGCGAGCCGCACGCGGCTCCTCTTTGTTGCAATGCAGCAGAAGATACGCGCGGCAGGTCGCTTAATAAATAGCCGTTTTGTTTATACTTTATTTCACCAGTGCAACAATGAGGGGTAGCAAGCAGGCTTCTCCTCTGAAAATCACGGCCCCCCCATGAAAGCTCCCATGAACATCCGAGCGCGGAGTTTCATCCTTCCCTGTGGGGCAAGGTCAATTGGGAGTGAGCAATCCCGGAAAGTTCTCAGGGCTATTTCGCGCCCCGCACCTGAACCTGCTGGGCTGGTCACAATCGCCCCTCGCCGTTTTGCCGATGAGCCCCTGTTGGCAGATGCATCTCTTCCCCGGCAGCCATTTTTAATTACCGCCCCGTATCCCTCTTGCGGCGCCCGCCAGGCAAGGCACGCGCTGACGGCCCTCACCAGAACAGGACTCTTTCATGGATAAATTTTCCGCAATGCAGGCCTTTGTACGGGTTGTGGAGGCCGGCACGTTTACCAAAGCGGCAGATTCCATGGGTATGCCCAAGCCCACGGTGACGCGCCTGATCCAGACACTGGAGCAGTCACTGGACACCAAGCTGCTCAACCGCACCACGCGCAAAGTCACGGTGACGGCCGACGGTGCGGCTTACTACGAGCGCGCGGGCCGCCTTCTGGGCGAAATGGAAGAGCTTGAGTCGAGCATGTCGCGCGCCAAGGCCAGCCCGCGTGGCCGGCTCAAGGTGGACATTCCCTCTTCACTGGGCCTTGCGGTGGTGATTCCGGCCCTGCCCGACTTTTATGCGCGCTACCCGGACATCCAGCTGGAGCTTGGCGTGAGCGACCGGCCGATCGACATCCTTGCTGAAAATGTGGACTGCGTGATCCGCGGCGGGCAGATCACAGACCAATCACTGGTGGCGCGCCGCATCGGCGAGTTTTATTTGATGTCCTGCGCTTCACCCGCCTACCTCAAGCGCCACGGCGTGCCGCAGCACCCGCGCGAGCTGCAGGCGCACAAGCTGATCCGCTATTTTTCGCCGCGCGACGGCAAGCTTTACACCGTCAACCTGCAAAAAGACGGCGAGGTGGTGGAGATCGGCGGGCACCACCAGCTGTCGGTCAATGACTCGAACGCAGGTGTGGCGGCGGCGCTGGCGGGCCTGGGTATCCTGCAGACGCTCACCTTCCTGGTTCAGCACCATATCAGCAGCGGTGCGCTGGAACCCCTGTTCAACGGCTGGTGCTCCGAGGCCAAGCCCATTCATGTGGTGTACCCACCCAACCGCCACCTGAGCAACAAGGTGCGTGTTTTTGTCGACTGGATCGCCGACCTGTTCGCCAAACACGACCTGATACAGCGCAAGAGCAGCTTGCCGCAATAAACGCGGCAGACGACGCGACAGCCGCTACACCGAATGCATCGGCATTTTCCGGCGTCCCCAGCTTCCTACAGCTGGCGTCATCCGCAGACTACACCGCAGGACAACCCGCGGGAGTAAGGTCAGTGGCTGTCCCGCGTTTGCACGCCTGCGTTCATACACCGCCTTCCTTCCCTGCGAAAGACCACCCATGCCAAGACCCAAAGTTGCCGCGCCCGATACCGAGAGCCGAAAGGCACTGGAGCAGCGCGCGCGGGAAGCAGCCATGCCCGCACCACCCCGTGAAAAAGGCCGCTGGCCATTTCCGGTGCCGGACGACCAGCCCGCCGGCAAAACTGAAGGCCGCCACGAGGAACCGGAAAAGGCGGCCAAGCCAGGAAAGTCCGGCGACTAACTGCCGGATTCTCCATTCGCTCTCTTCTCTTCTGTGTCAGCGGCGCGCCAGGACGCGCTTGACCAGCACGGCAACAAACAGCACCAGCGCACCGGCGATCAAGCCTGTGAGTGCGTCCATCAACAGCGGCGTGAGCGCGGCCAGCAAAGCACCTGCTCCGCCTATGGCCGACGCTTTTTGTGCGAGCAGCTCGATCGCGTGATGCAGCGGCGCAAAGCCGTGCGTCAGAATGCCGCCGCCCACCAGGAACATCGCGATGGTGCCTGCCACAGAAAGGCCTTTCATGAGCCAGGGAGCGGTCAGCAGGATGGCGCGGCCTGCGCCGCGCTGCAAGCGGCCCAGGGCGCCGCCTCCTTCACGCTGGCTGAGGTAAAGCCCGCCATCGTCCAGCTTCACGATGCCTGCCACCAGGCCATAAACCCCCACCGTCATCAGGAGGGCGATACCGCCCAGAACAGCCACCTGTGTCACGAAGGGACTGGCCTGCACGGTGCCCAGCGTGATCGCGATGATTTCAGCGGACAGGATGAAGTCGGTGCGGACCGCGCCCTTGATCTTGTCTTTTTCAAGCGCCAGCACGTCTACGTCCGGGTTGGTCAGTGCGGCAGTCAGCGCCTCATGCTCGGCCGCCTGTTCGTCTGCGCTGTGCATGAATTTATGCGCGAGTTTTTCAAACCCCTCGTAACAGAGAAATGCACCGCCCACCATCAGCAGCGGCGTGACGGCCCACGGTATGAACGCGCTGATAGCCAGCGCGGCCGGTACCAGGATGGCCTTGTTGACGAAGGAACCTTTGGCCACAGCCCAGACCACCGGCAACTCCCGGTCTGCCTTGACCCCTGAGACCTGCTGGGCGTTGAGCGCCAGGTCATCACCCAGCACGCCGGCGGTTTTCTTGGCGGCCACCTTGGAAAGCAGCGCTACGTCATCAAGGATGGTGGCGATGTCGTCGATCAATGCGAGAAGGCTGCTGGCCATATGTAGGTTCCGTGTGCCGGCGCAAGGCCGAAGGGGTGAGCAAAACTTGCAAGGCCCGGCCGTGATGAGCCCGGCCGGCAGGAGTCCGGTGCTGCTGTTATGCGTTGTGGTGGCACCGAAGGCGAAGGCCTACTGTACCCAAATCCAGCGCAACAAAAAGCCGCCCCGCGGGCGGCTTTGGATGGGCGTCAGAGCGCTAGATGCTCAGCGCGCCGTGAGCCGTCCCAGGATAAAACCCAGCGCCAGGGCGGCACCGACAGCCTCCAGGGGCCTTTCCTGAACCCACGATTTCGAGGCGTCAATGGCCCGGCCTGGCGCTTCAGTCACCCGGCGGGTCTGGTCGGCAAAGCGGTCAGCCACAGTGCTGGCACCGCTGGCCAGCTTGTCGACGCCTTCGTGCGCGGCGGAAGACGCGCGGTCTACCGCACTGCGGGCCGGCTCAGCCACCTTGTCAATGCCGCTGTGGAGCGCTGCTCCGGCAGACTCGACGCCTCGCTGCAGAGGGTTGTCAGTACCGGAAGCCGTACCGGTGGAGGCTGTGGTTTTGTCCATGATGCTTCTTTCAAAAAAATTCCGCAAAATACCTCTGGGATCTATCTGAGCCTCGGTGATGACGGGCTCATGGTCGTCCAGAGGTGTCTGCCGACATTAAGCGGCGGCAGGCATGCGGACTGTGCGCAGCCGGATACGCTGCATGTAGGACAAGAGAGTGTTGTGCGCGCCGCGCGGTTGTCGGCCCACACTGACAGGAAAAAGGCCGCTTGGCTTGGCAGCCCCTGTCGCAGTTGCCCGCATCATCGTCCTGAACTCACAAGCCAAAGGCATCCAGGCCAGGCACCGTTGATAAACGCCCTTCCAACGTTTTTGAAACTCCAAGGAGAAGCACAATGCCCAGAATTGGACGACCCGCCCTCAGAACCGGCGCAACCGACAACGGCCAGCCGCGTAACGGCCCACCCGAGGAAGGTCTGGATGAAGACGACGCACTGGAGCTGCCGGTGGAGCCCGATGAAGGGATGCCGCTGATTCCTGATGACGATGAGCGGGTGGTGAATGTGCCGTCGTGAGATCGCGCTGTTGAGGCCTGGTTTGTTCTGTCGTTGGGCTTTTTGCTGAGGGTGGCTGGCCGGGGGTTGCCCGGCATGCAACTCACTTTCTTTTGCTTCGCCAAAAGAAAGTAAGCAAAGAAAAGGCGACCCTGGTTCCTGCGTCCCTCCGCTTCGCTGCGGGCAACCTGCGGTGCTCGGTCCAGCCGGGGTCAAAAACAACTCGCTTCGCTCAAACAAGTTTTTGCCCTGATCCGTCTGGACCTCCGCTCCTCGGCGCATCCACAAGGGGGTAGGAGAAGGATACCGAACACCCGAACGCCTGAAGAAACAAGGACACGCCATGGCGTGTCCTTGTTGGTATTGGAGTTGGTATTTGTCTTCAGTCCCCCCTCCCGATTAGCCCTTCTGTATGCGCCGAGGAGCGCAGGTTCAGGCGGATCAGGGATCGCGATTGTCTGAGCGAAGTGCAACGTAGCGAGTTCGAGCGAGACCCCGCCTGGACCGAGCACCGCAGGTTGCCCGCAGCGAAGCGTAGGGACGCAGACAGCAGGGTCGCCTTTTCTTTTGCTTACTTTTCTTTTGGCGAAGCAAAAGAAAAGTGAGTAGCTGCCGGGCTACCCCCGGCCAGCAACCCTCAGCAAAGAGCGCACCGCCGGAGCAAGAGCCGGCCTAGCTCAGACGAATGTCAGACGCTCAATCAACCAATCGCTTGAGCCGGATCTCTTCCAGCTTGGCACTGCCAAAAGCCACAGTCTTGAGCGATGGCATCTCGCGCTTGAACCCCGCCGCGTGTTCATAAAATCGCAGCGCACGCTCATTGCGCAACAGCACCCACAACGTTACCTGCGTGCAACCCTCTTCTTTCAGGCCCTCGCGCGCGCCGTCCCACAGGGCCAGGCCTGCGCCCTTGCCCCAATGTTCGGGCAGCACATACAGCGCCCAGATCTCACCCACTGTTGATTTGGTGCCGGCATCGCGGGAACGGTCAAAGCCGACGAAGCCCACGATCTCATCTCCGTCCGTGGCCACCAGCAGTTGCGGCTCGCTGAATTCGATGGCTTCGCGCCAGTAAGGCAGGCGTTTTTCTACCGTGATCTTGCCGAGGTAGTCCTCGGGCATGAGGTCTTTATAAGCGGCCTGCCAGGTGGCGACATGAATTTCGGCAATGGTTTTGGCATCACGGGGCGTAGCGGGACGGACGGAATAGCTGGACATGAAAAAAATCGCTTGTGAATCGGTGCGGGAAATGATCGGGGGAGCAGAATTGTCGCCCAAATCGCCTCCCACCCGGCAATACATTCGCTTCACGGCGGTCTGGCGGCAGGATGAATGCCCGGCAAGTGACTTGGGCGTCGGGTACATTCGTCGCACCCTAACACTTACAAGCGCTTGCACATCATGGCCCAAGGTATTCAGTTTCCCCTGCAAATGTCCTTCAAACTCATCGCCTTTGCACCGCAATTTCTGGTCAAGGACGCGCATAGCCAGCCGGTGGCGTATGTCAAACAAAAACTCTTCAAGCTCAAGGAAGCCATCACGGTTTTCACCGATGAAAAACAGGACCGGCAGCTCTACCAGATCAAGGCGGACCGGATTATCGATTTTTCAGCGCTTTATCACTTCACCGATACCCAGGGCGCGGCGCTGGGCGGCATCAAGCGTCGCGGCATGCGCTCCATGTGGAGAGCCGGTTTTGACGTGCAGGACAACGGCGTCACCCACTTCAGCATCAACGAGAAAAGCGTGATGACGCGTTTTCTTGACGGCCTATTCAGCCAGATTCCGGTGATCGGTATGTTTTCGGGCTACCTGTTCCATCCCGCCTACCAGGTGACGAGACCCGACGGCACCCTGGTGGCCGAGCTCACCAAGCAGCCCGCCCTGTTTGAGGGCCGGTTCACCGCCGAGCGGATGGCCCCCGTCAATGAACGCGAAGAGCAGCAGTTGTTGCTGTCCCTGATGACCGTGCTGCTGCTGGAACGCCTGCGCGGTTAACGCAGACGCCGGCGCAGGCAGCTACCCGTACCCGAAGCAGCGATGGACGACCCGGCCCACCCTGGCGATCCGGCGAATGCGGTTCTGTTCAGCGTCCAGCTGAACCCGGAAGGGGTGCATTTCAGCGCCTCGCCGTCCCTGCCGATCCTGCAATCGGCGCTCCAGGCCGGCGTGGCGATGGACAGTTCGTGCAGAAACGGCACCTGCCGCACCTGCATCCGCCGGCTGGCCAACGGGCAGGTGGCTTACCGCATCGAATGGCCGGGCCTGAGCGCCGAGGAAAAGCAGACGGGCTACATCCTGCCCTGTGTCGCGTACCCACTGTCGGATGTGGTGATCGGGCCAGGGGATTGAACTGGCGGGATCTGCCGTAGACCCACGGGAAAAGCCCCGGGCGACGCGGCGCCGTCGCCCAGCGCACGCTGCATCAGCACCGTGTCCACCCACTGGCCGAACTTGTAGCCGACACTGCCCAGCGTGCCGACACGGGCAAAGCCCAAAGCCTCGTGCACCCTGAGCGAGCCCGTGTTGGCGCTGTTGCCGACCACGCCCACCATTTGCCGGAAACCGCGCTGCTCGCACTGGCGGATCAGCTCACGCAGCAGGGCGCTGCCAATGCCGGACTGGCGCATGCCGGGCGCGACGTAAATCGAGTCTTCCACCGTATGGCGATAGGCCGGCCGCGAACGGTAGGCACTGCCATAGGCATACCCCACCACCTCTGCGTTGCGATGCGCCACCAGGTAGGGGTAGCCGCCCTGCAGGATGTCAGCGCGGCGCGAGAGCATCTGCGCGACGCTGGGCGGCTCCAGCTCAAACGTCGCCAGGTTGGTGGCCACGTAGTGCGCGTATATCGCCTGGATTGCCTCCATATGGCTTTCGGCACAGGGACCGATCACCAGGGAACCCCGAGTTTCAGAGGAAGGATCGGGGCGGGTGGCCTGGGGTATAGGTGTGAGGTGCATGCCGCTATGGTTGCGCAACGGCATGCATAAGTAAATATGTCAAAACTTATCAGATTGATTAGAATTTCTTTGCATGCTCAACCTGGACCACCTGCGCACCTACGCCCTCATCGTTGAAACCGGGAGCTTTTCCGGTGCGGCCGAAAGGCTGGGCCTTTCACAGCCCGCCGTCAGCCTGCAAATCAGGCAGCTGGAGCAGAAGCTGGGCGTGCGCCTGATCGAACGCGTGGCGCGCCGCGCAACGCCCACACCCGCAGGGCTTGACCTGATGGAAGAAATCCAGCATGTCAACACCGCCGTAGACGGCGTCATGGCCGCCATGGCTTCCCACTCCTCGAATGTGGCCGGCCGCATCACGCTGGGCATTGGCGCCACGGCCTGCCTTTATTTCCTGCCGCAAATCCTGCGCTCATTGAGGCTGCGGTTTCCCAATCTGAGCGTGGTGGTCAGCACGGGCAACACGGCCGACTTCGTCAAGGCGGTGGAAGGCAACATGCTGGACCTGGCGCTGGTCACGCTGCCCGTCAAACGGCGCGCGCTGGTGGTGACACCGTTGTTCAACGACGAGTTTGTGGCCATCGCACCCAAGCGTGATGCCGCCACGCCCGCCAGGATCACGCCGGCCGTCCTGGCAAAGCGCGAGCTGGTGCTGTTCGAGCCGGCGGCCAATACCCGCGTGATCATCGACCAGTGGTTTCAGGATGCGGGCCACGCCCCCAAACCCATCATGGAACTGGGCAGCGTCGAAGCCATCAAGGAAATGGTGGCGGCCGGCCTGGGCTGCAGCATCCTGCCCGCAATGGCGGTCACCGGCCCAGGGCAGCATGCCGAACTCGTGGTCCACCCGTTGTACCCACGGCTGCAAAGGACGCTGGCCTTGATCATGCGCAACGACAAACCGGTGAACAAGGCCCTGCACCAGGTGATTGCCGCCATTTCACAGCGGGCGGGCGCCGAGCCGCGCCAGCCGGGCTCCCGGCCTTCCCCGCAAAACAACAAGCTGTAGCACGCCTGTCAAACAACTGTGCAAGGATGGGCGGATGCTCCCTCCGCCACTGCCTCCGCCACTGAATAGCGCAGCCGACAGCCCACGCAGCTTTCACAGCCCCTACAGCCTCACGCCGGCGCGGGATGCGGCGGCCAGCTTTTCGGAGATGGAAGAGCTCAAGACAATTTTGCTGGCAGGCAGCGCGCACTTTGACGTGGCCGTTGCGGCCGAAGCGCATACTGCCGGCCCGTCTTTTCCGCTGTATGTGGCGGGCATCGGCTCCCGCGACCCTGCGGCGCCCGCGGTCGGTTTCTTCGGCGGCATCCATGGACTGGAACGCATCGGCACGCAGCTGGTTTTGCATTACATGCGGGCGTTGCTGTTTCGCCTGGAGTGGGACGAGTTGCTGCACCGGCAACTCCAAAAGATCCGGCTGGTGTTCATGCCCATCGTGAACCCCGGCGGCATGTGGGCGCACAAGCGCGCCAACCCCCAGGGCGTGGACCTGATGCGCAATGCCCCCCACAAGGCCGACGCCCGTGTGCCCTTCCTGGCCGGCGGGCAAACCGTGAGCCCCCGGCTTCCCTGGTACTGCGGAAGGCCCGGCATGCCGATGGAAGTGGAAAGCGCGGCCGTACTGCAAGTGGTGCGGGAACAACTGGCCAGCCGGCCCTTCAGCCTGGCACTGGACTGCCATTCGGGCTACGGCTTTGAGGACAGCCTGTGGTTTCCGTACGCCAGGACGCGCCGGCTGATGCCGCACCTGCCGGAGATGTTTGCACTGCGGACCATGCTGGAGCAATCGCACCCGCACCACGCCTACAGCTTCGAGCCGCAAAGCAACCAGTACCTGCTGCACGGCGACCTTTGGGACCATGCCTATGATCGCGCACCGGCGGAGAACATCTTTTTGCCGATGACGCTGGAGCTGGGCTCGTGGTTATGGATACGCAAGAACCCGCGCCAGCTGTTTTCGCGCCACGGCATTTTCAACCCTATTAAGGCGCACCGCACGCGGCGCGTACTGCGCCGCCATGCGGACCTGCTGGATTTCCTGACACGCGCCGCATTTTCCGCGCCGCGCTGGCTGCCTTCGGGCGAACAGCGCGTGCAACTCGCACGGCTTGCCGCAGCGCACTGGCGCCCGCGCAGGGTGGTGTGACATGACCTGGGTGTTGCTCAGGGGCTTGACCCGCGAGGCGCGGCACTGGGGAGATTTCCCGCTGCAGTTGCAGGAAGCCACAGGCCGCAGCCCCGGCCAGGTCATCACGCCGGACCTGCCCGGCAATGGCAAATGGTGCGGGCAGCGCTCCCCACTTTCCGTGGAGGAAATGGTCGAGGCGGTGCGCCGGCAACTGGCGGCGCAGGGCGTACGGCCGCCCTACGCAGTGCTGGCGATGTCCCTGGGCGGCATGGCGGCGGCCAGTTGGGCACAACGCTACCCGGACGAAATTTCGCGGCTGGTGCTTGTCAACACCAGCATGCGGCCCCACGCACATTTTGCGCAGCGCCTGCGGCCCCGCAGTTGGCTGACACTGCTGGCGATGGCTTCGCACTGGCGGAACATTGATGCCGTGGAACAAAAAGTCCATGAACTCACCTGCAAGCGCCAGGAGCAAAGGCAGCAGGATCTCACGCAGTGGCGCTTCATCCGCCAAAGCGCACCTGTGAGCGCAGCCAACGCAGCGCGGCAATTATGGGCAGCCACCCGGTTCACCTGCGCACCTCTTGCACCGCGTTGCCCGGTGCTGGTCCTGTCTTCAGCCGGCGATGCCCTTGTCAACCCGGCCTGCTCCGCGCAGCTTGCCCATGCCTGGCAAACATCGCACCGGGAGCACCCCTGGGCAGGGCATGACCTGCCGCACGACGACCCGCGCTGGGTGTGCCAGCACGTGGCGCCATGGGACAACGCCTGCGCATGAATAGTTCCAGCCCTGCGGGCTGGGTGCCAGCGGGGCGGGACAAATAAGACCCGGCACGGGACAAAAACATCCCACCCCATCAGGCAACGCAGCGACTGGGTTGGGGTGATATTCCTCTTCGAACCCAAGGGACAAATTGGTCCCGCAGCTCCTGTTTTCTGCGCCAAATACCTTTTGGATTCATGCACTTGCACGCGCTGCTCACCTGGCACAGGGTTTGCGAACCTTTGCGGCAAAAGGAGCGCAGCCCACACCATGGCAGACCAAAGGATCAAACGGCACGTTTATCTTCCCGGCCTGGCGGCCTTCGACACCGGCCACCGCAAGGCAGCGGTGATGGAAATGGGACACACCGGTGCCAACAACGAGTTCAAACCAGGCACGGTTTTTGTCGACAACATCGAAGCCCAGCGCGCGGTGCGTGCGCACTACGAGGAACGCCATGCCAGCGTGATGGACAAGCTGCTCGCCGGCAACCTGACGATTCCGCAAAAGCAGCAACTGCAGCGCGAATACCGCGGTTTGAGCTCAGCGATCCGCAACGTCAGGGTCGTGCAGCCCGGCATGGCGCCGTACAACAACCGGGAAAACGGCCCCGCCGATGTTCTGTTCGTCAAGGGCCATGGCAGCCCGCGCAATCCCAACTCCATCACCACCGTGGCAACGCCCGTGGACGAAGACGAACACCACCCGCCGGGCCTGTTCGAGCAGGCAACAAAGGTCAACATCAAGCGCGGCTACAAGATGACGCACACGGCGCAGGATATTGGGACTGCGGTGCACAATATTGCCAATTCCGTGAACAGCCCGGGCCTGGACGTCCGGCTGACATCCTGTGGCAGCGCCGGTACGGTGTCGCGCGACCACGTGGCCATCGGCCCGCGCAATTTGGCCCAGACCTTTGCCGGGCAGGTTTCTGCCACGCTGGATGCCCAGCACGCCGATCCGCGTGTACGCGTCAGCGGGTTCCAGGGCGACAGCAACTCCACATTGCCCAGCCGGCAGGGCGCCGACGATGGTTTCGTCACGAAGATCAAGGAAAAACCCGAAAACCCCAACAACCTGCACCACTTTGTCGATGCCATGGAACGGCAGACAGCCAAGCTCGGGCCCTTGCATGAAGCACTTGAACCCATCAAGCAACCCCTGCGTGAAGTGGCGGTGGCGACCAGACTGAAAGCAAACTTGCCGATGCCCCCGATAGCGTCCCTTGGTGTCGCACCTGCAATGCATGCAAATATGCGGCCTTTCACCAAAATTGTGACCACCGACAACGTCAATACCCAGCGCGTGGCGACCGGGACCCGGACGGCCGCGCTGACACCGATTGACAGGCACTAGGGCGGCACCACGTCCTCCGGGTCCTGCACTTCTTGTAGCGCCAAGGTAACCAGCAACTGAGGTTTGACAAGACTGGGGCTTTTAGGCGCCACCGGATGCCTTCGTGACGGCCCTGGTGCAAAATCGGCTGTCTCCCGTCGACACCATGAACAAGCCCAACCCACCTGCTGCCAGCACAGCGCTACACGACACTGCGGCGGCCGAGCCACTTGCAGGTGCCACCACCCGCCGCAACCGGCGCATCTGGGCATTGGCGCTGGGCACCACCGCCGCCATCTGGCAACTGGACCCCGCCCTGACTGAAATGGCGGAAATGATCGGCATGATTGCCTGTGCCGGCAACAAGACGCTGGCCAAGGACGCCATCATGCAGATGCGGGCGAAAGCGGACGCGCTGCGCGCGCAGATTCCCCCCTTGCCGGGCAGCGCATTGACCAAGGTTGTGCGGCGCGCGGAAGCAGCCTGCGGTGCAGTGCTGGACAAAGGCGTGCGTGTGAAGGAAGTGCAGACCAGCTGGGACCATTTTTTGGCCTGTGTCCGCGCGCTGCAAGACCCCCGCAAGTAGGGCCGCAAGCCCGGCTGCCGTCTGCCGTGCGACTCACTCCAGGGACTTTTGCAGCGGGTCCACCGCGCCCAGCGTCCCGTCAATTTCACCTGTTTTTCATCTGATGTGTTTTTTGGGAGCGCAACTGATGCTGACACCGGCCGCCCATGTGCGGCATGATGGCCCC
The DNA here is from genome assembly GCF_056405975.1 of Polaromonas sp. P1_E12. Lineage (NCBI taxonomy): Bacteria > Pseudomonadati > Pseudomonadota > Betaproteobacteria > Burkholderiales > Comamonadaceae > Polaromonas > Polaromonas sp. P1_E12. The sequence goes on along the minus strand of NZ_JBFUBB010000001.1, from coordinate 330,269 downwards.
ATGAACCCAAGATTTTTCTCACGCTTTTGCAAGCGTGTGCTGGCCGCGCGGCTGTTGTGGGCCGGCCCGGCATTTGCCATGGCCGTTGCCGCCCAGGCAGCTCCGCCGCCGTTTGAAGACACCATCGCGCAGCGCACCATGGCCTGCACGGCTTGCCACGGGCCCCAGGGCCGGGCAGCTCCCGACGGCTACTACCCGCGCCTGGCGGGAAAACCGGCGGGCTACCTGTACAACCAGCTGCTGAACTTTCGCGACGGGCGCCGCCACTACGGTCTCATGACGCAGCTGATCGAACCGCTCAGCGACACCTACCTGATGGAGATCGCGCAGTACTTCTCCCAGCTCGAAGTCCCCTATCCCGCACCCCTGCCCGCTGCCGCATCACCCGAGGCCATGCGCCATGGACAGCAGTTGGTCATGCAGGGCGACGCTGCGCGCCGGCTACCGGCCTGCGTGCAATGCCACGGCCAGGCCATGACCGGCGTGGCGCCTGCCATTCCGGGCCTGCTGGGGCTGCCACGTGACTACCTCAATGCACAGCTGGGTGCCTGGAAGGCCGGCCAGCGCCGCGCGCACGCGCCGGACTGCATGAAAAATGTGGTGGAAAAACTCACCGTGGAAGACATCAATGCCGTCGCCAGCTGGGTGGCGGCGCAGCCCCTGCCGGCAAGCACCAAACCAGCCACCACGCTGCCCGCGCTCGCACCCGGCGCCGTGGTCATTACCTGCGGTAGCGCAGCAGACATGCCCACTGTGCCGGCTTCGCCCACCAGGAAATTGCAAAAATGAAGACCCTCCTCAAATGGGCGGTGGGCCTTTCCACCCTGGCAGCCGCCGCGGTTTTACTGGTATGGGCGCTGAATGTGCGCGACGAAGTCGACGTGAAGGCGCCTGTGGCTACCGCGGCCCCCAGCGACAGCCTGATTGCCCGGGGCGCCTACCTGGCGCGCGCCGGCAACTGCCAGACCTGCCACACCGTGCAGGGCGGCCAGGCCTATGCGGGCGGGCGCGGCATCGCCACGCCGTTTGGCACAGTGTTCACCTCCAACCTCACGCCTGACGACAAAACCGGCATCGGCAGCTGGTCATCCGCCCATTTCTGGCGCGCCATGCACAACGGCCGCTCCAAAAACGGCCGCCTGCTCTACCCGGCCTTCCCCTACACCAGCTACACACAGGTCACGCGCGAAGACTCCGATGCGCTGTTTGCCTACCTGCGCAGCCTGCCCGCTGCGGTGCAGCCCAACCAGTCCCATGCGCTGCGCTTTCCTTACCAGTCGCAGGCAGCGCTTGCAGTGTGGCGCGCCCTGTATTTCAGCCCCGGTGCATACCAACCGGACGTCGCACGCAGTGCCGACTGGAACCGCGGGGCCTACCTGGTCAAGGGCCTGGGTCATTGTGCGGCCTGCCACACCGCACGCAATGCGCTGGGCGCCAGCGACGCGGGGCTGGACCTGGCCGGCGGGCTGATCCCCATGCAGAACTGGTATGCGCCCTCATTGACCTCGCCGTATGAAGCGGGCGTGAGCGACTGGGACAGGCAGCACATCGTGAGCCTTCTGAAAAACGGCGTCTCACCACGCGCCTCGGTCACCGGCCCCATGGCGGAAGTCGTTCAGCGCAGCACGCAGTATTTGAGCGATGCCGATCTCGGCGCGATGGCGCAGTTCCTGAAAGAGCTGCCGCCCACACACACCACGTCCCCGGAGCCGGCCACCATCAAGACTCAGGGCGAGTCTGTGGAACGCGCCGCCAAGCTGTACGAACAGCACTGCGCCCAGTGCCACGGTGCCAGGGGCGAAGGAATCGCCAATGCCTACCCGGCGCTGGCAGGCAATCGCGCCGTCACCATGAGCCAGGCCGTGAACCTGGTGCAGATCGTGCTCAATGGCGGCTACGCACCAGCCACCACGGGCAACCCGCGCCCCTTTGGCATGCCGCCCTTCGTATTGGTGCTGAACGACGCCGATATGGCGCTGGTGCTGACGCATGTCCGCCAGTCATGGGGCAATAGGGCGAGTGAAATCACGCCGGTGGAAGTGAACCGGATACGGGCGAATACGGGGCGGTAGACGAATCACTGCGCTTCGTTGCGAAGCGGGGCGCAATGGTCGTCCTTTGAATACAACAGGACCCGGGCCGCCAGCGCCTTTCATCTGCAGGACAGCGGCCTGCCAGCTACACACCTAAAATCACCTGCAGTGTGCAGCCCCCGCTTCTGTTGATCTGGTTCATGGCGGAACTGCACCGCAACCGAAAGAGCGCATGTCGGCAGTCGTTGAAACCTGGTTTGGTGAGGCCTTCGCACAACTGCACCCGTTGCTGCAGGAACTCCATCGGTCTGGAGGCACGCTCTCAGGCACAGTCGAGGTTCGCCTGGGCACCGGCCTTGCCGGTTGGGCGGGCCGGCGGCTTGCGCAAAAACTTGGTGTCCCGCCTTGCGACGGAACTGCATCGATGAGCGTTTCCATCTTCAGCACTGACACCGAGCTTCATTGGAACCGTACCTTCAATGGAACCTCCACGTTTGCCTCAACCTTCACGCCGACAGGTCGTTATCCATCGGGTTACTGGGTCGAGTCATCGGGCCTGCTTCGCCTCAACCTGGGTGTTTCCATTGTCAATGGCGGCTGGGTCTGGCGTCCCATCGGAGGCCGGCTAGCGGGCGTTCCATTCCCTCTTTGGCTCCTGCCTCGCACGGCCGCATCGAAGTGCATCGACAACGGTCAGTATCAGTTCAACGTGGAAGTCGGCCTCCCATTGCTCGGTACAGTGCTCTCCTATAGCGGGAACCTGTCGTCTGAGCCTCTCATGTGAAAGCGTAGGTGGCTAGATGCATCCAGCCGGATCGAAAGTCGTACTCATATCCTTCAACGGTGCCCGGTGCGCGCCTGAAGATTGTCACCCTGCCGAGAACTATTGGCTCCTGATAGGGACCCGGGGAACCATCGCAGGTCCGGTAAACGCAAACGGCCGCGTGCTGGTCACGTTCGATATCCCGGTGAGTGAAGTGGGCCTGACATGCCACAACCCCACACCCAACAGCCTCTACATTCTGGAAACCGACCTTGCGCATTCCCAATAAATTGTTCATGCGTCGCAACAACAGCAGGCATCGTGCAGCATCACAGTCAATGCGTCCGTTCATTTTTAAATCAGGCCTTGATCATGCATTCACTACCACTTGCCAATGCCGTCCCTGAGAACGAAGACAAGGAGAAAATTGCGCAGCAGGCGCGCCAGAAGTTCTCAGGCTCGCTGGCGAACGACACTCAATGGAACGAGCTGATCACATACGTGCGCGGCCTTGAATGGAGACCTTCGTATCGCTCGAAGTGGGTCAACGGCCACATTTCGGGCTGGGATGTCGAATGGTTTTATCACCTGCCCTACCCGTTTGTGGGCGTGGAGTGGTTTGACATCGGCTTGCATGGCGAACTCCGCACGGGCCGCCTTCTTGCGCCAAAGATCATTGACTATTCGCCTGTGTTTCTCGGAAGGTTGAAAGAGATCGGCTTCGATTTTGAATACAGAGACGGTGTGGCCAGAATCTGGGGCTATTACCCAAAATCATATGAAGATTTTCCGCTTGGCACATCTGCTTAGTTCTTACGCCATGGATCCACACCACACCCGAATTACGTTGGCCTCAATATGACTCCTCAACAGAAAAAACGTCTCAGCTACCTGAAAGACCGTCGAAATACCTACGGCGAAAATAGCAAGGCTTCGCGCAAAGGAATACCGCTTTCCAAGGCGAGAGGCATCCGGTCTGAGCGACACGCGCAAGACCACAAACTGGCGCAAGTAGTGCGGACTGTTGACCCAGAACAACTCGACGCGCTTGAGAACCAGGTGCGCTCTACCAAGCCACGCCACTGGCGCAAATCTGCGGACGACCCATTGGGTGAAGTGCTGGGCAGTCGAAAGAGCCGGCGGGCGGTTCGAGCCAGCGTGAAAGCTAGTGATTGACCATCTTGTCCCGCCGCGACAACGACGGAAACAGCCTGAACCACGCCGCAGCCACCAGCAGCGTACCCACCCCACCCGCCACCACCGAGCCCACCGGCCCCAGCAGCGCAGCAGTGGCGCCTGATTCAAACTCACCAAGCTGGTTGGACGCACCGATGAATACCGAGTTGACGGCGCTGACGCGGCCGCGCATTTCGTTGGGGGTTTCGATCTGCACCAGTGTCTGGCGCACCACCACGCTGACCATGTCGGCACCGCCCGAGACGGCCAGCACCAGCAGCGACAGCACAAAACTGGTCGACAGGCCAAACACCACCATGCACACGCCGTACAGGGCGACTGCTGACAGCATGGTCGGCCCGACGCGTCGCTCCAGCGGCCAGCGTGTCAGCACCGCGGACGTCAACAGGGCGCCGACCGCAGGGGCGCCGCGCAGCAGGCCCAGGCCCCAGGGCCCGACGTGCAGGATGTCTTTGGCGAACATGGGCAGCAAGGCCGTGGCGCCGCCCAGCAGCACGGCAAAAAGATCCAGCGACGCAGCGCCCAGCAGGGCCTTGCGCTGCCATACAAACTCCACGCCGGCCAGCAGCGTGCGCAGCGTCACCGGCTCGCGCGGCGGCGGCGCGTGGTCATAGCGCAGCACCGCGATCAGCACGCAGCCGGTGGCAAAGAGGAAGGCGCAGGTGGCATACACCGCCGTGGCGCCGGCCACAAAAATCACGCCACCTAGCGCCGGCCCGCCTATGACCGCCGCCTGCATGCCGGCCGAGCTGAAAGCCATGGCGCGCGGCAGCATGGCAGGCGGCACCAGCACCGGGGTGAGCGATTGCTGCGCGGGCATCTGGAAGGCGCGGGCCACGCCCAGCATGACCGATACCGCCAGCAACAGCTCGCGCGAAACCCAGCTGTGGTGCATTCCCCCAACTTGCCAGCCTTGCGTGGCCGCCACCAGGATCATCGCCACCGTGGCCTGCGTCACCAGGCAGGCCGCGATGATGCGCCCGCGGTGAGCCCGGTCGGCGACATGCCCGGCCACCAGCGTCAGCAACAAGGCCGGCACAAACTGGTACAGCCCCACCAGGCCAAGGTCCCAGGCGCTGCCGGTCAATTCGTACATCTGCCAGCCCACGGCGACCATCAGCATCTGGTTGCCTGTGGTGGCAAAAATCCGGGCGAACCACATGCGCATGTAGGCACGCTGGTGGGTGAGTTCCTTGAATGAGTGTGTCGGCATGCGGCCCGAAGCTTAACAGTGCCGTACCCGCAAGGTGTGGCACGGGGCTACTCTTGAGGGAACGCCTTCAGTGGCTGTAATGCTATTGATTTAATAGCTGCTTGCGCACGTCCTGCCTGGCTAAACCAGTATTCCCGCATCGTCTCATTCGCAGGCACGACGGCCGTGCCCGGAACTGAACCGATTTCGCCCGAACCGGGGGAGAAGCCCGATAAGCCCGCCTGCTGGCCTGAAAATTAGGCCATTGGCTTTAAGTGGGTGGCCGTTTTAGGCGAAACAGGCAGTTAACATGGCGACATAACAGGGCCACCCTGGCACCAGGAGGAAGAAGTTATGCACCGAATCGTCATAGTGGGCGGAGGCGCCGGAGGGCTGGCGCTGGCCACGCAACTGGGCAAACGCCTGGGCAAAAAGGGCCTGGCCGAGGTCACCCTGGTCGACGCCGCCCGCACCCATGTCTGGAAACCGCTGCTGCACCAGCTGGCCGCAGGCAGTTTTGACACCCACGCCGAAGAAATTGAATACCTCGCACAGGCCCGCTGGAACCATTTCAAGTTCCGCCTGGGGAGCCTGACCGGCGTGGACCGCCAGAACAAAACCCTGCAGCTGGCCGCCAGCCATGACGAAGCCGGCCGCGAGATCACACCGGCCCAGCAACTGGCCTACGACACACTGGTGATTGCCGTGGGCAGCCAGACCAACGACTTCGGCACACCCGGTGCGGCCGAACACACCATCAAGCTGGACAGCCCGCAAGCTGCCAAGCGCTTTAACGACCGCCTGATCAACGCCTGCATTCGCGCGCAAACCGTGCCGCGCGTGGCGGGTAGCGGCCGTCTGACGGTGGCGATCGTGGGCGGCGGCGCCACCGGGGTGGAGCTGGCCGCCGAGCTGCATGCCGCAGCACGGGTGCTGGCCAACTACGGCTTTGATCACATCCACCCCGAAAAAGACCTGCAGATCGTGCTCGTCGAAGCCGCGCCGCGCCTGCTGGCCCAGTTGCCCGAGCGACTGAGCGAATCGGCCATGCGCGAGCTGCGCAAGCTGGCCATCGAAGTGCACACCAATGAAAAGGTGGTGGAAGTCACGGCCGACAGCCTGAAGATGGCCAGCGGCAAGGTCATTTCATCGAGCATCACGGTGTGGGCCGCCGGCGTAAAAGCCTCCGACTTTCTACGGACCCTGGGCGATGGCAACCCGCTGGAAACCAACAGGCTCAACCAGCTGGTGGTGAACGGAAACCTGCAAAGCGCGGGCGACACAAACATCTATGCCTTTGGCGACTGCGCGGCATGCCAGCAACCCGACGGCACCTGGGTACCACCGCGAGCCCAGGCCGCCTACCAGCAGGCCATGTACCTGACGCGCTCGCTCTCCGACCTGATCGCCGGCAAGCCGGTGGCGCCCTTCGTCTTCAAAGACCAGGGTTCGCTGGTGTCACTGTCGGAATACTCCTCCGTCGGCAGCCTGATGGGCAGCCTCACCAAGGGCAGCTTCTTTATTGAAGGCCAGCTGGCCAAGTTCATGTACTGGGGCCTGCACAAGCAGCACCAGCTGGCGCTGGGCGGCTTCAAGAAAACCGCGCTGATCACCCTGTCTGAAATGCTGGACCGGACCTATCGCCCGCGCATCAAGTTGCATTGATAATCGGGGCATCACCCTCGCAATTTTTATCAACTTCACTCAACCCAACGGAGAAAACCATGGCAAAAGGACAGCAAAACAACAACAAGATGGTCAAGAAGCCGAAGAAGGACACCTCACCACCCAAGACGGTGTCTCCCGACGCGGTGCGCCCGACCATCGTGACGCAGGTACCACTGCGCGGCAAGCTGAAGAACAAATAAAGCCTTGATGGCCGGCTCTGGCGATTCGCCTGAAAATTTGCGGGAAGAAGTCCCGGCTGCTGCTACCGCACAGCCGGGCAATCCGCTGCACGGCGTCAAACTGGAAACGATCGTCACTGCGCTGTCTGATCACTACGGCTGGGAAGAGCTCGGCCAGCGCATCAACATCCGCTGCTTCACCAGCGATCCCAGCGTGGCGTCCAGCCTGAAATTTTTGCGCAAGACGCCCTGGGCGCGCGAGAAGGTTGAAAGCCTTTACCTATTCATGCTGCGGGAAGTCAAGCGCAGCAGCCCGCCGGTTCACAACTTCCCGCCGCCTAAAGCCAAGCACCAGCCCTAGAGGGGATTGGCGAACAGGAGCATCATGGCGATGCCCACACCGATCAGGAAGTTGGCATCGATCAGGCCGGCCAGCAGAAACATCTTGACCTGCAGCGGCTCCATCATTTCGGGCTGGCGCACGGCACCTTCCAGAAATCGCCCGCCCATCGCCCCTATGCCCAGGCAGGCGCCAATGGCGCCCAGGCCGATGATCAATCCACATGCAATGGCAATGGCACCTGCGTCAGTCATGATGTCTTCTCCTTGGTTAAAAACTTTTCGTTGACTGAATCATGAAGGCCGAGTCGCCGCAGAACAATTACCCCGCAGGTAATGTCATCGACATTCCAGGTGTGAGGCTGCTACACGCCGATGAGTTCCTGCTGGTGCTGGACAAGCCTTCAGGACTGCTCTCAGTGCCGGGACGCGGCGAAGACAAGCAGGACTGCCTGAGCGCCCGCGTGCAGACCGCCTTTCCAGACGCCCTGATCGTGCACCGGCTGGACCAGGCCACCTCCGGCCTGATGCTGATGGCGCGCGGCGCGGCCATGCAGCGGGCGCTGAGCCGATCGTTTGAAACGCGTGAGGTTGGCAAGCGTTACGTGGCGGTGGTTAGCGGCCGCTTGCCCGCACCGAGTGAGCCGAATGCCCCAGACAGCTGGGGCCTGATCGACCTGCCCATCATCGTGGACTGGCCACGCCGGCCGCTGCGCATCATCGACGGTGAACGCGGCAAACCCAGCCAGACCCGCTGGCGCGTGCTGGCGCATGACACGGCGGCTAACACCACGCGCGTAGAACTCGAACCTGTCACCGGCCGGTCGCATCAATTGCGCGTGCATCTAAAAGCGCTGGGCCATCCGATTTTGGGCGACGCGCTGTACGCCTCTGAAACGGTACAGGCGGCCGCGCCCCGGCTGTTGCTGCACGCCGCAGCGCTGCAGTTCATGCACCCGGCCAGTGGGCAGGCGATGGCATTTGAAAGCAAGCCCGACTTTTAGACCGCGAGCAGTTCCATGGTACCGGCGCTACCATGCAGCCATGACACAAACCACTCACCTCACCCTCATCACAGGCGCCTCGCGCGGCATGGGCTTTTCCATGGCACGCCAGCTGCTCACCGCCGGCCACACGGTGCTTGGCATTTCGCGCACGGCGGTGCCCGAGCTGGAAGAACATGCGCAGCACGTCGGCGCTACGGTGCTGCAATGGACGCATGACCTGGCGGACAGCGGCTCACTGAATGAGAAGCTGGAAAGCTGGCTCAAGGATTCACATGCCAAGAAACCCTGGACCAGCGTCACGCTGATCAACAACGCGGGCGTGATCCCGCAGATCGGCTCGCTGGACCAGATTGGTGAAGCCGACCTGGCAAGGGCGCTGCGTGTGGGGCTGGAAGCGCCGATGCAAATCACCGCCGCGTTCCTGCGCGCCACCGACAGCTGGCAGGCGCCGCGCAAGGTGCTCAATATTTCGTCAGGCCTGGGGCGCCGCGCCATGGCTTCGCAAGCGGCCTACTGCGCCGCCAAAGCCGGCATGGACCATTTCACCCGCTGCCTGGCACTGGAAGAAGCCCTGAAGCCCCATGGCGCCAAAGTCTGCTCACTCGCGCCGGGCGTGATCGACACCGGCATGCAGGAGCAGCTGCGCACAGCCGACCCCAAGGCCTTTCCGGATCGTGAGTCGTTTGTGGGATTAAAAACGGGTGGTGTGTTGACATCACCCGAAGATGCGGCAGCGCGCATCCTGGCGTTTCTTGCCCGACCGGACTTCGGCGCCAATACAGTAGCTGACGTGAGGGACTAATTAACTAGGCCCCCACGGTCGCTCACTTCGTGTAGCTCCCTGCCCCCCGAGGGGGCCGCCCGCCTGCGGTCTGGCAAAGCCAGTCCCGCGGCTCATGCTGGGTTGAAGAGTTCCATGGGCGTAACCGTTGAGATACTTCATCAGTGGGTGCCGCGGAACCGGCTTCGCCGGGCCGCAGGCGCCGTCCCCTGCAAGGGGAAAAGGGCTACACGGAGTGAGCTCGATAGGGGTGTGCCAGTCTTTCGACTTCGCCGGCCCCAGGCGCCGCCCCTTGAGGGGGGACAGGCTACACGCAGTGAGCCTGGGCGGGGTGTTAGTAGATTTCCGGTACCACAATGTTTTGTGGGACCGGAGTACGCACATAGTCCTCATGGCGCACCCGTTCGGGCAGCACGATGGGCGGGTGCGGGGTTTCCTGGTAGGGCATCTGCTGCAGCAGGTGGTGGATGCAGTTCAGGCGGGCTTTTTTCTTGTCGTCCGCCTGCACCACCCACCATGGGGCCTCGGGGATGTGGGTGCGGTCCAGCATGATTTCCTTGGCCTTGGTGTACTCCTCCCAGCGGCGGCGTGACTCCAGGTCCATGGGGCTGAGCTTCCATTGCTTGAGCGGGTCGTGGATGCGACCGAGAAAACGCAGGTGCTGCTCTTCGTCGGAGATGGAGAACCAGTACTTGATGAGCTGTATGCCCGAACGCACCAGCATCTTTTCAAACTCCGGCACAGTACGGAAAAATTCCTCGTACTGGTCGTCAGTGCAAAAGCCCATGACGCGTTCCACGCCGGCGCGGTTGTACCAGCTGCGGTCAAACAGCACGATCTCTCCGGCTGCCGGCAAATGGGACACATAACGCTGGAAGTACCACTGCGTACGCTCGCGGTCGTTCGGGGCCGGCAATGCCGCCACACGGCAGACGCGCGGATTAAGCCGCTGGGTGATGCGTTTGATCACGCCGCCCTTGCCGGCGGCATCGCGTCCTTCAAACAAAATCACCACCTTGTGGCCGGTGCTGACCACCCAGTCCTGCAGCTTCACGAGTTCGGCCTGCAGGCGGAACAGCTCACGGAAGTACTGGCGGCGGTCTTCTTTTTCCTGTGCCGCGTCCCTGGGGCTGCGGGCAGGTTGCTCTTCCCCGATAAGCTCGGCCACGGTGCGGTCTTCAATCTCCATCTCCAGCTCTTCGTCGTAGCTGTCGATCAGGTCATTGCGGATCCGCCGCATCAATTCTTCGTCGCTTGAACTCAAGGTTCTCTCCTGCACAACCGGAAATCGGTCAACACCCCAGCGTACCCGCGGCACATGGCAGTTTGATGAAACAGCCTAAAAACGTTATCTAAATCACCGGACTTTCAAGCCGCCCTGCAGGGCAGGAACGATATCAACCCTGTCTTTGCTTCCCTTTTGATAGCTGCTTGCGCACGTCCCTATTGGGTTTCAAGGCAGTTTTCCTTAAAAATCAGGAACTCCCATGACGTGATCAGCTTTTCTTGAGGATCTGGTAAATCTCGTCCTTGACCTTGAGCCGCCGCTTTTTCAGGTCTTCCAGCGCCTCGTCCGTGATGACACCCACGCCCTGCTCATACTTTGCAATCGCGTGGTTATCCTCGTCGTAGCGCGCAAAGAGCTCGGCAAAGTGTGGGTCAGACACCTTGAGGCTGCGCATCTTCTGCAGGTATTCCGGAAATTCATGTGCAATGTCGTGGTTCAGAAGGTCCATGAAAAACTCCTTTTGTGTAGCGTCACGCCGTCGGGAAACGAACAGCTGTTCAGTCGCGCACCACCAGCACAGGCAGGTGCGCGTGGGAAAGCACCTGGGCGGTGACGCTGCCCAGCACCAGTTTTTCAAGCCCGCGGCGGCCGTGGGAACCCATGACAATCAGGTCGGCATTGATCGTCTCGGCGGTGTCCAGAATGCCGCGATAGATGGCATGGCCTTCCACCACCGAGCCGGTAGCGGTGATACCCGCCTCCTGGAAAGCCTGTTTGGCTGCGGTGATGGCCTCATTGGCTTCGGCCGTGGCAGCGCTCAGGTATTCGGCCTGCCCATAGGCAAAATCGGCGCCCACCCCGGTAAAAGCATAAGGGTCTATGACGTAAACGACTGTCACCTCGCTCTTGAATGCCAGGGCGACTGCCAATGCATTGCCGATCGCCTTGCGCGCGGTGGAAGAGCCGTCTACAGGAACCAGAATGTGCTTGTACATGATGGAATCTCCTTGAGCCAGGAATGGATTCTGCGGCCGGCGCCCTTCGCGGGTCAATGCCGGCCAGCGCAGGGCCGCTACGGGCCCGCCATGCATCAGTTATAGGGTATTGGGCGACAGGCCGCCGTCAGACAAGGCGCCGAAACCGCAGCACTGCGCTGCACGGACGTCACTGCCCCGCGGCATTCATTCAGGTTTGATATTGGTCGATTTGGCCAGTTGCGCATAACGCGCCAGGTCCACCTTGATCAGCCTGGCAAGCGCGGCGCCGTCGCCGCTCAGGGGCTCCACGCCTGCCCCTGAAAGGTTTTCCCTCACGGCAGCTTCAGCCAGCACCTTTTGAACGTCCGCGTAAATTTTGGCAACCACCTCGGGCGGCATTTTGGCCGGGCCCATCAGCGCATACCAGATGGAAAAGTCCAGAGGCTTCAGGCCCTGCTCTTCAAAGGTCGGCACCTGGGGCATCAGGTCGTAGCGCGTGGCGGTTGACACGCCAATGCCGTTGAGCTTGCCGGTCTTGATGTGCGGCGCAGCAAGGTTGGCGCTGAGGATGGCCAGTTGCACCTGGCCGCCCACCACGTCGGTCAGCGCAGGGGCACAGCCCTTGTAGCCGACATTGGTAGCACTGACACCAGACTTTTGCTTGACCAGTTCCATCACGAAATGCTGCGGTGTGCCGACGCCACAGGAGCCGTAGCTCAACGCTGCCGGATTGGCTTTGGAATAGGTGACCAGTTCCTGAATCGTCTTGATGTTGGTGCTTTGATGAGACACCAGCGCGATCGGCGTGAGGCCCAGCAGCATGATGGGTGTCAGGTCTTTTTCGGGGTCGTAGTTGAGCTTGCCGTTCACGGCCGGGTTGACCACCATGGTGCTGTTTTGCAGCAGCAGCGTGTAGCCGTCTGCCGGCGCCTTGACCACGGCTTCCGTGCCGATATTGCCGGAAGCGCCCGCACGGTTGTCTACCGCAATGCCCTGCCCCCACAGGGTCTGCAGACGTGCGCCGATCTGGCGCGCCAGGATGTCGGAGCCGCCGCCGGTGCCATAAGGAACAATGATGCGCACAGGACGGGACGGGTAGGCTTGCGCCAGCGCCTGCGTTGCTGTCATGCATGTCAGTGACATCAAGGTGGCCAGGGCCAGGAGCTTGGGAAATTTCATGGTTCGCCTCTTTCGTTTGTCGGGTTGCCTATTCAACGGCGCCGATGCGGCGGCTCCACAGTTCCCATGGCCGCATGACCTGCCCCTCGTTGGTTGCCATGGCCAGGTCCGCTTCTTCGGGCGTCAGGAACTCGATGGGGCCCAAGGCAGATGCCGTGAGCTGCAGCTTGGCATTTTCTTCGGCATAGACCGCCCGGTAAACCGCGCGCTCCAGCGAAGGCGCCACCACGGTCGAGCCGTGGCCACGCATCAGCACGCAGGTGTGCTGGCCCAGCGCCCTGGCGAGGTCTTTGCCCAGCCCCATGTCGCGGATCAGCAGGTCAGTGTTTCCGTTGGACTCGCGGATTTCATACAGCGACGAACCGCTACCCAAAAAACCGCTCATGTGGAAGATGGGGCGCAGACGCTGGCCGGTCACGCCGAAAGGAATCACACTGGGGGAATGGCTGTGCACCACCGCCATCACGTCAGGCCGCGCGCGATAGATTTCGCCGTGGATAAAGCGCTCCAGGTAAGAACGCAGCGTGGACTCACCCACCAGGTCCCCATTGAGGTCGTAGGTCAGGATGTCAGCTTTTTTGACCAGGCCGGGGGCGCGGTTGCAGGACAGCAGGAAATGTTCAGGTGACTTGTCGTGGCGCACGCTCACATGGCCGAAGCCGTCCACCACACCCTGGTCGTACAGGATGCGGTTGGCCATCACGAGTTTTTCGATCAGCGCTGGATCGGCCGCGGAAGGCGTCATGAAGTCTCCTTATTGGCAACGGCCCGGAAGGGTCATTTTTAATAAGCATACATATTACATGGCAAATTTTCCAGGCAAACGCTGAAGATTCAGGGTAAACCCGCCCTCTTCAGGCGTTCATCGGGCCTCCCGGCAGCAGCAGCCTCAGGCTGGTGCGTCAGGGCTCGATCTTCACGCCCTTCCAGAAGGCAATATGGCCCTTGATGTTGTCGGCTTCGGGCTTGGGATTGGGGTAATACCAGGCGGCATCGGTGTTCATTTCACCGTTGACCAGCAACGAGTAGTAGCTGGCCTGGCCTTTCCAAGAACACATGGTGTGGTGGTTGCTGAAGGTCACGTAGTCGCGGTTGAGCGCGCTTTCAGGGAAATAGTGGTTGCCTTCCACCACCACGGTGTCGTCGCTTTGCGCAATCACTGCGCCGTTCCAGATGGCTTTCATGGGTCTTTCTTTCTGCTCAAGCTGATGTTGAGGCGGGATGTGGAAATCGATCGATTGATCGGGAATTCGGAAGATGCAGGGCTCCATGCTAACCCTCCGCACAGGTCTTGGCCGACCCAGGGATTTATGAAGCCGCCCGACAAGAATGACGGCCAAAAAAAAAAGCGCCGGTGACAAACACCAGCGCTTTTTATTGAGGCCCCTTCTTAAGGCCAGCATGAGCCGCAGGGCCGGCTTTGCCGGACTGCCAGCGGGCGGCCCCCTCGGGGGGCAGCGCATTACACGAAGTGAAAAGCGTGGGGGCCCATCAAGCAAGACGGAGATTCTTGCCTTCAACAATCACCTTCGAACCCACTGCCACGGCGCTGGAAAGCTCCATGTTGCGCACGGTGCCATCGTCCATGCGAACGCGCACTTCGTACACGGTGACCTTCTTCATGTTTTTCTCGATCTGGTTGCCGGCAAATGCGCCGCCTGCAACACCCAGCACGGTCATGGCGGTTTTGCCATTGCCGCCGCCCATCTGGTTACCGACAAGGCCGCCGACAACGCCGCCAGCTACCGTGCCAAGTCCGATGGTGGTGTTGCCCACGTCCACGCCATTCACCTTGCCCTGGCGTTGGACAGGAGTCACAGCTTCGACGGTGCCGCAGGTTGCGCAGACATTGGCGCGCGGGGTGGCTTGCGCGACTACGACCGGATTGGTGTGCGGCTTGGTAGTTTGGGGGCGTTTGGATGTATCGGCCGCCAGCTTGGCGGTCTGCGCGGGTTCATTGACGGCAGCCGATCCACCCGGCTGCGCGTCGGACCGGTTGACGACCAGCGCGGCGGCCAGTGCCATGACGGTCACGCCGAGCACGGCGACGATGGCGACAAGCGCCTTGCTGTGCTGCAGGCGCTGCGAGAAGCCCGGCTGGTGGGCAGGCTGAGGTTGAACGGCGGGTTGGTTAACTTGGTTGTTGGTGTCCATGATGGAACTCCTGTGTGTGAGCCCCGGTTGTAACAACACCGACGGATACATCCTGTAGGACGAAGTGACATTCGTAAGGAAAGCTTTCCGCGTTCAGGTGAAAGTGTGCGCTTTTCCGCACTTCAGCACGCGTTCACACTGCCCTCATACAGCCTTCACCCAAGCTTTACACGTCTTTTTAGACGCCCCCATGGGGATGGGTCGGGTCCACCCACAGCACTGTGTCCGGCTTTTCCACCGGATCGATATCGAGGTTGATAGCAACCGCTTCGCCATCACTGCGGCACAGCACGCACTCCAGCACCTCGGTCGGGCTGGCGTTGATTTCCTGGTGCGGCACGTAAGGCGGCACATAGATGAAGTCGCCCGGACCGGCCTCGGCGGTGAACTCCAGGTGGTCGCCCCAGCGCATGCGGGCTCTACCCCGAATGACATAGATCACGCTCTCCAGGTGGCCGTGGTGATGCGCGCCGGTCTTGGCGTCAGCGTGGATGGTCACTGTGCCGGCCCACAGCTTTTGTGCGCCCACGCGGGCAAAGTTGATGGCGGCCCGCCTGTCCATGCCCGGTGTCTGTGCCGTGTTGCTGTCCAGCTGATTGCCGGCGATCACGCGCACGCCGTCGTGCTTCCACGGCGGGTCGGCTTCTCCATGCGCATGGGGATGCTTGTGTCCGGGACCGTGGGAATGATCGTGGTCGTGAGGATGATGCGGAAGCGTGGGGTCATTGCTCATGCTGTCAGCGTACACCAGCGCCGTGCATTCAGTCCAGCACAACGGCCTCCCGCACTGCGCAGCGATGCCGCGTCCGCTGAGCAACCTTACTTGTAGCGTTCCCGCGCCAGCGCCGCACCTGCGCCCAGCGCCTGCAACTTCTTCAGCGCCACTTCGCGGTCCATGGGCGCCAGGCCGCAATTGGTGCAGGGAATCAATCGGTTCCTGGGCACATATTTGAGCGCCTGGCCGATGGTGTCGGCCACCTGCTCGGGTGTTTCAATCTCCTCGCTGGCGACGTCGATCACGCCGACCATCACGTCCTTGCCCTCAAGCAGCGCCATCAGGTGCGGCGGCACGTGGGAGTGGTAGCACTCCAGGCTGACCTGGCGGATGGTGCTTTTGGCGAGCGCCGGAAACACGGTTTCGTACTGCCGCCATTCCTCGCCCAGGGTTTCCTTCCAGTCGGTGTTGGCCTTGATGCCGTAGCCGTAGCAAATGTGCACGGCGGTCGTGCAGGTCAGATCCTGCGCCGCGCGCTCCAGCGCCCTCACGCCCCAGTCGGCGGCTTCCTTCATGTAGACATTGAAGGCGGGTTCGTCGAACTGAATGATGTCCACTCCGTCGGCCTGCAGCGCCAACGCTTCCTGGTTCAGCAGTTCGGCAAACGCCATCGCCATCTTGACCTTGTCGCCGTAGAACTGGTCGGCCACGGTGTCGACAATCGTCATCGGGCCAGGCAAGGTGAATTTGATTTTTTTGGTGGTGTGTGCGCGCAGCAGCCGTGCTTCAGCAGCATGCACCCGGCCCTTGAGCTTGAGCTGGGACACCACCTGCGGCACCATCGCGTCATAGCGGTTGTCGCGTATGCCCATCTTGACCTTGTGCTCGAAGTCGATACCTTCAACCTGCTCCAGAAAACCGTGCACAAAGTGCTGGCGCGACTGCTCGCCGTCACCAATCACGTCCAGGCCCGCGTCTTCCTGCACCTTGATCCACAGCAGCGTGGCGTCGGCCTTGGCCTGCTTGAGTTCTTCGCCTTCACTTTTCCACTGAGGCCAGAGTTTTTGGGTTTCCGACAGCCAGCCGGGTTTGGGCAGGCTGCCGGCGATGGCGGCGCTAAAGAGCGGAGTGGCAGGAGGCGTTTGCATGGGGTGGTCCTTGTCTCAATATTTGTTCAATGCTTTTTTTTGGTGGCCGGTTTCAAACTCAGAAAAACTCCCGCGCCAGCAGTTCATAGGAGCGCCTGCGGGCGGCGGGGTCATGCGTCCAGGTGATCACGACCAGCTCGTCAACCCCCAGTGTATGGGCCAGCGCCCTTAATTTAGCGGCTACTTGCGGGCCGCTGCCGACCAGCGCATTGGCCCTGAGCCTGTCGGCCTCCATCTGCTCGACCGGCGTATATGGCCGCTGCGCCACCTCTTCGGGCGAGGGCAGAGCCGCCAGTGCACCTCGGTTACGGTCTATCTTCCAGCGCTCGCGGCCCGAGAAGTGGTGCCAGGCCTCGGCCTCGGTGTCAGCCGCCAGCGCCCACACGCAGAGCACCGCCTGCGGCGTGGGGTGGCGCGGACTGGGCCGGTAGGTCGAGCGGTAAATCTCCAGCGCCTGCTCCACACCCTGCCCGTCAGTGATGAAGTAAGCAAACGCATACGGCAAGCCGTAGTGTGCGGCCAGCTGCGCGCCGTAGTCGGAGCTGCCCAGCATCCACATCTCCGGCGTGGTCGGGCCCATGGGGTTGGCCGTCACACCACGGCCCGGGTGGCCTTCGGGCAGGTCAACGCCCGCCAGCCAGGCCTGCAGCTCGCGCACCTGAATGGGAAAGTTCTCGGCCGACTGGCGCGGGTCGCTGCTGAGCAGGCGCGCCGTGCGCATGTCCGAGCCCGGCGCGCGGCCCACACCCAGATCGATGCGGCCGGGGGCGATAGCTTCCAGCACCCGAAACTGCTCGGCCACCTTGAGTGCCGCATAGTGCGGCAGCATGACACCGGCACTGCCCACACGGATGCGGCTGGTGGTGGCCGCGATGGCCGCCATCAAGACTTCGGGGGCCGAGCCGACGATGCTGGGGTGACTGTGGTGTTCGCTGACCCAAAAGCGCTTGTAGCCCAGCGCTTCGCAATGGCGGGCCAGCTGCAGGGTTTCACGGATGGAGGCGTCTTCCGTACGGCCGGTGACGGCGACGGACTGGTCGAGAACGGAGAGGCTGGTGCGATGTTGCATGCTAGCTGGGACAAATAAAAACGATGGATTTTGGGTCAGGACAAGGCGCAAACCACAGCGATACGAAGGTATCGCGCGGATTTGCAACGCAGGCCTGGCGCAAAAGACGCGTTTTTATGTTCCAGATGGCATGCAACATCGCGCCCGGCATCGGCAAACTATAGCCAGACCCCTTAAATCCCGCTCGGGCGGGGTTACCCCGGGACGACTTTGTTCCCGCTCTGTTCCAATAGAGGGTTCGTTCCCGTCCAGACCCGAGATAAAGAAGTAAATCCTATGGCACTCAAAGCCACTATCTACAAAGCCCAGCTAGCCCTGTCCGACATGGACCGCAGCATCTACGCCGACCACAGTGTGACCATTGCGCGCCACCCGTCGGAGGCCGACGAACGCATGATGATCCGCCTGCTGGCCTTCGCGCTCAACGTGCCGGCCGACGACAAAAAGGGCAACCTGGAATTTGCCAAGGACCTGTGGGACGTGGACGAAGCGGCGCTCTGGCACAAGGACTACACCGAGCAGATCCTGCACTGGATCGACGTAGGCCAGCCCGACGACAAGCGCCTGATGAAGGCCGCCGGCCGCGCCGAACGCGTGAGTGTCTACAGCTTTGCCAGCAGCACACCGGTCTGGTGGAAGAACATTGAAACCAAGCTCACCCGCGCCCCCAACCTGGTGGTCTGGCAGATCGACGCGGCTGAAAGCCAGGCGCTGGCCAAGCTGGCCGAGCGCAGCATGCAGCTGCAGGTGACGGTGCAAGACGGCACGGTGTGGATGAGTACAGCGCTCGGGTCGGTAGAGATCACACCGCGCCGGTTGACGGCCGGAGAGTCTTAAACACCAGGACGCCGAGAGGACGCATCCTTCGCGTCCCTGGAATCCTGGTGCTGGCCTTGATGCTGATAAAGCGGCAGCTTCGCACCGCAATGAAAGCAAAAGTCTGCCTCGGGCAAGTGGCCTTCGGTCAGGCATTCATGGCAGGTGCGCGTGGTTGGCAGGGCCAGATGCTGCAGGCGCCGCTCCGCCGCCATTTCGGCCGTGACAATGCCGGTGGGCACAGCCAGAATGCCCCAGCCCAGCAACATCATGAATGACGAGATCAGCCGGCCCAGGTCGGTCTTGGGCGTGATGTCGCCAAAGCCCACGGTGGTGACGGTGCTGATGGCCCAATACACAGAAGTCGGGATGCTGGTAAAGCCGTTGGAAGGCCCTTCGACCACGTACATCACAGTGCCCATCACCAGCACCATCATCACCACGGCCGACAGGAACACCAGAATTTTGCGGCCACTTGCTGCCAGCGCACGGCCCAGCGACTGGTATTCGGCCACATAGGCAGCCAGCTTGAAGATGCGGAACACACGCAGCAGCCGCAGCACGCGCACATCGATGAGCGCATGGAGTTCCGGAAAAAACAGCGCCAGGTAAGTTGGCAACACGGCGACCAGATCGATGATGCCGAAAAAGCTTGTCGCGTACTGCAGAGGCTTACGCACACACACCAGGCGCGCGATGTATTCAGCGGTGAAGAGCAGCGTGAAAATCCATTCGACCACCGCGAACGCCCGGCCGTGCGAAGCATGGATCGCCTGCACGCTGTCGGCCATCACCACAGCGATGCTGACCAGGATAAGGGCGATCAGGGTCTTGTCAAAAAGCCGCCCGGCACGGGTGTCAGCCTCAAAGATGATGGTGTACAGGCGCAGCCGCCAGCCATCGAGGGGCTTGTCATCCAGGTCGGAAGGAGGAAGAGGCGGAGCGGGTTTGGCCATGCAGGAAAGGCGCAGCAAGCGCCGCGTGTTCATTGGGTTGACAGGGCAGCACGATACCTGACCGGGAAAGCCTTCACGGACGCACAGGGATTTGCTGCTATTTTTATAGCTGCTTGCGCCCGTCCATTATGGCTCTCAGCCACTTTTTACTAAAAATCATCCGAACGACATCAGGATGCCGGCTGGCGGTATCTGGCCCAGGCTGCTTCCGTGGGCGTGGTGCTGGCACCCGGCTGCTGCGGCAGGCTGAAGTGGCCGTCTACCACCTGCGCGGGCTCAAGAAAGCAGTCCTTGATCCAGGGAATGTATTCAAGCACCGCGCAGGCCGGGTGCGCGTGATTCAGGTGCACATGCACCTGGCTCATGTCGCCCGCGTGTGGCGCCACCGGCAACCGGAAGGAATGCGCCGTGTCGCACACCCGCAGCACTTCGGTGATGCCGCCCATACGCGTCACATCGGGCTGCACCCAATGAATGGCTTCCTGGTGGAAGAATTCGGCAAATGCATCGTGCGTGTAGAGCTGCTCGCCCAGCGCGACGGGAATGCTGGTGCTGCGCGCCAGTTGCGCATGGCCTTTCACGTCGTCGTACCAAATCGGCTCTTCGATCCAGTACAAATCAAACGCCTCTGCCGCGCGGCAAAAGCGCTGGCAGGTGGGCAAGTCCCATTTGCCGTTGCCGTCGGTCGCCATCGTGATGGCGGGGCCGATGGCGCGGCGTACCGCCTCCAGGCGTTTCAGGTCACGGTCGACGCTGGAGCCAATCTTGACCTTGATACCGGTGAAGCCTTCGTCGACTGCGCGCTTCGCCCCTGCCACCAGTTGTTCGTCGGGAATGCTGAGCCAGCCGATGTCGGTGTTGTAAGCGCGTACTTTCTCGCGCACCTGGCCGCCCAGCAGCTTCCACAGCGGTACACCTGCAGCCTTGGCCTTCAGGTCCCAGAGGGCGATGTCGATGGCCGCCTGCGACAGCGTGGTGATGCCGGCGCGCCCTACCCATTGCAGCGCGGGGTTTCGCGCCAGCTTGAGCCACAAGCGCTGGATGTCTGCCGCATCTTCACCGATCAGAAGCGGCGCATGGCAGGTCTCGATGCAGCGCGTGATCAGCTGGTCGCTCGGCAAATGGGCATGGGTGCCGGTGAAGCCGTACCCGGTGAGCCCGTTGTCTGTGTCTATCTGCACCCCGACCACGCCCCAGTGCGAAATGGTATGGGTGCTGTCGGCAATCTGCGAGCCCGTAACGGGCACATGCAGGATAAACGGCTTGACCGATGTGATTTTCAATTTTGTCTCCGGGTGGCACTCAGAAGGCTCAGAACCCTCATCGTGCCAGAGTCTTCACCGTGCGCCCTGCTCCGCTTCCTGCAACGCGCGCCACATCACTTTGCCCGAGCCGCTCTTGGGCAGTGCATCGACAAACTGCACCACACGCGGATATTTGTACGCCGCCATGTTCTCCTTGCACCAGTTGATGATGTCGTCTTCCGTCGTCTGGCCTTTGGCCGCGGCGCGCAACACCACCACAGCCTTGACCGTCTCGCCGCGGTAGGCATCCTTGGTGCTGATGATGCAGGCCTCCTGGATGGCCGGGTGCTTGAACATCAGCGCCTCGACCTCGGCCGGCCACACCTTGAAGCCCGAGGCATTGATCATGCGCTTGAGCCGGTCGGTGATGAAGAAATATCCCTGCTCGTCCATGCGCCCCAGATCGCCCGAGCGAAAGAAACGTTTGCCATCGAGCTCAATAAAAGCTTCGGCCGTCGCGTCCGGACGCTTCCAGTAGCCCTGGAATATCTGCGGCCCGCTCATGATGATTTCGCCCTGCTCGCCCTGTGGCACTTCCTTGAGCGTGACCGGATCAATGATGCGCGAGTCGCAGCTCATGAAGGGAACACCCAGGCATTGCTGTTTGGTGGCGTCATAGGGGTTGCTGTGCGAAGGCGCCGCGGTTTCCGTCAGGCCGTAGCCTTCGGCAAAGCGCAGGCCGTATTGTTCCCACAGGCGCTGGGCCACCGCCTGCGGCATGGCCGCCCCGCCGCCGCCGATGTAGACCAGGCTGCGAAGGTCGAAGCTGGCGAAGTTAGGGCTGCCCAGCAGGTCGATCACCATGGTGGGGATATTCGTCCAGTGCGTCACCCCCCATCGCGAGATCAGGCGCCCGGCCAGCTCGCGGTCCCATCGCGGCATGATGACCAGCGTCGCACTGCCGTAAATGGAAGCGTGCATGACCGACACCATGCCTGTGATGTGAAACATCGGCACCACAGACAGCGTGACGTTTTCAAACGTGCTGCCGCCCCACAAACAGCTGGCCACCGCGTTGTGCATGATGCTGGCGTGCGTGTGCATGCAACCCTTGGGCAGGCCGGTGGTGCCGCTGGTGTAGGGCAGCACGGCCAGGTCCTGCGGTGTGGCGGTGTGTGGGGGCAGCTCGGTGGTTTCTCCGGCCGTCATCGCATCAGCCCAGCTCATCACCGTGCCGCCATCCAGTGCGGGCAGCGAGTGGCGCGTGCCCAGCCAGTCGCGCCAGGCGTCGGGCATCGCTGCATCGTCGCCGCCGGATTGCTCCATGTCAAAAGCATCGCTGTAATGCGTGACCACCAGGTGCATGAGCCGGTCGGTGGGTGCCAGCTGTGCATTGGCCCTGGCCAGCTCGGGCGCCAGGTCGGCTGTGGTGATGGCAATCCTGGCGTCGGGATCGATGATGTAGTGCTTGAGTTCTTCGGCCCGGTTCATCGGGTTGACCGGCACCACCACGGCGTTGGCCCGCAGGATCGCAAAGTGCGCGATCACCCACTGCGGGCAGTTCTGCATGTTGAGCACCACGCGGTCGCCCTTGCGCACGCCCATGCGGTAAAGCGTGGCTGCCAGGCGCTCCGCCTGACGCATCACTTCGGCATAACTAAGCGCGCGGTTGAAGAAAACCAGCGCGGGCTTGTCCGGAAAGCGCAACGCGCTGACCGCCAGGTTGTGCCAGAGCGAAGTCGCCGGCGGCGTGATGCTGTGCGGCAGGCGCTTGGGCCAGACCTGGTGGTGCAGGTTGTGCGGAGTTGCTGCGGGGACGGCCTGGCCGGTGTTGGAATCAAGGGTCAAGAAAAAAGTCTCCAGACAAGTACTGACTTGGGACCCAAGCCTACCCCGAGTCCACACTGCCCACATCCGGGAAGCTCCTGATAAAACACTGTCACTTGAGCGACCCGCGCTCACTATGATGGATTGCACCCCGTGCGAGAGCACATGCTTCCCCCTTTCACGAAGGAAGTCCTTCCGGCCTTACCGTTTACACGCGGAAATAAAAGCAGAAACATCCAGGAGACACCATGACCCGATTTCTCGCCCTTCGACGCAAAACCCTGATGTCGGCTTGCGCGCTGGCCTTCACAGCGCTGGCCTCTGGCGCAGCGTTCGCGGCTTTTCCCGAAAAGCCCATCCGCGTGGTGATCGGTTTTCCGGCCGGCGGGCCGCTGGACCAGCATGCGCGCCTCTTGACCGAGCGCCTGCAGGCCGTGCTGGGGCAACCCATCGTGATCGACTACAAATCCGGCGCCGGCGGCACCGTGGGCGCACAAGACGTCATGAAGGCCGCGCCCGACGGCTACACCCTGATGTTGGCCAACACCGGCGTGATGGTGATCAACCCCGCGCTCTATAGCAAGTTGCCCTACAACACGCTGAAAGACTTCACCCCGATCGCGCGCACCGCCATGCAACCGCTGGCGCTGCTGGTCAACCCCAAGCTGCCGGTCAACAACCTCAAGGAATTCATCGCCTACACCAAGGCCAGGCCCGGCCAGGTCAACTACGGATCGGCCGGCAACGGCGGCATCAGCCATCTGGTGCCCGAGATGTTCAAGAATGCCACCGGACTCTTCATGGTGCACATCCCCTACCGCGGCAGCGCCCCCGCTTTTACCGACCTGATGGCAGGCCAGGTGCAGTTCATGGGCGAATCGATTCCGCAGGCAGCCAACTATCACAAGCAGGGCAAGGTTCGTGCGCTGGCCGTGACCAGCAAGGAGCGCAACCCCGCCCTGCCCGACATCCCGACCGTCATTGAATCGGGCATCACGGGGTTTGAGGTGGTGGGCTTTTACGGCTTCCTCGCACCCGCCGGCCTGCCCAAGGACGTGACCGCCAAACTCAGCGATGCCTTCAGGCAAGTCATGGCCAGCCCGGACATCCGCAACCGCATGGTCACGCAAGGGGCCGACCCTGCCTTCATGGGCAGTGACGAATTCGCCCAGTTCCTGGCCACTGAAATGCCGCGCTGGGCCCAGGCGGTCAAGGCTTCCGGTGCAAAGCTGGACTAACCAGCTCCCCGCGCGGCAAACCGCGGGCATCTGCGCGGGCCGCGCCACTCCCCGTTCTGGTGCGGGCAGCCCCAAAAACCCGCAAACCGGGCCTTTTGGCACGCCAGATAGGTGCACATAGCTTGTATACCAGTTGATTGAACCAGTTTGTCGGCTGGCACGGGATATGCACTGTCTGGTGCATGGCCACCGCCTCCGACATTTCCAACCGCATCATTGAAGCCGTGATGGCGCAAAAGCTTGCGCCCGGCGCGCGCCTGGGCGAGCAGCAGCTGGCCATGTTGTTTGACTGCAGCCGCACCATCGTGCGTGAGGCCCTGACCCGGCTGGCGGTGCGCGGCATCGTTACCGTCAGCAGCCGGCGTGGCTGGTACGTCATCGAGCCTTCGCAGGAAGAGGCGCGCGAAGCCTTCGAGGCGCGCCGCGTGATCGAGATGGGCCTGATCCGCTGTACCGGTGACGTCAGCAAGGCTGCCATCAAGCAGCTCAAAAGCCACCTCACCCGCGAGAAAGCCGCCGTCAAGGGCGACGACGTGGGCCTGCGCAGTTTTTTGCTGGGCGACTTTCATGTGTGCCTGGCCGAATGCCTGGGCAACAGCCTGTTGGCCGATACCCTGCGCGACTTCACCGCGCGCACCACACTCATTGCCATGCTCTACCAGTCGTCGCACGACGCGGCGCAATCCTGCGAAGAGCATGTGCAGATCGTGCAGGCCCTTGAAAAGGGCGACCTGGCCAAGGCTGAAAAGCTCATGCAAGCCCATATCGGCAGCGTGCAGGCCGCGCTCAAGCTGCAGGTCGGCGCCGGCGACCCGCTGTCGCATCTGCGCAGTGCATTAAGTCCACTGGATGCGCAGAGCCCCAGCAACAAGGCGGCGTCCTCGCCGCCCCCCCGTGTTCGCAAGCCCGGCCGTGCTTCGGCCAAACCCACTGACGATTCCTCAACTTACCTTGGAGCCCTGCTATGAATCCCAGCAAACGCGTTTTTTCTCTTGCCCTTGCCGCAGCCGCCGTGCTGGGCGCCACCGGCGTCCATGCACAGACTGCGCTGGACGACATCATGAAAGCCAAAGAGATCAAGATCGCCATCCCGACCGACTTCCCACCCTACGGCATGGTTGGCACTGACCTGAAACCCCAGGGCCTGGACGTGGAAATGGCCGGCTACATCGCGCAAAAACTCGGTGTGAAAATCGAGCTCGTGCCCGTCACCAGCGCCAACCGCATCGCTTATCTGCAAACCAAAAAGGCCGACCTGGTCATCTCCACACTGGGCAAAAACCCCGACCGCGAAAAAGTCATCGACTTCACGGTGGCCTACTCGCCCTTCTTCCAGGCGGTGTTCGGCCCCAAGAGCGTCAGCGTCAAGTCGTTTGCCGATCTTTCCGGCAAGAGCATCAGTGTCACGCGCGCCGCCCTGGAAGACCAGGAGCTGAGCAAGGTTGCACCCGCCGGCGCGGACATCAAGCGCTTTGAAGACAACAACACCACCGTGTCGGCCTACACCGCAGGCCAGGTGCAACTGATCGCCACCGGCGCGTCAGTAGCCGGCAACATGATGGCCAAGAACCCGCAACTGAACACCGAGTACAAATTGCTGCTCGCCGACAGCCCCAACTTCATCGGCGTCGCCAAGGGTGAAGACAAGCTGCGCCTGAAGGTCAATGAAGTGATTGCCGAAGCCAAGAAAAATGGCGACCTGGACAAGATCGCGATGAAGTGGCTGGGTCGCCCTGCCGGCAATTTACCCTGACCCCCGTTGAGGCTCACTTCGTGTAGCCTCCTCCCCCCTTTCAGGGGGCGCCGCTGGTGGCCCGGCAAAGCCGGTTCCACTGCGGCTGCTGGCATGACAGAAGCAAGCAGCGATTCTTTCAACAGAAAGTGATTCAGATGCGTGTCGAACTCGATTTCATGGCCGTGTTGTCGCAATGGCCGCTGCTGGCCATTGGGGTTGCGTGGACGCTGGGTCTGACGGCGATCTCGTCGGTACTCGGCATGTTCATGGGGATGGCGTTTGCCTGGGCGCGTGCCAGCGGGCCCACGTGGCTGCGCTGGGTGGTGGGTACGTATGTGGAATTGATCCGCAACACGCCCTTCATCGTTCAGCTGTTCTTCATCTTCTTCGGCCTGCCGGCTGCGGGCTTCAGGCTGTCGCCTGAGACGGCCTCGGTGCTGGCGATGGTGATCAACCTGTCTGCCTACGCCACCGAGATCATTCGCGCGGGCGTTGAAGCCACACCGCGCGGGCAGATTGAAGCGGCCGAAAGCCTGGCGCTCAACCGGGTGCAGATTTATACCCGTGTGGTGCTGCCGCCGGCACTCAAGAAGGTCTGGCCCGCCATGGTGAGCCAGATCATCATCGTGATGCTGGGCTCCGCAGTGTGCGGGCAAATCTCGACGCAGGAACTCTCTTACGCCGCCAACCTGATCCAGGGCCGCAACTTCCGGGCGTTTGAGGCCTTCATCATCGCCACACTGATCTATTTGGTGCTCTCCGTTGCGGTGCGCAAGCTCCTCAACTGGATGGGTCCGAAGTTCCTTTTTGGTCGCTGACTATGCCCCCACGTTCGCTCACTTCGTGTAGCTCTCTGCCCCCCGAGGGGGCGCTGCGCCTGCGGCCCGGCAAAGCCGGTTCCGCGGCCCCTGCTGGCGTCAAGAATCCAGCGCTCAAAAGGAATCGCCGTGATTGAATTCTCAGTCTGGGACATCTTCCGCAACCTGCTGCTTGCAGCGCGCTGGACCGTTGTACTCTCACTCGTCGCCTTCATAGGCGGCGGCATCGTCGGCATGCTGTTGCTGGTCGGCCGGCTGTCCGCCACCCGCGCGGTGCCGGGCGCACAAAAGGCCGCGCTCATTACGCGGCGCGCGCTGGACGGCTATGTGCTGCTGTTCCAGGGCACGCCGCTGCTGATGCAACTCTTCCTGGCTTACTTCGGCCTGGCGCTCTTCGGCATCAATGTGCCCGCCTGGGTGGCCGCCGCGGTGGCGCTGACGCTTTACACCAGCGCCTACCTGGCCGAAATCTGGCGCGGCTGCGTCGACGCCATCCCCAAAGGCCAGTGGGAAGCCGCGCAAAGCCTGGCGCTCAACTTCGGCGAGCAGCTCAAGTACATCGTGCTGCCGCAAGCCGTGCGCATTGCCGTGCCGCCCACCGTGGGTTTCCTGGTGCAGGTCATCAAGGGCACGGCGCTGGCCTCGGTGATTGGTTTTATCGAACTGACCAAGGCCGGCACCATGATCACCAACGCCACCTTCAAACCCTTTGTGGTGTACAGCTGCGTCGCGCTGATGTACTTCGCGCTGTGTTTCCCCGTGTCCCTGTATGCCCGCAAGCTTGAGAGGAAAGCCCGAAATGGACGCTAACGTCGCACCACCCCCTGCAGCCGCCGCAACAACTTCGTCCGACAGGACTCTTGTCGAGATCAATCAACTTCGCAAAAGCTTCGGCGCCAACGAAGTTTTAAAAGGCATTGATCTGGAGGTCAAGGCCGGCGAGGTGATTGCCATCATCGGCAAAAGCGGCTCGGGAAAAAGCACGCTGCTGCGCTGCATCAACGGGCTGGAAGTCTTTCAGAGCGGTACGCTGCGCGTGGACGGCAAGCACCTGTTGCACGACAGTCCGCAGGTCATGCGCGAGCTGCGCCAGCATGTCGGCATGATCTTCCAGAGCTTTAACCTCTTCCCGCACCTGACGGTCGGCAAAAACATCATGCTGGCGCCCACGCTGGTCAAGAAGACGGCTGGCGCTCCCGCCGAAGAACATGCGCGTGCGCTGCTGCAACGTGTGGGCCTGGCCGAAAAATTCGAGGCCTGGCCCGACCAGCTTTCGGGCGGGCAACAGCAGCGCGTGGCGATCGCGCGCGCACTGGCCATGCAGCCTTCGGTGCTGCTGTGCGACGAGATCACCTCGGCACTGGATCCGGAATTGGTGGGCGAAGTGCTGCAGGTCGTGGAGAGCCTGGCCGCCGAAGGCATGACGCTGCTGATGGTGACCCACGAAATGAACTTCGCGCGCAAGGTGTGCGACCGCGTGGTCTTCATGCACCAGGGCCGCGTGCACGAGATTGGGCCGCCCGACGAAGTGTTTTCGAATCCACAAACCGCCGAGCTGAAGCAGTTCCTCGGGATGATCCAGTAATCCGGGAAATCCATGACACCTTCCGCGACGCCCGGCACGCTGCACGTCCCCGCCGGCCACGGCAAGGCGCTGC
This sequence comes from Polaromonas sp. P1_E12, assembly GCF_056405975.1. Classification (NCBI taxonomy): domain Bacteria; kingdom Pseudomonadati; phylum Pseudomonadota; class Betaproteobacteria; order Burkholderiales; family Comamonadaceae; genus Polaromonas; species Polaromonas sp. P1_E12. The sequence goes on along the minus strand of NZ_JBFUBB010000001.1, from coordinate 302,348 downwards.
GCCTGCAGGCCGGGCAAGCCGTGAAGGTCATCAACACCCACGGCACGCAGGTGGTCGATTGCTGGGCGTTCAATGCCTACGACCTGAACGAATTCATGTGCATGGAAACCACCCGCGTGTGGAACCAGCGCCTGAATCCCGTCGTCGGCGACTCCTTCGTCACGAACCAGCGTCACCCCATCCTCACCGTGGTGGAAGACAGCACGCCCGGCGTGCACGACACCTTCATGGCTGCCTGCGACCGCCGCCGTTATGAGTTGCTGGGCGTGAAGGGCTATCACCGCAACTGTTGCGACAACATGTTTGAAGGCATGTTCGAGCTGGGCCTGACGCCGCCGCGCGCCATTCTCGCTTCGTTCAACATCTTCATGAACATCCGGGTGCAGCCCGACGGCATCACACTCAAAACCCTGCCCACCGTGACGAAGGCCGGCGACTCAATCACGCTGCGCGCCGAGATGGACTGCTTTGTCGCGTTTTCCGCCTGCCCGCAGGACATCGTGAAAATCCAGGGTGCGGGCGACAACACCCCGCAGCCGGTAGACCTGGAAGTGCTGCAAAGCACATCAACCCTGCCCGCCAGCGACCCCTGGATCCCGCAAACCTGACGGGGCCGCGCCAAACCGCCTTTCCCCGCTCCTGCAGGGTTGGGTGAGTTCCCGCACAATAGCGGTGACGTCTTTTTGTTGCTCTCAATTTGATAGCTGCTTGCGCTGATTCCGGTTGGTCCGAAGGCCGATTTGTTGCCTAACCGCTCGCCCGCCCCCAACCATGCCTTCACCCTGATCTGCCCACCGGATTCCTGCTGCCCATGACTGCCATGCCGCCCATTCTCTATTTCTTCGCCCTGTGCAACCTCGTGATCGGCAGCGGGGCTTTTGTGCTCGGCGGCATCCTGCAGCCCATGAGTGCCTCGCTGGGCATCAGTGTGGCCGCCGCCGGCCAGGCCATGACGGCATACGCCATTGCCACCGCGGTGCTGGCGCCCCTGCTCATCATCCTTACCGCCAGGTGGCCACGCAAGCGCGCCGTCCAGCTGGCACTCAGCCTGTTTACCGCCGGTTGCCTGGTTTGCGCCGTCGCGCCCAACTTTCCCCTGCTGCTGCTGGGCCGTGTGCTGATGGGAGCTGGTGCCATGTTCACCGCAGCGGCATCGGCGCTGGCGGTCAGCATGGTGGTGCCGGCCCTGCGCGGCCGGGCGCTGTCCATCACCTTCCTGGGCATGAGCATCAGCTACGCCGTGGGCCTGCCGGTCGGCGCCTGGCTGGGCTTTGAGTTTGGCTGGCGCGTGCCGGTCTGGCTGTCGGCCGGGGCCAGCCTGGCGGCGCTGGTCGCGGCGAGCTGGCTGATCCCGGCCGACATGGCCAGCGCAGGCACCAGCTTTGCGGGTTTCCGCGCCGCAGCGCGCCAGCCCGCCGTGCTGCGCGTATGGGGCCGAACGCTGCTGTACTTCATCGCCATCTTCAGTGTTTTTGCCTATGTCGGCCCGGTGCTGCAGGCACTCAACCCCATGAGTTCAGCGCAGCTTTCCGCCACGCTGGCCGTCTTCGGCCTGGCGGGCGTGGCCGGCACGCTGATGGGCGGCTGGGCCACCGACCGCTTTGGCGCACTGCGCAGCATGCGCGTGCAGCTGGCTGTGCTGGTGGCGATGATGTGCCTGCTGCCGCTGACGCGCGGCCATGTGCCGGCCACCATGGCCGTGCTGGTTCTGTGGGGCATTGCAGGTTTCGGGCTGATGGCACCGCAGCAAAGCCGGCTGGCCATCTTGTCGCCCGCACAGGCACCGCTGCTGCTCAGCCTCAATGGCTCCATGCTATACGTGGGCACGGCGCTGGGCGCTGTGGTCAGCGGTGCGGTGCTCGATCAGGTGGGTTTTGCGCAGCTGGGCTGGGTCGGCGTGCCTTTTGGTTTGCTGGCCATGCTGACGCTGGTGTTCGACCGCATGCCGGCCCGTGTGCAGGTGTCCGCCGCCGCCTGAACGTCTCTTCAAACTCCACACCCAGACCATGACACCCCAACAGCAACTCGAAGCACTGCAAGCTGCGCTGCAGCAACTGCGCAGTGACGGCATTCGCGTGGGCACCTTTGCACAACTGGCCGCGCAGCAGCAAAGCCTTGCGGCTGCCCTGCCGGCCCGCTTCAATGATGTGCTGTCGCAGTTGCTCAACCGGCTGGAGTCCGCCGCACTCTTCACCGAAGAAAGCTGTTCATTCAGCCAGAAGGAATTGCTGGACAGCCTGCAGCTATGGATCGACAAGGCGCAGCTGCAACTTCAGAAAGCCTGAGACCTGTTTGCGGTCTAAACGAGGCCGCCTTCTTCAACCGCCGGAATGCCCATGGCGGTGATGGGCGTCAGGGTAATGCGCATGGCTGTGGGCCAGGGGCTCATGGCGGTGGCGATGTGAATGCATCCCTGGAACCGCCTGCGCATGCTCATGCGGGTGATGTGCGTCATGCGCATGCAGGTGTTCGTGTTCCAGCGCTTCGTGCCGATGCATGTGCGCATGATGCTCGGTCAGGTGCAGCCAGATGCCGACCGCCATCAGCAAGGCGGCGCCCACCAGTTGCCAGGTGACGGGCTCGGCAAGAAACACCACGGAAAACAATGCGCCCACAAAAGGCGCTGTCGAAAAGTACGCGCCGGCCCTTGATGCCCCAAGGTGCCGCAAGGCCACCACAAAAAGCGCCAGACTCACGCCGTAGGCCAGCAGGCCGACCGCCATCGCGGCGGAGATTTGTACCGCACCCGGCAACGCCGCGCCTGCCAAAAAAGCCAGCAGCAGATTGGTCACGCCAGCTGCCAGCCCTTTCACGCAGGCAATCCATGACGCATCCACCAACGACACCTTGCGCGTGAAGTTGTTGTCCAGGGCCCAGAAAAAACACGCCAGGGTCACGGCGAGCGCGGGCCACAGCGCGCTGAATGTTGACCCCGCCGTGGCCGCAGCCTGCTGCGGCCAGCTCAACAGCACGGCACCCGCCACGATAGCGGCCATGCCCGTCGCAATACGGCGGTCAAAGTTTTCCCTGAACACCATCCATGCGAGCACGGCGGTCAATACCGCCTCAGCATTGAGCAGCAGGGCCGCATGGCTGGAAGGCATCGCCGACAGGCCGTACATCAGCAGCACCGGCGCCAGCCCGCCGCCACACAGCACGGCCGCGGCCAGCCAGCGACCCTCGCCGCGGTTCAGGCGTGGCTGGGCAGCACCGCGCAGGCGCCGATAAATCGCCAGCCCCAGACCGGAGCCCAGGTACAAAAGCCCGGCGAGTATCCAGGGGTTGACTTGGCCGAGTAGCGACTTGGCCAGCGGCGTGCCCGCGCCGAACAGGAAAGCCGAGGCCAGGGCGGCTGCAACGCCAGGCTTCAAAAGCATGGAATGAAGTTTCAAAGGACGAATCTACTTGTCATGAGTGATCTTGACAGTTTCCGCTGCCGGCCTTGCGATGGCAAGCTTGATGGGTTTGCGCGGGAACTTTTTAAACGCATCGCCTATCATTCACCCATGCGCCACCTGCTCTTCGCCCTGATGATCGCCCTGCTGCCCTTGCGTGGCTGGGTGGGCGATGCGATGGCGACGCAAATGGCGGCGGCCCATGTGCAACACAGGCAGCTTGCTTCCGCAGAACAGTCCGCTACCAAAACGATAGCAGCTTCCGCTCACCACATGGGGGCTGAAGGCCATTCAGGCCACGAAGAGACGTCGCCCGAAGCAACCATGGCCATGCACGACTGTGCCGGGAACACCTCCGACAGCAGCACCCCGACGAATGACGCCGGCTGTGAGTCCTGCGCGGCCTGCCAGGCCTGTCATACGGTGGCGCTGTCGCTGGCAACGTCAGACCAGAGCCCCGTTTTCAAAGGACGCAGCCTGCTGCGCCCGGCGCCAGACCAGTTTGCCAGTGCCGACGCCGCGCTGGGCCAAAAACCACCCATTTCCTGATCTCCAGGCCCGTAGTGGGCCTGTACTTGCCGTCCGGCAGGGCCTTTCAGGCTCTTGACGCCGGATACCCGCGATTTTCCGCAAATCGCCCCGCTTGTATTCAGGAGATTCTTGTGACTATTCGTTTCATTCCCGGCCCGCGCGCAGCGCTGGCCCTCGCACTCTTTTTCATCGGTTCTGCCAGGGCCCATGCACAGGCAGATCCCTACCCCCGGGTGAACCCCCGCCCCACCGAACAGGCTGCCAATCCGGACATGCCGGTACCGTCCACCGTGTACCAGTCCGTATTTGTGAACCGTCCGCAGGGCGTGGAGCCGGCCAGCGATGACTGGAAAAAATCCAACGCCACTGCGGGCCAGTTCAAAAAAGGGCATGCTGACCTGCTGAAATGGGAAGAGGCCCAGGCGCCACGCACCGAACCTGCGGCGCCCGCCGCTTCGAAACCATGAGGCCCGGCATGACCTCCGCTGCCGGCCAACGCCACATCGCTCCACGTCTGGGTTCATTGGCGCTGCTTATGCTGGCCCTCGCGGGCTGCACAACGGCAGTGCCCGACGGCGGCGTGAGTGGCCTGCAGGCGCTGGCCGCCCCGCAACCGGGCGGCTCGGGCACTGCGCCCCCCGTGCTCATTGCGCGGCCGGGCAAAGACACCAGCGCCGCCGTTGCCGACCTGCTGAAAGGCCCGCTCAGCGCAGAAAGCGCGGTGCGCATTGCACTGCTCAATAACCCCGGCCTGCAACTGTCCCTGGCCGGCGAAGGCGTCAACATCACGGATGCCGTATCTGCCAGCCCGGCCAAACTCAAGGCCGCGCAAGACATCACCCTGCTGTCAAGCGATACCCGCAAAGCCTGGATCAACGCAGTGGCTGCCGCGCAGACAGCGCGCTTTATGGACGAGGCCAGGGAGAACGCGGAAACCGGCGGCGAGCTGGCGCGCCGCATGGCACGCGCAGGCAACTGGAGCAAGCTGCAGCAGGCCCGCGAACAACTGCTGCTGGCCGAGGCCACGGCGCAATTGGCGCGCGCCCGGCAGGCCGCGTTCAGCGAGCGCGAAAAACTCGTGGTGGTGATGGGCCTGTGGGGCGCGCAAGCCGGCTTCACCTTGCCCGAACGGCTGCCCGACCTGCCGCCAAAAGCGCAAGACATGCCGGATATCGAAAGCCGCGTGCTGCAGCGGCGGCTGGACCTGCGCCTGGCGACGGCGCAATGGGCAGGACAACGCGCCATCCGGCCCCAACCCGGTGCCGACGGCCTGTGGGACACCCTGGGTGATTCGGCACGTGTGCGCGAACTGGCGGTCAGGGCGCGCAGCGAAGCACGCGAGGCTTACCACAGCTACCGCACGGCCTACGACCTGGCACGCCACTATCAGACGGAAGTGATGCCGCTTTACCGCTTCATCCAGGATGAAACGGTGCTGCGCTACAACGGCATGCTCACCAGCGTCTTTGACCTGCTGGCCGGCGCCCGCGCGCAGACCCTGGCCGCTGCCGGCGCCATCGAGGCGCAACGCGACTTCTGGCTTGCCGAAGCCGACCTTCAGGCAGTGCTGGCCGGCGCATCGCCCGGCCCGGCCGCGTCCAGGTCTACCGGTAAAGCCGCCACCACGGCCGCAGCGCGCTGAGCACACACCCCAACACAAGGAATCCCATGAACCGACGAAATTTCTTTAACCGCACGGCGCTGACGGCGGTTGCCGCCGCGTCCGTCAGCAAGGTAGCGATGGCCGCGCTGCCGGAACCCATGACGATGAACAAGGCCGACACCGCGCCGCCGCTTGCGCCGCCGAACGGCCGGCCCTACAACCCGGTCGTCACCCTGAATGGATGGACGCTGCCCTGGCGCATGAACAACGGCGTGAAAGAATTCCACCTGGTGGCAGAGCCGGTGGTGCGCGAAATGGCCCCGGGCTTCAAGGCCCACATGTGGGGCTACAACGGCCAGAGCCCGGGCCCCACGATTGAGGTCGTCGAAGGCGACCGCGTTCGCATATTCGTCACCAACAAGTTGCCCGAACACACAAGCATCCACTGGCACGGCCAGCGCCTGCCCAACGGCATGGACGGTGTGGCCGGGCTGAACCAGCCGGCGATCCCGGTGGGCAAGACGTTTGTGTATGAGTTCGCGGCGCGGCGCCCCGGCACATTCATGTATCACCCGCATGCCGACGAAATGACACAGATGGCCATGGGCATGATGGGTTTCTGGGTTACACACCCCAGGGAAAAACATCCGCTCATCGACGTCGTCGACCGCGACTTCGTGTTCCTGCTCAACGCCTACGACATCGAGCCCGGCAGCATGACGCCGAAGATCATGACCATGCTGGACTTCAACCTGTGGAGCTGGAACAGCCGCATCTTCCCCGGCATTGACCCACTGGTGGTGCGCAGGAACGACAAGGTGCGCATACGCGTGGGCAACCTCACCATGACCAACCACCCGATGCACCTGCACGGGCACGAGTTCACGGTGACCGGCACCGACGGCGGCCCCACGCCGCGGCCGGCCCGCTGGCCGGAAGTGACGACGGATGTTGCCGTGGGCCAGATGCGCCAGTTTGAATTTCTGGCGGACGAGGAAGGCGACTGGGCTTTTCATTGCCACAAAAGCCACCACACCATGAACGCCATGGGTCACGACGTGCCCACCATGATTGGCGTGGACCACCGCGGTCTCATCAAGAAAATCCAGAAGGCTGTGCCCGACTACATGGTGATGGGCGAACGCGGCATGGCCGATATGGGGGAGATGGAGATGCCGATCCCCGACAACACCGCGCCCATGATGACGGGCAAGGGCCCCTACGGCGGCGTGGAAATGGGCGGCATGTTCAGCGTGCTCAAGGTGCGCGGGGACCAGAAGCCCGGCGACTACAAGGACCCGGGCTGGTACCGGCAGCCGGCCGGCACGCAGGCTTATGAGTGGAAGGGCGCCCTGCCCGACCCGGCCCGCCCCCTGGCTGGCAATGCGGCCGCACCTGCGGGTGGCACTGAAATCAATATCCGCAAACCCCAGGGCCATACCGGCCACTGACCCAGAACCTTGAGGAACACCATGAAAACCCAAAACGCTCTTAAATTGATAGCTGCTTGCGCTTTACTGTCGGGCGCTACAGCCCTGTTTGCCCAACATGGCCGGACGAGGGGTGAAAACCCCGCAGCAAGTCCCTACGCGGGCCAGCAAGCGCGCGGCATCAAAGCCCTGTCGGCGGCACAAACCGCTGACCTTCTGGCCGGCAAAGGCATGGAACAAGCCAAAGCGGCCGAATTGAACGGTTACCCGGGGCCCATGCACGTGCTGGAACTGGCCGGCCCGCTGGCGCTGAGCGCCGCGCAAAAGCAGGCCAGCGAAGCACTGATGAACCAGCACAAGGCCGAGGCCCGCGCGCTGGGCGCCAGGCTGGTAGAGGCCGAGCGTGACCTGGACAGCGCCTTTGCCGGCAGGCAGGTGAACGCGGCACAGGTTGATGCCCTGACCCGGCAGATTGGCCTGCTTCAAGCCCAGTTGCGTGCCTCGCACTTGCATACGCACTTGCAACAGGCCGGTTTATTGACACCGCAGCAGATAAACCTTTACGCGGATTTGCGCGGCTACAGCGATGCGCCGGGCACAGCGGCCGGGCATCCCGGGCACCAACATTGATTTGACTTTGAACTTTTGACTCTTTAACTTCCTATACAAGGACCACACCATGAACCCACTTATCGCCATTCTTGCTACCGCCGTTTTTGCAGCCTCGGCCGCGCCAGCTTTCGCCCACGGCGATGCTGCCCACAGCCCCAGTGCGGCCCCAGCCCCGAAGGAGCAAAAGCCCTGGGGCATCGCGGGAGATGCCAGTGCAGCCACACGCACCGTCACGCTGTCCATGGACGACAACATGCGGTTCACACCCGACAAGCTCTCGTTCAAGCAAGGCGAAACCGTGCGTTTTGAAATCCGCAATCGCGGCAAACTTTTGCATGAACTGGTGATCGGGACCCAAAAGAATCTCGACGAACACGCGGCGATGATGGTGAAGTTTCCGGGCATGGAGCACGACGAACCCTACATGGCGCACGTGCCGGCGGGCAAGTCGGGCGGGTTGGTCTGGACCTTCAACCGCGCCGGCGAATTCGACTTCGCCTGCCTGATCGCCGGCCACTACCAGGCAGGCATGGTGGGCAAGATCACTGTTGCGGCCCGCTGATCCGTTCACACAAGGAGTACACATGATGCAAAGACGACAACTCATCCAGGTGACGGCCGCGATTGCAAGCGCTTCAGCCCTCACCCCGGCACTGTGGGCCCAGACCCAAGTACCCGTCGAAGTCTGGAAAGACCCTGACTGCGGCTGCTGCAAGGACTGGGTGACGCACCTGCAGGCCAACGGGTTCCAGGTTCGCATTCACGACAGCGGCAACACGGCGGCGCGGACCCGGCTCGGCATCCCGGAAAAGCTCGGCTCCTGCCACACGGCGGAAGTCAGCCTGGCCGGCAAGCGCTACGCACTGGAAGGCCATGTGCCGGCCCGCGAGATCTACCGCCTGCTCAAAGAGAGCCCGCAGGCCGTAGGCCTGGCCGTTCCCGGCATGCCGGTGGGCTCGCCCGGCATGGATGCGCCGCTTTATGGCGGACGCAAAGACCCGTATGACGTGCTGCTGGTTCACCGCGATGGCAGTACCCGCATTTACCAAAGCTATCACCGCACCTGAAAGGATTCCCCATGAAACGTTTTAACCGCATAGGGGCTGCCCTGTTTGCCGTACTGGCCACGTCGCTTGCCCTGGCGCAGGCGGCCTTGCCGCCGACCGAAGGCGAAGTCCGCAAAGTCGATAAAGAGGCCGGCAAGATCACCCTCAAGCACGGTGAGATCAAGAACCTGGACATGCCCGGCATGACCATGGTGTTCCAGGTCAAGGACCCCGCGATGCTGGAAGCGGTCAAGGCCGGGGACCAGGTCAGTTTCACCGTAGACAAGATCAACGGTGCCTATACCGTGCTTTCCATCGAACCCCGCAAGTAAGCGCCCACCGGCACGATCGCCAATCCGCTCTCATTTTGATAGCTAATTGCGCTTGTCCTGATTGGCCTGCAGGCCATTTTTACCAATAGACAAACTTTGCCTGCAGGCCGGCAGCGGCCCCATGCTATGGTTCGGCGCATGCCTAAAACCATTCGCTACACCCTGTTGTCCCTGCGCGATCTGTGGGTCTCCGCCGGCCCGTTCATCCTGCTGGCGGCAGCGCTGCTGGTATTGGCCTATTGGTGGCTGGACCCGAACCCGCCCAAGCGGGTGACCCTGGCGACCGGCCCGGCGCAAAGCGCCTATGAAGAATTCGGCAAACGTTACGCCAAGGCGCTGGCTCAGGAGGGCATCCAGGTGGTCCTTGTACCCTCGGAAGGCTCAGCCGCCAACCTGCAGCTGCTGCGCGAAGGCAAGGTGGACGTCGGTTTTGTCCAGGGCGGCACCAGCGACTACACCGCCCAGGATGAAGAAGACCTGTCGTCGCTGGGCAGCCTGTTTGTCGAGCCGCTCTGGTTGTTCTACCGGGAAGATGCGGCGCGCAAGGTGGCTGCCGCGGCACGGGCCGCGAAGGCACCAGGCAGCCGACTCGCCGCAAAGGCAGACTCCGCGGATACGGGCGAAGACGCCAGCCTCACATCGCTCACGCAATTGCAGGGCCTGCGCGTCAACCTGGGAACGCCAGGCAGCGGAGTCCCCAGCCTGATGGCAAAACTGTTCGACAGCAACCGCATCGACCCCGCTACGATGAAAGTCTCCAGGCTGGAGCAGACACCCGCGACCGTGGCCTTTCTGGGCGGCGAACTGGACGCGATTGTGTTCGCGTCCGCCCCGGAGTCGCTGATGGTGCAGATGCTGCTGCAAACCCCCGGCGTCAAGCTCATGAATTTCGCCCAGAGCGAAGCCTATTCGCGGCGCTTTGCATTTTTGACGCCGACCCGCCTGCCACGCGGTGTGGTGGATCTGGCGGGCAATATTCCGCCCGATGACGTACGGCTGGTCGCGTCGACCACCTCACTGATCACGCGCTCCGGCATCCACCCCGCACTGCAGCAACTGCTGGCCCAGGCCGGTAACGACATCCACGGCGGGGCTGGCTGGTTCAAAAGCGCCCGCGAATACCCGAACCGCGATAACAGCGAATTGCCCATTGCCAAGGAGGCCGAGCGCGCCATCAAGAACGGCACCCCCGTGCTGCAGCGCTACCTGCCCTTCTGGGTAGCCAACCTGGTCGAGCGGATGTGGCTGGCGATGGGCATCATCATCGCCATCATGCTGCCGCTGTCGCGCATCATCCCGCCGCTGTACGCCTTTCGTGTGCGTTCACGCATCTTCCGCTGGTACGGCCAACTGCGCGACATCGAAAACCGCGTGGAAATCTCCGGGGAAAACAGCGGCAACGCGGCCTTGCTGGAAGAACTCAACAACCTGGAAAGCCGCGCCGAAAAAATCACGGTGCCGCTGTCCTATACCGACGAGTTGTATGCGCTGCGCGGGAATATTCACCTGGTCCGAAAAAAGCTGCAAAGGCTTTAAAGCCGGTCGCGCCGCAAAGAGGCGCGCGGCACCTTAAAAGGGCAATGAAAGGCCCGATTCAGGGCAATTGCCGGGGCCACGTGGTTCTTTAACCCTAAAGTAAACCCCTGTGTCGGCATAGCAATTGCTCTGCTAGTATCGTCCGACACTTTTCTTTGGCCAATGCTTGCTTTTATTCTGCGCCGCCTGATCCAGGCCGTGATCGTGATGGTCGTGGTCGCCTTGATTGCCTTCATGCTCTTTCAGTATGTCGGTGACCCGGTGGTGTTCCTTCTGGGACAGGACGCCACACCGGCGCAGATCAGGCAACTGCGTACCGACCTCGGGCTGGACCGGCCTTTTATCGTCCAGTTCTGGCATTTCCTGGTCAACGCCGCGCAGGGCGAATTCGGCTTGAGCCTGCGACAGGGCGCCAAGGTGTCGCGCCTGATTTCCGAACGCTTCCCCGCCACGCTGGAGCTGGCGCTGGTGGCGGCCGTTTTGGCCTTGCTCATCGGTATCCCGATGGGCGTGTATTCGGCGCTGCGCCGCGGCTCGTTCCTGAGCCAGGTGTTCATGACGGTGTCGCTGCTGGGTGTTTCACTGCCCACTTTCCTGATCGGCATCCTGCTGATCCTGGTGTTCGCCGTGGGCCTGGGGTGGTTCCCGAGCTTTGGCCGTGGCGAGACGGTGCAGATCGGCTGGTGGAGCACAGGCCTCTTCAAGGCCGACGGCTGGCACCACATCGTCCTGCCGGCCGTGACGCTGGCCGTCTTTCAGCTCACGTTGATCATGCGGTTGGTGCGCGCCGAAATGCTGGAGGTATTGCGCACCGACTACATCAAGTTCGCACGGGCCCGCGGCCTGCCCGACCGGGCCATCCATTTCGGCCATGCCCTGCGCAACACGCTGGTGCCGGTAATGACCATTACCGGGCTGCAACTGGGCGGACTGATCGCCTTTGCCATCATCACCGAAACCGTGTTTCAGTGGCCGGGCATGGGCCTGCTGTTCATTCAGGCAGTGACCTTTGCCGACATCCCCGTCATGGCCGCTTACCTGTGCCTGATTGCGCTGATTTTTGTGGCCATCAACCTGGTCGTCGACCTGCTGTATTTCGCAGTGGACCCCCGGCTTCGCGTCGGCAATGCCACAGGCCACTGATGGCGCAGGCCGCGCCCCTTTCTTTCATTTTTTACACCCGCAAGTCCTCATCCCTTTCACAAGGAGTTCCTGATGAAATTCAAGTCCAATCTGCTTTCAGCCGCTGTGCTGTGCGGCCTCACGGCCACAAGTTTTATCGCTTCGGCGCAAACCCTGCGAGTCGCCAACCAGGGCGATTCATTGTCGATGGATCCGCACTCGCTGAACGAGTCACTGCAGCTCAGCGTGACGGGCAACGCGTATGAAGGCCTGGTCATCCGCAACAAGGACCTGAGCCTGGCGCCTGGCTTGGCGACCTCGTGGAAACAGACGTCACCTTCCGTATGGCGCTTCGAACTGCGCAAGGGCGTGCAGTTTCACGACGGCACGCCGTTCACCGCCGATGACGTGGTGTTCAGCTTTAACCGGACCCAGGCCGACGGCTCGGACATGAAGAGCTACACCAACGACTTCAAGGAAGTGCGCAAGATCAACGACCATGTGGTCGAGATCGAAACCAAAACACCCTTTCCCATCTTGCCCGACGTGATCACGCTGGTTTACATCATGAGCAAGAAATGGTGCGAAACCAACCAGGCGACCAAGCCGGTGGACCGCCGTAAAGGCATTGAAAACGCCGCGTCCTTCCGTGCCAACGGCACCGGCCCTTACCGGGTACGGGAGCGTCAACCCAATGTGCGCACCACCTTTGTCCGCAACGGCACCTACTGGGGCAAGATTGAAGGCAACGTTCAGGAGGTGGTCTTCACCCCCATCGGCAACGACGCCACGCGCGTGGCAGCCTTGCTGTCCGGTGAAGTCGACGTGATGGAGCCCGTGCCGGTGCAGGATATTGACCGTGTCAACAGCAACGCCGCAACCCGTGTTCTGGCCGGACCAGAGCTGCGCACCATTTTCCTGGGCATGGACCAAAAGCGCGACGAACTCCTGTATTCCAGCGTGAAGGGCAAAAACCCGTTCAAGGACAAGCGCGTGCGCCAGGCCTTCTATCAGGCCATCGACATCGAAGGCATCAAGAAAACCGTGATGCGCGGCGGCTCCAACCCGACAGCGCTGCTGATCGGCCCCGGTATCAACGGCTTCCAGGCCGACCAGAACAAGCGCTTGCCCTACGACCCTGAAGCCGCCAAAAAGCTGATGGCAGATGCCGGCTATGCGAGCGGCTTTGAAGTGTCCATGAACTGCCCGAACGACCGTTATGTGAACGACAGCCGGATTTGCCAGGCTGTGGCAGCCAATCTTTCACGCATCAACGTCAAGATCAACCTCCAGGCTGAAACCAAAGGCACCTATTTCCCCAAGATTTTGCGTCGCGACACCAGCTTTTACATGCTGGGCTGGACACCCGGCACCTATGACGCCCACAACGCCATGAATGCCCTGGTCGCCTGTGTCGACGACAAGGGCGCCGGCCAGTTCAATCTGGGCGCATATTGCAATCCGAAGTTTGACGAGCTGACCAGGAAGGTTCAATCCGAAACCGACAAGACCAAACGCAATGCGATGATCAAGGAAGCGTTCGACATCCACGGGGCCGACATCGGCCACATACCGCTGCACCAGCAGTCGCTGGCCTGGGGCATGAACAAGAAGGTGGAACTGGTCCAGATGGCCGACAACTTCATGTTCTTCAAGTGGATAACTGTGAAGAAGTAAGCCCCCTATTGCCTTTTCGCTTCGCGTAACGGCTTCTCCCCTACAGGGGACAACAGCAGCGGCCCGGCAAAGCCGGTTCCGCGCTGAAGGTAACCTCCCCCTGTTGCCTTTTCGCTTCGCGTAACGGCCTCTCCCCTGCAGGGGACAACAGCTGCGGCCCGGCAAAGCCGGTTCCGCGCTGTTGCTGGCACAGGTCTCGCTTTGCTCGTCTTTGGTTATATGGATTGCTCTTTCTTTTGATGACAAAAACTCTTGCGCGCTGGTTTGACAGCGATGTGGGCCACAGTTTTCGCACCTCGCCGGTTGCGATGCTTGCGGCGGCCATTGCGCTGGTCTGCGTTTTCTGTTCGGTGTTTGCCGGCTGGGTGGCCCCGCACGACCCATTTAACCTGAGCACGCTGGAGCTCAGCGATGCGCGCCTGCCGCCGGCCTGGAGCGCCCAGGGCAGCGCCAAATACCTGCTGGGCACCGATGACCAGGGTCGCGACATTTTGTCGGCGCTGATGTATGGCGCGCGCATTTCATTGGTAGTGGGTGTGGCCTCTGTCATCCTGTCCATGCTGGCCGGCGTGTCGCTGGGCTTGCTCGCGGGCTTTCGCGGCGGCTGGATCGACGCAGCCCTGATGCGCGTATGCGATGTGATGTCGTCTTTTCCGCCCATCCTGGTCGCGCTACTGATCGCCGGTGTGGGCCGCGCGGTGTTTCCTGACGCGAGTCAGCTGCTTGCCATGGGTGTGCTGATTCTGTCTATTTCGATGGGGCAGTCGGGTTGGGTGCAATACGCGCGCACCGTGCGTGGCTCCACCATGGTGGAACGCAGCAAGGAATATGTACAGGCTGCACGCGTCACCGGTGTCTCGCCCTTGCGCATCATGCGGCGCCATGTGCTGCCCAATGTGATGGGGCCTGTACTGGTGCTTGCCACCATCCAGGTGGCGACCGCCATCATCACCGAAGCCACGCTGTCCTTCCTGGGCGTGGGCGCGCCGCCCACCTCACCCTCGCTGGGTACGCTGATCCGCGTCGGAAACGACTACCTGTTCTCGGGCGAGTGGTGGATCACCGTGTTCCCGGGCCTGATGCTGGTGTTGATTGCGCTGAGCGTGAACCTGCTGGGTGACTGGTTGCGTGATGCCCTCAATCCCCGTCTGAGGTAGGCCAAAAAATGAATGCCCCCACGCTTGTCACTACGTGTACTACGCTGCCCCCCGAGGGAGCGCATTTTTCCTTGGGGCGGCCCGGCGGAAAAACCTTACTCATCGCTCACTTCGTGAGCTGAACCGTCAATGAGCCTTCTGCAAATCAAGAATCTTGTGGTCGAGTTTCCCGGCCGGCGTGGCACGCTGCGTGCGCTGGACGACATCACATTTGACATCGCACCCGGAGAAATCCTTGGCGTGGTCGGTGAATCGGGCGCGGGCAAGTCGCTGACCGGCGCAGCCATCATCGGCCTGCTGGAGCCGCCCGGGCGCGTGGCGGGCGGCCAGATCCTGCTCGAGGGCGAACGCATCGACAACCTGCCCCATGAGCGCATGCGCCACATCCGGGGGAGAAAGATAGGCGCGATCTTCCAGGATCCGCTGACCTCGCTGAATCCGCTCTACACCATAGGCCGGCAATTGGTGGAAACCATCCAGGCTCATTTGCCTGTCAGCACGCAGGAAGCCCGGGCGCGCGCCATCGAACTGCTGGACGACACCGGCATTCCCGCCGCCGCACAGCGCATAGACCACTACCCGCATCAGTTCTCGGGCGGTATGCGCCAGCGCGTGGTAATCGCCCTGGCGCTGGCGGCCGAGCCCAAGCTCATCGTGGCCGACGAACCGACCACCGCGCTTGACGTATCGATCCAGGCACAAATCATCACCCTGCTCAAAAACATCTGCCGGCAGCGCGGTGCCGCCGTCATGCTGATCACCCACGACATGGGCGTGATCGCCGAAACCTGCGACCGTGTGGCCGTGATGTACGCCGGGCGGATCGCCGAGCTCGGACCGGTGCATCAGGTGATCAACCATCCATCACACCCCTATACCGCGGGCCTGATGGCCGCCATTCCCGACATCACAGTGGAACGCGAACGCCTCTACCAGATCGACGGCGCCATGCCTCGCCTGAACGCCATTCCCCAGGGCTGTGCCTTCAACCCGCGCTGCCCCAAAGCGTTCGACCGCTGCCGTCAGGAACGGCCCGACCTGATGCCAGCCGGTGCTACGTGGGCGGCCTGCTGGCTGCATGACACGCACGAAGGGGTGGCGGCATGAGCGACATTTTGAGCACGTCCCAAGTCAGCGCGGGAGAATTTTCCGCCGGGCCGCCCCAAGGAAAATCGGCCCCCTCGGGGGGCAGCGAAGTACGCGAAGCGACAAGCGTGGGGGCGTTAGTCCAAGCCCACGACCTTGCGAAAACCTTCGATGTGTCGCCACCCTGGCTGAACCGGGTGCTCGAACGCAAGCCCAGGCTGCTGCTAAAGGCCGTCGACGGCGTGAGCTTCGACATCGAGAGAGGCAAGACGCTGGCACTGGTCGGCGAGTCGGGCTGCGGCAAAAGCACCGTCGCCCGCCTGCTGGTGGGTCTCTATGAGCCGACGCGCGGTGGATTGACCTTTGACGGCCAGGATGCGCATTCCGCTTTCAAGACACCCCAGGGCCGGCAATTGCGCAGGCGCATCCAGATGATTTTTCAGGACCCCTATGCCAGCCTGAACCCGCGCTGGACTGTGGAAGACATCATCGCCGAACCATTGCACGAGCACGGCATCGTGAGTGACAGTGCAGCACTCAAGGAACGGGTGGACGAGCTGCTGAGGTCGGTGGGTCTGTCTGCGCTGGACATGCCCAAGTATCCGCATCAATTCTCGGGCGGGCAGCGCCAGCGCATCTCGATCGCGCGCGCGCTGGCCACGGAGCCCGAGTTCCTGGTCTGCGACGAGCCGACCTCTGCGCTGGACGTGAGCGTGCAGGCACAGGTGCTTAACATCATGAAAGACCTGCAGCGAAAGCGCGGCCTGACTTACCTCTTCATCTCGCACAACCTCGCAGTGGTGCGCCACGTGAGCGACCAGGTCGGTGTGATGTACCTGGGCCGCCTGGTCGAGATGGCCGACAAGCACAGCCTGTTCGACAGGCCGCGCCATCCCTACACACGCATGCTGCTGGATGCCATCCCCAAGATGCATGACACCGGCCGGGCCCGCACGCCGGTATCGGGCGAAGTGCCCAATCCGCTGAACCCGCCCGCCGGCTGCACCTTCCACCCGCGCTGCCCGCATGCCAACGAGCGTTGCCGCAGCGAACGGCCGGAGTTTCTGCAGCTCGAAGGCGTTCGTGTGGCCTGCCATGCGGTTGAAGAGGGCCGAATTTAGGGAACAAATACCAGGAACCCAGGCACGGCCATGCAAAGCGGAACCGGCTTGGTTAATATGTACTCTCAGGGGACACTGCCATGAAAATCATTGAATCCATCCTGGCCGGGGCGGCCGACATCGCTGCCGTGCGCCGCGACATCCACGCCCATCCCGAACTGTGCTTCCAGGAAGTACGCACCGCCGACGTGGTCGCGCAAAAGCTCGAATCTTGGGGCATCCCGATTCACCGCGGCATGGGCACCACCGGCGTGGTGGGTATCGTGCACGGCCGCGACGGCGGCGCTTGTGGCCGGGCCGTGGGGCTGCGCGCCGACATGGACGCGCTGCCCATGCAGGAGTTCAACAAATTCCCCCATGCCAGCACGCGGCAGGGCAAGATGCACGCCTGTGGCCATGATGGCCACACCGCGATGCTGCTGGCCGCGGCACGCCACCTCTCGCAGAACCGAGACTTTGACGGCACGGTCTACCTGATCTTCCAGCCGGCCGAGGAAGGCGGCGGCGGCGCACGCGAGATGATCAAGGACGGCCTCTTTGAAAAATTCCCCGTCGAAGCGGTCTTTGGCATGCACAACTGGCCGGGCGCGCCTGTCGGCACTTTCGCGGTCAGCGCGGGTCCAGTGATGGCATCAAGCAACGAGTTCAAGATCACTATACGCGGCAAGGGCTGCCACGCCGCGATGCCGCACTTCGGCATCGACCCTGTGCC
Source organism: Polaromonas sp. P1_E12 (assembly GCF_056405975.1). Lineage (NCBI taxonomy): Bacteria > Pseudomonadati > Pseudomonadota > Betaproteobacteria > Burkholderiales > Comamonadaceae > Polaromonas > Polaromonas sp. P1_E12. The sequence continues at coordinate 284,988 of NZ_JBFUBB010000001.1, read as the reverse complement.
TGTCGCCTGCCAGATGGTGCAGGGCTTCCAGACCATCATCAGCCGCAACAAAAAACCGGTTGATGCGGGCGTCATCTCGGTGACCATGATTCACGCCGGAGAAGCGACCAACGTGGTGCCGGACTTCTGCGAGTTGCAGGGCACAGTGCGCACGTTCAGCATTGAGGTGCTGGACATGATTGAAAAGCGCATGAAGGAAGTGGCCGAACACACCTGTGCCGCGTTTGAAGCACGCTGCGAATTCGAGTTCACGCGCAACTACCCGCCCACGGTCAACAGCGCCGCCGAGGCCGACTTCGCACGCCGGGTGATGAGCGACATCGTGGGGCCGGCCAACGTGCTGCCGCAGGAGCCCACCATGGGCGCCGAAGACTTCGCCTACATGCTGCAAGCCAAGCCAGGCGCCTACTGTTTCATTTCCAACGGTGACGGCGCGCACCGCGACATGGGCCACGGCGAAGGGCCCTGCACGCTGCACAACCCGAGCTACGACTTCAACGACGACCTGATCCCCCTGGGCGGCACCTACTGGGTCCAGCTGGCTACGCGCTGGCTGGGTACGGTTCCTGAGGCGCGCCCCTGACAACGCCAACAACACCATGAACACACACGCGGCTTTTTCAGCCAGTTATGCGGCTGCGCGCGCCAAATTCCTCGAGGCGGCTCGCGCCGCCGGCATGGCGCTTCGCGCCTATGAACACCCGCTGAAGGGCCGCGACGGCGAAACCCTCGCGATGGACGTGGCCCTGGACGGCTCGCCTGACGCAAACAAGCTCTTTATCGTCAGCAGCGCTTGCCACGGCGTGGAAGGCTACTGCGGCTCGGGTGTGCAGGTGTGCGCCGCACAGGACGCCGAATGGCGCGCCAAGGCCCGCGCGGGCGGTGTGGCGGTGCTCTACATTCACGCGATCAATCCCCACGGCTTTTCCCATGCACGGCGCACCACGCACGAAAACGTGGACTTGAACCGCAACTTCCATGACTTCGGCCAGCCCTTGCCTGTGAATGAGGCTTACCGCGAGCTCCACGATTTGCTGCTACCCGCGCAGTGGCCCCCTACAAGCGAAAACCAGGCCGCCATTGCGGCCTATATTGACACCCGTGGCGTGGCACGCTACCAGGCGGCCGTGTCGCAAGGCCAGCATGAATACGCCGATGGCATGTTTTTCGGCGGGACGGAGCCCACGTGGAGCAATCGCACCTTGCGCGAAGTGCTGCAAACCTTCGGGCAACGGGCTAAACGCATCGCCTGGATGGACCTGCACACGGGGCTGGGCCCCAGCGGGATTGGTGAGCGCATTTTTGCCTGCGACAACGATCCCATAGCCCTGGCACGTGCGCGCGCCTGGTGGGACGGCGGCGGCGCCACCCCCGTCACCTCGTTCTACGACGGCTCCTCCAGCTCGGCGCACCTGACGGGTTTGATGTGGGCGTCGGTTCCCGACGAATGCCCGCAGGCCGAATACACCGGCATGGCCATGGAATACGGTACGGTGCCCATTCTGGACGTCATTGCCGCCCTGCGCGCCGACCACTGGCTGCACAAGCATCCTGAGATGCCCGCGGAGCAACAGGCGACGATCAAGCGGCAGATGATGAACGCGTTTTATGTCGACACGGACGAATGGCGCTCACAAATCGTGGCTCAGGCGCGCCAGGCCATGTTCCAGACCGTGGGCGGACTGAACACCCCCTGAACCAGGGCAGCATAATGACTCGGGTGCAGCCATTGCAGCAGCCCTCTTTTCAACCCGAGCACGAAAGCCGCGCCATGCCGTCCGACGCCGACCTGCAACTCCAGCTCAAGCAGCTGCAACAGCAATACCAGGCGTTAGAGGCCGACTACCGGAATCTGCAGCTTGAAAAGCAGAAGCAGGAGACATCCGCCAACCTGTGGCTGGAACAGCGAACCCGCGAACTTCAGGCCGAAGCACTGGAGCAAAAAAAAGCCGAAGCCCTGCAACGGGTTTTTTACCGCATTGCCGAGCGTGCAGCAGCAGATCTCTCTTTCTACGATTTCCTGCAGTCGGTTCACGGCTTGCTGGGAGAGCTGCTGTATGCCAAAAATTGCTATGTGTGCCTGTACGACGCGCAGAAACACCGAAAGGATTTTCCCTACTACGTGGACGAGCGCGATGGCGATGCGCTGCAACTGAGCAATGTGCCGTATCGCAGGGGTCTGACCGAATTCGTCCTGAGTACCGGCAAGCCGCAAATTATTGACGCCATGCGCCTCAAGGTACTGGAAGCCGCCGGTGATGTGACGGAAGGCAGTGGCGACATGACTTTCAGTTCCTGGCTGGGCGTGCCCATGCACATACGCGGCACCATAGGCGGCGTGCTCGCGGTGCAGGGATATGAGCCGGGCGTGGCCTACAGCGACACCGATGCCGACATCCTGTCCTTTGTCGCCAACCACGTCAGCAGTGCGATTGAACGCTATCAGGCGCTGGATGAATTGCGTAAATCGGAAGAGCGCTACCGCACGGTGATTGAAAACGTCGGTGTCGGCGTGGTGGTGGTGCAGGACGGCCGCATGGTATTTGCCAACCCCAGCCTGGAGCGCATCGTGGGCCACCCGCGGGAGTACCTGCTGTCCCAGCCCTACACCGCGACCGTCCACCCCGACGACCTGCCGGTGATGCGCGAGCGCCACGAGCGTCGCCTGCGGGGCGACGAAGTCGACTCGATGTACGGTTTTCGCGTGATCACCCAGGCCGGCGAAGTTCGTTCGCTGGAGCTCTCCGCCGTGCAGATCGAATGGGGCAAACGCGAGGCGACCCTGATCTTCGTGGTAGATGCGACGGCCCGCTTGCAGGCCGAACTGACGCAGCGCCAGACCCTGCAGCGGCAAACCGAGCTCAATGACATGAAGTCGCGCTTCATCTCGGTGGCGTCGCATGAATTCCGCACGCCGCTGGCCTTTATCCTGTCGTCCGCCGAACTCCTCAAGCACTACGGCGACCGCCTGCCCGAACTCGAAAAAGCCGACGTCATCGCCACCATAGAAACCGGCGTACAACGCATGACCCAGATGCTGGACCGCGTGCTGCTGCTGGGCAAGGTGGAGGCCCAAATGCTGGCGTTCCAGCCGGCAGAGATCAATCTGCAACTGCTTTGCCAGAACCTGGTGGAAGATGCGCGCATCCAGTATTCAGAGGCGGGCTGTGAACTGGCCCTGGAATTCGGGGCCCGGCCGGACATCGGGCTTTTTGATGAAAAGCTGCTGCGCCATATCTTCGGCAACCTTCTGTCCAACGCCATCAAGTATTCGCCGCAAGGCGGAAAAGTCTCTTTTCGCGTGTTTCCGTCGGAGGGACGTGTGGCCTTTGAGGTGGCGGACCAAGGCATAGGCATTCCGGCCGAAGAGCTTCCCCACCTCTTCGAGTGGTTCCACCGGGCCAGCAACGTCGGCGAAATCCAGGGCACGGGCCTGGGGCTGGCCATCGTCAAAAATTCGGTCGACCTGCACGGCGGCCACATAAGCGTAACCAGCGTCGTGGGCCAGGGTACGCGCTTTACCGTCACGATTTGAGGCGCGGAACCGGGCCAAACCAGCCCGCGCACCGGGCAGATTGGGGAAACCGGGGTAAGGCTATAAGATGGATACCAGCCCGGCACTGCGACAGAGCCTGCCGGGTGGTTCAGGGAAATCAGCTCCGCCCACGATGAAATGCGGGGCCTTCAATGCGAAAGAAAAATGGCGCGCATTCTGGTGATTGAAGATGAATCCCATATCCGGGACAACCTGCTGCGCTTTGTCCGGCTGGAGGGCCACGAAGGCCTGGCAGCGGCAGACGGCCATGCCGGCCTGCAAGTGGCCAGGGAGCAGCAGCCGGACCTGATTTTTTGCGACGTGATGATGCCGCTGATGAACGGCATGGAAGTTCTGGCCGCGCTGCAATCGGAACCCGCCCTCAAGCAGGTGCCCTTTGTGTTCTTGTCGGCCAGTGCGGAGTCAGAGCGGCTGGAGGAAGCCTTGCGCCTGGGTGCCAGCGGCTACGTGACCAAGCCCTTTAACTTCGCGCAACTGCACGCGGTGCTCAAGCAGCATCTGCCCAGGTAGAGCTGGCGCCCGTGGCGCTAAAGGCCCAGTGCCTTCCAGCCCGTGTGGCCCAGCTCTTCGAGTGTCGCGATGTTCTGCTCAAAGATGGCCTCAGCCTCGGGAAACGCCTCCACGGCCCGTGCCACGCTTTCCTCGCGCAGCAAATGCAGGATGGCAAAGGGCGCGCGGTTCGTGTAGTTGCCAATGTCGCCGGGCTCGGTGCCATCGAACTGGAACTGCGGGTGAAAGCTGGCCAGCTGGATCACGCCTTCGAGGCCATGCTCATCCACCACGCCTTCGGCGATTTCCAGGAAATCGTTGAAGTCCAGGAAGTCGTCAAACAGCGTGGGGTGGATCAGCAATGTGGTGTCGACCTCTTCGGCCGGCGTCGCCGCCAGCAGATCCAGTTCGCGATCCAGTTCCTCGAGCAGGCCGTCCGCATGTTTCGCATGGCTTACCACCAGGCGAACCTGGTTCTTGACGTAGACCGCCTTGGCGAACGGGCACAGGTTGAGCCCGATCACGGCTTTTTCAAGCCAGTGACGGGTTTGGGTCAGGACTTCATCGTCGGTCATCGCTATCTCCAAGGGGCCTCACGCAAAGGCCGTGGGGGCTCCGATTCAATCAAGCCAGGGCCGCAGGACTGGCTTTGCCAGACCGCAGGCGCAGCGGCCCCCTCGGGGGGCAGCGCATTACACGAAGTGAAAAGCGTGGGGGCTCAATGCAGTGCCTTGAACCGCACACGCTTCGGTTTGGCGCCCTCTTCACCCAAGCGCTTCTTCTTGTCGGCTTCGTACTCCTGGTAGTTGCCGTTGAAGAAGGTCCACTGGCTGTCGCCTTCGGCGGCCAGGATGTGGGTGGCGATGCGGTCCAGGAACCAGCGGTCATGGCTGATCACCAGCACGGAGCCGGCGAATTCCAGCAACGCGTCTTCGAGCGCGCGCAGGGTTTCCACGTCCAAATCGTTCGAGGGTTCATCAAGCATCAGCACGTTGCCGCCCGCGATCAGGGTCTTGGCCAGGTGCAGGCGCCCGCGCTCTCCGCCCGACAGCATGCCGACGCGTTTTTGCTGGTCGGCACCGTTGAAGTTGAAGCGGCCTGCATAGGCGCGACTGGGCATGGTGAACTTGCCGACGGTCAGCATGTCCAGGCCGCCCGAAATGTCTTCCCAGACAGTTTTTTCATTGGCCAAATCATCGCGGTGCTGGTCGACGAAAGCCATGCGCGCGGTCTTGCCGATGGCGACTTCACCGCTGTCGGGCGTTTCCTTGCCGGCGATCAGCTTGAACAACGTGGACTTGCCTGCGCCGTTGGGGCCGATGATGCCGACGATGGCGCCTGCGGGCACCTGGAAGCTGAGGTTGTCGATCAGCAGGCGGTCGCCGAAGGATTTGCTGACATTCTTGAATTCGATGACTTCATTGCCCAGGCGCTCGGCCACAGGGATGAAGATTTCCTGGGTTTCGTTGCGCTGCTGGTATTCGAAGTCGGAGAGTTCCTCAAAACGGGCCAGGCGCGACTTGCTCTTGGCCTGGCGCGCCTTGGGGTTCTGGCGTGACCATTCGAGTTCCTTCTTCAGGGCCTTGGCCCGGGCTTCCTCACCCTTTTGCTCCTGTGCCAGGCGCTCGCCCTTCTGGTCCAGCCAGCTGCTGTAGTTGCCCTTCCAGGGGATTCCGTGGCCGCGGTCCAGCTCCAGGATCCACTCGGCGGCGTTGTCCAGGAAGTAGCGGTCGTGGGTAATGGCCACCACAGTGCCTGAAAAGCGCTGCAGGAACTGCTCCAGCCAGTCCACCGATTCGGCGTCCAGGTGATTGGTGGGTTCGTCAAGCAGCAGCATGTCGGGCCGGGACAGCAGCAGGCTGCACAGGGCCACGCGGCGTTTTTCGCCGCCCGAGAGCACGCCGATCTTGGCGTCCCAGGGCGGCAGGCGCAGCGCGTCGGCGGCGATTTCAAGCTGGTGCTCGGAATCGGTGCCGGCAGTGGCGATGATGGCTTCCAGGCGGGCCTGCTCGGCGGCCAGCGCATCGAAGTCGGCATCAGGCTCCCCGTAGGCGGTGTACACAGCTTCGAGCTGGGCCTTGGCGGCGAATACCGCGCCCATACCGGCTTCCACGCTTTCGCGCACCGTGTGCTCGGGGTCCAGCTTGGGTTCCTGCGGCAGGTAGCCGATGTTCAGCCCCGGCATGGGAGTGGCTTCGCCCTCGATTTCCGTGTCCAGGCCGGCCATGATCTTGAGCAGCGTGGACTTGCCGGAACCGTTGGTGCCCAGCACGCCGATCTTGGCGCCCGGGAAGAAACTGAGCGACACCTCTTTAAGGATATGGCGCTTGGGCGGCACGATTTTGCCGACCTTGTTCATAGTAAATACGTACTGAGCCATCAGGATTAACTTTGGTAAAAATGAAAAACAATGCAGGAAAACGGGCTGCTTGCCGCCTGTACATGCTATTTCTACAGGCTGTCAGCAGGCTTTCTTGCGGGCTGGAACGACACGCCGCGCCTGGGCGCAAACGCCTTTTGGCAAAGCGTGTTTTATGCGTGAATGCCTCCATTATCGTTGCTGTGCGACAATACAGGCGTTGCTGGCTCCAGTTGCCTTCAACATTTGGGCACATCCGGGTACCGCTTCAAGTGGCTGCTTACGATGTAAAACGTAATGTTTAGGGCCCACTTTCTGACCCCATCTGCCTTTGACTGGCGGGTTTGCCTTTCAACAAGGCGCCCAACAGGCCGATCTAAAGCGCCACACAGGCGCAACATCATGACATTTGAAGAATTGAATCTGGCTCCGGCCATTCTGAAGGCCGTGCTCGAGCAGGGCTACGACACCCCCACCCCCATCCAGGCCCAGGCGATCCCCGCCGTGCTCAAGGGCGTCGACCTGCTGGGCGGCGCCCAGACCGGCACCGGCAAGACCGCTGCCTTTACGCTGCCCTTGCTGCAGCGCTTGTCCACCGAAGCGCGCCTGACCAACCGCCGCGGCGTCAACGCCGTACGCGCCCTGATCATGACCCCCACCCGCGAACTCGCGGCCCAGGTCGAAGAAAGCGTCCGCACCTACGGAAAATACACCGACCTCACCTCCATGGTGATGTTCGGCGGCGTCGGCATGGGCGCCCAGATTGAAAAACTGCGCCGCGGCGTCGATATCCTGGTCGCCACTCCCGGCCGCCTGCTGGACCATGCGAGCCAGGGCACGCTGGACCTGAGCCAGGTACAGATCCTGGTGCTCGACGAAGCCGACCGCATGCTGGACATGGGCTTTATCCACGACATCAAAAAAGTGTTGGCCCTGGTGCCCAAGCAGAAACAATCGCTGTTGTTCAGCGCGACCTTCAGCGACGAAATCCGTGAACTGGCCAACGGCCTGCTGAAGAACCCCGAATCCATCCAGGTCACGCCGCGCAACACCACGGTGCAGCGCATCACGCAGACCATCCATCCCGTCGGGCGAGCCAAGAAAAAAGCGCTGCTGACCCACATCATCAACGAGCACAACTGGAGCCAGGTGCTGGTGTTCACCCGCACCAAGTTTGGCGCCAACAACGTGGCCGAGCACTTGACCAAAAACGGCATCCCCGCGATGGCGCTGCACGGCAACAAGAGCCAGACCGCCCGCACCCAGGCCCTGGCCGATTTCAAGAGCGGAACGATTCGCGCCTTGGTGGCCACTGACATCGCCGCCCGCGGCATTGACATCGACGAGCTGCCGCACGTCGTGAACTACGAAATCCCGAATGTCAGCGAAGACTACGTGCACCGCATCGGCCGTACTGGCCGCGCCGGCAACAGCGGCGAAGCCGTCAGCCTGGTCTGCCTGGATGAAGAAGGCTTCATGCAGGACATCGAGCGCTTCACCAAGCAGAACATCGAAAAAGTCATCGTCCCCGGCTTTGAAGCGGAACCCGGTGAACGCGCCGAGCCGCTAGCCATGGGTCGCCAGACCATTTGGGGCGGCTTGGGCAAGCCGCCTAGCCGCGACGTGATGCAGGCTGCCGCCAAAGCAGCCCGTACTGAAATGATGCAGCGCATCCGCGATACCAAGGGGGCACAGCCCGCGCGCGGCGCAGGCGGTGGTAACGGGGGCGGCAACGGCGGCGCCCGTGGACGCGGCCCCGCCGGCGGTGGCAATGGCGGAGGAAATGGCGGCGGCCGCGGCCCGCGCACCCCCAACCCCGGCCAGCCGCGCCAGGCTTCCGGTTATTCGCAGAACGGTCAGCCGCCACGGCAGGCCCAGGCGCCGCGCCATCGCGACGACCAGCAGCCGCGCGCGCCCCGCAACGAGTCAAGGGAGCCACGCAATGACTTCGACAACCAGCAACCTGCCAGCCACGCCTCCTCCGGCTTCCCATCCTCCGGCCAGCCCACAGGCGGCAACCGCGGCAACTACCGGGGCGGCAACCGCTCCGGCGGTGGCGGCGGTTCGGGTGGCGCTGGTGGCCGGGGCAACGGGCCTCGTCGGCCAGGCGGTCCTGGCTCGTTTACTGGCCGATAAGCGCTATTCGGCGGTTCACTGTGTAGGCCGCCGTGCGCCTGCGCAGCACGACGCACGGCTGGCCGTGCACCTGACCGATTCATTCGCGGACTTCACGGCGCCGCCAGTCGATGATGTCTTCATTGCACTGGGCACCACGATCAAAACGGCCGGCAGCCAGGCAGCTTTCAGGGCCGTGGATTTCGACGCCGTGCTGGCCGTAGCCCGCGCTGGCCGAATTGCCGGCGCTACACGGCTGGGTGTGGTCAGTGCCATGGGCGCTGATTCGCACTCCGCCCTCTTCTACACGCGCGTTAAAGGCGAAGCGGAAGAAGCACTCGCACTACTGGGCTTTTCCACTCTGGTGGTGGTGCGGCCCTCATTCCTGGCGGGTGAGCGCGAGTCTTTGGGCCAGGCGCCGCGCGCCGGTGAAAAAATCGCACTCGGCCTGAGCCGGCTCCTAAGCAGGGTGATCCCTGCCAACTACCAGTCCGTTTCAGCGGAAAGCGTCGCACGTACGCTGGTTGAAGAAGTGGCCGTTCGCCGGGGCCAACACGTGGTGCTGTCGGGCGAGATGCAGCAACGCTAGGGTCTGTTCAGGCAGCTTTCAGTTGCTTGGCCGGGTCGCTCAGCTTGGGCAAACGGCGCCGCGAGCCGAGCACCAGTTCGATATCCTCGCGCGCACCGTCAATCAACACCAGAATCGCTTTTTCAGCTTTGGCCGGGTTGCGTGCAATCACGGCGTCCAGCACGGCACGATGCAGCGGGAGTGAAAGCTTGGGCCCGTCCTTGCGGCTCGTGGAAATCTCAAAGCTGGTACGCAGCAGCGCACTCAAGGCTTTGCTCATCTGGACGAGCATGCGGTTATGGGCGGCCCGCAATAGTCCCTGATGAAAGCGCAGATCATAGGTGACATAGTCGCCGCCGCCTTCAATGGCACGCTTCATGCCTGCATAGGCATCCTCGATTTCAGCGACTTCTGCGGCTGTTGCCCGCTCGGCTGCCATGCGTACGGCAGCAGGCTCCACCAGGCGCCGCAACTCAAGCAGGTCACGCAAAAATTCGGGTGTGATGCCGGCCTTGGCCTTCCAGGCGATGACGTCGGGATCGAACCAATTCCAGTGCTCCTCGGTCAGCACGCGGGTACCCACTTTGGGCCCGGTGGTGACAAGGCCCTTGGCGATCAGCGACTTGACCGCTTCGCGCACCACCGTGCGGCTCACCCCAAGCTCTTCACAAAGAATAGGCTCCGGTGGCATAGACATGCCTGCGGCATAACGCCCCGCGACAATGGCTTCCCCGATGTGGTCAACCGTGTTGCCGTGGACGTTTTTCATGGTGGCCATGGTGTTGCCTTAACCCCGCACAAACAGCGTGACCAGCGGGTCCGGCCCGACCTGGCGACTCCAGTGGCCGTGCAGGGCCGGGTCAAAGGTGGCGCCGGTCGGCAACACGTCGGCCGAGTAGAAATGCTGGCCCGGCTTGAAGATGCGGGAAACGCCGCCCTGCAGGCCGATTTCCATCTCGCCACCCAGGATGAACACCCACTGCGGGTTCGGCGTGCAATGGAACTGGCTGCGAAACCCCGGCGGGCTGTGGCGCAACTGGTAACCGCCCGAAGCAAACAACGTGGACAGCATGGCCTGCGGCGAGCCTTCGCCAAGCGGGATCGACTCATCCCGGAATTTGGCCCGACCGTCGGTATCGGTGTAAAGAATGACTTTGGGGAAAACGGTCACAAGGGACTCCGGTGAATGGATGTGAAAAGCAGGCGCCTCATGAAGTTTCGCCGCCGAAGGCGATTTGCACTTTCATGGATTGGCGCTTGTCGCCGGCGAGTGTAAAGGCATGCGTGGCCTGGTCGAAGGCGACGATGTCAGTGATGACGGGCCGCCCGTCGATGAGCCGCTGATTCAGGAAGGCCACCGCCACGGCGAATTCAGGATGGAAGCGGAAGGTGCCGCGCAACTCCAGTTCCTTGGCGACAAGGGTGTTGAGCGGCAGGGAGATATTGCCACCCAGACCCACCGTCACGATGACGCCGCGCGGCGCCACCACATCCAGGCCGGCGACCAGGGCTTTCTCATTGCCCGAGGCCTCGAACATCACATCGAACTGCCCCTTGCCGGCGGCGAAGGCCGCCAGGGCGTCGGGTTCCTGGGCCAGGTTGATGGTCTGGTCAGCGCCCATTTTTTTGGCACAGGCAAGGGGAAGCTCGGCAATGTCGGCTGCGACGATGCGGGCCGCGCCCGCGCGGCGCAGGCCGGCGATCAGCAAGGCGCCTATGGGTCCGCAGCCGGTGACCAGCACCTGCTTGCCGAACACCGAGCCGGCCCTCGAAATGGCGTGCAAGCCCACCGACAGGGGCTCGGCCAGCGCGGCCTCGGACAAGGGAAGGTCATCAGCCACCGGATGCGCCTGGGCGGCCTCTATGACCAGGGTTTCGCGGAAAGCGCCCTGGATGTGCGGAAAGCGCATTGCGCTGCCGTAAAAGCGCATGTCCATGCAATGGTTGTGCAGGCCTTGCTGGCAGAAGCGGCAAACACCGCAAGGCCGGGACGGTGAAATTGCAATGCGCTGGCCGGCGCGCAGGCCGTTGACCTCGCTGCCCACGGCTTCGACCACGCCCGACACCTCATGGCCCAGCACCATGGGCTCCTTGATACGCACCGTGCCGAAGCCGCCGTGCTGGAAGTAGTGCAGGTCGGAGCCGCAGATGCCGCCGAACGCCACCCGTACCCGCAACTGCTTCGGACCCAGGTGTTCGGTATCCAGCGCGTCAAGACGCAGGTCTAGGGGTGCATGACAGACAAGTCCACGCATGATGTTTCTCCCTGGTTGGGCGGGCAGGCGGCGGCTTCACAGCGTCGCCGTCACCCCGCCGTCGACATACAAAACATGGCCATTGACAAAGCTGGAGGCATCGCTGGCCAGGAACACGGCCGCGCCGGCCAGTTCCGCCACTTCTCCCCAGCGCCTGCTGGGCGTTCGCGCGGTAAGCCAGGCGCTGAACTGCTCGTCGGCCACCAGCTTTTCCGTCAATTCGGTCTTGAAGTAGCCGGGGCCCAAGCCATTGACCTGGATGCCATAGGGCCCCCAGTCAATCGCCATGCCTTTGGTCAGCATCTTGACCGCACCCTTGCTGGCCATATAGGGCGCGATGTTGGGCCGCCCGAGCTCGCTCTGCACCGAACAGATATTGATGATCTTGCCGCTGCGGCGCTCAATCATTTTTCGGGCTACAGCCTGCCCGACAAAAAAAACACTGTCGACGTTGGTGCGCATCAACTCATGCCAATCTTCAGCCGGAAAATCCTGCAGGGCCATGCGTCGCTGCATGCCGGCGTTGTTCACCAGAATATGGACAGGGCCTATTGACGATTCAATGTCATCTACTGCGGCCTGCGCGGCCGATGCCTGGGTCACGTCAAATACGCGCGTGTGGATAATCAATCCTTCGCTTCGCAGCGTGTTTGCAGCTCGCTCCAGCTTGAGGCCGTCGCGGCCGTTAAGCACCACGGCGGCGCCGGCCTGACCCAAACCACGTGCCAGCGCAAAACCAATGCCGCCGGAAGACCCCGTCACCAGCGCCAGTCGACCATCAAGACTGAACATGCCTGCAGCCATTGCGCCTCAATCCAGACGGGCACCGCTAGCGTCGTCAAAGACATGGCTCTTGCCGTTCGCGATTTCGAGATGAACGATATCGTCTGGCCGCACCGCTGTTCGGCCATGCATCACCAATATGACGTTGGCGCCACCGACATCGAGCAAAAGTTCAGTTTCAGCACCGGTAGGCTCCACCACAATCACCTTTGCAGGAATGCCCTGCCCGCTTGTCGACAACGAGATGTCACCGGGCCGTACACCATAGTGCACCGGCTGGCCGTCGCGCGCCTGCGAAATCGTGCCAATGGGCCACTGGTGTCCCTGCGCCTCCACCCAGGCTTGTCCGCCCGATTGGCGCAAAACGCCCTTGAACACATTCATGGACGGGGAACCAATAAATTGCGCAACGAACAAATTACCGGGGCGGTCGAACAGCTCGAGCGGCGTACCGATTTGTTCGACGATGCCATCGTGCATGACGACGATGCGGTCAGCCATCGTCATCGCCTCAATCTGGTCGTGGGTGACATAGACAGTCGTGGTCTTCAGGCGCTGGTGGAGCGCCTTGATCTCAGCACGCATGGCCACACGCAGCTTGGCATCCAGGTTGGAAAGCGGCTCATCGAACAGGAAGACCTTGGGGTCGCGCACGATGGCCCGGCCCATGGCCACGCGCTGGCGCTGCCCGCCCGACAGTTCGCGCGGGAAGCGATCCAGCAGCGGGTCCAGATTCAGGATACGGGCGGCGTCACCGACGCGCTTGTTGGTGAGTTCGGCATCAGCCTTGCGCAGCTTCAGACTGAAAGCCATGTTGTCGCGCACCGTCATGTGCGGGTACAGGGCGTAGCTCTGGAACACCATGGCGATATCGCGATCCTTGGAATCCAGCTCGTTGATGACCTTGCCGTCAATCGACATTTCACCGCCGCTGATTTCCTCGAGCCCGGCCAGCATGCGCAGCAGCGTGGACTTGCCGCAGCCCGACGGACCCACCAGTACGACGAATTCGCCGTCGGAGATGTCGAAGCTGATGCCGTGAATGATCTTGACCTTGCCGAAGGCCTTCTCGATATTGCGAAACGATACAGATGCCATGAGATTCCCGTTATTTCCTGATAAAGACCGAGTCCCAGCCAGCGCCGGGCCGCCCCAAGCCGGCTACGACCCCCGAGGGGCTGGAGCCCGCGGCTCCAAGCCTGCCTGCGCAGGCTTGGATGGGCGACAGAGGCGAAGCGTCCCGCGAGCCGCGGCCTGCAAGGCCTCGCGCAGTACACAAAGTGACAAGCGTGGGGGTCATGTTTAGCTTTTCACGGCGCCGGCCGTCAGGCCGGACACCATGTAGCGCTTGAATGTGTAATAGATAGCCGCCGGAGGCAGCGCGTAAATCAGGCCGGTGGCCATCAGCAGTTCCCAGGGCGAATCGTCGGCCGCCAGGAAATTGCCCAACGCCACCGCCAGCGTCACGCTGGTGTCCCTGGACAGCAGCAGGAAGGCGTAGAGATACTCGTTCCAGGCCAGCAGCAGCGCATAGGTGCCAACCGCCACCAGCGACGGCACCATGAGTGGCAGGTAAACCAGCCGAAACAACTGCATCGCCGTAGCGCCGTCCATCTTGGCCGCTTCGTCAAGTTCGTAAGGCAGTTTGTCGGAGGCCTGCTTGAGCACCCAGATGCAATACGGCGAGGCGATGGTCACCATGGCCAGAATCAGCGACCACTGGTGGTTGAGCATGCCGTAGTTACCCATGGTCTTGTACATGGGAACGGCCAGGAAAGCGGCGGGAATGAAGTAGGTGAAGAGCGCCATGTTCATCACCGTGCGGCCTCCGCGCACTTTGAGGCGGCTGATGGCAAAGGCTGCGGTGGTGGAAACCACCAGCGTCAACACGCCCACAGACAGCGCGATCACCAGCGAGTTGCCCAGTTGCACCCAGAAGTGGTCGAGGTAGAAATGCTTTTGCCAGAACACCGTCTCGAAATTGCTCAATGTGGGATTTTTAGGCCAGAGCCGCCCCGTCGTGGCTTCGTTTCTTGGCGAAATTGCAAACAGCACCATGTGGTAGATCGGAATCAGCGTCCACAGCAGCACCGGGATACCGATCAACAGCAGTCTGGCCTCGCGACTCACCTTGCGAAGTGTGATGCGGCTCATTTGGACAACCTTTTCATCATGAAATACACCAGCGGCAAGACGAGGGGAAGGGCCACGACAATGGACGCCAGCGACAGATCCACCTGGTCCAGGCGCAAATAGCGGATGCCGAGCGTAGCCAGCACATGGGTCAGATCGGCGGGCCCGCCGCCCGTGAGCAGGTAAACGCTGTTGAAGTCGCCCAGCGTCCAGATCATCGACAGGATGGTCGACGTCAGGTAGAGCGAGCGCATCGACGGCCAGGTGATGAACCGGAACTTCTGCCAGATGGTGGCACCGTCTACCGACGCTGCTTCATACTGCTCGGCCGGGATGGCCATACGGCCGGCAAGCAGAATCAGTGTCCAGAACGGCAACGACTTCCAGATGTGGGCCAGCATCGAAAAACACAGCGCCAGCGTCGGATCATTAAGCCAGTTGGGCCCGTCAACGCCGGTCATCTTGTAAATGAGCGTATTGATGACACCCCACTCAGGGTTGAGCATGAAGCGCATGGACAGAATGGTCGGAATCGACGGCACCGCCCAAGGCAGGATAAATACGACCGACAAGCCCTTGACCCACCAGCGCGTGTTCAGGAAAAAACCCGACAGGAATAACGCGACCACCATCTTGACGTTGACCGCCACGACGATAAACACCACGGTATTGACCAGCGAGCGGAAGAATATCGGGTCGGCAAAAAGCCGGACATAACTCTCGGGATGGCGTGCGAGCCACAAGCCATACCCTACCGGGTAAATAACGAAAACCAGAAATATCAGCAGATAGGGAATAACAAGAACCAGCCCCCACTTCTCCCATGAAGTCATGGCTCCGCGCTCTGCGCGCAAAGAGGGGCCGGCCTGGTCGATGATTGCAGTGCTCATGCTTTTGGTACGCGCGCCACCCGTCTGGGCGATCCAGTCCGGGCAGCGCGGCTTTCTTCAGTCAGCGAAAGGTCAGTTGGCCACGGTTTTGATGCGGGCAATCATTTCATCAACAGCCTTGTCCACCGGCACTTTTTCATTGATGACGCGATTGGCCGCCTTGGCCCAGACGTTCTCATTGTTCAAGATGGTGAACTTGTAGTTCTTGGTGAATTCAAAATTGACCGTGCCGTTCATGAACTGGTTGTAGACCGACTGGCGGTGCGCGTCAGCCTTCCAGAACGGACGCTGCTGCGCAGTCTTGGTCACAGGGAACCAGCGGCCCAGCGAGCCCTCCACGTAAGGCGTCAGGTTTTCCTCTTGCATCAGGAAGGACACGAACTCCTTGGCGCGGGCCTTGTTCTTGGCCTGGTTGAACACCACACCCACCTTGACGGCGGCGCGGTAAACCATCTTGCTGCCGTCGGGCTTGTTTGGGAAGCCAGCCGTGCGGATGCGCTCGGTGTAGTTCTTCTTCGCGGTCTCGCGCTCTTCGGGCTTGAGCGACGCGTTGTTCATGTCGTCCAGCCATTTCGCGGCGATCGAGATCGTGGCGTTGTGGGTCAGGATGGTGGTCTTGTTGTGGAAAGCGACATTGTTGTCCGGGTCTTTCCAGCTGGTGGACGACGGTGGCGTGCAGCCCTTGGCGTACGGCTGCGTGTAGTCAGTCAACGCACTGATCAGGCCGGCACGGACTTTCGGGTCATCAACCAGCAACTTGCCGCTGTCACTGACCAGACTCACGTTGTAGGCGTCCATGAAAGTCAGGAACGAATAAAAGGAATCGCTCGAATCCACGCCCAGCGGTTGGCCGATACCAAAGGTGCGATTGCCGCTCTTCTGGCGATAAGCCGGCTGCACCTTGTCGCACCAGAATGACCAGTAGTCCTTCCAGCCGGTAGGAATGTCGGACTCCTTGAAGCCGGCTTCATTGAGCATGTCCACCCAGTACTCGATGTGCATGGTCTGCTGCTTCATCGGAAAGGCGTAATAGGCCCGGTTCTTGGCGACGTCGTTATAGAGAAAGGCGGTTTCAACCGTGTTGGGCGCAAAACGCGCACGCATGGGGTTGATCACGCTGCTGATGTCTTCGAGCTTGCCGTCAAAGGCCCACTTGCCTGCAACCTGGAAGTCATAGACGTCGGCATAAGCCACATCGGGCGGACTGCCGGAGTCAAGGGCCGCGACGGTTTTCGGGATCATGTCCTGCACCGGGTACTGCGACAGCTCGATCTTGACGCCTTTGTGCTTGTCTTCGTACTTCTTGATGGCAGCGAAAAGTGCGTCATCTTCGGCCTTGTAAAAGCCCTTGACCCACCAGACGGTGAGCTTTTCCTGGGCCACAGCCTGCCCGGCTGTCACCAGGCCTGCCGCGACCATCGCGGTGGCAAGGATTGTCTTGAGTCTCATTTGGCTTGTCTCCTCTGCGGGTTAATTGTTTAGCTGGCAAAACGGCGCCTGCGTTCCTTGACGCATTGTTATCATATGATGTTTAACCGAAGTGTTTTCTATGGAAAACCCGAAGCACCAAGGCTCGTTGGCCCCCCTTTCAATGCCATTCCGGTACAGGGGTGAGGAGGGGTTGCCCTTCAAAGTGCGCCTGCAGATTGCTGACCGCCAGATTGGCCATCGCGTGGCGCGTCTGCACAGTGGCACTGGCCATGTGCGGGGTCAGCACAACATTGTCCATGGACCACAACGCCTCCAGGGGATGCGGCTCCTGCTCGAATACATCGAGGCCCGCGCCGGCGATGACGCCATTCTTTAATGCACCCACGAGAGCGGCCTCATCCACAACAGACCCACGCGCCACATTGATCAAATAACCCGCAGGGCCCAGCGCTTTCAGTACATCTGCATTGATCAGATGGCGGGTGCCGACTCCGCCCGGCGTAATGACCACCAGGAAGTCCACCGCGGCAGCCAGTGCCTGTGCCGTCGGGTAAAAGCTGTAAGCAAGTTCAGGCTTGGCGCTGCGGCCGGTGTAGGCAATCGACATGCCAAAGGCTTCAGCCCGGCTGGCGATAGCCTGACCTATCCGCCCCAACCCGACAATTCCCAGGCGAGCACCCGAGACTTTGCGTGCAAGCGGCATGGGTCCTTCTTTCGCCCAGCGCCCGGCCCGCACATAACGGTCGGCCAGCGGTATGCGCCGTGCCACTGACAGCATGAGACCCAGGGCCAGGTCGGCGACCTCGTCATTCAGTACCCCAGGGGTGTGCGTCACCGGGATACGGCGTTCCAGTGCGCTGGTGACGTCGACGCCGTCATAACCCACACCCATGATGGAAATGATCTCGAGTGCGGGCAACTGGTCCATCAATGCGCGCGGCACCCTGGATTCGCCGCCACCGGCAACGCCGCGTATGAGGGATGCAACTTTGGCAAAGGCCGCCGGGTCGCTTTCATGCAGCCTGTCGTGCACCTCAAAGGACGCCTGAAGCGGCTCCATCAGAAAGGGCGGGAGCTTGGCAACAGCAAGGATATGCGGACGGACGGAAGGGCCGGATGGCGGGGCAGACAAGGGGCGAACTCCTGCGGTCATGGTTTTCACTAAGATTTAGAATCAATGGTATGACGATAATATGTTTGAAAATTAAGGACTTTCCCGAATGAGCGATTCAGCCAAGAAAAAATTGCCCCACGAACTCCGCAGCCAGCAATGGTTCGGCAGGCAAGACCGCGACGGTTTTGCTTACCGCAGCTGGGTCAAGGGCAAGGGCGTGCCACATGACCAGTTTGACGGCCGTCCGGTCATCGGCATCTGCAACACCTTCAGCGAACTGACTCCCTGCAACTCGCATTTCCGCACCATTGCAGAGCAGGTCAAGATCGGTGTCTATGAGGCAGGCGGCTTTCCGCTCGAGTTTCCGGTGATGTCGCTGGGCGAGACGCTGTTGCGCCCCACCGCCATGCTCTACCGCAACCTGGCCAGCATGGACGTGGAAGAAAGCATTCGCGGCAATCCGATCGACGGCGTCGTGCTGCTGATGGGTTGCGACAAGACCACTCCCTCACTGGTCATGGGAGCATCCAGCGTCGACCTGCCTACGGTGGGTGTCAGCGGTGGGCCCATGCTCAGTGGCAAATGGCGTGGTCAGGAGTTGGGCTCCGGCACCGGCGTCTGGAGCATGAGCGAGCAGGTAAGGGCCGGTACGCTCAAACTTGCCGAGTTTTTTGAGGCCGAAAG
The DNA here is from genome assembly GCF_056405975.1 of Polaromonas sp. P1_E12. NCBI lineage: Bacteria > Pseudomonadati > Pseudomonadota > Betaproteobacteria > Burkholderiales > Comamonadaceae > Polaromonas > Polaromonas sp. P1_E12. Next base: position 266,611 of record NZ_JBFUBB010000001.1, on the reverse strand, counting down.
CTGCATGCACCGCAGCCACGGCCACTGCATGACCATGGGCACGGCATCAACGATGGCCAGCATGGTCGAGGCGCTGGGCATAGGCCTGCCCGGCAACGCCGCATACCCGGCGGTGGATGGCAGGCGCAATGTACTGGCCCGCATGGCCGGGCGCCGTGCCGTCGAAATGGTGCACGAAGACCTCACGCTGTCGAAAATCCTCACGCGCGAAGCATTTGAAAACGCCATCAAGACACTGGCCGCGATCGGTGGATCGACCAACGCCGTCATTCACCTGATTGCCATCGCCGGGCGAATCGGCGTGAAGCTGACGGTCGATGACTTTGACCGCCTGGCCAGCGAACTGCCCTGCCTGGTCAACCTGCAGCCCTCCGGAAAATACCTGATGGAAGACTTCTGTTACGCCGGCGGCCTGCCTGTCGTGATGAAGGAAATCGCGCAGCACCTGCACACCAGCGCCATCACGGCCAACGGCAAAACCATCGGCGAGAACATTGCTGATGCGGAAAACTACAACACCGATGTCATCATGCCGCTCTCCACGCCCTTCAAGGACAAGGCCGGCATCGCCGTGCTGCGCGGCAACCTGTCGCCGCGCGGCGCGGTCATCAAGCCCAGCGCGGCCACGCCTGCACTCATGGTGCACAAGGGCCGTGCCGTGGTGTTCGAAACCATTGAAGATTTCCACGCACGCATCGACGATGAAAACCTGGACATCGACGAGAACTGCGTGATGGTGCTGAAAAACTGCGGGCCCAAGGGCTACCCCGGCATGGCCGAAGTCGGCAACATGCCGCTGCCGCCCAAGGTGCTGCGCAAAGGCATCACCGACATGGTCCGCATCAGCGACGCCCGCATGAGCGGAACAGCGTATGGCACCGTGATATTGCACACAGCCCCTGAAGCCGCAGCAGGCGGACCGCTGGCCCTGGTGCAAAACGGCGACATCATCGAACTCGATGTGCCCAACCGCAGGCTGCACCTGCATGTCAGCGACGAAGAGCTTGCCAGGCGCATGACCACTTGGAAAGCACCCGAGCCACCGCTGTCTTCGGGGTACTGGAAGCTGTACATCGACCACGTGCTACAGGCCGACGAAGGTGTGGACCTGGATTTTCTGGTGGGCAAGCGTGGCTCTTTCGTGCCGCGCGACAATCACTGAGAATCAGCAGACGCTGCTTGTACGGCCATCCCTTTCGGGGTACAGCGCGGGTACGGCGCCGCGACCGGGCCGCGGGTAACATGGAGGCTTCAAACGCGGGTATTTTCTTCTGGAAATTTCCGCGTTACGACCCACCGCGCCCGCGCGCCAATCAAGGCCTTGAGGCGCGCATGCTGCTACCTTTTCGGGACAGCAAAGGATGCCAGAAAGTTCTATGCAAGCCAGAAAATTCGATGTCGTCGCGCTCGGCGAAGCAATGGTGGAGTTCAACCAGACCCAGGCTGGCCAACCCAACTACCTGCAAGGCTTTGGCGGGGACACCAGCAATGCCGTGATTGCCGCCGCGCGCGCGGGCGCCATCGCAGCTTATTTAACCCGTTTGGGCGGTGACACTTTCGGCCAATCACTGATGACCTTGTGGGCCACAGAAAACGTTTCGACGACCGCAGTCCAGCAAGATCCGGAAGCCAGCACCGGCCTTTACTTCGTCACACACGGCAAAAATGGACATGAGTTCAGCTACCTGCGTGCGGGCTCCGCGGCCAGCCGCATGACCCCTGCCTGGCTGCACCAAGGCGGCGCCGCACAGGCCGTGCGTGAAGCCAAGGTCCTGCATGTGTCAGGCATCTCGCTGGCGATTTCCGCCAGTGCCTGCGACACAGCGTTTGCCGCGATGAAACTGGCCAAAGAGGCCGGTACCCTCGTGTCGTTTGACTCCAACCTGCGGCTCAAGCTCTGGCCGCTGGACCGGGCGCTTGCCTGCACCCGCCACGCCGTTTCACTGTGCGACATTTTCCTGCCAAGCCTGGAAGACATCACCACCCTCAACGGCATGACAGACCCCGACGCGGTGACGGACTGGGGCCATGCCCTGGGCGCCAAAACCGTGGTGCTCAAGCTCGGCGGCGACGGCGCGCTGGTCAGCGACGGCACGCGGCGCGAGCGCGTGCCCGTGCACAACGTGAAGCTGGTGGATGCCACCGGCGCAGGCGACTGCTTTTGCGGCAACCTGCTGGCGCGCATTGCGGCGGGCGATAACGTCTTTGATGCGGCCCGTTATGCCAATGCAGCGGCCGCCCTCACGGTGCAGGGCTACGGCGCGGTCGCTCCGCTGCCGCGTCCCGAACAGGTCAGGGCCCTGCTGTGAGCCGCCTTCTGGCAGTCGACTGGGGCAGCTCTTCATTGCGCGGCGCGTTGATCGACGGCGCCGGCACAGCCCTGGACGAGCGCTCCTTCGCACGTGGCATCCTGACCGTCGCTCCCGGTACCTTTCCGGAGGTTTTTGCAAGCTGCTTTGCCGACTGGATGACGTCAGGCACGCTGTGCCTGATCTCCGGCATGGCCGGCAGCAAACAGGGCTGGCGCGAAGCGCCCTACTGCGCCTGCCCCGCCGGCTTTGACGCGATCGCCGCCGCACTGGAATGGGTGGAGCCCGGCCGCATCGCCATCGTGCCCGGCCTGAGCATAGACAAGGGCGGTGTGCCCGACGTCATGCGCGGCGAGGAAACGCAGATCTTTGGCGCCTTGCAGCTGCTGGGTCTGACGAACGCCCGGCTGGTGCTACCCGGCACACACAGCAAATGGGTCACCGTCGAAAACCGGCAGGTCACTGATTTTTCGACCTGGATGACCGGCGAGTTCTATGCGCTGCTGCGCCGCCAATCCATCCTCGCACGCATGCTGCCCGACGACGAACCCGCGCTGGACGCCGCCGCCTTCGATCAGGGCGTGGCCCATGCGCTGGCCGGCCCCGGCCTGCTGAACACCGCCTTCAGCACACGCACCCTGTCGCTGTTCCAGCGAATGACAACCGAGGCCCTGCCCAGCTACCTGTCGGGCCTGGTCATCGGCGAAGAACTCAAATCCCAGGCACTGCCACGCGGCGAGCCTGTAGTGGTGATGGGCGCCGAGGCGCTCACGGCGCGCTACGAACAGGCACTGGTCCAGATCAATGTGCCCGTGAAGCGCGTGGGCGCGGGCGCCACCTGGCGCGGCCTGCGCGCCATCGCCGATACCCTGGCCTGACCGGCGCAGTATTGCGCCTCAACCTGCAGAACACCATGAACAACGCTCACCAAAAATTTTCCCAGGCCCTCGGCGCCCTCCCCCTGGTGGCCATCCTGCGCGGACTGACGCCGGCGGAGGCCCTGCCTGTCGGCCAGGCACTCGTTGCCACGGGCTGGACGTTGATCGAAATTCCGCTCAACTCACCCCAGCCGCTGGACAGCATTGCCGCCATGGCCAGCACCTTTCCGCAGGCTTTGGTCGGTGCGGGCACGGTGCTGACTCCTGAAGCCGTACGTGACGTCCACGCCGCGGGTGGCCAGCTCATCGTTTCGCCCAATTTCAACCCGGCGGTGGTGCGCGAAGCTGTCCGCCTCGGCCTGGTGTGCCTGCCCGGCATCATGACTGCCAGCGAGGCATTTGCTGCGCTCGAAGCGGGCGCGACAGGGCTGAAGATTTTCCCGGCCGAAATGATTACCCCGGCAGTCGTGAAAGCCCTTCGTGCGGTGCTGCCCGCGCAAGCCGCAGTACTGCCGGTCGGCGGCATCACGCCTGCCAATATGGCGCCCTACCTGGCCGCGGGTGCCAACGGTTTCGGCATCGGATCGGCACTCTACAAACCAGGTTCTTCCGCCGCCCAGGTCTCCGAATCTGCTATGGAATTTATAGCTGCTTGCGCTGGTACCATAAGGGCATGAGCATGATTTCACCTACAGAAACGTCCCTGGTATCGTTCGGGCTGGCGGGCCGCGTCTGCATCGTCACCGGCGGTGCCCAAGGCATCGGCGAGGCCTGCGTGCGGCGTTTTTCGCGTGAGCAAGCGCAGGTCGTCATCGCCGATATAGACGACGCGCGCGGCACGGCGCTGGCCACAGAACTCGGCGGCCTGTATGTTCATTGCGACGTGGGCGACAAAGTGCAAGTCGATGCGCTGGTTGAACAAACCGTGGCCGCGCACGGCCGCATCGACGTGCTGGTCAACAATGCCGGCATCTTCAAGGCCGCAGAGTTTCTGGACGTGACGGAAGCCGACTTCGACGCCGTACTGCGCATCAACCTCAAGGGATCCTTCCTGGTCGGGCAGGCCGTGGCGCGCGTGATGGCGGCCGCCGGCAAGGGCAGCATCATCAACATGAGCTCAGTCAACGGCGTGCTCGCCATTCCCACCATTGCCAGCTACAACGTCAGCAAAGGCGGCATTAACCAGCTCACGCGCGTGATGGCGCTGTCGCTGGCCAGCCAGGGCGTGCGCGTCAACGCGGTTGCCCCCGGCACCATCGCCACCGAACTGGCCGCCAGGGCCGTGCTCACCAGCGACGAAGCCAAGGCCAAGATCATGAGCCGCACCCCCATGAAGCGCCTGGGCGAGCCCTCGGAGATCGCCGACACGGTAGCCTACCTCGCCAGCGACGCCGCCAGCTATATCACAGGCGAAATCGTCGTGGTCGATGGTGGGCGCATGACGCTGAACTACACCGTGCCGGTGTAGCCTGGCATGCACGCGAAAGCGTGCCGGTTTTCCCCTTTCAGTTGATGTGGATCATGCAATCCACCGCGGAAGGCGCTGAAGATCACCAGAGCCTTCCAGGGGAAACTCTCCTCCAATCCAGAGGGGCTTGACCTTCCCACAGGGGGAAGGTCTACCCTTGCTCATGGGCCTGGTCCAGGTCTGCAGAACACCAAAGGAAGCCCTCCATGAACCACACCTCCCACGCCGCACCGGGAACCGCACAGGCAAACGCTCACCTGCCGCCCACCGCCCCGGACGAACTGAAAGACCCGGTCTGCGGGATGGACGTCACCACGGCATCCGCGCACCATCTTGAGCACGAGGGAAGGCCTTATTACTTCTGCAGCGCCGGCTGCCAGGCCAAATTCTCCGCAGATCCGGCGGCCTATGTCGGTGCGCTCAAAGCAGAGCCTGCGCCCGAAGCGGCGCGCGGGCCTGATGCGGGCCAGGCCGGCGGAACTCTTTACACCTGCCCCATGCACCCGGAAATCCGGCAGGACCATCCGGGCAACTGCCCAATCTGCGGCATGACACTGGAGCCCGTCATGCCCAGCCTTGACGAGGACGAAAACCCGGAACTCGTCTCCTTCACCCGCCGCTTCTGGTGGACGCTGCCGTTGAGCATGGTGGTGACGGTGCTGGCCATGTTCGGCCACCAGCTCGGCTGGTTCGACATGACTGTCCAGAGCTGGATAGAGCTGGTGCTGAGCCTGCCGGTCGTATTGTGGGCAGGCTGGCCCTTCTTTGTGCGTGGCGCGCAATCAGTCGTCCACCGCAGCCCGAACATGTGGACCCTCATCAGCCTGGGAACAGGCGCGGCCTTTGCCTACAGCGTGGTCGCCACCCTCGCGCCCGGTGTGTTTCCGGAGTCGTTTATTTCCATGGGCCGTGTAGCGGTTTACTTTGAGGCGGTGGCCGTGATCATTTCACTGACGCTGCTCGGCCAGGTGATGGAACTGAAGGCGCGCTCGCAAACTTCCGCCGCGATCAAGTCATTGTTGGGACTGGCGCCCAAAACCGCGCGGCGCATCAAGGCCGACGGCACCGAGGAAGACGTGCCGCTAACCCACGTGCACGTGGGAGACAACCTGCGCGTGCGCCCCGGCGAAAAAGTGCCCGTCGACGGCATCGTTACCGAGGGCGGCAGCGCCGTCGATGAATCCATGCTGACCGGAGAACCCCTGCCCGTGAGCAAGCGTCCGGGCGACAAGCTGATAGGCGCCACGCTCAACACCAGCGGCGCCCTGGTGATGCGCTCCGAGCGCGTCGGCGCGCAAACCATGCTGTCGCAAATCGTTCAGATGGTCGCGCTGGCCCAACGCTCGAAGGCACCCCTGCAGCGCATGGCCGACCAGGTGGCCGGATGGTTTGTCATGGCCGTGGTGGCCGTGGCCGTACTGACCTTTCTGGGATGGGGATTTTTCGGCCCGCAGCCGAGCTGGGTTTACGGCCTGATCAACGCGGTAGCAGTGCTGATCATCGCCTGCCCCTGTGCACTGGGCCTGGCCACGCCGATGTCCATCATGGTCGCCACCGGCAAGGCGGCCGGCCAGGGCATTCTTTTCCGCGATGCGGCGGCGATTGAACACCTGCGCACCGTCGACGTACTGATCGTCGACAAGACCGGCACGCTGACGGCCGGCAAGCCGGCGTTCGACCGCGCGATTCCCGCCACCGGCTTCAGTGCCGACGAAGTGCTGGGGCTGGCCGCCAGCCTGGATCAGGGCAGCGAACACCCATTGGCCGAGGCCATAGTAGCCGCAGCGCGCGCTCGCGGCCTGACGCTGGACACGCCAGAGAACTTCGAGTCCGCCAGCGGCATCGGCGTCAGCGGGCATGTGGCTGGTCGGCTGCTCGCGCTAGGCAATACGGCGTTGATGGCGCAAGTTGGTGTTTCGGTGGATTCGCTGCTGGCCCAGGCGGAGGCCCTGCGGGCCGAGGGCGCCAGCGTGATGCACCTGGCGGTCGACGGCCGGCTTGCGGGCCTGCTCGCCGTGGCCGATCCGGTGAAAGCCAGCACGCCCGAAGCGCTGGCAGCGCTCAAAGCCGCCGGCCTGCGCGTGATCATGGCCACAGGCGACGGCCTGACCACCGCCAAAGCCATCGCCCGGCGCCTGAACATTGACGAGGTGCACGGCGGCGTGCTGCCGGCCGACAAACTGGCACTGGTCAAGCGCCTGCAGGATGAAGGCCATATCGTTGCCATGGCCGGCGACGGCATCAATGACGCCCCGGCCCTGGCGCAGGCCAACGTGGGCATTGCCATGGGCACAGGCACCGACGTGGCCATGAACAGCGCCCAGATCACGCTGGTCAAGGGTGATTTGCGCGGCATCGCACAGGCCCGGAAAATCTCGGAAGCGACGATCGCCAACATGAAGCAGAACCTCGGTTTTGCCTTCGTCTACAACTCCCTCGGTGTACCGCTGGCCGCGGGGCTGCTCTTTCCCTTCACCGGCTGGCTGCTGTCGCCCATGATCGCGGCCCTGGCGATGAGCCTGAGTTCGGTGTCGGTGATCAGCAATGCGCTGAGGCTGCGCGAAAAGCGTTTTTAACCGGTGCTTAATCAGGGCTGACTTCGCCCGGTTTGATTGCTAAGCTGCAATGACAAGGCGTCACTCCGACGCCAGCCAGACTGGGGTCACCATGGCCACGATCTACAAGGAATTCACCGTCGACGCCGGCATAGACAGCGTCTGGGACGCGCTGCGCGATTTCAACGCTGTGCACCGGCGCCTTGCGCCGGGCTTCGTGGTCGACTGCAAGCCCGGCGAAGGCGGCCGCACCGTAACCTTTGCCAACGGCATGGTTGCGCACGAAGTGCTGGTGGGCATCCATGAAGGGATGCACCGCCTCAGCTACACCGTGGTCGGCGGCAAGGCCACCCATCACATGGCTTCGGCGCAGCTGTTTACCGAGGGCGAAAACCGCACCCGCTTTGTCTGGATCACCGACGTGCTGCCCGATGCGCCGGGGGAATACATCGACGTGATGATGACCCAGGGCGCGGCGGTGATGCAGCAGGCACTCGGCAGGCCGGCCGTTTGAATTCAGGCCGGGCGCTTGGCCAGCAAGGCCCAGACACCCGCCGTGGACAGCAGCGAGCCGCCCGCGAAATTAAAACGCCGCTGCGCGCGCGGCGAGGCCAGCAGTGTGCGGGCCGAAGTGGCAAACACCGCGTACAGCGTGGCGTTCAGGCTGGCCATCAACACAAAGGTCACCGCCAGCACCCAGAGCTGTCGCGTCACGTCGGCGCCGGGGTTAATGAACTGGGGCAAGAAAGCCACAAAAAACACAATGCCCTTGGGGTTGAGTGCGGTGACCAGGTAGGTATTGCCGAACAGCCTCCACAAGGAGCCCGGCGCCTCGGGCGCTGCGGTCTGCATGGGCGAAATTCCGGCGCGCAGGAGCTTGATGCCCAGGTAAAGCAAATACAGGCCGCCCGCCCACTTGACTACCGTGAACCAGAAGGCCGAGGCCGCGAGCAAGGCGCCCAGGCCGAACAACGAGACCACCAGCGCCGTCGAGTCACCCAACGCCACGGCGGCCACCAACGGAATGTTGGCACGCTTGCCGTGCGCCATCGAGTAGCTGATGACCGTCAGGATGGTCGGGCCCGGGATGATGAGCAGGACGACGGTTGCGGCGACGAAAGCGAGCCAAAGCTGGATGGACATGGTGCGTTGTTCCGAAGTTGTGGATCGGTGAGAGGGAGCGTGCGTCATGATACTGCCGGGCTGCCAAAGATGAGTCACCTCACGCGCACCGCCCTGCCCGCATCTGCCTAAAATTGCCCATGCCTTCCGCCACCCCTCCCAAGCGCCCCAACGTTGCACCCTCGCCGGCTGCCGGCATTTTTATCGATGACACCCACACCGCGCGCTGCGCCTGGTGCCAGGCAACGCCCCTTTACCGCAACTACCACGACAGCGAGTGGGGCTTTCCGGTGGACGATGAACGCCGGCTTTTTGAAAAAATCTGCCTCGAAGGCTTTCAGGCTGGCCTCAGCTGGCTGACCATCCTGAACAAACGCGAATCCTTTCGCAGCGCGTTCGCGAACTTCGATGCCGAGCAGGTGGCCCGCTTTGACGCGCGCGACATCAAACGCCTGGTCAACGACGCGGGCATCGTGCGGCATGCGGGGAAGATTGCTTCGACCATTAACAATGCAAAGCGCGTCATCGAACTGCGCAAAGAATTTGGCTCACTGGGCGCTTTTGTCTGGCGGCTGGAGCCCGAGGCCAAGAGCCGGCCCGCGCGCATCACACATGAGGCCGTCAAAGCCATGCCGACTTCCCCCGCCTCCGTCGCCCTGTCCAAGGATCTCAAAAAGCGCGGCTGGAGTTTTGTGGGCCCCACCACGATGTATGCCTTCATGCAGGCTATGGGTCTGGTCAACGACCACATCGAGGGATGCACCAGCCGCAAGGCGGCGCTGGCCGCCCGCAAGGCTTTCACCCCGCCCAAGGTGCCGTAAGTTATAACCAGCGCGCTCGCTTGAAACGCCAGTACAGCAGCGAGCACGCCACCACAATCATGCTGATGGCCATGAGATAGCCGTAACGCCATTTGAGTTCGGGCATGGCTTCGAAGTTCATGCCCCATATGCCGGCAAACGCCGTGCAGACCGCAAAGATACTGGCCCAGGCCGCGAGCTTCTTGGTCACCTCGCTTTCCTCGATGGTCACCATCGCCAGGTTCACCTGGATAGCAGTGCCTATGGTGTCGCGCATGTTTTCGATCAGTGCGTTGATGCGCGACAAATGGTCGACCACGTCACGAAAGTAATCCTGCACACCGCTGCAAATTTGCGGAACCCGGCCGCCATAGAGTTTGCTGGCCCCTTCGAGCAGCGGCGCCACTGCGTGCTTGAGCACCATCACGCTGCCCTTGAGTTCGTAGAGCCGTTCGATGTTCTTTCGCGCAGCACCAGGCGTGAAGATTTCCTTCTCGATGAGCTCCAGCTCGGTCTCGAGTGCGTCGAGGATGGGAAAGTAGCGGTCAACCACCGCGTCCATCAGGGCGTACAGCACAAAACCCGAACCGTTGCGCAGCAACTCCGGTTCGCGCTCGCAGCGTTCACGCACGCCCAGAAACCCCTTCTGGCTGCGGTTGCGCACCGAGAGTACATAGTTTTTCCCGGTGAACACATCCACCTCGCCGACGTGGAGTTCGCCCGGCTTGTCGTTGGACTGCTCAATCAGGTGCAGTACCGAAAACAGCGAAGCGCCGTATTCCTCGATTTTCGGGCGTTGGTGGCCGTGCCGGGCATCTTCGACCGCCAGTTCATGCAGGCCGAACTCATGCTGCATTTCTTCAAGCTCTTCCGGCGTGGCGTCTTGCAACGCCACCCAGACGAAAGCATCGGGACGGCAGATGTAGTCGCTGATCTCGGTGACCGGGATGTCGGCCAGTTTGGTGCCGTTCTGGTAGACCACACAATTGATGAGCATCTGATATTTCCCGCAAGTTGGCTGCTTGCGTGGATTCTGGCACACCCGCTTACAGGCGCAACAGCGAAATCGCCGCCACCCTATCCCTTAGGCAGGCCGGCGCGGAACCACCAGGTTGTAGACGGATTGCTGCAGCACCTCGCCGTGCTGGTTGAACGTCTGGCTGCGCACTACCACCCGGCCCCTGTCGGGCCGCGAAGCCGAGGGAGTCACGCTTACCACTTCCGTCTCAACGCGCAGCACATTGCCCGGGCGTGTGGGCTTGGGCCAGCTGATCTCCCCGCCCGCACCTATGATGCCCCCGGCCAGCGGCAACCCTCCCCCCACCAGCAGGCGCATGGTGATGGCCGCCGTATGCCAACCGCTGGCGGCCAGCCCGCCAAACAGCGTGGCCTTGGCCGCTTCGTCACTCAGGTGAAACGGCTGCGGATCAAACTGCGCGGCAAACGAGGTGATTTGCGCCTCGTCGAGCGCGTGCTCGCCACTGACGAAGCGGTCGCCGGGCTGCAAATCATCCAGGTAGCGCAATGCGGTGGCGGCGGTTTCAGGGGCCTTGCTCATGCCTTGTTCTTTCACCTTCAGGCTGCGGCCTTGGCAGCCATTTGCCGAGGCAGCAGCGCCTCGCGGATCGGCAGGTTCACCAAGGCGGCGCCTGTGGCCAGCACGATGTCGATGTACCAGACCCAGTCGTAGCTGCCGGTTGCCTGGAATATATAGCCGCCCAGATAAGCACCCAGGAAACCACCCACCTGGTGCGACAACATCACCACGCCGAACAGCATGGCCATGTTGGCCGTACCGAACATCTTGGCGACCAGGCCCACGGTGGGCGGAACGGTCGAAAGGAAGGTCACGCCCATGACGGCGGCAAAGATCAGCATCACGGCCGGGGTCTTGGGCGCCAGCAGGAAGATGAGTACGGCGAGGCCACGCGTTGCATAGAGCAGCGCCAGCAAGGACTTCATGCGCCAGCGGCCGACGGCCCAACCCATGGCCAGACTGCCGACGATATTGAAGAGGCCAATCATCGCAAGCGACCAACCGCCAATTTCGGGCGGCAAGCCGCAGGCCGCTATCACGCCGGGGAGGTGAGTCGCCAGAAACGCCACGTGAAAACCGCACACCAGAAAACCCGCCGCGAGGTAACGGTAGCTAGGCGTTGCGATGGCCTGGCTAATGGCTTGACGTGCGCTCAGCGCTTTCGTGCCCGAGGCCGCCGCAGCCTGGGCTGCCAGCGCATTCGAATTGCCTTTCAGCACCAGCACCGCAGGCACCGCCAGCAGCACCAGCGCGCCCAGCCACTGCATCGCACTGGCCCAGCCGACAGCGGCGGTCAGGCCAATGGCAATAGGCGCCATCGCGAACTGGCCAAAGGAGCCGCCCGCATTGACGATGCCGGTGGCGAGACCCCGCTTTTCCGGTGGCACCAGGCGCGTGCTGGCGGCCATGAGCACCGACGGGCCCGCCATGCCGGCGCCGCCTGCTGCGAGCATGCCGATGGCAAATATCAGGCCGGCCGTGCTGGTCATGAGCGGAGTGATGACGGTGCCCACTGCGACCAGCACGACACCCAAAAAGATCACGCGGCCTGTGCCGATACGATCAGCCACCGCGCCAGCAAAGGGCTGTGTGAGCCCCCACCAAAGCTGACCGAAAGCGAAGGCCAGGCTGATGCTGCCTACGCCCAGCGCGGTGGACGTATTCAGCGCCGACAGGAAGAGGCCCATGGTCTGGCGCACACCCATGGTGAGGGCAAAAGTGCCGCCGGCGGCCAGCAGCACCAGCCACATCGCGATGCGGCGCGCTGGCAGTGCAGTGGAAGAAGCGGAAGGCGCAGAGGAATTGGAAGGCTCGGTATTACTCATCATCAGCTCCAGATTCGATGGGGGACAAAAGCTCTAAAGATTCGTTGATCAGGTTATGCAGGGCCAGCACACGCCCGGCGCCCAGCAGCGCGTTAAGCTGCTCCTGCGCAGCCCTCCACCGCGATCGGGCCTCCTCACGCTTGGCACGGCCCGCGTCAGTCAGCATCACGGTACGGCTGCGCGCATCGGTGCCTGCGGCGAGCTCAATCCAGCCGGCGTCGATCAGCGGCTTGAGGTTGCGCGTGAGGGTGGAGGCACTCATCTTCATGCCACGCGCCAGCTCGCCCGGTCGCATGGGGCCCAGCTTCAGCACATAAGTCAGCAGGGAATACTGCGTTGTCTTCAGGCCCGCCTTGGTCATTTCAAGGTCGTAGTGGTGCGCGACGCGGCGCATCAGCTGGCGCAGCTTGACATTGGTGCAGCCCTGCACTTTGAGTTCGGCCTGGGTTGACAGGCGGGTTTTCTCGCTCATAATTTAATTGTAGCTACAATCATTGTATATGCAACATTTATAAACACCATGACCCCACAAGACACATTGACTCAGTGGATGGAACAAAGCGCCGCGGTGCGCGCCCGCATGGTCGGCGGCGGCGGCAAGCCGGGCCTGGCCCGGCCCGAAGACGTGATGGGCAAGACCGGCATGGAAGTGATGCAGGCCATGTTGGCCGGTGAGCTGCCCTACCCCCACATTGCCGAAACACTGGACTTTGCGCTGATTGAAATCGAACCCGGCAAAGCGACCTTTCAGGGCACACCGCAGCTCAAGCACTACAACCCGCTGGGCACGGTGCATGGTGGCTGGTACGCCACGCTGCTCGACTCCGCCGTGGGCTGCGCTGTGCACACCATGATGCCGGTGGGCCGGGCCTACACCACGGCCGAGCTCAGCATCAACATCGTGCGCGCCGCCTCGCACAAGACCGGACCGCTGCGCGCCATAGGCACCGTGATCCACTGCGGCCGGCAGCTGGCCACCGCAGAAGGCCGCATCGTGGGGCCGGACGGCAAGCTGTATGCGCATGCGACCACAACTTGCCTGGTGTTTGAGGTACCGGCGCAGAAGACCAGCTAAGCGCCGAAGGCGTTGACGGGGATCTTGAGGTAACTGACACCGTTGCATTCAGGCGGCGGCAAACCACCCGCGCGGATATTGACCTGGATTGAAGGAAGAATCAACGAGGGCATGCCCAGCGTCGCATCCCGGGCCGCGCGCATGGCGACAAAAGCCTCTTCGGAGATGCCGTCATGCACATGGATATTGGCGCGGCGCTGCTCACCCACAGTGGTTTCCCACTGAGGCGCACGTTCTCCAGGCGGGTAGTCGTGGCAGACGAAGATCCGGGTTTCTGCCGGCAGTAATAGCAGCTTGCGGATAGAGCGGTACAACTGGCGGGCGTCGCCGCCCGGGAAATCCGCGCGGGCGGTGCCTACGTCGGGCATGAAGAGCGTGTCGCCCACAAACACGGCATCACCCGCAAGGTAGGCCATGTCCGCGGGCGTATGGCCGGGTACATGCAGGGCGCTCATCTCCAGATTGCCCAGCCTGAATATCTCGCCGTCCCTGAGCAGGTGGTCGAACTGGTTGCCATCCGGCGCAAATGAATGCTCCAGGTTAAAAATCGATTTGAAGGTGGCCTGCACGGTGCATATATGTTCGCCAATGGCGGTCCTGCCGCCGGCCTGCGCCTTCAGGTAGTGCGCGCCCGAGAGGTGGTCAGCGTGCGCGTGGGTTTCCAGGATCCACTCGACCTGAAGGCCCTGCCGCGCCACATGGGCCAGCACCTGGTCGGCCAGCTCCGTGCTGGTGCGCCCCGATTTGAAGTCATACCCCAGCACCGGGTCGATGATGGCCGCCTGCCCTGTGCCGCTGTCCGCCACGACATAGGTGACGGTCCCGGTCAGGGGATCAAAAAATGCCTGGGGATTCAGCGGGCTTGGCATGGATGGTTTCTTTCATCGAAGAGGTCGCCTTTACATTATATATTTTCATATAATATCAAGAAGCCCCAACACACAGCCATGAAATCATCCCCTCCCGTTTTGGACCCCGGGCTGCTTCGCGACGCGGCCGCACAAGCCGTGGGTGCACTCAAGGCGCTGGCCAATGAAGACCGGTTGCTGCTACTCTGCCAGCTCTCGCAGGGCGAGCGCTGCGTGAGCGAGCTCGAGCAGGACCTGGGCATACGCCAACCCACGCTCTCGCAGCAGCTCGGTGTGCTGCGCAATGAAGGCGTGATCATCCCGCGCCGGGACGGCAAGAACATTTATTACCGCGTGGCCGAACCCGGGACGCTGGAAATCCTGGCGTTGCTCTACCGCCTGTATTGCCCTGAAGGAAACAAGCAATGACCCTGGACTGGAACGCCTTCACACCCTGGTCCGCACTGGCGGGCGGCCTGCTCATAGGCCTGGCCGCCGCGATGTTCGTACTGCTCAACGGGCGCATCGCCGGCATCAGCGGAATTCTGGGCGGGCTGCTCAAGCCGGCGCGCAGCGACATGGGCTGGCGCGTGGCCTTTATCGCCGGGCTCGTCGGCGCCCCATGGGCCTATGCCGCATTCTCGGCCTTGCCTCCCGTACAGGTGGATGCCGGCTATGGCCTGCTGGTCATCGCCGGCTTGCTGGTGGGCGTCGGCACGCGCTATGGCGCGGGCTGCACCAGCGGCCATGGCGTGTGCGGGCTTTCAAGGCTGTCGCCGCGTTCGCTGGTGGCCACGGTGACTTTCATGGCTACCGGTTTTACCGTGGTGTTTCTGGTGCGCCATCTGTTCAAACTTTAGGAGAATGACCATGCTGCTGCTGTCCTCCCTGCTGGCGGGCCTGGTGTTCGGCCTGGGCCTGATCGTCTCGGGCATGGCCAATCCCGCCAAGGTCCTCGGCTTCCTGGATCTTGCCGGCCCCTGGGACCCGTCGCTGGCCTTTGTCATGGCCGGCGCCATTGCCGTGGGCCTCTTCGCTTTCCTGCTGGCTAAAAAAAGGAGCCGCTCCCTGTTGGGCGCGGATATGAAACTGCCGGCCGCGGGCCCTGTGGATCGCAGGCTGCTGGCCGGTAGCGCCCTCTTCGGGATGGGATGGGGGCTTGCCGGTTTTTGCCCCGGCCCGGGCCTGGTGGCCCTTGGCATGGGCGAACCCAAGGCCACCGTGTTTGTGCTTGCCATGCTGGCCGGCATGGCGATCTTCGAGTTGCTCGAAAGACGGCGGCCCTAGCCCCCACGCAACTACGCCACTTGGCCGGCATGGCCCTCCAAAAAGCCGGTTCGATGACCTGACCGAAAGATATCCTTAAAGAAGGGCTCGCACCAGGACCAAAGATCCCGGCCGACTGTCCGCATGCGGACAATTTATGTTCTTTTTTCGATTCGACCCGCTATTCAAGCGGAATATGCGGGGAAGCCCCTGTTATATCTGACAGGGTAAGGCTTGATTCAGCCTTGCACGGCGCATAGACTGCGCGAACATCAAAAGAAGAATGAGAGCATTTGGCAAAGACAAGCACTCAACCTGGAAATACAACGCAATGATTACCTCCCTGAACGACCATGCGCCAACCCCCTTCCAGGTTCTGCGCCAGCCGATGGATGCTCCAGACGCCATTTTCCTCACCGGCGGAACACCCTTCATTTCGGCCCCTCCCCGGGGAAACTTCGTCGAGGAAATCACGCTCTGCCATCTGGATACTCCGTTAAAGATGGAAAAAGTCCAGAGCCTGCGCGGCCACATCAACCTGCCGTCCGGATGCCGTGACGCGCGGTTTTTTGAACAAGAAAAAAAAGAGACGAATTGGGCTTTGTGTTTGCATTTGAGTTCCAACGCGTGGTGATTGGCACCTTGAGGCTGGTTCCCATGCACAGGGGGCTGACCTCACTTGAAAAGCTGTTGGCGGAAAAACAATTGATTGAGCCAGAGACCTGCCGAAACAGCTGGGAAATCGGGCGCCTTGTGCTCAATCCCGATTACAGAAGCGGCCCCGATCTTGTGAAGCGATGCATATTTTTGGGTGTTTCGTATCTTGCGCGGCATACCGATGGGCAAGACCTCTTTGCCTCCTGCACGCCGGTGCTGAGCCGCTTGTACAGGCGTTTCGGGTTTTCCCCCATCGCAAACAATATACGGGTGGATGGGGCGGACGAATCGTTTACCCTGATACATGGACAGGTACCGGACATTCTCAAATCGTCTGACTGTCAGTAAGTCATGCACGGGAATATTTCATATTGCAGCAGCATCCTCCACCAGAGACCGGAAGAGGCTGCTGTTGATGGTTTTCCCGCGCCAACAGAATTGAAATATATATGGGCTGGTTAAAAAGACTCTTTGGCCACTATGAGGCTTACCACGCACATGGCAGGCCCTTGCTCAAATACATTGGCATCGTAGGCGCCCTGACCTATGTGGTGTTTTACCTGATACGGTTCACGAAACCCAATCCTCGCCCCTACGATGACCTGGGAATGCGGGTGCTGGTCGTAATTCTCTTTACCGTGCTGGCCATGAAAAATCACTGGCCACAGAAACTTAAAAAATACTACTTTTCCTACTCCTATTGGGCATTGATCTATTGCCTGCCGTTTTTCAATGTATTTCTTTCGCTGAAGCGGCACGGAGGTATCCCCGCGATCTCCAACTGTTTTATCGCGCTCAGTTTTCTTGTCATGATCGCCGACTGGCGCAACACGATTGCCATGTTGGTGATCGGTTGCGGCAGCGCGGCGTTGCTGTACGTCGCCATCACGCCCAACCCCTCAATACCCATGGACATGGTGGCCCAGCTTCCGGCCTACCTGCTGATTCTTATCGGCGGCGCCGCATTCAAGCTTTCGGAAAAGCAGATAGATGCCGAAAAATTGCGCATCGCAAACTCCCTTGCCGGCTCGATCGCCCATGAAATGCGCAACCCGCTCGCACAGGCCAAGATGAGCCTGGAGAGTATCGGGGAAATGCTGCCCGCGAACGGCATCGCGGTCCCCGCCGAACACACATCCCGCATGCGCCAGTTTGTCAACATGGGGGAGATCGCTGTACACAGGGGTAACCAGGTGATTGACCTGATCCTGGGATCCTTCAAGTCCAGCGCGGTGGACCGAAGCAAATTTGAGTATTTATCCGCCGCAAAAATAACTCAGAAGGCGGTGGACGAATACAGTTTTTCCGATCGACACCTGCGCGGTGATGGTGGCAACTTACGTGACAGTGTCACAGTGCGTGTCGTGAAGGACTTCACCTTTTACGGAGACGAAACCCCCTATGTTTTTGTGCTCTTCAACCTGATCAAGAACGCGCTCTATTACCTCGACCAAAAGTCCGGCGCAACGATCGTACTGACGGTAGACGATCACAAGGTGACCGTCAGAGACACGGGCCCGGGCATCGACAAGGAGGTGTTGGCGCACCTGTTCGAGTCCTTCATGACCTCAGGAAAGGCCGAGGGGACGGGCCTTGGGCTGTCGTATTGCAAACGCACCATGCAAAGTTTTGGCGGTGATATTCATTGTGATTCCGTGGTCGGTGAATTTACGCAGTTCACGCTGACCTTCCCCCCAATACCGCAAACCGGGACGGGCAAGGCCCTCGCTGCTGCGGAAACGCCTCGACAGGCAGCCCGCCCCATCATCCCCGGCAATGTGCTGGAGGGCAGAACCGTCATATTGGCCGAAGACGACGAACTTAACCGCATCATGGTGGGGGAGCGCTTGAAAAGCTGGGGCTTGACAGTGCTGGAGGCCGAAGGGGGACGCCAGGTACTGGCCCACCTGGACAGCACCCCAAGTGTCGATTTGATCTTGATGGACATGAACATGCCCGGGTTGAACGGCGTGCAGACGACCCAGGCGATTCGCTCGCGTGATTGGGAGCATCAGGGTATTTTTATCCTCGCACTTTCCGGGAACTCCGATGAGCTTGATGTCAGGACAGCCTTGAACGCCGGCATGAATGGCTACATCCTGAAAAATGGCGACATGAAGTTGCTGCAAGGAAAAATGCTGGAGGCTTTGGCGGCAACAGAGTAGCCCGGGGAAAATCCAACCCCGCGAAGTCCCTCATCGGTCATTGCGCGGCATGCATCGCCATCGCCTTTGCATCCCTACGCAAGCGGCCTGCACAGGAAGCGAAGATTGGCGACAATGGGCAGTCCGGCCACTTCCCACCTTCATCACCATGCGACTCCTACACACCATGCTGCGCGTTGGCAGTCTCCAACGCTCCATCGACTTCTACACGCAGGTTCTTGGCATGAAGCTGCTGCGCACCTCGGAAAATCCCGAGTACAAATACAGCCTGGCCTTTGTCGGCTATGAAGGCAACCCGGCGCAGGCCGAAATCGAGCTGACCTACAACTGGGGCACCGAAAGCTACGACATGGGCACGGCTTTTGGCCATATCGCGCTGGGCGTGCCAGACGCCTATGCGGCCTGCGAGAAGATCAAGACGGCGGGCGGCAACGTCACGCGCGAGGCCGGCCCGGTCAAGGGCGGCACCACGGTGATTGCCTTTGTGACGGACCCGGACGGCTACAAGATTGAGCTGATCCAGCGTGATGAAAGTGCTGCGGGCGCTGGCCTGCGTTAGTTCATTGCGCTTCACTGCTATTCTTTTAATAGCTGCTTGCGCTCACCCAGAAAGGCTGGGAGCGCTATTTTCCTCATAAATAGCGGGCAGGCTGCCAGGCTCAGGCAGCATTGCGTGCCAGCTGGCAGGCCTGAAAAGCCAGTGCAGTGACGTGTGACCAGTTGCCGCGAGCCAGCGTGTCCGCAGGGGTCAACCAGGACCCGCCTACACACACCACATTGGGCAGCGCCAGAAACTCAGGCGCATTGGCCACCGTGACGCCGCCCGTCGGGCAAAACCGCACATCGCCAAAGGGGCCGTTCCAGGCCTTCAGCATGGCCGGGCCGCCCGCCTGCATGGCCGGGAAAAATTTGAGTTCTGTCAGGCCGTCTTCCTGCGCCATCATGATCTCGCTGCCGGTGGCCACCCCTGGCAGCAGCGGCAGGCCCGCATCCCTGCAGGCCTGCCCCATCGCATGGGTGTAACCGGGGCTTACCGCAAAGCGTGCACCGGCCATGGCGCAGGCCTGGGCGTCGGCGGCACTACGCACAGTGCCCGCCCCCACCACGGCTTCGGGCACATCGCGCGCAATGGCCTCAATGCAGGCCAGCGCTTGCGGCGTGCGCAGGGTGACTTCGAGCATGCGGATGCCGCCCGCCACCAGTGCACGTGCCAGCGGCACCGCCTGGCTCACGTCGGTCAGCACAATCACGGGTATCACTGGGGCATCCTGCATGATCTGCAGGGGGGTCAGTTTTCCGCTGACGTTCAGGTTTATATCCACGATAAAGCTCCTTCTTCAGCCGTCAGCGCGTGACGGCGCATACCGGCAAACAACTCTCGTCCCATGCCGATGCCGTTGGCCGCGCGCAAATCGGCAGGCATGGTGTCGACCGGCCTGGCGGTCCATTCTGCATCGTTCACCAGTACCTTCAATTCGCCGGTGATGGCGTCCACACGAATTACATCACCGTCGCGCACCTTGGCCAGCGGGCCGCCGGCAGCGGCCTCGGGCGACACATGGATGGCGGCCGGCACCTTGCCCGAAGCGCCGCTCATGCGGCCGTCGGTGACCAGCGCGACCTTGAATCCCTTGCCCTGCAGCACGGCCAGCGGCGGCGTCAGTTTGTGCAGCTCGGGCATGCCGTTGGCTTGTGGGCCTTGCCAGCGCACCACACACACCACATCGCGGTTGAGTTCTCCGGCGCTGAACGCGATGTGCAAGGCTTCCTGCGAATCAAACACCCGCGCAGGCGCTTCAATCACATGCCGGTCGTCAGGCACCGCCGACACCTTGATCACGCTGCGGCCCAGGTTGCCTTGCAACAGCTTGAGGCCGCCCGTGGCGCTGAATGGTTTGGCAGGTGTGCGCACGATGGTTTCGTCTTTGGAAGCGCCCACGTCGTGCCAGGCAAGCGCCGCGCCGGCCAGCGCCGGTTCGCGTGTGTATTCGCGGATGCCGCCTTCACGCACCGTGAGCACGTCTTCATGCATGAAGCCCGCGTCCAGCAATTCGCGAATGATGAAGCCGGGGCCGCCTGCGGCCTGGAACTGGTTCACGTCGGCGCTGCCGTTGGGGTAGACGTGGGCCAGCGTCGGCACCACATCGGAGAGGTCGGAAAAATCATTCCAGTCGATCACAATGCCGGCCGAATGCGCGACGGCTACCCAATGGATCAGGTGATTGGTGGAGCCGCCAGTGGCGAGCAGCGCGACCATGGCATTGACGATGGCTTTTTCATCGACGATCTGGCCGATGGGCGCAAAGCGCTTCGCCTTGACGATGCCCAGCACGGTGCGTGCCGCCTCGCGCGTGAGCTCCTCACGCAGTGCGTTGCCGGGGTTCACAAACGCAGTGCCCGGCACGTGCAGGCCCATGGCTTCAAGCAGCAGCTGGTTGCTGTTGGCGGTGCCGTAGAAGGTGCAGGTGCCGGGGCTGTGATAGGACTTGAACTCGGAATCAAGCAGGGCGTCACGGCCGACCAGGCCTTGCGCGGCCTGCTCACGCACGTGGGCTTTTTCCTTGTTGGGAATGCCCGATGTCATGGGCCCGGCCGGCACAAACACCGTAGGCAGATGCCCGAACTGCAGCGCGCCTATCAAGAGGCCCGGCACGATCTTGTCGCATACACCCAGCATCAGCGCCGCGTCGAACATGTCGTGCGACAACGCAACGGCCGTACTCATGGCAATCACGTCGCGGCTGAAGAGGCTGAGCTCCATGCCGCTGGTGCCTTGCGTCACGCCGTCGCACATCGCAGGTACGCCACCGGCCACCTGCGCCGTGGCGCCCAGCTTGCGCGCCTCGTCCTTGATGAAGGACGGGTAGGCCTGGAGCGGGGTATGCGCCGACAGCATGTCGTTGTAGGCGGTGACGATGCCGATGTTGGGCCTGCGCTCGGTCACCACCTTGAAGCGGTCGTCCAGCGGCATGCCGGCAAAGGCATGCGCCACATTGGCGCAACCCATGCGGTCCAGGCCGGGTTCGCGGGTGGCGGCAGCGCGCAGGTGTGCAAGGTAGGCGCTGCGCGTGGGAAGGCTGCGCTCTGCGATACGGGCGGTGATTTTTAAAACTGCGGGGTGAAGGGCCATGTTGTAACTCCGGTCATGGTCAAGTCACTGGGTATGTAACTTTATTACTGACTCTATGGTAACGGGTTACCGGCCTGTTTACCGCCACATGGTTACTACGTGGTTACGAAACGCAGCCCAAAAGCTGCTCTGCAAAGTTCTGAAACAACCCGTGAGTGCGGCTTTACTGGAGGGTAATTTCCACACGCCGCGCTTCGGCGTCGCTGCCGCCGCCTACAAGCTGCTCGGGTTTTTTCAGCACAATCTGGCGATCGGAAACACCGGCCTGCTTCAGTGCCTCGCGCACGGCAAGGGCCCGCTGCCGGGCAAGCGCTGCATTTTTCTGGGCGTCCCCTGTGGCATCGTGAAAACCGGTGATCACCAGCGTGCGGCCAGCCTTGGCGGCCTTGACCACTTCACCCAGGGCAGCACCCGCACCGTCCGCAAGGTCTGCATCGCCCGAGGCAAAATAAAACCGCACCGCGCCTTGCTCCACCTTCACGCTGGCGGCGTCGGCTGCAGCCTGCGAAGCCCGGCCGGCAATGTTCGCGGCATGGTCCACGGTGCTGGCTGGCTCGGCAAGCGTCGGCGCCACCTCTGGCACGGGCAGGGATATTTGGGCAGGGGCAACAGCGGCGGAAGGCGCCCGGCCGAGCCGATGCATGCAAAGCCCCACCACCAGCGCGATCACGAAAGCCACGAGGCCGAGAACGACCGCCAACACCAAGCCTTGCTGGCCCTCATCGTCCTGAGAAAACATTGCCCACTCCCGTCACTAAATCCGTCACAAAAACTCAGCGCATTGTAAAGTGCGGCTGTGGAAAATTCAGCCCAACAAGCCGCCAGCCCCGGCATCAGCGTTTCCCGCAACCCGGACCACATGCTTGAGACCGTCATCCGCGAATGGGGCGGCCAAAGCGATCTCTGGATCTTCGCCTATGCCTCGCTCATCTGGCGCCCGGAGTTTGAACATGCCGAGGAGCGTTTTGCGACCATCCACGGCTACCACCGCGCCCTGAAGATGTGGAGCCGCCTGAACCGCGGCACGCCGGAATGCCCGGGCCTGGTGTTTGGCCTCCTGCACGGCGGCAGTTGCAAGGGGATGGTGTTTCGGATACCGCAGGCGCAGGTTGCCGGCGCCCTGCCCGCGCTGTGGGAACGCGAAATGCCCAATGGCGTGTACGACCCCAAGTGGCTGCGCTGCCAGACTGCAGAGGGCAATGTGCGGGCGCTGGCCTTCACCTTGTCCAAGCGCAGCCCCAACCATACGGGCGTGCTCAGCGAAGACGTTTACCGGCAGATCTTTTCGGACTCGTGCGGGCGCTACGGCACCACGCGCGAATATGCGCAACTCACCTACGACAAACTTAAAACCCTGGGAATTCACGACCACGCGCTGGGGAAGCTGCTGGAGCTGGCCAAATAGGCCCAGACAGCGGAGGCCCCGGCCTTGTCAGCAGGGACAAGGCGCCCTACAGTCAGCCACTGAATCAACCATCAGGAGACCTGCATCATGAAATACCACCTGGCACCACTCGCCACCGCCCTTGCCGCCTTTGTACTGGCCGCCTGCGCCTCATCCATGAACGGCCCGCGCGCCGTGGCCCAGCTGCAAAGTACCACCGGCAATACCGCCTCCGGCACCGTCAGCTTTGTGCAGAGCGGCGACAAGGTACTGGTCTCAGGCGAGATACGCGGCCTCAAGCCCAATGCCGAGCACGGTTTTCATGTGCATGAAAAAGGTGACTGCTCCAGCGGCGACGGCATGAGTGCAGGCGGGCACTTCAACCCCACCGGCCAGCAGCACGGCAGCCATGCCGACATGGCCCATCACACAGGCGACCTGCCCAGCCTGAAAGCCGATGCCAGCGGCGTCGCGAAATTCAGCTTTGAATCAAAGACCCTCTCAGTCGGCAGCGGCACGACCGACATCGTCGGCAAGGGCCTGATCGTTCACCGTGACCCCGACGACTACAAGACCCAGCCCACCGGCAACTCCGGCCCGCGGCTGGCCTGCGCAGTCATCGCAAAGGGCTGAGAGCTCCCGAGGCCGTTCAGGGCGGTCAACGCTGGCTGAACAGTTCTTCAGCCCGGCGCAAATCGTCCAGCGTGTCGATGTCGGTGACTGTGCCTTCATCGGCCACGCCCATGAATGCTACAGAATTGATAGCTGCTTGCGCACGTACTACGGGCGCTGCACCCTGATTTCCCTTTAAATCCAGCAAGGCATCGCGGCACGCGGCCGAAAACCCGACCGGGTGGCCGCGCGTGCCCCTGAACACCGGCACCACCACCGCGTGCTGCGCCAGCGCGTCGGCCACTGCCTGCAGCGTGGCGGCCTGCACCATCGGCAAATCACCCGGCAAAATCAACCAGCCCGCAGCTTCGGGCGTGGCCCGCACGGCGGCCGCGATGCAGTCGCCCATGCCAGGGTGGCCGGCATCTTCCAGGTGCCAGGGCAAGCCGCTGGCAGCCACGGCGTCCAGCGTGTGCTGCAGCACCGGCTTGCCGGCCAGCAGCGCCTGCAGCTTGTGCGTGCCGCCACCCGACGCGGCAAAGCGCTCACCCCGGCCTGAGGCCAGCACCAGCACCGTGGGCTTGCCGCCTGCCATCACGCCAGCTTGAAGGGCAGCTCGCGCGGCGCCGGCTTGCCTGTGAGCTTGGCGATCGCATTGGCAAAGGCGGGGGCCAACGGCGGCAGGCCGGGCTCGCCCAGACCCGTGGGCGCATCGGCGCTAGGCACGATGAAGACGGCAACCGTCGGCATGTCGGTGATACGCGGCACGGGAAAGTCGCCGAAGTTGCTTTGCTCGACCACACCGTCCTTGAGCGTGATGGCCGCACCCGGCAGGCACATCGACAAACCCATCAGCGCCGCGCCCTGTACCTGCGCTTCAATGCTGGTCGGGTTGATGGCGAGGTTGCAATGCACGCCTGCAGTGATGCCGTGCAGCACCGGCGTGTTGTCCTTGACGGATGCCTCGACCACATAAGCCACCACGGTGTTGAACGACTCATGCACCGCCACGCCCCAGGCGCGCCCGGCGGGCAAAGTGCGTTTGCCGTAACCGGATTTGTCGACCGCCAGCTGCAGCGCGGCCGCGTGGCGCGGGTGCTTGCTGCCAAACTGCTTCATGCGCCAGGCCACAGGGTCTTGCCCGCTGCTGCGCGCGACTTCGTCAATCAACGTTTCCATGACGTACGCCGTGTGGGTAGAACCCACGCTGCGCCACCAGAGCACCGGCACATTGAGTTTGGGGTGATGTACGGACAGCCGCATCGGGATATCGTAAGGCTCCTTCATGCCTTCAACCATGGTGCCGTCCACACCATCCTTGACCATAAAACCTTCAAACGGCGTCCCGCCGACGATGGACTGGCCGACGATGACGTGGTCCCAACCCAGGATCTCGCCTTTGTCGTTAAAGCCGATCTCGGCGCGGTGCACATGCATGGGACGGTAGTAGCCACCCTTGATGTCGTCCTCGCGGCTCCACAGTGTGCGCACCGCGGCCGTCAGCCCGGCGCCACGTGCGGCCCTGGCGACATTGCAGGCTTCCACCACGTAATCACTGGTGGCAATCGCGCGCCGGCCAAAGCCGCCGCCGGCCATCTGCACGTTCATCTTGACGTTTTGCGGCGCCACGCCCAGCGCCTTGGAGGCGGCCAGCGCGTCCAGCCCCGGCATCTGCGTGCCCAGCCAGAGTTCGGCTTTCGCGTCCGCGCCCTGCCCGCTCAGCTGCACCGTGCAATTGAGCGGCTCCATGGGTGCGTGAGCCAGGTAAGGAAAGACAAACTCGGCGCTGATCTTCCTGGGTGCTGACGCCAGCTTGCTGATGTCGTCCTTGTATTTGAGTGCGCCGGTTTTCTGCGCCAGCGCGCGGTAGCTGGCCAGTTGCTGCACGCTGTCGACCTTCTCGACGCCGCTGGTGTCCCACTCGACCTTGAGCGCGTCGCGGCCCTGCTTGGCGGCCCAGTAGCCCTCGGCCACCACCGCCACGCCCTCGCCGCCGCGGTCCAGCGGCACGCGCAGCACGGCCTTCACGCCGGGAACGGCTTTGGCCGCGGTGTCGTCCAGCGACTTGAGCTTGCCGGCAAACACCGGCGGATGCGCCACCACGGCTGTCAGCATGCCGGGCAGGCGCACGTCGATGCCGTAGCTTTGGCCGCCGGTGGATTTGGCACGGGCATCGAGCCGGCCCGTGGGCTTGCCGATGATGCGGAACTGTTTCGGATCCTTGAGCGTGACGGCCTCCGGCACCGGCAGCTTCATGGCCGCTTCGGCCAGCTCACCGTACGTCAGGCGCTTGCCGCCGGGGCCAATCACCACGCCTTGCTGCGTGCGCAGGCTGCTTGCATCAACCCCCCATTGCTGCGCGGCGGCCGAGACCAGCATGGCGCGGGTGCGCGCGCCCAGCTCGCGGTACTGCGTGTAGGAGTTTTTGATCGAGCCCGAGCCGCCCGTGAGGTGCATGCCGAAAGCCGGATCCACATAAGCCGGGTCGGCATTGCCGTGCTGGCTTTTGACCAAAGCCCAGTCAGCATCCAGCTCTTCCGCCAGGATCATCGGCAAGCCGGTCTGAACGCCCTGCCCGAAGTCGAGCCGGTTGATGGTGACGGTCACCGTACCGTCCTTGTCGATACGCACAAAGGCCGAGGGCTGCTGGGTCGGCTTGAGGCTGGATGCCGCCGGCGCACCCGCCGTGGCCATGGTTTGCGCTTGCGTCAGCATCGGAAAAGCGCCGAGTGCAAAGCCACCGGCGGTTGCAACCTTGAGGAAACTGCGGCGAGGCAGTTCAGCATCTGCTATGGTTTTGGTAGCTGCTTGCGCTTTATGCATAAGGGCTTGAAGGCCTTTTGGCAGTTGAGCGGCGATGTCGAAGGTGTCTGTGGCGTTGGAATACATGGTGTTCTCCTTCTTTAAACCAGTTAAGCCAGTGCCTGGGCGGCGTCTTTGATGGCAGCGCGAATGCGCACATAGGTGCCGCAGCGGCAGATATTGCCGGCCATGGCGCCGTCGATGTCGGCATCGCTCGGTTTGGCGTTGGACTTGAGCAAGGCGGTGGCGCTCATCACCTGGCCGCTCTGGCAATAGCCGCACTGCGCCACGTCATGCTTGACCCAGGCGTCCTGCACGGCTTTGCCGACGCGGTCGGTGGCCACCGCTTCGATGGTGGTGATCTTCTGTCCGGCAGCGGCAGAAATCGGCGTGATGCACGAGCGTATGGCCGCGCCGTTGAGATGCACGGTACACGCGCCGCACAGCGCCGCACCGCAGCCGAACTTCGTACCTGTCATGCCCAGCGTGTCACGCAGGGCCCAGAGAATAGGGGTGGATTGGTCGGCGTTGACGGATACGTCCTTGCCGTTGATGTTGAGGGTGGGCATCGTGGAACTCCTTGCGGTTTTTGTTAGTGGGAAATCAAAAGGGAGAAAAAAAGTGAGAAAAAAAGGGAGGCTACTTGTCGAATTTATATTCGCTTAAATCAGGGTTTTATCCGTAAAAACTTGGGCATGCAGAAATGAGGGGTATTGCCTTTCAGAGGCGTTTCAAAGATTCAGGCCTTGATGGCGTCCCAACACAGGGTAAAAGCCGCCTGGTGCACCGCCTCGTCGTCGGGCAGCACCTGGGTGCGTATCAGGTTGGCAGTTTCCCGCACCGAGCCCACCAGGGTGGCCGTTAACAACGGCAAGGGCACAGGCTTGAAAATCTCCTGCTTCTGGCCCTCCTCGATCAATGCAAAGAAGCTCGCCGCCAGTCGGGTCGACAACTCGCGGTTGCCCTGCGTGAACCAGGGAGAGTTGTAATACTGCTCCTGGAACACGACCTCGGCATAACGCTCCAGCCGGTGCCGCAGCAGGTTGCCCCAGAGTCGGCGCACACGGCTGCGCAATGGAGTCCCGGGTATGACACCATCCATCAGGCGCTGCATGGTGGCGGTTTTGGCTTCTTCATAGAGCTGGCTGATCAGCTCGTCCTTGGACGGGTAATAGACGTACAGCGTGCTGGTGGCGATGCCGGCCGTGCGGGCAATGTCGGCCATGGTCAGGCCGCTCAGGCCGGTCTGGGCCACCAGGTTGAAGGTGGCCTCGGCGATCGCTCGCTGCTTTTCGTCGTCTTTGGGTTTCATGGAAGGGTGTGAATATAAACGAATATTAATTCGGTATCAAGCCCGCCCTCTACCGAGGTCTACCGAGGTCTACCGAGGTCTACCGCAGGCAAGGACATGGCCTCTGCGGGCACAATCAGAGCCATGAGCCAGCCTACCCTCTCCATTGCCGACCTACGCAAAAGCTACGAACGCGCCGAACTCAACGAAGACGCATCAGCCGCAGACCCGCTCCAGCAATTCGACCAGTGGCTGAAAGAAGCCATCGCCGCCGAAGTGCCCGAGCCCAACGCGATGACACTGGCCACCGTGGCCAGCAACCTGCGCCCCTCTACCCGCATCGTGCTGATCAAGGGCTACGACGAGCACGGCATCACCTGGTTTACAAACTACGACAGCCGCAAGGGCCAGGAACTGGCCGGCAACCCGTATGCGGCATTGCAATTTCACTGGACAGAGCTTGAACGCGTGGTTCGCATTGAAGGCGTCGTGGAAAAAGTCTCCGCCGAAGAAAGCGACGCCTACTTCAGCAGCCGCCCCCTCGACTCCCGCATAGGCGCCTGGGCCAGCCCGCAAAGCGAAGTGATTTCCGGCCGCAGCGTGCTGGTGGCCAATGCGGCCAAATACGGCGCTAAATTCTTGCTGCAGCCCCCGCGCCCGCCGCACTGGGGCGGCTACCGCCTGAAGCCCGACAACTGGCAGTTCTGGCAAGGCCGCAAGAGCCGGCTGCATGACCGGCTGCGGTACACGCTCCAGGATGACGCGACCTGGCTGCGCGAACGGCTGGCGCCCTAAGGCTGAAATGAAGTGGATCGCAAAGGGGTTTCTTGTTGCGGCCGTCGGAGCTGGAGTGTTTGCTCTGTATACCCTCCTGCAGACTTTTCTTCACGGCGGCCCCTTCAGCGGCCTGCTCCTATGGGTTGCAACTTCCGGGTGTTTTGGGTTTCTCGTGGGCGGCATTCTTGCATTCGACCTAGAGTCCCCATGCAAGGTCAAAGAGAATTCATTCGCGCGCACTCTTATCGGTGCTGCCTCAGGCGCAGCTCTAACCCTCCTTTGGAACTGGTCTGGCGATGCGTTAATGCTGACCGCTCTGCTCGGCGCCATTCTTGGATACATGGGAATGATTTGGGCCAAATATCTCCAGTATCTGTAAATGTCAAAGCATCTACCTGGCTAGGTGCTGTCAGTTAGGTGGTCCAGCCGCGTTATGGACTGATGCGCCACTGTCGCCAACTGCTCTGCACTGACCAATTCAGGCGCAATCTCCGCCAGTGGCACCAGCACAAAAGCCCGCTGCGTCATGCGCGGATGCGGCACTGTGAGGCGTTCTGATTCCATGCGGGCGCTGCCGTAGAGCAGCAAGTCCAAGTCGAGTGTGCGGGGCGCGTTGCGGTACGGCCTTTCGCGGCCGGCCTCTTGCTCGATCTGCTGCAAGTGGCTCAGCAAGTCGGGAGCGGTCAAACCGGTTTCGAGTTCGACGACGGCATTGAGGTAATCACCACCGGGCGCTGAAGCTTCTGCTCCTGAGTCGGTATCCAGCGGCGCTGTTTTATAGAGGCTGGAAGATTGGCGGACCTGCGTGAACGGCAGCCGGCCTATCGCCTGAACGGCTTGCCGCAGTGCTGCCGCAGCATCGCCGAGGTTGGCGCCCAGGGCAACGTAAGCGCAAACCATGCGGCCCTCAGGCGTTGGGAGTGCTGTCCGATGAAGGCGAAGCAGCAGCCTCGCCGCCTGCGCCTTCAGCCCCACCTGCGCCGCCACGATTGGCCGGCTTGCGGCGGCGGCGGCGTTTTTTGGCGGGTGCGACGTCGCCCTGTTCGCCGGATGCATCAGCCGCATCGGGCACGGTGCGTTCGGCATGGCTTGTCTGGCCCAAACCAGGCTCGCCATCAGGCCGCTTGACGCGAACCCGAGGCGCCTGCGGCTTGTTCTGCTGCGCCTGGCGCGCCTCTTCAATCATGGCGTGGCGTTCGTCGTCGTAGGCGGTGCTGAACTTCTCCCACCACTCGGCCAGCTCCATCTCGATCTCACCGGTCTGCGCGCGCAGACGCAGGAAATCGAAGCCGGCGCGAAAGCGGGGCTGGTCCAGCAGCGAATACGGCGCGCTGCCGGTGCGCTTTTCAAAGCGGGGCTGCATGGTCCAGATCTCGCGCATGTCGGTGCCCAGCTTGCCGCGGCCCGACACGTCGCCAATCTTGGCGTTGAAGGCATCGTCAATCGCATCCTGCAGCGCGGGCATGAGGTGCTCGCCGCGCTTTTTGCGCCGCTCCCAGCCCTCGCGCACATCAAACCACAGCACGCATGACAGCAAAAAGCTGGGCGCCACCGGTTTGCCTTCGCCGACGCGGCGGTCGGTGTCTTGCAGGGCGAGCTTCAGAAAAGGTTCGTCAGCGTTTTCCACCACCACGTCGAGTAACGGATAAATGCCGGTGCCCAGCCCGAGGAATTTGAGCTGCGCGATGCTGGCCAGTGAATGGCCGGTCTGCAGCAGCTTGAGCATTTCGTCAAAAAGGCGTGACTGCGGCACATCAGCCAGCAGGCCCTTCATCTCGCGCAGAGGGGCCACCGTCTTGTCTTCAAACTTGAAACCCAGCGCGCTGAGCTTGGCGGCAAAGCGCACGGCGCGGATGATGCGCACCGGGTCTTCGCGGTAGCGCACGGCCGGGTTGCCGATCATGCGGATGATCTTTTTCTTGGCGTCCCTGATGCCGTTGTGATAGTCGACCACCACCTGCGTCTCGGGGTCGTAGTACATCGCGTTGATGGTGAAGTCGCGGCGGGCAGCGTCCTGCTCGATCGGGCCCCAGACGTTGTCGCGCAGCACCCGGCCCGACGCATCGACCGCATGCTTCATGCCGGCGAGTTCGCTTTTGCTGGTGCGCTCGTTGCCGCCGACCTGCTCGGCCAGGCTGCTGTCAAGGTGCGCGCGGAAGGTCGAGACCTCGATCACTTCATGCTCACGCCCGCGGCCATAAATGACGTGAACGATGCGAAAGCGCCGCCCGATGATGAAGGCGCGGCGAAACAGCGACTTGACCTGCTCGGGCGTAGCGTCGGTGGCAACGTCGAAGTCCTTGGGGCGCAGGCCGACCAGCAGGTCACGCACAGCACCGCCGACGATATAGGCCTCGTAACCGGCGTCTTTCAGGGTGCGCACCACGTCCATGGCGCGGTCGTCCACCAGCGAGACATCGATGCCGTGTTCCTTGACGGTGACATCCTGGCGCTGGCCGAAAGGTGATTTTTTGACCCGCTTGGCGCCGGGATCCGTGCTGTCAGATTTGCCAAACAGCTTGTCGATAAATTTTTTGATCATGGATAACTAGATAAACAGGTCAAGTATGCGCCATCCGCGCTCTGTCGCCAGCGCCCGCAGGCGCTCGTCCGGGTTGGTCGCGACGGGGTGGGTGGCCTTCTCCAGCAGGGCAATATCGTTCATGGAGTCGGTGTAGAACGTGGTTTCCACGTCGCTCCAGCCGAGTTGGCGGGCTGCCAGCCATTGTTCCACGCGGGTGACCTTGCCTTCGCGCGCCGAGGGCGTGCCGCTGATCTCGCCGGTCACCCAGCCGTCGGCGTCGCGCTCCAGCTCGACCGCGATCAGCTCTTTCACCCCGAAAGCGTCGGCGATGGGCCGCGTGACGAACTCGTTGGTGGCAGTGACGATGACCAGTTCATCGCCCGCGGCCCTGTGGCCATCGACCAGCGCCAGCGCCTGTTTTGTGATGGCTTTTTGCACCACGTCCCGCATGAAACTTGCGTGACCCGCTCCTGAATTGATAGCACCCTGCTTGCGGATGGCTTCAGTGGCAAAGCGCACGTATTCGTGGATGTCGAGCGTGCCGGCGCGGTAGTGCTCAAAAAATTCATTGTTGCGGCGCTTGAACTCGGTGCTGTCGCACCAGCCCAGCGCAATGGTGAATTCGCCCCATTCGTAATCGGAATCGATAGGGATCAGCGTGTGATCCAGGTCAAATAAAGCAATCTTGCGGGAAGCAGTCATTTCGCAGTCACAGTCACTTATTCGCTCTCCAGCATCGATTTGATCAAGGGAATCGTGATGGCCCGTTTGGTTTGCAGGGCGTATGCATCCAGTTGGTCAAGCAGCTGCATCAGGCTGCCCAGGTCGCGCGAAAAGCGGGTCAGCATGAAATCCATGGCCTCGTCGCTCAAAAACACGCCCCGCGCATCGGCCTCGCGCCGCAGCACGGCGCGCCGCTCGGGTTCGGTCAAGGCCTGCAGGGCAAACACATGGCCCCAGCCCAGCCGGGTGCGCAGGTCTTCGCGCAGCGCCAGGTCGGCCGGCGGCATCTGGCCGGCGGCCAGCACCCAGCGCGGACGTCCGTCGGGCGCGCTGAGCGCGTTGACAAACCAGTTGAAGGCCGCCTGCTGCTGCACGGCGGTGTAGAGATGGCAGTCGTCCAGGATGACGGCCGCCCAGGATTCGTTGAACTCGGGCGGCTCGAGCATGGAGGCGTCCATCCAGCCGCTGGCAGCACCCTGCTCGCGCAGCGCTTCGCGCACGGCTTTCAGCAAATGCGTTTTGCCGCTGGCGGCCTCACCCCAGAGGTAGGTTGGCACCGGCGATCGCAGCGTGTTGCCGGCCCACAGCTCCAGGTGCCGGAGCGCGGCTTCGTTCGGCCCGCCAAAAAAATTGGCGAACGACGGGGCTGAAGCCAGCCCGATGTCCAGCGCAATCTGTTTCATGCCCGCCATGCGTTCATCCTGACCCTGTTCAGCCTTAGCCGGCCTTGTTGTAAAGCCGGCTGGCCATATAGCTGGCTTTAATGCGGCGTATGCCCACCAGCAGCACCGCACTGGCCGGCAGCGCCACCAGCACACCGACAAAGCCGAACATCTGGCCGAAAGCCAGCAAGGCAAAGATCACCGCCAGCGGGTGCAGGCCAATGCGCTCGCCCACCAGGCGCGGCGTGAGGTACAGGCTTTCCACCAGTTGCCCGATGCCGTAGACCACGGCGACCATGACGAGCGCCTTGAGCGAAGCGAACTCCAGCAGGCCGGCCAGCACCGCCAGCATCAGGCCCAGGCCAAAGCCCAGGTAAGGGATGAACATCGCCAGGCCGGTAAAAACACCGATGGGCAGGGCCAGGTCCAGGCCGAACAGCGCCAACCCCACGGCATAGAACACCGCCATGATCAGCATGACCAGCAACTGGCCGCGCAGGTACTGGCCCAGCACCGAGTCGGCTTCGTCAGTGAAGCTGTCAAAACCCGCGCGCAGGTGCGGCGGCACCAGTTCGAGCACGCGAGCGACAAACTTGTCCCAGTCCATCAGCAGGTAAAACAGCGCCACGGGAATCAGCACCGCATTGCCGATGATGGCCAGCGCCACGCTGCCGCCCAGCTTGAGTGACGACATCAGCGAGCCGAACAGGTCTTCAAAATTGGCATTGAGGTACTTGAGTACAAAGGCCTTGATGCTGCCCACGTCCAGCGCGACATGGATGCCGAACTGCGCCAGCCACGGCGCCAGGCTGGTGTTGAGCCTGTCGGCCAGCAGCGGCACTTGCTCGCGCAGCACGGGCAGCTCCTTGGCCATGATGGGCACAATCAGCAAAAAGAGGCCGAGCAGCGCCACGATGAAGAGGAACTCCACCAGCACCACCGCCACCACGCGCGGCAGGCGGCCCTTGCCCATGTCGTCCAGCCGGTTCACGAGCGGCGTCAATGCATAGGCCAGGACGGCTGCAATGACAAAGGGCGCCAGCACCGGCCCCAGCAGCCACAGCGCCAGGATGACCAGCGCGGCGATGGCGCACCAGGTGGCGGCGCGTTTTTGGGTGGTGGTGAATTGCATACAGCCTTGGGTTGAGCTTGCCGGAAGGAACCCTGGAAAAAGTCCCTGGAAAGGCCCGAAAGGCGCCTGATGGGCAGCCTTTAGAATCTCAGGCTGAATTCTATCGGGCTTGCAGGCCGCTTCCGGGCTGCAAATCCGCCTTCTGACCGCCTGCCCTCCCACTGCATCAAAGCCGACACATGACCACCTCCTCCACTTCCCCCCTGAGCTACAAAGACGCAGGCGTCGACATCGACGCAGGTGACGCGCTGGTCGAACGCATCAAGCCGCTGGCCAAAAAGACCATGCGGGAGGGCGTATTGGCAGGTATTGGCGGCTTTGGCGCCTTGTTTGAGGTGCCCAAGCGCTACAAGGAACCCGTCCTGGTCAGCGGCACGGACGGCGTGGGCACCAAGCTCAAGCTGGCCTTTGAATGGCAGATGCACGACACCGTGGGCATTGACCTTGTGGCCATGAGCGTCAACGACGTGCTGGTACAAGGCGCCGAGCCGCTGTTTTTCCTCGATTACTTCGCCTGCGGCAAGCTGGATGTGGACACGGCCGCGGCAGTGGTGGGCGGCATCGCCAGGGGCTGTGAGCTGAGCGGCTGCGCCCTGATTGGCGGCGAGACCGCCGAAATGCCCGGCATGTACCCCGCGGGCGAATACGACCTGGCCGGCTTCGCCGTGGGCGCGGTCGAAAAGTCCAAGATTTTGACCGGCAAGGACGTGAAGCCCGGCGACGTGGTGCTCGGCTTGGCCAGCAGCGGTGTGCATTCCAACGGTTTCAGCCTGGTGCGCAAGTGCATTGAACGCGCCGGCGCTGCGGCTCCGGCAAAGCTGGACGGGAAACCCTTCAAGCAGGCCCTGATGGAACCCACACGCCTGTACGTCAAGAACGTGCTGGCCGCGCTGGCTGCCCACCCGATCAAGGCGCTGGCCCACATCACTGGCGGCGGCTTGCTCGAAAACATTCCGCGCGTGCTGCCCGAAGGCACGGCCGCCCATCTCAAAAAGGGCAGCTGGCCACAAACCGAGCTGTTTGCCTGGCTGCAAAAAACCGCCGGTATCGACGACTTCGAGATGAACCGCACCTTCAACAACGGCATCGGCATGGTCGTGGTGGTGGACGCCGCCAATGCGCAAGCCACAGCCAAAACCCTGCGTGACGCCGGCGAGCAGGTGTATGAAATCGGTGTGATCGCGCCCAAGGGTGACGGCGCCGCCGTCACCGTCGGTTAAATCTGCCGCAACCGCCCTCTCGCGCCCCACGATCCGGGGCCGTCCGCTTCCCTCGGTCGGGCCGTTTTGCTACAAAAACACTAGCTGCGTGCGCCCATGGCGCTTGGGGTCACTGGACTTTTAGTTAGTTATGTATCAAACTGTTCCATCGATCCGTCTTTGGAGCAGTCATGCCGGTTATCGCAGTCGTCAACCGCAAGGGAGGCAGTGGCAAGAGCACGCTGGCCGCGCACATCGCCGCCTGGTGCGCGCGCAATGGCAGCTCGGTCATGCTGGGCGATGTAGACCGCCAGCAGTCGGCGCGAAGCTGGCTCAAGCGCCGGGACCCCGCGCTGCCCGCCATCGCGCCCTGGGCCGTCGACCAGAAAAACATGCTGCGTGTGCCCACCGGCATCACGCACGTGGTGCTTGACACGCCGGGCGGCATGCACGGCTTTGAGCTGGCGCGCGTGGTGATGTTTGCCGATGTCATCGTCATGCCGGTGTGCAATTCGATGTTTGACCGTGAATCGGCCGCGCAGTGCCACGCCGAGCTGATGGCCATGCCGCGCGTGGCCAGCGGCCGCTGCCGGCTCGCCACGGTGGGCATGCGCATCGACGGGCGCACCAGTGCCGCAAAAACGCTGCAGGCGTGGTCTGAAAGCCTTGGCATGCCTTTTCTGGGCGCCCTGCGCGAAACCCAGCTGTATGTACGCAGCCTGGAACGCGGCATGACGATATTTGACCTGCCGGCCAGCGCCGCAACGCAAGACCTGCAGCAGTGGCAACCGATCCTGGAGTGGCTGCGCCCCACGTTGTATCCGCCGCAAGCCGCCAACGACGCGCCCGAAAGGGGGCACGCGACGGTGCCGGCCAAAGCCCCGGTCCGGATGATCGCGCCCCTGCCTTCGACCGCCGCAACGCTGGGTGCCCGGCTGCTCAACCCACCGCCCGCAGCCAAAGCCGCGTCCGCGCGCCTGGGCAGCTCGCTCCCCAACAGCCTCATGCCCG
The DNA here is from genome assembly GCF_056405975.1 of Polaromonas sp. P1_E12. NCBI lineage: Bacteria > Pseudomonadati > Pseudomonadota > Betaproteobacteria > Burkholderiales > Comamonadaceae > Polaromonas > Polaromonas sp. P1_E12. Next base: position 231,359 of record NZ_JBFUBB010000001.1, on the reverse strand, counting down.
CGCAGGAATCCCTGGTGCATGGCGCGCGCATGTCCGCACAAAGTACCGCACGCGCGGTCGGCCGGCCTGTGCAGGTCAGCACGGCGCCGGCCATGTCGCGCAATGTGGACTCTCCTGACGGCATGCAGATTCCGCATTTCCTCAAGCGCGGCACCTGATTCGCCCTCCCTCCGGGCGCACCGCGTCAGGAAGCCGCCAGTTCCTTGCGCACTTCTTGCGCGGCCCGCACCATGTTGCCGAGCGCCGCTTCGGTTTCCGGCCAGCCCCGCGTTTTCAGCCCGCAGTCGGGATTGATCCAGAGGTTTTCCGCCGGGATCACGCTGGCGGCCTTTCGCAGCAAGCGCACCATGGCGTCCACGCTGGGAACGCGCGGTGAATGGATGTCATATACGCCCGGCCCGATTTCATTGGGATACCTGAAGGCGCCAAAGCCGCGCAGCAGTTCCATGTCGGAACGGCTGGTCTCGATGGTGATCACGTCGGCGTCCATTGCTGCGATTTCCGGCAGGATGTCGTTGAATTCGGCGTAGCACATGTGGGTGTGGATTTGCGTCTCGTCGCGCACACCCGAGGCACTGATGCGAAAAGCCCGCGTGGCGGTGCGCAGGTACGCGGCCCAGCTCGCACGGCGCAGCGGCAATCCTTCGCGAATGGCCGGCTCGTCGATCTGGACGATGCCGATGCCGGCCCTCTCAAGGTCCACCACCTCGTCGCGTATGGCCCAGGCGATCTGCTCGCAGGTCAGGCTGCGCGGCTGGTCGTCGCGCACAAAGGACCATTGCAGGATGGTGACGGGGCCGGTCAGCATGCCTTTCATCGGCAGCTTTGTCAGGCTCTGCGCATGGGCCGTCCATTCGACCGTCATGGGCGCAGGCCTGGCCACGTCGCCGAAGATCACCGGCGGCTTGACGCAGCGCGAGCCGTAGGACTGCACCCAGCCGTTGGCCGTGAAGGCAAAACCGTCAAGCTGCTCGCCGAAGTACTCGACCATGTCGTTGCGCTCGGCTTCCCCATGCACCAGGACGTCAAGGCCCAGCGCCTCCTGCTTGCGTACCGCCAGCGCAATCTCGGCTTCCATCTTTTCACGGTAGCCCGCCGCGCCGAGTTCGCCGCGTTTGAACGCTGCGCGCGCAGCGCGGATCTCCGGCGTCTGCGGGAACGAGCCGATGGTGGTGGTGGGCAGCGGCGGCAGCGCAAGGCGGGCGCGCTGCAGGACCTGGCGCACCGGAAAAGGTGAGCTGCGGCAATCGTCGCCTGCAACGCTGCGTGCAAGACGCAATGCCACGTCGGCCCGGTGCACACGGGGGCTGCGCCGGCGCGCCGCAACAGCCGCGCGGGCTGAAGCGAGCTCCCTGGCAACCAGAGACTCTTCTCCCGTGAACGCCGCGCGCAACATGCGCAGCTCGCCCAGTTTTTCCACAGCAAAGGCGAGCCAGGCGCGCAGCTCCGCATCCAGCGCGTTCTCGGCGGCAAGGCTGAAAGGCACGTGCAGCAGCGAGCAGGATGGCGCGATCCAGAGTTCGCCCTGGTGCCTGGCAGTCATCGCGCGCAGCTTTGCCAACGCCGCGTCCGGGTCTGTGCGCCAGATGTTGCGGCCGTCCACAATGCCCACCGACAGCACCTTGTGCGCAGGCAGCCAGTCGGCCACCCCCACCAGTTCCTCGGGCGCACGCACCGCATCGACATGCAAGCCCGCCACCGGCAGCTGGCAAGCCAGCCTCAGGTTGTCGGCCAGCGGCGAAAAGTAGGTGGCCAGCAGCAGCTGGGGTGCGTTGCGGGCAAGCTGCGAATAGCTGCGCTCAAAGGCGTAGCGCCACTGCTCGGGCAAATCCAGGCCCAGGATGGGCTCGTCCATCTGCACCCACTCCACACCTTGCGCCTTCAGCCGCCCGAGAATCTGCGCATACACCGGCAATAGTTTGTCGAGCAGGCTGAAGCGGTCAAAGCCGGGCTCATCTCCGCCTGTCTTTTCCTTGCCAAGCCACAGAAAGCTCAGTGGCCCGAGCAGCACCGCCTTGACCCGGTGGCCGGCGCCCTGGGCCTGCGCCACTTCATCGAAGAGGCGCTCCGAAGCAAGGCTGAATTGCGTCCCTGCATTGAATTCGGGCACCAGGTAGTGGTAATTGGTGTCAAACCATTTGGTCATTTCCAGCGCGAAGCTGCCGCCGCCCGCCTTGCCATCCGCGCACGCACAGTCGGCACTGTGTGTATGGTCGCTGTGCGCATTCACGCCGCGCGCCATGGAGAAGTAGCGGCTGAGGGCAGACTCCCGGCCGGTGAAGCCAAAGCGCGCCGGTTCGCAACCCAGCATCTGGATGTGATTGGCCACGTGGTCGTAAAAAGCGAAGTCGCCTACCGTGACAAAGTCCAGCCCGGCTTCTTTCTGCACGGCCCAGTGCTGCTCGCGCAGGCCGGCTCCGGTGGCTTCCAGTGCAGCCAGGTCAATCTCGCCGCGCCAGTGTTTTTCGAGCGCGAATTTCAGTTCCCGGTTCGCGCCCATGCGCGGAAAACCCAGGGTATGTGTGTGGACCATCCAGTTATCTCCCAATGCAAATCAATCACAGAAGAACGCATGGTCGGCCAGATTCAACTATTATTCAAACGAAAGATATTGCCTTTCAATATGAAAATAATTGATTCACCGATTAATCTACTGATCGATCTGCAGGGAATAACTGATGAGCCCGTCCATCCTTGAACTGCGCCACCTGCGCACACTGACCGCCCTGCGCGACAGCGGCAGCCTGGTGCGCGCGGCGCAATTGCTCAACCTCACGCAGTCGGCACTCTCGCATCAGGTCAAGCTGCTCGAAGAGCGCTACGCCACGCCGCTGTTCGAGCGCAAGTCCGTACCCCCGCAGTTCAGCACCACGGGCCTCAGGCTGCTGGCGCTGGCCGACGCGGTGCTGTCGCAAGTCGAGGAAGCCGAGCGGGATGTGGCGCGACTGGCCACAGGGCGTTCAGGCCAGTTGCGCATCGCTGTGGAATGCCACACCTGTTTTGACTGGCTGATGCCGGCCATGGATTCGTTTCGCTCACGCTGGCCCGAGGTGGAACTGGACATTGTTTCGGGCTTTCACCCCGACCCGATTGCACTCGTGCTGCAGGACCGCGCCGACATCGCCATCGTCTCGGAAGAAGACGCCAGCGAAGCCGTGGATTTCCACCCGCTGTTCCGCTTTGAAATCATGGCGCTGCTGGCGAATGAGCATGCGCTGACGGCGAAAACGCATCTCACGGCCAGGGACTTCGCCAACGAAACCCTGATCACCTACCCAGTACCCGACGAAATGCTCGACGTGGTGCGCCAGGTGCTGGAGCCGGCCGGCGTCAGGCCTGCGCGCCGTACGACCGAGCTGACGATTGCCATGCTGCAACTGGTGGCCAGTGGCCGCGGCATCGCCGCCCTGCCCAAATGGGCCGTGCAAAGTTATCTGGACCGGGGTTACGTGACCGCAAGGCCGGTGGGCAAAAAGGGCCTGACGGGACGCCTCTATGTTGCGTGCACGCAAGCCATGTCAGGCCGGCCCTGGCTGGAAGACTTTGTGGCGATCACACGGGAAAGCTGCTTTCTCACGCTCAGCGAGATCGAACTTCTTTGAGAGAAAGTGGCCGTAGCGCGCTTCTGACAAGCGCAAGCAGCTATCAAATCAATAGCAAATAGCCGCAGAAAAACCAGGGAGATGGCAGAGCGACTCAGTGACGGCTCTGGCGCAGCTGGGTCAGCCGTTCGGCCATGGTGTCGATGTCAAGCGCGTCTTCGGCGTTGGCAAGATAGATTTCCAGGTCGGCAATGGCACGCTCGGGCTCGCCATGCGCGGCCCAGGCCAGGCCGCGGTCGCGGTATTCGGTCCATGCTTCGGGCTGCAGAACGATCAGGCGGTCCTGCACGGGAATCAGGCGCTGCCAGTCTTCCTGTGTCTTGTGGATTTCCTTGAGATTGCGCAGCATGCGGCTGATGATTTCGCGCGGCGGCGCCGACTGCAGGTACAGGCCCATCGGCACCTCAAATTCTTCGTCGGCACTGCTGCGTTGCCGGAAAGGCTCCAGCCGCTCGGACAACTCTTCCCGGCTGAGCGACTGGCCGCTGAACGGATCAATCACAACCTGGCCTTTGGGCAGGTTGACCTTCACCATGAAATGCCCGGGAAAGGCCACGCCGCGCGCGTTCAGGCCCAGGCCCAGGGCCAGCTCAAGCCATAGCACTGCCAGCGTGATGGGAATGCCGCGGCGTGTGCGCAGCACGGCATTCAGGTAGCTGTTGTCGGGATCGTAGTAATCATTGACGTTGCCGCCAAAGTTCAGGTCGTGGAAGAAGAACTGGTTCAGTGCCCGCAGGCGCTGCAGCGCGGGAGCGTCGGCAGGCAGGCGGCGCTTGAGGCGGGCCAGCAACTGGTCTACGTCGCCCAGCACCTGCTGCACGTCAAGGTCGGGGTATTCGTCCTGCGCCAGGCTGACGGCGGCTTCCAGCAGAGGGAAATGCTCGTCGCTTTCCACAAGGCTGGAGAAATACTGCAATGGAGACGGTACGGTCAGATTTAATTGCATACCCTACTGTCTCATAAACCGGCGCAAAAAGGGAATCAAGGAATGCCCTTGAAGAGTCTGAAAAAGGCGACAGCTCAGTGTTTCAGGAGTTTTCGCACCTTCAGGCCCGATGCCCATAGCGCTATGAAATAAATAGCGCCTGACGCAATCAGGACAAGCGCCAGCAGCCCTATTCTCTCCAGGTACTGGCCTTTCAGACCGACCCAGTTCACGGCCCCGGCCGCCCACAGCAGGAAAACCGCCAGCAACGCACTGGCACCCACCACCTGTGCCGAAAACATGCCCCAACCGGGCGCCGGCGTGTAGCTGCCGCGCCGCTTGAGCCCCCACAGCAGCCAGAGCGCATTGATGAGCGCGCCAATACCGATGGCCAGCGCCAGCCCGGCATGTTGCAAAAACGGCACCAGCGCCAGATTGAGCAGCTGTGTCACCACCAGGACGACCACCGCAATGCGCACCGGCGTCTTGATGTCCTGGCTGGCATAAAAACCGGGCGCCAGCACCTTGATGGCCACCAGTCCCAACAGGCCCGCGCCGTAGCCCATCAAGGCCGTGGTGGTCTGCTGCACGTCGCGGTCGGTAAAAGCACCATAGTGATAAAGCGTGGCCACCAGGGGCTGGGCAAACGTCATCAGGGCCACGGCACAGGGAACGGCCAGCAGCACCACAATGCGCAGGCCCCAGTCAAGCATGGCCGAATAGCGCGCCGCATCGCCGGCGGCTTTGGCAGCCGACAGCTGCGGCATCAGCACGACACCGATGGCCACACCCAGCATGGCGGTCGGGAACTCCATCAGGCGGTCGGCATAAGTGAGCCAGCTGACGCTGCCGGGCGTGAGGTGCGAAGCGATCTGCGTATTGATAAGAAGCGAAATTTGCGCCACGCTGACACCCAGCAGGGCCGGCACCATGAGCCGGGTGATGTTTTGGGTAGCGGGGTCGGCCCAGGCCGCCTTGATCGCAGAAGGGTTCCAGCCAATGCGCGGCAGCAGCCCCAGCCGGAACAGCGCCGGCACCTGCACCGCCAGTTGAAGGATGCCACCCACCATCACGCCGCCGCCCAGGGCGTAAACCGGCTCGATCCCGTGTGCCTTGAACCAGGGAGCGCCCAGCCAGGCCGCCAGAATCATGGAAAGGTTGAGCAATACCGGCGTGGCAGCCGGCACGGCAAACCGGCGCCAGGTGTTGAGCACGCCCGAGGACAGCGCTACCAGCGACATGAAGCCGATGTAAGGAAACATCCAGCGCGTCATGAACACGGCGGCCTCGAAGCCGCGCGCCTCCTGCTTCAGGCCGCTGGCCATGGCCCAGACCAGCACCGGGGCTGCCGCCACGCCGGCCACGCAAGTCAAAAGCAGCGCCCAGGCCAGTAAAGTGGCGACCCGGTCTATCAGCAGTTTGGTCTCGGCTTCGCCGTTTTGGGCCTTAGTGGCCGCCAGCACCGGCACAAAAGCCTGGCTGAAAGCCCCTTCGGCAAACAGCCGCCGGAACAGGTTGGGAATGCGAAATGCCACATTGAAGGCATCCGTCATGGCGCTGGCGCCAAAAGTCGAGGCAATCAGCAGTTCCCGCACCAAACCGGTGATTCGGGAGACCAGGGTCAGAAGGGAGACGGTAGAGGCGGATTTGAATAGGGACACCCGTGGAGTTTAGCCTCGGCCTTGCACCGCCCAACCAATGTCAAGCTGGCTTGATACGGTGCCGAAAAATCGGCTCAAAGCGCTGAATCCAGGCATCAAATCGGCTTCAAGCCCTTATAAAACAAGCGAAAGTCGCTACCAATTTGATAGCAATTGACTGTCAAACCCCTCTTCACCAGCATGAGCCGTGGAACCGGCTTTGCCGGGCCACAGGCGGGCGGGCCCCTCGGGGGGCAAGGAGTTACACGCAGTGAACGACTGTGGGGGCTATAATCGTGGGCTTTGCTGCAACATCCACAGACTCCTCCCCAGGATTAAAGGAATTTATATATGGCTACCGCCAAACCCAAGAAAAAGAACCCCCGCCTCGCGTCGGGCCGTAAACGCGTCCGCCAGGACGTCAAACTCAACGCTGCGAACACCTCGCTGCGCTCCAAATACCGCACCGCTGTGAAAAACGTCGAAAAAGCCGTTGCAGCCGGTGACAAAGACAAAGCCAAGGACCTGTTCGCCAAGGCCCAAAGCATTGTGGACACGGTTGCCGACAAGGGCATCTTCCACAAGAACAAGGCAGCGCGCGACAAGAGCCGCCTGTCCGCCAAGGTGAAAGCCCTGGCACTGGCCCCCGCAAAGGCCGCCTGAGCAATCAGGCAAATCGCCCGGACGGCATCTTTCTAACGAAAATACCGTCCGCCGTTTTGTAGGGTGCGCTGCAGCAAAGCAAAAAAGCCGTCGAAAGACGGCTTTTTTGTTGGGCGCTTCGAAAACCTCAGTCTTTGCGCGGGGGATCCGGAATTAAACAGGCTTCGGCCACCTGTAAATCGTTGTCTTTGGCGAAGTTGATGGCGAAGTCCCAGGCCATGGGCTCGGCCTCGCGCAGCTCTGAGTTAACGACCACACACTTGACGCCGTTGATGACGGTGGGCACGCACCAGGGGGAGTAGGTCAGGTGGCTGCCGGGCTGCGGGCCGCCCGGGCGGAAATGACTCATCACGCCGCACAACCTGTCGGCCCAGTCGCTGGGCCGGAAGGTTTTGCCGTCGCGGGTAATACCCTGAATGAAGACTTCTTTGGCGGTGTTGGAGACCATCGGATGGAGGGTTTTTGCGGCGCCTGACGTGGGAAGGGGATCGTATTCACCCCATGCTGCACCGCACAACAATTCTATCTTATTTGCGACTCTTATATAAGACTTGATGCCTGATTTTCAACATCAGGAGGCGCCAGGCGCCTGCATTGCAGTGATGCAGGATCGTCACAAAAGCCCGCAAACTCTGCGCCTAAAATCAGCCCAGGCCCGCTTCACTTGTCGCGGGCCTCCGATTTTCCACACTGTCACAGCCCTTGTTCCGGAGTTCTCCATGACCGCAGCCCTGCCCAAGCACATCGAAGCCGCCTCCCCTCACGTGATGAACACCTATGGCCGCCTGCCCATCGCGCTGGACCACGGCCAGGGCTGCCGCGTCTGGGACGTCAACGGCAAGGCTTACCTCGACGCGCTGGGCGGCATCGCCGTCAACACTCTGGGCCACAACCACCCCAAGCTGGTGCCGGCCCTGCAAGAGCAGATTGCCAAGATCATTCACAGCTCCAATTACTACCATGTGCCGCTGCAGGAAACCCTGGCCGCCAAACTGGTCGAACTGTCGGGCCTGGAAAACGTGTTTTTCTGCTCTACCGGCCTGGAAGCCAACGAAGCCGCGCTCAAGCTGGCGCGCAAGTTCGGCCACGACAAAGGCATTGAGCGCCCGGAAATCGTCGTCTATGAAAAAGCCTTCCACGGCCGCAGCATCGCCACCCTGAGCGCCACCGGCAACCCCAAGGTGCAGGCCGGCTTCGGCCCGCTGGTCGAAGGCTTTATCCGGGTACCGCTGAACAACATCGACGCGCTGAAAGCCGCCACCGCCAACAACCCCAACGTGGTCGCGTTGTTTTTTGAAGCCATCCAGGGCGAAGGCGGCATCAACAGCATGAAGGACGACTACCTGCGCGAAGTGCGGGCCCTCTGCGACGAGCGCGACTGGCTGCTGATGATCGACGAGGTGCAGTGCGGCATGGGCCGCACCGGCAAATGGTTTGCCCACCAATGGTCGGGCATCAAGCCTGACGTGATGCCGCTGGCCAAAGGCCTGGGTTCCGGTGTGCCGATTGGCGCGGTGGTGGCCGGCCCCAAAGCCGCCCACATCTTTGGCCCCGGCAACCACGGCACCACGTTCGGCGGCAACCCGCTCGCCATGCGCGCCGGTGTGGAAACCCTGCGTATCATGGAAGAAGAAGGCCTGCTGGCCAATGCGGTAAAGGTGGGCGAACACCTGCGCGCGGCGCTGGCTCGCGAACTCGCCGGTGAAAAGGGCCTGAAAGAAATCCGCGGCCGCGGCCTGATGCTGGGCATTGAGCTCACGGTGCCCTGCGGCGAACTTCTCGCCCGCGCCGCAGAAAACGGCTTGCTGCTGAGCGTGACCGCCGACACCGTGATCCGCATGGTGCCTTCACTGATCATGACCACGGCCGAGGCCGACGAAGCGGTGGCCATCCTGGTTCCGCTGATCAAGCAGCTTTTGAAAGAAAAATCAGCATGACCGCAACGAAAGAATTTTCCGCCGGGCCGCCCCAAGGAAAATTAGCCCCCTCGGGGGGCAGCGCAGCACACGCAGTGGCAAGCGTGGGGGCTCCTTTAGTGCGGCATTACCTGCAGTTCAGTGACCTGAACGCGGCCGAATACGCCTACTTGTTTGAGCGTGCCGCCATCATCAAGAAGAAATTCAAGACCTACGAAAAACACCAGCCACTGGTCGACCGCACGCTGGCGATGATTTTCGAAAAGGCCTCGACGCGTACGCGCGTGAGCTTTGAAGCCGGCATGTACCAACTGGGCGGCAGCGTGGTGCACCTGACCACCGGCGACAGCCAGCTGGGCCGCGCCGAGCCGATTGAAGACAGCGCCAAGGTCATCAGCCGCATGGTCGACCTGGTGATGATCCGCACCTTCGAGCAGACCAAGATCGACCGCTTCGCCGAGCACTCGCGCGTGCCGGTCATCAACGGCCTGACCAACGAATTCCATCCCTGCCAGATCCTGGCCGACATCTTCACCTACATCGAGCACCGCGGCTCCATCAAAGGCAAGACAGTGGCCTGGGTGGGCGACGGCAACAACATGGCCAATACCTGGCTGCAGGCCAGCGAAATCCTCGGCTTCAAGGTGCACGTGAGCACCCCGGGCGGCTACGAGGTTGACCAGTCCATCGCGGGCATCCGTTCGGCCGAAAGCTACAAAGTCTTCAAGGACCCGATGCAGGCCTGCGCTGGTGCCGACCTGGTCACCACCGACGTATGGACCAGCATGGGCTATGAGGCCGAAAACGAAGCACGCAAGAAAGCTTTTGCGGACTGGTGCGTGGATGCCGAGATGATGGCCGCAGCCAAGCCTGATGCGCTTTTCATGCACTGCCTGCCTGCCCACCGCGGAGAAGAAGTCGAAGCCGACGTGATCGACGGCCCGCAGTCCGTGGTCTGGGATGAGGCTGAAAACAGGATGCACGCACAAAAGGCACTCATGGAGTTCCTTTTGCTCGGGCAGCTCGCGTAACACGCGAGTGCAGGCGCAAAGCGCCGGTAGCCTGTTTCGGTGCAGGCTCATGTGCGCAAAGCGCACGTGAAGCAACCGCAGGCTGCGTGCCGAAGCCAAAACAGGATGCACGCACAAAAGGCACTCATGGAGTTCCTTTTGCTCGGGCAGCTCGCGTAAACGCTGAGGGATCAACGATAGAGCGTGGGCTCCATCGGCACTGCGAGCCGTGTCACCCTTCTCGCGGAACACCAGGCGCTGAAGCGGACGGGCTGTCCAACGCAATTGCGGCACCGCGAAGCGCAGGTGATTGCCCGGACTGAATGACATACACCGGCACGTCTGCCAGGAACGCTGTAAAGCGGCCCTTTGCCTTGAAGCGTTGCCCAAACGCCGTACGCTCGAAAACTTTTCCCATGCGCGGAACGATGCCGCCGCCGATAAATATCCCGCCGCGAGCGCCGAGCGTCAGTGCCAGATTACCCGCGACCGTTCCGAGGAATGCGCAGAAAAGATCGAGCGCCTCACGGGACCAGGGATCACGCCCATCCAGAGCCGCTGACGCTACGCCCGCCGCATCAAGTCTGACATCAGGTGCGTAGCCGTCGGCTTCTTTGACGGCATGGTAAATATCCACCAGGCCCTGGCCGCACACGGCTCTCTCGGCCGAAACGTGACCGTAGCGGCGGCTTAACCAATGAAGTACCGCTTGCTCACGCGGAGTGCAAGCCGCCAAAGTGGCATGTCCGCCTTCCCCCTCGATCGGGATCCAACCACCCTGCCCGTCAGGCAACAGCCCCGAAACGCCCAAACCGGTACCGGGCCCGATCAAACCCATCGCAGCGAAAGGGGCGGCCTTTGCCCCCTGAACCTGACGCAACTCCTCTGGCTTCAGCGTGGGCAGCGCCAGGGCCAGCGCCGTAAAGTCATTCAGCACCCGCAGCTTCGCGAATCCAAATTGCTCTTTCAGTGCCTTGATCGAGAAAGTCCAACGATGATTGGTCATTCGCACCTGATCCCCATGCACTGGATTGGCAATCGCGATTGCGCAGTCAGGAGGGGCGCTTCGCCCCATGACGCCCAGGTAATGCCGGATTGCATCCGCAAGGCTGGCGTATCCTGCACAAGGCAATATCACCAGGTCATTGATGGATTCCCCGGCACTGGTCTGCCATGCGAAGCGCGCATTGGTCCCGCCTATGTCGGCCAAAAGCCGCCCATCGCCGCCAGGACTGACGGGCAATGCCGTCATCTTTTTTTCATCGCAACCGGGCCAGGATGAGCCGCTTGTCATTCCATGGTGATTTTTGCGGTCTTCACAATCTCGCGGTACAGCGCGGCCTGTGGACCGACGAACGCACGAAGCTCACGGCCGGTCATCGGAGCGACCGTGATGCCGGCTTCCGCCAGCTTTGTGCGCACGTCGGGCTGCGCGAGGGCGTCCAGCAATGCCTTTTCATAAGCGGCCACGATAGAGGGGGAGGTTCCCGCTTTCACAAACAGGCCTTGCCAGAGCGGCAGTGAAATTCCGTTGAAGCCCTCTTCCTCGCCAATGCGCCTGACATTCGGCAGCTGCGGAACGCGTGCACCATCAGACACCGACAAGGCCTTGATCTTGCCCTCCTTGAGAAAGGGCATTGCCGTCGACAAGACCAGTACCGCGCTGTCCACCTGGCCACCAACAAGATCATTCACGATCTGGGCACCACCACGGTACGGGATATGCAACATTTCCACCTTCGCCCGCTTATTGATAAGCGACCCGTAGAGATGTTGCATCGTCGCAATTCCGGGCGTTGCGTAATTGAAGTTCTCTTTACCGCTTTTTCTCAGCGCGCCCGCCAGGTCGGAAAGCGTCGCGTGGGGCGAACCCGCGGGGACCGCGAATACCAGGGGCACCGTGGTCATTCTTCCAACCGGCAGAAGGTCCATCTCCCAATCAAGCCTGGTCTTCGGATTGACCATGGGCACCAGCACGGTATCCGTACCTCCCATGTAGATGAGGTTACCGTCGGCTGGCGCATTGAGCACTTTTTGCGCGGCAATCATGCCGCTGGCGCCCGCAACGTTCTCGACGATGACCTGACGCCCCAGGCGCTTTGACAGCTCGGTACCCACAACGCGTGCGACCAGATCGGCACTGCCGCCGGCAGAGTACCCGACTATCAGCGATACAGGCTTGTCCGGTTGCGTGCGGCCAATGCCCGGCAATAACGCGCCGGCGCCCAGCAAGGCAAGCTGGTTCAACAGCCTGCGACGCCCGGCTCGCTGGCGAGCGAAAAGATCTTCCATGACGTGTCTCCATGTTTTATGTACCAGCTGAATGCATGGCGAGTATATTGTATTTATATTTATTGTAAATTGTATTAATTTCTAATTTATCCAATATAAAACATGATATTACTTAAATACAATATGTATCTATCACAAATTTTTAAGCGAGCATGGCCAATACAGGCATACCGCTTCAAGCAAAGCAACCCATGAATACAAGTATGTTTGAGTCATTTATCACCGGCCACTGGTTCAGCGGCGAAGCCAAGCGCATCTGGAGCGACAGGGCCACTTTGCAGGTATGGCTCGATGTCGAAGCAGCACTGGCTCGTGCCCAGGCCGAGCTTGGTGTCATTCCCGCCGAGGCCGCGCAAATCATCGGGAAGAAGGCCGATGCCCGGCTCTTCGATCTGGAACGCCTGTCCCGGGACATCGCGTTTGCTCAACATCCGCTCGTTCCCGTCCTCTCCCAGTTCGAAGAACTGTGTGGCGACCCGGCAGCGGGCTATATCCATTGGGGGGCGACGACCCAGAACATCTTCGATACCGCCAGTTCACTGCAGATGCGTGAGACACACCACTTGTTGACGGGCCATCTGGATGCAGCCATCGCCGCACTTGGCAAGCTGGCGCAGGAACACCGGGCAACGGCGATGGCGGGCCGCACACACGGCCAGCATGCGTTGCCAATGACGTTCGGCTTCAAGCTTGCCGGCTGGATCGACGAACTGGATCGGGATCGGGATCGCCTGACGCAGCGTCTGGCCTCGTCGTTCGTCGCTTGTATGGGCGGTGCGATAGGCACATTCGCGGCGATGGGCATCAAAGGCCGGGCCGTGGAAGCCCGCATGGCTGAGCAACTCGGGTTACCGCCAGCCGGGCTGCCAAGCCGTTCGTCTTACGACCGCGTGTGCGACTACATTTCAGCGCTGGGACTGCTTGCGGGGACGGCGCAGAAAATCGCGCAAGACATCGTATTCATGCAGCGCACAGAAATCGGGGAGGTTGCGGAGGCGTTTCATATGGGCAAGGTAGGCAGCTCGACCATGGCGCAGAAACGCAATCCTTCCACCGCGCTGCTGCTGGTCAGTCTTGCGCGCATGATGCGGATGCGGGTGCCTGCGGCCCTTGAAGCCATGGTGCGCATGGACGAAGGCGACTCGTCGGCAACCAACGTGACCGACACCTTGCTTCCAGAAATCGCCATCATCTCGGCGTCTATTGCCGAAACCCTTGCCACACTGGCAAAGGGTCTCACCGTGAACACTGAGGCGATGCGGCACAATCTTGAATTATCGAACGGCCTGATCGCTTCAGAAGCCGTCATGATGCGGCTGACCAGGCTGATGGGACGCCACGAAGCACACAAGGTACTCTACGAAGCAGCGCAACGGTCCCAATCCGAAGGCGTTCCGTTTATAACAAGCATCAGTGAGCACCCGATGTTTGCAAAGCATGGGCTTCCTGAGGGCCTGGCCCTGGCACTTGTTGCGAGCAACTATGTGGGCGAATCGGCGGCAATCACGATTGAGACGGTCGAGCGCGTGACGCAACCTCGATAAGCGGTCAACCTAAAAGGGACACCTAGTGCTTAAAACTCTCTCCGTTGGCATCGTCGGTTACGGTTACGCCACCAAAACGTTTCATGCGCCTTTGATAGCAGGAGTCCCGGGGCTCAGGCTTGCTGCGATTTCAAGCAGCGATCCTTCCAAAGTGTATGCCGACTGGCCCGATGTGCAGGTCGAGGCAACTGCAGAGCGGCTTTTTGCGCGTCCGGACATTGACCTTGTGGTGATACCAACACCCAACGACACACATTTTTCGCTCGCTTGCGCGGGGCTGGCCGCAGGCAAGCATGTGGTGGTCGACAAACCCTTTACGGTAACGTTGGACGAAGCGCGGCAATTGCAGGCAAAAGAGCAAACCACTGGGTGCCTGCTCTCCGTCTTCCACAATCGGCGCTGGGATGCAGACTTCCTTACGGTGCGCCAGGTCATTGCTTCCGGTGAACTGGGGAAAATCGTTCATTTTGAGTCGCACTTTGATCGTTACCGGCCGGAAGTTCTTGGCCGTTGGCGCGAACAAGCTGATACGGGCGGCGGACTGTGGTACGACCTTGGAGCACATTTACTGGATCAGGCACTGCAGCTATTCGGGCTTCCCGAATCGATTGCGCTTGACCTCGCTCAGCAACGCAATGGCGCAAAAACTCCCGACTGGTTTCACGCCGTGTTGCGCTATGGCCAAAGCCGGATCATTCTGCATGGCAGCGCTCTGGCGCTGATCCCGGGGCCGCGCTTCACGCTGCATGGAAGCCTGGGCAGTTTCGTCAAGATGGGGCTTGATCCACAAGAGGATGCGCTAAAAGCCGGAAAGCGACCGCCCGCGCGGGACTGGGGGGTTGATCACTTGCCTGCCGCGGTTTCAGTTTGGCTTGACGGCGTTTGCGCAAGGCGCGAAATAAACTGCGTTGCGGGTGACTACCCTGCCTACTACAGCGCAGTACGCGATGCCATCCATGGCAAGGGAGTCAACCCCGTCACGGCCAATGAGGCGATGCAGGTCATCGGTTTGATTGAGCTAGGACTGCGGAGTGCGCGAGAGGGTCGCACACTGCCCGTTTCTGCCATCGAATTCCAGGCGTAACAGCACGCGTTCGGCTAAATGATCAAGACCCGGCAAGCGCTTCGCCGGGGGTTTTGACGGGTTTGCGGGAAGCCTGCGCCGCCGGCTGGCCAGCAGACGGCAGCACTGCAATGGATTGACCCGCTTTTCGGGTGACAGGAATCAGGCGTACGCCATAGGGGATTGAGGGGTCGGCCCATCGTGCATTGATGGCCTGATACAAATATTCGATCTGATCGGCCACGCTGCATCCGACCGTGTCAAAGAAGTTGGCGTGCTCGTTCGCCAGATCCGTACGCCCCAGCAACACCACGCTCAGCAGTGCGGGTATGCCAACGCCGGCTTCTTGCAGCAGTTCCCGGAATCTGGCGCCATCTTCGATGCCCCACGCCACCAACGCGGTGAAAGGTAGCTGCCCCGAGGCATCCAGACTGGCCTTGATCATCCCCACAAGCACCGCTTCGTAGTTCTCATCAGGCAGGTGCGGCACAGTGATCGCCTGAAGCTCAATTCCTGTCAGGGTGGTCTGTAGGTAGTCGAACCGCCGCCGTCCCATCTGGGTTGCCAGAAATGGGTGCGACGTCGTTGCATACGCAATGCGCGTATGGCCTTGCTGCTGCAAAAGCGTGATCGCCGCAGCCAGYGGCTCTCCCCATTCCATGCCGACCACCTCGACGTCAGCTCCAGCGAGGGCCGCGCCATCCACGGCCAACGCATCACATTTCTCTTTCAGCGCTGCGAGCAAATCAATCGTGATGGTTTTGTAGCTCGACTGAACCACGCAGGCGTCAAAGCGGGGCGAACCCTTCAAGATGGTCCGCGCGTGGGCGGGATCGGTGTAGGAAACTTCCAGTACACGGTGGCCGTCGGCGGTAAAGCGGCGCTGAAGCCCTTCTATCAACACACGGCCGCGGGCAATGCTGATGGAACGGCGCAGCAGCAACACGGATCTGCCGGCCGATGGCTGGGCGCCCGGACTGGCACCGGTGGCTTCACCCTCCACGCGAAAATAGGTGCCACGGCCTACCTGCGATGCAATCAGTCCCCTGGCTTTCAAGCCCTGGAAGGCGCGCTGAATCACCATCTGGGAGACGGCAAACCGGCGCATCAAATCCCGAATGGTCGGAAGGCGATCCCCGGGCTGGGCAGTACGTGCCAACTCTTCGAGGTACTGTTCCAGATCAGATGCTGTATTGCTCATATACATACAATACAACACATTTCATGCAACCCTCAATTGCCCTGGCTATGCACCATGCATACCTTGAGCAATATGCGTCGGGCTCAACACAACATCCCTCAACCGCGGCCCACAAACGGCATCTTCGTGGCCATGATGGTCATGAACTGCACATTGGTCGACAGCGGCAGCGACGCCATGTGCACCACCGCATCGGCGACTTCCTTCGCATCCATCATCGGCTCAATGGCGATCTCGCCGTTGGCCTGGGGCACGCCCTTGGCCATGCGGGCCGCAAGCTCCGTCATGGCATTGCCGATGTCGATCTGGCCGCAGGCGATGTTGTACTTGCGCCCGTCCAGCGAGATCGACTTGGTCAGGCCCGTGATGGCGTGTTTGGTCGAGGTATAAGGCGCTGAGTTGGGCCGAGGCGCATGGGCGGAAATCGAGCCGTTGTTGATGATGCGGCCGCCCTGGGGCAACTGGTCTTTCATCAGCTTGATGGCGGCCTGCGCACAGAGAAAGGAGCCGGTCAGGTTGATGTTGACCACATTGGTCCACTGCTCAAACGTGATGTCTTCGAGGTTGACGGGCGGCGCGCCCACACCGGCGTTGTTGAACAGCAAGTCCAGCCGGCCGAACTTTTCCTTGACCCTGGCGAATGCCGCCGCCACGGAGTCAGGCTGGCTCACGTCGGTCGGCAAAGCCAGTGCGCGGTCTGTGCCCGACTCTTTGGCAACCTCGTTGAGCGGTTCGGCGCGACGGCCCACCAGCGCCACGCTGTAGCCTTCACGCAGCAGGGCCAGGGCCACAGCCTTGCCAATTCCGGTGCCCGCACCGGTGACGAGTGCGACTTTGCCGCTGGACTTGTTCTCGGAATTCATGGTGTGCCTTTTGTCTCTTTGAAGGGGGTTGTAAAGGTGTTCTGGTAAATCGATGCCGCAACGAGCGCTACAGCCTTTAATTGTGCCCGAGGCTGACGGATTCCACAGGCCGCGCCCGACGACTGCGCGGCCCGCTTTTGTCAGGTACTTTAGGTTTCAACTATTTTTGAGATTGTTGGAAATAACCGACACCACGGCTTTTTTGCCGGTGCTACCTTTGCACCCATGACAGCCCGCACCCCCGCTTCCACCAGATCACCACCGCGAAAACTCTGGGACATCTCACCGTCGGTGGATGAAAACGCCCCGGTGTTCCCCGGCGACACGGCCTATTCGCAGCAGTTGCATTTTTCACTGGCGCCGGACTGCCCGGTCAACGTCAACAGCATCACACTATCGCCCCACACCGGCGCGCATGCCGATGCGCCGCTGCACTATGCCAACGGTGAAACAAGCGTCGGCGAACTCGACCTCGCGCCCTACCTCGGGCCGTGCCGCGTGATCCACTGCATGGACTGCGGCCCGCTGGTGCAGCCGGAACACATCGCCCATGCGCTGGAAAACCTGCCGCCCCGCGTGTTGCTGCGTACCTCAGCGGCAGCCAGTCAGTCATGGGGGTCATTTACGGCCATAGCCCCCGCCACGCTTGCGCTGCTAGCTACCAAAAACATAGCACTTATCGGCATTGACACGCCCAGCGTGGACCCCGCCACCAGCCAGGATTTGCCCAGCCACCACCAGTTGCTGGCGCACGGCCTGCGCGTGCTCGAAAACCTGGTACTCGACGACGTGGCCGAAGGCGACTACGAACTCATTGCCCTGCCGCTCAAACTCACCCGGGCCGACGCCTCACCCGTTCGCGCAGTCCTGCGTGAACTTCCATGAAGACCACTCCATGACCACTCTGCAAGACTGCCGCGCCCTCGATGCGCAAGACCCGCTGCGCACGCTGCGCCAGCAATTCACCTTGCCCGAAGATGTGATCTACCTCGACGGCAATTCGCTGGGCGTGCTGCCCAAAACAGCCGCCGCTCGCGTCGCTGAAGCCGTGACGGCCGAATGGGGCCAGGGCCTGATCCGCTCCTGGAACAATGCCGGCTGGTTTGAGCTGCCGCAACGCCTGGGCAACAAGATTGCCCGGCTGATAGGTGCTGCCCCCGGCGAAGTAGTGGCCACCGACAGCACGTCCATCAACCTCTACAAGGTGCTGAGCGCTGCACTGCACATCGCGGCCCAGGACGCGCCCACGCGCAAGGTCATCGTCAGCGAGCGCAGCAACTTCCCGACCGACCTCTACATCGCAGAAGCCCTGTGCCGTGAACGTGGCTTTCGGCTGCGACTGGTCGAGCCCGAAGAGCTTGCCGCCGCGCTCACCAGCGAAGTGGCCGTGCTGATGCTGACCCACGTGAACTACCGCACCGGCGCCATGCACGACATGGCCGCCGTAACCGCCGCAGCGCATGCAGCAGGCGTACTCACCGTCTGGGACCTGGCGCACAGCGCGGGCGCCGTGCCGGTAGACCTGAATGCGGCGAAAGCCGATTTCTCGATTGGCTGCGGCTACAAGTACCTCAACGGTGGCCCCGGCGCGCCGGCCTTTGTCTGGGTCAACCCCAAACATGCAGACCGCTTCTGGCAGCCGCTGGCCGGCTGGTGGGGCCATGCAGCACCTTTTGAATTCACTCCGGACTACCGGCCTGCCGCAGGCATCTCACGTTACCTCTGCGGCACCCAGCCCATCCTGAGCATGACCGCGCTGGAGTGCGGACTGGACACTGTGCTGGCCGCCGAGACGTTCGGTGGCATGCAGGCCCTGCGCAAAAAATCGCTGGCACTGACCGACCTGTTTATTCAACTCGTGGAAGAACGCTGCGCCGGCCACGGCCTGGGCCTGGCCACACCGCGCGAACATGCCCAGCGTGGCTCGCAGGTCTGTCTGACCAAAACCCAAGGCGCCTACGCCATCGTGCAGGCGCTGATCGCACGCGGCGTCATCGGCGACTTCCGCGCCGGAGACGGCGGCGCCGGCAAGCACCTCGACATCCTCCGCTTCGGCTTCACGCCGCTCTACATCGGTTTTGAAGACGTGTGGAATGCCGTCGAGCATCTGAAGCAGGTGCTGGCAACCGCCGAGTGGCAAAAGGCCGAATTCAACCAGAAGCACGCGGTCACCTGATGAACAACCACAACAACGACAACAAACCCCAAGCGCCCGCAGACATCGTACGGGACGAAAAAGCGCAGCTCGACTTCAGTCAGTCGATGAGCTATGGCGACTACCTGCAGCTCGACGCGATCCTCAGCGCACAAAAACCGCTCTCGCCCGACCACAACGAAATGCTGTTCATCATCCAGCACCAGACCAGTGAACTCTGGATGAAGCTGATGCTGCACGAGCTGCGCGCGGCAATTGCCAACGTCGCGAAAGACGAACTGGGCGCCGCTTTCAAGATGCTGGCCCGCGTGAGCAAGATCATGGAGCAGCTGGTACACGCCTGGGACGTGCTGGCCACCATGACGCCGCCCGAGTACAGCGCGATACGCCCTTACCTGGCCAACTCCAGCGGCTTTCAAAGCGCGCAATACCGCTGCATCGAATTCGCACTCGGCAACAAGAACGCCGCCATGCTCAAGCCGCATGCGCACCGGCCCGACCTGCTCGCGCAGGTACAAGCCGCGTATGAGGCCCCGTCACTCTACGACGAAGCCCTGCGCCTGCTGGCCCGCCGCGGCCTGGCCGTACCGGCCAGCCACACGCAGCGCGACTGGACGCAAGGCTATGTCGAAAGCGATGAGGTTGAGCAGGCCTGGCTCGTGGTGTATCGCGATCCGAAGAAATACTGGGACCTCTACCAGCTCGGCGAAGAACTCACCGACCTGGAAGACGCTTTCCGGCTCTGGCGCTTCCGGCATGTGACCACGGTGGAACGCGTGATCGGGTTCAAGCGCGGCACGGGTGGGACCGGCGGCGTCAGCTACCTGCGCAAGATGCTGGATGTGGTTTTATTTCCTGAGATCTGGAAACTACGCACTGACTTATAGGCGCCCCCGGGGTGCAGACGGTGAATCCCGGGGGCTTTGGTGATCAGCAAGCGCCGCTGTCCTGGAAATACCCCGGGTCGATCTGGTATGCCTCTGGACTTCCTTCCCCGACAAACGCCCCGAGCTGGCGAGGATTTCCGCCTGTTCACACCGCAAGCTGTTGAGTGCGGCCATGGGGCCCATGCCGAAGTTTTCCGCAAACTTGCGCTGAAAAGTGCGCCGGGACATATTGCACATATCCGCCATCTCGTCGACGGACCATTCGTGATCAAGCCGGGCCTGCAACAACTCGATCAACTGGCGAAATGGTGCAACGGCCCGATCCTGAATCCTCAGGGCCTGGCTGTACTGGCGCTGATCGCCGTCCCTGCGTAAATAGACAAGCAGCCGCCGCGCAACGCGCTGCGAGATGTCGGCGCCATGGTCGCGCTCGATAAGGGCCAGCGCGAGGTCGATACCGGCGGTAACACCCGCCGTGGTCCAGTACTTGCCGCTTTCGCAGTAGATCTTGTCGTCGTTAACCCTGAGGTCCGGAAAGTCCCGCTGCAATCTCTCGGCGGATCGCCAGTGGGTGGTGACCTCCCGGCCACTCAACAGCCCGGTGGCGGCGAGCAGGAAGGCCCCCGTGCAAACGCTGCAGGTTCTACGTGTGGCCTGGTCTCTTTCCCGCAGCCAGTTGACCAATTGAAGATCGGCACATGCCGCATGGATACCGCCACCGCCCGGTACCACCAGCGCATCGATCGGCAATGCCGCGGCAGCCCCCAGATCGTGGTTCACATGGATTTTCAGTGCACCATCGGCGCTCGTTACAACGTCCTTCTGTGCCATGGTGATCAGGCAATACGCCGGAACGCCCACCTCTTCATTTGCCGTGGCAAATGCCTGCCACGGCCCGGCGAGGTCAATGGGCTGGAAGCCGTCGAACAAGAGAAATGCCACCCATTTTGGCGCACATTCGCCCGCTTTTGGCACTGTCCCTGCGGCACCTGGCCTTACCGTCAGCGTATTAAGGAGGGTGTTCATGAAAGTTAATATTATTCTCTTCAATGCACTGACACAACTTGATTTGACAGGGCCTTTTGAAGTACTGGCACGTGTGCCGGGGGTGCACGTCGAGCTCGTAGGGAAGTCACTGGAGCCAGTCCGCTCGGACCGCGGCCTCACGCTGACACCCACCACGACCATCGCAAACGCACCGCCCTGCGACCTGCTGGTGGTGCCGGGGGGACCTGGAACCGACGACGCCATACTGGATGCCGAGTGGGTCAATTTCACCCGCAGGCAAGCAAAGTCAGCAAAGTACATCTTCGGCATCTGTACGGGTTCGCTGCTGCTCGGCGCCGCGGGCCTTCTCAAGGGCAGGCGAAGCACCTGCCACTGGCAGGCCATCGATTTTCTGCCGGCGTTCGGTGCCGTCGTCACCAGAGAGCGCATGTGCGTGGACG
This sequence comes from Polaromonas sp. P1_E12, assembly GCF_056405975.1. Lineage (NCBI taxonomy): Bacteria > Pseudomonadati > Pseudomonadota > Betaproteobacteria > Burkholderiales > Comamonadaceae > Polaromonas > Polaromonas sp. P1_E12. The sequence continues at coordinate 210,150 of NZ_JBFUBB010000001.1, read as the reverse complement.
GAAATATCTTCACTGCGGGCGGCGTGACATCCGGCATCGACATGGCCTTGAAGGTCGTCGCAATGCTGAAGGGAGACGAAACAGCCAAGCAAATCCAGCTCCAGATCGAATACGACCCCAAGCCGCCCTTTCCAGGTGGTACGCCCTTTACATCGGAGCCGGCCATCGTCGAGAAATGCCTGGCAGCGACGCAGGCGCGGCGAGCCCTGCGGGCCTCGGCCGTCGGCTATGCGGCCCTTCGCATGCCAGTCTGAAAAGTACCGGTAACCCTGGAGAAACTTATGAGCAAGAAACTGTTTTCACTGGTTTTTTGGGCCTTGCTGGCATGCGGCATGGGCGCGCAGGCGCAAGGTGTTTACCCCTCGAAACCGGTGACATTGATTGTTCCCTACCCCGCAGGAGGTCCTATGGACAAGCTCGCGCGGGAGCTTGCCTTACCGCTGGAAAAGCAGTTAGGGCAATCCATCATCATCCAGAACCTGTCAGGCGCCGGTGGAAACCTGGGCAGTACCATCGCCTTGCGTGCGACTGCCGACGGCTATACCCTGCTGTTGAACCATATCGGGATGGCGACAGCCCCTGCGCTATACCGCCGCCTCGGTTTCAACCCGGAAACAGATTTCGAACCTTTGGGCATCATGGCTGAATCGCCACTGATGCTGGTGACGCGCCCACAGATAGCTACGGGCTCAGCGGTTGAGCTGGTGCGGTGGATAGCCACGCAACCACAGGTCAAGCTTGCCAACGGCGGCATTGGGTCGGCGTCGCATCTGTGCGGCCTTCTCCTCCAGTCTTCGCTGGGCATCGGCATGACCACCGTTCCCTATCGCGGGACCGCTCCGGCGTTGGCGGATTTACTGGGAGGCCATGTAGACCTGATGTGCGATTTGACAGCCAACGTGCTCCCTCATGTATTTAGCGGAAAAACCAGGCCCGTCGGCGTGACATCAGCCAGGCCGCTCAACGTTCCCGGTGCCTCGGCGATCCCGACGCTCGAGAAATTCGGGATTCCCTCTGTCCGGCTTGGCGTCTGGTACGGCTTGTATGCGCCGAAGAACACGCCTCAGGCGATACAAACCAGGATCAACGCTGCATTGCTGGGCGCAATCCAGACGGACACATTCAAACGGGCACAACTCGCTTCGGGGATCGAGGTGGTTCGAGACGCGCGCAACACACCCGCGGGCCATCGCGAATATTTGCACAGCGAAATTGCACGCTGGACGCCGGTGATCAAGGCGGCGGGGGCCTACGCGGACTAGGGCTGGCCGGAAACGTAATCCATAAATCCCGATTGTTTTTCCGATCATCAGGGAGCGCCTGCTTGTCGTTCCATACAACCGAGACAAATCCAACACATTCATCGCCACATCCCGCCCCCACCGCACCCCATCGGCGTGGAACACCTGCCCGTTGCGCAGCGCCCTCGCCTGCACACGCGCATTGCGCTGCCAGCGGTTGAGCGCATAACGCTGCAGCACGGTGGATACATCGAGCGCCGGGTTCAGCGACTGGGCCGGGGTGTGGCCGAGTTCTGCGGCGTCTTCGATCGCCATGCCCGTGCCTTGCGCCAGGTAGGGCCTCATCGGGGGGGCGGCATCGCGCAGCAGGGTCACGCGGCCCACGGCATGCCAGTGGGCGGCCTATCAGGTCGCGCATCACCGTGCCGGCAATGGCGTAGACCACCACCGGCGGCGTCAGCTACCTGCGCAAGATGCTGGATGTGGTGGTGTTTCCGGAGATATGGAAGCTACGAACAGATCTGCAAGAATTTATAAAAAAATAGCCGAAACCCTTACAAATACAGCGCAAACCGCTATCACTTCTATAGCAATTCGACTAAGTTGCTATCCCTCCCCAATTCCTCAATTTGCCATAGCGGGCCACCATGCCACACGTTATCGGGGCTGACGATATCTTGGCGAAAAAAGGACAAATGCAAAGGTAGGCCCCCTACCCAACCTGGATGCGAGCCAAGCTTGAGCAGAATCCTGCGTTGTTGTATCAGCCAAAATCGTCAGCGATACTTCGATTGTCCGGCTCCATTCTTGACTCCGCTTCACGGGCCACCCCTTCAATCAGCATATATTGCTCGCCTGCTGTTCACCAACCACTCATCTGATATGAATTTTTCGACCCTGTCCAAGACCAAAAAGACCTTATCAGCGCTTGCAGTGATTGTGTTTGCGCTCGGGATTTTCTTTGCAAAAAATGATTTTGAATATTTCAAATACTACGTCTACGACTTTACGCACGAAAGCGATAGGTATGCCGCGTTAGCGGATACAACAGGTAATACAACGGGAGACACGGCGGCAAAGGCTGTCGCCGAGTCAAAGACACTCGCCATCTTTACCGGTGATACCGGTCATATCACCAAGGGAAAACTCCTGGATGCAAGCTACAAAAAAGAGTACGACCAACTTCCTGAAAAACTCTACGCACTCAGTTTTGGTGAAACCATTTATTGCGCTACCTGCAAAGACGGCAAAGGCGAAAAGCAACGCGGGTACTCCGTGATTGAAGCAAATACGCCGCAGGATCTGGAAAAGTATCAACCGAAGGTCGGCCAGGAAAACTGGAAAGCTTATTTAAAGCTCGCGATGAAAGGTGCCGTCGAATACCCCACCCTGCTGCCCGCCCTGCTTAACGACAACTACCTGATTTCAGCAGAAGGCTTCAGCAGAAAATACGGCAGCGACTTCGATGCGTTTTATCTCAAGGAATTGCCGTATGGCGTCAAGGAAAAGCTTCTCGATTTCTATTCATCCGATGAAGGAGCGGCCTATCGGTTCGTGAATTCCGGAAATCTCAAATACTCAAGCCTGTTAAGGGAAGGCGATTTCAGCGGCCAGGACAAGAAAGAAATCGCCATTCTGCTCAAGGACACGCGGGAAGGACTGAACGATGCCTACCTCCTCCTGGTGCTCCTCAGAAAGAACGACCCCTCCCTTCATCCGGAGTACTACATCGCATTTAACGAAGTTTTCCCAGGCAAGGTCATCATCGAAACTGTTTATAAAGACCCGGAAGAGCGGTGGGATCACAAGATTTTTATGAACACCGAAGAGAAAGTGGAAACCAGGTACAACAGCTTGAGAATTCTCCGGCCCGAACAGAGGGACACTGTGCTGGTTTACGATGAAAAATTCGACAGGATGAGGAAGTACATACAAGTTCCAAAGTCCGAGAAAAACAAAATCCCGTGAATAAATAGCGACCGCATCCGCAAGCGTCCCCAAAACTTCACCCGGGCGTGACCGCGGTCCCGCGAGTTTTTTCCCAGTCCGGGCGGAATTCCTTGCCGTCATGAAGCCCGGACCACAAATTGACGCACTGCCCGCGGTGAAAGCGCGTATCAACCGTGCAAGGCCTGCGCAAACAGCCGTCGTCCTATGGGCTCAAGGCCCATCAAGGTAGGTTGGGCTCGCCCCGTATAGCCAGGGCATATCCAGCAGCTTCTCACCCAACAGACGCATTGCGGTATCCCTGCCCCACCGCGACACCCCATTGGCGTGGAATATCTGCCCATTGCGCAAGGCCCTCGCCTGCACGCGCGCATTGCGCTGCCAACGGTTGAGCGCATAACGTTGCAGCATGGTGGGCACGTCGAACGCCGGGTCCAGCGCCTGAGCCAAGGCATGGCCCAGTTCGGCAGCGTCTTCAATCGCCATACCCGCTCCTTGTGCCAGATACGGCCGCATCGGGTGGGCGGCATCGCCCAACAAGGCCACGCGGCCTACAGCGTGCTGGTGGGCACCCCGCATCGGCGCGCGGTCATGCAGCACCCACAAGCGCCAGCCCCCGATGGCATCCAGTACCTCGCGCAGCGCAGCGCAACAGCCGGCCGTCGCCGCGCCCAGATCGGAGGTGTTGGCACTGTGGTCCCAGAGGTCGGCTTCGGCAGCGGCTTCACCCTGCACGATGGCCACCACATTGAGCCATTCACCGCCGCGCACCGGGTACTGCACCACGTGCATGCGCGGCCCCAGCCAGACCGTGATCTGCCGGCTCCTGAGCAATTCAGGTAGATCGGATTGCCGCACCAAGGCGCGGTAAGCCAGGTGGCCGGTGCGGCGCGGCAGGCCGTCACCCAGCAGTTCCTGGCGCACTGTGCTCCAGATGCCGTCAGCACCTATGAGGGCGTCGCCTTCAATGCCAGGGCCGTCGTCGGCCTGCACCGTGACGGCTTGCGCGGTCTGGCTGAAGGACTGCAGAGGCCGGCTCAGGTGCAGCCTTACGTCGGCATGCTGCTGCACGGCCTGCAGCAGCATCCCGTGAAGGTCGGCGCGATGAATGGAGAGATAAGGCGCGCCATACCGCTGGACCATTGCCGCACCCAGGCCCAATTCACCCAGTTGCTTTCCGGACATCGCACCGCGTATCTGCAAGCGTTCCGGAAAGGCGGCCACGGCCTGCAGTGCATCAACCAATCCCCAGCTGTGCAGTACCTTGACCACATTCGGACCAAGCTGAATGCCCGCGCCGACTTCGCTGAAGACGCTGGCGCGTTCAAACAGACGAACATCACAGCCGGCTCGCGTTGCAGCCAACGCAGCCGCCAGTCCGCCAATACCTCCACCCGCCACAAGAATCTGAACACTTCCCATACCCCGGATTGTGCCGTGGGATAAGGCAAATACGACAAATGACGCCCCGCCTACTCCGTTTAAAGGATGCAGACAAATCCTTACAGACTTATTCTGCAATGGCTCGAAGAGCATTGCGCATCATTTTTAAGAAAAAAAGGGGGAGCCAATGAACACACATGCATGCCAGAAATGGATCGCCATTTTTTGCGCCCTCGTACTCACGGGCTGCGCCAGCCCAATGGTGCGCTGGAACCAGTCATCACCCACCACGCCAGGCATGCCTGGTGCGCTGGAATATGCGGACAAGGCGCGCGACGCGTATCGCTCCGCCGTCGCGGATCAGATGGACCGCGAAACTTCGCTGGCCAGCGGCCTGGTCGTGACAGGCGCGCTGGTGGCGGCGCTGGCAGCCGGCGGCGCACACCGCAACGCCATACTGGGAGTGTCCCTGGCAGGCGGCACGGCCTATACCCTGGGCAACATGAACCTGCGGCGCCCTACGGTCATGATCTATCTCGCCGGTGTAGATGCGCTGAACTGCGCAAGACGTGCGGTGCTCCATTTCAATATCAGTTCGGAAGAGCTTCGGGACCTCGGCAGGCAGTTGTCCCAACTGGAAAGCTCAAGACGCAGGCTGGGCATGGCGGTGGCCAAAGCACAGTCCGTGACTGCCGTATCGCCCCCCAGCGACCCGCAAATGCCGGCGCTCACCGTTGCCCTCGCGGCGGCAACGCAGGTACAAGCCTCCGCCGACAGTGCCCTGAAATCCGGCAGGAAATACACGGAGTCAGCCAACCGGGCCGCCGGCGAGTTGATCGCCACCGTCAACCTGATTGACGCGGCGGTAGTTCGGTCACTGGTCGAGTCCACACCCGCCCTCAACAATGTTCCCTCGGCGATTTCCGGTCTTGCCAGTATGGCCGGGCAATTTGCACCAGGGGCCGGCGTCGACACCGGGCTGAGCGACGCGCTGAAAAAGGCAAACACCATGAGCACAGCTGCAACGGCTGATACGCCAGCAGGCAATGTGCGCAGCCGATCCGGCACGCCTCAAATCATTGAGGAACTKATTCTTGCGGCCTCTGAAACCCTCCTTCTGACGCAAGATGTGAATGACCGGTTGACTGGAAGGGTGGTCACCTGGCCAGAGGACGCCTTCAAGGACTGCGGCGTGGCACAGGTGATCACTGCACTGGCCACCTCGCCCGCCTCGCTAAGCAACCTGGTAGCAGGCACAGATGACCGGCGCAGCATCGAGATTTCCGGCGGTGTCAAACCCTACTTCGCAGAACTGGAGGGCGTTCCGATTGACGGCATCACACTCAAGCCGCCTATCCGTTTTGATACGCGGGCGGAACTGAGCATTACCGGGAGCAAGGTCACCAAAACCTATGCGTTGTCGATACGGATCACCGACAGTTCGCCCACAGCACGTGTCGTCAATGTGCCGGTGACCATCACCGCCGCAAATACGACACCGGTGCAGTTCCGCGGGTCCTCACTGCCAGGCACACAAGCCCAAAGGTCGCGAGATACGCGTACCGCCGACGCGGCGCTGGCAGCCATCAGCCGGTTGAAGGAGTTTTATTCTGGCGGCAGGAAGTTTGTGTTTCCCCCTTCTACGCCGCCCAGCCGGATTGACACCAAAACACTGGAGGTGACGGTGACATGCCCCGCAGGCAATGCTGGCAAATATTCGCAGGCCGTCCTGTCACAGGCGCTGCTCTTTGCAGCGGGAATCACCAGCAAGCCGTCCGAACGGGACTGGAGTTTGCGCCTGAAGTCCACAGACGATTGCCTGGCGGAGTGATGGCGGTTCGCCCTCACTGAGGGATTTGCGACGCTACTTCCAAACCTGAGGCCCCGCGCCAAGAGAAAGCTCAGCCATGAACAAAGAAGGTCTTTCCACCAACCGGCCTTGCCATCCCTTTGCGCCCTGTCTGGCCACAGAAGGCAAGACATTTGTGATCCGCTACTACTCCCGCACCACGAGCGATCCTCAAAAGCGGATCACGCCCGCGGAGGCGAACGCTATGGCGCAAAGCGGGCTGGATATCGTGACGGTCTACCAGGATCGGGCCACAGCACTCACCGATTTTGGCCAGGCCCGTGGAAAGCTTGACGGGCAGTCTGCACACGACTATGCGACGCGGCTAAGGCAACCCCCAGGCAGCGCCATCTATTTTGCGGTGGACATGGACGTTAACCCGGAGCAAATCAATGACGAGATCCTTCCTTATTTCGAGGGTGTCAAAGAGGGTATGGACCAGGAGGCGGGCGGCCTGTCACCCTTTGTCATCGGTGTGTACGGTTCAGGCCTGACCTGCCAACTCGTGCGTGAAAACCACGCGCTGGCCCAGTATGCGTGGCTGGCGGGAGCCACTGCCTGGACCGGCTCGGGCAATTACGACACCTGGAACATCCGCCAGCACGCCAATCACAACCATCAGCAACTCTGCGGCCTGCAGCATCACTGGGAACGCTGTGAAGCCCACGGCAACTTTGGCCAGTTTCGGCCTGTGCCCTGACACCCGATCATTGCAGCGCGGGCCGCAAGGCCCTCAAGCCAGCAATTGGCGCAGCACAAAAGGCAAGATGCCGCCATTGCGGTAGTAATCCACCTCAATCGGTGTATCCACACGCAGGATGACGGTGACTTCTTCGCGCGAGCCGTCGGCGCGCGTGATCACCAGCCTGGCTTCACTTTGCGGTTTGAGCTCGGGGTGCGGAATCACGTCGATGACTTCGGTGCCGGTGAGTTTCAGGGTCTGCCACGATTCGCCCGGCTTGAACTGCAGGGGCAACACGCCCATGCCCACCAGGTTGCTGCGGTGGATGCGCTCAAAGCTGCGCGCCACCACGGCCTTGATACCCAGCAGCTGCGTGCCCTTGGCGGCCCAGTCACGCGATGAGCCGGTGCCGTATTCCTCGCCGGCAAAGATCACGGTGGGCGTGCCTTGGTCCATGTACTTCATGGCCGCGTCGTAGATGAACATCTTTTCGTTGCCGGGCTGGAACAATGTGACGCCGCCTTCTTCGCGCGAGCCTTCCGCATCGGGCGGAATCATCAAATTCTTGATGCGCACATTGGCGAAGGTGCCGCGCATCATCACATCGTGGTTGCCGCGGCGTGCGCCGTAGCTGTTGAAGTCGGCCTTCTGCACGCCGTTTTCCTGCAGCCACAGGCCCGCGGGCGAGCTGGCCTTGATGGACCCGGCCGGCGAGATGTGGTCGGTGGTGATGGAGTCGGCAAAGAGCGCCATGATGCGCGCGCCCTTGACGGACACACTGCCCGCCTCGCCCGCTTTCATGGTGAAGTCTTTAAAGAAAGGCGGCTCGGCAATGTAAGTGCTGGCGGGCCAGGTGTATGACGTGCCTTTGACTCCCTTGATGTTTTCCCAGAGCTTGCCCGGCTCGGTCTTGACCTTGGCGTAATTGGCGCGAAAAGCTTTGCCGTTCATCGCGTACTTCATGAGCTTGTAGATTTCGTCGCTGGTCGGCCAGATGTCGCCCAGGTACACGTCTTTGCCGCCCTTGCCTTTGCCGACGGGTTCGGTCATCAGGTCGCGCATCACCGTGCCGGCAATGGCGTAGGCCACCACCAGCGGCGGGCTGGCCAGAAAGTTGGCCTTGAGGTTGGGGTGGATGCGAGCCTCGAAGTTGCGGTTGCCCGACAGCACGGCCGCGCAGACCAGGTCGCTCTTGCTGATGGCCTCATTGAGTTCGGGCGTCAGGTCGCCGGCATTGCCGATGCAGGTGGTGCAACCGTAGCCGGCCAGTGCGAAGCCGAGCTTCTCCAGGTAAGGCAGCAGGCCGGTCTCGGTGAGGTACTCGGTCACGATGCGTGAGCCTGGCGCGAGCGAGGTCTTGATATGCGGCTGGACCTTCAGGCCCGCCTCCACCGCCTTCTTGGCCAGCAGGCCCGCGGCCAGCAGCACACTGGGATTGGAGGTATTGGTGCAGCTGGTGATGGCGGCGATCAGCACATCGCCATTCCCCACCGTAATGCCGGGGGCTGAATGAACCACCTCGGTCTGCGCCTTGGCGGGCGCGTCCGTGGTGTTGCTGGCGCGTGCGTGCGCCAGTGTGGGGCGGTTGCCTTCCATCTCCATCACGGGGCGTGCGGCACCGGCCGGTGTGGGCGGTGCGGCCGGCAAGGTGTCTTGCCGGCCTTCATCGGTGCGACGCACCAGGTGGCGGGTGTTGAGCATGCCGGCGGGCTGGTTAAAACCATTCTCGGCAATCGATTTGCTGAAGAGCGACTTGAACTGGCTTGCGACGTTGCCGAGCTCGATGCGATCTTGCGGGCGCTTGGGGCCGGCCAGACTGGGCGTGACGTCGCCCAGGTCGAGTTTGACCACGTGCGAATAATCAATCTCGCCGGCCTTGGCCACGCCGAAGAGGCCCTGCGCCTTGAAGTAGGCCTCGAAGGCTTCGATCTCTTCTTTGGTGCGGCCCGTGCCCTTGAAGTAGTCAATGGTTTTTTCGTCGACCGGGAAGAAGCCCATGGTGGCGCCGTATTCGGGCGCCATGTTGCCGATGGTGGCGCGGTCCGGCAGGGCCAGCGTGCGCGTGCCTTCGCCGAAAAATTCGACAAACTTGCCGACGACTTTTTCTTTGCGCAACTGCTCGGTCACCCGCAGCACCAGGTCGGTGGCTGTGACGCCTTCACGCAGGCGGCCGGTCAGCTCAAAGCCCACCACGTCGGGCGTGAGGAAGTAGACCGGCTGGCCCAGCATGGCAGCCTCGGCCTCGATGCCGCCGCAGCCCCAGGCCACCACGCCGATGCCGTTGATCATGGTGGTGTGGCTGTCGGTGCCCACCAGCGAGTCGGGGTAGTACACGCCGTCCCTGCTTTTGTGCACGCCGCGCGAGAGGTATTCGAGGTTGACCTGGTGCACGATGCCGAAGCCCGGCGGTACCACGCCAAAGGTGTCAAAAGCCTGCATGCCCCATTTCATGAACTCGTAGCGCTCACGGTTGCGCTGGAACTCCAGCTTCATGTTGAGGTCCAGCGAATTTTTCTTGCCGTAGTAGTCGACCATGATGGAGTGGTCGACCACCAGGTCGACCGGTACCAGCGGCTCGATGGCTTTTGGGTTCTTGCCCAGCTTCAGCGCCACGCTGCGCATGGCGGCCAGGTCGGCCAAAAGCGGCACACCGGTGAAATCCTGCAGCACCACGCGCGAGACAACAAACGGGATTTCTTCGGTGCGCTCGGCCTGGGGCAGCCAGTGGGCCAGTTGCGCCACGTGTTCGGCCGTGACCTTTTTGCCGTCGCAATTGCGCAGCACCGACTCAAGCACGATGCGCATGGACACCGGCAGGCGGGAAACTTTGGGAAATTGTTTGGCGAGTTCCGGCAAGGAGTAGAACTTGCCGGTTTTGCCGGAGGCGGTCTTGAAGCTTTTGAGCGTGGAGGAAAAAGCGTGGGGAGGCGGTTTGGCCATGGCGGACTCCTTTTTATTGACGGCAGCCCCCATTCTGGCAGGCACTGCGACCCCGTGGGAGTCCGGCGCCGCATACCCTGCCCCTCTACCGAGTCTTGTGCGTTCTCACCAGGCCGGCTGCGGCGCTGCGCGGCGCAAGCCGAAGTACTGCAGTTCGGCCAGCAGCGCCACCGTCAGCGCCTGCATCACCACATAGGCCACGCCCAGCATGGAGGGCGACACACGACCGCTGGCCAGCATCAGCACGCAGGCCAGCGCCCAGCCGATATTGCCCGCCACCAGCGCCCAGATAACGCCGCGCGGCAAAGGATTACGCGTTGAAACAAACGCAACGACTGCCGCATAGACCAGCAAGAACTCTCCGGTGTAGGCAATCAGGCCCTCGGGCAGGTTCAGCAGGCGGGCCATCGCGGCTGGAAAGGTGACTTGCAATACACCGCAAGCGATGCACGACAGCGCATCCACACGCAGCACATTGCGCAGGAAGTTGGGAGAGGAAAGGATGGAACTCGAAGACATGGCAAAACTCCTGAAAGTAGCAGCCGGTGATATTGATCAGCGCTCCGGGCCGCCGGTCGGTGCGCATGGAGGTCATCATTCCTGCGCTGCAGCAGCCCGTCGATAACCTGGCAGGTAATGGAAACCTGCTCACATAGCTTTACGATGAGGACCATGACCGCCAGCACCCACCACCCCAGCCGCCCCGCGCAGCGCAGTGCGCCACAACCCTTTGGCGACCACCTGCGCCACTGGCGCCAGCACCGGCGCCTGAGCCAGCTGGACCTGGCCCAGGAAGCAGAGATATCCACCCGGCATCTGAGTTTTGTGGAAACCGGCCGCTCGATGCCCAGCCGGGAAATGGTGCTACGCCTCGCGGAGCGGCTGGCCATCCCGTTGCGCGAGCGCAATGCGCTGCTGGTGGCGGCCGGCTATGCGCCCATGTACCGCGAGCGGCCGCTAAACGACCCGGCGCTGGCTTCGGCCCGCCAGGCGGTGGAGCTGCTGCTCAAAAGCCATGAGCCCTACCCGGCCCTGGCGCTGGACCGCCACTGGAACATCGTGGCCACCAACCGCATGGTGCCGCATTTGATGGCGGGCGCCGATGCGTCGCTGCTGGAGGCGCCCATCAACGTGCTGCGCCTGAGCCTGCACCCCAAGGGCCTGGCGCCGCGCATCGCCAACCTGCTGCAGTGGCGCGACCATTTGTTTGAACGCCTGCGCCAGCAGATCACGGCGACGGCCGACCCGGCGCTGGTGGCGTTGCTGGAAGAGCTGAAGGCCTACCCCGTGCCGGAAGAGGCCAAGGGCCCCAATCTGGAGGGCGAGCACCCGGGCGTGGTGATGCCATTCAAATTCAACACGCCTTCAGGGGTGCTGAGCTTTATCAGCACCACCACTATCTTCGGCTCGCCGGTGGATGTGACGCTGCAGGAGCTGGCGATGGAAACGTTTTTCCCGGCGGACGATTTCACGCGCCAGGCGCTGCACGCGCTGGCGGCGCAGGGCTAGATGCTTAAAGCTCAACAATCGTTTTAAAGCCGCCAAAAATCATCCGCTTCCCATCGAAGGGCAGATTCTTCGGATCCATCATGGCCTCCAGGCGCGGGTCGGACATGACCTTTTTGTTGACGCTGTCGCGCTGCTTGCGTGACTTGTAGGTGATCCACGAGAACACCACCACCTCGCCGGCCTTGAGCTTCACGCTTTGCGGAAAGGACGTGACCTTGCCCGGTTTCACGTCGTCGGCGATGCACTCGGTGTATTCGATCGCGCCGTACTCCTTCCAGATCTTGCCGGCCTTGCGGGACAGCTTGCGGTAGTCCTCCACTTTCTTGGCGGGAACGGCAACGATGAATCCATCTACGTAACGGGCCATGGGAAATCTCCTTGGGTAAGCAGCTGTCACCTGAAACGCTGCAACAACCGATCAAGTTGCCGGCGTGCAAGTGCACAACCATTAATTTGTGTACACCGTACACAATATACCCAAAGACCTGTGTAAGACGCCTTAAAGATTCGTAACAAGGCATGTACTGGTCGAGCCATGCCGCTTTGCGCGGGGCGTGCCGGGTAAACGTCCTCCTCCAGCTGGGTTCATCGCACCCGTAGAAGTAGGAAAAATGCTATTAATTTAATAGCTGCTTGCGCCCGTTCTTATTGGGCTACGGCCACTATTTTCTTAAATTCCGGAAACCGGCACCCAGGCCGGTTTATTCGAACACGTGGGCCTGGCCAGCCACCGTGATGCGGACCATGGCGCCCGGCGCCGGGGCATGCAGGCCGGAGCTGCGCACCAGCAGCGGTACGTCCCACGCAGCAAGCTCCGTCGCCGCGGGTGTTTCTTCTGCCGTGCCCAGTCCAGCGCCGCGCACCAGGCGCACCGACAGCACGCAGACCGGACCGCCAAAATCGGTGTCGATAACCGCGCCGTAGCACGCAGCGGCATCCGCACTGTGCGCGGCCGCCTGCGCCGGGACTTCAGCCACCTGCAGTTGCTCTGGCCGCAGCATGATCTGCGCCGCACCGCTGCGCTGGCCGTTGTTGACCGCGACTCGCCCCAGCGCGCAGTCAGCCCAGCCGCCCGCCAGCTGCGCCGGCAGCACGATGGCTTCGCCCAGGAAGCCGGCCACCGCGGCATCACGGGGCCGCAGATAAAGATCCACCGGGCGGCCAGCCTGCACCAGTTGCCCTTCACGCATCACGGCCACCTGGTCGGCAAATGACAGGGCCTCCGCCTGGTCGTGCGTGACCAGGATGGTGGTGATACCGGCGCCACTGAGCAATTGCGCGACAGCTTTGCGGGTGCTGGCGCGCAGGCCCGTGTCCAGGGCGGAAAAAGGCTCATCGAGCAACATCAGCTGCGGGCGCTGGGCCAGCGCGCGGGCCAGCGCCACGCGTTGCTGCTGGCCGCCAGACAACTCATGCGGGCGACGGCTGAGCATGGCGATGTCGAGCGCGACCATTTCCATCAATTCGGCAATGCGTTCAGCGCGCCGGGGCGTATTGCGCGGCAGGCCAAAGCCGACGTTGCCCTCAATCGTCAGGTGCGGAAACAGCGCGCCGTCCTGCGGCACAAAACCGATGCCGCGCTGGTGCGCCGGCACGGCCTCCGGCCCGTCTGCCAGTTGCCGCCCGCCCAGCACGACGCGGCCGGCGTCGGGCACTTCGAAGCCGGCAATGATGCGCAGCAAGGTGGTTTTACCGGAACCCGACGGACCCACGATGGCGGTGCGGCTGCCGGCCGGCACGTGCAAGTGAACGCCGCCCAGTGCTTCCACAGGGCCATAGTGTTTGCGCAGGCCCTTCAGTTCAAGAGAAGTTGTCATCGTCCCGCCGTGCGTTTGGATTGGGTATAGAGCAGCCAGGTCATGGGCAGCGACAACAGCACCATGATGAGCGCGTAGGGCGCAGCGGCTGCGTAGTCGATCTCGCTGCTGTAGGCCCAGAAGGAAGTCGCCAGGGTGCGCGTGCCGTTGGGCGCGAGCATCAGTGTGGCGGTGAGTTCATTGGTAATGCCCAGGCCCACCAGCGCCGCGCCGGCCGCCGCGCTGGGCGCGGCCAGCCGCAGGGTGATGGCCCACAGCGCCTGCGCGGGCGTGCGGCCCAGGCTGCGCGCGGCCTGCTCCAGCTCCACCGGCGCCTGCGCGATGCCGGCGCGCAGGCTGATGAGGGCGCGTGGCAAAAACATCAGCAAATAGGCCAGCAGCACCGTGAGCGCTGTCTGGTAAATCGGCATGCGTACCGTCACCGTGACGAGCGCCAGCGCCACCACCACACCGGGCAGCGAACCGACCATGTAGTTGCAGGCCTCCAGCACGCGCTGCAGCCGGCCGGGCGAGCGTATCGACAGCCAGGCCATGGGCACAGCGGCCAATGTGGTCAACAGCGCACCGGCCAGCGCCAGCCCCAGGGTCTGAAAAATCGCCGGGCCGATTTCATCCACGCGCCATACGGCAGCCCCGCCTGCCACCAGCCAGCGGCCCAGGGTAACCAGCGGCACGCCCAGCGCCAAAGCGGTGACCAGCGCGGGCAACAGCAGGCACAGGCCGGTGAAACGGCCCAGCTTGCGTTTGAAAGGCATGCGCGCCGCGCCGGAACCTACGCGCGCATAACGCTCCTTGCCGCGCGCGGCCGATTCCAGTCCCAGCAACGCGAAGCAGCACACCACCAGCACGCCGGAAAGCATGTTGGCCGCAGGCCCGTTGTAGGTCGACTGGAACTGGTCGACGATGGCCGTGGTGAAGGTGTCGAAGCGGATCATCACGTAAAGGCCGTACTCGGCCAGCAAGTGGAGGCCCACCAGCAGTGAGCCGCCGCATACCGCCAGCCGCAGCTGCGGCAGCACCACGCGGAAGAACACCGCCAAAGGGCTCAAGCCCAGCGAGGCGGCGCTGTCTTCCATGCCCGGATCCAGCCGCCGCAAGGCTGCGGCCACCGGCAAATACAAAAATGGAAAGTAGGCGATGACCGAAACCATCACGCCGGCGGGCAAGCCGTGCAGGCCGGGGGCGACCGTCATCCAGGCATAGCTGTGCACAAAAGCCGGCACGGCCAGCGGCGCGACGGCCAGCCAGGCCCAGGTGCGCGCACCGGGCAGGTCGCTGCGCTCGGTGAGCCAGGCCAGGGCCACGGCCAGCACGGCGCACAAGGGCACCGTCAGCGCTACCAGCAAAGCAGTGTTGACGAGCAGTTCACCCACACGGGGCCGGAAGATCAACGCAGAGGCCGTGTCCCAACCCGCCTGGATGCCGACCCAGATGACAAAACCCAGCGGCAACAAAGCGAGCAACGAGACCAGCAGGGCCGCGCTGCCCACCCCCGACAGGCGCCAGCCGCCGCGCCCGGCTACAGGCGAAGGCCGCAGGGCCGCACTCGCCGGGTTAAGGGAATCGGCGCCGACATCAAAGGGCAAGGCACTCAAGGCAGGTGTCAGATCCGCGGACCTGAAGTGGTTAGGAGCGATTGGAAGTGGTTTACAGCAGGCCGGCCTGGGTCATCAGGTCGGTGACTTTTTTGCTGTTGAGTTTGGAAGGCTCCACCTTGGGCGCCTGCAGCTCAGCCAAAGGTACCAGTTTGGGGTTGGAGGCTACGCCGGTGCCGACGGCGTACTCATACGCGTCGCCGGTTCTCAGGATGTCCTGTCCGCCTTTGCCGGCAACCCACTTCACGAAGGCCTGGGCTTCGGGCTGGTGCTTGCTCGAGGCCAGCACGCCGCCACCGGAAATGCTCACAAAAGCGCCAGGGTCCTGGTTGCGGAAGTAATGCAGCTGGGCGTTGTTGCTGTTCTCGCCGGTCTTCGCCTGGTCGCCGTAGTAGTAATAGTGGTAAATCACGCCACCTTCGATCTGGCCGGCATTGACGGCCTTGAGCACGGTGCCGTTGCCTTTGTAAGGCGTGGCGTTTTCCTTCATGGCCTTGAGCCAGGCGGCCGTGGCGGCTTCGCCCTTGAGTTCGAGCAACGCGCTCACGATGGCCTGGAAATCAGCGCCGGAGGGCGACGCGGCCCAGCGGCCCTTCCAGGCGGGCGTGGCCAGGTCCAGCATGGACTTGGGCAACTGCGCCGGCGTGAGCTTGGCCTTGTTGTAGACAAACACCGTGCTGCGCGCGGCGATGCCCGTCCAGCGGCCATGCGCGGGGCGGAAGTTGGCAGGCACTTCAGACAGCGTGGCCGCGTCCAGCGGAGCGAACAGCCCTGCCGTGTCGACCAGCGCCATGGCCGGCGAATTCTCCGTCAGGAACACGTCGGCGGGCGAGGCCTTGCCTTCCTGCACGATCTGGTTGCCCAGCTCGGTGTCACTGCCGTTGCGCAAAGTGACCTTGATGCCGGTTTCCTTGCTGAAGGCTTCAGCCCAGGCTTTGGTCAGGCTGGCGTGCTGGGCGTTGTAAACCACGATGCCTTCGGCGGTGGGCGTGACGGTTTGGGCGGTGGAGGCCATTGGCGCGGCCAACAGGCCAGCAGCCAGCACAGCGCCGGCAAAGAATGGGAACGACAGTTTCATGAAACACCTTTTAGAGATCAAAGCGGCCCGGTTCGCCCGAACCGGGCCGGGCGCGGCGCAGGCATTGAAGCCTACGGGGCGCCTGTAAGCAAACCGTAATACAAATGCGAATTACTTGCATCTATATGGTAACCGCTCGCGCCATTAGTTCCCCCGCAGGGCGATGGTTTACACAGGCTGCGCCTGGAAACCGGGGCTGTCGGTACTTGCTGACAGCTGCCCGCGCCGCCCGCTGATGAGCGGCCCGCGGCTTGATGCCTAGCATCGACGCATTGGCCACCACCCACGGGAGTTTTCATGAGCGCAACAAAATCAGACCACGACACCCTTTGGGAGCTGATCCAGGGCATCAAGTTCGGCATGCTGACGCACCGACAGGCCAGCGGCATGTTGCACGCCCATCCCCTGACCACGCAGAACCAGTCGCTCGATGCGGAATCTCATTTGTATTTCTTCATCTCACGCAAAAGCGAGATGGCCCAGCGGCTGCAGCATGACGGCAACGTCAACGTGTCCTACGCCGACCCGGGCGCCGACAGCTACGTATCGGTGTCGGGCCAGGCCGTGATCGCGGAAGACCAGGCCAAAAAAGAAGAACTCTGGTCACCGCTTGCCCGCGCCTGGTTTCCTGCGGGCGTCAACGACCCGGACCTGGCGCTGCTGGAAGTGCGCATTCATCACGCCGAATACTGGGATGTGAAGGAAAGCAAGATGGTGCAGCTGGCCAGGATGGCCAAGGCGGCCATCCTGGGCGAGTTGCCGCGCAAGCTGGGTGAGCACAAAGAGCTGCATATTTCCTGAGAATTCGCCCGAAAACCTGTCTCCAACCGGCCCTATCCATGCCCTTTATCTCGTTCAACAAAGCCACTGAGCCCAGCGCGCCCGACGATTTGCGCATCAACACCGCGGCAGTGCTGTACATAGAAGCCTCACGCCCCGACCTGATGGGCCAGACCACCATCCACATGCTGGGCCAGGGCACCACCGTCAATGCCGTCACCGAATCGATAGGCACCGTGGTTTCCACCATAGGCGGATTGGTGGCAGTCAAGCGCCACTACCTCGCGCCGCCACCAGACGATGGTGCCAGCACGGTCTATGTGCTGCCCGCCAACATCAGCCACATGCGCCCCAATCTGCCGCTCGCGCCGGAGTTCTGGTACCTGAAGTTTGTCGATGGCTCGGAACTGCGGGTGGTGGACCCGCTGCCTTCGGGGCTGTAACTTCCGATCATTGAAAAGCAAAAAGTCCCGCAATTTCTTGCGGGACTTTTTGTGTTTCATGTCGAAAGGAGGACGTTATTTCTTTTCAACCTGCGCCGGCACGTAACGCACAGGCTCATCACCCACACGCAGGTAGTTCACCACCCCCATGACGTCGTCGACCAGCCAGACCGCTTTTTCAAGCGCCTCGGACTGCTCGCGTGTCTTGACGCAACCTTTGAGAAAGACCAAACGCCGCTCGCCCTGCACCCACACACTGGTGTCGTCGAACCGGCCGTCGAGCTTGATGTATTGCGACACGCGCGGAATGATTTCGGCATCGTACCAATACGAGTTGGCCAGGCGGCAACGCCCCACGCGGTAGCAACTGCCGCCGTGCTGCGCCCGCACATGGGCTACGTCGCGCACTTCCTGCTCGGTATAGAGCGGCCCCTCCGGCACAGGGCACGGATTGATCGCCGAAGTGACCTGCAGGAAGGGGTCGTTGAAGGCGTTGGTGCGCGCTTCCTGAGCTCGAGCGGCTGCACCGGTGGCCAAAAAAAGAACAAAAAAAAGGAAGGAAAGAAGTGACGGTTTCTTCATCACTTCATCCTTCCATTTCAGCTTGCGGCTGTCAAGCCGACGGCAGGGTGCCCACTTAAGCGGCCACGCCGTCCTTCACCGTGTCAGCCATGTCGGTGTAGTCCTTGACCTGGTCGAAGTTGAGGTACTGATAGATCTTGTCGCTGGCAGCTGTCAGCACACCCATGTCGGCCATGTATTCGGCCTTGGTGGGGATGCGGCCCAGCTTGGAGCAGATCGCCGCCAGCTCGGCGGAACCGAGATAGACGTTGGAGTTTTTCCCGAGGCGGTTCGGGAAGTTGCGGGTGGAGGTGGAAAACACCGTCGCGCCCTCTTTCACCTGCGCCTGGTTTCCCATGCACAGGCTGCAACCCGGCATTTCCATGCGTGCGCCGGCAGATCCCAGCACGCCGTAGTGGCCTTCTTCGGTCAGCTGCTTGGCATCCATCTTGGTCGGCGGCGCCATCCACAGTTTGACGGGGATGTCGCGCTTGTTTTCGAGCAGCTTGGAAGCGGCGCGGAAATGGCCGATGTTGGTCATGCAGCTGCCGATAAAGACTTCGTCGATCTTGCTGCCGGCCACTTCGCTCAGCGTCTTCACGTCGTCAGGGTCGTTCGGGCAAGCCACGATAGGCTCATGAATGTCGGCCAGGTCGATCTCGATGACGGCAGCGTATTCGGCGTCCGCATCGCCCTTGAGCAATTGCGGGTCGGCCAGCCAGGCTTCCATGGCGGCGATGCGGCGCTTGATGGTGCGCACATCCGAGTAACCCGTGGCGATCATCCACTTCAGCATCGTGATGTTGCTGTTGATGTATTCGATGATGGGCTCCTTGTTCAGGTGCACCGTGCAACCGCCGGCAGAACGCTCGGCCGAGGCATCGCTCAATTCAAAAGCCTGCTCCACCTTGAGGTCGGGCAAGCCTTCGATTTCCAGGATGCGGCCCGAGAAGATGTTCTTCTTGCCTTGCTTGGCGACCGTCAGCAGACCGGCCTTGATGGCGTACAACGGGATTGCGTTGACCAGGTCGCGCAGCGTGATACCGGGCTGCATTTCGCCCTTGAAGCGCACCAGCACCGACTCAGGCATGTCCAGCGGCATGACGCCGGTGGCAGCACCGAAAGCCACCAGGCCTGAGCCCGCGGGGAAGCTGATGCCGATGGGAAAACGCGTGTGGCTGTCGCCGCCGGTGCCGACGGTGTCGGGCAGCAGCATGCGGTTGAGCCAGCTGTGGATGATGCCGTCGCCCGGACGCAGCGGGATGCCACCGCGGTCGCTCATGAACTCGGGCAGCTCGTGGTGCATCTTCACATCGACCGGCTTGGGATAAGCCGCCGTGTGGCAGAAGGACTGCATCACCAGGTCGGCGCTGAAACCCAGGCAAGCCAGGTCTTTCAATTCGTCGCGCGTCATCGGACCGGTGGTGTCCTGCGAGCCGACAGAAGTCATCTTGGGCTCGCAGTACGTGCCGGGGCGTACGCCCTGGCCTTCAGGCAAGCCGACCGCACGGCCAACCATTTTTTGTGCCAGCGTAAAGCCGCGGCCGTTGTCGGCCGGGTTCTGCGGCAAGCGGAACTGGGTAGACACGGGAAGGCCCAGCGCAAAACGCGCCTTGGCCGTGAGGCCGCGGCCGACGATCAGCGGAATGCGGCCGCCGGCGCGCACTTCGTCAAACAGCACGTCGCTCTTGAGTTTGAACTCGGCGATGACCTTGCCGTCTTTCAGCGCCTTGCCCTCATAGGGGCGCAGTTCGATCACATCGCCCATGGCCATCTGGCTCACGTCGAGTTCGATCGGCAGCGCGCCCGAGTCTTCCATGGTGTTGTAAAAAATCGGCGCGATCTTGGAGCCGAGGCAGACACCGCCGAAACGCTTGTTCGGCACAAAGGGAATGTCTTCACCGGTGAACCACAACACCGAGTTAGTTGCGGACTTGCGCGAGGAGCCGGTACCGACCACGTCGCCCACATAGGCCACAAGGTTGCCCTTGGCTTTCAGCTCTTCAATGAACTTGACCGGGCCGCGCTTGCCGTCTTCTTCGGGCGTCACGCCGGGGCGGGCATTCTTGTGCATGGCCAGCGCGTGCAGCGGGATGTCAGGGCGGCTCCAGGCATCGGGTGCAGGGGAGAGATCGTCGGTGTTGATTTCACCAGCCACCTTGAAAATGGTGAGCTTGATCGACTCTGGCACTTCCGGGCGGCTGGTGAACCACTCGGCATCGGCCCAGCTTTGCAGCACGGCCTTGGCGTATTTGTTGCCCTTGCCGGCCTTTTCCTGCACATCGTGGAACTGGTCGAACATCAGCAACGTGTGCTTCAGGCCGTTGGCCGCTTGCGTGGCGACGCTGTCTTCAGCGTCGTCGAGCAGCTCGACCATGGGGCTGATGTTGTAGCCGCCCAGCATGGTGCCCAGCAACTGCGTTGCTTTCTCACGGGAGATCAGCGAGCACTTTTCGGTGCCGTGCGCCACGGCAGCAAGATAGCTGGCCTTGACCTTGGCGGCCGCATCAACCCCGGCCGGCACGCGGTGCGTGATCAGCTCCACCAGAAAGGCCTCTTCGCCCTTGGGCGGGTTCTTCAGCAGCTCAATGACCTCACCGGTCTGCTGGGCCGACAGCGGCAGCGGGGGAATACCCAGCGCGGCGCGCTCGGCCACATGGTTGCGGTAGGTTTGTATGAACTCGGGCATCATGGTTTTCTTCTCCTGTACTCAAAATTTGCACGGTCGATGCGCGTGCGGTCGCGGTCTGTGTCTGTATTGGGCTTTATCGGGCTTTATGGGGCTTTGGCCGGGGCAGTTTCTGGCTGAGCAGAACCCGTGCCAGCCTGAGCTGGCGCAGCTTTGGCGGCAGGCAAGGCCTCCAGAATGCTGGTCGGGGGGTTCTTCTTCATGTCATCGGCAAAAGTCACCTGCGCCGGGCTCATGCACTCGTCAGCCAGGCGCTGGCCCATTTTCTGGCTCATCAGCATCGACTTGTTGCCCAACTGGAGCCACATGGCGCCTGCACGGCCGTCTTCCAGGCGGATGGCACCGGTGCGGCTTCCGACCGGGTGCATGCGAAAACGCATCTTGCCCGTCTGCACCAGGAAGAAGCCCGGGCGTTTTTCATTCGGCGTGATGGTGACGGAGGCACCCAGTTCGCAGGGAATCGTGCCAATGTAAACCCGCTTGGCGAGCTCCAGGTCTTCAGGGGTCAAGGTGACAGACGGGTCATCGTCAATGGGCGTCCTTTCTTCCACCACCTTGGCGGCAGAGCGCCTGATCGGTGCACGCTTGGCGGCCTGGGCAGGCTGGTCAGCTGCGGCTGCAGCCTTGGGTGCGGCGGCTTTAGGGGCCGCCGTCTGGGCCAGCAACAGGGCCGGGGCGGCCAGCATCAAGGCAGAGAGAGCGAAATGTTTCATGGGGGGTCCTTTGGAACGGTCAACAGTCAATCGGAAAAATCAGTGAAGCGGCGCAGAAAAATATGCCTGCGCCTCGTGCGGCAAGACACGGCCGGTCTGGTGCGCGCGCTCCAGAACCTGCCAGAAGTAGCGGTAGCTCGCGCGGTCGTGCAGCTTGCCTTCAAAACTGATGGGGGCCCAGTCTGAGCTTGCGGCAGCAGCTATTATTTTTGTAGCACTTTCAATCTCGCCCTCGGTGGGCGCAAAAGCCGCCAGGATAGGCCGGATCTGGTTGGGGTGGATGCTCCACATGCGGGTGTAGCCCAGTTCACGGGCGGCATGGCGTGCGGCGGAAGTCATGGCCTCAGTGTCATTGAACTCTGTGACAACACAATGCGACGGCACTTTGCCGTGGGCATGGCAAGCCGACGCGATTTCGAGCTTGGCGCGCATCACCAGCGGATGCGTGAACTGGCCGCGGCTGCTCATGCCGTCGGCGGGAATCGCACCGCCATGCGCCGAGACAAAATCCATCAGGCCAAAACTCAACGACTGCACGCGCGGATGAGCAGCAATGTCGAAAGCGTTTCGCACCGCGAGTGGAGACTCGATCAGCACGTGCAGCGGCAGGCCACCGGCCGATGCTGCGAGCAGAGCCTGCTCGGCCCTGACCACATCGGCAACCGATTCCACCTTGGGAACCATGATGTGTGAGAGATGGCGGGACAGCTTCCCGGCAATGACAGCCATGTCGGCATCAAAGGCGGGGTGGTCCACCGAATGGATGCGCACCGCGACGCGGGCCTTGTCGCTGGCCAGGGCCGCCAGCGCCACGACCATCGCGGCATGGTCGGCTTCGCCGCCCACGGGTGCGCCGTCTTCGCAATCCAGCGTCACGTCAAACACGCAGGCGCCGAACTCCTCGATCATCTCGGCCTGCAATTGCAGGCTTTTGCGCATGCGGGCTTCAACA
This sequence comes from Polaromonas sp. P1_E12, assembly GCF_056405975.1. Taxonomy (NCBI): domain Bacteria; kingdom Pseudomonadati; phylum Pseudomonadota; class Betaproteobacteria; order Burkholderiales; family Comamonadaceae; genus Polaromonas; species Polaromonas sp. P1_E12. The sequence goes on along the minus strand of NZ_JBFUBB010000001.1, from coordinate 187,971 downwards.
CCGCTGTAGTGATCACAAACCGGAAGAAACCCGGCTTGTGCCTGGGCACCCAACAGAACGTCGCGCGGATGTTGGCGAGCCCCCACGCTTGTCACTTCGTGTACTACGCTGCCCCCCGAGGGGGCCGTGCTTGCTTGGGGCGGCCCTGCGCGGCGCACATCGCTCATTAATTGCTCAGAGCAGGTGCTTGACGCCGTCTTGCTCACCCTTAAGCTCGTCCAGGGTCTTGGTAATGCGTTCCTGGCTGAAAGCGTCGATTTCCAGGCCTTCGACCAGTTTGTATTCGCCGTTTTCGCAGGTCACGGGGAAACCGAACATGACGTCTTTCGGAATGCCGTACTGGCCGTCCGAAGGGATACCCATGGTGACCCACTTGCCGTTGGTGCCCAGGGCCCAGTCGCGCATGTGGTCGATGGCGGCATTGGCGGCCGATGCGGCCGAGGACAGGCCGCGCGCTTCAATGATGGCGGCGCCGCGCTTGCCGACGGTAGGCAGGAACACGTTGGCGTTCCATTCCTGGTCGTTGATCATCTTGGCGACGCTTTCGCCCTTGATGGTGGCAAAACGGTAATCGGCGTACATCGTGGGCGAGTGGTTGCCCCAGACGGTGAGTTTTTCAATGTCGGCCACGGCCTTGCCGGTCTTGGCTGCGATCTGGCTGGCGGCGCGGTTGTGGTCCAGGCGCAGCATGGCGGTGAAGTTCTTGCGCGGCAGGTCAGGGGCGCTCTTCATGGCAATGTAGGCATTGGTGTTGGCGGGGTTGCCAACCACCAGCACCTTGACGTTGCGGCTGGCGACGGCGTTGAGCGCCTTGCCCTGCGCCGTGAAGATGGCGCCGTTAACGGCCAACAGCTCGGCACGTTCCATGCCGGGGCCGCGTGGGCGCGAACCGACCAGCAGCGCGTAGTCGGCATCCTTGAAGGCGGTCATCGGGTCGCTGTGGGCTTCCATGCCGACCAGCAGCGGGAACGCGCAGTCGTCGAGTTCCATCATCACGCCCTTGAGCGCTTTTTGCGGGCCTTCAACGGGCACTTCGAGCAATTGAAGAATGACGGGCTGGTCCTTGCCGAGCATTTCGCCGGAAGCAATGCGGAACAACAATGCGTAACCGATTTGGCCTGCTGCACCGGTGACTGCAACGCGGACGGGTTTTTTGCTCATGATGGGAGGACTCCAGGAAGTTGAAAATCGGTTGAGATGAGGGATGTGGTGTGAGATGTCTGGCGCGACCCTGGAATATCTGGAAGTGATTACTGACGGGTCTTATGCTTTTACCCGTCAAAATCACCGCAAAACGGCAGGCCGCGCGCTGGCTCAGCCAAAGATTTTACGCTTGAAAAGCAGCGGGCGTCAATTTGTCTTATGTCTTATATAAGATATGATACGGCCAGCCAGAATCCAACCCATGACCGCCATTCCCGCCCTACCCGCCGATGACTTTCCAGGTGCCACGCCGGCGTTCAGTCCGCTGTACCAGCAGATCAAGGCCCTGATCCTGCAAAGCCTGCAATCAGGCGAATGGAAACCGGGCGAAGCCATCCCTTCCGAGATGGACCTGGCAGCGCGCTACCGCGTCAGCCAGGGCACGGTGCGTAAGGCCATCGACGAGCTGGCCACCGACAACCTGGTGGTCCGCCGCCAGGGCAAGGGCACCTTTGTCGCCACCCACGCCGAGCAACATGTCCAGTTCCGCTTTCTCAAGCTGGTCCCCGACAGCGGCACGCCGGGCAGCGAAGGCCCGGCCCAACGCGACATCATCGACTGCCGGCGCGTGCGCGCCAGCGCCGAGATTGCACGCACGCTGGCCTTGCGCACCGGGGACGCCGTGCTGCAGGCCCGACGCGTGCTGAGCTTTGCCGGCACACCCACCATTCTTGAAGACATCTGGCTTCCTGCCGCACCCTTCAAGGGCCTGACAGCCGAGCGGCTGGCCGACTACCACGGCCCCATGTATGCGTTGTTTGAGACCGAATTCAACGTGCGGATGGTTCGCGCCGAAGAAAAAATACGCGCTGAAGCAGCCACTGACGGGCGCGAGCTGCTATTAAAAGTAGAGCACGGAGCACCGCTTTTGAGCGTGGAGCGCATCGCCTACACCTACAACGATGCCCCCATGGAGCTGCGCCGCGGCTACTACCGCACCGACACACATCACTATCACAACACACTGAACTGAACAGCGGCAGCAGGCTCAAGGGCAACAGAAAACCCTGCCAGGCTAACCTGCCGCAGCATGGCCGCGAGAGCCCGCCGGTGCAACCCATAACGACATGACTGACGATGAAAACCCTTCAAGCCATGACACCAACGAGGCGTCAGCAGCGATATATGCGCGCCGCTGAATTGCCGTCCGGATGGGGTGATTTGTAATCGTCATGTCAGTTACGACGACCTTCGCGCAGCAATTGCGAACTGTTGCGCAGCCAAACGCACTTTTCCCGACAAAAATTTCCGGCCATCACCCGAAGCAGCCGGGATTGTTGCTGCATTGCAATAGAATTTCGGGTTGAGCCGCTTTGGCAGTTACAAAGCCGTTACTCAAAAACACAGAAAGCCAAGTATGTCCGAATCAGCGACAACCGTAGCGAAGAAGCGGCCCGAGTTCCGCAACATCAACGCTCTGACCGACCTCCCCTCCTATCGCCTCCCCCTCGCAGGCATTGTCTCCATCCTTCACCGTATCAGCGGGTTCATCATGTTTTTGCTGATGCCCTTCATCATCTGGATGTTCGACACTTCGATCTCCTCTGAAATCTCGTTCGAGAAATTCAAGGGGGCCTTCAATGTTGGCATGCTGGGCCTTCCCGGCATCATCTGGAAACTGGTGGCGCTGGCCCTGATCTGGGCTTACCTGCACCATTTCATCGCCGGCCTGCGCCACTTGTGGATGGACGTGAGCCACGCCGCCGTCAGCAAGGAATTCGGCAAATCATCCGCCCTCTTCACACTGGCTGTGAGCATAGGCATCTCAATCGTGCTGGCACTCAAGCTCTTCGGCGCGTACTAATCAAGGAGCACAAAAATGGCAGTTAACTACGGCTCCAAGCGCATCGTTGTCGGTGCCCACTATGGTTTGCGCGACTGGCTCGCGCAGCGCATCACGGCCGCGCTGATGGCCCTCTTCACCGTGCTGGTCCTGGCCCAGGTCATCTTCAGCAAAGGCCCCATCGGCTACGACAAATGGGCCGGCATTTTCTCGTCCCAATGGATGAAGACGCTGACGTTTGTGGTCATCGTTGCCCTGCTGTTGCACGTGTGGGTCGGCATGCGCGACATCTGGATGGACTACGTCAAACCAGCCTCCATCAAGCTGGTTCTGAATGTTTTCACGATTGTCTGGCTGGTGGCCTGCGCCGGCTGGGGCATCCAGGTCCTGTGGCGCCTTTAAGCCCTCGCTGACCCCACAGACCCGACAAGAAGACCGACACCCCCACAAAAATCATGACAGCAACATCCAAACTCCCCAAGCGCAAATTTGACGTCGTCATCGTCGGTGCCGGCGGCTCCGGCATGCGCGCGTCGCTGCAGCTGGCACGCGCCGGCCTCAACGTGGCCGTGCTTTCCAAAGTGTTCCCCACCCGCTCGCACACCGTTGCAGCCCAGGGCGGCATCGGCGCATCGCTCGGCAACATGAGCGAAGACAACTGGCACTACCACTTCTATGACACCGTCAAGGGCTCCGACTGGCTCGGCGACCAGGATGCCATCGAATACATGTGCCGCGAAGCACCCAAGGTCGTGTATGACCTCGAGCACATGGGCATGCCTTTCGACCGCAACCCCGACGGCACGATTTACCAGCGCCCCTTCGGCGGCCACACCGCCAACTATGGCGAAAAGCCCGTGCAGCGCGCCTGCGCCGCAGCCGACCGCACCGGCCACGCCATGCTGCACACGCTGTACCAGCAAAACGTCAAGGAAAAAACCAGCTTCTTCGTCGAGTGGATGGCGCTGGACCTGATCCGCGACTCCGCCGGTGACGTCGTGGGCGTGACCGCCCTCGAAATGGAAACCGGCGATGTCCACATTTTTGAAGCCAAGACCACGCTGCTGGCCACCGGCGGCGCAGGGCGCATTTTTGCCGCATCAACCAACGCCTTCATCAACACTGGCGACGGCCTGGGCATGGCGGCGCGCGCCGGCATCCCGCTCGAAGACATGGAGTTCTGGCAGTTCCACCCCACCGGCGTGGCCGGCGCCGGCGTGCTGCTGACCGAAGGCTGCCGCGGCGAAGGCGCAATTCTGCGCAACAGCAACGGCGAGCGTTTCATGGAGCGTTATGCGCCCACGCTGAAAGACCTGGCGCCGCGCGACTTCGTCTCGCGCTCCATGGACCAGGAAATCAAGGAAGGCCGCGGCTGCGGCCCCAACAAGGACTACATCCTGCTGGACATGACCCACCTGGGCGTGGACGCCATCATGAAGCGCCTGCCTTCGGTGTTCGAGATCGGCCACAACTTCGCCAACGTCGATATCACCAAGGAACCGATTCCCGTGGTGCCCACCATCCACTACCAGATGGGCGGCATCCCGACCAACATCCATGGCCAGGTTGTCACGCAGGACGCCAGCAACCAGAGCCAGGTGGTCAACGGCCTGTACGCGGTGGGCGAATGCTCCTGTGTCAGCGTTCACGGCGCCAACCGCCTGGGCACCAACTCGCTGCTCGACCTGCTGGTGTTCGGCAAGGCCGCCGGCAATCACATCGTCGAGTTCGCCAAGACAACCACGCACAAGCCGCTGCCGGCGGATGCCGCCGACAAGACCCTGGCCCGCATCGCGCGCCTGGACAACGCGACCGACGGCGAATACGCGCAAGACGTGGCCAACGACCTGCGCGCCGCCATGCAGCAGCATGCCGGCGTGTTCCGCACACAGGCCATCATGAACGAAGGCGTGACGAAAATCGCCGCGCTGCGTGCCCGCGTCAACAGCATCGGCCTCAAGGACAAGTCGAAGATTTTCAACACCGCGCGCATCGAAGCGCTGGAAGTGGAAAACCTGATCGAAGCAGCGCAGGCCACCATCGTGTCCGCTGCCGCCCGCCAGGAAAGCCGCGGCGCGCACTCTGTCGACGACTACGGCGACACCCCCGCGCACCCGAACGGCCGCAACGACACCGACTGGCACAAACACACGCTCTGGTACAGCGAAGGCAGCCGCCTGGCTTACAAGCCGGTGCAGATGAAACCGCTCACGGTCGATTCGGTCCCGCTCAAGACGCGTACTTTCTGAAGACGTTGCCCTTACTGCTCTGACGCCCTGCGACCCCACAAGAAGCGAGAACCCCATGACCAAACGTACCTTCAAGATCTACCGCTACGACCCGGACACCGATGCCAAGCCCTACATGCAGACCATCGAGGTGGAGCTCGACGGCCACGAGCGCATGCTGCTGGACGCGTTGATGAAGCTGAAGGCGCAGGACCCGACCATCAGCTTTCGCCGCTCTTGCCGCGAAGGCGTATGCGGCTCCGACGCCATGAACATCAACGGCAAGAACGGCCTGGCGTGCCTGACCAACATGCGCACGCTGCCCGAGGTCATCATCCTCAAGCCGCTGCCCGGCCTGCCCGTGGTGCGCGACCTGATCGTCGACATGACGCAGTTCTTCAAGCAGTACAACTCGATCAAGCCCTACCTGATCAACGACAACGTGCCGCCCGAAAAAGAGCGCCTGCAGAGCCCCGAGGAGCGTGATGAGCTCAACGGCCTCTACGAGTGCATTTTGTGCGCCAGCTGCTCCACCTCCTGCCCCAGCTTCTGGTGGAACCCCGACAAGTTCGTCGGCCCGGCCGGCCTGCTGCAAGCCTACCGCTTCATCGCCGACAGTCGCGACGAAGCCACCGCCGAGCGCCTGGACAACCTGGAAGACCCGTACCGCCTGTTCCGCTGCCACACCATCATGAACTGCGTCGACGTCTGCCCCAAGGGCCTGAACCCGACCAAGGCGATTGGCAAGATCAAGGAAATGATGGTCCTCAGGACAGTTTGAAAATATGGCCCCCACGCTCGTCACTTCGTGTACTTCGCTGCCCCCCGAGGGGGCGCGTTTCGCCTTGGGGCGGCCCGGCGGCGTGACCATGGCCCCCACGCTCGTCACTTCGTGTACTTCGCTGCCCCCCGAGGGGGCGCGTTTCGCCTTGGGGCGGCCCGGCGGCGAAACCTCCACGGTCTGAACGATATGGAAACCGCCGACGCCCTGCTGGACGAGCGAGCCCTGAGCAAGCTCAAGTGGCGTTGCCGGCGCGGCCTGCTGGAAAACGATTTGCTGATTGAGCGCTTCTTTTTGGCGCACGAAGCGACGCTAACCGTCAGGCAGGCTAAAGGGTTAAATGATTTAATGGATTTGTCCGACAACGATTTGCTGGACCTGCTGTTAAAACGAAAAGTTGCCAGCCAGCTGCCCGATGAAGCGGCCAAGGCAAGCGCCTCTACTTCTGAAGCCCATGAAGTTTTAAAGTTGCTGCAGCCTGCAGCGCCGGCCCCTGATTACGCGTCCGTCCTCCATTGACACTGATACGAAAGAAAGAAGCACGAAATGAAGCTAGCTGACAACAAAGCCACCCTGTCCTTCAGCAACGGCAGCCCCAGCATCGAGTTGCCGGTCTACCAGGGCAGCGTAGGTCCGGACGTCGTTGATATCCGCAAGCTGTATGCCCAGACCGGCATGTTCACCTATGACCCCGGTTTCCTGTCGACCGCTGCCTGCCAGTCGGCCATCACTTACATCGACGGCGACAAGGGCGAGCTGCTGTACCGCGGCTACCCCATCGAGCAGCTGGCCACCAACTGCGACTACATGGAAACCTGCAACCTGCTGCTGTACGGAGAGCTGCCCAATACCGAGCAGAAAATAGACTTCGTCAGCCGCGTGACCAACCACACCATGGTCAACGAACAGATGCAGTTTTTCCTGCGCGGTTTCCGCCGTGACGCGCACCCGATGGCCATCATGACCGGCCTGGTCGGCGCCCTGTCGGCCTTCTACCATGACAGCACCGACATCACCAATCCCGAGCACCGCGATATCTCCGCCATCCGCCTGATCGCCAAGATGCCGACGCTGGTCGCCATGGCTTACAAGTACACCGTGGGCCAGCCCTACATGTACCCCAAGAACAACCTGAGCTATGCCGGCAACTTCCTGCACATGATGTTCGCCACGCCGTGCGAAGAGTACAAGGTCAACCCGGTGCTAGAACGCGCGCTGGACCGCATCTTCATCCTGCACGCAGACCATGAGCAAAACGCCTCGACCTCCACGGTGCGCCTGTGCGGTTCGTCCGGCACCAACCCATTTGCAGCGATTGCTGCCGGCGTGGCTTGCCTCTGGGGCCCGGCACACGGCGGCGCCAACGAAGCGGCACTCAACATGCTGGGCGACATTCAGAAAGCCGGCGGCATCGAGAAAATCGGTGACTTCATCAAGCAGGTCAAGGACAAGAACTCCGGCGTCAAGCTGATGGGTTTTGGCCACCGCGTCTACAAGAACTACGACCCGCGCGCCAAGCTGATGCAGGAAACCTGCAAGGAAGTGCTCAAGGAAATGGGCCTGGAAAACGACCCGCTGTTCAAGCTCGCCATGGCGCTGGAAAAGATTGCCCTGGAAGACGAATACTTCGTGTCGCGCAAGCTCTACCCCAACGTCGACTTCTACTCCGGCATCGTGCAGCGCGCCATCGGCATCCCGGTGCCGCTGTTCACGGCGATCTTCGCGCTGGCCCGCACCGTCGGCTGGATCGCCCAGCTCAACGAAATGATCGGCGACCCCGAGTACAAGATCGGCCGTCCACGCCAGTTGTTCACCGGCTCCACGACCCGTCAGGTGTTGCCGCTGGCCAAGCGCTAAGCCACCTCGCGTTGACACAAAGCCCGCCCGTGGCAACACCGGCGGGCTTTTTTATGCCCCAAGGCCCTGCAGCTGCCTGCTACGTTTTTGATAGCTGCTTTCGCTCGTCCCTATTAGTCTAGAGCCTCAAAACATCTAAAATTCTGGTGGTCCGAGGCCGAAAACGCCTATTGGCAAGCAGGGCATCGCGTAATGCGATGACAAAACATCAATCGTGGTAGCAAAATAGCGTTTCACCATCGTCTAACACGATGACGCCACGCCCATGCCATGAAAAGCTCCGAACGCAACTTTGCCCGCCGCATTGACCTGACCTCGCTTCAGCTCTTTGTGGCCGTGTGCGAGCTCGGCAGCATCGGCAAGGCGGCTGAGCGCGAATTCATTGCCGCCTCGGCCGTGAGCAAACGCCTCTCCGACCTCGAAATCACGCTGGACACACCGCTGCTGTACCGCCACACCCGCGGGGTCGATTTGACGCCCGCCGGCGAAAGCCTGCTGCACCATGCGCGCTCGGTGCTGTTCAGCCTGGAGAAGATGCAGAGCGAGCTCAGCGAATACGCCGACGGCGTGCGCGGCCATGTGCGCGTGCACGCCAGCATATCGGCCATCGTGCAGTTTTTGCCGGAAGACCTGGGCGCGTTCACCCGCGAGCATTCGGGCATCAAGATCGATCTGGAAGAGCACCTGAGCACCGAGGTGGTCCGGGCGGTGCAGGAAGGCGCGGCCGATCTGGGCATCTGCAACACCGCCGACGGCGCGGGTGACCTGCAGGTACTGCCCTACCGCACCGATAAATTAGTGTTGATTGTGCCCAGAGGCCACGCCCTGTTTGCGCAAGGCGCTATCAAATTTGAAGCAGCACTGGACTACGACCAGGTCGGCCTGCACTCCAACAGCTCGATTTACCTGGCCATGCGCGAGGCGGCCGCCCGGCTGGGCCGCACCATCAAGCTGCGCATCCATGTCACCGGCCTGGACGCCATGTGCCGCATGATCCACAACGGCCTGGGCGTCGGCGTGATGCCGCAGCGCGCTTTTGAGCTCATGCACGGCGTCGGCGAGCTGGAGTCCATACCCCTGCTGGACGCCTGGGCCGAGCGCCAGATCCAGCTGGTGGCGCGAGACTTTTCCACCCTGCCCCTGACGGCGCGGCTGCTGGTGGAGCACCTCACACAGCCCGCCGAACCGCACGCCAATGCAGCCCGACCCGCCCAAACCGCAGCCATGGCTGCGAGTTCAGCGGCCTAAAATCACCCTCACGACAGACGACAACGAGAGACCACGAAGGAAACCATGGGACGCACCCTCTACGACAAAATCTGGGACGAGCACGTCGTTCATACCGAAGACGACGGCACAGCCATCCTCTACATCGACCGCCACCTGGTGCACGAAGTCACCAGCCCGCAGGCCTTTGAAGGCCTGCGCGAGGCCGGCCGCAAGGTCTGGCGCATCAGCTCCATCGTCGCCACCGCCGACCACAACACGCCGACCACCGGCTGGGAACTGGGCTACGACGGCATCACCGACCTGGTGAGCAAGGAACAGATCACCACGCTGGACAGCAACATCAAGGAATTCGGCGCGGCCGCCTTCTTCCCCTTCCTCTCCAAGCGCCAGGGCATCGTGCATGTCATCGGCCCCGAAAGCGGCGCCACGCTGCCCGGCATGACGGTGGTCTGCGGCGACTCGCACACCTCCACGCACGGCGCTTTCGGCGCGCTGGCGCACGGCATCGGCACCAGCGAGGTCGAGCACGTGATGGCGACGCAAACCCTGCTGGCCAAAAAAGCCAAAAACATGCTCGTGAAGGTTGAAGGCAAGCTCGCCCCCGGCCTGACGGGCAAGGACATCGTGCTGGCCATCATCGGCAAGATCGGCACGGCAGGCGGCACGGGTTACACCATTGAATTCGCCGGATCGGCGATTCGTGCGCTCAGCATGGAAGGCCGCATGACGGTCTGCAACATGGCAATTGAAGCCGGCGCCCGCGCCGGCCTGGTGGCGGTCGACCAGAAAACCATTGATTACGTCAAAGGCCGCTTGCTCTCGCCCACCGGCGTCGAATGGGATATGGCCGCCAAATACTGGAACACGCTGCACTCGGATGCTGACGCGAAGTTCGACGCCGTCGTCGAGCTCGACGCCAGCCAGATCCTGCCGCAAGTCACCTGGGGCACTTCGCCCGAAATGGTGCTGTCCATCGACGACCGCGTGCCCGACCCCGACAAGGAAAAAGACGCCAACAAGCGCGATGCCATCGAACGCGCGTTGAAGTACATGGGCCTGGAGCCCGGCAAGGCGCTGAACGACCTGTACATCGACAAGGTGTTCATCGGTTCCTGCACCAACAGCCGCATCGAGGACATGCGCGAGGCAGCCGCCGTCATCAAAAAGATCGGCCAGAAGGTTGCCAAGAACGTCAAGCTCGCGCTGGTGGTACCGGGCTCCGGCCTGGTCAAGGAACAGGCCGAGCGCGAAGGCCTGGACAAGATTTTTGTGGCCGCCGGCTTTGAATGGCGCGAACCAGGCTGCTCGATGTGCCTGGCCATGAACGCCGACCGGCTGGAGCCAGGCGAGCGTTGCGCATCGACATCCAACCGCAACTTCGAAGGCCGGCAAGGCGCTGGCGGGCGTACGCATTTGGTCAGCCCGGCCATGGCCGCGGCGGCGGCAGTGCACGGTCACTTCGTTGACATCAGAAAATTCTCTTAAAGAGCCGCACCATGCAGAAATTCACCGTACACAAGGGCCTGGTCGCCCCGATGGACCGCGAGAACGTCGACACCGACGCCATCATCCCCAAGCAGTTCCTCAAGTCCATCCGCAAGACCGGCTTCGGCCCCAACCTGTTTGACGAATGGCGCTACCTGGATGCGGGCTTTCCCGGCCAGGACCCGGCCAGCCGCAAGCCCAACCCGGACTTCGTGCTGAACCAGCCACGCTACGCCGGCGCCTCCATCCTGCTGGCTCGCAAGAACTTCGGTTGCGGCTCCTCGCGTGAACATGCGCCCTGGGCGCTGGACCAATACGGCTTTCGCACGATCATCGCGCCCAGCTATGCCGACATCTTCTTCAACAACAGCTTCAAGAACGGCTTGCTGCCCATCGTGCTGCCCGAGGCACAGGTGGCCCAGCTGTTCGACGAAGCGCTGGCCTTCCCCGGCTACCAGCTCACCGTTGACCTGGAACGGCAGGTGATCGTCAAGCCGCAGGGCGAGGAGCTCCCGTTCGACGTGCAGGCTTTCCGCAAGTACTGCCTGCTCAACGGCCTGGACGACATTGGCCTGACCTTGCGCCAGAGCGACAAGATCAAGGCCTTTGAAGCCGAGCGCCTGGCAACCAAACCCTGGCTGAACCACACGGTGGCAGGATGATGGCGCACTCGCGCATGGCAGGGCTGGTTGTTGCCCTGCTGACCGGCCTGACGGGCTGCTCGACGATGGAAGCGGTCAATCGCGACCAAACCCAGCTGGCAGCCATCGAAAAGAACGCCCCTGCGAATGCCGCGACGCTTCGGCTGCGCTCCTTCTCGAATGGCACAGCGCGATTTGGTGTGAGCCCACAAAGCGCGTCATGCGAAGGCTTCAAGGATGTAGGTGTTGCTCTGAACACCATAGAACCCAGCCGGACCTACGCCGGCCGCGAACGCAAAGACATTGTTGAAGTACTTCCGCAAGCTGGCCCGGTGCAGATTCGCGCCTATGCGCAGGAGCAGCATTTTGCGAACAACATAACCTACAAGTCAAAGTGTGGACCGGTAGCTGTCCGCTTCGTCGCCGATCCGCAGAAAAAATACACTGCCGACCTGATCTGGAAAGACAAGCGTTGCACCATCGTGGTCAACGACACCACCAGTTCAACCCCCATCCCCGTGCCGGGCAGCAATTACTCTTGCCCGGCCAGTTTTTCTGAAATCCTGGATTAATCACATGAAAATCGCAATCCTCCCTGGTGACGGCATCGGCACCGAAATCGTCGCGGAAGCCGTCAAGGTATTGAAGGCGCTCGACCTGAAGTTTGAAACCGAAAGCGCACTGGTCGGCGGCGCAGCATACGAGGCCCATGGCCATCCGCTGCCCGAAAGCACGCTGAAGCTCGCCAAGGAAGCCGATGCCGTACTGTTCGGTGCCGTCGGCGACTGGAAATACGACAAGCTCGACAGGCCGTTGCGCCCCGAGCAGGCCATCCTGGGCCTGCGTAAAAACCTGGGCCTGTTCGCCAACTTCCGCCCGGCAATTTGCTATGCGCAGCTGGTGGACGCCTCTAGCCTCAAGCGCGAACTGGTGTCCGGCCTGGACATCCTCATCATCCGCGAGCTGACCGGCGACATCTACTTCGGCCAGCCGCGCGGCCGCCGCGTTTCGCCTGATGGCCACTTCCCCGGCTCGGAAGAGGCCTTTGACACGATGCGCTATTCGCGCCCCGAGATCGAACGCATCGCCCACGTGGCCTTCCAGGCGGCCCGCAAGCGTGACAAGCGCGTCACCAGCGTCGACAAGGCCAACGTGCTGGAAACCTTCCAGCTCTGGAAAGACGTGGTCACCGAAGTCGGCAAGCAGTATCCCGACGTCGCGCTGGACCACATGTATGTCGACAACGCCGCCATGCAGCTGGTGAAGGCACCGAAGAAGTTCGACGTGGTCGTCACCGGCAACATGTTCGGCGACATCCTGTCTGATGCCGCCGCCATGCTGACCGGCTCCATCGGCATGCTGCCTTCGGCCAGTCTGAACGACAAAAACCAGGGCCTGTACGAACCCAGCCACGGCAGCGCACCCGACATCGCCGGCAAGGGCGTGGCCAATCCGCTGGCCACCATCCTGAGCGCAGCGATGATGCTGCGCTTCAGCCTGAACCAGCCCGAAGCCGCCGCCCGCATCGAAAAAGCCGTGGACGCCGTGTTGAGCCAGGGCCTGCGCACGCCTGACATCTATAGCGAAGGCACGACGAAGGTCGGCACGGTGGAGATGGGCAACGCAGTCGTAAAAGCGCTGACCTGACGTTTTTTTACCGCAAATCGCCTCAAACCAAGGGTAAAAACGGGTTTGAGGCGGCTGTCAGCCCCGATAAAGCCAAGCCTGGCTACAATTAACACCATGCGCAAAAACCCCGCACTCACCCGCTTTATCGCCGCTACGCGCGCGATCGGCGCTGCGCCGGTTTTTGCCCAGATCACCAAAACGACCACCATTAAAGGCTAGCAAGCCTGGTTCGTCGTGCCCTGCCGGCTCGATGAGCCGGGCCAAAAAGCCTTATTTTTGACTTTTTGAAGGGCAACGCAATGAAACTCAAAGGCAATCTCACGGGACTCGTCGGCTGGCGCGGCATGGTCGGCTCCGTCCTGATCGACCGCATGCAGGCTGAAGGCGACTTCGACCTGATCGAGCCGGTTTTCTTCTCGACCTCGAACGCCGGCGGCAAAGCCCCGGCCCAGGCCAAAAACGAAACTACCCTGAAGAACGCCTTTGACATTGAAGCGTTGAAGAAGTGCGACATCATCATCACGGCACAGGGCGGCGACTACACCACTGAAGTCTTCCCCAAGCTGCGCGCCGCCGGCTGGACGGGCCACTGGATTGACGCGGCCTCCACGCTGCGCATGAACGACGATGCCATCATCATCCTGGATCCGGTTAACCTCCCGGTCATCCAGAACGCCATGGCCAAGGGCGGCAAGAACTGGATTGGCGGCAACTGCACGGTGAGCTGCATGCTGATGGGCGTGGGTGCGCTGTACAAGGCCGGCCTCGTCGAATGGATGACCAGCATGACCTACCAGGCGGCGTCCGGCGGCGGCGCCCAGCACATGCGCGAGCTGCTGACGCAATATGGCACGCTCAATAGCGAAGTCCGCGCCTTGCTGGACGATCCCAAATCAGCCATCCTGGAAATCGACCGCCGCGTGCTGGCCAAACAGCAATCACTGAATAGCGATGAGACGGCCAATTTCGGCGTGCCGCTGGGTGGCTCGCTGATCCCCTGGATCGACAAGGACCTGGGTAACGGCATGAGCAAGGAAGAATGGAAGGGCGGCGCGGAAACCAACAAGATCCTGGGCCAGGGCGCTGGCTTCGGCACGGCTGAAACGCCGGTCGACGGCTTCTGCGTGCGCATAGGCGCGATGCGCTGCCACAGTCAGGCCCTGACCTTCAAGCTGAAGAAGGACGTGCCGCTGGCCGATATCGAGGCCATGATCGCCGCCGACAACGAATGGGTCAAAGTTGTGCCCAACACGCGTGAGGCCTCGATCAAGGACCTCACACCAGTCGCCGTGACGGGCACCATGCAGATTCCGGTGGGTCGCCTGCGCAAACTGGCCATGGGCCCCGACTACCTCGGTGCCTTCACCGTGGGCGATCAGTTGCTCTGGGGTGCGGCCGAACCGCTGCGCCGCATGCTCCGTATACTGCTTCAGGGGTGAATAATTCGGGGTAAGCGGTTGCCAACATGCGGCCGCTCATCCGTAACCACTTGTTTCCGTGCGTTGTCGTCTGACAACATCCTGAACATGTAAGTTGATGCTAACTCGATGTGTCAAAACTTAAGTGGTGTCTTAGCTTGTCAGCCTAATGCCTTGATGTTAAGGTTGTTTTTCGAAAATTCGCATCGAGGTTTTTGTGCGCTTAAGCAGAATAAAGTTACATGCAGACCGAGCACTGGAGGCTCCCAACCCCATGAATAAACGCGGTCGTTGGCGTATTGGCGCCCTGGCGAGTGCCATTGCATTGCTGGGCAGCCTGGCAAGTCTTGAAGCCCATGCGCTCGCGCTGGGCCGGATCACCGTTCAATCGGCACTGGGTGAACCCCTTCGCGCCGAAATCGAGATCACGGACCTCAAGCCCGATGAAGCAGCCAGCCTTCGGGCCGGTGTTGCACCGGCAGAAGCCTTCAGGGCAGCAGGCATGGAATACGGCACGGTGGTCACCGGCGTCGAAGTCAGCCTGCAACGTCGGACGGACGGACGGGCTTTCCTTCGATTGAGCAGCAACCGCCCCGTTACCGAGCCTTTCGTGGACCTCATCCTGGAGGCCAATTGGTCGAACGGGCGAATTACACGCGACTACACCATGCTGTTTGACCCGCCGGCCCTGCGGTCCGGCAGTAGCGGCACAGCAGTTGCGCCAACTGCACCTGTGCTGTCACGCCCCGGTTCGCCCAATGCCGCGCCGCCCTCCAAAGGCATCGCGTCCATCCCCTATTCCCCGTCAGGCCCCGGCTCCAGTGCCACCAGGCCCGCCCCCGTAGCCAAGGCACCTGCGGCAAAGGCGGAAAAAGCCCCTGCTGGCGACACGCAGGTCACCGTCAAATCCGGTGACACCGCAGGCAAAATCGCTGCCCAGAACAAGCCGTCCAGCATTTCACTGGACCAGATGCTGGTCGCCTTGCTCCGAAGCAACCCGGATGCCTTCATCGGCGGCAACGTCAACCGCATCAAGTCCGGCGCCGTGCTGGACATTCCGACCGCGGAATCGGCCGGTGCTGTCTCCCCCGGCGAAGCTACCCAGACCATCGTCGCGCAAAGCAAGGACTTCAACACTTTCCGCCGAAAACTCGCAGAAGGCGTGCCGGCGGCACAGGTAGCCGGTGCCGACCGCCAGGCCGGCGGCAAGGTGGAGGCCAAGGTGGAAGACCGGGCGCCTGCCAGCACCACCCCCGACAAGCTCACCCTGTCCAAGGGAGCCGTCAAGGGCAAGGCAGCGACAGCCGCCGAAGAAAAGATTGCCAAGGAACGGCAAGCCAAAGAAGCCTCGACACGGGTTGCGGAGCTGTCCAAAAATATTAACGAGCTCAACAAACTCGGAAGCGGTCCGGCAGCGGCACCCGCAGCCAGCGCGGCCAAAACGCCAGGTGTGGCTGTTCCAGCCCCGTCCAGCGTCACGGTGCCCGCGGCGGCTCCGGCAGCTTCGGCGCCTTCCATCGCCGCATCATCGGCAACCTCCGCCAAAGCAGCCGCTACAACCACACAGGCGGCCAGCGCAGCAGCAGTTGCCGGCACGACGCCTGCGGTTGCCATGGCACCCGCCTCTGCGGCCTCAGCGACGGCCGCAAGCGCCGAGCCGCTTGTAGCGGCTTCACAACCAGCCCCCGCGGCCAGTGAGCCCGCTGCTCCGGTCGCAGCCGCTCCAGTAGTACCCAAAAAGCCGGTCGTTGCGCCACCGCCGCCGCCGCCTGAACCCAGCCTGCTAGACGAACTGATGGAGAACCCCCTGGTATTGCCGGGCGTAGGCCTTCTGGTCGCGTTGCTCGCCGGATTCGGCTTTTACCGGTACCGCCAGCGCGCAGGCGGGGCCCAGGTTGACAGCTCTTTCCTTGAAAGCAGGTTGCAGCCCGATTCTTTTTTCGGCGCCAGCGGCGGCCAAAGAATTGACACGAATGAAGGCAACGCCACGGGCTCGTCCCTGGTGTATTCGCCCAGTCAATTGGACGCCGCTGGCGACGTAGACCCCGTAGCCGAAGCCGACGTGTACCTGGCATATGGACGCGACCTGCAAGCTGAGGAAATCCTCAAGGAGGCGATGCGCACCAGCCCCATGCGCGTGGCAATTCACGCCAAGCTGATGGAAATCTATGCCAAACGCCGCGACAGCAAGGCATTTGAGACCGTCGCCATCGAAGCCTTCAACCTGACCCACGGCAATGGCCCGGAATGGGCGTACATCACCGAGATGGGCCGAGAGCTCGACCCTTCGAACCCGATGTACCAGCCTGGCGGACAGCCCGCCGGCACAGCCTCTGCCGCCGGGACATCGGCGTTCAGCCCGGGCGGTACCGTGGCCATGGTGGCTCAACCGGTCAATGTCCCTGCGCCAACCCCGGCCGTGGACGTTGATCTTGACCTGGATTTCTCACTCGGTGATGAGCCTGATACAGCCACAACCCCTGCGGCAATATCGGCACCCGTTGCACCAAAACCAGTTGCCCCGCCCGTTACCAAGAAACCGGAACCCGCCGCCCTGAACATGGATTTCAGCAGCGCAACGGTTGCCATGCCTGCGGCCAAGCCACCGGCACCTGCTGCGGCCAAACCCGCCGAAGCGGCACCCGAGATTTCCTTTCTGTCCGAAGGCCTGAATTTTGAACCCGAGCCGTTCGTCCCGCCAGCCAAACCGGTTCCGCCGGTCAAGGCCGCTCCGGCTCCGGCCCCGGCAGTAGCCGACAGCGGCATGCTGGAATTCGACCTGGGCGCGCTTTCACTTGACCTGAATGGCCCAACAACGGAGAGTCCCGCTCCTGAGTTTGAAGTATCTTCTTCGTCGGATGACCCGCTTGAAACCAAGTTCATGCTGGCCGAAGAGTTCCGCTCACTGGGTGACACCGACGGTGCCCGCTCGCTGGCCGAAGAAGTGCTGGCAGAAGCCAGCGGCCCGTTGAAAGTCAAGGCGCAGGCGTTCCTGAACGCCTTGGCGTGAGCGCAGCCTGAACGCACCGCGTTCACTGCGCACCGGCCGGGGTTCAACCGTGAGGATTGCCCTCGGCGTCAGCTACAGCGGAAGTGCCTACGAGGGCTGGCAAAGCCAGCTCTCGGGCAATACCGTGCAGGACAAGCTGGAGCTGGCCTTGGCCAAGTTTGCCGCCCAGCCGATTCGTACCCTCTGCTGCGGGCGCACCGACGCTGGCGTGCATGCGCTGATGCAGGTCGTGCACTTTGACACGCCCCTGCAGCGCGATATCGCCTCATGGGTGCGCGGCACCAACACCTTTTTGCCCGGTGACATCGCGGTGCAATGGGCGCGTGAGGTCCCCGATGAATTCCATTGCCGCGGCAGCGCCATCGCACGCAGGTACGCCTACGTGGTGCTGGAATCGCCGGTACGGCCCAGCGTGGAGGCTGGGCGTGTCGGCTGGGTTTACCGGCCTCTGGACGGCGCTGCGATGCGACAGGCCGTCACGCACCTCATTGGCGAGCACGATTTCAGCTCTTTCCGGGCCGCGCAGTGCCAGGCCAAGTCCCCCGTCAAAACGATCAGCCGGATCGACATCTCCGAGCGTGCCGGTACGGGCTCCAAATACTGGCGCTTCGAGTTCGAGGCCAACGCCTTTTTGCACCACATGATTCGCAACATCATGGGCTGCCTGGTGGCTGTCGGCCAAGGCAACTACCCGCCAGGCTGGCTGGCCGAGGTAAGGGATGCGCGCAGCCGCGACGCCGCCGCGCCCACTTTTTCACCCGATGGGTTGTACTTCTTGGGACCGGTTTATGAAGACCACTATGGCCTCCCAAGTCGCACAGCGGCCTATGATTGGCTTCCATGACGCCCGCCACCCGCACCCGAATCAAGATCTGCGGCCTCACCCGCGAGGAAGACGTGGACGCGGCCGTGGCTGCCGGAGCCGATGCAATCGGGTTTGTAATGTACGAGGCCAGCCCGCGCTATGTGACAGCCGAACGCGCCGCCGAACTGGCTCGCCGCCTGCCTCCTTTCGTGACGCCGGTGCTGCTTTTCGTCAATGCTCCCGCTATAAAAATCATAGCTGCTTGCGCAGGTCTACCAACGGCTTTACTGCAATTTCACGGTGACGAAACACCGGAAACCTGCCTGGAAGCCGGGCGCCCGTTCATGCGTGCCGCACGCATTCCACTTGGTGAAAAAACCACTGAAAGCACGCCTGGAACCTCCGGCGGCTTTGATCTCGTAAAATACGCACAAGACTTCAAGGCCGCACAAGCCATCCTGCTCGACGCTCATGTCGAAGGTTATGGTGGCGGCGGGAAAACATTCAATTGGTCACTTCTTCCTCCAAACGTCAGCGCTCACCTCGTTTTGTCTGGTGGATTGACGCCTGCAAACGTGATCGATGGCATTTTGCAAGTCAGGCCGCGTTGCACAACGCTGGCCGTTGATGTCAGTTCGGGCGTCGAGATTTCCAAGGGAATCAAAAGCGCCGACAAGATCAACCAGTTTGTCGCGGCCGTTCGTGCCGCCGACGAGCTACTTGCAAAGAGTCTTAACCATGTACGAGTACCACCAGCCTGACGTTTCAGGCCATTTCGGAATTTACGGCGGCAGTTTTGTTTCTGAAACACTGACCCACGCCATCAATGAGCTGAAAGACGCTTACGCCAAATACCAGCACGACCCGGAGTTCCTCGCCGAATTCCACTCCGAGCTGGCGCATTTTGTAGGTCGCCCTTCCCCGATCTACCATGCCGCACGCATGAGCCGTGAGCAGGGCGGCGCGCAGATTTACCTCAAGCGCGAAGACCTCAACCACACCGGCGCGCACAAGATCAACAACACCATAGGCCAGGCCATGCTGGCGCGCCGCATGGGCAAGCCGCGCGTCATCGCCGAAACCGGCGCCGGCCAGCACGGTGTGGCCACGGCCACCATCTGCGCCCGCTACGGCCTGGAATGCGTGGTCTACATGGGCAGCGAAGATGTCAAGCGCCAAAGCCCCAATGTCTACCGCATGAACCTCCTGGGCGCCACCGTGGTGCCGGTCGAAAGCGGCAGCAAGACGCTGAAAGACGCGCTCAACGAAGCCATGCGTGACTGGGTTGCCAACGTCGACAACACCTTCTACATCATCGGTACGGTGGCGGGGCCCCACCCCTACCCCATGATGGTCCGCGACTTCCAGAGCGTGATCGGCACCGAATGCCTGCAGCAGATGCCGGAGTTCATTGGCACGAAGCAACCCGACGCGGTGATTGCCTGTGTGGGCGGCGGCAGCAACGCCATGGGCATCTTCCACCCCTATATCCAGCATGCCGAAACCCGCTTGATCGGCGTCGAGGCCGCCGGTGAAGGCCTGGACAGCGGCAAGCACTCGGCGTCGCTGCAGCGCGGCCTGCCCGGCGTGCTGCACGGCAACCGCACCTATGTGCTGCAAAACGACGACGGCCAGGTCACCGAAACGCACAGCATCAGCGCGGGCCTCGACTACCCCGGCGTCGGCCCCGAGCACGCCTTCCTCAAGGACATCGGCCGTGCTGAATACGTCGGCATCACCGACACCGAAGCGCTGCAAGCCTTTCACTATCTGTGCCGCACTGAAGGCATCATCCCGGCGCTTGAATCCAGCCATGCCGTGGCCTGCGCCATGAAGATGGCGCGCACCATGCGCTCTGACCAAAGCCTGCTCGTCAACCTGTCTGGCCGCGGCGACAAGGACATCGGCACCGTAGCCGACCTTTCCGGCGCGGAGTTTTACGACCGGCCTTCGATGCGCGGCCTCTCCGTCAAGGGCGGCGCGGCCTCGGCAGCGTCGTTCGACGCCAGCGGCGCCAAGGGAAGCGGGGTGCAGTCATGAGCCGCATTGCAACCACCTTCTCCACGCTGAAAAACCAGGGCCGCAAGGCCTTGATTCCGTACGTCACGGCGGGTTTTCCGTTTGCCGACGTCACCCCCGAGCTGATGCACAGCATGGTGGCCGGCGGCGCCGACGTGATCGAGCTGGGCGTGCCCTTTTCCGACCCCAGCGCCGATGGCCCCGTGATTCAGAAAGCCGGTGAAAAGGCCTTGTCCCTGGGCATCGGCCTGGCACAGGTGCTGGAGATGGTGCGCCAATTCCGCACCAAAGACAGCGCCACCCCCGTCGTTTTGATGGGCTACGCCAACCCTGTCGAGCGCTACGACATCAAGCACGGCGGCAGCAAAACCGAAAGTGCGTTCATCCGCGACGCCGCACAAGCTGGCGTGGATGGCGTGCTGATCGTGGACTACCCGCCTGAAGAGTGCGTGGAGTTTGCCGCCCGGCTGCGCGCCCACGGCATGGACCTGATCTTTCTGCTGGCCCCCACCAGCACCGACGCACGCATGGCCCAGGTGGCGCAAGTCGCCAGCGGCTATGTCTACTACGTCTCGCTCAAGGGCGTGACGGGCGCCGGCACCCTGGACGTGGACGCGGTGGAGGCCATGCTGCCGCGCATCCGCAAGCATGTGAACGTGCCCGTCGGCGTGGGCTTCGGTATTCGCGACGCCGCCACTGCCAAGGCCATCGGCAAGGTGGCCGACGCAGTGGTGATCGGCAGCAAGATCATCCAGCTGATTGAAAACCAGCCGCGCGACAAGGTGGCAGCGGTGGCGCATGACTTTTTGAAAGAAATCCGTACTGCTTTAGGCTGACTTTTCATGCTGCTTTTGCCGGGCAAAACATCGGAAAAACCGGCGCATAATTGCGCTTTTCGCCCGGCAAATGCCTCCGGATGCCGCCCGACACTCTAAGGACTAACTCGATGTCTTGGTTAGAAAAACTCCTCCCTCCCAAAATCAGCCCCACCGACCCGACCGAGCGCCGCAGCGTGCCCGAAGGCCTGTGGATCAAGTGCCCGAGCTGCGAAGCTGTGCTCTACAAGACCGACCTGGAAAAAAACCAGAATGTCTGCCCGCAGTGCAGCCACCACCACCGCATAGGCGCACGCGCCCGCCTGGACGCCTTTCTGGACCCCGAAGGCCGTTATGAGCTTGGCCAGGAAGTGCTGCCCGTCGACGCCCTCAAATTCAAGGACAGCCGCAAGTACCCCGAACGCCTGAAGGAAGCCCTGGAAAACACCCAGGAAACCGACGCCCTGGTCGTGATGGGCGGAGCCGTACACAGCATCGGCGTGGTGGTGGCCTGCTTTGAATTCGACTTCATGGGCGGCAGCATGGGCAGCGTGGTGGGCGAGCGCTTTGTGCGCGGCGTGCATGCGGCCATCGAGCAAAAAGTGCCCTTCATCTGCTTTACCGCCACCGGCGGCGCACGCATGCAGGAAGGCCTGCTAAGCCTGATGCAAATGGCCAAAACCAATGCATCGCTGACCCGCCTGGCCAAAAAAGGACTGCCCTACATCAGCGTGCTGACCGACCCGACCATGGGCGGTGTGAGCGCCGGCTTTGCTTTCGTGGGTGACATCGTGATCGCCGAGCCCAAGGCCCTGATCGGTTTTGCCGGCCCGCGTGTCATTGAGTCCACCGTACGCGTCACGCTGCCTGAAGGCTTTCAGCGCGCCGAGTTTTTGCAGACCAAAGGCGCAGTTGACCTGATCTGCGACCGCAGGGAACTGCGCAAGACCGTGGCCAATTCCCTGGCCATGCTGCTGCGCCAACCGGCTGATGCCGTCAGTTGAGAACCCGGCAAGCTCCCCTCGAAAAGCCCCTGAAGCAAAGCGTATTAGACGTACGAGAAGCTCACCGCACGGGTCACATGGGATGATGTGGTTCACGGCACTCCAAAGCACGATGAGACCATGCCAGAAGCCTTGACGCTGAGCTCCCTCCCCCTCTTCCCGCTGGGCGCGGTGCTATACCCGGGCGGCGTGCTGCCGCTGCGCATTTTTGAGGTCCGCTACCTCGACATGATCGGAAAATGCCACAAGGCCGGCGCGCCTTTCGGCGTTGTCTCGCTCACCGAAGGCTCCGAGGTGCGCCGGCCCGCCGATGCCGGCACACCCACGAGCGACGGCTTTGCAAACGAGGCCTTCAGCACCGTGGGCACCCTGGCCACCATCACTGAGTTTTCAATCCCCCAGCCGGGCCTGATGGTCGTACGCTGCACCGGTGCACAGCGCTTTGAAATCACCCGCCGTGAAAAACTCAGGCATGGCCTGTGGATTGCCGACGTCACCCGACTGGAAGACGACCAACCGGTGGAAATTCCGGTTGACCTGCAGGCCACGGCCAATGCGCTAGGCAAGCTGATCAAAAGCCTGCAGGAACGCGAGGTGCCGCAGGCACAAATGCCGCTATTGGCACCCTACAGGCTGAACGACTGCGGATGGGTCGCCAACCGCTGGTGCGAACTGTTACCGATGCCGCTGGAATTGAAGCAGCGCCTGATGCAACTGGACAACCCATTGATGCGGCTGGAACTGGTCGGCGACATTCTGGAACGTACAGGAATTTCGCTGTAAACAAGGAACCGGCCAAATCAGATCCGGGATTTGTACTCCGGAACATGACTGGTTAACCAAGCCTTCACGGTTTCGCCGGACGGTGCGGCACCAACAGCGGATATCCAGGCTGTTACATCGTCGATGGCAACGGCCTGATCGCCCGACGATTTGGCCACACGGAGCTTGGGATGGGGAGTGGGCTCCGTGGTTTCGTCATCAGCCATCAATTCTTCAAATAGTTTTTCGCCGGGACGCAAACCGGTGAAAGTGATCGGAATGTCGTGTTCGGATTTACCCGAAAGACGAATCATCATCCGGGCCAGATCCACAATTTTTACAGGCTCACCCATATCGAGCACGTAAATCTGGCCACTGCGCCCCATAAGCCCGGCCTGCAGTACTAATTTGGCGGCCTCCGGAATCGTCATGAAATAGCGCACGATGTCGGGGTGCGTCACAGTGATCGGGCCACCACGCGCAATTTGCTCAGTGAACAAGGGAACCACAGAGCCGCTTGAGCCCAGAACATTTCCGAACCGAACCGACACAAACTGGGTGTCGGTGTACTCGCGCGCAATGCTCTGCACCACGAGTTCCGTCATGCGTTTGGTGGCTCCCATGATATTGGTGGGATTCACTGCCTTGTCAGTGGAGATCAAGACAAACTTCTGGGCACCGCACGCACCGGCCACTTTAGCGGCGTGAATGGTTCCGAGAATATTGGTTCGGACCGCTTCGATTTCGTTATTCAACTCCATCAATGGGACATGTTTGTACGCTGCCGCATGAAAAAACACCGAGGGCTTGTACTGCATTGCGATGGCCTGCAAGCGGGCATGCTCCCTGACATTGGCCGTGTAATAGAGCCCCTGCATCTGCGGATGCGCTTCCCGCAGCTCCTGCTCCAGCTTGTAAATGGCAATCTCCGAGGCGTCCACACAAACCAGCCGGGCGACACCCAATCGCGCAATCTGCCGGCAAAGTTCCGACCCTATAGACCCGCCAGCACCCGATACAAACACGGTTTGCCCCGAAAAAAGCTCCGCCAGTCCCTGCGTGTCCAGTTCCACCGCCTGCCTGCCCAGCAAATCTTCCAGTTCAATTTTCCTCGGACTTGCGCTCTCGGACTGCAACCATTCATCCGGCCTCGGCATGGTTAGCAACGTCAGTCCGGGCGGACTGGACTGCATGAGGACCTCGCGACGCTCCCGAGAGCCCGGCGGACTGGCAATGAGCGCAGTTGATGCCCCCGTAGACGCAGCCATGTCGGCAATTGCAGCCG
This sequence comes from Polaromonas sp. P1_E12, assembly GCF_056405975.1. NCBI lineage: Bacteria > Pseudomonadati > Pseudomonadota > Betaproteobacteria > Burkholderiales > Comamonadaceae > Polaromonas > Polaromonas sp. P1_E12. The sequence continues at coordinate 164,016 of NZ_JBFUBB010000001.1, read as the reverse complement.
GAAATCCCAATACCGGTATCTGATGAAGATAACGCCCTTGTTCGGACTCAACGGATGAAGCAATACCCACACAATGCCACTGCCTGGATCCCTTGATCGCACGCAGGGCATCGGCAGCATCATGAAGCGATCCGACAATCAACAAGGCCCGGGATTCGTCCGACGGGCTACCGTGCTCGACAAATGTCCGCCAGGCAGCGCGAGCTCCGCCAAGCAATATCAATGCAACGAGTGGATGCAGCAGGAGGACAGATCGCGGAAAATCCGGATACCGGATCATCAGCACAGCGGCGGCAGCCAACAGTCCACCGAGAAATACCCCCCAAACCAGTTGCCGTAGCTCGGGCAGGCCAATGTACTTCCAGATTTGCCGGTCAACGCGTGCGATGACCAGTCCGGCCGAAGACCCAGCCAACGCCCATGGCATGCTCTGCAGGGCGAGTGCTTCAAACTCTTCAGGAATGTCAAAATTAAACCGCAACCAAAATGCGGCCCACCACCCTAAGCAAACCAGCAAGAGATCTGCAGTCCACAGCGGAACAGTCTCTTTACGCAAGCGCACGACGGCCCTCCATCATGAGCAGGACATGCCGCAAGTGATCAATCACACGATCCTGCTGAGCCGCATCAAGATTGGAGCCCGAAGGCAAACAGATACCGGTCCGGAAAAGACCGGCAGAAATATCGACATCAGGTTCATGCGAAAAATAAGGAGCATCCTCAAAGAGTGGCTGCAAGTGCATGGGCTTCCAGACCGGCCTGGCCTCAATCAAATGCCGCTCAAGCGCCTTCATCACCTGGCGGCTCCTCGCTTCGGCATCTGATCCCTGCAAGGTGAAACATGTCAGCCATCGGGTCGAGTGACAGCCTTCCGGCTCTGGCATCCACTGAAGTTGCTGAAAATCCGCCATCGCCTCTACATAACGCTCAAACACGCGCCGACGCTGCGAAACACGTTGTTCCAGCACCCGAAGCTGTCCTCGCCCAATTCCGGCCAGAACATTGCTCATGCGATAGTTAAATCCGATTTCGGTGTGCTCGTAATGAGCAGCGGGCTCACGTGCCTGTGTCGAGAGCTTTCGTGCCCTTGCGATCAGGTCGGGATCGTCAGCCACCAGCATGCCCCCTCCCGATGTCGTGATGATCTTGTTGCCGTTGAACGAATAAACTGCAACTTTTCCAAAAGCCCCACTACTCTTTCCCCTGTAGTGCGCGCCCAGTGACTCAGCCGCGTCCTCAAGTACAGGTACACCATAACGCTCGCAAATCGGAAGCAATGCGTCCATATCGGCGCTTTGGCCATACAAATTGACAAGAATGACGCAAGACGGCATTTTCCGCTCACGCTTGGCCCAGTCAAAAGCGCGTTCAAGAGCAGCTGGCGACATATTCCAACTCTCAGGTTCGGAGTCGATAAAGACCGGTTTTGCCCCGCAATAAACAATTGGATTGCAACTTCCAACGAATGTCAGGGAAGAGCAGAAGACAGTGTCATCGGGTTTCACGCCAAGCAAAATCAACCCAAGATGAATGGCGGCAGTTCCGGAACTGACAGCGGCGGCGTGTCCAACACCGACATGGCTTGCCAGCTCTGCCTCAAAACCGTCTACGTGAGGACCCAGCGGAGCTATCCAGTTGCTCTTGAAGGCATCATCCACAAACAGGGTTTCTTCCTCGCCGAGATGGGGCGACGAAAGCCAGACACGCTGCGATAACTCACGACGAAATATCACATCCAGCAACTTTCCCGCAGCGTCCAGCACTGGCACGTGATCTATCTGGTACTGATCCATTAACTGCAGTACTGCTGCCGCGCTTGCTTCCTCGCCAACTGTAATCGGCGGGGTTTCCGGCAACGTACTCACCGGCATTGAATCCCCAGCGTTGCCAAGAATGGCCCTTCGTAAATCGCCATCCGTCAGCGTACGCGCAAGCGCACCTTTGTTGTCCAGCACGAGCAGGATTCCGCGCCCAGTTTGGTCCATACGCAACAACGCTTCTCGTAACGTAAGACCTGGCGGTACGGTTAAAGCCGTCAGCATGGCTGGGTTCACTTGATTCTCCTTGCCGGGACACCTGCATAAACACCCGCGTCCACAAGGTTGGCACGCACAACAGCGCCAGCGCCGACAGTAACATCATCCGCAATGACGATACCTGGCAGTACGACTGCACCAGAACCGATCAACACACGTTGCCCGACTTTCACCTCACCCCCAAGAACCGCATTGGGTGCAATGTGGGAAAAGGATCCAACAAGGGCATCGTGATCGACCACGGCGCCATGATTGACAATGACACAAACCCCGACTCTTGCGCTCGGTGCTATCACTGCGCATGCCGCCGCAAAGCATCCCTCGCCAATAGTACAGAAGGGAGAAACCTGAGCCGCAGGATGAATCAGCGAAGCAAGGCGCGAATATCCCCACAACACGGCCTCGCGTTCGCGCGATAGGTTGTTGCCAATCGCGATGTGGATCAGATATGGGAACACCGCCAAGCCCTGCACACCGAGTAGATCTACGCCAGGCAAAAGTTCGCCATGACAGCGCTGCGGGTCGCGATCCGAGGCCACAATGTGCGTCCAGCGTTTCCCGCGCAGCGCAGCATCGGCCACCACCCGGCCATGACCACCCGCGCCGAAAACAATCAGCGACTCGGGTTTTATGGCTATCGCACGGGAATTCATGGTGTGGCGGCTATATTTACTCAATAGGAATTGATCTTCTCAAGCACTGAACGGTCCAGAGAAAGGTCGACAAGATGGCTCGCAATACGCGGACCCGACAGCCCATCACCATACCTATTGTCACACGGCCATTTTCCGTGCCTCAACGCTTCGGCAATCGCGACAGTGATCGCGCCGGCTTCTACGGGGACATCCTGTACATTGGCATTTCTTTCCCTAAGTCTCTGGCGATCACCGACGTTGACCACCGGTGTACCGAAGGAGGCGGATTCGATAATCCCAGCAGACGAGTTTCCGACCATCACAGCACAATGTCTCATGGCCGCACAAAATAGATTGCGCTTTAAATGACGGAACCGGCGAGACCCGGCGGGAAGTGCCACTTCGTCGAGCGCTTTCAAAATGTCACCGGAGCCGGCATCGGCATTAGGCTCCAACCAGACTACCGGCAGACCTGTCTTACCCAGCGCCTGCAACAGCGCGGTAGTCTGCCCACAAGCATCCCCCGCCTGCTGCACCACTGGGTGAAACACAGCCAGCACGAAGGCCCCTGCCGACAGACCAAGGCCCTCCCGACACGCTTCGGGAGAAATGTCCGCGTCCTGCGCCAAATCATCAAGGCCGGGGGCGCCCGTCACATAAATCCGCTGCTGCGGCTCGCCCATACGAATCAACCGCTCCCGTGACTGCTCGGTGGCTACAAGATGGTAGGTAGCCAGTTTGCTGATTGCGTGCCTGACTGGTTCATCAACCGTACCAGATCGCTCGCCGCCATGAACATGCACACAAACAATTCCCAGATGCAAGGCGGCAATCGCTCCTGCCAACATCTCGCCACGATCACCCAATACGACCAACAGGTCCGGACGTTCACGATCAAGCAGGACGGTCAGTCCCTTGAGGCACTCGGCGATACCGGCAGACATGCTCTGCGGGCTGCGCGTTGAAACATCGACAGGAATCTCCCCACAAATGCGCAGACCGGCATCGCGAATATCTTCAATGGTGTTGCCGTAACGGGCGTCGAGATGCATGCCGGTGACTGCCACACTGAGACCGGCAAGCCGTGCGGTTTCGATCAGCGTACTCCGCATCAAGCCAAAGTCGGCCCGCGTTCCGCTCAGGTAGATGATTTTTCGCCGATATTCGCCCATGGCACTCAATCGCCTTCCGAATCGGAGAGCTGATTCCATTGAATAACCGAATCCGCAGGAATTGCGACGAGCGAGCGTCGGCCAACGACACGCTGAAAATCCCGTGGCGCGATACCGGTCGCCGGCCGCCGGCAGGCCAGCATGGTTGCAAGCACAACTTCCCCGGGCGCTATGTCAACCGCAGCAACGACACTGCGTCGGGCGACACGAGCAGTGTCAATCTCCTCGGGAAGCGGTTGTTTAAGGCCGTCACCCAGCATCGCACTAACCCGTCTTATACCTTGCGCCATGCGCAAAAATTCACCAGGCTCAAGAGAAGCGCTGTGATCTGGCCCGGGAAGCGTGCGGTCCAAAGTAATATGCTTTTCGATCACGCTGGCGCCTATCGCCACCGCAGCGAGGGATGCTTCGACGCCCATACTATGGTCTGAGTAGCCGGTGGCAAGCCCGAGATCTTGCGCCATGCTTGCCAGCGCCAGAAGGTTCAAACTGCTATCAGGCGCCGGGTAGGCAGAAGTGCAATGCAATACCACGACATCGTGCAGGCCACCGCGTGCGGCACCGATCCAGCCGAGCGCCTCGCGAATTTCTGCCATCGTCCCCATGCCTGTGGAAATGATGAGCGGCAACCCGGTCGCCGCCGCATGTTCAACCAGTGTGCGATGTGTAAGTTCGCCCGAAGACAGCTTAAGCCGCCCGACACCGAGACGGACCAACATGTCAACGGCATCGACAGAAAACGGCGTAGAGAAAAATTCGATGCCGATGGCATCGCAATACTTTTTGATCTCCCCGTGCTGTGCCTCAGACAACTCCAGCTTCGCAAGCATCGCGAACTGGTCTTGAGCACCTGTTTGACGCTCCTGGTACTCCGCTGTCGGAGCACCACGAATGACCAGGTCTTCGGCCCGGAAAGTCTGAAATTTGACCGCATCCGCACCTGACGCTTTCGCCGCATCGCACAGACGTAACGCCATCGTAAGCTCGCCGTTATGGTTGACTCCCGCCTCGGCAATCAGAAAAACCGGCTTCGCCGCTTCGTTCCCTACCATGCGGTCCACCCGCCATCAACGACCAAATTATGACCCGTCACATATTTTGCGGCATCGCTGCTGAGGTAGCGCATTGCATTGACCATGTCATCGGCTCCGCCCATGCGCCCCAGGGGAGTGCGGCGCGAATAGTTTTCCACAAATGTATTATTTTGTCCGCTAAATACACCGCCTGGCGTCACGGCATTCACGCGCACACCACGATGGCCCCAGTACGCCGCCAGGTATTTTGTTAGTCCCCATAGACCGGCCTTGCTGGCGGCGTAGATGGCGGGAGTGTTAATCGCCCGACCAAGATATTCCGAGCCTTCATAAATGCGCTGGTCAGGCGCGACAATGCCATAGATTGACAGGGTGTTTACAATGCTGCCGCCGCCACGATGCGCCATCGCACCGCCGAACACCTGCGCACAAAGCATTGCGCCGGTCAGATTGACCGACATCACCTCATTCCATTCGTCAATCGGAAAGGTTTCGAAAGGCTCGAAAAAGTTTTCGCTTTTGGTCGCTGCATTGTTTAGCAGTACATCCGGGGTGCCCCATTTTGCGAACAACAACTCGAACGCATGTTTTACGTCATCCTGTCGGGCAATGTCTGTTGCGCAGGTCAGCAGACCCTCATGCGCCGGACCGAGGCTTTTCTCAAGAAGGTCGGCATCACGGTCGAGTGCGAACACCCGAGCGCCAGCTTCGATAAAGGCCGCGCTAATTTGACGCCCGATAATGCCCGCCGCGCCCGTAACGACGACGACTTTCCCATCAAGCCCGAATGGATCGCTCATACGCCGCCCTCCGCCCTAGTTATATTGCCGGAACACTGGCTTGATAGGATCACCGATCAACAGGCCCTGTGTGCCGTTCTCGAGCGCCTGCGCGTAGATTCCGAAGGCCTTCTGTGCCGCCTGCATCGTCCGGTCAAGGTCCGCCTGGTTATGTGCGTAGCTCGGCGCGATCCATGGCATCAACACCCCGCCGCGTATCATCTCCTGTGAAAAAAGCGTGCGCAGCCTGAGATCTGCCTGACCTTGTGCGTCAAGCGTCAGGTAGTTCATGGAAATTGCATTGCCTTGAATCTGGAATGAATGGTCGACACCAGCCTCGCGCGCGAGCGCTTCAAGCCCTTCGATAAGCTCGCGACCGAAACTCCATAAATGCTCAACAACCGGCAACTCCTCATAGATGCTGACAGTTTCCATAAACGCGGCGAGACTCGACATTTCGCCGCCATGAGTCGTCGAGATCAGGAAAGTGCGTTCCTGGCCGGGACGGTTGATGCCACCAACCTCCATGACCTCACGCCGGCCGACCAGCGCGGCCATGGCAAAACCGTTGGCCATGCCTTTACCGAAGGTTGTCAGGTCCGGGCTAACGCCGAACAAATACTGCGCGCCCTTGAGATGCCAGCGAAATCCAGTGATCATTTCGTCGAGAATGAACAATGCGCCGTCGCGTCGGCACAACGCCTGTACCTGTAGCAGAAAATTGTCTGCGTGGCCCGGGCAACGTTGGCAGTCAGGAGGCGCCATGCGATTGGCCGAAGCACATTCCGGACAAGGACCGACCGTAGTGGCTGGTTCAAGCATCACTCCGGCGATGTTTCCCGGATGCGCATCAAACAACGCCTGCAGACTTGCGATATTGTTGTAGTCGAAGAGCAGCGTGGTCTGATGATGAATCGGCGGAATGCCGCGCTTGAGCTGGGTCGCTCCGATAAACCAGTCGTCAAACGAAAAAAATGGATGCTGGCGCGGTACACAGATGTACTGCCTGCCCGTGTAGGCCCGAGCCACCTTTGCGGCAGCCGTCGTGACATTCGAGCCGTTTTTGGCGAACTTCACCATGTCCGCGCCATCAATTAACGCAACCAGGCGCTCAGCCGCTTCCAGTTCCAGCACAGAAGCGCGGGTCAGGTTGACACCAAGCGACATACCTCCCATGGCCGCGCGATTCACCCTATCGTCGGCATAGCCGAGCGTAACCGCGCGCAAGCCCATCCCATAGTCCAGAAATGTCCGTCCATCGGCGGCCTTGACGTAAGCCCCCTTGCCGCTGATCAATATCTCCGGTGCGTTCGCTGGATACTGGTCGTCCCCACGCGAATAGGTATGAGCGCCGCCAGGGATGACTCGATGCAAGCGCTCGCGGAATGACATGCTCATGGTTCGAAAGCCTTTCTATTCAACGGTCAGGTTATGACACCGTTTTCGATGGTTTCAAGCAATTCCAACACACGAATATCCGCCGCGAGGTTGTGCGAAAACACTGATTCGCCTCGCACCGCAGCAAGAAAACTGCCCACTTCATCAAGATACATTGCTTCGCCGATGTTCCGGTTGTACCCGACTTGAGCGGCCATCTTTGGCTGATGCAGCTCGAGCACGCGCCCGGCGTCTGCTTCATACACGCGCACCCGAGCTTCGTCCCAGTCCCAGTAAAGTGACGCACGTTCGAAATTCAAGGTAAGCCTGCGCACCGCTTGGCGAGCCACAACGTCAACTACCATGGTTCCGACAAATCCGCCGAAGCTCAGCAACGAGGCGTAAGTGTCGTCGATAGGCGCACCTACGTCGGTGGTCCTCATCCGAAGGCCCTGTACCGCTAGCGGCCAACCAAACACCTCGACCATCCAGGTCAACTCGAACGGCACAATTTCCCGCGCACCGCCGGTCAGCGGCTGAGAAACATAATAATCGCTGACTTTTTCCCAAGGATGCCAATCTGGCAGATACTGCCCGCAGTGATAGGAGAAATTGCAAACCTTGCCATAACGCTGGGATTTCACGATGGCGGCTATGTCGCGAATCGCCGGATGAAATCGAAGCGTGCAGGACGGCGCGATCAATACCTTATGACGGTAAGCTCGTTCAAGCAGCTCCGGCAATGGATCGCGAATTACACTGGCTTCCACGAAACAAGGGCGATAAGCGTCGATGGCCCATGCCATCGCCGTATGATGCTGATCCGGTGGTGTGCAGATCAATATCACGTCGAATGCCTGCAGATCGGTCGACTGCAAGGTCTCGACAGTCTTGATTCCGTACTGTGCGGCAGCCGCTGCACGACGCTCCGGGGCCCTATCGAAGCCGCAGATCGATGTCACCGCATGATGTTGCAGACAACGAATACGTCGTTTACCCATCGATCCGAGGCCAATCACCAATGCCTTCATGGCAACTCTCCCTTGAAATGTTGGATGATGGCTTCGACACATGCAAAGTCGAATTCATCATCGATCTCATAGTTTTGCCATCGCTGAATTTTGTAGCCCATCACGTTGCGCGGATAAAAAGTCATATCGCGGCGAAGCACCGCAGTCTTAATCGCATAAGCCACGCCATATGGAAAATAGGCGACAGACCCAGCAACGTCGGCGGCAGGCGGCACAGCGTCGCCCCACTTCGAGAGATAGCCGTCAGCACCGACGACTTTCATGACATCGGGTTTCTCGAGTTGAACCTCGCCGACCGAAACCACAGCGTCGGCCACATCCCAGTGACGCGCTAACAGTGCAGCCACTGCGTCGATGTCACCACTCGCGCGCAATGGCGAAGTCGGTTCAAGCAGGATTACGGCATCAAATTCATGCCCATGGCCATGCCAATAATCGAGCGCGTGCAACACCGCATCCACCGAACTGCAATCGTCACCCGCAAGCTCGGCAGGTCGCAGGAAGGGCACCTCGGCACCAAAACGAGACGCGACATCAGCGATGGATGACGAGTCCGTAGACACCATAACCTTGTCGAGCGAATGCGCCGCACGCGCGGCGTCGATGCTCCACGCCAATACAGGTTTGCCCTGCAGCATCCGAATGTTTTTCCCGGGCAACCGCTTGCTCCCACCCCGCGCCAGGATAATACCGAGCAGAGACAACTTATCCGGCATGCCCATGACCGTGTCCTTTCACAAGCTGCAAAATATGCATCGCCACGGCGGTCGCCGCTTCCGGTACTTCGCGTGCAGCCGACAACTCACGACAGCGGTGGTCCAAACCCTCGTCAAGTCGTTGTTGGAGCATGGCAATGTCGGACGCACCGTCAGCCAGGCCGAGGGCCTGGTAATCAAGGCCTGTGCTTTTGACAAAAGGCGAAAAGGTGATATTGATCAAACGTTTCCCGGCAAAATAAGCCTGCGCCCCGACGGTGCTTCCCTGAACGATGACCTGGTCCGCCGCCAACAACACAGGCAGTAGCGGTTCGATTTGGGGTTGACTCCAATGTAGCCGCGGAACTCCCTGCGGCACCGGAAAGCGGTGCCATTCGTTGGGATGATAACGAATAACAAGCGCGACATCAGGACGAGATTCAAGCCAAGACACCAGACAATCCTGCACCAGCCGCCCCAGACCGGTACCGGCGAACTCGTGCGGCAAAGCGTCTGGAGCCTCCAGGTGGCCTGCCCACAACACGATATTTTTTTTCTCCCAGCCCATCGACCGGCGAAATGTCTCGCCAGCTTGCCGCGCCGCCGACGTGCCTAAGACATCGAATGCCGGATTCCCGGTCACGAATACCCGGTCCGCATTAAACCCCGCGTTCACCAAATTGGCCTTAACCCCTTCGTTCAGCACAGTCAGCCGGTCGGCGTAAATCTTCCGTCGCAAAAACGGATCGCTCGCCAGTGCGAACAGATCAAGCATTGACAAAGTGGGAATGCCAAGCTCAACAGCAACAGCAACAGCAGCCTGCTCACTGCGCGGTGAATTAGTCGTAACGACTACGTCTGGACGAACCCTACCGAGTACTCGCTCGAAAAATCGCAATGGCATAAATCCCTGGCGTCCTTGACTGTGCCAGCGCGCCCAAGCACCCTCCTCGCCCAACTCATCAACGAGTTCAGCAAAATTGAGACCAAGGTAAGCCAGAGACTCAGATGTATCTATCGATGGGTGAGATTGGCCTCGCATCATTTGATGACCATAGGCCTTGATCCGCTCCCACTCTGCAGGATCGCAAAAATCACGGTAACCAAGCGCCATCTCGCCAGCATCGTGGGCAACTGCGAAAGCAGTGGTCAGCGCCATAAGCCGAAGTTCAATAGCTGGCGAAAGCTGGCGTAACGCTCGCATTACGGGCAGGCACATTTCGATATGCCCGCCACCATAACTGACAAAGAGCACTCTCATCGATGAACACGCATGGGACGAACGGTTTTTCTAGCGTGCGAATTTGGCCAGCTTGGAAACCTTTGGCTTGACCGAACACACGGCATGACGCAATGCAGTCCGTCAATAAAAATCAACGTATCGCCGGAACTCAGCCGGCGCGATATGGAGCAACAATTCGTCGCACTCAAGGTGCTTAAGCCGTGTGAACTCGTCGACAAAGGCTTGACCAAGCCCGGCACACAATGCTTCATCAGATTCCAACGCATCAAGTGCATTTGGCAGCGAAGCCGGCAACCGCTGAATCCCGCGTGCATCCAGCTCATCCGATCTCAGTTGGTAAAGATTTTCGTTGCACGGCATCCCAGGATCAAGCTTACGCTTGATGCCGTCCAGACCCGCATAAATGATGGCAGCGGTCAGGAGATAAGGATTTGATGAGGCGTCAGGAACGCGCAACTCAAGCCGCCCCCCCGGAATACGGACAAACGCGGTCCGGTTGTTATTACCCCAGGCAATATTGACCGGCGCCCAGGTAGCACCAGAGCGCGAGCCGCGCGAGACCAGTCGCTTGTAGGAGTTGACGCATGGAGCGGCGATCGCGGTCAACCCCGGGGCATGAGCCATCAGCCCGCCAAGGAAATGATAGGCCAAGGGACTCAAATTCATGCCGCCCGGATCAGCCTTATCTTCAAAAGCGTTGTCACCAAATTTTTTGCCCGCCGACATGTGCATATGCAGACCGCTGCCCGAGCGTTCGGCAAACGGTTTCGGCATGAACGAACACAGCATGCCGTGTTTTTTCGCGATCGCCGTCGCTGCCATTTTGAAGTAGGTCAGGTTGTCTGCTGTGCGCAGACCATCTGCATAGGTGAAGTTCATCTCAAATTGACCGTTTGCGTCTTCATGGTCAATCTGATACACGTCGATATTCGCCCCCTCGAGTGCGGCGCGCAACTCCATGAGAAATTCAGACACCGACGACAGGTGCCGGAAGTCGTAACAAGGCTTGTCGAGCGACTCCGAGCCGGTGGCAACCTCGTATCCACCAGCAGCAGTTGCTTTGAGCAGAAAAAACTCGGGTTCGAGGCCGGAGAAAAATTCAAGGCCCGTGGCCTCGCGAAAGGCGGCAATCGCCTTCTTGGCGATGACGCGTGAATCAAGCGCATGTGGTTTACCATCGACATGTCCATCGCAGCTCACGCTGGCCGTCGACGGCATCCAGGGCACGGGACGCACGCTGTCGCGGTCACCGACGGCCATGAACTCCTGGCCATGTGGACCCATTCCCATACCGGCAATCGCAAAGCCCGCGAAGCCCGCCCCCGCCCCAAAAATCATTTCCTTGTGCTTGCCAGGCACCAACTTTGCCTTGGGCCGGCCATGAATATCGACAAACTGCGCGAGGTAGTAATCAAAATCTGCCATGTCCGGCCTTCCGTCTTTAATTATGCGTTTTCGGGAAAAAATTCCTGCAACCAGAGCTTCGTCATCAACAGAGTACGTAGCTGTTTCGTATGGTTATGCAAACCACTGCGGTGCTCCTCCAGCATCACCAGCAGCTCATTGCGGTCGAAGCGGCCGCCATCAGGCAGGTTCAGCACTTCGCGTGCCCAGGTATAAAGCGGCCCTTTGATCCACTCGCCAATCGGCAGGGTCGGCATGGTCTTGGGACGGAAGACGAAATCGTGGTCGAAATAGCTCGCCGCGGCCTGCTTGAGAAAATGCTTGCCGATGCCATCGCGGAACTTTGAAGTCACTGGTAGGCGTGCAAACATTTCGCTGACCCGGTGGTCGAGAAAAGGTGCACGGCCCTCGATTGACCAGCAGGCTCCCATACGGTCACCCTTGACCGAATTATTGCCCGGCATGAGTGAGTTGAGTTCATAGGCTGCAACCTGCTCTGCCGGCTCAAGGTCGCCGAATGGCTCGATGATTTCCATAAACCTGTCCAGGGCGCCCTGGGTGTGCGGGAAAAAAGCCGGGCTCATCATCCGCTGACGGTCTTTTTCGGTGCTGTAGCTGATCAGGTCGAAGTAGCTGCGCATCGGAAAATTGGTGCGTGTCATTTCCGAGAAAAACTGTTCGTTGTGACGGAAGCCGAGCATCACCTCGTCAGGTCCATCACCCGTGAACATCACGATTTTTCCCTGCTTGTGTGCCTCACGCGAGAGCAGGAAGAATAAAAAAAATGAAAAATCACCGTGTGGCTGTTCCGCGTGCCGCACCACAGTTTGTGCAATCTCAGGAATGTCGGCTGGCTTGATATCAAGCGGCTTCAGATTGATATCGAGCTCCGATGCCACACGCTCAGCATAGGAGTACTCCGAAAACCCCTTGTCCTCGATGCGTAAGCCGATTGCATCGAGTTGCGGCCGGTTCCATTGCGGCACCAGCCGATTGGCGATCACCGACGAGTCGACACCGCCAGAAAGAAACAGGCCACCGTCGACGTCAAACCTCATTTGCAGCTTGATTGCCTCGTTAAGTGCCTGCTCAAGCTGTTCCTGAGACGCTTCAACACGCGGACCATCGAGGGGCCAGCTCCAGTAGCGCACCGGTTCGGAGAATTTTCCCGCTCCATAGCGCATAAAAGTGCCGGGCGGCAGATGGCGAATGCCCTCAAAGCAAGTCTCCGGCGGAGGGCAATAGTTGAAGGTAAAGACATTGCCAAGCGCGGATTCATTGACTTTGCGTTTAAATTTCGGCAGCGCAAGGATGGCCTTTATTTCACTGGCGAAAGCCAGGCCGCCTTGATAAGGGGCATAAAAGCACGGCTTGATGCCCTGGCGGTCACGCGCAAGCATGCCGGTTTCCGTTCGTTGATCCCAGATAAAAAAAGCGAACATGCCGACCAGGTCGTCGAGCATTTTTTCGCCTTTTTCGCACCACAGATGCACCAGCACCTCGGTGTCGCAGCGCGACTTGAACTTGTAGCCCTTGGCCTTGAGCTGTTCGCGCAACTCAATGAAATTGAAGATTTCGCCGTTGAAAACAACCCAGACCTTGCCGTCGGTACTCGACATGGGCTGCATGCCGTTTTCGGGATCCACCACTGCAAGTCGTGCGTGACCCAGCACCGCCTGCCCAAGGTCCTCCACCCCCTGCTCATCGACCCCACGGTACTTGATGCAGTCGATCATCTTCCAGACATCATCTTTGGTCGTACCCGCAGCGTTGACCACGCCAGCTATTCCACACATGGCAAATCCTTAAGTCTTCAAATCAATTCGTGCAATTTTTCGGCTCAGCGGTGCACTTTCGACAAGCGCTTCATCGGTAGCATCCTCATCAAAGACCCGCTGGAAAATTTCCACCTGGTAGTCCAGGCTGGCCTTGGTCTCTGTTTCGGTTGGCTCGATCAACATCGCCGACTTGAGGTCACCCGGGAAATAAACGCAGCCCGCACCTACCAGCGTTGGCGGATGGATGCCGTAATCGATGAGCCGCTTGGCGAACTGGCGTGCCGATGTATTGAGCTTCTCGCCCGACAACAGGGTTTCATGCTTGCAGAACTGGTCGTAAACCGGCGGCAGCATTGGCGCCAGCCGGTGCTGCAGGTAATTGGCGTTCAGCACCGCATTTTCGGACGCCTGGCGCAAGCCGGCCCCACCCATAGTGCGCAAGTAGCCGTAAGCACGCAGCAACACACCAACATGGCCGTGGAAGCTTTTCATGCGACCGATGGAAAGCGGCCTGTCGTCGTCTCGTTGAGCCACGCCGTTCTTTCGAACTGCGACCGGGCTCGGCAGATAGGCAGCCAGCGCGGCCTTGACCGCGACCGGGCCGGCGCCCGGTCCACCGCCGCCATGCGGCGTCGAAAAAGTCTTGTGCACATTGACGTGAACTACGTCAAAACCCATGTCGCCGGGACGCACGATACCCATCAGTGCATTGAGATTGGCACCATCGTAATAGAGCAATGAACCGTTGGCATGAACCGCATCGGCAATCTCGACGATCTGGTCCTCAAACAGGCCCAGAGTTGAGGGATTGGTCAACATGAAAGCCGCGACATCGGAGGTCAACATCCCGCGCAGCGCGGCAAGATCGACCCGGCCCTTGAGGTCGGACGGCACGATACGGCAGTCAAAGCCCGCCATGGCCGCCGACGCCGGGTTGGTGCCATGTGCCGAGTCGGGTACCAGCACCACCGGGCGACGGGTATTCAGCCGTGCAAAATGTGCACGGATCACCAGCAGGCCTGCGAGTTCGCCATGGGCACCGGCAGCAGGTGCCAGGCAGCAGGCGTCCATCCCCGTAACCTCGCAAATCATGGCCTGCAGCCTCTCGTACATTTCCCAGACGCCGCCGAGCGTGTCGGTATCCTGCATCGGGTGGGCATTGGCAAAACCAGAAAGACGTGCGAGCTCGTCATTGCGCTTCGGGTTGTATTTCATCGTGCACGAGCCCAGCGGATAGGGCCCGTTGTCGACACCATGAGACTCCTGGCTCAGGCGAGTGAAATGCCTGACGACGTCAACCTCGCTGACTTCGGGCAGCCCAATGGCGGTACGGGCTCGTGCAAAAATCGGCAGCGCAGGCGTCTTCCCGGACAGGCGTCCGGCAAAGACATCGCTGGCCGCGCCAGAGCGGTGCAATTCGGTGATGGTCTGGGAGGCGGACGTAGCAGCCATCTCAGCACTCCTGCAGGCAAGCCCGCGCATGCGTGGCATAAGCCTCGATATCAGCGCGTGATTTGGTTTCAGTGACCGCGACCAGCAGGCCGTTCTTGTGGCCCGCCAACGCAGCCGCGATGGGCACACCCGCGAAAAATCCGAGCTTGCGCATGCGCGCACAAAAGGCCGTGGCGGCAACAGGCAATTCAATCGAAAATTCGTTGAAAAAAGCGCCGCTGCGCAGCGGCCTGACGCCGGGCAGCGCAACCAGCAGCTCGTGCAGCAGGGCTGCATTCGCCGCATTAGCCTCAGCGATTCGCATGAAATTTGCGTCACCCAGGCACGCCAGGTAGATTGCAACGCGAATCGCATTGAGCGCCTGGTTGGAACAAATGTGGCTGGTAGCCTTGTCGCGTGCCACGTGCTGCTCGCGGTCTTCCTTGACCAGCGCGTAACCAAGTTTTCCGTTGAGGTCGTGCACCCGGCCGACCAGCCGGCCCGGCAGGTACCGTTCAAGTGGTTTGCTGCAAGCAATGATGCCGACATAAGGCCCGCCTGCACTGAGCGGTAAACCAAGCGTTTGGCCTTCGCAGACAACAATGTCTGCCCCGAGCCTGCCAGGCGCTTCGATCCAGCCGCAAAGCAACGGGTTGACACACACCCCAAGCAGTGCCTGCCCTTGTTTGCAAATCGGCGAAAGTGCTGCGACATCCTCGACGACGCCAAGGGCATTGGGGCTTTGCAGCACGACACCGGCGATATCGCCGGACGCTAACAATGCGGCTATGGCCGCGACGTCGATCTGGCCAGTGCCAGCATCATGCCCTGCGCTATCGAGCCGAACACCACGCGGCTCCAGATAGGTAGTCAACACTTCGCGATATTCGGTCCAGAGGGCCTGAGCCACCAAAATACGGCGCTTACCGGTGGCTGAACACATCATCCAGCACGATTCGGCAAGCGCCGTCGCACCGTCATACACCGAGCAGTTGACGGACTGCTGGCCCAGCAAGCGGCCCACAAGCACCTGAAACTCAAACAGGGCCTGTAGCAGGCCCTGGCTCATTTCGGGTTGATAAGGCGTGTAGGCCGTAAGGAATTCGCCGCGGGAAACGATGGCGTCGACAACGGCCGGAATGTAATGTTCGTAGGCGCCGCTGCCGAGAAAATTTGAATGCGTGAATACTGTCTGGTTCAGCCCGGCCATCGCCGTGACATCACGCATTAGCTCCCATTCGCTAAGGGCAGGAGGAATGTCAAGCTCGCGCCGAAGGCGAACCTGCTGCGGCACATCGGCAAACAGCTGTTCCACCGAAAAAAGCCCTATTGCCTCAAGCATTGCCTGCCGGTCGGAGCCCGTGTGAACGTTGTAGCCGATCGGCTTTTGCTCCATGGGAGATTCAGCTTGTCTTTGATTCACGTTGTTTCAGCGGCCAGAGCGCTGCTTTGGGGAGTCGGCTGCAATAGCGGGATTATAGGGTCCGGCCCCTGCTGAAGCGGACAACCATGTCCCCTCAATTGGCATGTTTACCGCCGAGTTGGCGTACCGTTCCCCAGAGAATCCGGATATCGAGCCAGCATGAATTCTCCTGGACATATTGCTGGTCAAGGGCGCACTGTTGCTCAAACGAGATGTCCGAACGCCCGCTGATCTGCGCCAGGCCGGTGATTCCGGGCAACACGCTGCAGCGGCTTTCCCATTCGGCGGCTGTATACAGGGACCGCTCGGCCGGCACATGCGGCCTCGGGCCGACCAGGCTCATGTCACCTCGCAGCACATTGATCAATTGAGGCAGCTCGTCAATGCTGGTTCGCCGGATCCAGCGGCCCGCCCGTGTAATACGCGGATCGTTGTTCGCGGTGAAATGTGGTCCGAGCCCCGGGGCATTTCTGACCATGCTGCGAAATTTGTACATGTAAAATTCCCTGCCATTTTTTCCGATCCGCGTCTGACGAAAGAAAACCGGGAAACCGCTATCGAATCCGATCACAAGGGCTGCCAGCAGCAGCAATGGCGACAGCAGCAGTAGCGCCATAAACGACAGTGCCATGTCCATCAGGCGTTTCATGCGGGCCTTGCCGTCTGCGCGAGCTGGCCGATCAACGCGGCCACGCGTATGCGGTCGGCATCAATTTGTGCCGCGCTACGCTTCGCGAGTCCGGACTCGGCCTCGCGAAGCGCTTCCACCGCCGCCTCGAACGACTGTTCACCATCGGGCCGGTTGAAAGTCCGCGAAAGAATCACCGCCTGCGAACCCAGGCGCAAATGCTCACCCATAACATCGCGGCCGGGAAGTGAGCCCTCGTCTGCGCGGGCGATCCCGCCAAAGCCCATCGGTAAACCTCGCCGCCTTGCCGCTGCCGCTACGCGGTCAACATGGCCCTGGGCCAACGGCTCGAACATGAAGCGGCAGCCCATCGCCAAGTGCAGGTCATTCAGGCCGACGAAGACCTCTCCAAGCCCCGGCGTGTCCAGCCATTGCTCGAGTGATTCGAGCGCACCCACGGTTTCGAGCAGGGGCACTACCGGCACACGGCCATCGACGATTTCGCAGAAGCTCCGCAATTCCTGCGCGGTCGAAAACATCGGAAGCATCAGCAGGTCGGCCCCTTGCGCAAGCACAGCATCGACCTCCGCACGGGCTGCAGCTGGCTGATCGAGCCGGTATGGATTGACGCGGACCATGAGACGCGAGTGCCGTAAAACTGCCTTGACACGGCCCACATCGTCAATCTGGTGCGTACTGATGAAAGTGTTGCGCCCGGCCTGGCGCTCGGCCTTGCCATTGCGCTCAAGATCGACAAACAGCCGCATGGCCGGCATCCGGTCACAGCGTTTCGCCAGCTCTGGCTGGTTGGTAATGGTCAGTAAGTCAATCATGGGACGAAAGAGGAATAAGCCATTATTGCCCGCCGGCCTGCGGCACGGCCAACGGCTGGCGGCCCAGAAAACTGCGCAGCAAAGGGCTGGCCAGCAGCGCGCTGGCCAACACCACTACCGCAAAAAAACTGGCTGCCAGCGCGCTGGGCAGAAAATTCCAGCGGCCAAACCAGCGACTGGCCGCTACCAGAAGCAGGCAAGCGGCCAATGGGGCAAGCATGGCACGCCACGGCAGCGCCCGGTGAAGCTGCTCGCGCTCGGCAAACAACATGGCGAGGGTGATGCCAGCCAATACAGCATTGAGCGCACCCATCACAAGCGCGCCTCCGGCAAGCCCGGACCAAGCTGCAACGGCGAGCGCAGCCAGGCCGGCGACATAAGCCCAGACCGCGCGGTGCATATGCCCCGATGCAGCCATGACTGTCAGCAATACGGCGATCAAAGCCTGTGGCAGCAGTGACCAGATACCGATGGCCCCCCAGCGCGCAATAACTTCCAGATGCCCGGCATCCATGCGGCCCCAGCCAAACAGCAGTTGAGCAAGCGGCAGCGAAAAGCTGCCCACCACGGCAATCGCTGCGCAAGCCAGGGCCCAGGCCAGGAGAAAGGCAATTTGCAAAGCCCTGTCGCGTTCCGCAGAGCCCGCTTGGGTGCGGGTGATTGCCGGAAAAGCCAGGCTGGCCACGAGCTGCACCGCGAGCACCAGCGGCAACTCCACCAGCTTCCAGGCGTAATTAAAGTCTGCGAGGGCCCCCTCCCCGGCCTGGGACGCCAGGCTGCGCCCCATCAGGGGCAACAGCAGCAGCAGGCCCGAAGACAGGCCGGCCCATATCCATATGCCCGCAGCAGGCGGGGCCGGCATAGCCATCGCCGCCGGATCAGTCGGCGCAGCCTGCGGAAGCCGCCAGCCCAGCCAGCCGAGGCGCGCGACCATCGCCAGCACAAGGAAGCAGCCCAGGATAAAGACAGTTCGATCTCCGCTGTTTTGCGGCGCCAGGAACAGCGCAAAAACCAGCAGCAGGTTGACCACGAGATTACCGCTGTACATGCCTACGAAATCCCGTTCATGCTGCAACCGCGTTACCCAGAGCGCGGCCAGCATGGCCAGCGGCAGCACGGCGGCGCTCCAGGCCAGCGAGTCGCGGCCAAGGATGGCCATGTCGCCCCGCAGGCCAGGTGCAAGCGCATGGGACAGCGCCCCCCGAAGTAACCAGATCAGCAAAGCCAGCACAAGACCAGTGCCGAGCAGCGCCCGTGCGACTTTTTTCTGGCTGGCATCCTGTTGCGCAGGCGTTTGGCGCGCCCATTCCGGCAACAACACGTAACCCAGGGCGCCGCTGAACAATATGCCGACCAGCAAGTCCGGCAGGGTGAACATCACAATCACCGCGTCGCCAAGTCCGGTGGCGCCAAAAGCAGCGGCCTGGGCCGATTCCCGCAGGAGGCCGAGCAGGCGGCTGGCCATGAGCAAACCCAGGGAAAAAACGCCGGCGCGCAGGTACATAGGCGGGATTATCAAGGCTTAAATAGGGGCAGCCGGCCCTGAATGGGGAAACCAGCCACTTAAAAAACTAAAATCAACGGTTTGGCGCTTTATCCGCACAGCCACAAAACCGGCCTGATAGCGGCGCCCCGATCGTTTTCACACTTCTGACCATGTCCGATAACAACACCTTGCCCCCCGCCCAAGACGAAAACAAGCTGATCGCGGAACGCCGCGAAAAGCTCAAGGCCATCCGGAGCCAGGGGATTGCGTTCCCGAACGACTTCAAGCCGTCCGACCACGCGGGCAAGCTGCACGCCATGCACGGCGGCAAGGATGGCGAGGCGCTGGCCGCCGAGGCGGTTCCCGCGAAAATCTCCGGCCGCATGATGCTCAAGCGTGTCATGGGGAAGGCGAGTTTTGCCACCCTGCAGGACAGCACCGGGCGTATCCAGATTTTCCTCACGCGCGACGAAATAGGCGAAGAGCTCTATGCCGCTTTCAAGCATTGGGACCTGGGTGACATCGTCGCGGCAGAAGGCAAGGTCTTCAAGACCAAGACCGGCGAGTTATCCATCCACGCCACCAGCGTGCGCCTGCTGACCAAGAGCCTACGCCCCCTTCCTGGAGATTTTTATGGCATGGCCGACCAGGAGCAGAAATACCGCCAGCGTTATGTGGACCTGATCACCGACGAGCAGGCACGCAAGCGTTTCACCGCCCGCAGCAAGGCCGTCAGCTCTATCCGTGAATTCATGGTCGGCCACGACTTCCTGGAAGTCGAGACGCCGATGCTGCACCCCATCCCGGGCGGTGCCAATGCCAAGCCGTTCAAGACGCACCACAACGCGCTGGACCAGGAAATGTTCCTGCGCATCGCGCCGGAGCTTTACCTCAAGCGCCTGATCGTCGGCGGTTTTGACCGCGTCTTCGAGATCAACCGCAGCTACCGCAACGAGGGCATCTCGGTACGGCACAACCCTGAATTCACCATGATGGAGTTCTACGCGGCCTACTGGGACTACAACGACCTGATGGACTTCACCGAAGCATTGATTCGCGACGCAGCCCAGAAAGCCGTGGGCACGCTACAGCTGAGCTACGGCGGCAAGGAAGAAAAAGTCGACCTCGCCAAACCCTTTGCCCGCCTGACCATTCGCGAAGCCATCCTCAAGCACACCGAAGCCGGCAACAACGTCGATGACACCGTGTGGCTGACGAATGCGCTGCGCAAGCTGGGCATGAACGAGGAAAAAGACCGTCTGTCTACACGCTCCCTGGCCGGCCTGCAGGTGCTGTATTTCGAAGAGCTGGTCGAAGAAAAGCTCTGGCAACCGACCTTCATCATGGAGCACCCGACCGAAATCTCCCCCCTGGCCCGCGCCAATGACAGCCGCCCTGAGGTGACAGAGCGCTTTGAGCTCTACATCACCGGCCGCGAATTCGGCAATGGTTTCAGTGAGCTGAACGACGCTGAAGAGCAGGCCGCGCGCTTTAACGCCCAGGTAGCCGCCAAGGACAGCGGTGACGACGAAGCCATGTTTTATGACCACGACTTCATCCGCGCGCTGGAATACGGCATGCCGCCGACCGGCGGCTGCGGCGTCGGCATAGACCGGCTGATGATGCTGCTGACCGACAGCCCCAGCATCCGCGATGTGATTCTGTTCCCGGCATTGCGCCGGGAGGTTTAGCCCACGATCGCGCACTTCGCCATACGCGATTCCACACCAGCAGGGGCCGCGGGACTGGCTTTGCCAGACCGCTGGCGCCGCCCCCTTGAGGGGGGAACAGGCTACACGCAGTGAGCCTGGACGGGGGTGAACCATATGCCACTCAAATACCTTCTCGGCTACCCCGACAGTCTGCAGACCCAGGTGCAGCAGTTGCTGGCGCAAGGCCGGCTGGGTGAGGTGCTGCTCGCCAAATACCCCCTTGCCCATGGCGTGCGGACGGACAAGGCCCTGTACGACTACGTGATGGGGCTCAAAAGCGAGTTTTTACGCAGCTCGGAGCCACTCTCCAAAGTCGCGTTTGACAGCAAGCTGCACGTGATTGCCCATGCGCTGGGCACACACACCACCGTTTCCAGGGTCCAGGGCAGCAAACTCAAAGCCAAGCGTGAAATCCGGGTGGCCACGCTGTTCAGGGAAGTGCCGGAAGAGTTTTTGCGGATGATTGCGGTGCACGAGCTGGCCCACATCAAGGAAAAAGCGCACGACAAGGCTTTTTACCAGCTCTGCACCCATATGGAGCCGCGCTACCACCAGTATGAATTTGACCTGCGGGTGTACCTGACGCATATGGATGCGGTGGGCCGGCTGGAGTGGCCTTCAGCCTGACCCCACTGCGGTGTGGTCACAGCCGCCCGCGCGGGTCCCGAATCGGTCAAATTTACAAGAAAAATGCCTGAGACCCAATACAGTCTTGCGCCAACAGCTATTTATTTAATAGCATCTCCGGCAAACGCATCTCAGGGAATCAGTCCCATCGCGTGCATGTAGGCAGGGTGCAGCATCAGTTCGTCCCATTCGTGGGCTGGGATGGCGGGCAGCAGGTCCAGCCGGCGCAGCTCGCTGGACTCCAGCGCTTCCCACTGGCCCTTGAGCAGCGCCTCGGCCATGCCGTCCAGCAGTTCGTCCACCGGTTTGCCCTCCCCCACCGACTGGTTGCACAGCAGGACCATGTCGCAGCCGGCGTTAAGCGCCGTGACAGCAGCCTCGGTGTAGCTGACTTCCTTGCCGTCAATGAGGCGTGCGCCGGCCATGCTCAGGTCGTCGCTGAAAATCGCGCCGCCAAAACCCAGCTGGCCGCGCAGGATGTAGGTCAGCCACTTTTCCGAAAAACCTGCCGGCCTGGCGTCCACCTTGGGGTAGATCACATGCGCCGGCATCACGCTGGTGAGCGTGGTGTTCAGCCACTCATAAGGCGCGGCGTCGTCGGCCAGAATGGCCTTCAGGCTGCGTTTGTCGACCGGGATGTCGGTATGGGAGTCGGCCTTGACGAAACCATGGCCGGGGAAGTGCTTGCCACAATTGGCCACACCGGCCTGCAGCAGGCCGTGCATCAGGCTTTTGGCCAGCAGCGTGACCACGCGCGGGTCGCGGCCAAAGGCGCGGTCGCCGATGACCCCGCTTTCACCCCAATCGAGGTCCAGCACCGGCGTGAAACTGAAATCAACGCCGCAAGCGCGCAACTCGGCACCCAGCACGTAGCCACAGGCGGTGGCGGCGTTGGTGGCCGCAAGCTGGTCCTTCATCCACAGCGAGCCCAGCGCGCGCATGGGCGGCAGGTGGGTAAAACCATCCGTCCTGAAGCGCTGCACGCGCCCGCCTTCGTGGTCCACGCAAATCAGCAAGTCCGGCCGGATGCTCTTGATCTCAGCACAGAGCGCGCTCAGTTGCCGGCGGTCTTGCCAGTTGCGGCCAAACAGGATGATCCCGCCGGTCAATGGGTGCTTGAGGCGCCGGCGGTCGGCCTTGGTCAGCGTGAGGCCGGCGATGTCGATGATGAGGGGAGCGTGCTGGGTCATGGGATTGAAATCAGGAATTAAATACTATTAAATTGATAGCTGCTAGCGCAATATTGACGGGCGCTAGGGGCTATTTTTCTCTACAACCACAAAACTGGCGGCGTAATCGGTTTCGTCGGTGACGGACACATGGGCAGTGAGCTGGCGGGCTTCAAACCAGGCCTTGAGCGTGCCGTGCAGCACGATCTCGGGTTTGCCGCTGGGCGCCTTGGCGATTTCACAGCTGCGCCACGTCATGGGCATCCGCATGCCAGTGCCGATCGCCTTGCTGAAAGCTTCTTTGGCTGAAAACCGGGTGGCAAGGTAGCTGACGCCGCGGTCGGGCCAGCGGGCGCTGCGGTGTTTCCAGGTGGCAAGTTCACCATCGCTCAGAATCCTGCGGGCAAACCGTTCACCATGCCTCTCAAGGCTGGCGCGGATGCGGCGCACGTCGCAGATGTCAGTACCGATTCCGTAGATCATTCTGCCCGCACAGTCGCTGCCGTAAGGTGACACAAAACAGGCCAGCTCGAGCCGTGGAACCGGCTTTGCCGGGCCACAGGCGGGCGGCCCCCTCGGGGGGCAGCGACCCACACGCAGTGGGGGAGCGTGGGGGCTCCAATCATGCGGGGGCGAATGCCTGGGTGATGCTAAGCAGGTAACGCCGGGTGGTCGCGGCGTAACCCAACTCGAGGGCGTCGGCAACAAAAGCGTGGCCTATCGACACCTCCAGCACATTGGGTACTTCCCGCACAAACTCCGTGAGGTTGTCGCGGTTCAGGTCGTGGCCGGCGTTGATGCCCAGGCCGGCTGCCGCAGCGGCCTGGCCCGCACGGGTAAAGCGCGCCAGAACTTCGGCCTTTTCAGGAGTTGCCCAGGCGCGCGCGTAGGTCTCGGTATAAAACTCCACCCGGTCGGCGCCCACGGCCTTGGCCGCTGCCATGGCTTCGGGAATCGGGTCCATGAAAAGACTGACCCGCACACGGCGGTCATGCACCTGTTCTATCAGGGGCTGCAGGCGCTCAGCGTCTTCGGGGAAATTCCAGCCGTGGTCGCTGGTGAACTGGTCTTCGCTGTCGGGCACAAAGGTGCATTGGTGCAGCGGCAGGCCCCGGGCGGCCAGATCGTGCACAAAGCCCATCAGATTCTCGAACGGGTTGCCTTCGATGTTGAATTCGCGGTCTGGCCAGTCCTTCATCAGCGCGGCGAGTTCAAAGACGTCGTCACGGCGGATATGCCGCTCGTCGGGCCGCGGGTGCACCGTGATGCCCTGTGCACCAGCTTCCAGGCACAGCTCGGCGGCACGGCGCACGCTAGGAATATCCAGGTGGCGGGAATTTCGCAACAGGGCGACCTTGTTGACGTTGACCGACAGTGCGGTCTTGTCATACACATGGGACACGAGGGGAGCGGGCGAAAGGAGTTTCATGGCGGTTGCTCGTTAGAAAGCTTGCAGGTCCATCATCATCTGCCGGGTTTTCAGGACCTTGACGCCGCAATGGTAGTGCAGCAGCCCGCGCAACTGGGTTTTAAGCTCATTGAAGCCGGGGATACAGGCCCGTACCGTGTCAGAGAACAGCGCCTCGTCACCCAGCGCCTGCTGCAGCGCCTGCCATTGCCCGCCGGGCAGGCTGACGCGATCGTCGTCGTGCGCTTGCCGGAGCCCCGCCTCTGGCACCAGCACATAGCGGGTGTCCGGATCGAGCGGCGCCAGCGTGGCGGTTTCGGCGTCCAGCAGGGGTAAAAGGCCGATGTCGCGCAGCAGCCGCAGCTCAAACGCGCGCAACGCCAGCTGCAGGGTTTCGGCACTTTGTGCGGCGATCAATTGCACCGTGGCGGCGTAGGCGTCAAACAGCACCGGATGCGGGTCGTCACGCGCCATCAGGCGCATCAAGAGCTCGTTGAGGTAATAACCCGACAGCAATGCATCCCCCGTGGGCATGACGTGGCCGCCCTGCCACTCAGCGCTTTTCAGGGTGCGGATTTCAGCATCGCCGCCAAAGGCGATATGCAGCGGCTGCAAAGGCAACAAGATCGGCCGGAAGCTGGAGCTGGGCTTCTTCGCCCCCCGCGCCACCAGAGCCACCCGGCCATATTTACGGGTGAACACCTCCAGGATCAGGCTGGACTCACTCCAGTCGTAGCGGTGCAGGACGTACGCGGGTTCATCGCCGATGCGCTTGGTGGCCATGTGGTTCAGGAGGCCAGGCAGGAAACCAGCAGCGAGAACTGAGGGAACTCCCCCTTCAAGCCGGGGCCGCGGAACCGGCTTTGCCGGGCCGCAGGCGCAGCGGCCCCCTCGGGGGGCAGGGAGCTACACGCAGTGAGCGACCGTGGGGGCCTCATTCATACCCGAATGTCTTGACCCGGGCCTCATCGTCGGCCCAACCCGAACGGACCTTGACCCAGATCTCCAGGAACACCTTGCCGCCCGTGAGGGTTTCAAGCTCATGCCGGGCTTCAGTGCCGATGCGTTTGAGCTTTTCACCCTTCTCGCCAATGATCATGCCTTTGTGGCCGTCACGCTCCACCACGATGGTGGCGGCAATTTTGCGCAGGGTGCCCTCTTCTTCATACCGGTCAATGATGACCGTTGAGGTGTAGGGAAGTTCGTCCCCCGTGAGGCGAAAGAGCTTCTCGCGAATGATTTCCGCCGCCATGAAGCGATCGCTGCGGTCGGTCAATTCGTCGGCACCGTACATCCAGGGCTGGACCGGCAGGTATTTTTCGCAAATGCCGAACAGGCGCTCGATGTCCTTGGCGTTGTTGGCCGACATCGGCACGAACTCGGCGAAATTGTGCCGCTCCTGCATTTCCTTGAGCCAGGGCGCGATCTCGGCGCGGCGGTGAATCAAATCAAACTTGTTAGCCAGCAAAATCGCGGGTGTGTTTTCGGGCAGCAGAGCCAGAACCTTGGCGTCGGCCTGGTTGAATTGACCGGCTTCCACCACAAAGACAATCAGGTCCACATCATTGACGGCGCCGACCACAGTGCGGTTCAGCGAGCGGTTCAGCGCGTTGCCGTGCCGGGTCTGGAAGCCCGGCGTGTCCACGAAGACATACTGCGTTGCCTTGACCGTGCGCATGCCGGTGATGCGGTGGCGCGTGGTCTGGGCCTTGCGCGAGGTGATGCTGATCTTTTGTCCCACCAGGGCATTGAGCAGAGTGGACTTGCCCACGTTGGGCTTGCCGACGATGGCGATCAGGCCACAGCGCTGCTCGCCGGCGGACGATGTGTCAGCAGCGGCGGGCACGGCCGCGCCGCGCGAGGACAGCGCCTGCGCCAGCATGGCTTCCAGCGCATCGGGCGGCTGCACGGCTTCCGGGGCTTTGGCTTGACGCTTTTTCGGCGCGACTGCAGGGGGAGTCGCCGCAGCAACTACCGGTTTTTTCGGTTCTTTTTTACCTGTACTCATAATCTTGGTGTGTTGGCCTGCGGCCTTCGGGCGGCTGCCGGCTCGGAGTCAGGAATCCAGTGTCTTGACAAACATCAGCATGGCTGCGGCGGCGGCTTGTTCGCCGGCCCGGCGGGAGCCGCCGATCCCGCGCTCGGCCCGGCCATATTCAGTGATCTCGCATTCCACATCGAAGGTCTGCTTGTGGGCCGCACCCATGGTACCCACCACGCGATAAATCGGCAGGTTCATTTTGCGCCCCTGCAACCACTCCTGCAATTCGGTTTTCGGATCTTTGCCGATGGCCTGCATCTGGGGGTTGATTTCCACGTCCTTGAACAGCCGGCGCACCAGCAGGTTGGCCGCCTCAAAGCCGGCGTCCAGGTAAACGGCGCCTATGACAGCTTCCAGCGCATCGGCGAGGATGGAGGGCCGCTTCTGTCCGCCTGATTTTGCCTCGCCTTCGCCCAGCCGTACCAGATCCGGCAAGCCAAGCACGACGGCAAGTTTGTGCAGGGTGTCCTGCTTGACCAGGTTAGCCCGCACACGTGAAAGATCGCCCTCAGGCAGGGTGCTCAGTTGCTCGTAGAGCAACCCCGCGACAGCCAGGTTCAGGACGGAATCGCCCAGAAACTCGATACGCTCGTTATGGTCGGTTGAAAAGCTGCGGTGCGTCAGCGCTTGCTGGAGCAGCCTTGGGTCGGAAAAATCATGCTGCAGGCGCTTTTGCAGTGCCAGCAGACCAGGACTTGAGGTAGCACTCGCTCGCACTTACTTGGCACGGCCGTTGTACTTGAGCAGCAGATAAGCTGGGCCGGCCATGTGGATTTCCTTGTTATAGGCGAAAGACACCACAGTTTTGTCACCCTCTTTGGTCACTTCGATATCTTTGGCAGTAATTGACTTGATGTCGTCAATCTGGGCGGCCTTGTCAAAGATAGTTCTGGCCTCAGCCACGGTATTGCCTTCCCTCGCCTTTCCGGCGGCCTTGAGGATGGCCTGATATTCAATCAGCGTCGGGGCAACCTGGGCAGCCAAAATGCCACCACATACAAGAACGATGCCCACAAACAGAAGGCCAATAAAGGAAATGCCACGTTGACGATGTTTCATTTTTTCTCCTGCTCTGACTAGGAAGTCCTGTCGTATTGCCCCTGGTACACCAAAGTGTGCCAAAAAAGCGGCTACTCGAAAGAACCGATACGCTTGAGGTTGCCGAAATTCATCCAGACAAAAAAGGCCTTGCCGACAATGTTTTTATCGGGAACAAACCCCCAATAACGGGAATCCAGCGAATTATCGCGGTTATCGCCCATCATGAAATACTGCCCCTCAGGCACCTTGCAGACAACGCCTTCGCTACTGTAACGGCAATTTTCCTTGAAAGGAAAGTCCATGACCTCCCGCTCATCGAGGCCGGCCCGCCGGGAGTCGTCATTCAGCAGGCGGTATTTCTTTGTCCCATTGACCTCTTCGAACTGTTTGGCGTAACGCAAAATATCTTCGTCAAAAAAGTCGGGCAAAGGCGTCTTGACCAGAGGCTTGCCGTTAATGGTCAGCTTCTTGTTCAGGTAGGCCACCTCATCCCCGGGCACACCCACCACCCGTTTGATGTAATCCAGGCTCGGTTTTGGCGGGTAGCGAAACACCATCACATCACCGCGCTGCGGGGTGTTGTTGTCCAGTACCTTGATATTGAGCACCGGCAAGCGAACGCCGTAATGGAATTTATTGACCAGGATCAGATCGTTGACGAGCAAGGTCGGGATCATGGAGCCAGAAGGAATCTTGAAGGGCTCAAACAGGAAGGAGCGCAACAGGAAAACCACCACGATCACCGGGAACAGGCCGGCGGTCCAATCCAGCCACCAGGGCTGCATGATGAGCCGGGTTCTGGCTTCGTCAACATGGTTGTCGACCTGGCTGATGCCTTTTCCGGCGAGCTCAGCCTGCCGCCTGGCAGCACTTTCCTCGAATGCCGCCGCCGCGCGGTAGCGCTGCGGCAAAAAGTAAAACCGCTCGGCCAGCCAGTAAATCCCGGTGACCACCGATGCCAGGAACAGCAGCAGGGAGAAGTTTCCGTCCACGACGCCGAAGTACCAGGCAGCGCCATAACCCACAAATGCGGCCAGCACCACGGCCGTGATCGTGCTCATTGCGCCGCGCATCAATCTTCCACCTGCAAAATGGCCAGGAAGGCTTCCTGGGGGACTTCAACGGAACCGATTTGTTTCATGCGTTTTTTACCCGCTTTTTGTTTTTCAAGGAGCTTGCGTTTGCGTGAAATATCGCCGCCGTAGCACTTGGCGATCACGTTTTTGCGCAGCGCCTTGATTGTCTCACGCGCAATAATATTGGCCCCGATCGCCGCCTGGATGGCCACATCGAATTGCTGCCGGGAAATGATCTCGCGCATTTTGGCCACCACCGCCCGGCCGCGGTAGGCCGACTGGCTGCGGTGGACGATGATGGACAGCGCGTCGACCTTCTCGCCATTCAGCAGGATGTCCACCTTCACCACATCGGATGCCCGGAACTCCTTGAATTCGTAATCCATCGACGCATAGCCGCGGGAGACGGACTTGAGCTTGTCGAAGAAGTCCAGCACGATCTCGCCCAGCGGCATTTCATAGGTCAGCATGACCTGTTTGCCGTGGTAGGCCATGTTCAGCTGGATGCCGCGCTTCTGGTTGGCCAGCGTCATCACGGCGCCCACGTAGTCCTGCGGCATATACAAGTGCACGGTCACAATGGGCTCGCGGATCTCGTTAACCTTTCCGCCGTCGGGAATTTTGGAGGGATTTTCAACCTTGAGGAGGGTTCCGTCGGATTGGAGAACTTCATAGACCACACTGGGAGCCGTCGTGATCAGGTCCTGGTCGAATTCCCGCTCGAGCCGCTCCTGGACGATTTCCATGTGCAGCAGCCCCAGGAAACCGCAGCGAAACCCGAAACCCAGCGCCTCGCTGACCTCCGGCTCATAGTGCAGCGACGCATCATTGAGCTTGAGTTTTTCCAGTGCATCGCGCAGGGATTCGTATTCACTGGCCTCTGAGGGATACAGGCCGGCAAACACCGCAGGCTGGATTTCCTTGAAGCCGGGCAAAGCCTCGGTGGCGGTAAAGGCAGCGCCGCCTGTCCCGGGCTTGATCAGGGTCACGGTGTCGCCGACCCGCGCCGCCTGAAGCTCCTTGATGCCAGCGATGACAAAACCCACCTCGCCGGATTCGAGTGCCTGGCGAGGCTCGGTATGCGGAGTAAAGACGCCTAATTGCTCGGCGTTGTACATCGCCTCGCTGGCCATCAGCTTGATACGGTCACCCTTGGCAAGCCGGCCGTCCACAACACGCACCAGCATGACGACGCCCACATAAGCGTCGTACCAACTGTCAATGATCATGGCGCGCAACGGGCCGCCTGGATTACCTTTGGGCGGCGGAATCCTGGCAACGACGGCCTCCAGGATTTCATCGATGCCCATGCCCGTCTTGGCACTGCAGGGAATCGCATCGGTCGCGTCGATGCCGATCACTTCTTCGATTTCCTGCTTGGCGTTATCAGGGTCGGCTTGCGGCAAGTCCATCTTGTTGAGCACCGGCACGACTTCCACACCGAGGTCCAGCGCGGTGTAGCAGTTGGCGACGGTCTGCGCTTCCACACCCTGGCTGGCGTCCACCACCAGCAGCGCACCCTCGCATGCGGACAGCGAGCGGCTCACTTCATAAGAGAAGTCGACGTGGCCCGGCGTGTCGATCAGATTGAGGTTGTAGACCTCGCCGTTGAGTGCCTTGTATTTGAGCGCAGCGGTCTGCGCCTTGATGGTTATCCCACGCTCTTTTTCAATATCCATCGAATCCAGAACCTGCGCACTCATCTCTCTGTCCTGCAAACCGCCGCAGCGCTGGATGAGACGGTCAGCCAGCGTGGATTTGCCGTGATCAATGTGGGCAATGATCGAAAAATTTCTGATGTGATTCATCAACGAGAACGCCTAAGTACTTGAAAGTATTGCGAAGAGATTGAATGGAATTCGCGAGGGCCATAAAAAAGGGCGCGTCGAGTAGCGACGCGCCCTGAACCAACAATCTATGGCAACTGCGATAGTTGGAACTTCATTGTAGGCAAAAAGCCGGAGCCGAACAGTCCCGAAATGGCCATATTTTTGTCGTTGCAGGCTAGCAACATGGATCTTATGCACAACTTATTCACAATTTTATACTGCTTGTCTCTGGACAACTTGTGGGTGATCTGTGGAGCGTTCGGTATTACTCAAAATAAAGAGAGAAACCGGGTCTTTAGCCATTCCGATATATCGAAATAGCGCAGGCGGGAGCTCATATTCTACCGAAAACGGTCCATGGACCACCTCATTGTGAGCAATCACTAACAAAAAATGAGATCCGGCTCCTCGCAAAATATATTTTTGCGAAACACCAAATTTCCGCGCCAGACATCAAAAACCCCCATAGCCCGGCAGGGTATGGGGGTTAATGGCAGCCTCCCGGCTCTTGCTGTGACGCTGCGAGAAAGAGATCTAAGGTAGCGCTTCAGCGAGATGGCCTGATCAGCGCGTATTGCGCCCACTCGCCCCGCCGGAACAGCACGTTGATGGCTTTGGACTTGTCGATTTTGGCAAGGGCCGCTTCAAATTCCTTGACGCTGGTGACTTCGGAGTTGGCAATCGCCACAATCACGTCGCCTTCTTTCAGGCCGGCCCGCGCAGCAGCCCCTTCGGCGGTGTCCACCTTGACGCCACCCTTGACCTTCAGCTCCTTCTTCTGTGCGTCGGGCACTTCACTCACGGCCAGACCCAAAGCCTGTGCGGCACCCGCTACCGGGGGCTTGGGTTCGGGGCCAGCCGAAGCCTTGCGCGCGGGTTTTTCTGCCTCGACCTCACCAATCGTGACCGAAAGGTCCTTGCTCGCGCCGCGCCTGAAGACGGTCACCACGGCCTTGGTACCCGGCTTCACGTTGCCGACCATGCGCGGCAGGTCGCTGGATTTTTCAATCGGCTTGCCGTCGAACTTGATGATGATGTCGCCGGCCTCAATGCCCGCTTTTTCTGCGGGTGCGCCGCTTTCGACACCCCTAACCAGCGCGCCCTGGGCCTTGCCCAGGCCAATCGATTCCGCCACCTCTTTGGTGACCTGGTCGATCTGCACACCGATGCGGCCCCGCGTGACCTTGCCGCTCGTGCGCAGCTGATCGGACACGCGCGCTGCCTCATCTATGGGAATGGAAAAGGAAATGCCCTGGAAGCCGCCGGAGCGCGAATAAATTTGGCTGTTGATGCCAACCACCTCACCGCGCATATTGATCAGGGGCCCGCCGGAGTTGCCGGGGTTGATGGCCACGTCGGTCTGGATAAACGGCAGGTAGTCGCCGGTATCCCGCTGCTTGGCACTCACGATACCTGCGGTCACGGTGTTTTCCAGGCCAAATGGCGAGCCGATGGCCATCACCCATTCCCCGACCTTGAGGCGGTTGATGTCGCCGATCTTCACTGCGGGCAGCCCCGTCGCCTCAATCTTGACGACGGCAACGTCACTGCGCTTGTCCGCACCGATGATTTTGGCTTTGAATTCGCGCTTGTCGGTCAACGTGACGATGACTTCATCGGCGCCTTCGACTACATGCGCGTTGGTCATCACAAAGCCGTCGGCCGTCAGGATGAAACCCGACCCGACGCCGCGTGGCTGATCTTCGTCAGGCTGAGGGCTGCGGTCCGGCCGGGGTGCGCGGGGCATATTAGGGGGGATCGGTATGCCAAAGCGCTTGAAGAATTCCAGCATCTGTTCGTCGGCACTTCCGGAAGCCGCTGCCTTGGCTTTCTCCAGGGTGCGGATATTGACCACCGAAGGACCCACCTGCTCCACGAGGTCCGTGAAATCCGGCAATGTGCGGTTCTGCGCCCAGACCGGCGCGACCGGCAGCACCGCCAGGACCGCAGTGCTTCCCACGATGGCCGCCGTCAGGCAGGAGCGCAGGGGTTTCCATTTCAATTCAAGCATCATCAGCCTCGTCATAAATGTTGTCATCCGGCAATCACACCCGGCGGCAACCCAAGGCTGGCGCCGGAGAAAATTGTTGCAGCACGTGGCCCCCGAGAAAAGTACCAGGAGCACCAGTGCATATTATTTCTTGCGCTCCAGCCCGCCCGCAAAAAGCTTCAAAGTGCCCATGGGGACTTCACCCATCACGGTGACCCAATAGGCGTCGAGCTGCCGGGTAATCGTCTGGGTGGCGCCCATCGACAGGCTCGATTCCTGACCGTGGCGCTGGCGGTCGAACGGTTCTACAAAAATCGACACCGATGCCAAACCATCCGAGAAAATCCACTGCAGGGGCTCTTCACCGGCCGCAGTGCCGGCAGGCGCCAGTGCCGTCGCCGGCCGCTTGTAGCAACTCATGGGTTTAAAGCCCGCCACAGGCGCCTTCAGGAGCCAGCCTTCCGCGCTTGCCGTGGTCTTCATGAGAACAGGCTTTTCCACACGGTAACCGTCGACCTTGCCCATCATCTGGAGGAGCTTGTCCATTTTGACCGGAGCATCAAGCTGCAATTCTGAAAATGCCGCCTGTTCCAGGACCTTGCCGTCGGTATCGAGCGTCTGCAGCTTCACGACCAGGCCTTTCTTCTGTTCTGTCCAGACCCGGTAGCCAAACCGCATATTGTCTTTGGGCGCCAGCAGCACGATATCGGCCTCGACGCCCGCCACACGCTCGGTACCCTCCTGACGGACCTTGTAATAGTCGGCAATCCGGTTATCGGTTGACTGCAGCAACTGGGGGAACATACCCAGCGACTCGCGCTTTTCACTGCGAACCACCTTGTGGTCCGGCATGAAGGTGACCACCTGGTCGTTATGGCGAAAAATCGAGCGCGGTGCCCCCGTCAGCGTTTCTACCCGCTCCATTTGCTGGTCGCCCTCGCAAACATGCCAAATCTTCGCACTGGACATGGCGCCACCGGAAGAGACGACAAAGGTGCCGATGTACGAGCGCTTTTTGGAAGCCTCGTGCATGCGCATCAGCCAATCGTTGATGTTGCGGGATTCCATGGGCGTCGCAGCAGGGGCCGGCGGCGGCACCTGTGCCGCTACAAAATTCATAGCTGGCAGCGCACATCCCGCAAGGGCTAGAAGGCGAAATAGCTTGAATTTCATGAAGTTTCCAAAGCCCGGCGACAAGCAGGCGCCCGCTCAGCGTCCTGCATTTTGCGGCGTTTCAAAGGTGGCATTGCGCAAGAAGCCCGAGGGCTCCTGCAGGGCCGATGTGCCCCCCAGCTGCTTGTGCGCAGCCAGCAGTTCCTCCAGCCGGGCATCCCGCACCATTGGGCCTTGGGGCGAAGCAACCAACACCTGTTGTGACAGTGGCGCCTGGGCAAGCTGCGGCGCCGAGCCGGATGCCAGCAAGCCAGAGGCATTCCACGCAATGGCAGCCACCGCGGCGAGTGAGGCAAATCCTGCTACCAGCTTCCAGCGGAAATCGCTGTCATTGGCGGCTTCGCCATGCGGTTGAGACATTGCTTGCACGGGTACCTGAACAACATCCAGAGCCGGAGCAGCAGGATGAAAACTCGAACCGGCCGGGGTTTCCTGGGCAAGGCGCTGGTTCAGGCGCGCCAAAAAGGCCATGTCCGCCCCTTTGGTCCGAAGCGCAGGCGACCGCAAGGCATCGCCAATCAGGTGATAGGCGTCCCAGGCGGCGACCGCTGAATCATCGCGCCGGCTGGCATCGAGTGCAGCCACAAGTTCGTCCCCGTCCAATTGGCCATCGGCCAAGGCAGACATGAGTTCGCTGGTTTGCATTGACGGTTTCATCATGTTCGTGGGCAGCGGAACTGCCGTTTTGAAAGGCTCAAAATACGGGGTCTGATTCGTGGGTTCATGGATGGCTCCTGGGTGCTGCGACTTCACCAGCGCTTGCCGCTCTGGTTTTCCAGCAACGGTTTCACCTTCTGCGAAATTGCCTCGCGCGCCCTGAAAATACGTGACCGCACTGTACCGATGGGGCAATCCATCGCCTCTGAAATCTCTTCGTAGCTCAGCCCTTCTATTTCACGCAGGGTAATGGCCTGGCGAAGCTCCTCAGGCAAGGCTTCCATGGCGGCATTGATGATTTCCGCAATTTCCTTGGTGGCCAGCACGGCTTCCGGCGTTTCCGAGCTTGTTAGTTCGTTTTCAAGCGGGGAAGTTTCATCGCTTTCATCGCTTTGGCCCGATTTAAAGGAGTTTTCAGAGACGGTTGGATCCCGTTTAAGGTCCATCAGGGCCTTTTTGGCGGTATTCACCGCAATCCGGTAAAGCCATGTGTAGAACTGGGCCTCGCCCCTGAACTGCGCCAGGGCCCTGTAGGCGCGGATGAACGTTTCCTGGGCGATATCTTCCACCAGGTCCACATCGCGCACCATACGGCCTATCAGGCGCTGGATGCGCCGCTGGTATTTGATGACCAGCAGCTCATATGCCTTCTGGTCGCCTGCAACGGTGCGCTCCACCAGCATGGCATCGCTGTCGGTTGCTTTTTCCAGTTGCGGCGGAGGCAGGTCAGCGCTCATGGGTTTTGTGACGTGACTTCAACTGGGCGCATAGACCCCGATACTGCCACAGCCGGCACGGGTTCTGCCGGCAGAAAATCGTGCGGCGATAAGGTGGAAGATGACTTGTGCGGCGAGTAGACCGCCCGGCGCAGGTCCAGCCATCGCTCCGGCATGACACCGCGCTCCACCCAAAGCCACAGCCGTGCGTGAACAGAATTTTCAAGCCGAAGCAGTAAATAGTGCTGAAAATCGGCAAGGACTGAAAGCTCATATTCGGCAACGCCCGCCTGGTAACCCGGGCCCTCCCAGCGCCACACTTCGCCATCCCATGCCAAGTGGCCCGCCGGAGAATTTCGCCAACCAATATGTGCTGCCACACCAGCGCCTAACGCGGCAGTAAGTGCCAGGCCGATGCGCCAATCCAGCTGACGGTTTCCATTGAAATACCAGAGCATGGCTAAAAGCAGCCCGGACAGCCATAAACCCAACAAAAGAGTACCCAGAAAACGCGAACGCCCCAGCGGATAAACAACCGGCGGGGCGTTGTGCAGGCTCAAGGCAGGCTGTTGGACGTGCGTGAGCCGGGAAATCAGGCGCGCTTGAAGACCAGCGTACCGTTGGTGCCGCCGAACCCGAAATTGTTTTTGACGGCAACCTCGATTTTTGCGTCACGCGCGGTATTGGCACAGTAGTCCAGGTCGCACTCGGGATCCTGGTTGAAGATATTGATGGTCGGCGGAATTTTCTGGTGATACAGCGAAAGCACCGTAAACACCGACTCAATGCCGCCGGCGCCGCCCAAAAGGTGACCCGTCATGGATTTGGTCGAGCTGACCACCATGTTTTTAGCGTGGCTGCCGAACGCAGCCTTGACGGCGTTTGTCTCGTTCAGGTCGCCCAGCGGTGTGGACGTGCCATGCGCGTTGAGGTACTGGACTTCGTCGGCATTGACACCTGCGTTCTTCAACGCCATGACCATGGAGCGGCGCGGTCCGTCGACATCGGGCGCTGTCATGTGATATGCGTCTGCGCTCATGCCGAACCCGGTCAGTTCAGCATAAATTCTGGCGCCGCGCGCTTTGGCATGCTCGTACTCTTCGAGAACCAGCACACCGCCGCCCTCACCCAGCACAAAACCATCACGGTCCTTGTCCCAAGGGCGAGATGCTGTTTTCGGGTCTTCGTTGCGGGTGGACAGGGCACGCGCTGCGGCAAAGCCGCCTACGCCCAGCGGAGAGACGCAGGACTCAGCGCCACCGGCCACCATCACGTCGCAATCGCCATATTCAATCATGCGCGCCGACAGGCCGATGGCATGAAGTCCGGTCGTGCAGGCCGTTACGACCGCAACGTTGGGGCCTTTAAAGCCGAATTTGATGGATACATGCCCGGAAATCATGTTGATGATCGAGGCAGGTACAAAAAACGGAGACACCCGGCGCGGGCCGCGATTGACCAGCTCGGAATGCATTTGCTCGATCATCGGCAAACCGCCGATGCCCGAACCGATATTGCAGCCAATGCGGGTCGCCAGTTCGCCGTCTAGCGCCTCGCCCGTCGGCAAGCCGCTGTCGGCCACCGCCTGGAAAGCTGCAGCCAGACCCAGATGAATGAAGCGATCCATGTGCCGCGCTTCTTTTTCGGGAATGTAATCCGCGATATTGAAGCCTTTGACCTCACCGGCAAATTTGCAGGCAAAGTTGCTTGCATCAAACTGCGTGATCAGATCAATTCCGGGTACACCGGCAATCAGATTGGCCCAGGATTCAGCCACGGTATTACCTACCGGGCTGACACAACCCAGACCTGTCACGACGACACGACGACGGCTCATTCAAAAATCCTGAGAAGAACCCGAAAAGCCCTGGAATGACTTTTCAGGCTTGATGACGGCGGAGGCAGGCGAAAGCCTTGCCTCAAGCCTTTTGATGGGTGTTTGCGTAGTCAATCGCGTTCTGGACAGTGGTGATCTTCTCGGCGTCTTCGTCGGGAATCTCAATGCCGAACTCGTCTTCCAGAGCCATAACCAGTTCTACGGTGTCAAGGGAGTCAGCGCCCAGATCGGCCACAAAGGCTTTTTCGCTGGTGACCTGGCCTTCTTCCACGCCGAGTTGTTCGGCAATGATTTTCTTAACACGTGCTTCGATATCGCTCATAGTTCCCTCTGAGGGTTGTAAATTAATCCGTGATTTTACCGCGTTAGAGTCGTTTCCCTAAGCACCGCGCCGGACGGATAAAAACCGGCTTCGATTTCCCGTGTTTTACCACTCTCAGCCCGCTGTTTTCATGAAACTGCAGGGCTGACGTTTCAAGAGCTACATATACATGCCGCCGTTGACGTGAATCTCCTGGCCTGTGATGTAGGCCGCCTGTGGACTTGCCACAAAGGCCACAGCGTGCGCAATGTCTTGCGGTTTGCCAAGATGGCCCAGCGGGATCTGCCCCAAAAGTGCTTTTTGCTGCTCTTCCGGCAATCCGGCGGTCATGTCGGTCTCGATAAAGCCTGGCGCCACGCAATTGACAGTGATGTTACGCGAGCCGAGCTCGCGAGCCAGTGCGCGCGTCATGCCGGCCACGCCGGCCTTGGCCGCCGCGTAATTGGATTGGCCCGCGTTGCCCGAGGCACCAACGACGGATGTGATGCTGATGATGCGGCCGTAGCGCTGCTTCATCATGGTGCGCATCACGGCGCGGCTCATGCGGAACACGGCCTTGAGGTTGGTGTCCAGCACCGCATCCCAATCGTCATC
This sequence comes from Polaromonas sp. P1_E12, assembly GCF_056405975.1. Classification (NCBI taxonomy): domain Bacteria; kingdom Pseudomonadati; phylum Pseudomonadota; class Betaproteobacteria; order Burkholderiales; family Comamonadaceae; genus Polaromonas; species Polaromonas sp. P1_E12. Next base: position 126,839 of record NZ_JBFUBB010000001.1, on the reverse strand, counting down.
CTTGAGCCGCATTGCCAGCATGTCGCGTGTGATGCCCGCGTTGTTGACCAGCACCTGCAGGCCACCGTGCTCCTTGACGATGGCGTCGATCAGCGCTTCGGCGGCGGTAACGTCGTTCACATTCAGGTTTTTGCCGGCGCAACCCGGAAAAGCCGCAAGGGCCTGGCCGATTTTGGCCGCGCCTTCATCGCTGGTCGCCGTGCCTATCACTTTGAGGCCTTTTTGGGCCAGCTCCAGCGCAATGGCCGCGCCAATACCGCGCGATGCGCCGGTGACCAGTGCGACCTGGCCTTCAAACTTGACTTCGCTCATGCCAGTAACTCCTTCACTTCCGCCAGGGAGGCGGGATCAAACAGGGGGACACCCGTCAATTCGGGATCGATTCTTTTGGCCATGCCGGCCAGCACCTTGCCAGGCCCGCACTCGACCAGCGTCGTGAGGCCGCGTGCCTTGATGGCCTGCACGCATTCCACCCAACGCACGGGGCCGAAAGCCTGCCCGTACAGCGCCGCGCGAATGCGGTCAGCGTCAGTCTCGACGGCTACCTCGATGTTGTTGATGACCGGGATTTTCGGCGCTGCGAACTCGACGGCGGCCAGCTTTTCGCGCAGCTTCTCGGCCGCGGGCTTCATCAGGCTGGAGTGGAAGGGAGCCGACACCGGCAGGGGCAAGGCGCGCTTGGCACCGTTGGCCTTGAGCACTTCGCAGGCTTTCTCAACCGCAGCCTTGCTGCCCGCGATGACGGTCTGCATCGGATCGTTGAAATTGACGGCTTCGACCACTTCGGTGGTGTTGGCCCCGAAGCTGCGCGCGGCCTCGGCACAGCCTTCAATCACTTTGGAGGCTTCCATGCCCAGAATGGCCGCCATCGCGCCTATGCCGACCGGTACGGCGTCCTGCATGGCCTGCGCACGAAAGCGCACCAACGGCGCGGCTTGCGCGAGTGTCAGCACACCCGAGGCCACCAGAGCAGAGTATTCGCCCAGCGAGTGACCCGCGACGGCGGCCGGCGCGGTACCGGTTTCGGCCATCCAGGCACGGTAAGCCGCCACACCGGCGACCAGCATGACAGGCTGCGTGTTCGTGGTCAGCGCCAGCGCGTCCTTGGGGCCGTCCTTGATCAGCCGGCCGACATCCTCGCCCAGCGCCTCGGAGGCTTCGGCCAACGTCTGCGCAACCACCGGATGGTCGCCCCAGGCGTCCAGCATGCCGACCGACTGCGAGCCCTGGCCGGGAAAAACAATAGCAAACGATTTCAAATGATTACTCCATGGGTCGAATTCTTGGGTCGCCGAAAAGCATCCGCATGCATTTTAAGAAGATGAACAGTCATTTTTTGAAGCACAGTCTGTCAGGCTGACGACGGTATAGCGCCATTGTGCGCACCACGCAGCCTTGCAAAACCCCATCCGACAGCCGATTTGACGCACTGATAGATAGCCGCAACGGCCAGCCAGGGGTCTATCAGGTAGTCCCACAAATTGGTGGACTCCAGCGACCCCGCAGCCCAGGCCAGTAAAGCCAGAGCGATCAGCACGGGCAGCAAACGAAATCCGCTGGCCCAGCATGCCAGCGACAGCGCCAGAAGCGCCGCCCAGAGAACTGGCGAACCCCAGCCGAGCCGGTAGGCATCCCAGTCACCCCAGCCCAGGGCCAGCGGGTACAAGAACAATGCGCCCACAGCCAGGACAACACTCACCAGCATGCACTCGCGGGTATCCGTCAAGCGGACGCCCGACAGGCGCTGGTACATGCCCAGGCAGGCGAGTGCTACCAAAGAAATGCTCAGGTCCGAGCTGATGCCGCGCACATAGGCCACGAGCGGTAAACGGGCCGGCCCCACCGGGCACCACAGAAGTACAAACACCGCAGCAGTAGCAAACTTGCCCCACGGCCCGACGCCACGCCGCCAGCCCAGCAGCCGCAGACAGCCGGCGCTGAGCGCCAGATCAATGCCGAGCAAGGCGATCAGATCATTTGCCGGAGGAAGCATGGCCGGTCGCCGCTTGCGCGGCCTGGAGGGTTTGCAGGGGGTCCAGCCGCACGTGCTTGATGCGCGTGCGATGCCAGGTATAGACGAGATGCAGGTAGCCGTCGCGGGTTTGCAGCAAGTAAGGATAAGAAAATTCCTGGGAGCAGCTCTGGTCGCCGCACAACTGGCGCCTGGCACTGGCTACATAGGACTGGGCTTCGCCGTCGCTCGCGCCGCGGGCTTTGAGCTCCTGAGTCAGCAGGCGCTCATAGTCAATGAGGGACGTGCGCGACTGCGGATTGGCGGACGACTCCACGATCCATGGCGCCACCCCATCAAACGAGCCGCCCGCCTCTGTTTTCAGCAAGGCCAGCATTTCGCGATTTCGGGGCGCCGGGTTCAGGGCCAGCCATTGCGTGCCGATGTTCGTCACGACGCCGGCCACAGCGGAGTCCGGATTGGGCCAGATGCTTGCAGACGCGCGCGACCAGGTCTTGCCGGCATCCGTGGTATCTGAAACCATCAGCGCCGTGGCATTGCCTGAGCGCATATAGACCTGCGCCTTCTCTGGCCCCGAAACCAGCACCACCGGCTGCAAACCGGTGCGGCTACCGGGAACGCGAACTTTGTCGATGACCTGGCCCAGAGCGTTGATGCGCAGGACTTCGCCGAATTTGGTGACGAACTCGTGGTACACCGGCAAGCCGGTCTCGCCGCTTTCAAAGCTGACGGGTGCTCCTTTGACCAGCGTACTGATGTTCAGGAAGGGCGACGTCACCAGGCGGCGTGGCATGCTCCAGGTCGCGCCTTCATCCGTGGAACGCGCCCAGCTGATGGAGCTGCCCGCCCATCCGCCCAATGAAACGTTGACCATCCACAGGCAGAGTGAGCCATCGGGCGCGCGAGCAATCACCGGATTGCCCAGTTTCTTGACATAGCGCCACAGGCCCTGCTGAAGTGTTTGACGGTTGAACAACGTGCTTTCTGCGCTCCAGCGCAGGCTGGCGGGGTCCATCACTGCGGTCTGGATGGTGACATCCCCCGCGCCTTCGCGCGAGCCCGAAAACCAGACCGCGCGCAAGCGGCCATCACGCAACTCCACGAGGGAGGCCGCATGCACGGCCTGGCCGGGAGAAGATGAGACAAATTGCGCATCAAAACGAAAGCGGCCGTCCGGCGAAATCTGCTGCGCCGGCAAGCCGGTGCGTGGCACGGATTTGACGGCACCAGCCGAAGGGCTGGCCGCCAATGCCGCAAAAGGGGTGGCCGGTGGGCGCTGCAGGATTTTCCATCCAGCCAAGGCAAAAGCCAGCACCAGCAAGGCTGCTGCAAGGCGATCCCATGCACCGGACGGTCTGAAATTCAAATGCCCACCTGTCTGTGAAAGCCTGGCAGATGGGTGGGAGCCACTCAATAGTTGAGAAGCACCGCACCCCAGGTAAAGCCGCCGCCCACGCCTTCGAGCATGAGGGTGTCGCCTTTTTGGATCTTGCCGCTGCGCACGGCCACATCCAGCGCGAGCGGGATAGAAGCCGCGGAGGTGTTTCCATGCTGGTCGACGGTGACAATCAGCTTCTCGAGCGGCATCTTCAGTTTTTTGGCCGTGCTCTGCATGATGCGGATGTTGGCCTGGTGTGGAATCAGCCAGTCGATGTCGGCATCGGTCATGTTGGCTTTTGCCAGCGTAGCGCGCGCGGCGCTTTCGAGCACGCCCACAGCCAGCTTGAACACGGCTTGGCCATCCATCTTGAGCAAGGGGTCGCCCAGGATCTGACCACCCGAGACATTGCCCGGCACACACAGGATGCCGACATGCTTGCCGTCGGCATGCAGGTCGCTGGCAAGAATGCCGGGCGTGTCCGAGGCCTCGAGCACCACGGCGCCGGCGCCGTCGCCAAAAAGCACACAGGTGGTCCGGTCTGAAAAGTCCAGGATGCGCGAGAACACTTCCGCACCGATCACCAGCGCCTTGCTGGCCGAACCGGTGCGGATCATGGCGTCAGCCACGGTCAATGCATAGACGAATCCGCTGCACACAGCTTGCACGTCAAAGGCCGGGCAACCGGCGATGCCCAGTTTGTTCTGCAAAATGCAGGCCGCCGAGGGAAACACCATGTCCGGGGTCGAGGTCGCCACGATGATGAGGTCGATGTCCGCAGCCTGCAGACCCGCAGCCTGCAGTGCATTTTTGGCGGCTTCTACACCCAGATCGCTGCTGGTCACGTCGGACGCGGCAAAGTGGCGGGCCCGGATGCCGGTGCGCTCCACAATCCATTCATCGGAGGTTTCCACACCCCGGGTCGCCAGGTCGGCGGCCAGTTCGGCATTGGTCAGTCGGCGCGGCGGCAAATAACTACCGGTGCCGGTGATGCGTGAGTAACGGGTCATTAATAAGTGGCCGGTGTTGAGACTGCTGAGTCAACTGACATTGAAGGGGTGTCGACGGGCGCATCAGCAGGGGGCGCCGCCTGCGCTGCCACCAGCAAAGGGGCCGCATGGGCTATGCGTTCGCGCACTCTCTCAAGCAAATTGTTCCGAGCCGCATCATAAGCCCGATTCAGCGCCGTCTCAAAAGCAAAGGCGTCCGCTGAGCCGTGGCTTTTGAAAACCAGGCCTTGCAGACCGAGCAAGGCGGCGCCGTTGTACCGCCTGTGGTCAACTCGATTTTTAAACGCAGTTAGCACCGGATAGGCAATGATGGCCGCAATTTTTGTCAAGATATTGCGGGAAAACTCAGCCTTTATGAAGCCCCCGATCATGCTTGCAAGACCTTCACTAGCCTTGAGCGCGACGTTGCCCACAAAACCGTCACAGACGACGATATCGGTCGTTCCCTTGAAAATATCGTTACCTTCGACATTCCCGTAAAAATTCAAATCACCGGAATTAGACGCAGAACGCAACAACTCACCGGCTTTTTTGATAATTTCACTGCCTTTTATCGCTTCTTCGCCAATATTGAGCAGGCCGACACTGGGCGTGGGGTTGCTGGTGATGGCTGCCACCAGGGCGGATCCCATCACGGCAAACTGCAGCAGGTGATCTTCGGTGCAATCGACATTGGCACCCAGGTCCAGCACCGTGGTGGCGCCACCCAAGGCATTGGGCAGCTGGGTAGCAATGGCCGGACGGTCTATGCCCTCCAGGGTTTTGAGGACGTAGCGGGCAATGGCCATCAAGGCGCCGGTATTGCCGGCCGATACGGCCGCTTGGGCCACACCATCCTTGACCTGGTTCATCGCGACCCGCATCGAGGAGTTCTTCTTGCGCCGCAAGGCGATCTCGATGGGATCGTCCATGGTGACGATCTCGCTGGCCGGAACGATCTGGCAGCGCGGATGGACCTGAAGGCGGGGGTACAACGGGTGCCCCGCGAGGACTTCAGGCTGGCCGACCAGCACCACAGCAGCATCCGGATGGCCATCCAGAAATGCCAGGCTGGCCGGGAGCGTGACGGCTGGGCCGATATCGCCGCCCATGGCATCGACAGCGATCCTGATCATGGGGCGACCGGTGCAGTCAAGAGAGAGTGGAATTCAGGCAAAAGAAAGGCCCGCAGGATGAGTGCGGGCCCATGCTCAAAGCGTGGAATTACGCTTCGGATTTGGTTTTCAGCACCTTGCGGCCACGGTAAAAACCGGTAGGGCTGATGTGGTGGCGCAGGTGGGTTTCGCCGGTGGTGGATTCCACGGCAATGCCTGGCACGGTGAGTGCGTTGTGCGAGCGGTGCATGCCGCGCTTCGAAGGTGACTTTTTGTTCTGCTGGACGGCCATGATCCGCTCCTGATGGGGTGTAAGGTTGGTAAATTACGCACCAAAATCCGAGTTCAGACAGCTGGACCTGAATATCGGCCCAAGGCGGTCTAAACGCCATGTCACCGTATTCATCGCATTGGTACGCGAAGCCTTTGATTATAGCTCGATGCGAGACAAATTTCATCACCTCAACCCGCGACTGGTGAAATGCCGACAAATCTAGGAGTTTTACCTGAGAAATAAGTAATTCTAAATTACTACTTTTTTGCTTTAAGCTGCGCCAGAACCGCAAAGGGATTGGGTTTTTCACCAACCTCGCCCACCGAATCTGCATTGTCACCAAGGTCGCCCGCCTGCAGTTTGGGCGCGACAGGGCACACCTCATGCATGGGCACCAGCGGCAGGGCCATCAGCAATTCATCTTCCAGCACAGCGAGCAAATCGAACTGGGGCGCCATCACCAGCAAGTCTTCTTCAGACTGGTCGTCCTCGGCCATGGCGATGTCTTCATTGGCCACAAAGCGGTACCACTGGTCGACCTCTACAGGTGTGGCAACCACACCCATGCAGCGCTGGCAGGTCAAAGGCACCACGGCCTCGGCCGTCAGATGCAACCATACGTCGTCTTCAGCGCCCGGGCGCGGGCGTAGCTCGCCGACCGCCTGCCATTTCACCGCCGAATCGGCCTGTAGCCCTTGCGCTTCGTGCGCAAGGCGCTCCATATTTCGTAGCAAAGTAGTCTCGGAAAGCGCTACGCCATCCTGGGCGAAAGCGGTCATGTTGAGTCGGTTGGGCTGCAGGGATCTGGACATGAGTGCAGTGTAAGAGAATCAAGGCATGAACCCCGCCCCCGACCTCGCCGCAATCTCCGGACACACCGGACAAGACCGCCCCCTGATTTTGGGTTCGACCTCCCGCTATCGCCGGGAATTGCTGCAGCGGCTGCATATCCCGTTTGAGGTGGTCGCGCCCGACGTGGACGAAACGCCCCATGCCGGCGAGCTCCCTGGCCCCCTGGCCGAGCGGCTGGCCCTGGCCAAGGCCCGGGCTGTTGCTGCGGCATTTCCCGGCGCGGTTGTCATCGGTTCCGACCAGGTCGCCGACCTCGACGGCCAGCCGCTCGGCAAGCCGGGCACCCACGAAAAAGCCGTCGCCCAGCTCCGCAGGATGCGAGGGCAAACCGTCATTTTTCAGACGGCTGTGGCCGTCGTGTGCCTGGACAGCGGCTATGAAGCGCAAAGCCTGGCCGCAGTGAGGGTGAAATTCCGCGCGCTGACGGATGACGAAATTGAAAACTACCTGCGCACCGAGCAACCGTACGATTGCGCGGGCAGCGCCAAAAGCGAAGGCCTCGGCATTGCACTGCTTGAATCGATCGACAACGACGACCCGACTGCGCTGATCGGCTTGCCGCTGATCCGCACCTGCAGGCTCATCGAAGCCGCAGGCGTGAGGCTGCTTTCAGCCTACGGGAGCCAGCCATGAGCGGCGCAGCGAAAGGGAAACTTTACCTGGTGCCCGCGCCGCTCGACTTCGGCTGCGACGACCTTGCCCCTCTGCAGGATGTCATGCCGCTGGGCACCGTGCAAATCGCCGCCAGGCTCTCCTGCTGGATCTGCGAAAACGCCAAAAGCACGCGCGCCTACCTCAAGCGTATCGACGCGCTGCAGCCGCTCAGCGCGCCGCTGCAGTCGCAGCAAATCCAGGAGCTGCCACGGGAGGTTCACAAAAAAGGCGACCATACCGGCAACTTCGACGCGCGCCCCCTGTTGATGGCGGCCGTGGAAGGCCGCGACATGGGCCTGGTCAGCGAAGCCGGCATGCCTGCCATTGCCGATCCCGGATCCTCAGTGGTACGCGCCGCCCATGACCTGGGGCTGGAGGTTGTGCCGCTGACGGGCCCGATGTCGCTGATGCTGGCGCTGGCAGCGAGCGGCCTGAACGGCCAGCATTTTGCGTTTGCCGGGTATTTGCCGCAGGCACCGGCCGAGCGCGTCCAGCGCATCCGGGAACTGGAATCCCTGGCGCTCAAATCCGGCCAGACCCAGCTCTTCATCGAAACACCCTATCGCAACGCGGCCTTGTTCCAGTCACTGCTGCAAACGCTGCAGGGCAACACCCGGCTGGCGCTGAGCTGCGGCCTGACAATGACCAAAGGCTGGTCCCGCAGCGCGCAGGTCAGCGGCTGGAAACGCGACAAGCTCCAGGCGCCACTGGAATTGCCAACCGTCTTCTGTATCGGCCGCTAAAGCGCCAGACACGAACAAAAGAGCCCGCGCGAAGCGGGCTTTTTGACAAAGGCCATCGCCTTCTCAAGTCGCCCTAGCGAAGCGCCGGGATCGCCTTGAAGGCCTTCATGGCACCCTCGCCCATCGCCGCGCCAAACTTCTTGGCCAGCCGTTCGGCCACATTGTCGCGACGGGTGTAGTCAATGATCTCGTCGGTCTTGACCACTTCTCGGGCCACATACTCCAGGTTGCCTAGCTGATCGGCCAGGCCCAGTTCCACCGCCTGCTGGCCGCTCCAGAACAGGCCGCTGAACATCTCGGGCGTTTCCTTCAGGCGTTTACCGCGGCCGGCTTTGACCACCGCGATGAACTGCTGGTGGATCTGGTCCAGCATGGCCTGTGCAAAGACCTTTTGTTTTTCGCTTTGCGGGCTGAACGGATCAAGAAATCCCTTGTTTTCGCCGGCCGTCAGCAAGCGGCGCTCCACGCCCAGTTTGTCCATCAAGCCTGTGAAGCCAAAACCATCCATCAGCACACCGATGCTGCCCACAATACTGGCCTTGTCGACGTAAATCTTGTCGGCCGAGACGGCGATGTAATAAGCGGCCGAGGCACAGGTTTCTTCGACCACAGCGTAAACCGGCTTCTTGTGCTTGGCCTTCAGGCGCAGGATTTCGTCGTTCATCATGCCGGCCTGCACCGGGCTGCCGCCGGGCGAATTGATCAGCAGCACGACCGCCTTGGCGCCTTCGTCTTCAAAGGCGGCACGCAGCGCCGCGTTGACGAACTCGGCGCTGGCGTCGGCGCCCGCGGCGATTTCACCCTTGATTTCCACCACGGCCGTGTGCGGAACAGTCGCATCGCTGGCAGGCGTGCCGCGATGTAGTGCCATCCATACCAGAGCGATGAAAAACGCCAGCCAGGACAGGCGCACAAAGGTTTTCCAGCGTCGCGTCGCCTTTTGCTCGTTCAGCGCAGCAAAAGCCAGTTTCTCAAGCGTCGCGCGCTCCCAGCCGGGGCTGGCGGAAGGATCAGCGGCGGATTTTTTGGCCTGGGAATAAGGCGGAAGGGACTCCGGCTGGTTGGGCCGGAAATCAGATTCGCGCAACGAATCAGAGTCCATGGGAGGGTCAGGGCGATGGGGGTCGTTCATGGGCGATAGTTTAGAGAGGTATTAGAACTGTAGCGGTTTAAGGTTGTAAGCAGAATGCCAATAAACAACCCCTTCGATTTCTGAAAGCTCGATTTTGACCAGCCCTCCCTGGCAAGGCCCGCCGGCGCACAGGCCGGTATCCGGACGGTAAACGGCGCCATGGCTGGCGCATAACAGCCACTGCCCCCCGGCATCAAACACCCGGTTGGGCTGCCAGTCCAGCTCCATCGCGACATGGGTGCAGCGATTGAGATACGCGTGGACCATTCCTTCGTAACGGACCGCAAAGGCGCGGCAGGTCTGCCCGGCATAAATGACATCGAACGGCACCGCCAACCCGCCTTCAAGCAGGTCGCGGCTATTGCACAAAGCTTGCCGGGGGTCCGTGGACGTCATCGAAAGGCTACCCGTTGGCCAGCAGCCAGTCGTGCAGTTCCTGCACCGAATGCGCGACATGGCGCGGCGACAGCGCGGTAAATGTGTCCGGCTCATGCGCGCCATAACTCACCCCCACACTGGCACAAGCAGCATTGACCGCCATCTGGAGGTCATGGGTGGTGTCGCCCACCATCAGCACGCGCCCCGCGGGAATACCGAACTCCGCCATGAGCTCATGCAGCATGCGCGGATCGGGCTTGCCTGCCGTCTCGTCAGCCGTGCGGGATCCGTCGAACACGCCTTTGAGCTCTACGGTGCGCAGTACTTCGTCAAGGCCGCGGCGCGACTTGCCGGTGGCCACCGCGAGCAGGTGACCGCGCGCTTTCAAAGCGTCGAGCAAGGGAAGCACGCCCTCAAACAGGCTCAAGTCGTCGTAATGCGCGGCATAGTGATGGCGGTATCGCTCGCCCAGTTGGGGATACTTTTCAGGGGGTACATCAGGCGCCGCATGAGCCAGTGCCTGCATGAGGCCCAGGCCGATGACGTAGCCGGCTTCCTTGTCGGTGGGGACCGTGCCGCCGACATCACGCACTGCGGCCTGGATACAGCGCACGATGATTTTGGTCGAATCAAACAGCGTGCCATCCCAATCGAAAGCGATCAGGTCGAAATTTCGGGTTTGCATGGGGATATATTGTCTTAGGGAAGGCCGGCCTATGCGCGCACATGGACAAACGTTGAAATGCAGGCGTCAATTGTTCCGGTTTTTACGGAGCCACCACGACGAGAACCCGTGAATTGCGCCCAACAAGACGCTTGCCAGGCCGAGCACCGTCAAATGGAACAGCGGTCCATAGTTTTCAAGAAACCCCCACCCTGAGTCGTCGAACGGATGCCGGTTGTGGGGGTTGTAAAAATACAGCGCATCCCATCCTTGTGTCACTGTCCCCGGATTCAGGGCCACAAAAGCGCACACACAAACCACCAGGCAGATTGCCGATCTGGAAACAACAAAACGAAATGCAGACACGGCGTTCAAGGAAGGAATCACCCGCCCGTTCAACAGCCAAAAAACCGCGGCCGCCAAAAGGGTGGGGAGCGGAACCAGAAGCATCGTTTCAACACTCCCCCACGACACCCAGAACATGAACTCCGTCAAAAGCGGCCAAAAGATGACCGAGGGCACTTCGCTCCACCGGAATTCGCCGCGCCCCAGCTCACCTGCCACCAGGTAATACGCCACACCGTACAGGGCAGGACCGGCAAAAACAAACATCAGCACTGTTGCGGCCAGGCCGCTGAACTTTCCCCGTATCGGCTTGGCTGCGCTGTTTGAGCCAAGCGCTTCAGGGCCCCCGCGAATCATGTAGAAACCTGCGCCGGTAAAAACTGTTGCAGTTCAGGCGGCAAAGGCGCCTGCAGGTGCACGACCTTGCGCAGTTTGGGGTGGTTAAATTTCAGGCTCCAGGCGTGCAGAAACATGCGTTTGAGCGATACCGTGCCCGGGGCGGACCTCTGCAGCGCCCGGTTCAGTTCAAAGTCGCCATACTTGTCGTCGCCGGCAATCGGATGACCTTCATTGGACAGGTGCACGCGGATCTGGTGGGTGCGGCCGGTCTTGATCGTGACTTCGAGCAAGGTAAAGGGCGTTGCGGGCGCCAGCAGACTGGCGGGAAAAGCCGACTTGACCTTGACCAGCGTCACCGAACGCATGCCATCGGGGTGGTCGTTGGGCACCACTTTCACACGCCGCTCGCCATCGGGCAACAAATACTTGTGCAACGCTTTGTCGATCACGCGGTGATTGGCCGGCCAGTCGCCTCCGACGAGGGCCAGATAGACCTTGTCGGTTTCGCGCTCCCGGAACTGCTCCTGCAGCAGCTTGAGCGCCATGCGCCGCTTGGCGATCAGCAAGATGCCGCTGGTTTCGCGGTCCAGCCGGTGCACCAGCTCCAGAAAGTCGGCTTCGGGCCTGGCCATGCGCAGCTGTTCGATCACGCCGAAGCTCACGCCGCTGCCACCGTGCACCGCCACACCGGCCGGTTTGTCGATGGCCAGCACAAAGTCGTCCTCAAAAAGAATCGGGAATTCGCGGGACGGCGCATAGCCGCCCGTGGTCGAACTCGCGCCGTGGCGGGCGATTTCCTGGGCCATGGCCTCGGCCTTTTGCCCGGCCCGCTCAGAGGTGCGAACCGGCGGCAGGCGCACGATGTCGCCGGTCTCCACCCGCGTATCGGCCTGCGCCCGGCCCTTGTTAACCCTCACTTCACCGCTTCGGATGATGCGGTAGACATGGGTTTTGGGCACGCCCTTGAGTTGGCGGATCAGGAAATTGTCGAGGCGCTGGCCCGCATAGTCTTCATCTACCGTCACCAGCGTGGCCTGCGGCGCAGCCGGGGCCGCCGCCTGGGGATTGGATGGTGCCGGGGTGGACGCGGACACGGCTGCGGGCGGCCATACCGGTGTTTTCCCGGGTTTCCTTGCCAAGCCCTTTGCTGACCCTATAATGTGTTTCACTAGCGATGCGCTGTAAGTGGTTGATTTGTCTGGAGTTTAGTCCACGCAAGTCCCCGGCCCTGAAAAGGCAAACAAGCAGCCTTGCTGGAAGGTCGATGCCCACGCCGGCAATTGCCCGCAAGCGACGAGTGCCAGGCACCTCGCGGCGAGCGTCTTTGCACGGTAGAAGAGTCGACGTTTTGCGAACAACACTACGGAATACCATGTGTGCAGCCCAAGTCATGAACAACAGGCTGCATGCGGATCCAGTCGAGATCAAGTCCTTTAACGGGTAGCCCTCTGATGACAACACTGGTCAGTCTGATTTATATGTGCCTGCGGCGCCTCACGACATTCGTGGGCCCTGCTTTTGGCATAAATCAGCCGCCAGCCCTTGTACAGTGGGCGCAAGCAGCTACTCTTTTTGTAGCAACCACCCGTTTGACCCCTGCTCGCTCCATCCACGCGCCTACGCCCAGACCACGTCGCTGACCGATTCACTTCGGTCGGCCGCGCGCTGTCAAAAGCTCTCCGGCAATTCCTCCAGTTCGCACTGCGTCCCTCCGGCGTCGTTGGCCCATTTTGGGCATGTGATTGATGTTCAAGACATGACATCAAAACGAAGAACGATAAGGAAGGCTACCCATGAAACGGATGCTGGTAAACGCCACACAGGCTGAAGAACGCCGTCTGGCGATCGTCGATGGACAAAAACTCCTCGACTACGAAATTGAAATTGAAGGGCGCGAACAGCGCAAGGGCAACATCTACAAGGCCGTCGTCACCCGCGTCGAGCCCTCGCTGGAAGCCTGCTTCGTCGACTACGGCGAAGACCGCCACGGCTTCCTGCCGTTCAAGGAAATCTCCAAGCAATACTTCGCCCAGGGCGTGCCCGTCAACCAGGCGCGCATCAACGATGTGATCCGTGAAGGCCAGGAACTGCTGGTCCAGGTCGAAAAAGAAGAGCGCGGCAACAAGGGCGCAGCCCTCACCACCTTCGTCTCCCTGGCAGGCCGCTATGTGGTCCTGATGCCGAACAATCCTCGCGGCGGTGGCGTAAGCCGCCGTATCGAAGGCGAAGACCGGGCCGAGCTCAAGGAGAATATGGACCAGCTGGAATATCCCAACGGGATGTCCATCATTGCGCGCACCGCCGGTATCGGCCGCAGCGCGCCAGAGCTCCAGTGGGACTTGAACTACCTGCTCAAGCTCTGGACCGCCATTGACGGCGCTGGCAAGGGCGGCAAAGGCGCCTACCTGATTTACCAGGAATCCAGCCTCGTGATCCGCGCCATCCGCGACTACTTCAACAGCGACATCGGCGACATCCTCTTTGACACCGACGACGTCTATGAACAGGCCCGCCAGTTCATGGCCCACGTGATGCCCGAGCACGAGCATCGCGTCAAGCGCTACCGCGACGACGCGCCGCTGTTCAGCCGCTTCCAGATCGAGCACCAGATCGAGTCGGCTTACGCCCGCACCGTGCAGCTACCTTCCGGCGGCGCCATCGTGATCGACCACACCGAAGCACTGGTGTCGGTCGACGTCAACTCCGCTCGCGCCATCAAGGGCGGCGACATCGAAGAAACCGCCACCCGCACCAACCTCGAAGCCGCCGACGAAGTGGCGCGCCAGATGCGTTTGCGCGATCTCGGCGGCCTGATCGTCATCGACTTTATCGACATGGAAGAGTCGCGCAACCGCCGCGACGTGGAAAACCGCCTGCGCGACGCGCTGCGGCAAGACCGCGCCCGCGTGCAGTTCGGCACCATCAGCAAATTCGGCCTCATGGAAATGAGCCGCCAGCGCCTGCGCCCCGCCCTGTCGGAAGGCGCGTCCATCCCCTGCCCGCGTTGCGGCGGCTCCGGCCATATCCGCGACACCGAAAGCTCGGCGCTGCAGATCCTGCGCATCATCCAGGAAGAGTCCCTCAAGGACAGCACGGCCTCGGTGTTGTGCCAGGTCCCGGTTGACGTGGCGTCTTTCCTGCTGAATGAAAAGCGCTCCGAGATCGCCAAGATCGAAGTCAAGCAGCGCATCAATGTGCTGCTGGTGCCCAACAAGACGCTGGAGACCCCCAACTACCGCCTGGAACGCCTGAAACACGACGACCCGCGCCTGGACAACATCGCCGCCAGCTACAAGATGGCCGACGAAATCGAGGATCCGACCACCGTCACGCGCCGCAGCCAGGAAAAGCACAACAAGCAGGAGCCCATCATCAAGGGCGTACTGCCCGATGCACCCGCGCCTGTGGCCCCGCCCAAGCCGGAAGTGGCACCACAAGCGGCTCCCAAGCCCCAGTCGCGCCGCCCTGCCCCGGCTGCAGCTGCGCCTGCAGAAAAAGGTTTCTTCGGCTGGATCAAGAGCCTGTTCGGCGGCGCGGAAACACCAGCTCCGGCACCTGCCGCCAAAGAAGTGAAAAAAGACGAGCGCGGCGAAGGCCGGCGTGAAGGCCGCGATGGCCGTGGTGATGGACGCGGTGAGCGTCCGGACCGTGGCGGCGAACGCGGAGGCCGCGACGGCCGCCGCGGTGGCCGCGGCCGCAGCGAAGGACGCGGCGGTGAAGGCCGAGGCGAAAACCGCGAAGGACGCGAACCACGCCCAGAGGGCCAGGGCCGCGGCGAAGGCCGCAATGAAGGCCGTGGCGGCGAGCGCCGCGAACGCAACCCGGAAGGCCGCAACGAAGCCGGCCGCCAGGAACGCCCAGCTGGTGAAGCCCGCGGCGAAAGCCGTCCTGAAAATGCCGGCGACCAGCCCCGCAGCGAAAACCCCGGCCGCGAAGGCCGCGGCCGCCGCGAGCGCGGTGAACGTGGCGAGCGCGGTGGTGAGCGCATTCAGCGCGACTCCGTCGAGCAGGACCTCGCACTGGCCAACCAGGCCGCCATGGCAGCCGCCATGGGCGGTGAAGCCGGCGAGCCGCGCCAGGAACGCGCACCGCAAGACGGCGAACGCCCACAAGGCAACCGTGAGCCGCGTGGAGAGCGTGGTGAAGGCCGCCGTGACCGCGGCGACCGCAACGGCCGTCGCAACGACCGCCGGGGAGACCGCCCTGAAGGCGCCGAAGGCCAGAATGCTGCCGCTGAAGGCAGCGCCGGCTTCAACCCTGAAGCCGCAGCGGCAGCCCCCGTACTGGACGATGCGGGCAATGTGATCGCTCCTGCACAAAACGGCCAGGGCGAAGAGCAACGCCAGCCACGCGAACGCCGTAGCCGCGACCGCTATGGCCGTGACCGCCGCGAACGCGGCGAAAACGGTGAACGCAGCGAGCAACCCGCAGACGCCGGACAGGCAAGCGGTCAAGGCGAATCTTTAGAGCCAAATCAGCCACAAGCCCAAGAGCAGCGTGCGCAAGCAGCTCCTGAATTTGTAGCGCCGGTAGCTGCCGCCGCTCCGGCTGCTGTACCGGCTCCAGCTTACGTGGCCCCGGTAGCCGTTGCCGCACCCGTAGCAGCTCCTGCCCCCGCACCGGCGCCAGCCGCTGCGCCGGTTGCCGCCAGCCTGCCCAAGGTTCAGTCTTACGACTTGCCCCTGCAGGACCTGGTTCAGGTCGCCCAGTCCTCAGGCTTGCAGTGGGTCAACTCAGATGCCGCCAAGATCGCCGAAGCCAAAGCCGCCATCGCCGCCGAAGCCAAGCCGGTCCACGTACCGCGTGAGCGCCCACCGCTGGTGGTCGCCGACGAAGGCCCGCTGGTGCTGGTCGAGACCAAGCGCGATCTCGGCGCTGTGAAGCTGCCTTTCGAGCAATCGGCCGGCCAGTAAACGCGCCGACCTCTGCCGCATAAGCGGCACCTCACCAAAAGGCCCGCAAATGCGGGCCTTTTTTACGTCCTTCCTATCTTGCAGCAATGTCGTTAAGAGGCCCTAGAATCAACCCAACAAAATAGGCATGGGGAGAGGACGATGGACAATCCGCAGCACGATGCGCGCTACGCGCCGCCGCAGGCCAGCGTAGACGACGTGGTCGCGGCGTCAGACGGGCCTGAGCTGGCCAGTCGCATGCGGCGATTTTGCGCCGTGATGCTCGACGCTGTTTTTCAGTCCCTCTTCCTTTGGCTGGTGTCGGTACTGACGCCCTTCAATCCCTGGAACACGGAAGGACGCGACATGTGGTCCGTCGATCTGGTGAGCATGGGTGTCGGTGCCCTGATTTTTCTTGTGCTCAACGGCTACCTGCTCGCGACACGGGGCCAGACGATTGGCAAGGTCTTGCTCAAGATACGGATTGCCCGACCTTCGGGGGAGTCCGTTTCCGTCAAGCGCCTGGCCCTCCGATATGGCGCGGGGTTCGCGGCCAGCATCATGATGGTCGTCCTGTGGGTCTATTCCCTGCTGGACTGCCTGATGATTTTCCGGAAATCCCGTCGCTGCCTGCATGACGAGATTGCGGACACCGTGGTCTTCAAGATCTGACAGGCAGCCCAGCCCTGTGACAACCGCGCGCCTCGATACGCTGTACACGGCCGAAACACCGGAGGGCATCACATTGTCCTTACGGCCCGCCGGCATCGTGGCACGCGGGCAAGCCTACCTGATCGACCTGGCCATACGGTCATGCCTGTTTATCGCTGTGGCCGTAGTGGTCGGAGTAATGGGCAAGGCGGGCGCGGCAATCCTGCTGGTGACCTACTTCGGCCTCGAGTGGTTTTATCCCGTGGTGTTCGAGTTGACCCGCGCCGCGGCCACTCCTGGCAAGCGCGCGATGGGCTTGCGTGTGGTGATGGATTCCGGCCTGCCGGTAACGCCTGCCGCCTCGCTGACCCGCAACCTCCTGCGAGCCGCCGACTTCATGCCGGCGCTGTTTGGTGCCGGACTGCTCTGCGTCCTCTGGCGCAGCGACAGCAAACGGCTGGGTGATCTGGCCGCCGGCACCCTTGTGGTGTTTAGCGAATCCGTCAAGCTTCATGGCGATGTTCCCTTGGCTGATCCGCTGGCCCCCGCACGGCCCCTATCCGCCACCGAACAGGCCTCGGTGCTCTCCTGGGCCGGCCGTGCAACGCGATTAACCCCTGAACGTTTCGGCGAACTCGCAGCGCTGGCAGAGCCCGTGCTTGGCACGGGTGTGCCAGGCAGCAGCGCCACACAACGCCTGCTCGGGCTGGCGCAATGGCTGATGGGCCGGCGTGAAGGAGACTCGCGCCGATGACGCCTCTGCAATTTGAAGCCCTGTATGCGCCCCTCTGGACCGAACTCGAGACGGTGATAGGTATCGCCGAAACCCAGCGCAAGTTCGACGGTGCGCGGCTGGCCACCCTCTACCGCCGTGTTTGCGAGCACCTGGCGCTGGCGCAGGCTCGCGCCTATCCCGTTCATCTGACGCAAAGGCTCGAAACGTTGACGCAAGGCGCGCATCGGCTGATCTACCGGCAGCACGACTACGGCCTGGCGCGCCTTGGACGGCTGGCGCTGGTTGACTTCCCGCAAGCCGTACGCGCGCACCGGGCCTACCTGCTGGTGGCGTTCCTGCTGTTCGTGCTGCCGCTGCTGGCTGCCGGCCTGGCGACTTACCGCGACCCCGGTTTCATCCTGCACTTGATGGACGCGACGCAAGTGCAGCAGTTCGACGGCATGTACGGCGACAGCGCAAGGTCCTTCGGGCGCAACCGCGACGCCGGTGGTGACTGGCAAATGTTCGGCTATTACGTCATGCACAACATCGGCATCGGCTTTCGCTGCTTCGCGGCCGGCATCTTCGGCGGGGTCGGCAGCGCCGGCGTGCTGCTGTTCAATGGGGTGCAGATAGGCGCCGTCGGCGGTTACCTGATTGCCGCCGGCCACGGGCAGAACTTCTGCTCCTTCGTCATCACCCACGGCGCCTTTGAACTGACCGCCATCGTGCTGGCGGGCGCCGCGGGACTCAGGCTGGGCTATGCACTGATCGCGCCGGGCCGGCATACCCGGCTAGAGGCGCTCCGGCTGGCGGCCCGCCATGCCATCGTGGTGATTTACGGCGTCATCGGCCTTCTGCTGATCGCTGCCGCCGTCGAGGCTTTCTGGTCTTCGGCGCGATGGGTCACGCCCGCTGTGAAATATGGTGCGGGCGCAGCCTGCTGGGCACTGGTGCTGGCTTACCTCGGGTGGCAGGGAAGGCCGCGCGCCGTCCCCGCGGACCCCGGAAAACACCATGCAGGTTGATGCACTCGCCGTCGCACTGCGGCCACGGCCCATGGCCGAAGCCGCGGACCTGGGTGTCGCACTGGTGCGCCGCCATGCCGATTCCATCTGGCGCACTTTCCTGCCCATGTATGTGGTCGTCATCGTACTGGTGCTGTGCACGGCGGAGTTTGCCGGCTGGCTCCCCGGGCTGTTGATTTTCTGCCTCAAGCCCTGGTTTGACCGTACCTTGTTGTTCATCCTGTCACGCGCGGTGTTCGGCCAGCCCACCCGGTGGAACGACCTCTGGCAGCACCGTGGGATGGTCTGGGGCGGCCAGTTGCTCCGGACACTGCTATGGCGGCGCCTGTCTCCCTGGCGTTCGTTCACGCAGGCCGTCGATCAGCTCGAAGGCCAACGCGGCGGCGCCAGGCGCAAGCGGCGCGACCAATTGCTGCGCGGGCGCCGTGGTGCGGGCGCCGGCATGCAGATGATTTTTGCCAATGTCGAGATCGCGCTCGAACTCGCGATCCTGTCGGCGCTGCTGTGGTTCGCTCCTGAGGGAAGCTTCGGAGACGTCTGGCGTTGGCTGCTCGACTCAGAGGCTTCGGCGCAAAGCCTGCTTTTTGCCGCGGTGTACGCTTTCGTCGTCGGTTTGATCGAGCCCTTTTTTGTGGCCGCCGGATTTGCGATGTACCTGAACCGGCGCGTCGAGCTCGAGGCCTGGGACATCGAGCAGGAATTTCGCCGCACCTTCAGCCCCGCAGCGGCGAAAGGCCGGCCATGATGGCTTCTCGCCACGCCGCAAGGCGCTTTTCATGGCGATGGGCCGCGGCCTGCGCCGTGATGGCGGGTATGCCATCGTGGGCCAACCCGGCTGCGGCGCCAGCCGAGCCGCCCTCGCGCCAGCAGGTGCAATCGGCCGCCGACCGGGTTCGCGCCGATCCCAACTTGCCCGGCAGCAAGAGCGAAAAATCCCTGCGCTTCAAGAGCCAGGACAAAAAGCCGGAAGACAAAAAGAAGGATCGCGACAGCCTCAACTGGCTCAAGGATTTGGTGGCCAAGGTGTCCGAGGGCGCGCGCCTGCTGGTGTGGGCGCTGGGCGCGCTGGCCCTGGCCTGGCTGGTGGTCGGCATACGGCGCTGGGTGAAGGTGCGGGCCGACGGCGGCCGGCACCGGATGGCGCCCCTGCCCAGCCATATCGGCAGCCTGGACATACGGCCTGAAAGCCTCCCCGACGACGTGGGCGCCGAAGTCGCCTCGCTCTGGCAGCGCGGCCAGCGGCGGCCTGCGCTGTCGCTGCTCTACCGCGGCGCGCTTTCCCGCCTGGTCCACCTGCATGCGGTGCCCATCCGCAACGCCAGCACCGAAGGCGAATGCGTGGCTCTCAGCGAGGGCCGGCTGGCGCCCATGTCGCTGGAGTTTTTCGCGCGACTGGTGACCGCCTGGCAGCTGGCGGCCTATGGCGGACGCCTGCCGCCCACGGCCGGCGTGCTGGCGCTGTGCGCCGAATTTGACGCGCGGCTGGGCGCACCCACCGCCCCGGCGAAAGCCATCGCATGAGGGACCGACTGATCCTCATCCTGCTCGGCGTGCTGTTGCTGGCGGGCAGCGCCTGGCTGATGTCGGCCACTGAATGGGTGGACGTCGACACCCCCACACCAGCCAAGGGTGAGGCCCTCACCAACCCGCTTTACGCCACCGAAAAACTGCTGGTCGCCCTGGGTGCGCGGGTCGTGCGGCACAAAAGCCTGGATGCCATGCCGCCGCCGCATGCCCGGCTGGTGCTTGTGTCACGCAACTGGGACCTGTTCCCTGAACGCGCGCAGCGCCTGCGTGCCTGGGTGGCACAGGGTGGGCATCTGGTCATCCCGGGCTTCCTGGCCGGCCATAAATCGCTAAAGGACTGGCTACCCGTCACGGAGCAAAGCCCCTTGAAGTGGGAGCCGCCCACGGTGCCGCCGCGCCCATTGGCCAAACCCGTCAAGGACATGGACTGCCGCGCGCTGGAAGAGCCCGCCGAGGTCATCGCGAGCTACAGCGACAGCCGTGTCTATCGCGCCTGCGGCGCATATTTCAGCCCCCAGTACCTGCCGGTGAATCGGCTGGCCGCACCGCTGTGGTCCCTGCGCGGCACGGCCGGCACCGAGGCCGTGCGCGTGCAGGTCGGCCAGGGCACGGTCACCGTGCTCGGTGGATGGAACCTGCTGGACAATAGCAACCTGCTGCGCGCCGACAATGCGCAGCTGGCGGCCGCGGCATTGCAGGCGCGCGCCGGCACTGAATTCTGGTTTGTCGCCGAAGAGGCCCGGGAGCCCTTCATGCCCTGGCTGTGGCACCAGGCCTGGGCCGCCCTGTTGCTCGGCTTGCTGGCACTGGCGCTGGCCCTGTGGCGCGCCAGCGTGCGCTTCGGGCCGTTGGCAGCGTCCGCAAGCGCTCACCGGCGCTCGATGGCCGAGCAAGTGCGCGGTACGGCGCGTTTTCTGCATATGCACGGGCCGAAGGCCTTGCATACAGCGCAGCTTCGCGCGCTGCACGAATCGGCCACCCGGCAATTGCGCCGGTTTTCACAGCTTGATCCGAAGCAACGCACAGTCGAGATCGCACGCGCCACCGGCCTGGACGCCCTGTTGCTGGAACGCGCCCAGGCAGTCAGGTCGCGCAACCCCGGCGTGCTGGCCGCCGACCTGGAATTGATCGAAACCGCCCGCCGGCGCCTCGACGCCACAGGGCCCGACACGCGGCCGCCAACAGCTTTCACGTCTCCCGTTTCACCCGGTGCCTCACCCAGCGCCTCCTCTGCCGCTTCATCTCCTCCTTCATCCTGAACCGAGAAACACCATGTCATTCATTCCCAACGAAGAACTGAGCCGCGCAGCCGAGTCGCTGCAAACCCTGCGCCAGGAGGTCGGCAAAGCCGTTGTCGGCCAGTCGGAAGCCGTCGACCAGACCCTGGTGGCGCTGGTCGCATCCGGCCACGTCCTGATTGAGGGTGTACCGGGACTGGGCAAGACATTGCTGGCGCGCGCATTGGCGCAAGCCATGAGCCTGCGCTACGCCCGCGTGCAATTCACGCCCGACCTGATGCCCTCGGACATCACGGGTCATTCCGTGCTGGACCCATCGACCCGGAGCGAAGCCGGCATCGGCACGCTGCGGGTACACCAGGGGCCGGTCTTCACGCACCTGCTGCTGGCGGATGAAATCAACCGCGCACCAGCCAAAACCCAGAGTGCCTTGCTTGAAGTGATGCAGGAATACCAGGTCACGCTCGAAGGAAAGGCCATGCCGCTGCCCCGTCCCTTCATGGTGATGGCGACACAAAACCCGATCGATACCGAGGGCACCTACCCTCTGCCGGAGGCGCAACTGGACCGGTTCCTGCTCAAGATCAACATCGACTTCCCCAGCCATGCTGAAGAAAAGGCGATCGTGCAGCTGACCACCGGCCAGCGTGCCGGCAACCAGTTGCCGCTTGATGCGGTCAGGCCGTGCCTGGACGACGCGCAGGTGCTTGAACTGCAGCGGCTGGCCAGCCTGGTGCAGGCGCACGAACAGGTCATTGACTATGCGGTCCGCATCGCCCGCGCCACGCGCGACTGGCCAGGACTTTCGTCGGGGGCAGGGCCGCGCGGCACCATGGCCCTGGTGCGGGCTGCGCGGGCCGGCGCGCTCATGCACGGACGGGACTTCATCACACCCGACGATGTGGCACGGCAGGCCCTGCCGGCCTTGCGCCACCGGGTGATGATTTCGCCCGATGCGCAGCTGGAAGGCCTCGGTGTTGACGACTTGCTGCGCAGTGCCTTGGGCAGCGTCCAGGCCCCCCGTCTCTAGGCCGCAACTCATGCGCCGGTTGGTGATCCCCGCAAAAACGACTGTCAGGGTGCTGGCTTGCATCACGGCGGCCGCCGCGCTGGCCTTGCTCGGGGGTTTGCCGGTTGACCGGGTCGCGATACTGGCCGGCGCCGTCTTGCTGGCGGCGCTGGCAGGCGCCATTTTTGATCTCTGGCGCAGCCTGCGCCTATGGAGGACCGCGCCGCTGCGCATTGAGCGCACGCTGCCCGGCGCTTTTTCACTGGGCGTGCCAACGGTGCTGACACTGGCGCTGGTCAATGACGGTCCCCTGGCCTGGGCAGTGACGGTGTTCGATGAGGTCGATCCGCGGTTTACCTTTGAAGGCCTGCCACAGGCCGTCACCGTGCCACCGGCTTCGCGCGCCGAGTTGCGATACACGGTGACCGCGAGAGAGCGTGGCGTCGCCCTTTTCGGCACGACCCAGCTGCGCTGGCACACTCGCGGCGGCTGTTTCGAGGTGCAGCAGGCGCTGGGCCAGCCCGGGAAGCTGCGCGTTTATCCCAACTTTGCCGCACTGGCCCGCTATGCGTGGCTTTCCGGTGACCGGCGGCTCGCCCAGATCGGCATTAAGACCTATGTCCAGCGCGGGCTGGGCACTGATTTCCGCCAGCTTGCTGATTACAAAACCGGGGACTCCCTGCGGCACATCGACTGGAAGGCCACACTGCGCCACCAGCGGCCCATCGTGCGTGAATTCCAGGACGACCGCGACCAGTGTGTGTTTTTCCTGCTCGACTGCGGCCGCCGCATGCGCGCTGATGAAAGCAGCCCGGAGCAAGAACTGCGCGGCAGCAGCCATTTCGACGAGGCCCTCAACGCGCTGATGCTGCTGAGCTATGTCGCACTGAAAGAAGGCGACGAGGTCGGCGCAATGACTTTCGGCGGTTTACCTGGGCATCGTCGTGACTTTGCGCCCCGCAAAGGCGCCGCCACACTGAATGCCCTCATGAATCGCCTGCACGACATCCAGCCCGGCGCCATGCATTCGGACTATCTCATGGCGGCGCAGGAACTGCTGCGTGTACAGCGTCGCCGTGCACTGGTGATAGTGCTAACCAACTTCCGCGACGAGGATTCGGCTGAGCTGCGTCCCGCGCTCAAACTGTTACGCCGCAAGCACCTCGTCCTGGTGGCGAGCCTGCGCGAGCGGGTGCTTGGCCGCATCGCCGGCCAGGTGCTGTCCAGCCCGGCGGATGCCGTGGATGTCGCCGCGGCCCACCTGTTCGGGCAGTCGCGGCGCGATGCCTTTGCGCGGGTGGTCGGCAATGACCCGCTGTCGATGGATGTGGAGCCGACGCAACTGGCCGTCTCGCTGGTGAACCGCTACCACGCGGTCAAACGCGCCGGCCTGCTGTAAGCGGGCATTGCATTCAGCCCGGCAGCGGTTATTCTTCGTTTTTCAACAACAGGAGGGAAAGAGAAATGTCTGAAGCCATGAATCCTTATGCCGCACCGCGCGCGGCAGTCGCTGATGTCTATGACCGTGAGGGAGATACACAACCCGTCAAGTGGTTCTCTGCCAGGGGTCGCGTCGGACGCATGCGGTACCTGGCCCGCACCTTTGTGGGCTACCTGCTTTTGCTGGTGGGCGTCTTCGGACTCAGCATGCTGGCAGGCGCTGCCGGCGCCGGCGCCGCAGCGGGCATCGTTGGTTTCGTGGTCATGATTCCCTATTTTCTTTTTCTCATCCTGCTGACTATCCAGCGCAGCCACGACATGGGATGGAGCGGCTGGACGGCGATCCTGGCCTTCATCCCCCTGGTGGGATTGGTCTGGATTTTCAATTCGGGAACCCAGGGCAGCAACCGCTTTGGCGCCCCTCCGCCTCCCAACACCACGCTGGTCAAAATCGGCGCCCTGATGTTTCCCATCATCATGGTCATCGGCATCATCGCCGCCATCGCTTTGCCGGCTTACCAGGGTTATGTGCAGCGGGCCAAAGCGGCCCAGGTGGTCAAGCCCTAAACCTGCCACGGCGGGCGGCATGCCTGCCAGGAGCGAGGCGCGCGCTCAGAGCCTGTCTATATCTGCGCGGCGCGCTTGTAGGCTTGCGCAGCGCCCGCCTCGTCCTCACGCTGCTCAGCCAGCAGCGCCAGGGCGCGCCAGGCATTGCGGTGAAGCGTTACATCCTGAAGCGCCGGCGCCGCCTGCGTCAGCAACTGGCGGGACTTGCCCCAGAGCTGGCGGCTCAGGCAAGCCATGCCCGCCAGGTATTGCAGGTTGGCATCGCGCGGACGGCTGAGTTGTGCGTTTTCAATGCGGGCCAGCCAGGCTGCGTCCAGCGAATCCAGGCCGCCTTCGAGGACACCGATCAGCTTGATACGCAGGTTGTCGCCGATCTCCGAGCGCGGCTGCATCATGCGGTCCCAGACCTGCAGGAGCCAGCTGCGGGCCAGTTCCGGGTCACCGTGCAGCGCCATCAGGCGCGACGCCGCATGCACCACCAGCTCGGGCATGGCGCGTTCGGTGTCATCCAGCGAGAACCAGGCCTGCTGCAGCTGCGCGGGGTCGTGCGCATCGTTCAGCAGCTCCAGGGCCAGACCGCGCACAATGCTTTGCGCCGCCGCCTGCGAAAAAGCGCGGTGCTTGGCCAGCAGGCGCGCGGTTTCCAGCGCTTGCGCCGTGTGCCGCGCATGCCGCGAGGCGCGCAGCTTCATGCGCAGGGCCAGCGTGCGGCGCGATGCCCCCTGCGGAAGCTGGCCCAGCCAATCCAGTGCCGCACCCGCGTCACGATCGTCCAGCGCCCAGCGAGCCGCACGGAACTGCACGCCCTCACGCACTTCCTGCGCATGACGGGAGCTCTTCAACGCCAATTGCAGGTGCTGGTCGCGCAAGCTCTTGTTTTGGAGCGCCTGCGCGGCTTCGGCCACCAGAAGATGGGCCAGCGAACGCAACTGTCTGCCGCGGCTGGTGCTGTGGCCTGTCACATGGCCGGATTCGTCGGTCAGCAGGTTCAGGCTCTTTGCCTGCGCAAGCGCATTTTGTGCCGACTTGGTCGAACGGATGTAGCGCCCCGCCAGCAGATGCGCCAGAGAATCCATGAGAGCGCCGTACATGGCACGCTCTTTTTGCTGGGCACGCCAGCGCCTGGCTTCCGCCGGCAGCGAAAACACCGCCGACAGCGCGCGCAAGGCCAGGTACAACACCAGGAAAAGCGCTGCCAGCAGCATCACCATCAGGTTGAAGGAAATATCGACACGGTGCGGCGGCCAGAAGATGGTGACCACGGCCTGGTTGTTGCCCGTAAACAGGGCCACGGCAACGGCCACGCCAAACAGGGCCAAAAGCCAGAGGGCGGCGCGCATGCTGGTTCCTGCCTTTTCCCGCTCAGCGGCCTGCGGCCGCTGTGGCCAGCGCGGCCATGGTTTCGTCCAGGCGCGGAAGCTCGCTGGTTTTCAGCTGGCCCTGGACCTGGGCCAGCAACTGCGCTGCGGCCTGCGTTTTGCGGGACGAGGCATCAAAATATTTGCCCAGCCAGGCATTGGCACTGCCAAGGTCGGCGCGCACCGAATCCGTCTGGCGCGACAGCAGGCCCAGGCGCGCATTGAGCAGGCGCAGCTTGAGGTTCTCCCGCAGGAAAAACGACTGCTCCGGCGACACAAGGGCGGCCTCGGGCTGGTCAATGCGGCTCACGCGCAGCAGCTTGCGTGCTTCTTCGCGCAGGTTGTCCAGCGTGCGCTGCGACCAGGCATCGAGAGCCAGCTTGTCGAATCCCAGCATGGAAGACTTTCCGGCGGAAGACGCGGCCGACGCAGCAGCGCGCGGCGCGGAGGCCGGCGCGGCCGCAGCGGGCAATGCACGCTGGCCGGCTGCCACCATGGCGTTGGCCACCGGCAGGTCGTCTGCCATGCGGACCAGTTCGTCGAGCTTGAGCATGAGAACCGGCACGTCGGTCAGCGTTGCGGCCTTGATGCGGTCCATGTCTTTGGCAATGGCGCGTTGCAGCGGGTTCAGGCGCGGCTGCGCGGCGCGCGACAGGCGCTGGTCGGCCGACTTGAGCGCGGCCAGCAGCGGTTCGGCGCTGCCGGTGAGCTGGGCCTGCTGCTGGGCCAGGCGCAGGGCCGACTCCACATCGACCACCAGATTCTCATCGCGCGAGCGCGACAGGCTCTGCATGAGCTCCTCCAGCTGGGTGCGCTGCAGGCTGACTTCGCTGATGCGGGTTTCCTGGATGGCCAGCCGTGCGGAGAGTTCGCGCGTACCTTCCTGGGCCTGGCGCGCCAGTGTGCGCGCTTCAATGGCCTGCGCGCCGGAATCAATGCTGCGGCGGGCCAGCTCTTCCTGGATATTGCCGAGCTTTTGCCACAGCAAGCCGCTTACGAGCAAGCCCGCAGCCGCCAGCGCGGCAACCAGCAGCGCCCATTTGCGCGGCACCACCCAGACGTCGGGCGAAACGGGTTGCGGGGGAAGCGGCACCAGCGCGCGTTCCAGCACCGGCTCGTTGTCTGGCGTGGAGGATGGAGGCTGGGCGTTAGGGCTGTCACTCATGGATAAAGAGATTCTATCGAGGCAAGTGTGTCCCTGATGTCCTTCAGGGCAGGACGTGACGCCACAACAACACCCCAACCGGCAGCACGCACGGCTTCCTCAATCCGCGGATGCGTGGCCACCGCGCGGGCGCGGCGCCAGTCCACCCCGGCCAGCGCAGGCAAGGCCGTCAGGTTGGCCACCGCTTCAGAGCTGCTGAAGAGCCATACAGACCCATCCACGCTGGCCGCGCGCGCGCGCTGAAGTTGTGTTTCGCTGAGCACAGGCGCAAGGCGCCGGTAAACCCCCACAAAATCCACCTGCGCACCAGCGGCCTCCCACTGGCGGGCGATCCAGTCGCGGCCGGAAGATGCCGTGGCCCCAGACGAGACAGCGCCTTCCCCCCGCACCACCAGCACGCGTTTGCCGTGCCAGTCGCGCAGGCCTGTCACCGCCCACAGGGCTTCCGAATCAAACTGGGCCGCATCGGCCGGCGGCGCATCGATCTGCCCGGCAGGTACCCCGGCGGCTACCAAAGCCGCCACAGTGCCCGGCCCGGGCGCAAGGAAACGCAGCGCAGCCGGCAGCATTGCATCGGCATTCGCTATGTTATTGATAGCTGCTTGCGCATGCCCCTTATGGGTTACAGCCATTTTTTTCTTGAAAAAGTACTCCACCGCATTGCCGCTGACAAACATGCAGGCGGCGTATTGGCCCAGTGTTTGCCAGACGCGCTCCAGCGCGGCCGTATCCAGAGCGGGGGCGATGTCAATCAGCGGCAGCGCCTCGGCGGCAAAGCCCCCCTGCTGCAGTTGCTGCACCCAGTGCTGCGCATCCTGCACGGGCCGCGTCACGATGACGCGGGTCATAGCGCCAGTCGAAGGCACCGGCGCCTGCGGCATCAGGCGCCCGGGGCTTTGCCGGCCCACACGGCGCCGCCGGCGCGCAATTGCGCCGCCACGGCCTCGCCCAGGGCCTCGGCCTCGGCAAAGCTGCGCACCACGGCGGTCTGGTTGACCTGCACCAGCGGCGCCAGCGGGCCTGCGGCGGCGGATGGCGCCTCGGCGGTGGCCGGGTCGCCCCAGGCGGCATTGAGCTGCATGGCGTCCCCATTGGCGGCACCCTGCGTAAAGGCCGCCAGCGGCATGGAACAACTGCCGCCCATGGCGCGCGACACCGTACGCTCGGCCGTCACGGCCAGCCAGGTCGGCTGGTGCGCCAGCGTGGCCAACGCGGCCATCAGGTCGGCGCGATCGGCGCACACTTCGATGCCCAGGGCGCCCTGGCCTGCGGCCGGCAACATGTCTTCGGGCTCAAATGCGCTGCGGATGCGTGATTCCAGACCGAGGCGCTTCAGGCCCGCAGCCGCCAGCACGATGGCCTGGTACTGGCCTTCGTCGAGCTTGCGCAGGCGCGTGTCGAGGTTGCCGCGTAGCGGCTGTATGACCAGGTCGGGGCGCATGGCCTTGAGCAGCACCAGCCGGCGCAGGCTGGAAGTGCCCACCACGGCGCCCTGCGGCAGATCCGCGAGTGTGGCAAATTGATTAGAGACAAAAGCATCGCGCGGGTCCTCGCGCTCCAGCACACAGGCCAGCGCAAAACCTTCGGGCAGGTCCATGGGCACATCCTTGAGCGAATGCACTGCCAGGTCGGCCCGGCCTTCGCTGAGCGCTACCTCGAGTTCCTTGACGAACAGGCCCTTGCCGCCGACCTTGCTCAGCGAGCGGTCCAGGATCTGGTCACCCTGTGTGGTCATGCCCAGCAGCTCGACCTGCCACCCCAGACGCGCCTGCAGCAGCGCCTTCACATGCTCGGCCTGCCACATCGCGAGGCGGCTTTCGCGGGTGGCGATGACCACTTTTTTCATATCATTCGGTCTGGATTCAAACGCTGCGGACACTCGTAACCTGCTTGTAATACTTGGGGGGAAGTGAATGCTAGCATGCAAGGCTAAAGAACTAGAGGGCAGAGATGGTCACTTCCGCGCGCGTAAAAAGGAATAACTCCGCTGTCAGCGACAAGAGCGGCGGCCGCAGCGCAGGGCCGCCCCAAGCAAGGCCAGCCCCCTCGGGGGGCAGAGAACCACACGCAGTGGGTGAACGTGGGGGCGGTAAGTCGTCCACTCGTTCCAGGGACAACGAACGCCCGCTGGTCGAAGACATCCGCCTCTTGGGCCGCATTCTGGGCGACGTGATCCGCGAGCAGGAAGGCGTTGCCGCCTACGAACTGATCGAGCAGGTGCGCAAGCTCTCCGTCAGCTTCCGGCGCGACGCCGATCCCGAAGCCGACAAGTCGCTCAAGAAATTGCTCAAGGGCCTGTCCGGCGACCAGACGGTCAGCGTGATCCGCGCCTTCACCTATTTCAGCCACCTGGCCAACCTGGCCGAAGACCGCCACCACATCCGCCGCCGCGCGGTCCACGAGCGCGCAGGCGACACGCAGGAAGGCAGTATCGACGTGGCGCTGGCCCGACTGCGCTGGGCCGGCATCTCGACCAAAACCATTTCCACCACCCTGGCGCACAGCTTTGTCTCGCCGGTGCTTACCGCCCACCCGACCGAGGTGCAGCGCAAAAGCATCCTGGACGCCGAGCGCGACATCGCCCTGCTGCTGACAGCGCGGGACGACATCAAGGCGCTGGCGCAAGCTGTCAATGCCGCCAAGGACGCGCTGACACCGCGCGAGCTGGCCGCCAATGAAGCGCAGCTTCGCGCCCGCGTCATGCAGCTGTGGCAAACCCGTTTGCTGCGGTTTTCCAAACTCACCGTCGCCGATGAGATCGAAAATGCGCTGAGCTACTACGAAGCCACTTTCCTGCGGGAGATTCCCAAGCTTTACGCCAACCTGGAGCGCGAGCTGGGCAACCAGCCGGTACACAGCTTTCTGCGCATGGGCCAATGGATAGGCGGCGACCGCGACGGCAATCCCAACGTCAGCGCCGACACCCTCAATTACGCGTTGGGCCGGCAGGCAGAAGTGGCGCTGCGCCACTACCTGACCGAGGTGCATTTCCTGGGCGGCGAGCTCTCGCTGTCAGCCATGCTGGTCGAATTCAGCCCCGCGATGCGGCTGCTCGCCGAAAGCTCGCCCGATACCAGCGAACACCGCAAGGACGAGCCCTATCGCCGCGCCCTCACCGGCGTCTACGCACGCCTGGCCGCCACACTCAAGGACCTGACCGGCGGCGATGCCGCGCGCCATGCCGTGGCACCGCAAAACGCCTACCTCAAGTCGGAAGACTTCCTGGCCGACCTGCGCACCATCGAAGGATCCCTCAAGGCCCATCACGGTGAAGCGCTGATCGCCCAGCGCCTGCACCCGCTGATCCGCGCGGTCGAAGTGTTTGGTTTTCACCTGGCCACGGTCGACCTGCGCCAGAGTTCCGACAAGCACGAAGAAGTGGTGGCCGAGCTGCTGGCCGTTGCACGCATCGAGGCGAATTACGGCAAGCTGGACGAAGCGGCCAAACGCGCACTGCTGATGGGCCTGCTCAACGATGCACGGCCGCTGCGCGTGGTCGGCACCGCTTATTCAGCCCACGCCCGCGGTGAACTGGCGATTTTTGAGGCGGCCCGCACCGCGCGCGCCCGCTTCGGCAAGGAAGCGATCCGCCACTACATCATCAGCCATACCGAGACCGTGAGCGATCTGCTCGAGGTTCTGCTGCTGCAAAAAGAAGTCGGCCTCATGCACGCCACGCTCGACAGCCATGCCACCAACGACCTCATCGTCGTGCCGCTGTTTGAAACCATCGAAGACCTGCGCAATGCCGCGCCCATCATGCGCGAGTTCTACGCCCTGCCCGGCATCGCCCAGCTGGTCAAGCGCAGCGGTGCCGAGCAGGACATCATGCTCGGCTACTCGGACAGCAACAAGGATGGCGGCATCTTCACCAGCAACTGGGAGTTGTACCGCGCCGAGATCGCGCTGGTCGAGCTGTTCGACGAGCTGGCCAATTCGCACAACATCCAGTTGCGCATGTTCCATGGCCGCGGCGGCACGGTCGGCCGCGGCGGCGGTCCGAGCTACCAGGCCATCCTGGCGCAGCCGCCCGGCACGGTGCGCGGCCAGATCCGTTTGACCGAGCAAGGAGAAGTGATCGGCTCCAAATACGCCAATCCGGAAATCGGCCGGCGCAACCTGGAAACACTGGTGGCAGCCACGCTGGAGGCCACACTGCTGCAGCCGACCAAGCCCGCTACCAAGGCCTTTTTGCAAGCCGCCGCCGAGTTGTCACAGGCCAGCATGGCCGCCTACCGCAACCTGGTTTATGAAACCCCGGGGTTCACCGAATACTTTTTTGGCTCCACGCCGATCCGCGAGATTGCGGAACTCAACATCGGCTCCCGCCCGGCGTCACGCAAAGCTTCGCAGAAAATTGAAGACCTGCGTGCGATTCCCTGGGGTTTCAGCTGGGGCCAGTGCCGCCTGACCCTGCCCGGCTGGTATGGCTTCGGCTCGGCCATCGAGCAATTCCTCCAGCAGGGCGGTACGCCCGCCAGCCGCAGGGAAGCGTTGGCATTGCTGCAAAAAATGTACAAGCAGTGGCCGTTTTTCCGCACCCTGCTCAGCAACATGGACATGGTGCTGGCCAAGAGCGACCTGGCGTTGGCCTCACGTTATTCGGAGCTGGTGGGCGATGCGCGCCTGCGCAAAAAAATCTTCAGTGCGATTGAGTCCGAATGGCACCGCACGGCCGAGGCGCTGACGCTGATCACCGGGGAAAAGCAGCGGCTGGCGGGCAACGCCGCCCTGCAGCGCTCCATCCGCCACCGTTTTCCGTACATCGACCCCCTGCACCACCTCCAGGTGGAGCTGGTGCGGCGCTACCGCGCCGGCCAGGCCGACCAGCGGGTGCAAACCGGCATTCACATTTCCATCAACGGGATTGCCGCGGGCCTGCGCAACACAGGTTGAATGGCCGTGAACAACGGGCAGCCATGCTGCGCGTGAGAGATTCCCCGCTGTGGGGGTATTACCAGGGGCGCATACTGTAGGCCTTGTCCTAGACAAACTCCAGCGTCTTCTGATGGCCCCGCGAGGGGCCGGTGCGTAGCATGGTGTCAGACACGGAGCAACGCGGGTATTTCGCCACGCGTTGCCCAAACCAGCTACCCCCGGAGCGCAAAATCATGACTACCCTGGAGATCATGGCCGACTCACCGTCCGCCATTCAAAACGATTTTGTTTCCACCGACGCCGCCGATCTGGCGTCACACATGGATCAGTGCGCGCATTCGCGCAGCCGGTTTTTTACGCTCCAGTCCGGGCTTCAGTCCGCGCACTCCCTGGCCTCACCGCGCATCATCACAGTCGCGGCCATACTGGCTATTTTTCTTGGCCTGTTAGCCGTAGCCTGAGCGCGTGACCCCCGCTGTCATCGAGCGGCTGGACACCCTAAGCGCCTACGCCCGGCAACTGCTCGCCTCCCGCCAGGGCGGCGCAGAGCAGCCCATCCGCGCTGAACTTTTCGGTGCGCAGCGCTTTGAAGAACACGGCCGCAGCCTGGCCGCAGCCCAACCCATCAGGCCTGCCGGCAGCCCTGATCACGGTCCGCCTTTTTTCCCGCGCGTGCAGGAAAACATCGCCGCCATCCGCCTTGCGTACGACTACATCGCCCTGACTTCGCTGACAGGCCACTACGTAACGCCGGCCGCCGAATGGCTGCTCGACAATTTCCACCTTGTCGAAGCCCAATTGCAACAGATACAGGATGGCGTCCCCCACCGCTATTACGCGGATCTGCCCAAGCTGGCGAGCAAACCGCTGGAGGGCCTTCCCCGGGTGTACGGTATTGCGTGGGCCTATGTAGCGCACACCGACAGCGTGCTGGACCCGGAGCTTTTCACGGCCTTCCTGCATGCCTACCAGGAGGTCAGTGAACTCAATCTCGGCGAACTCTGGGCCCTGCCGACCACGCTGCGTGTGGTCCTGCTGGAAAACCTGCGCCGCATGGCCGACCGCATCGCCTGGAACAAGGTGGCCCGCGAAGTGGCGCATGCCACCTGGGACAAGGCCGGCGTACTGAGCCTGCAGGAGCTCGACGAGCTGTACGCCCTCATGCAGGCCCATGGCCTTGAACGCAGCTATCTCACGCAGCTCTGGCAGCGCATGCCCGCCGAACGTGAAGAGCCGGACTCGCCTACGGCGCCACCCCTCGTCCGCTGGACCGAAAAGCATTGCGGCGATGCCCTGGGCATGATCGGCGAAGGGCAAACCACCCAGGTCGCCGCCAACCTGACCGTCAGCAACATCATCACCACCCTGCGGCTCATAGGCCAGGTGGAGTGGGTGGAGCTGATCGAGCCGGTCAGCCATTCCCTGCAGGTCTTGCGCCGGCTGCCGAGCTTTTCCCGCGAAAGCGAGATGACGCGCCAACAGATCACGCGCGCCATGGAGCGACTGGCGCAGCAAACCGGTAAATCCGAGCGCGCCGTCGCCGAAGCGGTGCTGGCCGCAGCGCACCAGCCCAACAACTCCCTGGCGGCACACACCGCCGGCTACTACCTGATAGGGCCGGGCCGCCCCCTGCTGGAAGCAGCATTGCAGCCCGCCGCAGCGCCGCACAAACCATTGCCGGCCCCCGAAACACCACGCGCCTGGCGCCTGCCGCTCTACGCGGCCGCATGGATTGCCGGAACCGCTGCATTGCTCAGTTGGGCCGCACACCCGCTCGCCACGCTACCCTGGACGGCATGGGTAGCCTTGGTGCTGATGGCCTGGCCCGCGTCGGAAGTGGTCGCTGCGCTGATCCACCGGCTGATCGCCGAATCCACACGCATACAGCCCCTGGCCCGTCTCGATTTCAGCACGGGCATCCCGGCTGAACACCGCGTGCTGGTGGTGATACCTTCGATGCTTTCTTCAGCTTGCGCCAACAGCGAACTGGTGCACCGCCTGCAGCTGCACTGGCTGGCCAGCCGCGAAACCCATGCGCAGTTTGCCCTGCTGACAGACTGGGCCGACGCCGACGCCGAGAGCCTGGCCGGCGACGCAGAGCTGCTTGAGGACGTCCTCGTCAAACTGCGCGCACTCAACGCAGCCTGCCCGCCGGCGAGCTCCGACTCACCGGCAAGATTTTTACTGCTGCACCGCCCGCGCAGCTGGTCCGCGACAGAGCGCCGCTGGATCGGGGCGGAACGCAAGCGTGGCAAGCTTGAAATGCTGTTGCGGCAACTGGCCGGACACTCGTCATCGCCGTTTGTCCCTGTGGACGTCAACATGCGGCTGGCGCCGGGCATACGCTACGTGCTGACGCTCGACAGCGACACCAGCCTGCCGGCGGGCTCCCTGCGCGAACTGGTGGCCATCGCTGCGCACCCGCTGAACACGCCGCACGTCGACCGCGAGACGCGGCGCGTGACCGCCGGCTACGGCATCCTGCAGCCCCGCGTGGCCATGCCCCTGTCGGCCCACCACGAGCGTTCCCCCTTCCATGCGATGTTTGCAGGCCAGCGCGGCCTGGACCCTTACAGCAACGGTACCTCCGACCTGTACCAGGACGTGTTCGGCATGGGCAACTTCATCGGCAAGGGCCTGCTGCATGTCGAGGCCGTGCATGCCGTGCTGGACAGCCGCATGCCCGAGGGCGCCATCCTGAGCCACGACCTGCTGGAAGGCAGCATCGCCCGCTGCGGCTACGCAGGCGACGTCGTGCTGATGGAAGACCACCCACATCACGCGGGCGTGGCCGCATCACGCGTGCACCGCTGGACGCGCGGCGACTGGCAATTGCTGCCGCTGATGCTGCATGCGAAGCGCTACGGCATTGATGCCCTGGGCCTGTGGCGCATGGCGGACAACCTGCGCCGCTCGATGATCGCCCCGGCCTGCTTCGCGCTTGTGGCCTGGACAATATTCACGGGGGCGCTGCCTGTGACGACGGCACTGGTTTTCACTGTTCTGGCATTCCTGGCCGGCCCCTTGATGGGTGCGCTGGCAGGGCTGGTTCCCACACGGCGAGGCATCGCCTGGGGGCACTTCTTTGACGTCGGCATGCGCGATGTGGCGCGCAGCATGGCGCAGGCGCTTTGGCAATTGAGCCAGCTGCCCGCCCTGGCTGCCCTGTCGTTCGACGCCATCACACGGGCCCTCTGGCGCATGGCCATCAGCCGCCGCCATCTGCTGCAGTGGACCACCGCCGCCCAGTCGCAGGCTTCCGCCCAGTACACGCTGGGCGCTTTTGTCCGCAATCATGCCCCGGTGTCCGCGTTATGCCTCGCGCTGGGCACGGCCGCATGCTGGGGGCCGCATCCCCTGATCGGCCCGGTGCTTTTCCTGCTGTGGGCGCTGGCGCCCGCAGTGGCCTGGTGGGGCAGCAAGCCGGCTGTTCGCGCGCCATATCTGTCACTCAGCGCCGCAGACCGCGCCTACCTCATGAAGCTGGCGGCCCAGACCTGGCGCTTCTTTGAACGCTGCGTCGGCCCCGAAGACCACCACCTGCCGCCGGACAACCTGCAGATGGAACCGGAACCGACGATCGCACACCGCACCTCGCCGACCAACATCGGCCTGTACCTGATGGCTGCAGCCTGTGCGCGCGAGTTCAACTGGATATCCACCACCGAGCTGATCGCGCGGCTGGGCGCCACGCTGGGGACGGTCGAAGCACTGCCCAAGCACCAGGGCCACCTGCTCAACTGGTATGAAACCCGGTCGCTGCAAGTGCTGCCTCCGGCCTATGTTTCCACCGTAGACAGCGGTAACCTGGCGGGCCACCTGCTGGCCGTCGCGCAGTGTGTTCGCCAGCTGGCGGCGCACCAGGAAACATCGCCAGGCGAATCCGCCGAACTCCTGGAATTGGGAGCCCGCTGTGAAAAGCTTTGTATGGCGATGGATTTCGGCGGCCTTTACAGCCCCAAGCGCCACCTGTTTCATATCGGGCTGCGTGTGCACGAGCAGGCACTTGACGCCAGCTATTACGACCTGATCGCCTCGGAGGCGCGCCTGACCAGCTTCCTGGCGATTGCCAAAGGTGATGTGCCGCGGCGCCACTGGCTGGCGTTGGGCCGCGCCTTCCTGACGGTGGGCGTAACGCCCGGCCTGAAGTCCTGGTCGGGCTCGATGTTTGAATACCTGATGCCTTCGCTGGTCATGAGCGAGCCCGACGAAGGCCTGTTGCATGTGTCCGGCCTTGCGGCCGTCAAGGAGCAGCAGGCCTGGGGCCAGGCACAGGGCCTGCCATGGGGCGTTTCGGAGTCGGCCTACTTTGGGCAAGACCATACGCTGGCCTACCAGTATTCGCCGTTTGGCGTGCCGCGACTGGCCCTTCGGCGGACCCCGCCTGCCGACCGCGTTGTGGCGCCCTATGCCAGCATCATGGCGTCCCAGTTCACGCCGCAAGAAGCGGTGGCGAACCTGCGCCAGCTTGAGCAATGGGGTGCGCGCGGCGAATACGGCTTTGCCGATGCGCTGGATTTCACCGTCGCCAGGCAACCAGGCGCCCAGGCGATGAGCCTGGTCAACACCTACATGGCGCACCACCAGGGCATGTCGCTGGTGGCACTGTGCAATGTGCTGTGCAACGAAGCACCGCGCCGCTGGTTCGCTTCGACCCCGCTGGTGCAGGCGTTCGAATCGCTGCTGCATGAAAAGACACCGCGCCAGATCATCGAAAGCGCAGACCCGCGCGCATTGCCCGAACCCGCGGAGCTGGCCGAAGCCCGGCTGTACCATTCACGTGAGATCGACCCGGCCATGCCCGGCTGGCAACCTACACAGCTGCTGTCCAACGGGCGCTACAGCGTCGCCCTGCGCGCCAATGGGGCCGGTGTCAGCCGCTGGCGCACCGCAGGCAAGACCTACAACATCACCCGCTGGCGCGACGACCTGCTGCGCGATGCCTGCGGTACCTTCATCTACCTGCGTCCGTCCGGCCAGGAGCAGGCCTGGTCCCTGACGCAACATCCGGCGCCGCATCCCGGCTGGCAATACAAGGCCACCTACCTGCCGGACCGCGTGCAATTTGACGTGAGCTCCGATCAGCTGGAGGCAAGCACCAGCGTGCTGGTCAGTCCCGAGGACGACACTGAAATGCGCAACGTGACGCTGCGCAACCTGTCGGCCACGGAGATGACGCTCGACGTGATTTCATGTTTTGAAGCGGTGTTGACCGACCCGCGCGCCGACGAGGCCCATCCGGCATTTTCGAACCTGTTTGTCCAGACACGCTGGCATCCCGAATGGCGCGCCCTGCTGCTGTCGCGCAAACCCCGGCTGCAGGGCGATCCTGTCATGGCGGTCGCACATTTCCTCGCCAATTCAGAGGCCAACGTCCGCGCCATCGATTTCATCTCGGACAGGCGCGCCTTTCTGGGCCGTAACCGGGAGCCGGGCCAGCCGGCATTGCGGACCGAGGCGCACGGCCAGGACGGCTCACCCATCAACGGACTGGACCCGGTTGCGGGCCTGCGCCTTCGCATCCGGATTCCGGCAGGCGGCGTGGCCCGGCTCAGCTTTGCCACAGCCGCCGCGTCCAGCAGCGACGAACTCGCAGCACGCATCGACAAATACCTGCAGCCCATGCACGTGGAGCGCGCTACCCGCATGGCCGCCACGCTGGCCCAGGTGCGGCTGCGCGACCTGGGGGTCGACCCTGAGGAAAATGCAGCGCTGCAGGACCTGAACACGGCGCTGATGTACAGCTGCGCGCGGCCAATGGCGGAACGCGGCCTGCTGGACCAGCGCCAGCTCTGGCGTTTCGGCATCTCGGGAGACAAACCCATCGTACTGGTGCTCATCCACTCCAGCAACGGGATGGCACTGGTGCATTCATTGCTGCGGGCCCAACCCTGGTGGAGTTTCTGCGGGCTGGGTACCGACGTGGTCATCCTCAACAGCGAAGTCAACTCCTACCTGATGCCCTTGCAACGCGACATCCTGGCGCTGCGCGACCGCACACTGCAACAAACGGAAAACAGCTTTCCGCGCAGCGACGCCGGTGGCTTTTACCTGCTGCGCGACCAGGAAATCGTGCCCTCGGAAAAAGCCGCGCTGACGGGGTTGGCACGCGTCATTCTGGTGGCAGACGGCAGGCCGCTTGAACAACAGGCCGCAGCGCTACGCAGCACGGCCAACGCCCAGCGCCGTGCGGGCTCCGCCACGCGTCCGCTGCCGGCGCCCTCCTCCGGCTCTACCGGTTCTCCCAGCGCCACCGGTCAGCCCGGTGCACTGCAGACACCCCAGGGACACTTCGATGCCGGCACCGGCGAGTTCCGTTTTGACGTTGACAGCCTGCACCGCCCGCCCCGACCATGGATCAACGTGATCGCGAATCCCTCTTTCGGCTTTCAGG
The DNA here is from genome assembly GCF_056405975.1 of Polaromonas sp. P1_E12. Lineage (NCBI taxonomy): Bacteria > Pseudomonadati > Pseudomonadota > Betaproteobacteria > Burkholderiales > Comamonadaceae > Polaromonas > Polaromonas sp. P1_E12. The sequence goes on along the minus strand of NZ_JBFUBB010000001.1, from coordinate 89,142 downwards.
TGTCTGAGACCGGTGCCGGCTACACATGGGCGGTAAACAGCCGGCTGCACCAGGTCACGCCCTGGTCCAACGATCCGGTGGCGGATCCCACCTTCGAGCACTATCTGCTGCAGGACGTGGACACGCAGCAAGTGCTGGCATTAAGCCCGTCGGCACAACACGGCCCGGCGCCTGCCTGCCGTGTGCGTCACGGCCAGGGCTACACCGTATTCGAATGCCAGCACGGTGCGCTTCATGCGGAAACCACTTTTTTTGTTGCTCAAACTGATCCGGTCAAACTGGTGCAGGTCACGCTTCATAACCAGGGCAGCGCCACGCGCAAGCTGCGCGCCCTGGCCATGGTCGAATGGCAGATGGGTGCTGCACGCCACGAACGCCGCACCATCCATGCGTGGAAAGACAAAGACAGCCTGCTGACAGCCGTGTTTGCGCAGCAGCGTGAAAGCCGGGCGGGCTTCGGCGGCAGCACGGCGTTCCTGTCGCTGACCGGTTTGCCCGGCACACCCGAGTGGACCTGCGACCGAAGCGAATTTTTCGACGCAACGGGCCGGCTGGTGCTTCCTTCCGCCCTGGGCCAGAATGCCGCCGGCGGCGCGGACCCCTGCGCCGCGCTGGCAAGCGAGTTCTCCCTGCTTCCCGGCCAGACTCTTGCGTTCACCTTTCTGCTCGGCCATGCCGGCGACGCCACGCAGGCACTACAACTGGCCCGCAGCTGGCAAGGCAAAGATGCGGCGCAGGCGCTTGAACAGGTCAAGGCTTATTGGTCCGGGTTGCTGGGCAAAGTGCAGGTGCAAACGCCCGATCCGCTGTTTGACGCTTTGGTCAACCGCTGGCTGCTCTACCAGACCCTGGCATCGCGCCTGTGGTCCAAGGCCGGTTTCTACCAGGCCGGCGGCGCATTCGGCTTTCGGGACCAGTTGCAGGACGCCATGGCCTTCGCCGTCATTGAACCGGGCCGCCTGCGTACGCAAATCATGCTGAACGCCTCGCGCCAATTCCCCGAGGGGGATGTCCAGCACTGGTGGCACGCGCCCGGCGGTGAGGGCGTGCGCACCCATTTTTCGGACGATTTGCTGTGGCTGCCCTATGCCTGCGCCTGGTATGTCCAGGTCACAGGCGACACCAGCATCCTGGATGAAGAGGTTGCCTTCATCGACGGGCCGTCGATTCCCGAAGATGCGGAAGACGCGTATTACGCGCCGCAACCCAGCGGGCAAACCGCCACGGTGTTCGAACACTGCGCCCGTACCCTGGACCGCAGCCTGGCCATCGGGGCACACGGCCTTCCGCTCATGGGTACGGGTGACTGGAACGACGGCATGAACCGCGTGGGCCACGAAGGCCGCGGCGAGTCTGTCTGGCTGGGCTGGTTTTTATGCCGCGTGGTCAATGACTTTCTGCCCCTGGCTACATCGCGCGGCGACGACGGCCGCGCGCAGCGCTGGCGCCAGGCCCGTTCCGGCTGGGTTGCCGCCCTGCACGACGCGGGCTGGGACGGTGCCTGGTTCCGCCGGGCGTTCTTCGACAACGGCGCACCGCTCGGCTCCTCCACCAATGACGAATGCCGCATCGACCTGATTGCCCAAGCCTGGTCGGTGCTTTCCGGCGCTTCCACCGAGGCCTTCATCGGCCCGGCCATGCAGGCCATGAATGAACAGTTGGTAGACAACGAAGCGGGCCTGCTGCGCCTGCTGGCGCCGCCGCTGGAAAAGTCGGACAACAACCCGGGCTACATCCAGGCCTACCCGCCGGGGGTGCGTGAAAACGGTGGCCAGTACTCGCATGCCGCCGTCTGGGCCATGATGGCGCAAGCCCTCACCGGTGACACCGAAGCCGCCTGGGAAAGCTTCAAGGCACTGAGCCCGGCCCACCGCAGCGAGCACCCCGTTCGCGGCCCCGCCTATGAGCTGGAGCCCTACGTGATGGCGGGTGACATCTATGGCGCGGCGCCCTATGTAGGCCGCGGCGGCTGGAGCTGGTACACCGGCTCGGCTGCGTGGCTGCACCGCGCGGCGCTGGAAAACATTCTGGGCCTCAAGGTGCAGCAAGGTGCGCTGTCGCTGTCGCCCCGTGTACCGGGGCACTGGCCCTCGTTTGAGATCACGCTGCGCCTGCAGGAGCGCGTGGTGAAGCTTCGGTGGCAACGCGCAGGGCTTGCCGCAGAAGACAGCTTCAAGCCCGACCTGGTAATCACGCCGGGACAAGTGGTGATGCTGGCCGAGCTGCCGGCGCAAGCGGCGTTGCTGGTGCAGGCTGAAGCAAGCTGAATTTCGAGTCGCTATTGATTTAATAGCTACTCGCGCTTTTCAGGTAAGGGCTGGAAGCCTTTTTTTGCTTATAAACGCCCCTTCTTTGACTCCAGGGCGCCTCCGGCGTTCGTCAGGTCGCCGAACATCGACGGCGTGCGATGCCTCGCAGGGAGCAGGTACACGGGCACTTCGCCCGCATCCACGGTTTCAATCAGGCCCAGCGCCAGCAATGAGCGCAAGGATTCGTCAAGCGATCGGGGCGGCATGAACTGCTGCAACTGCTCAAACCACACGCCCGCGCCGCACATCTCCAATACATCGTGCAAGTAGCGTGACAACGAGCCTGTGGCCTGCGCTTTGGTATTGACCGTGTCCACGCAGGCGCGGCCTCCCCGCGTCAGCCGGTAGCAGCGTGAGGCGAGGCCTGGAAGAGGGGGCGCGTGGGTCGAGGTCATGGGTGTCTCCTTCAGCAGCACTCATGGTGAACCTGTAGCAACGAAGTATTCTTGACGAAAATCAAGAGCGGGGCTCCACCTGACACGGCGTTCTTGACGGCAGTCAAGATTTGGGGTTTTAGAGCGCGCCGGCGTGAGATTCATCCGGTTTGTAAAGTGCGGTCAGGTGCTGATGGCATTGGTAAATGTCAGCCGGTTGCCAAAAGGGTCCCTGATCGACATGTCCCGGCTCTCCCACGCTGTGTCTTCAATTCGGGGACGGGCGTGTTTGTAGTTCTTCGCCAAAAGCTGCTGGTGAAACGCGTCAAGCTCGTCCGTTTCAATCCGCATCGCGGTGCCCGGGCTGCAGTCGCCGTGGTGCTCCGACAAATGCAGCACGCAGCCGCCTTTGGATATTTGCAGATAGAGCGGCATGCCGGGCTCAAAGCGATGCTCCCAATCGACCTTGAAACCGAGGAAATCGATGTAAAACTCCCGGGCCTTGGCTTCATCGAAGATGCGAAGGATGGGGGTGGTTTTTCCGAAGCTCATCTCTGCAATCTCCTCGTCAAATAAAGCAGCTAGCCAATGTAAGGCCCCTTGACCTCACCCCAGCCCCATCGCGGCATGGGCGCATCAGCGTCCACCGTGGCACCCGGCTGCGAATTGATCACGGCCAGTCGCGAACCCCACTCAAGGTATCCCACCAGCGCCGACCTGAATTCCGGGTCGTCGGGCATGCCCAGTTCATCCGCCGTTTCAAGCAGCAAGGCCACCCAGCGGCGCCGCTGCTCCTGCAGCAGATGCCGGTTCAGGTGCTGCCGGATCATGTGCGGATGGCCGCCATGCTGCTCCGAATAGGTCGTGGGTCCACCCAGGACTTCGCCCAGAAATGCGGCGACATGGGCCGGGTGGCTGTCGTCCATGTGCGCGAACACAGGCCCCAGCAAGACGTCCTTCTTCACGTGCTCATAGAAACGCGTGGTCAATCGGGTCAAGGCGTCGAGGCCGCCTACCCATTCGTACAAGCTTGGAACTGTGCGATCTGACATGGTGATGTCCTGCAAATTGGGCTAAGAGATGTCTCAAAAAAACGCAGATTAACATTGCCACTAGCCTGATCATTTAAATGTGCCTCGATAGCCTCAGAATCAGATCCTTACCCCATGTGCTCTCCCGTTGAAACCATTGTCATATGGCTCTTTGTCGGCATGTTCGCGTGTGGCGTCTTCGGCTATGGCGATCAATGCCGATTTGAGGACTACATCGAGGAACACCACCCCACACGATGGAAAGAGCTGGCCCTGCGAAGCAAATGGCTCATGCCGGAAAACGGGGAACACAGCCAGGCGGGCGTGCAATGGTTTCTCATTCTTCACGGTGAATACAAAAAAATTGAAGACCCTCGCGCGCAAACGTTGGGGCGCAAGGCCCGCATCTGGTCCATGACGGGTCTGGTATGCCTGGCCAGCGTTGGCCTGTACGCCCTTGTAGTGCAGAACTTCCCGTCTCTGCGTTGCCTTATCCCCTGGATGTAAAACCTTGACCCCGCCAGCCATGCTCACCATCGAAAACCTGTGGTTTCGCTACCCCAACCCACAGGTTGAAATCCTTGCCAACTGGTCCGGCGAAATCCCGCCAGGCGTCACGCTGGTGCAAGGCGGCGACGGGCGCGGCAAGAGCACCCTGCTTCGATTACTGGCGGGGGCCTTGCCTGCCGATGAGGGAAAGTTGACGCTCAATGGCATCTCGCTCAAAGACAAGCCCGACGCTTACCGCCGGCAGCTCTTCTGGATGGAGCCGCGCGCCGACACGTTTGATCAACTCACGCCGGCGCAGTATTTCGAAGATGTTCGCAGCCGGTACCCGGGTTTTGATGCGGCTCTGGTAGCGCCGCTGGTCGACGGCCTCGGGCTTGAGCCGCACATGGGCAAGCAGCTTTTCATGCTGTCCACCGGGTCGAAGCGCAAGGTCTGGCTGACAGCGGCGTTTGTGTCGGGTGCGGCGGTGTTGTTGCTGGATGAGCCCTTTGCCGCGCTGGATGCACCCTCGATTGCCTTCGTCAAAGGACGGCTTCAAGACATTTCAGCGCATACAGGGCGCGCGGCCGTGATTGCGGACTATGAGGCCCCCAGCGGAGTGCCGCTGGCCGGTCTGATTGACCTGGGCGACTGACCAAAATACCGGGATCAAGTCGAACTACTTCGGAACAAACGCCAACTGCTGCGCCACAAAACCGTCAAACGCCTTGAGCAGCGGGTGGTATTTTTCAGCATGGCCTTCCAGTTGCGCCAGCGCTGCGCAGGTAGCCTCCAGCGTTGAGAGTTGCCCCGGCTTGTGGGCCTTGCGGATCCGGTAGCCGGAAGCCGGTACATCTTCCAGCGACAGGCGCGGCAATTGCTGCAGCAACGGGCTCCGGTGCAGCATCCTTCGGCTCTTGCGCCAGGTGCCGTCCAGTACGACAAGCAGCACACGTGCCGCGTCGTTGAGTTGTATGGGATCCAGGACGGGCGCTGCATCATCCGGCGTCTGCGGATACAGCAGCACCACATACTCCGGTCCTTGCAGCGCATCACGCAAACCAGCTTCATCAAAACACTCGCCCGTCAGCATCCGGCTGCACGGCAGACTCAGGTGCAGCAGGCGAGCGCTGTTTTTGGCGTGGTCAACCTCCAGCGGATGCTGAAGGATCAGCACCCCGGTTTCATGCGCTGTGGGGGTAACCCACCTGCAGATGCAGCCACCCTGCGGGCGAAGGCACGCGGCGCAGCGCAGGCGCGTCACGGGCACAGCTCAGCGTCAGGTCTTACGGCCGTCAGCGCCATCAGCCTTGTCGCCCTTATCCCCATTGGCATAGGCATTTCTCAGGTGTACCGGCTTGCTCTTTTTCTTGCGCATGCGGATGTTGAGCATTTCCACCGCCACAGAAAACGCCATGGCAAAGTACACATAGCCCTTGGGCACATGGTGGTCGAGGCCCTCAGCGATCAGCACCACACCCACGACGACAAGGAAAGACAGCGCCAGCATCTTGATGGTGGGATGGTCGGACACAAAGCGGCCGATGGCCGGAGCGAACAGCATCATCAAGCCCACCGATGCGATGACCGCGGCAATCATGACCGGCAGACTGTCCACCATGCCGACGGCGGTGATGATGGAATCCAGCGAGAACACCATGTCCACAATCATGATCTGCACGATCACAGCCGCAAACGTGGCCTTGACCCCGCTGGAGGCATGACCTTCTTCGCCCTCCATCGACTGGTGGATTTCACCGGTGCTCTTCCAGATCAGGAACAGGCCCCCGGCAATCAGGATCAGGTCGCGCCCCGAAATTTCCTCTTTCAGGATGGTGAAGAGCGGGTCCACCAGCCCGATGATCCACGACAGCACAAACAGCAAGCCAATGCGCATGAACATCGCCATAAAAAGGCCCAGGCGCCTTGCCAGCTCCTGTTTGTCCTTGGGCAGCTTGTCGACCAGGATGGAAATAAAGATGATGTTGTCGATGCCCAGCACCAGTTCCAGCGCAGTGAGCGTGGCAAAAGCGATCCACATTTGCGGATCCGTCAACAGTTCCATCATCGCGTTACCTCTTTCATTTCATTAACTAAATCAGGATCGTACGGCCAGTCTCTCATACCAGCATGAGCCGTGGAACCGGCTTTGCCGGGCCACAGGCGGGCGGCCCCCTCGGGGGGCAGGGAGCTACACGAAGTGAGCGACCGTGGGGGCCACATCAACTGCCGAGAAACTCACCAATCGGCTTCAGGTCATCGATGCGGTCGCAAATCGACTTGACAATCATCAGAATGGGAATGCCGAGCAACAGGCCCCACACCCCCCAGAGCCAGCCCCAGGCCAGCAAGCCGACGAACACCGCCACCGGACTCATGCGGCTGGCGCGGCTGGTAAGCCACGGCGTCAACAGGTTGCCCACCACGGTATGAATGGCCAGCGAGGCCCCCCCCACGGCCAGCGCCATGTTGAGCGAGCCAAACTGCATAAAGGCCACCAGGGCCGACGTCGCCGCCGTGACCAGAGAGCCTACGTAAGGAATCAGGTTCAGCACGGCAGCGGCAACGCCCCACACAGCGGGGTTTTCCAGCCGCAGCGCCCAGAGCGCCAGCCAGGTCAGCACCCCGACCAGCGCACTGGTCAGGAGCTGCACCTGCAGGTAGCGCTGGATCTGGTCGGTGATCTCATTGAGAGCCTGCAGCGTGATTTTTTTGCTGCTGATGCTGGAGCCCGCAAGCTTGATCAGCTTGCGCCGGAAGCTGTCGCCCGAAAGCATCAGGAAGTAGGTGAAAAAAACCACCACGGTCGCCTGGCCGATCAGTGCAATCAGCCCGATGGTGCCTGACCAGAGATAATTCTTGATGTTGAAACGGGCAGGCTCAACCACGACACGCATCGCCCCACGCGTACTGCTGGTCGCGGCGCTTTCCTGCGCGGCCTGTTCAAGCTGTGCGGCGGCTTTCTGTACGGTTTCCAGGGCGCTGTCAGACTGGTTGGTGCGCACCTTCACGGCCTGGCGGAATTTCTGTGCCGCAGCCGGCAGCGCTTCCAGCAGCTGCGCCGCTTCGTCGCTGAGCGAATACGCCGTGGTGCCGATGCTGCCCACAATCGTCAGCAACACCACGGCAGCGCTCAGCCAGCGTGGAACGCGTTTCGTTTCAAACCAGTTGACCACCGGTGAAAAAGCATAGCTGAACAGCACACCCAGCATCACCGGAATAAAGACGGCCTTGGCCCAGTGCAGTACAAACAGGCAGGCGAGACCCGCCAGTACCACGAGCGACATGCTGCGGATATCGACCGGAACCCGAACATGCAGCTGTTCAGGATCGCCCGGCACCACTGGAGGCGCCGCGCGTACGACACGCTCTGCGGGTTCTTCGGTCATATGTCTCCCGTATCCGTTTTTGTGCCGGGGCGTGCGTAACGAAATTTGCGCAATGGAAGCCCCAGGTAGTACTTACGCAGGTATTCAAACCGAGCCGGCCAGGAAAATGTGTAGGACGCTTTCGCCGGAACGTACCAGCTGTTCAAGCCGGTTCGAAGGATCAGCTGGTAGCCGTTACCGCGCATCAGGTCGTGTTTTTTATGATGGGTCACGTGATCCTCAATCAGCACCAGGCGGGGCTGCCAGCGTGCAAAGTTGAAACCGGACAACGCAACCAGTTCGTGCCCCTCGATGTCGATCGACAGGAAATCAAACCCCTCTGGCACAGCATTTCCTTCCAGGATGGCATCCAGCGTCTCGCACCGTACCTGTACCGTTGAACGGACCACGGCGCCCATGGCAATAGGCCTCGCTTCGAGCGTTGAATGGGGTCCGGCCCGATTCAAATCCAGGTACCTTCCTGCGTTTTCAGCGCTGGAACAAGCCATTTCAATGACCACGCCGGTTCGACTCCTGCGCAGCAGCTCACAACAGTCCGGGTCAGGTTCCACGAGGAGGCCCGTCCAACCCATCTGTTCCAGATGCTGCGATTGCGAATCCAGCACCGGATCGTTAGCCCCTATATCAACATAAAAGCCAGTCATGCCACCGAAGAAGTCGCGTACGAGCTGGCGCTCTACGGCAGGCTCATTGCTGAAGCGGCTGACGTGCCGCTGGATGAAATCGGCACGTGTATGCATAGACAGGATGTTGGATTGGAAGAAGCAGCAAGAGAAATGTAATCAGGCCGCGATGGCTTCCCGAACGGCGCTGAGCTGGCGCCTGGACACCGCCAGCAGTTCATCAATACCATTGAGCCGTACCGCCCAGCCCTCGCCCTCTTCTGGATCAAAATGTTTTTCCAGCGCGCGCACGGCCCGGCGCGCAATCAGTGCGTTGCGGTGAATGCGCATGAAACGGGTCGCGTGGCGCTCTTCCAGCTCGCTCAGGGAACCATCGAGTATGTAGCTGCGGGTCGCGGTACGCACAGTGATGTATTTGAGTTCGGCTTTGAAATACAGCACCTCGGCCAGTGGCACACGCTCGGTGCGGCCGCGGTCCTGGATGATGAGCGTTTCTTCCGCCACATCCGCCGTGGACGTCCGGGCAGCCTGGCCCAAACGCTCTACCTTCTGCAACGCTTGCTGCAGGCGTTCCAGGCGCACCGGCTTCGTGAGGTAGTCGACGGCCTCCAGTTCAAAGGCCTGTACGGCATGTTCGGAATGGGCCGTGACAAACACCAGGGCGGGTGGCTGTGCAAGTGAAGCAATGGTGCGTGCCAGCGCGATACCGTCAACGCCGGGCATGCGGATGTCAAGCAGCACCGCATCGAATGACTCACGCTGCAAGGCCTTCATGGCCTGAACAGCATCGGCGGCTTCAGCTGCTGCCACTGCGGCCGGGGCGGTGCAATCGCCCAGCAGGGTGCGCAGGCGCGAACGCGCCAGGGCTTCATCGTCAACTACCAATACCTTGAGCGTCATGCGGGAATCTCCAGTCGAACCTGAAATATGCCGTCCTTGAACACGGTCTTGAATTTCGCCTCGACATCATGCAGCAGCGCAAGGCGTTCGCGCACATTGGCCAGCGCCAACCCGTGGCCGCGCTCACCGGCGCCTGCGGGGGTTGAATTGGTCACCTTGATCACCACCGTGCTGCCTCGCCGGAGGGTGGATATTTTCAGCTGCGCGCCGCTGGCGCTGGGTTCCACGCCATGCCTGACGGCGTTTTCTACCAGCGGCTGCAACAGCAGCGGCGGCAGCTTGGCCTGGTCCGCTTCGGTGTCCAGGCTCCACTGCACCTGCAGCCGCTCACCAAAGCGGATCTGCTCAATGGCGAGGTAACGCTGCGCCAGCGCGATCTCCTGGCCGAGCGTCACGGATTCGGCCGGATCGGCCAGTGCATGGCGAAAAAGCTCACTCAGGTCTTCCAGCACCGCCTCGGCCTTGGCGGGCTCGGCACGCACCAGCGCAATGGCGCTGTTCAGGGTATTGAAAAGGAAATGGGGGCGAATGCGCGATTGCAGTTCGGCAAGGCGTGCCGCCGTGGCTGCCGGCGTACGCGCCTTGGCCCGCCAGAACAGCCCCGCCAGCATCATGGCGGACAGCAAGGCACCCGCCGCCGCACTGGCCCACCAGGGCACCGGCTGGAGCAGGCCCAGCAGGGCCAGCAAGCCACAGCCGTACAGCCCCGACACAACACCCAGTGCAATACCCGCCGCCCACTGGTGCGAAGGCTCCAGCCGGTTCAACTGCCCCTTCAGCGCACACACCGCAATCAGCCAGGCCAGGGTGGCGGGCAGCACACCGCCGGTGAGCAGCGAAAAGCTCAGCAGCCAGTCCAGGGGTTCGCGCGCAGCGAACATCACACACACGCCGGTCACCGCCTCTACAAAGAGCACGGCACGCAAAACCACACCCACGTGGCAAGCATCAAACATGCTGGTGCGGTTGGAAGTGCGCGGCACCGCTTCCTCATCGCCCGGAATAAAGCTGCCCAGCAACGTGGATTCGCTGAAATTCTTCTGATCGGGCACAGGCTTCATGGACGTCGGCGGCACTTCGGTATCGTGGAAAAACGGATCGGCTGGGGCAGCGCACGGCAGGGGTTTCCCACGGGGTCCGGCACCCAGATAAAATCATTGGGAAGAGTATTGCACTGCCCAAGGCGATTCGGCCATGGGTTAAACACTATTTAGGCCCGGCCGGCTGCGCAACTGCCCGAAATGGCGTGCTTTACCCCACAGACCGGCCAGTGACTGCCTCAAAGAAAGCCCGACGTGAATCAATTCGACAAAAAGTCCCAAGCCTGGTCCGCCCTTTTTTCCGAACCCATGAGCGACCTGGTGAAGCGTTACACGTCCAGCGTGTTTTTTGACAAGCGCCTGTGGCAAGCCGACATTGCCGGTTCGCTCGCTCACGCCGAAATGCTGGCAGCGCAAAAGATCATTCCCGCCGCCGACTACGCCGACATCCAGAAAGGCATGACGCAAATCACGTCCGAAATCGACTCCGGCGCTTTTGAGTGGAAGCTGGATCTCGAAGACGTGCACTTCAACATCGAAGCGCGCCTGACCCAGCTTGTGGGCGACGCCGGCAAGCGCCTGCACACCGGCCGCAGCCGCAACGACCAGGTCGCCACCGATGTGCGCCTCTGGCTGCGCAGTGAGATCGACCTGATCGGCGGGCTGCTGACCGACCTGCAAAAAGCGCTGGTTGACATCGCCGAGAAAAATGTCGAAGTCATCCTGCCCGGCTTCACCCACCTGCAGGTGGCCCAGCCGGTGAGTTTTGGCCACCATATGCTGGCCTATGTGGAAATGTTCAGCCGCGACGCCGAGCGCATGCTGGAGATCAGGAAGCGCGTGAACCGCCTGCCGCTGGGTGCTGCAGCGCTGGCCGGCACCAGCTACCCGCTGGACCGCGAACGCGTGGCCAAAACGCTGGGCATGGTCGACGAAAGCGGCCAGCCGCAGGTATGCCAGAACAGCCTGGACGCCGTGAGCGACCGTGACTTCGCAATTGAGTTCACGGCGGCCGCGTCGCTCGCCATGGTGCACATCAGCCGCATGAGCGAAGAGCTGATCTTGTGGATGAGCCAGAACTTCGGCTTCATCCACATTCCCGACCGCTTCACCACCGGCTCGTCCATCATGCCGCAGAAGAAAAACCCCGACGTGCCCGAACTGGCGCGCGGCAAGACCGGCCGCGTGGTCGGCCACCTGATGGGCCTGATCACCCTGATGAAGGGCCAGCCCCTGGCCTACAACAAGGACAACCAGGAAGACAAGGAGCCGCTGTTCGACACCGTCGACACGCTCAAGGACACGCTGCGCATCTTTGCCGAGATGGTGGCCGGCATCACCGTCAAGCCCGAAGCCATGGAAAAGGCCGCGCTGCGCGGCTACGCCACCGCCACCGACCTGGCCGACTATCTGGTGAAAAAAGGCCTGCCCTTCCGCGATGCCCACGAAACCGTGGCCCACGCCGTCAAAGCCGCCACCACCCATGCGGTGGACCTGTCCGAGTTGCCGCTGGCTGTGCTGCAGGAATTCAACCCCAACATCGAAAAAGACGTCTACGACTGCTTGAGCCTGCGCGGCTCGTTGAACGCCCGCAACATCCTGGGTGGCACTGCGCCGGCACAAGTCAAGGCCCAGATCACGCGGCACCGGGCGCGGCTGGCCTCGCTCTCCTGACCCCTGGACGCGCTAGGTGCCGGTCATGGCGCGAACCGCGCTGAAGCTCGGCCCAAAGCCGCCGTACAGAACCGGGCAGGCAGCGAGCGCCTGAAAACGCGCCACCAATGCCGACGCCGAGCGCAGCGGCTGGCCTTCATACACCGGCTGCGCTCTCGCCAGCAAAGCTGTCAGCCTCGACTGGTGCTGCAGGTCATGCCCGTTGCCGGGCAGCAGACGCTCAACCAGCCCGTTGCCACGTTCACGGCCTTCCCCATGAGCGATTCTTTGGCATAACAGGGCGTCGCCAGCCTCGGGCGCCGCTTCGTACGCGGTGCACAGGTTCACGCCCCCGCCAGGCAAGCCGGCGTCAAATACGTCCAGGTGACTCAATAGCAGGCCATCGAGCTTTCCAGTGATCTCCAGCGCATAACGCAGCAGCACCGCATCGGCGTGCCCCCTGCGAAAACGCCCTTGCCAGCCGTCACCCGTGTTGTGGGGCTCCGCCAGCACATCGAGCGCAGCATCAAACGTGGGCAGGGGTCCGTTGCCGTGCCTTGTGAGATAGCTTCGCAAGATGCCCAGGTGCATGATGGGGCCGGTCAGCCCCAAATCGGCGACCACCGACTCTACCGAGGCGGGATGGATGCTGCTCCAGGTCGTATGCGGATGAAAGCCATGCCATTCATCCAGCAGAACACCTTGTGCGCCTTCAAAGAGCACGGTGCCGCATCCCTGGAGTTCCCGGGCGATCTCCGGGCTCTGCGTGGGTTTGCATTGCCGGGCCAGTTCTGCCACGGAGGCGAGCCATCGGGCGGACACACTGGCATCTCTCAGCAGCCCTTGCTCTTGCTGCCACGCGGCTGGCTGCGTAGCCGAGCCGGCCGACGCGTCAAACCCGGCCAGCAGGCGCCGCCGGATGGCTTCGAGCTTGTCGTGCGCGCGGGCTGGCGCCAGCAAGTCGCCATAGCACAGCACTTCGCCCGGATGCGCCAGCGCGTGGCGCACGGTTTCCCCCACGCCCACCCCGCAGGTTCCGTGGCTGGCCGCGCCGCGCCGTAATTCGCGCAGCCGGCCGGCCGCCTGGTGAAACGGTGTGTTGATGCGACAGCGCGCGTCGATGCGCAAACGCGCGAGCGCGTCCGGAATTCCGAGTGCCTGCAACGCGGCATGCTCGACCAGCAAGGCCGTCGGGTGCACCACGACCGGGCTGGCCAGGACGCTCAACACGCCCGGCACCAGGGTGCCCGCGCAAAACTGGGAAAAGGTATGGTGCCGGCCGTCGGGCAGGACCACGTTGTGGCCCGCCTGCGCGCCGCCGTTAAAACGCACTACCGCCCCGGCCTGCCATTGGCGGCACAGGAAATCGGTGAACAGCCCCTTGCCGCAGTCGCCAAAGCCAAGGCCAAGCAGCGACACCAGCCGGGACGGGGCCGCGCCACGGCCGTTCAGCACACCCGCCCGCTCAACCGAAAAGGCGCCGCCACCAGCCCGACCTGACCGGCGCCGCGCCGGTCGCCTGCGCATGCAGGTGACGAATGCTGGACGGATCCAGGTGAGCAGCATAGGCATCCAGGCAACGCAAGACCGAGCCCGTGCGCTCGGGCGTGGCGCCGCTGGCCTTGAGGACGCGCGCCACGGCACCCAAATCCGGCAAGGCACGCTCCGTCAGCCCGACGATGGCCGCCGCGACTGCGCATGCGTCTTCGGGAGACTCCATACAGATGACGTTTTCTCCGAGCAACTCGCGCCAGCGCTTTTCGCAGTTGCGCCGGCGCTCCAGGTCGGGGATCAGGAAAAAAAGGTGGTAGTTTTCGGCGGCTGCCGCAATGACTTCCTCGATCGGGATGTCTTCATCCAGTTTTTCAGAGAAAAGGGCCTCCACCTGGTGCCGTGACACGGCCGGATAGGGAAGCTCGTCACCGGTCATGAACAGGTAGCCGCGCTTTTTTCGCTTGGCCCAGCAGTCCAGGTCGGTGTGCTGGGCAACGGTGTAGAAAGCCAGCTCGTAGCTTTCACTGCCCGAGCCGCCACCGCCTCCCTCCAGATAGCTCCAGGTCAGCCATTGGTCCATCAACTCGGCGGTGGATTCAAACTGACCCACCTGCAGCGGCGCCCGGTCAGATGTGGCGTCACCGATGGCCATGAACATCAGCTGCGGATCGGGGATGTTGCAATCGCCCAGCAGCTTCATGAACGTCGGCAGCTCCTGCTGCGCCAGGATGCGGGGGATGTCTCCCATCGAGCCGGTAACGTCCAGTGCGAACACGACGGCCAGCGACGCCGGGTGGTCGGCACTGTCGCGCGACTCCCGGACCTTGAGCCCGCGCGGGTCCATCAGCGCGTGGCAGGCCCGTTGGGTAAAGACCTCGGTGTGTGGGCTGGCAGATCGGTTGGCCACCATGGCCGCATGTGCAGCGTATGAATAATTTCCGTGTCCCATGAAGTCGGCTCCTCTTTTGGTAATTCAGTAATTCTGATTCAGTGCAGGGCGGACGCTGCAGTCGGGTGAAAAACGACAAAACGCGACACGCCAAAAGACTGCTCGGCCGCCTGGCCCAGTTGCGCCAGCAACCCGCGCGCGCCATGCTGTGCGCACCAACGGGCATCTTCGCTGCCAGCCAGCAATAGCGCGGCCAGCGGCGCAGGGGTGGTTGCGGGCAGAGACGGCGGATGCTCGCCGCTGCCGGCCTGGCCGCTCAACAGCATGCGTATGCTCCACGCCAGCTGCATCAGGTCCTGCACCGCTCCATGCCCGCCATGCCGCGCCCGCGCCCAGCCAATCATCTGGACGCCATGGTTGCGCGGGTGCACGAGCAAATGCTCCGGGCACAGGTCGCCATGCTGCCAGCTGTTGTCATGAAGATAGGCCAGTACCTCCAGCACACGCCGCCACATCCAGACGGCATGGCGGGCGTCCACGCCCGTTGGATGCCCACGCATGACGTCGGCAAGGCTGCCCCAGAATCCCGTGGGATGCCTGAGCGCCAGCGCATGCCGCTCGGGCGACGTGCCGTCCCGCGCGGTGCCTGAAGCAACGAGCTGCGGCAGGCGCTGGCTGAAGTAAGCCGAGCCTGCTGTTTTAAGCCCCTGCAATTGCCTGACGGTCTCCGCCTCTTGCTGCAGCACGGCGGTTGCGCCGTCGGTGCGCGCCAGCTTGAGCGTCACGCGCTCGCCGAAAGGATGCACGCGCTGCGCGAGAAAGACCTGCGACGACTCGCCGCCGCCCAGGCCGGCCAGCAGCCCATATTGCCGTTCGCCGACGGACACCATGCGCGCCGGGAGATCGACCGCCTGGTGCACCCGCAGCCAGGCTTCGTGAAACGAGGCGGCACGGATGGTTTCTGCGCCGCGGCTGACGGTGGCCCCGCAGTAGCTGCAGGTGACCGTACGCCAATAAGCCGCACGCGGCAGCGGCGCGGCGCATTGGGGACACATCAGGCTGACAAAGGGCATGGTGTAAACGTCATGTTGAACAAGGCGCCTGCCAGGGCAGTCACGGCTGCCGGAGTATGGCATGACCCGGGGGCACTTGCGCTCCTCGCCGCGGTATGGCGGCTTTGCCTTTTCGTTTAAGGCTGACATAAGCCTTGGCCAGGCATTGGCCGGATAATCCGGCCAATGGCCCCCAATGGCCCACCAGCTTGCGGGCTCCCCGGCAATTTCTCCAAAACCGTACATCTTCCAATGCGATTACTGCTCGTTGAAGACGACGCCATGATCGGCGAGACCGTGCTGCAGGTGCTGCGCGGTGAGCACTATGCCGTCGACTGGGTGCGTGACGGCCGCATGGCCGACGAGGCCCTGAACAGCGAACAGTACGACCTGGTGCTGCTGGACCTCGGCCTGCCCAAGCGTGACGGCCTGGAAGTGCTGCGCGCTTTGCGGGCTCGCCGCAACACCACCCCGGTGATGGTGGCCACGGCGCGCGATGCGGTCGGCGACCGCATCGCCGGGCTGGATGCCGGCGCCGACGACTACGTCGTCAAACCCTATGACACCGACGAACTGCTGGCACGCATTCGCGCGCTGATACGGCGCAGTGCGGGCCGGGCCGAACCGGCGTTTGAACACAAGGGCGTGAGCCTGAACCCCGCCACGCGCGAAGCCAGCCTCAATGGCCAGCCGGTGTCGCTCTCGGCACGCGAATGGGCGGTGCTCGAACCCTTGCTGGCACGCCCGGGCGTGGTACTGTCACGCGCGCAGCTTGAGGAAAAGCTCTTCAGCTGGAAAGACGACATCAGCAGCAACGCGGTCGAGGTCTACATCCACGGTGTCCGTAAAAAACTTGGCAACGACGTGATCCAGACCGTGCGCGGCCTGGGCTATCTGGTGCCCAAGCAATGATCGAAGCTGTGAAAAAATCGGCAACGCATTCTTTGAGGAGGCGCCTACTCTGGTTCATATTGGCGGCAATTTTTCTGGCGGCCCTGCTGCAGGCGGCCACGGCCTACCGCGGCGCCTTGCAGCAGGCCGACGCGATGTTCGACGACCATTTGCAGCAAATGGCGCGCTCCCTGCGCAGCGGCATTCCACTCAACATTCCTCTGGACGAAGCCGATGAGGACGACCGCTTCGAGGTGTATGTGCAGATCTGGGGCCAGGACGGCACACAGATTTTCCGTTCCACCCGCTCGGCGCTTCCGCCGCGCGCAGTGCTCGGCTTTTCAGACGTCGAAGCGCACGGCAACCGGTACCGCGTCTACACCCTGCAGACCGCGCTGCAAACCGTGCAGATTGCGCAGGACCTGGACGCCCGCTCGGCGCGCGCCCGCACGCTGGCCGTGCGCGCCGTGCTGCCCTTTGCCTATCTCACACCGCTGCTGATGCTGGCCGTGTGGTGGGTCATCAGCCGATCGCTGGCGCCCATCGAGCGTGCACGGCGGCAGGTGGCCGGGCGCCCGGCCGACGATTTGTCGCCGCTGGCCGACGACGGTTTGCCTGACGAAGTGCGGCCGCTGGTTGAAGAGCTGAACCTGCTGTTTGACCGGGTGCGCGGCGCTTTCGAGGCGCAGCGGCATTTTGTGGCTGATGCAGCACACGAGCTGCGCTCGCCGCTGACGGCGCTCAAGCTGCAGGCGCAGGCCCTTCGCCGAAACGACGAAGAGCCTGCCGTGCGGGAGGCCGCCATCGGCCGGTTGAACCAGGGCATCGACCGGGCGATACGGCTGGTCGAGCAGCTGCTGGTGCTGGCCCGCGAGGAAACCGCTGGCACGGCACAAGCCGAAGCCGATTCAGGCCAGGCACCTGCCTCTGCCGCCCTGGTGGACCTGCGCGATGTGGTGAAGCTGGCCGTGGCCGATGTGCTGCCCCATGCGGGCCACAGGCAAATTGACCTGGGCCTGGCCGGCAGCGAGCCGCTGCAGCCTGTGCAGGTGAAAGGCCAAGGCGAGGCCCTGCGCATCCTGCTGCGCAACCTGCTGGACAACGCTGTCAAGTACACGCCGGTGGCGGGCCGGGTCGATGTGTCGCTGGACCTGCAGGACGGCCAGCCGACGCTGACCGTGGAAGACAGCGGCCCGGGCATCGCCGCGGAAGACCGTCACCGCGTGTTTGACCGCTTCTTTCGCGCCGCCAGCGTCACGGACACGGCGGGTGGGTCGGCTGGATCAGCGATATCTCCCGAAACCGGCAGCGGCCTCGGATTGGCCATCGTCAAGGTGATTGCCGAGCGGCACGGCGCGACGCTGCAGCTCGGCACATCGGAGTCCCTGGGCGGGCTGCGGGTTGAAGTCCGCTTTTCGGCGGATGAAACCACCGGCTAGCAGCCATCATTTGCTACCATTTTTATAGCTTCTCGCGCAGTCCTATTGCTGGCTACAGCCACTTTTTATCAAAATTCACGCCCGCAGCGCTGCCCTTCCTGCGTCGCGCAAATTTAAGCCCCGCCTAAGGCTGCCACCCCATAGTTGTACGCATCGGCACCGGTGTGTGCCCTCAACGCAAGGAAGCCCATCCATGAAATCTGAAGCATTGAAAAATACCCGGCTTGTCGCTGCACTTCTGGCTGCAGGTGCCATAGGCGGCGCCGGCGTCAGTGCACTCAACGCCGTGCACCCTGCCGCCACGGCGGCCGTCCCTCCGGCCATTACCGCCGGCACCCCAACCTCGGTGCCCATGGCCCTGCCCGACTTCTCGCAGATCACCGAACGCTACGGCCCGGCGGTCGTCAACATCAGCGTGACCGGCACCACCAAAGTACGAAACGACTCCCCGATGGCACAGGACGACGGCGATGACGACGACACGCCCTCCGGTGATCCGTTCTTCGAATTCTTCAAACGCTTCCAGCAGGGCCCGGGCGCCCGTGGCGGCCGCGGCGGCCAGCAGCAGGAAATGCCCACACGCGGACAGGGTTCGGGCTTCATCGTCAGCCCTGACGGCATCATCCTGACCAACGCCCACGTGGTGCGCGATGCAAAAGAGGTCACCGTCAAGCTGACCGACCGGCGCGAATACCGCGCCAAGGTACTGGGCGCCGACCCCAAGACCGACGTGGCGGTGCTGCGCATTGACGCCAAAAACCTGCCCGTGGTGACGCTCGGCAAGATCAGCGAGCTCAAGGTCGGCGAATGGGTGCTGGCCATCGGCTCGCCCTTCGGGTTTGAAAACACCGTGACCGCCGGCGTGGTCAGCGCCAAGGGCCGTTCGCTGCCTGACGACAGCGCCGTGCCTTTCATCCAGACCGACGTGGCGGTCAACCCGGGCAACTCGGGTGGCCCGCTGTTCAACGCACGCGGCGAAGTCGTGGGCATTAACTCGCAGATCTATACCCGCAGCGGCGGCTACCAGGGCGTGTCGTTCGCCATCCCGGTCGACGTGGCTGTCCGGATCAAGAACCAGATCGTGGCGACCGGCAAGGTTGAACATGCTCGCCTGGGGGTAGCGGTGCAAGAGGTCAACCAGTCCTTTGCCGATTCCTTCAAGCTGGACAAGCCCGAAGGCGCGCTGGTTTCGAGTGTGGAAAAGGGCGGCCCGGCAGACAAGGCCGGGCTGCAGTCGGGTGACGTGATCCGCGGCGTGAACGGCCAGCCCATCGTCTCCTCGGGCGACCTGCCCGCGCTGATCGGCCTGGCAGCGCCCGGCGACAGCATCCGGCTGGACATCTGGCGGCAGGGAGCCGCCAAGGTGGTCACTGCCAGGCTGGCCAATGCCGACGAAAAGACGGCCCAGGCCGCCGCCAAAAAAGACACGCCCAACCAGGGCAAGCTGGGCCTGGCGCTGCGTCCGCTGCAGCCCGATGAAAAGCAGGAAGCCGGCGTGGACAACGGCCTGGTGGTGCAGCAGGCCAGCGGCCCGGCGGCACTGGCCGGAGTGCAGGCCGGTGATGTGCTGCTGTCCATCAACGGCGTTCCGGTGAAAAATATCGACCAGGTGCGCGCCACCGTGGCCAAAGCAGAGAAATCCGTGGCGCTTCTGATACAGCGGGGCGACAGCAAAATTTTTGTGCCGGTGAATTTCGGGTAGTTGAAGCACGCGGCCCCTGGGTCGGGCATCCAGGGGCTGCAGGCAGGTTTAGCCGATGAACACTATTGCCAATTCGCCGCAATGACAGGCTGCAAGCTGGCCTGATAAGAGGCAGGCAAAGAGGTTTCCCCCGCAGCCGGTGGTGCAAAGGCCGCCATGGCGTCCACCAGGTTTTGCACCTGGCTGTCCAACAACACCTTTCCGTCGCCAGTCTTGAACTGCTCCACATGGTATTGGCTACCGAGGTACCAGTTATTCAGCGTGACGGTATCAGTGGTGCCGATGACGCCCACTTCAAGGTTGTTGGCCACCTGGCGCAGCCAGATCTGGTCAGCGCCAACGCCCGCACCAAAGGTCAGTGTGTCGGTATAGCCACTGTGAACACCATCGTCATTACTGACAGTGTCCTGGCCATCGCCCAGGTTGAAGATGTACTTGTTGTTGTAGTAAGACCCGGTGATCACGTCGTTGCCGGCGCCGCCGATGAAGGTCACGTCACTTCCTGCCCAGAAGCCATTGAGGCTGTCATTGCCATCCCCGCCATCGAGCGTGTCGTTGGTATCACCATACAGAGTGTCGTTGCCGCCAGCGCCGTGCAGAATATCCACATACACCCCGGAGCCGCTGATAACGTCGTTACCGCTGGTGCCAAACACCTCCAGCGCGGCAGTGGTCAAGGCTGGAGCGCTCCAGATCGTGCCATCGGCAAACTTGATCTGCTCGATCTGGAATCCGCCTGCTGTGTCATAGAACCAGTTCTGCACTGTGATCTGATCGGTACTGCCTGTAACCTTGAACACCATGTCAATACCGGAACGCGTGGCCGTCACGTTGGCCGGATCAATGCCCGCACCAAAGATCAATGTGTCGGTATAGCCACTGTGGACACCGTCGTAATTGCTGACAGTGTCCTGGCCATCGCCCAGGTTGAAGATGTACTTGTTGTTGTAGTAAGACCCGGTGATCACGTCGTTGCCGGCGCCACCGATGAAGGTCGCGTTGCTGCCCCCCCAGTAGCCGGTCAAGGTGTCATTGCCATCCCCGCCGTCAAACGTTTCGTTATTGCCTCCACCATACAAAGCATCGTTGCCATCACCGCCATAAAGCGTGTCATTGCTGCCACCATATAAGGTATCGTTGCCACCCACGCCATACAGAAATTCTGTGTAAGCGCTATTGCCGCTGAGAACATCGTTACCGCTGGTGCCAAATATTTCCATGGTCGCAGCCGTTACAGCGGCTCCCGTCCACACCGTGCCGTCTGCAAACTCGATTCGTTCGAGCTGGCTGCCGTCTGCGACATACCAATCCTTGACTGTAATTTTGTCCAGGCCATTGGAATGACCGAGCACCAGATCATTACCAGATCGCACTGCAGTGATATCGACAACGGCTATGTCTGGGCCGAACACCAGCTTGTCGGTCACGTTGTTGTTGCTGGCCAGCTCGATGATGGTGTCCTGTCCGTCACCCAGGTTGAACTTGTAGGTGTCATTCCAGTAACTGCCGGTCATTGTGTCGTTGCCGGTACCACCCTCGAACACGTTGTCGCTGCTGTAGCTGCCCAACACCGTCATGATGTCGTTGCCGGCTCCGCCCAGCAAGGTGTCGTGCCCGCCGTAGCCACCCGTGAGTACGTCGTTACCGTCGCCACCATCAAGAACGTTGGTGCCGCCTCCTGCAGTGATGTTGTCGTTGCCACCCATGCCGCGCAGGGTGTCATCCATGACCGTGCCGGTCATGACGTCGTCCCCGGCGGTGCCGGTGACGATCAGCGCCGATGCGGTCACGGCCGCGCCTGTCCACACCGTACCGTCGGCAAACTCGATGCGCTCGAGCTGGCTCGCTACACTGGCAAACCAGTCTTTTGCGGTGACTTTATCGACCCCATTCACATGGCTGAACACCAGGTCGTTGCCTGATCGCAATGCACTGATATCGCTGGCGGCGATACCGCTGCCGAAGACCAGCTTGTCGGTGACATTGTTGTTCGTCTGCGTCTCGATGATGGTGTCCTGTCCGTCACCCAGATTGAACTTGTAGGTGTCGTTCCAGTAACTGCCGGTCATCGTGTCGTTGCCGGTGCCGCCCTCGAACACGTTGTCGCTGCTGTAGCCGCCGAACACTGTCATGGTGTCGTTGCCGGCGCCGCCCAGCAGCGTGTCGCTGGCGCCGTAGCCGCCGCTGAGCACGTCGTCGCCATCACCGCCGTCCAGCACGTTGTTGCCAGCCCCGCCCGTGATGTTGTCGTTGCCACCCATACCGCGCAGGGTGTCGTTCATGACCGTGCCGGTCATGACGTCGTCACCGGCCGTGCCGGTGACGATCAGCGCCGCTGCCGTCACGGCTGCGCCCGTCCACACGGTGCCATCGGCAAACTCGATCGACTCGAGCTGGTTGCCTGCGCTGACAAACCAGTCTTTGGCCGTGACCTTGTCGACCCCATTTACGTGGCTGAACACGAGGTCGTTGCCCGAGCGCAGTGCACTGATGTCACTGACCGCAATGCCACCTCCGAAGACCAGCTTGTCGGTAATGTTGTTGTTCGTCTGCGTCTCGATGATCGTGTCTTGCCCATCGCCCAGGTTGAATCGATAGGTATCTGTCCAGTAGCTGCCGGTCATGGTGTCGTTGCCGGTACCGCCTTCGAACACGTTGTCGCTGCTGTAACTGCCCAGCACTGTCATGATGTCGTTACCGGCGCCGCCCAGCAGCGTGTCGTGCCCGCCATAGCCGCCGGTGAGTATGTCGTCGCCGTCGCCACCGTCCAGCACGTTGGTGCCGCCTGCGGCTGTGAGTGTGTCGTTGCCCGCGCCCCCATACAGGTAATCATCACCTGCGCTCCCGGTCAACGAGTTGTCGAGCGAGTTACCCAGCAAAATCGCGCCGGTGGCATTGCTTACCGCCCCAGCTTGAACACCGGCGGCGACCAATTCAATATGCTCTGCATCCAAAGCTGCCTGCAAAGCCGATGACGGACTTCCAGACCGGATAAGGCTGTCAAGGGTGCTATAGACAGACCATCCCATGCCTCGCATCTGGTCACCCGCATACTTTTGCATGTCCAGCAAATCAAATACCGCGTTTGGCGCATCGGCACCGAACTTCGACGCAAACATTGCGGAGACCGCAGTAAAGTCGAATGTAATGCCTGCTTCACCAATTGCCAGCTCGATAGCATCGGTATAAGGCTTAAGGCGAGTCTGCAAGACAAGTGCGTCATAAACACTGTTCTTGAGCGCTTCATAGGCTTGTTTCAGCAGCGCAATCTGCTGTGCAGGTGGGCTGATGATGTAGTGATAAATCGCACGTCCATCGTACGGATCTGTCTCCAGACGCACGGTAAAGCCCGCAGGGCGAGGGCCGCCATTCTCATCGCCATAAAACCGGCTGCCGTTGAATGCTTCGAGTATATGAATCATCTTCATATACTCGATCTCCGTCATTCCGACCGGGAGGTTGTAGGTGACACTGGCATTAAAGCCAGCAGGTGTTTGTCCAAAATAATCAGAAGTTTCTGCCCACTTAAGGACCAGCCCATCCAGCTGATTACGCTGATCCCCTCGCGTAGCGGCGACAGCGAAGGTTTGCAGCGCATCCGCAAAATCACCGTCAATGCTGGCTGCGGCTCGCATGTTGCGCACCATGCCTGAGCCATTCATCTGTGGCAATGCCTGTGCCTGCTCGGTGATAGGAACAGGGTTGCCAGTTTCATCCACCACTACAGGTGGGAACTCGGTGAAGAAGTTGTTGGTTTCGAGGTCGATCGCGCCGACGGTATGCGTCTGGCCGTTCTGGGTGAACGTGGCGCTCAAAGCTACGGTGTTGTTGTTGATGACCTGCCCCGCTTGTGGGCCCGTGCCGCTTCCGTTGACGCCAATGCTGGTGATGTTGAGCTCGGTCAGCGTCTTGAGCTCGCCGCTCTGGGTAATGCCGTCCTGATTAGCGTCTTGCCATATCTTGAGATCACCATATGCGGCATCTGCATTGGTGATGAAACCGTCGCCGTTGGCGTCCAGATCACCCAAGGCATCGAAGCCGTCAGTAGCCAGTGTGCTGTTGCTCTTAATGGTGTCTACACCAAAGAGTTCCCGGCCGGTATCTATGGTGCCGTTGCCGTTGAGGTCACGAACCAGAAGTCCGTCATCCGGTCTAGCCCAGCCTGTGCCGGTTTTGATGCCGTCAGCGTTGTGGTCAAAGAGGGTAGCGCCGTTGGCTCCTGCCAGTTCCAGGCCGTCGCCATCGAGGTCCAGAACCAATGGGTCGCGGCTGTTTACGAAGCGGCACGCATCTTTATAGCACTGGTCAACCGCAGGATTGATCGGTGCTGGATCGGGATGGTATTTTTTATAAAGGTCGTAAAAGTTGTAGGCAGCACCTGCGACAGTTAGCGTGAGCCCAACGACTACTAATGCGGGAACCGCGACTCCACCAACGGCAAGCAAACTACCAACGATTCCAACCACACTCCCAATTGCACTAATGAGCTGTCCGGGCGTCGCACCGTTTGGATCTGCGGTGACTGCGCCCATAGTCAGAGCGATGGTGTTTGTTACGGCTCCAACACCCGGAATTGGCCCCGTTACCGCCGCTACAACCTGAACGACACCTGCGGCCGTCTCCATGGTGGAACTGGCGTTGATAGTTTGAACAACATTGTCGACGGCACCAACCGCGACCCCAGTAACGTCCATATAAATTGTGATTAACGCTTGAGCGGGGATACCAGCCATATTTTTTCTCACTTAAGTAAAACAAGGATTAAACAAACGAAACTTATCAATACAAAAAAAGAATACACAGCGATGACCATTTGAGCAAATAGATCACCTCGTCTGGAATTTCTCCAAATAATTCCCAACGAATATGGAATATTTCTTATCAGACAGTAGATCCCTGGAGCAAGAATTCCAACTGAAAAAAGAAACAAATAAGCTGCTGGGAACAGCGGGTGTATTTGATAAAGGGCAATAAATATTTGTTTCATAACTGAAATCCTAAATTTCCTTCGAAAATTGGATGGATATTTATTTTTAAAAGAAGATATTCAATTCATGACAGGTTTGAAGCTTCACAAATTACTCATCTATTTGTTTCCCCTGAAAAAAAGAAATTGTCGGTAACCAATGATGAAGGTGAAGGCAACAGCCGAGGAGCCGAAAAGCACTCGTTGCTCCCTCAAACTATCACTCCCCGCCCTTTGAATTGGGCTCATTAAATACTCAATCACGCGCCGCTGCCCGGTTTCGATTTCTGCGATCAGGTTCATCCCAGGCGTCAGCTGGATCATCTTTCCTTGTACGTTGATTTGCTTGGTCTTTAGGGCCAGCGTCACCGGAAAAATCGCGCCTCATTTTTTGTCGTTGACGGCGCCGGCCGTAACGAGATCCCGCTGGCCTGCACGGTGACACGGCGCATGGAGGGAAAGGTTTCAAGCTTAATCTCGGCGCCGTTGCAGACGTTGACGAAGCCGACGTCCTTGTTCTCCAGCGTGACTTCGACAGTGAACTGTGGGCCTTCGGACGCGATGATCATCAGGGCTTGTGCTTCGGTGACGGCGCCTGTGGTGTGAATAGCGAGTTGCTGCGCGACGCCGACGACAGATGCCTTCAAGGTGGTGAGGGTTTCGCGTTGGGTGGCTAGGTCGCGCTTGAGCTCGACGCGTTCTCGGGTTTTGTCTCGTGTGGCGTGACCGGAGATATAGCCTTGGGCTACAAGCTTCTTAAAGTCAGCCTCGCGTGCCTGGGCCGTGGGCACTGCGGTTTCGAGTTTGGTTACGGGAGTGAAAGCCATCACCCAAGCCGGGAAGCCGGATTGGCCGAGTAGATGGCATCCCGATGAAAACGGGCGAGCGGGAGTAGGGCAGGCAACCCGAAGGCTGCAGCGCAAGAAGACACATTGGCGACACAAACAGCGGCAATACAACTTGTCTTATTGGTTCTTTGTGCGTGCGCTGGCGTCTCCTTCGCCACAGCTGCTTCTGCCTGAGTCATACACTCCCTGCCCGTTTGTTATTTATTGGTAGTCATTGCCAGTTTATGTTGAACGGATCCCGCAAACCAAATCAAATCGCACTCGTCGTCTGACCGCCACAAGTCGTTTTCATTAGTTAACGCAGAGGAAGTCCAGCAAACGTTTTAATCAAGCGGCTTTAGCGCGGACCGAGCAGAGGTAACCACACGCGATGGTGAAAATTCACCCGCATCACAACAACTGAACATGAGCAGCCAACCGCGACCGCTCAGACTAGATAGCGGGTTTTTCGAGAGAATTGAACGCAGAAGCAAATGGCGTTGCTCGTTTGGTGAGCACAAAAATCTTTCATCACCTGACCAGGAAGTCCTGACAGTCTTGTCAAGCGGTTCGCGCGCATGGAGTAGATGAATCCACAGGCAATAGGGAAACGATCGACCGAATAGGTGCCGCCCGTAGCCAAAGCGGAGAAATCCGTGGCGCTTCTGATACAGCGGGGCGACAGCAAAATTTTTGTGCCAGTGAACTTCAGCTGAGCGTCCTGACGCAGGGGCCTTCCGCTTTTCGCTGAAGGCCCTCTGAAAAATCACCCCAGCGGGCTTCAGGCCCGCTTTTTTTGGGCGGTTTTTGCCCATTTCACGGGACATTTTGTTACATCCAAATCGGCTACGCTTGGCCTCCCGAAGGAGAGGAAAACGTGAGCCCAATAATGAAAAAAGCCGCTTTGGCACTGATCGCGGCTGTTTCGCTGCATGCCCATGCCCTGCAAATCACCAGTCTTTCGCCGCAGGGCGAAGTCGCGCGTGTCAGGCAAATCGTCGCCAAATTTGACGAAGGCGCCGTCAATTTCGGCGACCCCAAGGCACCTGCCCCGCTGTCGCTGAGTTGCAGCGACGCGCAGGCCACCAAGGGCTCCGGCCGCTGGATCAACGAACGCGAATGGGCTTTCGAATTTGAAAACGACCTGCCACCCGGCGTGAGCTGTTCGGTACAGGTGGTCAGCACCTTCAAGTCTCCCAAGAGCCAGCCCGTGGGCGGCAACACTTCCTATAAATTCAACACCGGCGGCCCCTTCATCCAGAACCTTCGCCCCGGCACCTATGAGCGCATCGACGAAGAACAGTACTTCGTGCTGCAGTTCAACGGCGCCGCCACACTGGCCAGCATTCGCGAAAACGTCTGGTGCAACGTGGAAGGCCTGGGTGAACGTGTTCCTGTCAAGCTCATCGACGGTAACGAGCGCAACGAACTGCTCAAGTCGCTGGGCCTGGAAAAGGCCGCTGCCCAAGAGCCGCTGCGCTACGCCACCCTGACCTGCAACCGGCGCCTGACGTCGGCCGCCAAAGTGCAACTGGTGTACGGCAAAGGCGTCAGCACACCCAGCGGCATTCCCAATTCAGTCGAGAAACGCTACAACTTCCAGGTACGCGAGCCGTTTGCGGCAAGCTTCACCTGCGAACGCGAAAACGCCCAGTCGGCCTGCCTGCCGATGCGGCCCATGACCCTGAACTTCAATACCCCCGTGCCGCGCAAGCTGGCCGAGGCCATTCGCCTGAAGGGCGACAGGGACACGTTCAAGCCCGCCTTCGAGGAAGGCAACAGCGACGGCGACAGCCTGGTCAGCAACATCACCTTCAAGCCTCTGTTTCCCGAACAGGCGCAGTTCATGCTGGAGCTGCCCAAGGGTTTCAAGGACGCTTCCGGCCGTACGCTGCGCAATGCCGACAGCTTCCCTCTCAAGGTGGCTACCGGCTCCATGCCGCCACTGGCCAAGTTCGCCGCCTCTCCCTTCGGCATCGTCGAACGCTTTGCCGAACCCAACACCAAACCGGGCGACCCGGCCCTGCTGCCCGTCACGTTGCGCAATGTCGAAGCCCTGCTGCCCGTGAAAGGGCTCACGCCCGGCACGGCACCGGCCGGAAAGGTCAGTGACCTCCAGCCCCGCACCGACGCCGAGATCATCGCGTGGTTCCGTAAGGTGCAGCGTTACGACGACTACCAGGTTTCGCGCAAGACGGCTGCTGCCGACATCAAGGGGGCTCTTCCCAAACCGCTGGAGTCACGCGACCGGGACTACGTGCAATCGCGCATGGTGTCGCTGCTGGCCGGCCAGGCCGGCGTGAAGACACTGGACCTGCCCAAGCCCGCCGCAGGCACCGACCCACGCCCGTTTGAGGTGGTCGGCATACCGCTGGCACCCGGTTTTCACGTGGTAGAGATCGCTTCGCAAAAATTGGGCAGCTCGCTGCTCGACGAACGCTACGGTAACAGCCGGACCATGTATGTGCGCACTTCCGCCCTGGTGACCAACCTGGGCGTGCACTTCAAGCTGGGCCGCGAGAACTCGCTGGCCTGGGTCACCACGCTCGACAAGGGCGCCCCGGTGGCTGGCGCCACGGTGCGCGTCTCGGGCTGCAACGGCACCGAGATCGCCAAGGCTGTCACCAACGCACAGGGCATCGCCAATTTCAGCGGCCTGTCTTCCGAGCCGCCACGCTGCTCGGGTGACAACTCTGCCAATGCCTACTTTGTCAGCGCACGCAGCACGGTCAGCGGTGTTGAAGACCTGGCCTTCACCTGGAGCGACTGGCACAAGGGCATTGAGCCCTGGCGCTTTAACGTGCCGACCAACCGCGATCCCCTGCCCAACGAACGGGCACACACTGTCTTTGACCGCACACTGTTCCGCGCCGGCGAAACGGTGTCGATGAAACACCTGCTGCGCACTGAAACCAGCAAGGGTTTTGGCCTGCCCGAGGGCGCGCCGGCCACGCTGGTCGTGACCCATGTCGGCAGCGGCCAGCAATACACCCAGCCCATCACCTGGCGCAAGACCGCCACGGGCGGGCAAAGCGCCGAAAACACTTTTGCCATCCCTCCTGCTGCCAAGCTGGGCGTGTATGAGGTGCAACTCCGGGGCGAACGTGGCAGCCGCGAGCGCAGTTTTTCCAGCGGGCAGTTCCGTGTGGAAGAGTTCCGTTTGCCGGTGCTTGAAGGCCGTATCAATCCTTCCGACAAAAAACCGCTCGTCAATGTGAAGTCCGTGCCAACCGACGTGCAGATCAATTACGTGGCGGGCGGCGGCGCCGTGGCCCTGCCCGTACGGGTGTCGGCGCTGGTGCGCGGCAAGTCCCTGAGCTACAGCGATTTCGACGAATTCAATTTCTCGCCGCCGAGCACCGGCCGCGGCACCGCGGGCAACCAGGGCGAAGAGGAAAGCACCTCTTCACAGGACCAGCGCGTGATTGCCGACAAACTGCCGCTGACGCTGGACCGCAATGGCGCAGGCAAGCTCACCATCAACGACATCCCCGAACGCAGGCAGCCGCAGGAGCTGCTGATGGAAGCCACCTATGCCGACCCGAACGGCGAAGTGCAGACCATTCGCAGCACCTCCACCGTCTGGCCTGCGGCCGTGGTGGCGGGCATCAAGACTGAAGGCTGGGTTTCTTCCAGCCAGAAGATCAAGTTCCAGGCGCTGGCGCTTGACCTGACCGGCAAGATTGCCCCCGGCGTGTCGCTGGAAGTGAAGGCCGTGGCGCGCATCACCACCACCAGCCGCAAGCGCATGGTGGGTGGCTTCTACACCTACGACAACAAGACGGAAGTCAAAGACCTCGGCAGCGTCTGCAGCGGCAAGAGCGATTCGCGCGGATTGCTGCTGTGCGAGACCAAGCTCGGCGAACCCGGCGAGGTCGAACTCATCGTGACGGCCAAGGACAAGGACGGCAACACCATCCAGGCCGCCAGCAACGTGTATGTCACCCGCCAGGGCGAACTCTGGTTTGGCGGCGAAGACCACGACCGCATGGACGTGCTGCCCGAGAAGAAAAGCTACCAGCCCGGCGAGACCGCCAAGTTCCAGGTGCGCATGCCCTTCCGGTTTGCCACGGCACTGGTCGCCGTTGAGCGTGAAGGCATCGTCGAAACCCAGGTGGTACAGCTCAACGGCCAGGACCCGACGGTGAACCTTCAGATCAAGGAAGGCTGGGGCCCCAATGTGTACGTGAGCGTGCTGGCCCTGCGCGGCCGGCTGCGCGAAGTGCCCTGGTACAGCTTCTTCACCTGGGGCTACAAGGCACCGCGTGAGTGGTGGACATCCTTCTGGTACGAAGGCCGTGAATACGTCGCGCCTACCGCGCTGGTCGATTTGAGCAAACCGGCCTTCCGCCTGGGCGTGGCCGAAATCCGTGTCGGCACCAAGGCGCACCAGCTTGACGTCAGCGTGAAAACCGACAAGGAAAGCTACGCCGTGCGCAGCCAGGCCAAGGTAACCATTACCGCCAGGCTGCCCAACGGCCAGCCGGCCGCCAATGCCGAAGTGGCGCTGGCCGCGGTGGACCAGGCCCTGCTGGAGCTGATGCCCAATAGCAGCTGGAACTTGCTGGACGCAATGTTGCAGCGCCGCGCCTGGGGCGTGGAAACCTCGACCGCGCAGATGGAAATCATCGGGCGCAGGCATTTCGGGCGCAAGGCTGTGGCAGCCGGCGGCGGCGGCGGGCGAAGCAACACGCGCGAACTGCTCGACACCCTGCTGCTGTGGAACCCGAAGGTGCAACTGGACGCCAACGGCCAGGCCGTGGTGATGGTGCCGCTCAACGACGCGCTGACCACCTTCAAGATTGTGGCGGTGGCTGACGCAGGCACCGGCCTCTTCGGCACGGGCCAGACCAGCATCAAGGCCACACAGGACCTGCAAATCATCAGCGGCCTGCCGCCGCTGGTGCGCGAGGACGACCAGTTCCGCGCGCAACTGACGCTGCGCAACACCACCAAAGTAGCCATGAAGGTGGAAGTGAGCCCGCGCGCCACGCTGCTTGACCTGAAACCGCAGACGGTGGACATCCCCGCCGGCGAAGCGCGCGAAGTGGCCTGGATGGTCACCGCACCGGCGCAGCTCGCATTCACCCGTGCTGAAGCCATCCTGTGGGAGATCGAAGCCAAAGACACGATTTCCGGCGCACGCGACGGCCTCAAGGCACGCCAGCGCATCATCCCGGCCGTGCCGCTGACGGTGCAGCAAGCCACACTGGTGCAGGTCGACGGCAACTTCACGCTGGACGTGAACCCACCGGCCGACGCCCTGCCCGGCCGCGGCGGCCTGAAGATGTCACTGCAGCCGAAACTCGCAGAAGGCATGGACGGTGTGCGCGACTATTTCGCGATGTACCCTTTCATCTGCCTCGAGCAAAAAACCAGCAAATCGGTGGGGCTGCGCGACAGCAAGCTGTGGCAGACCGTGCTGGCACAACTGCCCAGCTACCTGGACAGCGATGGCCTGGCCAACTACTTCCCCCCGCGCGACGGTGAAGCGAATCGCGGCAGCGATGCACTGACGGCCTACCTGCTGGCCGCCACGCATGAAGCCTCTGGCATCAACCCGGCGTTTGCCCTGCCCGACGATGCGCGCGCCCCCATGGAGCGCGGCCTGATCGCGTTTGTGGAAGGCCGTATCCAGCGCGAGTTCTGGAGCCCGCGCAAAGACCTCGACGTGCGCAAGCTGGCCGCGCTGGAAGCGCTCTCGCGCTACGGCAAGGCGCAGGGCCGCATGCTGGGCAGCATCACGATTGCGCCCAACCAGTGGCCTACGCACGCTGTGATCGACTGGCTCAACATCCTGAAACGCGTGGCCGATGTGCCGCAGCGTGAGCAGCGCATCGCCGAAGCCAATCAGGTGCTGCGTTCGCGCCTGTCGTTCCAGGGCACCAAGCTGATCTTCAGCACCGAAAAGGACGACTACTGGTGGTGGCTGATGACCAACGGTGATGTGAATACCGCGCGCCTGATGCTGGCCGTGATGGACGACCCGGCCTGGAAAGATGACATGGGCCGCCTGGCCAACGGCTTTATCGCCCGTCAGCAAAAGGGCGCCTGGCACACCACCACGGCCAACCTGTGGGGCGGCCTGGCGCTCGACAAGTTCTCGGCCAAGTTTGAAGCCACACCCGTGGCCGGTGTGACCAAGGCCACACTGGCAGCGGCCGCCGCCAGCGTGGCGAGCGTTGACTGGGCCAAGGTTGACCGCGTCAAGACCACCGACGCAGCCGGCGCACCCAACCAGACCACCTTCTTCGGCGCACCGGCTTCGCCCGGCAACCTGCGCAACAACAGCATGTTCCTGCCTTGGGGCAGCGCAGCGAAGGACACGTTGACCGTAACGCATCAAGGCCCAGGCAAACCGTGGCTCACGTTGCAGTCCATCGCGGCCATCCAGCTGAAGGCGCCTTTCAACGCCGGCTACCAGATCAAGAAAACGATCACCCCGGTAGAGCAGGCCGTCAAAGGCATCTACACGCGCGGCGACGTGATCCGCATCACGCTGGAAGTCAACGCCAGCGCCGACATGACCTGGGTCGTCATCAGCGACCCGGTGCCGGGCGGCGCAACGATCCTCGGCGGCGGTCTGGGCCGTGACTCCGAAATCGCCACCAGCGGCGAAAAGAAAACCGGCGCAGGCTGGCCGGCGTTTGAAGAGCGCAGTTTTGAGGCCTTCCGCAGTTACTACGAATACCTGCCCAAGGGCGTGGTGAAGATGGAATACACCGTGCGCCTGAACAACGTCGGCGACTTCGCGCTACCGCCTAGCCGGGTCGAGGCCATGTATGCGCCCGAGATGTTTGGCGAGTCGCCGAATGCACGGGTGAAGGTGGAAGCCGCAAAATGATCCAGCGGCGTTCCCTGGCCGTCGCACTGGCTGCGGGCATTGCCCTGCCGCGCGTTGCGGCCGCGGCCGCCGCCGACTGGCAGCGCTTCGGCTACCCGACCGGCTGGGGCGGCAACCGCAGTTGGACCGACAAGGACTACCGCATTGGCAATTATTCCGGCGGCTACGAAACCATGTTCCGGGCGCGACCCATCGCCGCGCCCGCGCAGGCTTCCACGCTGAAGGCGGCATCGGCCGAAAGCCTCAAGGCATTCGTACCCATTGCGGAATCGGCGGCAGACTACCTCAAGGCCTGGCCCGTGACGGGCCTGCTCATCGCGCGCAAGGGCACGGTGCTGCTGGAGTCCTACCAGTTCGACCGCAAGCCCGACATGCGCATGACGAGCTGGTCCATGGCCAAAAGTGTGACGTCGCTGCTGCTGGGCATCTGCCTGGACCGCGGTCTGGTCCGCTCCATGGACGACACGCCGCAGATGTACGTTGACGAACTGAAGGGAACGCTGCACGGCGGCATTGCCCTGCGCCACCTGGCCAATATGTCCAGCGGCGCGGCCATCCTGCATGACCGCGACAACCCCACCATCTACCCGCGTGCATTCACCGGCGGAAATACTGACCTGGAAGCCGTGGTGCGCGGCTGGAACGCCGTGCAGGAGCCGCCCGGCACACGCTACAACTACAACGAACTGTGCCCGCTGACCATCGGCATGGTTATCCGTCAGGTCACCGGAAAACCGCTGGCGGCCTTTTGCGAAGAAGCCCTGTGGCAACCGCTGGGCGCCGAGGGCGGCGCCAGCTGGCTGTGCGACGGCAAGGGCAAGGAGTTCAACTGCATAGGCTTTGGCGCGCGTCTGCGCGACTGGGCACGGCTTGCGCAACTGATCGCACAGGACGGCGTCATGGAAGGCCGCCAGGTCGTCAGCAAGAAGTGGATTGACGAATGCTCCTCATGGTCGGCAGCTGATGCGCAGGGCCGGCACGGCACCGCCATGCGCCTTTCCGGCTACAAGTATTTCTTCTGGCACCCCAAGCCCGACGGCAGCTGGATGATGATGAACGGCCACCACGGCCAGCGCGTGCTGGTGGACCGCGTGACACAAACCGTGCTGGTGCAAACGGCGGTGGAGTCCGAAGGACCCTGGCAGGCGCCATTTTTCCAGCTCTTCAATGCGGCGACCAAGATCGGGCTGCCGGCATGAAGCACATGACACGCAAGCTTGCGACAGCATTGCTACTGGCTGCGGCCATGATGGACGCCGCCTGGGCCGTCGCCACCTTCGACGAAGTCAAACGCGACTACAGGCCCTCCGACATGCTGGTTCTGGACCGCGGCGGCGAGCTCATCCAGCGGCTGCGCATCGACAGCGCCGTGCGGCGCGGCCAGTGGGTGGCGCTGCCCGATGTGTCGCCTGCCTTGCGCACGGCACTGATTCTGAGTGAGGACAAGCGCTTTTACGAGCACAGCGGTGTGGACTGGCGGGCGGTCTCTGCAGCGGCCTGGGGCAATCTGTGGAACACCAAAACACGCGGCGCTTCGACCCTCAGCATGCAGCTGGCCGGACTGCTCGACGAGGACTGGCGCGCCGGTGCGAGTGGCCGCAGCATGGCGCAAAAGGTGGGGCAGACCGTGTCGGCCCAGGTGCTGGAAGCACGCTGGCGCAAGGACCAGATCCTGGAGGCATACCTGAATCTTGTGCCTTTTCGCGGCGAACTTGTCGGCATCGACGCGCTGAGCCGCACACTGTTTGGCAAGGCTGCGCATGGGCTGGATGAGCGCGAGGCCGCGATCGCCGCCGCGCTGGTGCGTGCGCCCAACGCCAAGGCCGCGCAGGTCTCGCAGCGAGCTTGCGGCGTGCTGAAAACCATGCAAGCGCCGGCCAAGGCCGACTGCGAGGGTCTGGACCTGCTTGCCATTGCCGCGCTGCAGCGCAAGGCGTTTGACCCCAGCGAAGGCGTGGCGCCGCACCTGGCGCGCCGGCTGCTCGCGGCCCAGGCCGATACCCCTGGGCGTACGGGCGTGCCCCGCACGCTGGTTTCCACCGCGCGCGCTCCGCTGCAGCGCTTTGCCGTGCAGACCCTGACCCAGCAGCTGCGCGAGCTGCGCGGCCGCCATGTCGAAGACGGCGCCATTGTCGTGCTGGACAACGCCACCGGCGAGGTGCTGGCCTGGGTAGGTTCGTCGGGCGAACTGAGCGGCGCGGCCGAAGTCGACGGCGTGATGGCGCTGCGCCAGCCGGGCTCCACGCTCAAACCATTTTTGTATGCTGAGGCCATTGCCGAGCGCCGCATCACCGCGGCTTCGCTGCTCGAAGATTCCTCTTCGCAGATCCAGACCGCGGGAGGGCTTTACATTCCGCAAAACTACGACCGGCAGTTCAAGGGCCTGGTGTCGGCGCGCACCGCACTCGGTGCTTCGCTGAACGTGCCGGCCGTGCGCACACTGGTGATGGTGTCGCCCGACGCTTTTCACAAACAACTGAAGGCCGTCGGCCTGCCGCTCAAGGAAACCGGCGACTACTACGGCTACAGCCTGGCGCTGGGCAGCAGCGAGGTCTCTTTGCTGTCCCTCACCAACGCCTACCGCACGCTGGCCAATGGCGGGCGCTACAGCCCCACTGCGCTGCAGCGGAACCCCAAGCCCCAGTTCAAGCCTGCGCTGGACGCCCGCGCAGCCTTCATCGCCACCGACATCATGGCCGACCCAATGGCGCGCGCCCGCACTTTCGGCACCGACAGCATCCTGGCCACCCGTTTCTGGAGCGCCGTGAAAACCGGCACCAGCAAGGACATGCGCGACAACTGGGCCATGGGTTTTTCGCAACGCTACACCGTGGGCGTGTGGGTAGGCAACGCCAGCGGCGCGCCGATGTGGGACGTCAGCGGCACCACAGGCGCCGCCCCCATCTGGGCCGCGGTGATGAATTACCTGCACAAAACAGAACCCAGCCGCGCGCCGCTGCCGCCTGCCGGCCTGGTGCAAAGCCAGACCCGGTTTGACAACCAGGGCGGCACGCCGCTGGAGGCGTCCCGCAGTGAATGGTTTCTGAAAGGCACGGAGCAGGCCGTTTTTGCTATGAATTCAGGAGCTGGTGGCGCCCGTTCTGAAAGGGCTGCAGCCAGAAATAGCATCAAAAAACCGGTTGCCGAGCCCGACGCCCCGCCCCGCATCACCGCCCCTGCCTCCGGCACCATCATTGCGCTGGACCCGGACATTCCACCCAAACACCAGCGCGTCAGCTTCAGCGCCGAAGGCCGCGGCACGCGCTGGCTGATGGACGGCAAGGAGTTTGCGCGCGGGGCCCAGGCGCAGTGGATGCCCTGGCCGGGCCGGCATGTGGTGCAACTGGTCGATGCCGGTGGCAAGGTGGCCGACGAGATCAGGCTCGAAGTGCGCGGTGCCGGTGTGCGCGGCGGCGCGACTGCGGCACGTTGATCTTTCCGTCGCCGGCATCCGACAACGCTGTACCGGCCATGCTCTACCCCAAACCTTCCATGCTTCACCTTCAACGCGCCCCGCTATTTCCTTCAGCGGCTGAAACCCGGCGTTTTCTCTATAGAACGCTGGTTGTTCTGTGGGTGGCGCTGTGCATGCTGGCGGCGGGTGATGCCATGGCAGCACCGGCGCGTGCCGGACAGACAGACGTGCCGTCCGATGCCGCACAGGCACCCACACCGAGCGATGCTGCGCAGATAGCCACGCCCGCCGATGCCGTACGGGTGCAGGTTCCGCCTTACAGCGCGCGCGTGCTCGACACCACCGGCACGCTGAACACAGCCCAGGTCGCGGCCCTGAACGAACAGATCCTGGCAATCGAAGCAGACACGCGGGCGGCGGTGGTCGTGTTCATGCTGCCAACCACGGGCGAAGACTCCATCGAGGAATACGCCACGCGCGTGTTCGAGAAGTGGAAACTCGGCGATACCCAGCGCGACGACGGCATCCTGATTCTGGTGGCACTGGAGGACAGGCGCATGCGCATCGAGGTGGGCCAGGGCCTTGAGGGCACCGTGCCCGACGTGCTGGCGGGTCGCATCATCGACCAGGACATGAAGCCGCGCTTTAAGCGCAACGACTACGGCGGCGGACTGGAAGCGGCCGTCGGCCACATCGGCGCGCTGCTGCGAGGCGAGATTGAGCCCCCGGAGGCGAGCCGCGGTGGCATCACGCGCTTTGGCTGGGCCTTTCTTGCCGCACTGCTGTGGGGTTTCGCCGTGGGCGTAGTCCGGGCGCATCGCACCTGGAAGTGGCCTGTGACGATCGGTATCATCGCGGCCGCCCCGGCGGTGGCGGTAGTTGTCCTGAAGAATGTCGCCATCGGAGCCATCCTGCTCACCTTCCCGATGCCTTTGGCGTTTGCGCTGGGCTTCGGCTGCGGCCGCTCCCGCACGGTGCGCAGGATTGCCGCCGGTATCGGGCTGGCGATCGGCGTCATGGTCGGTATTGCCTTCGTGGTGGGCTCCGAGCGGTTCGGCGTGGGCCTGCTCTACGCCCTGGGGGGCGGTATAGGCTGTTTGCTGCTCGGCCTGATCGCCATGGGTATGCGCGCGGCCTACAAACGCAGCCTGATGGAGTTTGGCGTGCGCAGCGCCCTGGTGGCCTGCGTTGTGGGGTATGTGGCGTTTCAAAACCCGCCAGACCTGCTTTTATCTGACTGGGAATCCTGGCTGCCGACAGGCATGGCATTCGGGCTGGCGATGCTGTTCGGCTTCTTCACAGGGGGTACCGGCAGCAGCAGTGGGCGCGATGACCGGGATGGCAGCAGCTCGTCGGGCAGCAGTTCGAGCTCCAGCTCCAGCAGCCGGAGTTCGTCGGGTGGCTCCAGCAGCGGCGGCGGCTCGTCCGGCAGCTGGTAGGAGACGCCGGCAGCGTTGGATGCGCGCCGCCGCCCCAGGATCACTTTGCGTTCACGATGCCCTTGAAGTCATAGGGCACCACAATGGTATGCACCTTGCCTGCGGCAACGCCTTCGGCGATCTTCAGGTTGGCCATGGCGTTCATGTAGCCAATTGCGCCCGCGTTAGCGTTCAAGGCAGCAATGCGCTCCGCTTCTTTTTTGGCGGTCTGGACTTCAACTTCCTTGGTTTTCAGCTCGTTTTGCGCCCGCACCAATTCGTTGGCACTCTGAACAATCACATCGGCGGGGGTAATGGCACGCACCTGGATCTGGGAAACCGTGATCTTGTCCGCCAGCTTTTCCTCGGTCAGCGTCTTGATGACGTTTTCGCGGATTTTCTGCTCAATCGCCGGCCGGTTGTCGGCCATCTTGAGCGACTCATATTCGCGCGCCACCTTGTAAGCCGCGTTGCGCGCGCTCATCGCCACATAGTTCTGCATCAGCAAGATGTCGTTGCCTTTTTCAGACAAACCGTGAAACGTCCTGTTTTTGGTGGTCCATAACTCGGACACCGCCGTCGGGTTGACGTTGTAGACAACGGTCATGTCAAAGTCCTTGACGGTTGAGTTGTCAGACGCCAGCGGGGTCATGTTGTCCACGGCCACCGCCACGTCCTGAATCTTGAAGGTCAGGATATCGCCGATCAGCGTCTGGTTAAAGGAGCCCGGCAGACGCTCGGTCGGGTCTGTGGTTTTGTCAAAGTTGATGCGCAAGCCCACCTCGCCGGTTTCAATGCGGGTACATCCGGCCAGCAATGCGAGCGTCAGGACTGGAATCAGTGTGAAGAGAGTGCGTTGCATAGGTAATTCCCTGGTATTGGCGAACAGGCCCTGGTCGCCGCTTTTTGTTGAGGTAGCGCCACCGGGGCGCACCGGCGCAGATTATGCGGGACAGTGGCTTATCAATAATTTCAAAGCCTCGGGACCAGAATTCACGCAAGAACGCAAACACGGGCGCTACCATGGCGGCAGCTTCCCCAAAAAAACTGTCGTCTGGAGACCCCATGCCCGTGATCACCAACATCGAAGACCTGCGCGTCCTGGCCAAAAAGCGGGTACCCCGCATGTTTTACGACTACGCCGACTCGGGCTCTTGGACGGAAAGCACCTACCGCGCCAACGAAAGCGACTTCCAGAAGATCAAGCTGCGCCAGCGCGTGGCCGTCAACATGGAAAACCGCAGCACAGCCACCACCATGATCGGCCAGCCGGTAGCCATGCCGGTCGCTATCGCGCCCACGGGCCTCACAGGCATGCAGCACGCCGACGGCGAAATCCTGGGCGCCCGCGCGGCCAAAAAATTCGGCATCCCGTTCACACTGTCGACCATGAGCATCTGCTCCATCGAAGACGTGGCCGCCGGCACAGACCGCCACCCCTTCTGGTTCCAGCTCTACGTGATGAAGGACCGCGCCTTCATTGAAAGCCTGATCGACCGCGCCAAGGCAGCCAACTGCTCGGCACTGGTGCTCACGCTCGATTTGCAGATCCTCGGCCAGCGCCACAAAGACTTGAAGAACGGCCTGAGCGCTCCGCCCAAGCCGACGCTCTCCACCATCCTCAACCTGATGACCAAGCCGCGCTGGGGGCTGGGTATGCTGGGTACCAAGCGCCACGGCTTCGGCAATATCGTGGGCCACGTCAAGGGTGTCGAGAACATGGGCTCGCTCTCTGAGTGGACGGCCAAACAGTTCGACCCGGCCCTCAACTGGGGCGACGTGGAGTGGATCAAAAAGCGCTGGGGCGGCAAATTGATCCTCAAAGGCATCCAGGACGTTGAAGACGCCAAGCTCGCCGTCAATTCGGGCGCCGATGCGCTGGTGGTCTCCAACCACGGCGGCCGCCAGCTCGATGGCGCCATGTCTTCCATTTCCTGCCTGCCCGAGATCGTCGCGGCAGTGGGCAACCAGATCGAGGTCCACATGGACGGCGGCATCCGCTCCGGCCAGGATGTGCTGAAAGCCACCGCCCTGGGTGCCAAGGGCACCTACATCGGCCGCGCCTTCCTCTACGGCCTGGGCGCCATGGGCGAAGAAGGCGTAACCAAGGCGCTGCAGATCATCCACAAGGAGCTGGACCTGACCATGGCCTTCTGTGGGCGCACCGACATCAAGTCGGTGGACACCAGCATCTTTGTGCCGGGTACTTACTGAGCCTGAGGCGGTAAACACCATGGCTTTCCTGGGACAAGCCGCCGTTGCGATGTGGTGGAACATGGCAGCAGAACACCGCGAGGAGTTCGAACACTGGCATTCCCATGAGCACTTTCCCGAGCGCATGGGCATCAAGGGTTTTCTGCGGGGTTCACGCTGGTCCAGCATTGACAACGCAGAAGGCTTCTTCGTCCTGTATGAACTGGAGGACTACGAGACCCTCACGTCGACCGACTACCTGGAACGCCTGAACAACCCAACACCCTGGTCCACGAAGATGATGCCGCACCACCAGGGCATGGTCCGAAGCCAGTGCCGGCTGCTGCACAGCACGGGCGGCGGTATCGGCCGCCACGCGCTGACAGTGCGGCTATCGCCTGCCGAAGGCCGGGATGCGGAATTGCTGGGCCACTTATCCGCGCTTGCGGCGGAATTTGTCAGCCAGCCTGGCGGCGTCGCGTTTCATGTGCTGCGCACAGAGACACCGCAAGCCGCCAGCACCAAGGAGCAGCAGATTCGCGGCGGCAAAGACAAGGCGGCCGACTGGATCGTGGTTGCCGTGGCCTATGAGGCGTCGGCGCTGGACGCTCTGCAACGAGAGTCGTTCGGTGAAGACATTGAGAGCCACGGCGCCCGGGCCGGCGCGTTGGCAGGCCGCTATCAACTGGCCTATGCAGCCAGCACAAATGACCTAGCGTGAGAGCTCGAAAGCGGTGGCTTAACCTGTTAGTTCCAACAGGGAACGTCCTGCAAGCTATCAAAACCTTCGCTAGAGTTGCTATCAAAAATGTAGCCACTCAGGTCACTCAAGCTTGCGCAGCAAAATTTAGGGACGCCAGGCTTTGAAAAGGATTGCTAAATTTTCTTTCGAACCTTTAATAGCGTGCAGTCTTCCTGAGACATCCTCAATCTCTAAACGTGAAGCTTGTAGCCACTGGTCGTCATGGGTAGAAATAAAGTCCGAGCAATTTTCGGGTTGAAAGGTCATTTCCAGTATTTCACCTTCAGCAAGCTTCTGAGCTAAGAGGTGAGCAAGAGACTTGCGCTTGAACTCTTGGATTTGCTCATGCGTGTTGACAACAGGATTGGATAAAACAGGCTGTTGTATTGACCTCCACCACTTAACTCGCCCTGCATACATCACCAAATTGAGGACCGCAACAGGACGGCGACCTACGTTTGCAATGGTTACATGCATCACAGGGGTTTCTGGGTCAGGCCCATTGTGTTGCCAGAAGATACGACTCCAAACGCGAAGCTTGCTGCGGTCTCGTCTATAGCCCAACAACGATATGGTGAAGCCTGCTATTGACACTCCAAACGCCAAAAGAGAGATGAAGATTGATAGGTCGCTCATTGAGTAAGGAAGTTTGCCTACGGTGAGCCTACAACTGGTCCAGACTCAAAAGCCCAGCGCCGCCGCGACGGGGACGAATAGCGGGAGGAGGCCTGCCGCCAAGGCGTTGGATGCTACACCTTCGATCAATGCACGCAGTGTTACAAGCGATTCACGAATGATCGCCGATTTGGGTTTACTTGACTTCAATTGCGCTTCGACTGTTTGGATCTCAGCTTCAGCTTCCCTATGGACTTCATCTTGCATCTGAAGACTCCCAAGGGCACTTTTAACTTGCGTCAATAAATTTTCAATAGCTGCAATATCCTTCACTGAAATCGTCTGCGACTGTGTGCTTCCGTGCGTTCCTTGTTGAATTTGAGAACCAATCATGCTTTGAATATTCAGGATATTCACCACCGGTGGGAAGTATTCCGTCTGGATTTCAGGCTTCGAAAGCGCTTTTTCGACTTGCACAACTCCCGCATGAGTCATGGCGATTTGTCCGCCAATTCCGCGGTACATCGCGAGCCCTTCGCCGTCCAAGTAAT
The DNA here is from genome assembly GCF_056405975.1 of Polaromonas sp. P1_E12. Lineage (NCBI taxonomy): Bacteria > Pseudomonadati > Pseudomonadota > Betaproteobacteria > Burkholderiales > Comamonadaceae > Polaromonas > Polaromonas sp. P1_E12. The sequence goes on along the minus strand of NZ_JBFUBB010000001.1, from coordinate 48,296 downwards.
TCATGACGTTTCGAATCTCTTCGCGTGATAAACCTAGTTGCCTACCAATTTCTCCCATATCTTCGTAGATGAGCTTATCTCCGCCAGTGAGCTCGTAGAGTCGATTGAGGAATAGAAAGCGATCAGTTTTTTTCTTAGTGAGTGCGTCCACAACAGTTCTCCGAATTTGGCATTGCAAATCTGCCCGAATCATTCTAGGCGCGGAGTCCGTTCGCCACCTCCTTCGAATGGATTAACGCGGACCACATAGCGGATTCTCTGGTGCTTCATCTCTGCTCCCAACAATCCGGCCTGGCTGCACCCTTTTTGGTGCCAGTCGCTACGCTTTGTGTCACGTCGGCTGCAGGCTCCAGGCCTAACGCTGTGAAAAAACCGGACTGCCCCGGTGGCCGCTGAATCCCCCCACAAGACCCCGTCCCGGTGTGAGGGGCACTTGTGGGGGGATTTTTAATACAGCGGCAACCGGGTCATCCCGGTTTTTTCTTGTTGAACTACCAGCACCCCCCTCCGCCCCCTACTCGGGGGAACGAGGAAGGGCTGCGCGCCTGGCTGGGTTTAGCCATGTGCCGGCGCTGATCGGTGAAGCGGACGATCTGCGGGCGGGCATCCTCCAATTGGTGGAGAACGTGCAGCGGGAGGATTTGTCCTTGATGGAGCTGGCAGCGGCTTTGCGCAGCTTGGCTGACCAGGGCAAGACGTTGACCGAGATTTGCCAGTTGGTGAAGAAGTCCAAATCCTGGGTTTCAAAACACCTGGCAGCTTCGGTGGAGAACCTGGGCTGGAATAGCCGGCGAGGTGCATCAGCTGATGCACGGGCAATGAAATTTGCTGGATGCCATGCAGAATGCGACTATTCGGTTAAAACGGGAATACATATGGGCGATGGCATCCGACGAAAGAGGGCCTTGCTGCTTGCGGGTAAGCCCTGCATCTTCTGTGGGGGTGGGCGTACCGCAACTACAGAAGAACATTGCCCACCGCGAGCGCTTTTCAGGAACCGACAATGGCCCGAGGGGTATTCGTTTTCAGCGTGTGATGCGTGTAACGGCGGGACTTCTGATGATGACCTAATGGTGGCCTTCCTTGCGCAGTTGGACCCGTCGAAACAAGATTCAGCGACGATTCAAAAGGGCGCTGGATTGATGCGAATGGTTAACCGACGATTCCCAGATGCGTTGAAAAAAATGTTTGATATGACTGTGAGTGAGAAACGCTCTAGGGCGCGCCGCGTTGGCATGCACCCAGGTCCGGGGGAAACATACCAAGACTTAGGCATCGCAAACGTGACCGACGAAATGCACAAATGTGTAGGAACGCTTGCGGCAAAGCTGACTAAGGCGGTCTACTACATGAACACCGGGGCGATATTTCCATCCGATGCGGGGATCATGTTTAAGTGGTTCACCAATGCGGAAAAAATGGAGCACGGAAGCATTCCAGCACTTGATCTACTTTCGACTGTAGTCTCTATGTCTTCACCGAAAGAGCGAGGAGGGAAGGACTTGAAAGACCAGTTCGACTACAAATACTCAGTGGATAAATCAGGAGATCTGCACTTGATGCAAACAGTATTCGGCGAGGTTTTCGGTTTCATCACGATATTTAGTCAGGTACCTGGTCACCTGGAGTCAATTGAGGATGGCATCAAGCAAAAGACCGGAAACTCTAACAGCCCATTTGCGAACCTAAGCACCAATCGAAAATGACGGAACGCAAAAACGTACGTCGCCTTCAGACCAAAAAAAAGGGCCAAAAGGCCCTTTTTTATTGCTTTCAGCATCAGTCTCCTGATGTCCCAACTTTGAATGACAGCTTGCCGGTGACCCACGACAACGCACCCTTCAGCATCGTCGTGAGCATCCAGAAATAGATCATGTAACGCACATGCTTCGCCCTGGAAAAATCCTTCTTTGCTAACGCGTCCTGATAGTCGACCAGCGCCTCGGCATGCAGCGGTTCCAATACACGCTCCCGGAAATTTTTCTGGCAAAAATGACCGAGGAAATCTCGCGTTCCAAATCCTGGCGCCCGCTCAACTTTTACGCCGCGTTTGAGCCCCAGCGCCTGGGAAGTGCGCTTCAAGAAGACGTTTGCAAATAAGTCGGCTTCTGCTTCCAGTCTCGCTGTTATTTCCATTCTTGTTGTTATCTCTACGACACTTCCCTCATATGCCTCGTCGACCACCACCGTTAGTTGATGCTGGAATTGCTTGAGTCCTTTCAGGTTCGGGTCGGACCCAAAAATATCTAAATTTTTGTTGGCACGTCCGTACTTATGCAAACCTTCTTGAAACGCTTTCACATCCGCAGGGGCTCCCTCATTAGTGGTGAAAGAGCTGTGGATTTTAGAGGCGGTCTTCTGAACTTCATCGCTCATGTTGTTACTCCAATTTCATGGTTATAGACTGCCATTGCGGCACTCCATGCCATGTAGCTACGCCTGCCGGCTCCAGTGATTTTGTAAAGCCTGCGGGGCACCGTCCGATTGGGATCTTCCTCCCGACGCCCTTCCACAAACCCCTTGGTCTCCAAGCGGCTGAGCGTGACGTAAACAGTGCCAAGTTTCAATTCGTCGTTAGACGCCTTGACCATTTCAAGCCCGTACAACTCAGAGCCGGCAGAGGCAGCGAGCTGTCCAAGAATGATGGCTTCTTTCCTTGTGATGTTCATAAGTTGTATGGATGTGGTTTTGAGTGGTTTAGTTGGGCTAGAGGTTGAGGCTGGACTTTGATTTGATGGAGTTTGAGCGTTTGAGTTGGGTATGAGTTTGAGTATGTGTTTTGGTTGTCAGACTAGCTGACAACTAAATTATATCTTACAAACATAAGATAGAGTAATTCATTACTTTCATTGCCAAATTTACTGTATAAAAATACAGCCAACCGCCAAGATTTCCTCCTGATGGAACCGCTTTTACCTACCCAATGGATCGCCAAGTGCGCAGAACGTCTTCATGCGCGGTGGACCCGCGTCCAGGGCTGGGTCGCCGTGCATCAGAGTGATGGCGCGCCGATCTGGCGGTCGCGCGGTGCGCCCAGCCAACCTTGCGCCTGTTCCGGCAGCGAGTCCAGGTAGCGCTGGGCGCCGTCGACAAACCCTCTCGCTGACACGCTGCAACAGCGCGCCCCGCCGAGGACAGCTGAAGCGGCTTTGGAATGCATGCGCCCTACTTCAGCACGCCGAAAAGATTGCTGAAGTCGTCCGTCCAAGGCACCAAGCCAGCGATCGGCTTTGACGCAGAGATCGCGCCACGAATCGATTCGCGCGCCAGCGCCTGAGGATCACGAGACACCAGTACCCAGTCGGTGCGGCGTAAATCTGAATTTTCCGCTTCGTCATGGATCAATACCGAGTGCAGGCCTCTGGCTGATGCGATGCGTTCCACCACCGGCGCCAAAGCCAGAAAACGGTTGGTCACGTGGAAGGCGATCACACCGTTTGGCTGCATGTGACGCAAGTAGACGTCCATGGCCTCGGTAGTGATCAGGTGGACGGGCACCGAGTCGCCCGAAAAGGCATCGACGGCCAACACGTCAAATTTCTGCGGGGTCTCGCGCTCCATGGCAAGCCGCGCATCACCTGGCACTCGTTCGATACGGGCCAAACTGTCGGATAAAAAAGTAAATTCCTCATCCGCCAGATCAAAGACCAAGGGGTTGATTTCATAAACCCGGTAGATATCTCCCGGTCGCCCGTACACCGCCAGCGTGCCGGCACCGAGCCCAATCAAGCCAACACGACGCGGGCCCGACGGTGCGGCGGCAATCGCTCGCCCGATCCCCGAGGTAATTCCGTAGTAGGTAGTCGGTTCCCGCCGACGCGCTGCGGCAAGATACTGCTCGCCGTGCTTGACCGAGCCATGGTACAGCTGGCGCACGCGATCTTCGGCGCTGGCACCCTTCGTGTCCAGGGTCTGTAAGGTGCCGTAGAAATTGCGTTCCATGCGGCGAGCGCCCGTCGTGTCCGCTTGCACCTGTTGGGCCAGGAACCACGCGCAGCATCCGGCCAAAAAAAGCGAAAAGACCAGGCCAACACGTTGGTGGCGCCACAGCACCGCAGCGACCACTGCGCACAGCACCAGCCCGAGACCTAATTCGTAATACCCCGACAGCACATGCGGCGCGACCAGGCCTACGCTTATCCCGCCGAGAGCACCGCCGAGCGACAGCATGAGGTAAAACCGCGTGAGGTAGGCGGCCCCGGGGCGCAGGCGCGCCATCTCGCCATGCAAGAACATGCATAGAGCGAACAGGCCAACGATATAGAGGGGTAGCGCGGTTTTCACATTGAAACCGATATCGTGTTGCAGGCCGAAGGCACACAAGACGAGCATGATCGCAGCGACCGGCAGGAACACCTGCCGGCGGTACCATTTGTCGCTCTCAAAAGCCAATACAAATGTCAGCAGGTAAACCGAAAGCGGAACGACCCACAGGAAGGGAATTGCCGCCACGTTCTGCGTTATGTGGTTGGTAATAGCGAGCAACAGCCACGATCCCAGCGCGGGTAGTGCGGCCCACAACAGGTAGTGATAAACACGCGGCCGCGCTGCTGGCTCAGCAGTGCTTGTTACTTGAGCTGATGCAGGCATAGGCACACAACGCGATACATACAGCGTCGTGCCTATGCATAAAACGACAAAGAGACCATATGCTGCCGACCAGATAGTTGCCTGCCGCATCAGTGTGCTGTGTGGCTCAATCAGCACTGGATAGCTAAGCAGCGAAGCCAATGACGCGAAGTTCGATAAAGCGAAATAGCGGTATACCTGCGCACCCCACGTCGTGCGTGTGATCCAGGATTGCACCAAGGGGCCGGTAGTAGACAGCAGGAAGTACGGCAGGCCAATGGTTCCGGCCAACAGGCCGAGAATCCACAGGGTCGGGCTTTCGTCGCCGGTTGGCTTCCAGTGCGTACTGGTAATGATGGGAAGAAACGCGAGGCTTAGCAGCAGCAGACCGACATGCAACCATGTTTGCGCACGGACGCTAAGCCGGCGCGTGGTCCAGTCCGAATACATATAGCCCAGGAGCAATACAACCTGGAAGAACACCATGCAGATTGACCACACAGTAGCCGACCCCCCAAACCAAGGCAATATCTGCTTGGCAATGATGGGTTGAACCAGAAACAACAGGAAGGCGCTAACGAAGATGGTACTGGCGAATAACGCCTTGATGTATGCGGACATTATTCAAGCACTTTCTAAACTGTTTTTTTAAGACAACTTCAAACGCTGGCTTCGCACGCTCCGCGGTTCAATTACCAATTGAGCTACTGGAGGGCGAAATAATGTGGCGGCCTTCAACTTCTTGCATCAACGCACCAGCAGGGTCGCCGCGTGCAATATCGATGCCAGGGCACGGATCCCTTGTTTTCATCATTCTCGAGCCAGTGGCGCACTGGCAAGCACGTGCCGATAACGACCCTACGGCTGTTCACACCGACTGCACCTGCGCACGCCGCCAGGCCCCCAGGGGCATCTCAGATAGATTGCTATTTTTTTGGTAGCTACTCGCCCATGCGGTTGAAGGGCTAGAGGCCGATTTCCCTTAAGGATCGGGTATCCCGGATATTTCGACGTGACGCGGAAATGACAAGGGCTCAAGTCACCCGGGCGCAACTTCATAGTCCATGGCATACGAATGCTTGCCATCAGCGATCTGGATGGTGAGCGTGCCCGTGAGGCCCACCAGCTCGCCGGTGCCGGAATCGGGCACGACGCTGACGGTCAATTGCGGCGCGCCGCGGTTCATGGTGCCGCTGTGCTGCAGCACGAAGCTGCCGCTCTTGCCGTGGAGCGTTCCGGTCACGCGCTCCATCGCGACATAACCGGCCGAGCCTTTGATGGTCGTGCCTGCGCTGAGCATTTCGCCCTGGCTGGTGGCCTGCAGGTCACCGCTGAAGGTCTTGTTGATGGACAGCCGGCCCATCAGCGGCCCGGCATCCGCATTCGCCAGCGGTTGCGGCGCGAGCTTGACTTCAAAAATTCCGGTGGCGTGGGAGGGCATAGCGTTTCACTTTCGACAAGAGGAGTGGGCAAGCCGGCCATGATGCCAGAGCCCGGCAGTCTCACGCGATTGTTGACGCCCGCTTACCACTGCCCGAAAAGCCTGGCCCGCGCCGTGCCAATGAGCGCATGAGCCTTGCGGCTGCGCGAGCCAAATAGGGCCAAATCGTGTCGGGGCGCCCGCGCGCAAGCCATTGCGAATTGCTATGCTTGCCGGGTGAGCGCCTCGTCCCCCTCCTCCGCACCCAAAATCCGCCGCATTGCCCACCTCGACATGGACGCGTTTTTCGCCTCCGTCGAGCTGCTGCGCTACCCACAGCTCAAGGGCCTGCCGGTCGTCATAGGCGGCGGCTGGCGCAAGGTTGACGAGGAGCTGCGCGCGGCGCAGGGTGAGCGCGCGCTGCGCTTTATTCCGGTCGAAAGTTTTCCGCTGCTGAAGGACTATGTGGGCCGCGGCGTTATCACCACCGCCACCTATGCGGCGCGGCAGTTCGGCGTGGGCTCGGCCATGGGCATGATGAAGGCCGCCAAGCTGTGCCCGCAGGCCATCGTGCTGCCGGTGGATTTTTCGGAAATCCGCAAATACTCGCAGCTCTTCAAAAGCACCATCACCGACATCGCGCCGCTCATGCAGGACCGCGGCGTGGACGAGGTCTACGTTGACTTCACCGACGTGCCCGGCGGCCAGCGTGAAGGCGGGCGCGTGCTGGCCCGGCTCATCCAGAAGGCGATTTTTGAAAAGACGGGCCTGACCTGCTCCGTCGGCGTGGCGCCCAACAAGCTGCTGGCCAAGATGGCGAGCGAGTTCAACAAGCCCAACGGCATTTCCATCATTTACGAAGCTGACCTGCAGGAAAAAATCTGGCCATTGCACGTACGCAAGATCAACGGCATCGGCCCGAAGTCCGGCGAAAAACTGGCGAGGCTGCACATCCACACCATCGGCGAGCTGGCCACACAAGACCCGCAATGGCTCATCGACAACTTCGGCAAGGCCACCGGCGCCTGGATGCACGAGGCCGCCTGGGGCCGCGACGACCGCCCGGTGGTCACCGAGAGCGAGCCGGTCAGCATGAGCCGCGAAACCACTTTTGACCGTGACCTGCATGCGGTGCGCGACAAGGCAACGCTGGGCGCGATCTTCACCGACCTGTGCGAAAGGCTGGGCGAAGACCTGCAGCGCAAGGGTTATGTGGCCAAGACCATCGGCATCAAGCTGCGCTACGACGACTTCAAGATCGCGACGCGCGACCAGACCTCAGACACGTACACCGCGGACGGGAAAACCATCCGCCAGCTGGCGGGCCTGTGCCTCAAACGGGTGCCGCTGGACAAAAAGCTGCGCCTGCTGGGTGTTCGCGCTTCCACGCTGGCCAAGCCCGGCGAAGAAGGCGTTTTTGAACAAAAAGTGCCTGCAGCCCAATCAGTTCATGCGCAAGCAGCTCCTGAATCGATAGCAACCGACCAGCTTTTCTAACCAGCTTTTTAACCAGTTCTTCTAGCGCGCCACCAGCACGATCTCATCCTGGTGGTTGGCGATATGGAAGGTGTGGGCAAGTGAAAAATCAGCCTTGCTGAGTGCGCCGTAGGCAAAGTGCGGCTTGAGCGCGCCCTGGTGCCCGGCGAAGCGGGCAATGGCCGCGCGCAGCCGCGCCGAGGCGGGCCCCCAGTCGCCTTCACGGCTGAGCGCCGCAGCGCCCGGGATGGGCTCGCTCAGGCTGTGGCTCATTTGCCCGCGCCATTTGAAAAAGGCAAAGGCCGCGGCGCCCGCCGTGTTCTGGAACACCGCGCTTTTCGGCTGCGGAAAACCGTCCAGGCTCATTTCCACGCTTTGCGCCATGTGCTCCAGCACCGACACCAGGGGCCATTGGCCGGTGGTTTTGACGCTGGCGGCCTGGTCGACCTTGTCCAGCCAGCGCAACGCTTCATCCAGTGACTGGACTTTGGGCAAATCAGCCATGGCAAATCCTCCGGTGAAAGCCAGCGTGGTGGTGGCCAGAAAGTCGCGTCGTTTCATGACTGCGATGGTAGCAGTCCCCACAGGGCCCCATTTGCTGCGGCATCAGGGCGGGCTGGCGTTTCTCTCATGGGCCACGGAACAAAGAGTTTATGAAGAAAAGGCCTTCCAGGCAGGCAGGACAAGCGCAAGCAGCTCCTGAATTGATAGCGGTCTGTTCATTTCAGCGTGGCCAGGTAGGCAATCAGGTCGGCGCGCTCCGCCGCGCTTTCCACCTGAAAGCCCATGCGCTGGCCGGCCACCAGTTGCTCAGGGTCTTCCAGCCAGGCGTTGAGGGTTTGCGGCGTCCAGCGCAGCCGAGACCGGGCCAATTCGTCTGAATATTTGTACCCAGGCAGGCTGCCCACGCGGCGGCCCATCACACCGCGGTGCGCGGGCCCGATCTTGTTGCTGTCGACCGCATGGCAGGCCGTGCAGCGAGCCTGGTACAGGGCCATGCCGCGCGCCACATTGCCGGGTGGCGGTGTGACCCATTCGCGTTCGGGCGCCGTTTGGGCCCATAGCGGGGCACCGCTCACGCCAAAGAGCGTCAGTGCCGCCACGGTACTAAAAAGATGACGCGCATTGCGCATGAACAGGGAACAAGCAGGCATTCGGCACTCCAGACACTGGTTTTGACGGGTGGGAAAGCCATGCAATCTGCCAGGCCATCCCGCAAGCTGTTCTGAATACGTTGACGGCCGGCCCGCGGATTCAGCCTTTCGAAGAGCGACCCAGCTTCTTTTCGCATCTTTTTTTCGTTTCATTGAATCCAGTGAATCCGGTTTGCCGTATTCCACACAGGTTCACTTCCATTGACGCCGGCAACCGGCTTTTTCCTTTCCACCCACAGGATCACCATGCGCCACTCCGTATCACCCCCCCTGATTGCCAGCCTGCTCACCCTGCTTTGCGCCGGCGCCCACGCCGACACCGGCAAGCTCCTCCTGACCGGCGGTGTCAGCACCATTGAAGGCGCGGCCGGCGGCGGCCTCACGCCCTGGGCTGTCATCGGCAGCAACGCCACGGCAGATGAGATTGGCGGCTCTGCCTATGTCACCCACGCCGGCACCACCGACTACGGCCTGAATGTGTACGGCGCGGCTGTCGGCATCCATGACCGCTACGAGCTGTCAATTGCGCAGCAGGACTTCAACACCCGCGGCACCGGCGTGGCCCTGGGCCTGCCCGGGCTGCACCTGAAGCAGACCATCGTCGGCGCCAAGGTTCGCGTGCTGGGCGATGCCATCCTGGACAGCGACACGCTGATGCCGCAGGTGGCAGTCGGCGTGCAGTACAAGACGCTGGGATCCACCGGGCTGGACCCCACACTCAATGCACTGGGCGCCAAACGCCACGGCGTGGATGTGTATGTCAGCGCCACCAAACTCTTCCTGGGCCAGAGCCTGCTGGTCAACGGCACGCTGCGCGCAACCAAGGCCAACCAGAACGGGCTGCTGGGCTACGGCGCCACGCTGGGCGGCAACGAAGACAAGTACACGCTGCAGCCGGAATTTTCCGTCGCCTACTTGATCAGCAAAAACATCGCCATCGGCGCCGAATACCGCTTCATGCGCAACAAGCTCGAGGGCGCCGGCCGCGCGGCCGGCCTGGGCAACGGCCTGCGCTCTGAAGACTGGAAAGACATCTTTATTGCCTGGGCACCCACCAAAAATCTTTCGCTCACGCTGGCGTATGTGGACCTGGGCGTGATCGTGCCGGCCACAACAGGAAGCCGGAAGCAGACCGGCTACTACCTCTCGGCCCAGGTCGCTTTTTAAGCCCGACGAACCACCCCCTTCAAGGAATCGCCCCATGAAAAACCCTTTTGTTTCTTTTGCGCTCGCAGCAGGCCTGCTAGTGGCCGGATCTGCATTTGCCCAGACAGCCTCCAAGGACGACCAGCTTTACAAGGCCTTCGGTGAAAAAGCCGGCCTGGTCGCGCTGATGGACGACTTCATGGTTCGCCTGCTGGCCGACCCGCGCACCGGGCCGCATTTCAAGCCGTCGAACCAGCAGCGCGTGAAAGAGCAGCTGGTCGACCAGCTCTGCGCCCTGAGCGGCGGCCCTTGTGCCTACAAGGGCGCAGACATGAAAAGCGCGCATGCCAACCTTGATATCAAGAAGTCGGACTTTCACGCCCTGGTGGAGGTGCTGCAGCAAAGCATGGATGCCAGGGGCATCCCTTTTCGCAAACAGAATGAAATGCTGGCGCTGCTGGCTCCCATGAACCGCGACATCATCACGCCCACCGAGACGGCAGCCAAACCATGAAACAAATAATCCAGCTCACAGCGATCGCCGCGCTCTTCGCTTTCGGCGCAGGGGTTCATGCGGCCAGCCTCACGGTGTCGGTGCTCGACAAAGACGGCAAACCGGTGCCGGATGCCGTGGTCGTGGTGGCACCCGCCAACAAAAGCGCCCAGCCCAGAACGCCGCCGGCTGCGCAGGCCACCATTCACCAGGAAAAGATGCAGTTCGTTCCCGCAGTGACAGTGGTTCCCGTGGGGGCAAAAATTCAATTTGTGAACAACGACCCATGGGACCACCACGTGCGCAGCTCACCTGCCGGCATGGGCCAGTTCAACGCGACGAATGCCGGCTTCGAACTGCGGCTGGAAGGCAAGCCCGACGGAAAACCGGGCAAGTCCAGTGAAGTGACGCTGGACAGGGCCGGCGTTGTCGGGGCCACCTTGCTGGGCTGTTTTATCCACGGCTCGATGCGCGGCTATATCTACGCCAGTGAATCCCCCTGGGCAACCAAAACCAGTCCGGAAGGCATTGCGAGCTTTGAGGACCTGCCTGAGGGCGCCGCGCAGCTGAAAGTCTGGCACCCCGACCAGCTGGTGGACATTGCGCCGCAGCAGGTCACGGTGAGCGCCTCCCCGGCCAAAAGCGTTATGCAGCTTACCGTGGTGCCGCGGCGGCGCAGGTCTTGAACGGCCGGCCCCGAGGTTGTTAGCGCCGGCTGTCGTCCTTCTGGGAATCAGGCTCCAGCGGCGACAGGTCGGACGAATAGACCCGGTCGCCGATATGCAGCGCCCGCCCCTTCTCCCAGGCGGCTTCAAAGGCCGCGAGTTCTTCCGCCGTGGCTCGCTCCCGGCGTTGTACCGGTGGCGGTGGGCTGGCCGCATCCTGGCTCGCGGGCAAGGAGACGGGCCGGCTGGGCGCGAAGGCCTGAATCTGCTCATTGATCTGCCAGTACACGCCGCTGACCAGCAGGTTGTAACGCGCAGCGGCATTTTTGGCGATAGCCGCACCCACCTCGACCAGCCGGGCGGGCCCACCTTCCCGGTTGTCCAGGAAGTCGGTGGAAAGGTCCACCAGCACCATGTACTGGTGGCCTCGCTTGTCGTTACGCACCACGCGGAATTTGTAGCTGGCCGACAAAATTCCGTGGGCCTGCATCGTGACCTTGATGGCCTCGAACAGCATCTCGCGCCGAAACGCCATGCGCTCGTCAAGGTTCATCTTGACCGGACCCGTCTCAGGCCCCGTGGCATCGTGCTTGGGACTCTTGCTGGCGCTGAAAAGGTTCTTGAGCACGGACATGTCAGGCCTCGCTTCCTCTGGCTTTGTGGGTCAGGCTTTTTGGGCGGTGAAAAACACGTAGTCGGCGGTATAGCCTTCCTTGACGCGTTTGCCCGCATCGGCCGGTGTGGTGCAGCCTTTGGCCGGCGCGTTGCCGCCCTCGGTGTTCAGGCGCTGCACGCTGGTAACGGTGGCCATCTTGCCGGGCATGCCGGCGGATTTGGCCGTCAGCAGCAGCAGCGGGATGTCGGCGGGACGCTCGCCGTCGGCGCGCGCTTTGACCGTGCCCACGGTTTTGCTGCCGTCCAGCGCGGTCCAGTTCGGGCCGGCGCCATGCGTGCCGACTTTTTCGTCTTTCTGGTTGAAGAGGTCTGCCTCTGGCGCAACAAACACCCAGGCCCAGCCCTTGTCGCCGGAGCGGCACTCATAAATCTGCGAGCCCACCGCATGCCAGGTGAAGGCCATGCGTTCGCCGTCGGCCGGCTTGAGCGCGGCGGGCACCGGCTTGACATCCATTGGTGCGGCCGGGCCACCGGCGCAGGCGCTTAGCAGCAGTCCAGTACACAACGCGGCAGCGGCAAGGCCTGCGTGAAGCCTGGGTTGGGTGGCGGTTGCTATCGGTGTCATGGCGATCTCCTGAGAGGAGTCCTGCAAATATTGACAGGTCTCCGGGTTAAAAGAAAGTAAAAAAGTCCCAACAACCACATGGCGGAAGGGGGCGTGGGCCGGCGCGGCGCCCGGCCTACCAGGGACAAACGACAGCAAGCGTCGATTGGATGCAGCTTTTTCTGAAAAAAATGCCATGACCGGGGAAGATTTGCCGCTTGGGCGTAACTCCCTATACTCAGCCGCATGAAACTGGCCCCCGACACGGACACCCGCAGCCTGCAGACGCTGATTGCCGGCGCAGGGCAAGGCGACCACGCCTGCTTTGCGCAGGTCTATGAACGCACCCACACGCATCTGTTTGGCGTTGCCGTACGTATATTGGGACAAGGACACGCGGCCGAAGATGTGCTGCAAGAGGCTTACGTGAGCATCTGGAAAAACGCTGCCGGCTACCGCAGTGAGGTAGACGGGCAAACCATTCAACCCATGACGTGGCTGATTGCCATCGTCCGCAACAAGGCGCTGGACGCCCTGCGCTCCCGCACGCGCCGCAAGGAAAGCGAGTTGCCCGACTCCGGTGATGTGGATGAGGAAGACACCGAAACTACCGCCACACCCACCCCCAGCGCCATGCAGCTGCTGGAGCAGGCCACAGAGGCCCTGCACATCGAAGGCTGCATGAATGCACTGGAAGGCAGCCACCGCCAAAGCCTGGCGCTGGCGTATTACCAGGGCCTGTCGCATACCGAAGTGGCCGCGCAAATGGGCGCGCCGCTGGGTTCGGTGAAAGCCTGGATACGGCGCGGGCTCGAAAAACTCAAGGGCTGCCTGGCGGCGCAAGGGGTGGTGGCGTCATGAGATATTCCAGCCCCGAATTGCTCGAACACCTCGCATCGGCCTATGTGCTGGGTACGCTGCAAGATGGCGCGCGCCGCCGCTTTGAGCGCCTGCAGCGCGACCGTGCCGATGTGCGCGTGCGCGTCACACAATGGGAAGCCCGGCTGGGTCAACTCGCCATGTCGGTACCGGCGCACAAACCGTCTCCCAGGGTGTGGGCTGCCATCGCAGCACGCACACGACCCGCAGGGCCGCAACGGGCGCCGCAAACAAAACCGTCCTGGCTGGGCTGGCTCAAACCTGCTGGTTTCGGCTTCGGCGGCCTGGCCGCCGGGGTGATCGCGGCCAGCGTTTTCTTTATCGCCATGCCCACCCTGTTCATGTCCAGCGACCAGATCGCGATGCGCTCGGGCGAAAGGCTGCCGCAAAGCTATGTGGGCCTGCTCACCGACGCCCAGGGCAACGGCAAGCTGCTGGCCAGTTCGCTGCGCCACGGCAAGACCATGACGGTCAAGGTCATAGGCCCGATCACACCGCCGGCCACCGGAACACTGGTGCTGTGGGCCGTGCCGGCCAATGGCCCGGCGTTCTCGCTGGGCACCGTGCCCACGAGCGGATCGGCGGTTTCCATGCTGCCCGATACGTCGGAAAAGCTGCTGTCCAAGGTCAGCAAGCTGGTGGTGACACTGGAAACCAGCGCCACACCCGCCAGCCCGAGCGGAACCGTGGTGTTCAGCGGCAATTGCGCCAAGCTGTGGTGAGCGTGGCGGCATCCGGGGTCTCAATCCGGGTAGGTACCGTAAAAAGGAGAACCAGCATGAACGCCAGCCTCAAATTGTTTCTATCCCTCGGTGTGGTCACCGCCACCCTCCTCGGGTGTGCAACACCACCGCCAACCACAGCAACGTCTGCGATCAAGCCCACGGAGTTGCGGCTGGAGTGCGCAGTAGCGAAAGCAGATGTCCCGAACGCCGATTACATCGGCCCCTATGCGGGCGTTGAAAACATCGTCCCCGTGAAACTGATGGCTCAGGACACCTACTGCTCTGACGCCCTGAAGGCCATGCATTTTCCGCGGGGCTTTGTCTCCATCTATGGCAGCTCCCGTATCCGCGAGAAAAATGCCGCCTGCGACGCGCGCGGCGAGAACTGCAACGACACCATCAGGGCGGCAAACGATGCCATCTACGCAGACATCCGGAATTTTGCTCACGCATGGACCACGCGTTATGGCAAGCAGTATCCGATAATGACGGGTGCGGGCCCGGGCCTGATGGAAGCCGGCAACCGCGGCGCAAAAGAGGCGGGAGGCCCCAGCGTCGGGTACACCACCTACTACGACCGCTCGACGGCCAACGACACGCTGAAACCCTATGGTGGTGACCCCAAGCAGGCCTTGAATGCCTATGTGACCCATGGCCTGATTTTTTCCAGCGTCTCCATCCGCGAGCTGGCGATGATCAAGCACTCGGCCGCCATCGTGATTGCACCAGGAGGGACCGGCACCGAATGGGAAATATTCCAGATCATCGAGATCATCAAAAGCAGGCAGCTGACCAGGGTTCCGGTGTATCTCGTGGGCAATCGCCAAATTCACTGGCAAAGCCTGGACGCGCGCCTGACCGACATGATGGCGCGCAAGACCATCAACAAGGATGAAGTGGCATTTTTGAAGTATGTGGAAACGAGTGCAGAGCTGGTCAAACAACTCAGTGCAGACATGCGGCTGAACTGAGTTATTCAGGCACTCACTCAATGCGACGCATCCGATGAACCTTGTTCGTGGCCTTTTGGACCGGATCATCCTGATTGGCAGGGCGCGCTGCGGGGGAAGACGCCGAGTTTCATGGTGCGCCGCACAGTGACTGTTTTTCTGGTGGTCATGGTGCTCGCTTACCTGGGCATCTGCGCGGCGCTGTTTGCGTTTCAACGCTCGCTGATCTATTTCCCGCAGCCGAGGTCGTGGGGCAGTCCGGCCACGACGCTCCACCTCCAGACACCCGACGCCACGCTCGTGGTCACCGCCCGGCAAACGGCCGGACCCAAGGCCATCATTTACTTCGGCGGCAATGCCGAAGACGTTTCGCCGAATTTGCCGTCTTTCTCGGAAGCATTTCCAGGCCATGCCCTCTACCTGCTTCACTACCGCGGTTACGGCGGAAGTACTGGAAATCCCACCGAGGCGGCGCTTCAAAGCGACGCCCTGGCCTTGTTCGACCATGTGAGCCGGACACATTCGGACGTCACCGTGGTTGGCAGGAGTCTGGGCTCAGGCGTTGCGATCCGGGTGGCCAGCCAACGGCCGGCGTCGCGCCTGATTCTGGTGACGCCCTACAACAGCATCCAGGAACTGGCAGCGCAGCGCTTTCCCTGGTTTCCCATCCCCTGGCTTCTTGTCGACAAGTTCGAGTCCTGGAAGTACGCGGCCAAAGTCACCGTGCCCACGCTGCTGATTTCGGCCGAATACGATGAAGTCATTCCGAAAGCCAGCACCGACCAGTTGCATGCGCACTTCAAGAATGGCACAGCAGTACTGAAGATGCTGCCCGGAACCTCCCACAACACGGTCTCGCAGCATCCGCAGTACCTTTCGCTGTTTCAGTCGATGCTGTGAGCATTCAACACCTCTTTGCAAAACAAGCCGGGATGGACCACGCCGCATTCACCACTCAGGGCTTCGCACTTGTTCCGCAGGTGCTGACTGCCGCCCAGTGTGAATCGGCCGCTTCGCGCCTTGCCGGGATTTCCGCCAACTCGGCGGGAACACGTTGCCTGCTATCGGAGGCCTGGTGCCAGGCGCTCGCAGCAAGAGTGCGCCGGCACGTGTCAATGGCCCCCCTGGTTCCGGCCGGTTTTGCGGCTGTGCAATGCACCTACTTCGAGAAGTCGGCGTCGCGCAACTGGCTGGTTCCGGTGCACCAGGACCTGAGCATTCCCGTGGCAGATCACGTAGAGCACGCAAGCCTGAGTGGCTGGTCCAGGAAGGAAGGCATTCTTTATGTCCAGCCGCCCGTCGAGCTGCTGGAGCAGTTGGTGGCGGTGCGTTTGCACATCGATGCCTGCGGCCCGGGGGACGGTCCACTGCGCGTGGTTCCGGGGTCACACCTGTACGGCCGCTTGCAGGCGAAGGACGCTGCAGCAGCCCGCCAGGCCCAAACCGGGTTCACCTGCACGGCCGGGCAAGGCAGCGCGATGGCCATGCGCCCGCTGCTGCTGCATGCTTCGTCCAGATCCACCAGCGGCAACATGCGCAGGGTGCTGCATTTTTTGTTCGGACCGCGAGTATTGCCTTTCGGCCTCCGGTGGCAGCGCGCAATATGAATTGCGCCGGACAGGCAAGCAGCCCGCCTTCCATTTCACAAGGAAAACGATGAGTGTCTTGAAGATTGCAGCCTTTTCTGACGGAAACACCGGCGGCAACCCCGCCGGCGTGATGATCGCCGGCCAATTTCCGGATGACCGTGAGATGCAGCGGATCGCTGCGGAGCTTGGCTTCTCGGAAACGGTTTTTGCCGTTGCAAGCGGCGCCGGCTGGCGGGTGCGCTATTTCTCGCCGGAATCAGAAGTACCCTTCTGCGGCCATGCAACGATAGCCCTGGGCGCAGCACTGGCCCTTCAGCATGGCGATGGCGTGTTTGCGCTGACCCTGAACCAGGCCAGCATCACGGTTGAAGGCCGGCGCAACGGGGAGACGATCACCGCCGCGCTGCAATCGCCGCCCACGCGCAGCCAGGCTGCCCCACAGCCGCTGGTGCTGGCCACCCTGGCGCTGTTCGGCTACACACCGGATGACCTGGACCCGCGCATTGCCCCCGCGCTCGCCCACGGCGGCGCAGACCATCTGGTACTGGTTCTGAAGAGCCGCGACAAACTGGCGGCCATGCAATATGACCTGGACACGGGCCGCGAGCTGATGAACAAGGCGGGGCTGGTGACGATCCTTCTGGCCCATGCACAAACGCCTCGGCTTTTTCACACCCGGAATCCGTTTGCTTCGGGCGGCGTGTATGAAGACCCCGCCACAGGTGCAGCCACAGCCGCTTTTGCAGGCTACCTGCGCGACCTGAAGTGGCCGCACGGCGGCGCCATCGATATCGTGCAGGGTGAAGACATGGGCATGCGCTCGTGCTTGCGCGCCGAAATTCCACCCAACCCCGGTGCCTCGATCAAGGTGTCAGGGACAGCGCGGGTCATGCACGACTGAGTTTGCCGTGCCCGCGAGAAACATCTCGCCTGGCACCAGAAGGCTCTTTGGTTTGGCGATTGATACAACCTTGCGCAAAGATTTGACCAAGAATGAAGCATTTTTTTCTTGCCTCCGTCACGGCCTTGCTGGTTTCGATGCCTGCAGCCGGATGGGCAACAACGCCGGCAGCCCCTGCGCCCGTCTTTCCGGCGAAGGCGTGGGAACCCATTTCCCCCACTTCACTAAGCCCCGCGTGTCATGAGCGCCTGGATGCTGCACGCGACTACTTGCGAACCCTTGATTCCACCGCAGTTCTGGCAGTGCAGGACGGCCGGGTGTTGTTCAGCTATGGCCCCGTCGATACCGTCAGCATCGTGTTTTCGGCTCGCAAAAGTGTGCTGGCGATGCTGTATGGGAAATATGTCGCAGATGGCACGATCGATCTGGAGAAAACACTGGCCGACCTCGACATTGACGACCTGGGTGGCCTATTGCCTCTGGAGCGCCAGGCAAAGTTGCGCCACCTTCTGACAGCGCGCTCTGGCGTCTATCACCCGGCGGCCAACACAGGCGATGACCTGGCATCGGCGCCACCGCGCGGCTCACAAGTGCCCGGCACTTATTTTCTGTACAACAACTGGGATTTCAACGCTGCGGGCACAGTCTTCGAGGCGCTGACAAATCGCAGCATCTACCGCACATTCGCGGACGATCTTGCGACGCCGCTGCAGCTTGAAGACTTCGACCTCGCTCGTCACCAGCGCACCGGGGACCTTACAAAGTCCCGGCACGCCGCCTATCATTTTTTCTTGTCAACCAGAGACATGGCGCGACTGGGCTACTTGATGCTCCAACACGGCAATTGGCGCGGCCAGCAACTCATTCCCCCAGAATGGGCCACTCGAATCACCACACCCGTCACCGCGGCCGCGCAAATGCATCCGGCGCGCACGGCCAGCCGTCACTTTGGCTACAGCTACCTTTGGTGGACGCTGGAAGAGCCGGCCGATTCGCCACTAAGTGGCGCTTACATGGCCTGGGGCGTCCATGGGCAATACATCCTCGTGGTACCAAAGCACCGCATGGTCATCGCTCACAAGCGTCAAGTCCCTGTATCCGGCGACTGGAACGTGAGCTGGGTCAAACCGGGCGACTTTTTGACCGCGGTAAAAATGCTGACTTCAGCGCCCTGCCAGTGATCCCGCGGCTGCCCAGCTTTCCCCATCAGAGGAGAAATCAGCGAGCCTGCCATCGATCAAGCGCAGCCGCCGTTGTGTTTACAAATAAATTACAACTCGCCCTGCATCCGTTTTCCCTGTCACACCGTTTGTATAAGGTGCTGGTTTGCAGCGCGTTTCAATCAACTGATATCTCAAGGAGCCCGACATGAACACTTTTTCCATCCGCAACTTGGTCGCATTGCCCGTCATCGCCCTGGCCCTGGCCGGTGCAGCCATGGCTGCCGACATCGAAACCACACCAGCCAAAAACGCCCAGGTCGACGACTTCGCGGCGGGTAAAAAAGCCATCAGCGCCAAGAACTGGTCGGAGGCCGTGAGCAGCTTTAACAAGGTGGTGGCCAAGGACCCGAAAAATGCCGACGCCTACAACTACCTCGGCTATTCCAACCGCTGGATGGGCAAGTACGACGATGCCTTTGCCGCCTATGGCAAGGCGCTGGCGCTGGACCCCAAGCACAAGGGTGCGCTGGAATACTCGGGCATTGCCTACCTGAAGACCAACCAGAAAGCCCAGGCCGACGCGCAGCTGGCCAAGCTGCAGGCAATTTGCGCCACCTGTGAGGAAACCCGCGACCTGGCCAAGGCCGTGGCCGAGTACAAGCCGGCCGCCAAGTAAGCCGCCCTTGAACCGCCACCATTGCGGCGCGGTATGCGCTGCAATGGTCTCCTGTTGCCACTCACCTCCCGGCGCACAAAGAGCGGGTCTCTGAGTGCGCGACCTCTGATGATCCGAAAGAAAACAATGACTGACGCTGATCGCATCAAATACCTGCGCATTGCCCTGGTGCTGATAGGGGTGACGTTCACTTTCGGCTTGTGGCCGCTCACCATCATCTGGCCTTCAGGCTGGTCGTGGCATGCGGAAGGTCGTTCGTACTACCTGGAGATGATCCTCGCCCTTTACGCAACGCTGGGGATCTTCCTCATGCTTGCCGCCCGTAACCCTCTCTTGCACCGCAGCCTCATCTGGTTTACCGTCTGGTCCAGCATTGCACACGGCGGGGTGATGGCAGTGCAGTCGTTTCAGGGCCACCACAACATGGGGCACCTCTGGGGTGATGTCCTGGCGCTGTTCGCGGTGGCGGCTGTGCTGGCATTGCTGACTCCCCGCGAAGCTTAAGCCGAAAGAAATCCCATGCCCAAGCTAACACGCCCTGCCTTCCGGATGCTGCCAACTGCTCTGTTTTTCATAGCTGCTTGCGCACTACCTATATGCTCTGCAGCCGGAAACATTTCCATTCAAGTGCTCGACAAGGAAGGCAAGCCGGCGCCGGACGCCGTAGTCGTCGTGGTGCCTTCCGCCAAAACCGGGGCGCCCCAAAGCCCTTTGCCCGCCCAAGTGACGATCTACCAGGAAAAGATGCGTTTTGTGCCGGCCGTCAGCGTGGTGGCGCTGGGCGCCAAGGCCCAGTTCGTCAACAATGATCCGTGGGAACACCATGTGCGCGGCTCGGCCGCCGGCGCAGCGCAGTTCAACGCAACGCCGGGCGAGGGGTTCGAGCTCCGGCTCGACGGCAAGCCCGAAGGCAAACCCGCCAAAACCGCTGATGCCACTTTCAACAAGGCCGGCGCCGTGCTGCTGGGCTGCCACATTCACGGCTCCATGCGCGGCCATGTCTATGTGAGCGAATCGCCCTGGGCCGTGCTGACAGGCGCCGACGGCGTAGCGCAGGTCGAGCAGTTGCCCGAAGGCGCTGCGCAGATCAAGGTCTGGCATGCCGACCAGCTGATCGATATCCCGCCTCAGAACTACACCGTGACCGCCTCGCCCGGCAAGCTCACGCTGCAGCTGAGCGTGGTGCCGCGCCGCCGCCGGATTTAGCCGGCCGTATCCAGAAATCTTTCGACGCTTTTTTGGCGTCTTTCAGGCCTTTCGGGTCATTGACAGAACCTTTCACGAAACTTACATTGAAGCTTCCGCACGGAGGCTTTATGTCTGATCCCTCTGACCCGTCCAAGGCATCACTACCTGCCCGGTCGCCGTACTGGCATCCCATCACGCTGGCGCAGTTGCAGCGCGTCAAGGACTGGCGCGAGGCGCAGCGAGCGGCGCACCCGCTTGAATGCCAGCTCTGGGAGATAGTGCTGACGGCGTGGGTGATGGGCTGGATGGGCTGGCTGCCGGCCTTTACCTTTGAGGCGGCCTGGGCCTACCCGCTGTGCGTGCTGGGCACACTGGCGCCGCGGCTGTATGTCTATGTACGGGCACGGGCGCACATTGCGCGGCGTCTCAGGTGTGACTGGCTGGACCTGGTCGCCTGACTTAGAGTGTGGGCATGAACGCCTCCTCCCCACCTGCCCTCACCTGCTTCACCCTCAACACCACCGGCCACGTCGCCCACCTGGTGCTGAACCGCCCCGAGGCGATGAACACCATGCACCCGACCTTCTGGCGCGAGCTGGATGCGGCGCTCACGCACATCCACAAGGCTGGCGAGGCGCGCGTGCTGGTGATCTCCAGCACCGGCAAGCACTTCAGCGCCGGCATGGCACTGGAAACCTTTGGCAGCGACATCGCCATGGACGACCAGAGCCCCGAGGGCCGCGCCGCCATCGTTGACATGCTGGGCGACATGCAGGCCACCTTCACCAAGCTCGAAACCCTGCGCATTCCGGTGATCGCCGCCATCCAGGGCGGCTGCATAGGCGGAGCGGTCGACATGGTGACGGCCTGCTGCCTGCGCTACGCCACGGCCGACGCATTCTTCTGCATCCAGGAAATCAACATCGGCATGGTGGCCGACGTGGGCACCTTGCAGCGCCTGCCCAAACTGGTGCCGCTGGCGGTCGTCAAGGAACTGGCTTACACCGGGCGACGAATGCCGGCTGCCAAAGCGCTGGGCTACGGCCTCGTCAATGAAGTGTTTGACTCAGCCGAGGCGATGCTGGCGGCCGCCATGCAATGCGCCGGCGAGATTGCCACCAAGCCGCCGGTGGCCATCTGGGGCACCAAGCAGGCGATTCACTACACACGTGACCATTCGGTGGACGACGCGCTCAAGCAGATGGGCTGGCTGCAGGGCGCGATCTGGAGCAACGCGCATGTCCGTGAGGCGGTTACCGCCATGAAGGAAAAACGCGCGGCGAGCTTTCCCGGGCTTTCACCGATCAAGAATTTCAATGAATTCGGCCTCTAGCCTATACAGAACTTGCGCAAGCAGCTATTAATTTAATAGCAAACTGCATTGGCAGTTATTGGCGGGCTGTACGAATGGCAGGCGGCAGCGCCTGCGGATGGCTGGTGCGAAACGGATTGATGTCCAGCCCGCCGCGGCGCGTATAGCGCGCATACACCGAGAGCTTCATGGGTTTGCAGCGCGTCCAG
This sequence comes from Polaromonas sp. P1_E12, assembly GCF_056405975.1. Lineage (NCBI taxonomy): Bacteria > Pseudomonadati > Pseudomonadota > Betaproteobacteria > Burkholderiales > Comamonadaceae > Polaromonas > Polaromonas sp. P1_E12. The sequence goes on along the minus strand of NZ_JBFUBB010000001.1, from coordinate 26,562 downwards.
ATGTCCATGAAGATGCGCTCCACGCATTGTTCATGGAACTCGTTGTGGTTGCGAAAGCTCACCAGGTATTGCAGCAGGCCTTCCTGGTTGATCTGCGGGCCGGCATAGCGAATCTGTACGCTGCCCCAGTCGGGCTGGCCGGTGACCAGGCAATTGCTTTTGAGCAGATTGCTGGTCAGCGTCTCTTCAACCGGCGGTTCGTCGAACTCGGCAAACAACAGTTCGGGCGTGGGCGTGAAATGAATGCACTCCACGTCGAGCCGGTCCAGGTTCAGGCCGTCGAGTTCATGCACGGGTTCGCGGTCAAAAAGCTCGGGGCCCAGCGTCTTGATGCCCACACCCATGCCGACAGCACCGTTCAGGTCGGCGCGAATGCGTTCCCGCACATCGCGCGCATCGGCAAAACGCGTGCTGTTGAAGCTGTTGAGGTAGAGCTTGAAGGACTTGCTTTCGACGATGTTGGGTGACTCGCAAGGCACGGTGATGTGGGCCAGCGCCACCTGCGGCTTGCCGCGCATATTGAGCCAGCTCAGCTCAAACGCCGTCCACATGTCTGCGCCGAAAAACGGCGGCGTTCCGGTGACGCCGATCTCGGCACGCTTGCCTTCGCGCGGAATCGGGAACAGCAGCGAAGCGTCGTATTGGTCGATATAGGCCGACGATTTGCCGAGCTGGGATTGTTCAGGGGTGTTCATGCACCCATTTTCGCCGCTAACCGCTGCCAGGCTGAAAGCCCCCGTACAAAGCCCCAAGCGATGGAGCTGTATCAGCTTGCCACTTTGAAGTGAGGAACCAACAGCGCCAGCAAGCGCTCGACAACACCCGGCGGCAAATCGTGGCCCATGCCTTCGATGCTTTCAAAACGGGCACCGGGAATGCGCCTGGCCGTGTCCTGCCCGCAGGCCATGGGCACCAGCCGGTCTGCCTGGCCGTGCACCACCAGCGTCGGCGCCGTCACCCTGGCAAGTGCCGAGGCGCGCGCACCGTCAGCGGCAACGGCCACCATCTGGCGAAGAACGCCCTGCGGATGAAAGCTGCGCTGCGCCGCCGCAGCGACTTTTTCGCGTATCTCGGCATCGTCCATGGGAAAGCCCGGGCTGCCGATGGCCTTGAGCAGCTTCACCGTATGGTCAATGGCGGCCTGCACACCCCTGCCGGCAGGCCGACTGAGCAGCACACGGGCCACCGCCGGACTGGCTTCCGGCAGGCCGCGCGCGCCGCTGGAGCTCATGATGCTGGTCAGGCTGATCACCCGAGAAGGCGCCAGCACCGCAACGCGCTGCGCGATCATGCCGCCCATACTCACACCCACCACATGTGCCTTGCCGATTTGCAGCGCATCCAGCACGCCCACGGTGTCGGCGGCCATGTCTTCAATGCTGTAGGGCGGCCGGATACGCCAGCCCATACGGAACTTGAGCCCCTCCCACAAAAGGCTAGGCGAGCCAAGGTGGTCAAAGTGCTGCGAAAGCCCGATATCGCGGTTGTCAAAGCGCACCACACGAAAGCCCGCGTCAGCGATCGCCTGCACCATGGCCGGCGGCCAGGCAATCAGCTGCATGCCCAGCCCCATGATGAGCAACACCACAGGCCGTCCGGTAGCGTCGCCTGGGTGGGTGTCTTCAATCTCGATATCGATGTTGTTGGCGCGTATTTTCATAACTGATTATGGTCTGCACTCCCCGAATCGCGTCAATCACCTCGTCCCCCATGCGTCACGCAGGCTCACCCGCAAGCAGGGGCCGCGGAACTGGCTTTGCCAGGCCGCTGGCACCGCCCCCTTAAGGGGGAACGGGCTACACGAAGTGAGCCTGGACGGGGGTGAAACTATTTCTCCGCGGAACTGGCTTCGCCAGGCCGCAGGCGCCGTCTCCTGCAAGGGGAGAGGAGGCTACACGAAGTGAGCCTCAACAGGGGTGAGAAAATTTTCGCCCCCTTGAGGGGGGAACGGGCTACACACAGTGAGCCTGGACGGGGGTGTTACACGAATTCTCTTTCTCGTAGCCATTTGGTGGCAATCCATTTCTCGCCGGCGGTGACCGGCTCGCCGCCATGCAGCGTGAGGCTGGAAGGAAGTGCATGCGGGTAACTGAAGAACACCGCATTGCCGCGCCGCGGCGCCACCCGCACCTCGATATCCGGGAACACCGTGGCGCCGCCTTCCTCGGGCTCATGCAGGTACATGATGAGCGTCGCCACGCGCTGGCCGCCACGCTGCAGTATGGCGGGCGTGCCGGGTTCGGTCGGGTCAAAGTAGTCGTAGTGCGGCTTGTATTCGGTGCCGGGCCCGTAGTGAAGCACCTGCAGCCCTTCGCCGTTTTCCTGCGGCCAGCCGAAGATTCTGGCAATACGTGCCTCCACCTGGCGCACCACGGCGTTTTCAGCGCGCCTGAAAAACATGCCCTCGCTGGTACGGTCAGGGTTGAGTTCTTCGCCGCCGGTCTTGGTATCTACCGTCAGCGAACGCACCAGACGCGGGCGGGCGGCCTCCATCAGCGCCTCGCATTCACTCGGGCCCAGCAGGTTGCCCAGCACGATGACATTGGGCACCTGGGCGAAAAAAAGTATTTCCACCCATTTGTCGCCGGCATCGACCATGTTGTTGGTGACCGGCAAAGCCAGCGCAGGCACAACCACTGCGGCGAGATCTTCGGGCGTCAGGCGCACCGCCCGCGTGGCAGCGTCGCGGTTCCAGCCAGCTGCCAGCATGGCGTTAAAAATCTCGTCCCTGGAATGGCCGAGGTTTGCCTGCGCCGTCATCCACGCCAGCACTTCCGGCGTGAGCTGCTGGTCGGTGCGGGCGGGCGTGCTCATGCGGGGCTGGGCTGCTCAGGCGGCCTGTTTGCGGCGGAACACCAGCCGGTCGGGTTCGGACACTTTGGGATCAAAGCGGTAGCCTTCGACGTCAAAGCTCTCGAGCTTCTTGACGGTAGACAGCTTCTTTTCAATCGCATGGCGCACCATGAGACCACGGGCGCGCTTGGCAAAAAAACTGATGACCTTGTACTTGCCGGCCTTGTATTCCTCAAACACGCAGCTCACCACGCGCGCCTTGAGCGCCTTGCGGTCCACGGCCTTGAAGTATTCCTCGCTGGCAAGGTTGACGATGACCGGTGTGGTGTGGGCGGCCGCGCGCTCGTTCAGATAGGCGGAGATTTGCGAACCCCAGAACTGGTAGAGATTTTTGCCTTGGGGCGTGGCCAGCGGCGTGCCCATTTCAAGCCGGTAGGGCTGCATGCGGTCCAGCGGGCGCAGCACGCCGTAAAGGCCGCTCAGGATACAGACATGGTCCTGCGCCCAGGCCAGTTGTGCGTCACCTAGCGTTTTTGCATCGAGGCCGCCATACACATCGCCGTCAAACGCCAGCGCGGCCTGTTTGGAATTCTTCGCGGTGAATTTCGGCGACCAGGCCTGGTAGCGCGCGACATTCAGGCCTGCGAGCGAATCTGACAGCTTCATCAGTTCGCTGATCTGCTGCGGGGTTCGGGTTCTGAGCACGTCAATCAACTGGGCCGACTGGCGGGTGAAGAGGGGTTGGGTGTGGGTCGCGACGTGCGGCGGCGTGTCGTAGTCCAGGGATTTGGCCGGCGAGATGAGAAACAGCATGCTTTGAGTCGTAGGGGTAAGGCAAGTAAGGCGAAACCCCCACTTTACGACAGGAGGGTGGCGCCACAGCCATGAGCCTTCAACTACTGCAGATCGCTGGCCAAAGAGGCGAGCGTTTCCGCTGCAATCGTTGTATGCGCCGGGTAATGCGTGTGGTCGCAGCCCAGTTTCACGCTTGCGCCTGCCTTGACGGCCGCGCACATGGCCGGGTTCAGCTCAAAGCGCACAAAGTGCACAGCCGAGGTCTTCTCGTCATTTTCGCGGTCCATGTCCTCGTCAGCAATCGCGTACACGCGCGCATGGCCTTCGACCTCGACGAACATGCGGTCTTCCACACCGATGAGGCGGGCCAGTTCGCGCTTGCGCTCGTTTACGTCGGGGTACTCGAGCATCAGCGTGCCCTTCCAGTTACTGCCGTCGGGCATCAGTGGGGCATAGGCTTCGATCTCCTGCTCAATCCCCTCGTCCTCGAAGATTTTCTCGACGCGCAGCATCTCCTGGATCTGGTAGCGGATGCTGGTTTCGCTTTCAAACTGCAGGTTGATGTGCTCACCCAGGCGCACGCTGCGCAGCTTGCGGTGGGCGATGATGGCCGGCTTGTTCTCCTTGCGGTATTTGCTGTAGGCCTCCAGCGTCATGAGGGATTCGCGGGTGATCTTTCCGGTGGTCTTCATGGTGTGATCTCATTTCAGGCCGTAGGCCGTGCGTATCAGCGTGAGCGGGTGCTTTTGCGGCGGCGCACCCAGGCTGTTCACATCAAAGCCCTGGGCGATGTGGTGGCCACCCAGCGGGCAGTCGCTGCTGATGACGTCAGGCAGGCCGCCGTCTTTGTGGTTGGCCATGGCTTTGAAGAGCGGTTTGCCGATCTTCATGGCCTGCTGGTGGTACGGCACTTTGACGCCGAAGGTGCCGGCATGGCCCGAGCAGCGCTCATGCGTGTGCACACTGGTACCCGGCACCATCCTGAGCATTTCCTCGGTTTTCTTGCCGATGTTCTGCACCCGGCCATGGCAGGGGATCTGGTAGCTGATCTTGCCCAGCGGCGTGCTGAACTCCGTCTTGAGCAGGCCGTCGCGCTTGCGGGCCATCAGGTATTCAAACGGATCCCACATATTCTCCTTGACGAGCTGCACGTCGGCGTCGTCGGGGTACATCAGCGGCAGCTCCTGCTTGAACATCAGCGTACAGCTGGGTACGGCGCTCAGGATGGCGTAGCCCTCTTTGGCGTACTTCACCAGCACCGGGATGTTGGCCTCCTTGCTGGTGTTCACCGAGGCCAGATCGCCCAGCTCCAGCTTGGGCATGCCACAGCATTTCTCTTTTTCGACCAGCACGTAGGGCACTTCGTTGTGGTCCAGCACTTTGAGCAGGTCGTGGCCTATACCGGGCTCGTTGTAGTTGATGTAGCAGGTGGAATAAATCACGACCTTGCCGGGCGTCTTGGCGCCGTCTTTCACCGCGTGGGGCGGCGACTCGAGTGCGCCGGAGCGGAATTTTTTCGTGGCCAGGTCGGGCAGCCAGGCGTTTTTGTCGACGCCCAGCACTTTTTCCATCACGGCGCGGGCCGGTTTGGTTTTGTTAACCGCGTTGGCCACCTGGACCACGATGGGAATGCCGGCGAACTGGCCGTGCACGTCAGTGGAGGACAAAAACTTTTCACCGGCACCCACTTCGCCCTTCTTGAACTTGATGGCTTTGGCGCGCAGCATGGTGTGGGGAAAGTCGAGGTTGAACTCGTGCGGCGGCACATAGGGGCACTTGGTCATGTAGCAGAGGTCGCACATGTAGCACTGGTCGACCACTTTCATGTAGTCCTTCTTGTCCACACCATCAACCTCGCCGGTCTTGCTTTCGTCGACCAGGTCAAACAGCGTGGGGAAGGCGCCGCAGAGGCTGACGCAGCGGCGGCACCCATGGCAGATGTCGAAGATGCGCTCCATCTCGTGGAGGGCCGCGTCCTCGTTGTAGAAGTCCGGGTTTTTCCAGTCGATCGCGTGGCGCGTGGGCGCCTGGAGGTTGCCTTCTGTGGCCATTCTTGCCTCTTCTTTTGAATCTCAGGTGGGGTTTGAGAAAAGACTCTCGTGCGGAATCTTTTCCAAAACCCGCCACGCCTTGCGGCGTAGCGAGGGACACGCTTGTCCAGTCAATCGACCAGTTCGGCCAGCGCTTTGCTGTAGCGGTTGGCGTGTGAGCGTTCCGCCTTGGCCAGGGTTTCAAACCAGTCGGCCACTTCATCATGGCCTTCGTCGCGCGCGGTTTTGGCCATGCCTGGGTACATGTCGGTGTACTCGTGCGTTTCACCGGCCACAGCGGACTTGAGGTTGTCGCGCGTGGCGCCAAACGGCAGGCCGGTCGCGGGGTCGCCGCACTGCTCCAGCCATTCGAGGTGGCCGTGGGCGTGGCCGGTTTCACCTTCCGCAGTGGAGCGAAACAGTGCCGCGACATCGGGCTGGCCTTCAACGTCGGCCTTGTTCGCGAAATACAGGTAGCGGCGGTTGGCCTGTGATTCGCCGGCAAATGCGGCTTTCAGGTTCTCTTCCGTCCTGGAGCCTTTTAGAGCAGCCATGGAAATCTCCTTCGTGGGTTGATGAACGAACAAATCGTCAATGCTTCAAACCCACGCCCGACTTCTGGCGCAGGACCGAAGACTAAGGCCTGTTAAAGCTATTTATGCAAGATGCGTTGCGAGTCAAAAAGGCCTTTGAGCAAGGCGCAAAACGCAGGCGGGGTACACCCCGTCACCCCACTCGCATTTGCATAAATAGCTTCAACAGGCCGTAAACACCATAGACCTGTTGGAGGGATTCGTCTAATTGCCGGAATCAATGCATGACATTGATAAAAACTATCAAATTAATAATATCAATAAATTTAACAAATTAAATAAGAGGCAACCATAGGAAGGGGCAACCATAGCCAGCGACGTGCGGCAGCAAATCATCGTTTGAATTACGTTATGGTAAATTTATTACGGATAGGTAAACAATACGGTCAGAGCCACCCACCGCACCGGGTCTCCCGGAAAAGTGCAGCCGGCGTCCCGCAGTTGCTATTTTTTTGATAGCTGCTCGCGCTCGTCCAGTATGGCTAAAACGCTTGAAACACGTAAAAACCGCAGGAACAATCCATGCCGGAGACAAGCACAAAAGGCAGCGCCGCTGCGGCCACACTGGCGGCCGCGTTTACCAACGGCTATGAATTTGCCCAAGGCACGGGCTACACCCTGCCCGAATACCCGTTCGTGGAACCGCCCGAGCTGCAAACAGGCGCGGCCAAACGGCACGGTGTCGTCATCGTGGGTGGCGGCATCACCGGTCTGACGCTGGCCTGTGCGCTGGCGCAGTACGGCATCAAGGCCTTGCTGCTGGACGAAGACAACACCGTGGGCGTGAAGGGCGCGTCATCGCGCGGCATTTGTTATGCCCAGAAAACCCTGGAAATCTTCAAGCGACTGGGCACTTACGAGCGCATCGCCGCCAAAGGCGTGCAATGGAGCGTGGGCCGCACCTTTGCGGGCGCCGACGAGGTGTATTCATTTGACCTGCGCCAGCAGCAAACGCATTCACTGAGCCGGCAACCGCCCTTTATCAATATCCAGCAGTTTTATGTCGAGGGATTCCTGGTGGAGCAGCTCTACCGACCCGAGCCTGAGGACCGCCTCATTGATCTCCGCTGGAGCCACCGCGTCACGGCCTTCGAACAGAACGACGACTTCGCGACGCTGCAGCTTGAAACGCCCGCCGGTTCGTATTCCCTGGAGGCCGACCATGTCATCGACTGCAGCGGATCGCGCAGCCCGTTTCGCGCCTGGTGCGGCGCGGCAGTCACAGCGCAAAAAGGCGACGACCGCTGGTGCATTGCCGACGTGCGCTTTAAAAACCCGCCACCGGTGGAGCGCCACACCTGGATCGAAGCGCCTTTTAACGAAGGGCGCGCCGTATGGCAGCACCTGATGGCCGACGGCGTCTGGCGCATCGACTACCAGATGCCGCCGCACGCCAACCCCGAAGAAGTCAGCCGCGAAGAGGTGGTGCGCGCACGCCTGAAGGCGCAGTTCAAAAGCCAGGCCGGTCAGGCGCTGGACGATGCCGACTACGAGATCGTCTGGGTCGGCCCCTATGCCTACCGCAGCGAATGCCTCGACAACCTGCGCCATGGCCGCGTGTTCTTTGCCGGTGACGCAGCCCATGTGATGAGCCCCTTCGGCGCACGCGGCGGCAACTCGGGCGTGCAGGACGCCGACAACCTGGCGTGGAAGCTGGCCGCTGTGCTGCAAGGCCGCGCCGCACCCGCATTGCTCGACAGCTATCACCATGAAAGGCATGAGGCGGCGAAGCACAACGTGCTGGTAACCAACCGCACCGCGCGCTTTTTGCGGCCGGCCGACGGCGCGGAGCGGCTGTTTCGCACGGCGGCATTGGGGCTGGCGCGTGAACACCTGTTTGCCCGGCAGCTGGTGAACACCGGGCGCATGTCGACGCCCAATCACTACACGCGGTCCGGCGTCTGCGGGCCTGCGGGCGGGCGGGCCACGCAGAACGCGGGCTTCTCCTGGGCCGATGGCAGCTCAGGCGAGCTGCTGGACTTGTTGACGTGGGCTCATGGGCGCCTGCTGCTGCTGGTGTTTGGCGATGTATCCGGCGCCGGGCTGGCGCGGCTGGCGGCGCTTTCCAGGGAAGCGGACGTGCGCTGCGTGCAAGTGCTGGGGCCCGGCGAGAAAGCCGCCGCAAGGGAGCATGTGATCGACCGCGAAGGCCATCTGCAGGCGACCTGCCATGTTTTTGGCCATGCCTGGGCGCTGCTGCGGCCCGACGGACACGTCGCCGCAACGGGTGAAAGTACGGATGCCTCGGTGGTCCACGCCATCGCAAGCGCCATGGGTGCGGGCGCCGGCCACGAAACAAGGGATGCATCATGAAGCCAGACACCCCCCTGATCACCCGCCTGCATTTTCAGGACGCCGATGCGTTTTACGAATGCCTGCTGGACGCCCACCAGGGCCTCTCCCGGGAGGAATCCGAGCTGCTCAACGCCCGGCTGATCCTGCTGATGGCCAACCAGCTGGGCGACACCGCGGTACTGCGGGCTTGCGTGGCCGCGGCCCGCCAGGCCTGAGCGCTACAAGGCCAACGGCCGGCAAGCGCAACGGCCAGCCCCAGTCGAATAAAATCAGCGGAGTTTCACCCAACCCAAGGCGGCATCCCTTCGATGCCGTTTTTCATTGCCCCATGACCAACGCTGCCGCCCCCACCCTTGCCGATACCGCCAACACAGCCCCTGAGGCCGTGAAAGTCGCCACACCGGGGCTGGACGGCCTGGCCAAGTCCTTCGAGCCGGCCGCCATTGAAAGCCGCTGGGGCCCCGAATGGGAGCAAAGCGGCCAGTACGAGCCCACGCTGGACGCTGCCAAGCCTTCTTTTTCCATCCAGCTGCCACCGCCCAACGTGACGGGCACGCTGCACATGGGCCATGCCTTCAACCAGACCATCATGGATTCGCTCACGCGTTACCACCGCATGCGCGGCCACAACACGCTGTGGGTGCCCGGCACCGACCACGCCGGCATCGCCACGCAGATCGTGGTGGAACGCAAGCTGCAGGCTGAAGGCCAAAGCCGCCACGACCTGGGCCGCAAAAATTTCGTCGCGAAAGTGTGGGAGTGGAAGGAAGAGTCCGGCACCACCATTACGCGCCAGATGCGCCGCATGGGCGACTCGGTGGCCTGGAAGCACGAGTACTTCACCATGGATCCGAAGATGTCGACGGTGGTGACCTCGACCTTTGTGCAGCTTTACAAGCAAGGCCTGATCTACCGCGGCAAGCGCCTGGTGAACTGGGACCCGATCCTCAAATCCGCCGTGTCCGACCTGGAAGTCGAGAACGAAGAGCGCGACAGCTTCATGTGGCACATCGAGTACCCCTTCAGCGACGGCCCGCAGAAAGCCGCTGACGGCTCGGCGCTGCGCGGCATGCACATTGCCACCACACGGCCCGAAACCATGCTGGCCGACGGTGCGCTGGCGGTGCACCCGGACGACGAGCGCTACAAGCACCTGGTCGGCAAGATGGTCGACCTGCCGCTGTGCGACCGGAAAATTCCGGTGATCACCGATGACTACGTTGACCCCGAATTTGGCAGCGGCGTGGTGAAGATCACCGGCGCGCACGACTTCAACGACTACCAGGTCGCCCTGCGCCACAACCTGCCGCTGATCACCATCTTCACGCTGGACGCGAAGATCAACGAGAACGGCCCGGCGCAATACCAGGGCCTGGATCGTTATGACTGCCGCAAGGCCGTGCTGAAAGACCTGGAAGCCCAAGGCTTCCTCGAAAAAGCCGTGCCGCACAAAAACATGGTGCCGGTGTGCGCGCGCACCGGCGCAGTGGTCGAACCCATGCTGACCGACCAGTGGTTTGTGGCGCTCAGCAAGGTGAGTGAACAGGACCCGACCGGAAAATCCATTTCGCAAAAGGCGCGCGATGCGGTGGCCAGCGGCGACGTGAAGTTCGTGCCTGAGCAATGGGTCAACACCTACAACCAGTGGATGAACAACATCCAGGACTGGTGCATCTCGCGCCAGCTCTGGTGGGGCCACCAGATCCCGGCCTGGTACGACGAAGACGGCAAGGTTTACGTCGCTGAAAACGAGGCAGCAGCACAGGCCCAGGCGCCCGGTAAAAAACTCACGCGCGATGAAGATGTACTCGACACCTGGTACTCATCGGCGCTCGTTCCTTTTTCTTCATTGGGCTGGCCTGAGAAGACGAAAGAGCTCGATCTCTTTCTGCCATCAAGCGTGCTGGTCACCGGCTACGACATCATCTTCTTCTGGGTCGCCCGGATGATCATGATGACCACGCACTTCACCGGTCAGGTGCCGTTCAAACACGTGTACATCCACGGCCTGGTGAAAGACGCGCAGGGCAAGAAGATGAGCAAGTCCGAAGGCAATGTGCTGGACCCGGTCGATTTGATCGACGGCATCGAGCTCGCGCCCCTGCTCGAAAAACGCTCGCAAGGCCTGCGCAAGCCCGAGACGGCGCCGCAGGTGCGCAAGAACACCGAAAAGGAATTCCCCGCCGGCATTCCGGGCTACGGCGCCGATGCGCTGCGTTTTACCTTCGCCTCGCTTGCCAGCCTGGGACGCAGCATCAACTTCGACAGCAAACGCTGCGAGGGTTATCGCAACTTCTGCAACAAGCTCTGGAACGCAACGCGCTTCACGCTGATGAACTGCGAAGGCCAGGACTGCGGGCTGGAAGAGCACACCAAAGAGCAATGCGCGCCCGGCGGAGAGTTCCACAACTACCTGAGCTTCTCGCAGGCCGACCGCTGGATTTCATCGACCATGCAGCGCGTGGAAGCCGACGTGGCCAAAGGCTTTGCCGACTACCGCCTCGACAACGTTGCCGGCAGCATCTACCAGTTTGTCTGGGACGAGTTCTGCGACTGGTACCTCGAGATCGCCAAGGTGCAGATACAGACCGGCACCGATGCGCAAAAGCGCGCCACACGCCGCACACTGATCCGCACACTCGAAGCCATCCTGCGCGTGGCGCATCCGGTGATTCCGTTCATCACGGAAGAGCTGTGGCAGACAGTGGCTCCCGTCGCCGGCAAAACGGGCAAGTTCATCGGCGTCGCGCCTTATCCGCAAAGCCAGCCCGAGAAAATTGACGTGGTAGCGGAAGCGCATGTCACCAAACTCAAGACGCTCGTGGATGCCTGCCGCAACCTGCGCGGCGAAATGAAGGTGTCTCCGGCTACCCGCATGCCGCTTTATGTGCTGGGCGACACCGCCTTCATGCAGGGCGTCGCCCCGGTACTCAAGGCACTGGCCAAGCTGAGCGAAGTGAAAGTGTTCGACGACGAAGCCAGTTGGGCCGCTGCGGCGCAGTCTGCACCTGTGGCCATCGTCGGCGAAGCGCGCCTGTGCCTTTATATGGAAGTCGATCTGGCGGCGGAAAAGGTTCGCCTGCAAAAGGAAGAAACCCGCCTGGCAGGAGAAATCACCAAGTCCGAAACCAAGCTCGCCAATGAAGCCTTTGTCAACAAGGTGCCCCCGGCCGTGCTGGAGCAGGAACGCAAACGCCTGGCCGATAACCAGGCGGCCCTGGCCAAGATTCGCGAGCAACTGGCACGCCTGAAATAAGCGACAGCCACTCAATAAAAAGCCCCGCGATGCGGGGCTTTTTATTGTTTGAAATGCGAATCGAGCCCTAACAAGATCAGCAATGCCCCGTCAAAATAAGGTCTCTCTTCACCAACAGGGGCCGCGGAACCGGCTTTGCCGGGCCGCAGGCGCAGCGCCCCCTCGGGGGGCAGAGAGCTACGCGAAGCGAGCGAACGTGGGGGCCAAGATCTATCTGGTCATGAATTCGGGTTCAGACCACTGCGACGGCGGGACACTGCCCGGCGACTCCAGACCCATGGGGGTGCTGGTCAACTGGTCCATGCCGCTGTGCTGCGTGCCCAGAGCTTCATGCATACGGTGGGCTACATACCAGCTCGAGCGCAGGCGTGCCTCGCGTGTGTGGGAGCCCAGGCGCGGCGTGACAAACAGGTTCTTCAGCCCTTTGAGCGGTGAGGTGTCACCCAGGAAACTTGCTTCAGCGCCATCCAGGATGCAGGCTTCAATGCGGCCGTCGCACAGCGCAGCGGCCAATGCGCCCTCATCAAACAATTCGCTGCGGCTGATGCCGACCCACAACTGGTTGCGCTTGCAGCCCGCCAGGAGTTTGTCGTTCACGAAACCCCGGAACCGGGTGGCATACAGCATCTGCACAGACACGGCATCAGACTGGCTGACCAGCTCTGGCAAGGAAACAGGCTGTATGCGAAGGCGCTCCCAAATGGGCGCAGTGTGATGAACCGCAGGGTCGTAGCCGACAAGCCGCACGCCGAGCCCGCTCAGCATGCCGGCCAGCGTGTGCGCCGTCGGGGCCAGGCCCAGAATGCCCACGGTGCTGCCATGAAGCTCGCGCCCCATCTGCGTCGTGGGATGACGGCGTCCCATCAAGGCCGAGACAAGGCCGCGACGGTACAGCAACAACAGGCTGCTCAAAAGGTATTCTGCGTTGGAGCGGACGTTGGCGCTGCTGGCATGCACGACCTTGATGTCGCGCTCCTTGCAGGCCTCCAGGTCGGTGTTGTCGGTTCCCACGTGCAGGCGCCCGATGGCCTTGAGCCTGGGCAGGAAATCGAGGAACTCGCGCGTGACCACAGTCTGGCGCGGAAAAACAATGCCTTTGGTTTTGTACGCGATCTTGCGCAGCGATGTCAGATCGTCGGCAAGCTCTGGATGGTAGGCGACGCCATGCCGGGTTTCAAGCCAGGCCATTGCTTCGGGCACTAACGCATCAAGAAGTAAGATGTCCACTCAGTCAATCCTTTTTCCTGCAAACTCTCGATCGCGTGCTGTGCCCACGCAGATTCGGGCATTTGTCCGACCCACGCGCTGTACCAACAACGCAACACTTTAGGCTTTTATTCGGTCAAAGTCGATGCAAAAATTTACATTAAATAAAGCTGTCTTCCCGGTTGCTGGTCTCGGTACCCGTTTTCTGCCAGCCACCAAGGCCCAACCCAAGGAAATGCTCCCTGTGGTCGACAAGCCGTTGATCCAATACGCAGTGGAAGAAGCCTACGCCGCAGGCATCCGACACATGATTTTTGTTACTGGACGCAATAAACGGGCCATCGAAGATCACTTCGATACTGCTTATGAACTAGAGAACGAACTTGAAGTAGCCCAAAAGCACGCACTGTTATCACTGGTGCGCTCTGTCCAGCCGGACGACATGAATTTTTCCTATGTGCGCCAGCCCCGTTCGCTGGGCCTCGGCCATGCCGTGCTGTGTGCCGAGCACCTGGTGGGCCAGGAGGCTTTTGCCGTGTTGCTGGCCGACGACCTGATGGTCGGCCCGAAAGGCGGCCAGCCCGTGCTGGCCCAGATGGCGGCGCAATTCGCAGAGGTCCAGCAATCCATCCTGGCGGTGCAGGAGGTCCCTCTCGATCAAACCCGCCGTTACGGCATCGTCGCCACGGAAGGCGCCAGCACCGGCCTGATGAAAGTCAAAAGGATTGTCGAAAAGCCGGCGCCTGAGGTGGCACCTTCACGCATGGGCGTGGCCGGCCGCTACATCCTGACGCCCGCGATTTTTGGGCACATCCGCAAGCAGACATCCGGCGTGGGCGGCGAGTTGCAGCTCACCGACGGGATTTCGAGCCTGCTGGGCCAGGAGAGCGTGTATGCCTTCCAGTACGAGGGCAAACGTTATGACTGCGGAAGCAAGGAAGGCTTCCTGGAAGCGACCGTAGAGTTGGCTCTGGAGCACCCAGAAGTGGGTGTGTATTTCCGGAATTACCTGGACAACCTGCAAATTGGCTGGTCGGGCCGGGAACGCCGCAAACAAGTGGCCTGATAACCACCTGTTACAGAATCAGCGCCGCTTTAAAACGTGAATAAAGTCACTACCGGCAACCTGCTGCTCGACCAGTTCGTTGCCGGTTTGTTTGGCAAATGCCTGGAAATCACGCGTAGAGCCGGCGTCGGTTGATACAACTCGAAGCAGCTGGCCGCTGAGCATTTCCGTCAGCGCTTTTTTGGCCTTCAGGATGGGCAGCGGGCAATTGAGGCCGCGGGTGTCGAGTTCTTTGTCGATGTTCATGAAAATCCTTGGGTTGCCGCGATTTTAAGCAAAGCGCAAAGCCTCTTCGCCCGGTTTTACCCGGCCTTGCCGTCGCCGTCCGGTTCCACTTTGCTCAGCACGGTAGCCCAATCCACAAACTCAGGTTCATGGCCGCGCGTACGCAGCCAGTCAGCCAGCGCGTAGCCCGTGCCCGCAGGCCAGCATTTGAGCTTGTCCAGGTCGTAGAGCCGGTAGTCCACCAGTTCTGGCGACAGGCTGACATCCCCCGTGCAGACGGCGTGGTAGGCAATGATGATCTGGTTCATGCGCTGGAAGTCATAGACGCCAATCAAATCAAGCGAGGTGGTGTCCAGGCTGGTTTCTTCCTTGATTTCGCGTGCTATGCCGCCTTGGGGCGTTTCCCCGGCCTCCATAAAGCCGGTGATCAGCGCGTACATTTTGCCGGGCCAGGCGGCATTGCGGGCCAGCAAAACCTGGCCGTTGTATTCGATCACTGCGGCCAGCACGGGCGTGGGGTTGTTCCAGTGGGTATAGCCACAGGCTGGGCAACGCAGGCGCGCCTTCTCGCCGCCGTCTTCCATCTGCGACACCATGGCCAGCGGCGTCGCGCAGTTGGGGCAAAACCTGAATTCGTGGGTCATGGTCAAGAAAGGAGGAGAAGGAAAGGATAAGAGGGGTTGAGGAGCGCAATTCGCTATCGTTTTAATAGCTGCTTGCGCAAGTCACATATGGGCCAAAGCCAATTTTTGGCCTCAAAAAATGGCTCAAGCCGGAAATACGCCGGTAGACAGGTAACGGTCGCCGCGGTCACACACGACAAAGACGATCACAGCGTCTTTCACGGTTTTGGCGATTTCCTGCGCGACCCAGAGCGCCCCTGCCGCCGAGATGCCGGCAAAAATGCCTTCCTCGCGCGCCAGGCGGCGGCACATGTCTTCAGCGTCAGCCTGGCTCACCAGCACCAGTTCATCGACCTGGCGGGGGTCGTAAATCTTGGGCAAATACTCTTGTGGCCATTTGCGGATGCCGGGAATGCGGGACCCTTCGCTGGGCTGGGCGCCGATGACCTTGATGGCCGGGTTTTTCTCTTTCAGATAGCGGGAAACGCCGGTAATCGTGCCGGTTGTGCCCATCGCACTGACAAAATGTGTCACCTTGCCTGACGTATCTGTCCATATTTCAGGGCCGGTGGTTTCGTAATGGATGCGCGGATTGTCCGGGTTGGCGAACTGGTCCAGCACCCGGCCTTTGCCCTCTTTTTGCATCTGGTCGGCCAGGTCGCGGGAATATTCGATACCGGCGCTTTTGGGCGTCAGGATCAATTCGGCGCCAAAAGCCTTCATGGTCTGGGCGCGTTCGATGCTCAGGTCCTCCGGCATGATCAGTACCATCTTGTAGCCCTTGATCGCCGCGGCCATGGCCAGTGCAATGCCCGTGTTCCCGGAAGTGGCTTCAATCAATGTATCGCCGGGTTTGATGTCGCCGCGCTCTTCCGCGCGCTTGATCATCGACAGCGCCGGGCGGTCTTTCACGGAACCGGCCGGGTTGTTGCCTTCGAGCTTTCCCAGGATGACATTGCCGCGGGCGGCGTTTTCGGCGGCGTAAATGCGTTGCAGCGCGACCAGAGGCGTTTTGCCAATCGCGTCTTCAATGGTTGGATAGTTCATGGCCACACTGTGCCATAATTTGAGGCTTCGCTCCTCGCGGCCCGGGTGGTGAAATTGGTAGACGCAGGGGACTCAAAATCCCCCGCCGCAAGGCGTGCCGGTTCGATTCCGGCCCCGGGCACCACATCCCGAAAAGCCGGACGGTTTCAAACCGATCCGGCTTTTTCTTTTGTCGCCGCTGCGAACACAAATGCACCCGGCACTGGTGAATACGACTACTAAGCCGACGCCAGCCGCCAGAATTTGAAGACCAGCACGCGCCGGTCGTTGGGGCAAATTCGCGATACAGACCTTCCGACGTTGTTGAATTGCACTGAAGTCTGACCCGAGTTTTCCATCGAATATTGACCCACACTCTTTGTGAGCAGAAGGTGCTCACGATGTGGATAAGTTCTTGGTTTTCTCCTTTTTGGGCTGAGTCTGTATGGATCTGCCTCAAAGTGCGCCGCTGTTTCCGCGATTTTGTTGCCTCGATGACTAGCCAGGTGGCCAGCTTCTCGGCGTAGGGATAGCGCTTGCTGGCGCTGGCCCGCCTTGGATACTGGGCTCGCTCTCTTCCGATCGCAGGTGCTTCTTTATTGTGTTGCGAGCCAGGCCTGTACGCCTTGAGATCTCGCGAATGGACATCTGATCCCGCAATGCCCAACGCCTGATGACATTCAATGTCGCCACGTCCATCACTCCTAATTTCCCCCTGCTTTTAAAACAAGCAGGGTAGTGCCTACGTGGGTCAGTTTTGGATGGAAATTACTGCGCTAAATGGGTCAGATTTCGACGGAATTCAACACCTCAAATTTCAGTTTACGCAAGGTAGTCTCTTTTAATTTTCATAAAAAGATTTCGACTTTCGCAGTAAGAGCTTCGTCATCGCTCCCTCAAACTCTCACTACCCGCCCTCTGAATCGGGCTCAGCAAATACTCAATCACCCGCCGCTGCCCGGTCTTGATCTCTGCGGTCAGGTTCATGCCGGGGACGAGCTGAATCATCTTTCCGTCTATGTCGATCTGCTTGGTTTTTAGGGCCAGCGTGACGGGGAAAATTGCGCCGCGCTTTTCGTCGTTGACGGCGTCGGCTGTGACGCGGTCTACGCTTGCTTGCACGGTACCGTAGCGGGTGTAGGGAAAAGTTTCGAGCTTGATCTCGGCGCCGTTGCCTACGTTGACGAAGCCGATGTCTTTGTTTTCCAGTGTGACTTCAGCCGTGACCTGCGCGCCTTCGGGCACGATGATCATCAACGCTTGTGCTTCTGTGACGACGCCGCCTGTGGTGTGGATGGCGAGTTGCTGCACCACGCCGGCGACGGGTGCTTTCAGTGTGGTGAGGTTTTCGCGCTGGGTGGCTTTGGCTTGTTCTTGTGTGGCCTGCTGGCGTTTGAGGTCGGCCTGGGCTTCGCGCTCATACAGCGTGCGGCGCACTTCGGCCAAATAGGCGGCGCGGCTGTTTTCGCTTTCGCGCAAGGTGGCCTGGGTTTGCAGCAGGTTGGCGCGTTGGGTGGCGAGGTCGCGCTCCAGCTCTACGCGTTCGCGGGTTTTGTCTTGGGTGGCGTGACCGGAGATATAGCCCTGGTCTACCAGCTTCTTGAAATCCATTTCGCGCGCCTGGGCCATGGGCACGGTGGTTTCGAGTTTGGAAACGACGGCCCGCGCGGTGACGATCTCGGCCTGGCGGCGGCTGATTTCTGAAGACAGTTTGGCGAGCTTGGCCGTCACGTCGCCCCACTCGCCTTGCAGCTGCGCCTGTGCGGCGGCAGTCTCGGCTGCAGACCATTCTTTGGGAAATTCGGGTATGTATTTGGCCGGCAACCCAATACTGGCGGGCGAAAGCTGCTGCAGATTTTGTAGCGCCTGCTGGATGGCGCGGGCGCGCAGCACTTCCGAAAGGGCTGATTTTTGCTGATCGTGCGCTGTGGTTTTGTCGGCGCTCGCGGCGGTTGGATCCAGCTCTACCAAGGGCTGTCCAGCCACTACATGGTCGCCGTCTTTGACCAGCACGGCCTTGACCACACTGCGCTCGAGCGGCTGGATGAGTTTGGTGCGCTCGCTCACGACCACGCGCCCGGGCGCCACGGCCACGATGTCGATCTTGCCGAAGATGGACCAGACCAGCGCTATGACAAACAGCCCCATGATGAGGTAAGCCAGGCGGCGCGGCGCTGGGTGCACCGGCGTGTCTTGCAGGCTGAGTGCGGCGGGCAAGAAAGCTGCCTCGTCGCTCAAGCGGCGCGGGCCGGCGAGCTCGTCGCGATGCGCCCAGGCAGCACCAAAGATGGCGCGATAACGTGTCAGCAGTTCGATAGCGGGGTGGCGAGGCTTGGCGGGTACGGCGGCTTCCTGGGGAACTTCGGCCGGTGCTTCACCTTTGGCGGTTATGTCTTCCACGTCAGGCGCAGGTTGCTTCATCTGATGCTTCTCTCGGCTGTCAGCCGGGGCAGCTGCTTCGGCCGGTGCGGAACCCACGGCTACCGGTTTTTGATCTTCAGGACCGGTGCTCATGCCGACGCCCCTTCCATCGGTTGTTTGCCGTCCTGCATGCGCCACAGGTGCGCATACAGGCCTTGCGGTTTCTGGATCAGTGCGTCGTGCGGACCTGCTTCAACAATCTTGCCCTTGTCCATCACGATAATGCGGTGCGCGTGGCGCACGGCGCTCAGGCGGTGGGCAATGATGAGCACGGTGCGGCCTTTACAGATGTGGGCCATGTTGCGCTGGATGATGGCTTCGCTTTCGTAGTCGAGCGCGCTGGTGGCTTCGTCAAAAATCAGGATGCGCGGGTTGGTAAACAGCGCTCGCGCAATCGCGATGCGCTGGCGCTGCCCGCCGCTGAGGGAGCTGCCCTGCTCGCCCACATGCGTGTCGTAGCCTTCGGGCAGCTCGCTGATGAACTCATGCGCGCCGGCCAGTTGCGCCACACGCACCACGGCTTCAATCGGCGCAGCCGGGTCGGTGATGGCGATGTTCTCGCGCACGCTGCGGTTGAACAGCAAATTCTCTTGCAGCACCACACCGACCTGCCGGCGCAACTGCGCGGCGTCGATCAGGCTGATGTCTATGCCATCGACCAGCAGGCGGCCTCCTTCGGGGGAATAGAGGCGCTGCACCAGCTTGGTCAGCGTGCTTTTGCCGGAGCCCGAACGGCCGACGATGCCGATGATCTCGCCGGGTTTCACATCGAGGCTGATGCCGTGCAGCACCGGTGGCGCTTCGGGCCGGTAGCGGAACACCACGCCGTCGAGCGTGATGCGGCCCTTGATGGGCGGCAGCTGCGCGGCGCTGGTGGGCGGCACTTCGGTGCGGGTGTTCAGGATGTCGCCCAGGCGCGCGACGGAGATGCCGGTTTGCTGAAAGTCCGTCCATAGCTGGGCCATGCGCATGATGGGCTGGGCCACGCGCTGGGCAAACATGTTGAAGGCCACAAACTGGCCAACGGTGAGTTCGTTGTTCATCACCAGGTGCGCGCCGTACCACAGCGTGGCCGCGTTCACGAGCTTGCCGATCAGGTTGATGCCTTCATGCGCCCAGGTGGCGAGGTTTTGTGTCTTGAAGCTGGCGCTGACATACGCGGCGAGCTGATTGTCCCAGCGCTTGCCGAAGCTGGGCTCGAGTGCGCTGGCCTTGACGGTCTGGATGCCGGTGATGGTTTCGACCAGCATGGACTGGTTCTCTGCGCCGCGCGCAAATTTCACGTCCAGCCGCTGGCGCAGGATGGGTACCACGGCCAGGCTCAGGCCAAAGTACAGCGGCAGGCTGACCATGACGATCAAGGTCAGCGGCACGCTGTAGAACAGCATCACGGCGATGAAGATGACCGAGAAGAGAACGTCGAGCACCACGGTGAGCGCGTTGCCGGTGAGGAAGCTGCGGATGTTCTCCAGCTCGCGCACACGCGCCACCGAGTCACCGACACGCCGGGCCTGGAAGTACGCCAGCGGCAATTGCACCAGGTGGCGGAAAAGTCGCGCGCCCAGCTCCACGTCAATGCGGCTGGTAGTGTGGCTGAACACGTAGGCACGCAAACCGTTGAGGATGCTTTCAAACAGCACCACCACCACGAGGCCGATGACCAACACATCCAGCGTGGTGAGGCCCCGGTGCACCAGCACCTTGTCCATCACGACCTGAAAGAAAAGCGGGCTGACGAGCGCGAACAGCTGCAGCATGAAGGAAATAAGCAGCACTTCGCCCAGCAGCTTGCGATATTTGACGAGGCTGGGCACAAACCAGGAGAAGTCGAACTTGGCGAGTTCACCCGCCAGCGCGGCATGGCTGGTGATGAGGATCAGCTCACCCGTCCACTGGCTTGCGAAGACTTCCACTGATTCAATCGTGGGCCTGTTCGACGGTGTGGCCGGGTCCTGAAACAGCACACGCTGGCCGTCGCACTGCGCCAGGATGACAGTGCGGACTTGCTTGCTACCGGCACTGGTGCTGCTTGCTGCGTCGTCTGCGGGCTTCAGGAAAGCGAGGGCCGGCAGCGGGACCAGCTTCAAGCGGTCGGGTTTGGATTTAGAGAGCTTGGCTTTAAGCCCAAGGTGTTTGGCCGCACGCAGCAATATGCTGGCATCAATATCGTCACTCGGGGAAACGCCGAGTTGATGGGCAAGGGTATGGGGGTCTGCGGCAACCTGGTGAAAGCGCGCCACCAGGCACAGGGCAGCGAGCGCGTTGATGGGTGGTGCTGGCTCTTCAGCCCCCGGCGCCGCTGACAGTGTGGGCGAGGCTGCTGTGGTTGCGGTTGTCACTTGGGACTCCTGCCACAGCAAAAGAATCGCTGCGGCGGCACAGGTGCGATCACGTATGTGCTTGGGGCGAGTCTTCCCCAGTCGGCTATGTTATGTGACATGTCTCAAGGCGCCCGCACGGGCCCCCTCCCTGTTATTTGTTCCAAACTGTATCGCAATACGCAGAACTTGCAGCGGCAGTTACGTTATTTTCAACGCCGGTTTGGGTACTAATTGCTTAGTCATTTCCAAACCACTGGAAATAGAGATACTTTTGAACTTTGCGTTGCAATACTTATTGGGCTAAATTTTTTCATCTCCTTTTTCATCTCCTTTTTCATCTCTTTTCAGGGCCGTTGATTCCCAAAGAATTGCGAACGCTCTGAACTGGTGCATTAGCGCCGGATTGGTTGAGTATTGAGTAATTACTGGGCTGAATGCTTGTTACTTTCCCTTCCTGATTCTTTTGACCCTGCCGCTTGTCACGCCATTTATTAACGTGCATTCTTGAACTCCGTGCAGAAATTTCTGCCGTTCAGGAGTCCGTCATGTACACCTTGCGTCAGTGGCTCTGCATCCTCCTTTCAAGCGCATTCATGTCTGCGTTAGTGCCCGGCATGCCGTGGTTGGCGACCGCGCACGCAGCCACTGTGCAGCCCCCGGCGGCACAGGCCATGATGGATGCGCTAACTCGCGCTACGACAGCAGTGGTCGGTGTCAAGGTCACGGCGATGGAAGATGCGCGCTCGGCCGAAACGCTGGGCTTGCGCCGTGCCGGCTCGGGTGTGCAAATCAACCAGGACGGGCTCATCCTCACCATCGGCTACCTGATGCTGGAGGCCGAATACATTGAGATCGTGACGCAGGACAACCGCACGTTGCCGGCGCGCGCCGTCGCCTACGACCTGGCAACCGGGTTTGGGCTGTTGCGCCCTTTGCTGCCGCTGCGTGGCGTGGGCGTAGCGGCCCTGGGCAATAGCAAAGACCTGCAGCCGGGCGAACCTCTGATGGCCGTCACCGGCCCGCAGGCCGATGAGGACGGCGACGTGAGCATGACCCGACTGGTCAGCCGGCGCGCGTTCTCCGGCAACTGGGAATACCACATCGAATCGGCGCTGTTCACCAGCCCACCCATCATGGCCAGTGGTGGCAACCACAGTGGCGCCCCGCTCTTCAACCAGAAAGGTGAGTTGATGGGCATAGGCTCGCTGCTCGTGTCCGATGCCACAGGTGAAAACCGCCGCCTGCCGGGCAATATGTTTGTGCCGGTGGATTTGCTGCGTCCCATCCTCGCGGAGCTGCAGCGTTCAGGCGCCAGCACGAAAAGCCGCAGGCCGTGGCTTGGCATCACCTCCAATGACCAGGGCGGGCGCATACAGATCCTGCGGGTCAGCAAGGAGAGTCCTGCGGACCTGGCCGGGCTGGAGGCGGGCAATGTGGTGCTGGCAGTGGACGACGCCAAGGTGGCCACGCTCGAAGCTTTTTATAAAAAGCTGTGGGACCGGCCCGCACCCGACGCGGAAGTCAGGCTGACGGTGCTGCAGGGTGCAGAAGTCAAAACCATTGTGCTCAAGGCCCAGGACAGGATGCTGACGCTCAAGAAGCCCGCCGGTATCTGATTTTTACAACAAAATAGGCTGTAGCCCAGACAGGGAAAGCGCAAGCAGCTATTTATTTAATAGCACTACAGGGCTACGTGAATTGACAGCCCGGCACCACAAGCCAGGAATGGGCACAAGCAGCGGAGCCTTCAAAAACGGTAGGCGACCTCGGTCCACATCCGCGTTGAATCTGTCGTCCTGACCAGCTCGGGTGTCTGCCCCAGGGGCGAGGCCAGATAGGCGCGAGCCCGCCACTGGTTGAGCCCCGTCCAGTCAAGGCCGACCCCCGCTCCGCTGAGCGTTGCACTGTTCGCACCTGCCACCCAGGGTCGTTGATTGACTTTCAGGTAGGCACCGTCCCAGAACGCCACCGCCTGGAGCTTGCCGCCGACAACCTGCCCCAGGTCGTAGCGCAGCTCGACGCTTGTGCGGTAACCCGTATCACCCGACAGCGCACCCACATCGTAGGCACGCACCGAATAGGGCCCGCCCACGGACATTTTTTGCGACGAATCGAGGTTGGTGTTGGCCCACTGGCCCGCCCATGAAAAATGCAGCGTGCTGTTTTGCCCCAGGCGCTGCAAGCGGGAGAAGCCCAGATTGGCCTTTGAAAACCAGCCCTGCGTCCTAGCGCTGGCCGCATCGTCCAGCTGCGCCTCGGCAGCGTCAAAAACCACCCTGCCCCGGGTCCATCCCAGGCTCCAGGTATTGATGCCGCCGGACAGCAAGGTGTCCCGCCAGTCCCCGGTCAGGCTCGACGTCCAGGAGTCGAGATGCCGGTCTGTTTTTATTCCTGCCACGTCTACACGCTCGCGCAACTGCACCGTGTCGTACTGAATCTGTCCATAGAGGTTGACCGTCTGGCTTCGCACCAGCGGATGCTTGCCCCAGAGGCTGCCGGTCTCGGCGGAACCGTGTGCGCCAAGTATCTCAAGAGACCCGCCAATTTTGTAGTCCAGCAAGGAATAGGCGGCTCCTGCGCGGGTACCCTGGCCGTTCAACAATGATTCGTAGCCCACCCGTCCGTAGCTCAGCCCCTTCCCGGAACTCAGGCCGCTCAGGCTCAGGACATCGCCATGCTTCAAGGGGTTGTTGACGTACACCGTACCGCCCAAGCGGGCTCTTCCTGTATAGCTGTTGCCGTAGCCATCCACAACCAGGCTTCCTGAAACCGCCGGGCCGGGCGTGGTATCGATACTCAGATCGGAGGTGCCCATCCCGTCGCCGGGTCTTAAGGTTGCCTGCACCACCACGCCGGGTATGTCCGACAGCAACAGCAGGGACTTGTCCAGCAGGGCCTGGTCGACTGGCTGCCCGTTTTGCAGCGGCGCTACCGTCGCCTGCAGCAGCAGGTCGTTCACGCGCGTCTGGTTGTTGACGCCGACCTTGCCGTAGCGCGCCTCGATCACCAGAAAGCGAACAACGCCCGACTGGATCACCTGCGCAGGCACCACGGCCCGGGCAAAGGTCTGGCCCCTGCTGTGGTAATACTGGCCTATGCGCCCCGCCATTTCGTCGAGCTGGTCAAGCGTCAGGCTTTTGCCTTCAGCATCGGCCACCAGTGCATGCAGCGTGGCTGTCTCAAACAGGGTGTTGCCGATGATGTTGATCGATTTGACATCCACCGTCACGGCGGGACGTGCAGGTGGCGGCGGGACATTCCCCTCATTGCTGAGAGGCGGCCTTTCTCCGCGGGGCGATGGGACGGCTTGCTGGGACGGCTGGACCTGCTGGAGGATGGTGCCGATATCAACCGGCAGCGGATCAGCCGCCTGGACCGCGAACAGGGGCGCGGCTGCCAACAGCAGCACAGCGTGCTTACCGGATACGTTGCATTTCATGGGGAAACTTTTGTGGGGTGGCCGTATTTATTTTTGAGCGGCCAGCACACCGTTTTGCAGCTGCACGCCGCCGTCAACGATATGCAGGCGCGGATCTTTTCTTACTGTGGCAACCACATCCTGCAGCACCTCGACGGCCCCACCGGAAACCACCAGTTCGTCTCCACCGGAGGCATCCGCGCTTGCGCTGCGAGTTACCCGAAGGATGGGAGATACCTCGATCAGGCCGGATTTGGAGCGTGTCCCATCCACGGCCTGTTGCATGGCGGCGTCGGCACCATCATCGGCGCCCCCCCGCCCAAGCGTTCCCGCCCGTGCGGGCACAGCTGTGACAGGCAAGGGAGTGATGGATGCCGTCAGCCCGGTCGGTTGCACCACCGTGTAGTTGGCCGCGTCAACCCCGCCCAGGGTATAGCCGGTCACGGTCACGGGCTTTGCGTTACCCACATTCGCGTTGGCAAAAGCCCCGCTGCCGCCACTGACGCTAACCACGTCACCGACCAGGGCCGCCACGGCGGCGGTACCACCCAAGGTGGCCGCAGTCGTACCGTCAAAAACCTTGTTCTGCGCATTCACACCGGTGACAGCCAGGCTGGCCGGTGTGATGTTTGCCGTGACACCTGTAGGTTGCACCACGGTGTAGTTCCCGGCGTCGGCTCCGCCCAGCGTATAGCCGGTCACCGTCACGACCTTGCCGTTGCCCACATTTTTGTTGGCGAAGGCGCCACTGCCGGTACCACCCACAGTCACCACATCACCGCCCAGGGCCGTGACCCCCGCCGTTCCGTTAAGCGTGACGTTGGTGGTGGTGTCGTAGACCTTGTTGTTTGCCCCGACGCCTGTGACAGCCAGGCTGGCTGGTGTGATGTTGGCTGCGAGGCCGGTGGGTTGCACCACGGTGTAGTTGCCGGCGTCGGCTCCGCCCAGGGTGTAGCCGGTCACGGTCACGACCTTGCTGTTGCCCACATTCTTGTCAGTAAAAGTGCCGCTGCCGCCACTCACACTCACCACGTCACCACCCAAAGCAGCCACAGCGGCTGTGCCATTGAGGGTGGCGGCAGTACCCGCGTCATACACCTTGCTGTTTGCCCCCACGCCCGTGACGGCCACGCTGGCCGGCGTGATGTTGGCAGTCACTGCCGTAGGCTGCACCACGATGTAGTTGCTTGCGTCGGCACCGCCCAGTGTGTAGCCGGTAACCGTCACAGCTTTACCATTGCCAACGTTTTTGTTATTGAAATTGCCGCTGCCGGTGCCGCCCACCGTCACGGTATCGCCGCCCAGAGCTGTGACAGCCGCCGTTCCGTTGAGCGTCGCTGTGGTCGTCGTGTCATACACCTTGTTGTTGGCGCCCACACCTGTGACTGCCAGGCTGGCTGGCGTGATGTTGGCCGTGACAGCTGTGGGTTGCACCACGGTGTAGTTGCTGGCATCAGCGCCGCCCAGTGTGTAGCCGGTGACGGTGACGGCCTTGCCGTTACCCACGTTTTTGTTGGCAAAGGTGCCGCTGCCGGTGCCGCCCACCGTCACGGTATCGCCACCCAAAGCCGTCACCGCTGCTGTTCCGCTCAGCGTGGCCGTAGTGGTGGTGTCGTAGACCTTGTTGTTTGCGCTCACACCCGTCACCGCCAAGCTGGCTGGTGTGATGTTTGCCGTGACACTGGTGGGTTGCACCACGGTGTAGTTGCCGGCGTCGGCACCGCCCAGCGTGTAGCCGGTCACAGTCACCGCCTTGCCATTGCCCACATTCTTGTTGGCGAAGGCGCCATTGCCGGTACCGCCCACGGTCACGGTATCGCCACCCAAAGCCGTCACCGCTGCCGTTCCGCTCAGCGTCGCCGTCGTGGTGGTGTCATACACCTTGTTGTTGGCCCCCACGCCTGTGACCGCCAGGTTGGCCGGTGTGATATTGGCCGTGACACCGGTGGGCTGCACCACGGTGTAGTTGCCGGCATCGGCTCCACCCAGTGTGTAGCCGCTGACCGTCACAGCCTTGCCGTTGCCCACATTCTTGTCGGCGAAGGTGCCGCTGCCACCGCCAACCGTCACCACATCGCCGCCCAGGGCGGCGACGTTTGCGGTGCCATTGAGCGTGGCGGTGGTGGTGGTGTCGTAGACCTTGTTGTTCGCGCCTACACCCGTAATGGCCAGGCTGGCCGGCGTGATGTTGGCCGTGACACCTGTTGGCTGCACCACGGTGTAGTTGCCGGCATCGGCTCCGCCCAGTGTGTAGCCGGTGACGGTGACGGCCTTGCCGTTACCTACGTTCTTGTTGGCGAAATTTCCGCTGCCGGTACCGCCCACGGTCACGGTATCGCCACCCAAAGCCGTCACCGCTGCTGTTCCGCTCAGCGTGGCCGTAGTGGTGGTGTCGTAGACCTTGTTGTTTGCGCTCACACCGCTGACAGTCAAGCTGGCCGGCGTGATGTTCGCGGTCAATCCCGTGGGTTGCACCACGGTGTAATTGTAATTG